>NZ_JAUCCU010000001.1:1208781-2417562 GCF_034675845.1 Castellaniella sp.
TTCAATCAAGTAGGAGCCTGTTTCATGGCAACCACCGAAAAACCCGGACGCAAGCCCAATGCGGCCTTCATGAAGCCCCTGACACCCAGCGCTATCCTGGCTGCCGTCATTGGCGATGAAGCCGTGCCCCGCACGGAAGTCACCAAACGAATCTGGGAATACATCAAGAAACACGACCTGCAAGACCCAGCTAACCGTCGTAATATCAATGCCGACGATAAGCTGCGTCCTTTGTTCGGCAAAGACCAGGTCTCAATGTTCGAGCTGACCAAACTCGTCAGCCAACATCTGAAATAAGCCTGTTCTGCCCCAGGGCCATCCCATGGCCCAATGGGTGATCCCAACCAGGCATCACCCCGCCCAGGGCAGCACACAGGCCGGTCAGGATGCAGTGACCGGGGTGTATTACCCCCCACGAACCGCATCCTGCACCAAAACGCTTACAGGCCAGGCAGGGGGGTCTCACCCGAGAAATGCGCCAGCCAGCCTTTCATGATGCGATAAATAATCCAGATAAAGGCCACCAGGCCCGTGGCATAGCCCACGAAGATCAGCATCAGGGCGGCACTGATCAGCATCCACAGCAAGCCCCACCAGAATGTACGAATAATCCAGTCGATGTGGCCGGCATAGACCGTCCCCACCATGTCGCTGCGCTTAAGATAAGCCAACACCACCGCCGCAATGGCTGCCGCGCCCAGTAAGCCGGCTGACAGCACGCCGATGGCAAACAGGGCATACATCAAATGAACCAGTTGGCCTTGCGTCAGGCCCCTGTCGATGTGGGGGCTGTGGGGGCTATCGTCTTGAGTCATGAAACCTCCGGGGCGTGCAGACGCCGCAATTAGATCGGAGTTCATTCTAACGAATATTCAACTGAAAAGACAAAACCCCTGCAGCGGATAAGCTGCAGGGGTTTTGCGGAATAAAAGCCTGACGATGACCTACTTTCACAGGTGTCCACCCACTATCATCGGCGCGAAGGCGTTTCACTGTCCTGTTCGGGATGGGAAGGAGTGGGGCCACCTTGCTATGGTCGTCAAGCATAACTGGTTGTGTGCTAGTTTTTTAAGGACTAGCGCACGAATTTGGAAGAAGCACACTGTGCATTGCTGTGCGGCGTGTCGATTTGACAGCGGCGCAGTGTAGCAGGTTTTAGGCCTGCTTTGCACGGGTTGTTTTGTACGATTGTTTGTTGCGTTCGAATTGAATTGGGCTTTACACACGATTCACTATTCTCATACAGGCAAGCCTTTGGCTAACCTGCAAGGTTATAGGATCAAGCCGCACGGGCAATTAGTACTGGTTAGCTGCACGCATTACTGCGCTTCCACACCCAGCCTATCAACGTCCTGGTCTCGGACGACCCTTCAGGGGGGTCAAGCCCCCGGGATACCTAATCTTCAGACGAGTTTCGCGCTTAGATGCCTTCAGCGCTTATCTCTTCCGCACGTAGCTACTCGGCAATGCCATTGGCATGACAACCGATACACCAGCGGTGCGTCCACTCCGGTCCTCTCGTACTAGGAGCAGGCTCCGTCAAGTATCCAACGCCCACGGCAGATAGGGACCAAACTGTCTCACGACGTTTTAAACCCAGCTCACGTACCTCTTTAAATGGCGAACAGCCATACCCTTGGGACCGGCTACAGCCCCAGGATGAGATGAGCCGACATCGAGGTGCCAAACACCGCCGTCGATATGAACTCTTGGGCGGTATCAGCCTGTTATCCCCAGAGTACCTTTTATCCGTTGAGCGATGGCCCTTCCATACAGAACCACCGGATCACTATGACCTGCTTTCGCACCTGTTCGACTTGTCAGTCTCACAGTCAAGCACGCTTATGCCATTGCACTATCAGCACGATTTCCGACCGTACCTAGCGTACCTTCGTACTCCTCCGTTACACTTTAGGAGGAGACCGCCCCAGTCAAACTGCCCACCATGCACTGTCCCCAACCCGGATAACGGGCCAAGGTTAGAACCGCAAACAGACCAGGGTGGTATTTCAAGGTTGGCTCCACTGCATCTAGCGACACAGTTTCAACGCCTCCCACCTATCCTACACAGGCCGGTTCACAATCCAATGCAAAGCTACAGTAAAGGTTCATGGGGTCTTTCCGTCTAGCCGCGGGTAGATTGCATCATCACAAACATTTCAACTTCGCTGAGTCTCAGGAGGAGACAGTGTGGCCATCGTTACGCCATTCGTGCAGGTCGGAACTTACCCGACAAGGAATTTCGCTACCTTAGGACCGTTATAGTTACGGCCGCCGTTTACCGGGGCTTCGATCAAGAGCTTGCACCCCATCACTTAACCTTCCGGCACCGGGCAGGCGTCACACCCTATACGTCGACTTTCGTCTTGGCAGAGTGCTGTGTTTTTAATAAACAGTCGCAGCCACCGATTCACTGCGGCCCCTTCATGCTCAGTGCGCAGGCACCTCACACTACCAGGGCATACCTTCTCCCGAAGTTACGGTATCAATTTGCCGAGTTCCTTCTCCTGAGTTCTCTCAAGCGCCTTGGAATATTCATCCCGTCCACCTGTGTCGGTTTGCGGTACGGTCTCGTGAGACTGAAGCTTAGAGGCTTTTCCTGGGACAACTTCCGATCAGTCCAGGAACCGAAGTTCCTGTTCACCCACACCCTTGAATTACGCGCCCGGATTTGCCTAAGCGCCTTCTATGATGCAGCAACGGGGACATCCAACACCCCGATGATCTTGCAGTCATCCGTCCCCCCATCGCATCTCACGACGGTGCTGGAATATTAACCAGCTTCCCATCAGCTACGCATCTCTGCCTCGCCTTAGGGGCCGACTCACCCTGCGCCGATGAACGTTGCGCAGGAAACCTTGGACTTACGGCGAGGGGGCTTTTCACCCCCTTTATCGCTACTCATGTCAGCATTCGCACTTCTGATACCTCCAGCAGACCTCTCGATCCACCTTCGCAGGCTTACAGAACGCTCTCCTACCGCGTGCGCCCAGTGGCGCACACCCGCAGCTTCGGTAACTGGCTTAGCCCCGTTACATCTTCCGCGCAGGACGACTCGATCAGTGAGCTATTACGCTTTCTTTAAAGGATGGCTGCTTCTAAGCCAACCTCCTGACTGTCTATGCCTTCCCACTTCGTTTCCCACTTAGCCCGTTTTAGGGACCTTAGCTGGCGGTCTGGGTTGTTTCCCTCTTGAGTCCGGACGTTAGCACCCGGTGCTCTGTCTCCCACACTGTACTTGCCGGTATTCGGAGTTTGCCATAGGTTGGTAAGTCGCCATGACCCCCTAGCTATAACAGTGCTCTACCCCCGGCAGTAATCATGTGAGGCACTACCTAAATAGTTTTCGGAGAGAACCAGCTATCTCCAGGCTTGTTTAGCCTTTCACCCCTATCCACAGTTCATCCCCTAATTTTTCAACATTAGTGGGTTCGGTCCTCCAGCACGTGTTACCGTGCCTTCAACCTGACCATGGATAGATCGCCTGGTTTCGGGTCTACACCCAGCGACTAATTCGCCCTATTCGGACTCGCTTTCGCTACGCCTTCCCTATTCGGTTAAGCTTGCCACTGAATGTAAGTCGCTGACCCATTATACAAAAGGTACGCAGTCACCCCCCTTTAAGGACTCTCTACAAATCCGCTCGGGATCTGCTTCAGCCTATGATCTTTTGATGCGGCTGCGCCGCACCGAAAGCCCTTAAAGGGGGGCTCCTACTGTTTGTATGCATACGGTTTCAGGATCTATTTCACTCCCCTTCCGGGGTTCTTTTCGCCTTTCCCTCACGGTACTGGTTCACTATCGGTCGATTACGAGTATTTAGCCTTGGAGGATGGTCCCCCCATCTTCAGACAGGATTTCACGTGTCCCGCCCTACTTGTCTGACGCCTAGTCTCACACTCCAAATTTCGTCTACAGGGCTATCACCATGCTACGGCTGGCCTTTCCAGACCATTCGACTATTTGAAGTGCTATCTCGTCACGGCTCTTCCGGTTTCGCTCGCCGCTACTTCCGGAATCTCGGTTGATTTCTTTTCCTCGAGCTACTGAGATGTTTCAGTTCACCCGGTTCGCTCCGTGCAGCTATGTATTCACTGCACGGTACGCCATTGCTGGCGTGGGTTTCCCCATTCGGACATCTGCGGATCAAAGCTTGTTTGCCAGCTCCCCGCAGCTTTTCGCAGGCTACAACGTCCTTCGTCGCCTGTAATCGCCAAGGCATCCACCATATGCACTTATTCGCTTGATCCTATAACTTTGCAGGTTATAGGAATTTGAGTTTCGCGTGTTTGTGCCGTTCAATTCCATTAAAGGCTCATCAACCTTGCATCCCGAAGAACGCAATGTTGCTTGAATCTTAGAACTTTTGAACAATTGATTTTGCAATCACAACCCGTAAATTACCCATCACGACAATTAAGTCGATCATGATATTTACATTTGTTGTGCTTCTTCCAGATTGTTAAAGAACATGGTAATACTACTGAATTCCCACTCGGGCAAAAACCCGAAGATGAAACCCAGTCAGCAGTATCCTGATTTACAATCAAGCGCAGCACTAAGCTGCGATCAATTCAATCAAGCCACTCTTGACTGAGCGCCTGGTGGAGGATGACGGGATCGAACCGACGACCCCCTGCTTGCAAAGCAGGTGCTCTCCCAGCTGAGCTAATCCCCCGTTTTTAAGCCTATCGCCAAAAACCGTGGTGGGTCAAGATGGATTCGAACCATCGACCCCCGCCTTATCAAGACGGTGCTCTAACCGACTGAGCTACTGACCCCCTAGTCGTGACCACTGCCGTCTGCGTTGACTGCAGTGCTTGGACTTCAGACCATGTTACTAAACAAACAGCCGATAAGCGTGGACGCTATGACAACAAGCACAGTGGCTTGCTCTTAAAGGAGGTGATCCAGCCGCACCTTCCGATACGGCTACCTTGTTACGACTTCACCCCAGTCATGAATCTCACCGTGGTAAGCGCCCCCCTTGCGGTTAGGCTACCTACTTCTGGTGAAACCCACTCCCATGGTGTGACGGGCGGTGTGTACAAGACCCGGGAACGTATTCACCGCGACATTCTGATCCGCGATTACTAGCGATTCCGACTTCACGCAGTCGAGTTGCAGACTGCGATCCGGACTACGATCGGGTTTCTGAGATTGGCTCCACCTCGCGGTTTGGCATCCCTCTGTCCCGACCATTGTATGACGTGTGAAGCCCTACCCATAAGGGCCATGAGGACTTGACGTCATCCCCACCTTCCTCCGGTTTGTCACCGGCAGTCTCACTAGAGTGCTCAACTGAATGTAGCAACTAATGACAAGGGTTGCGCTCGTTGCGGGACTTAACCCAACATCTCACGACACGAGCTGACGACAGCCATGCAGCACCTGTGTTCCGGTTCTCTTGCGAGCACAATTCAATCTCTTGAATCTTCCAGACATGTCAAGGGTAGGTAAGGTTTTTCGCGTTGCATCGAATTAATCCACATCATCCACCGCTTGTGCGGGTCCCCGTCAATTCCTTTGAGTTTTAATCTTGCGACCGTACTCCCCAGGCGGTCAACTTCACGCGTTAGCTGCGCTACTAAGGTTAATAAACCCCAACAGCTAGTTGACATCGTTTAGGGCGTGGACTACCAGGGTATCTAATCCTGTTTGCTCCCCACGCTTTCGTGCATGAGCGTCAGTATCATCCCAGGGGGCTGCCTTCGCCATCGGTATTCCTCCACATATCTACGCATTTCACTGCTACACGTGGAATTCTACCCCCCTCTGACGTACTCTAGCCCGGTAGTTAAAAGTGCAGTTCCGAGGTTAAGCCCCGGGATTTCACACCTTTCTTTCCGAACCGCCTGCGCACGCTTTACGCCCAGTAATTCCGATTAACGCTTGCACCCTACGTATTACCGCGGCTGCTGGCACGTAGTTAGCCGGTGCTTATTCTGCAGGTACCGTCATTAGCCCAGGGTATTATCCCAGGCCGTTTCTTCCCTGCCAAAAGTGCTTTACAACCCGAAGGCCTTCATCGCACACGCGGGATGGCTGGATCAGGGTTTCCCCCATTGTCCAAAATTCCCCACTGCTGCCTCCCGTAGGAGTCTGGGCCGTGTCTCAGTCCCAGTGTGGCTGGTCGTCCTCTCAAACCAGCTACAGATCGATGCCTTGGTAGGCCTTTACCCCACCAACTAGCTAATCTGATATCGGCCGCTCCAATAGTGAGAGGTCTTGCGATCCCCCCCTTTCCCCCGTAGGGCGTATGCGGTATTAGCTGACCTTTCGGCCAGTTATCCCCCGCTACTGGGCACGTTCCGATATATTACTCACCCGTTCGCCACTCGCCACCAAAGAAAGCAAGCTTCCTTCGTGCTGCCGTTCGACTTGCATGTGTAAAGCATCCCGCTAGCGTTCAATCTGAGCCAGGATCAAACTCTTCAGTTCAATTCCTGTAATCGTAGTTCCTTGTCTATAAATAGACAGAAAGCTACGGTTCGCTTGCATCACTCAAAAGAAATGACAAAGCTTGGTGTTAACCTTACTTCTTCATTTCTATCTGTGCGAGCACTTGGTATAACTTGTTTGCATTTCCAACACAGGACCGGTTCGTGAGAACCAAATCCGCGTCGGGCCATGCTGCTTGTTACCCAGCGCCCACACTTATCGGCTGTTAAGTTTTTAAAGAACAAATCTGCCAGAAGCAGAGAAACGAGATTATGAAGCAGTTTTTATTTCCTGTCAAGCCGCTGACCCGGGAAGGTATAAGTTCGCGATTCCGCTTACCTAAACCACATCCTGCCGCTGCCTGACTAAAAACAACCCATATCCCGAGAACGAAGCCCCTGTCGCAATAAGCGACAGGGGCTTCGAGGAATAAAAGCCTGACGATGACCTACTTTCACAGGTGTCCACCCACTATCATCGGCGCGAAGGCGTTTCACTGTCCTGTTCGGGATGGGAAGGAGTGGGGCCACCTTGCTATGGTCGTCAAGCATAACTGGTTGTGTGCTAGTTTTTTAAGGACTAGCGCACGAATTTGGAAGAAGCACACTGTGCATTGCTGTGCGGCGTGTCGATTTGACAGCGGCGCAGTGTAGCAGGTTTTAGGCCTGCTTTGCACGGGTTGTTTTGTACGATTGTTTGTTGCGTTCGAATTGAATTGGGCTTTACACACGATTCACTATTCTCATACAGGCAAGCCTTTGGCTAACCTGCAAGGTTATAGGATCAAGCCGCACGGGCAATTAGTACTGGTTAGCTGCACGCATTACTGCGCTTCCACACCCAGCCTATCAACGTCCTGGTCTCGGACGACCCTTCAGGGGGGTCAAGCCCCCGGGATACCTAATCTTCAGACGAGTTTCGCGCTTAGATGCCTTCAGCGCTTATCTCTTCCGCACGTAGCTACTCGGCAATGCCATTGGCATGACAACCGATACACCAGCGGTGCGTCCACTCCGGTCCTCTCGTACTAGGAGCAGGCTCCGTCAAGTATCCAACGCCCACGGCAGATAGGGACCAAACTGTCTCACGACGTTTTAAACCCAGCTCACGTACCTCTTTAAATGGCGAACAGCCATACCCTTGGGACCGGCTACAGCCCCAGGATGAGATGAGCCGACATCGAGGTGCCAAACACCGCCGTCGATATGAACTCTTGGGCGGTATCAGCCTGTTATCCCCAGAGTACCTTTTATCCGTTGAGCGATGGCCCTTCCATACAGAACCACCGGATCACTATGACCTGCTTTCGCACCTGTTCGACTTGTCAGTCTCACAGTCAAGCACGCTTATGCCATTGCACTATCAGCACGATTTCCGACCGTACCTAGCGTACCTTCGTACTCCTCCGTTACACTTTAGGAGGAGACCGCCCCAGTCAAACTGCCCACCATGCACTGTCCCCAACCCGGATAACGGGCCAAGGTTAGAACCGCAAACAGACCAGGGTGGTATTTCAAGGTTGGCTCCACTGCATCTAGCGACACAGTTTCAACGCCTCCCACCTATCCTACACAGGCCGGTTCACAATCCAATGCAAAGCTACAGTAAAGGTTCATGGGGTCTTTCCGTCTAGCCGCGGGTAGATTGCATCATCACAAACATTTCAACTTCGCTGAGTCTCAGGAGGAGACAGTGTGGCCATCGTTACGCCATTCGTGCAGGTCGGAACTTACCCGACAAGGAATTTCGCTACCTTAGGACCGTTATAGTTACGGCCGCCGTTTACCGGGGCTTCGATCAAGAGCTTGCACCCCATCACTTAACCTTCCGGCACCGGGCAGGCGTCACACCCTATACGTCGACTTTCGTCTTGGCAGAGTGCTGTGTTTTTAATAAACAGTCGCAGCCACCGATTCACTGCGGCCCCTTCATGCTCAGTGCGCAGGCACCTCACACTACCAGGGCATACCTTCTCCCGAAGTTACGGTATCAATTTGCCGAGTTCCTTCTCCTGAGTTCTCTCAAGCGCCTTGGAATATTCATCCCGTCCACCTGTGTCGGTTTGCGGTACGGTCTCGTGAGACTGAAGCTTAGAGGCTTTTCCTGGGACAACTTCCGATCAGTCCAGGAACCGAAGTTCCTGTTCACCCACACCCTTGAATTACGCGCCCGGATTTGCCTAAGCGCCTTCTATGATGCAGCAACGGGGACATCCAACACCCCGATGATCTTGCAGTCATCCGTCCCCCCATCGCATCTCACGACGGTGCTGGAATATTAACCAGCTTCCCATCAGCTACGCATCTCTGCCTCGCCTTAGGGGCCGACTCACCCTGCGCCGATGAACGTTGCGCAGGAAACCTTGGACTTACGGCGAGGGGGCTTTTCACCCCCTTTATCGCTACTCATGTCAGCATTCGCACTTCTGATACCTCCAGCAGACCTCTCGATCCACCTTCGCAGGCTTACAGAACGCTCTCCTACCGCGTGCGCCCAGTGGCGCACACCCGCAGCTTCGGTAACTGGCTTAGCCCCGTTACATCTTCCGCGCAGGACGACTCGATCAGTGAGCTATTACGCTTTCTTTAAAGGATGGCTGCTTCTAAGCCAACCTCCTGACTGTCTATGCCTTCCCACTTCGTTTCCCACTTAGCCCGTTTTAGGGACCTTAGCTGGCGGTCTGGGTTGTTTCCCTCTTGAGTCCGGACGTTAGCACCCGGTGCTCTGTCTCCCACACTGTACTTGCCGGTATTCGGAGTTTGCCATAGGTTGGTAAGTCGCCATGACCCCCTAGCTATAACAGTGCTCTACCCCCGGCAGTAATCATGTGAGGCACTACCTAAATAGTTTTCGGAGAGAACCAGCTATCTCCAGGCTTGTTTAGCCTTTCACCCCTATCCACAGTTCATCCCCTAATTTTTCAACATTAGTGGGTTCGGTCCTCCAGCACGTGTTACCGTGCCTTCAACCTGACCATGGATAGATCGCCTGGTTTCGGGTCTACACCCAGCGACTAATTCGCCCTATTCGGACTCGCTTTCGCTACGCCTTCCCTATTCGGTTAAGCTTGCCACTGAATGTAAGTCGCTGACCCATTATACAAAAGGTACGCAGTCACCCCCCTTTAAGGACTCTCTACAAATCCGCTCGGGATCTGCTTCAGCCTATGATCTTTTGATGCGGCTGCGCCGCACCGAAAGCCCTTAAAGGGGGGCTCCTACTGTTTGTATGCATACGGTTTCAGGATCTATTTCACTCCCCTTCCGGGGTTCTTTTCGCCTTTCCCTCACGGTACTGGTTCACTATCGGTCGATTACGAGTATTTAGCCTTGGAGGATGGTCCCCCCATCTTCAGACAGGATTTCACGTGTCCCGCCCTACTTGTCTGACGCCTAGTCTCACACTCCAAATTTCGTCTACAGGGCTATCACCATGCTACGGCTGGCCTTTCCAGACCATTCGACTATTTGAAGTGCTATCTCGTCACGGCTCTTCCGGTTTCGCTCGCCGCTACTACCGGAATCTCGGTTGATTTCTTTTCCTCGAGCTACTGAGATGTTTCAGTTCACCCGGTTCGCTCCGTGCAGCTATGTATTCACTACACGGTACGCTATTGCTAGCGTGGGTTTCCCCATTCGGACATCTGCGGATCAAAGCTTGTTTGCCAGCTCCCCGCAGCTTTTCGCAGGCTACAACGTCCTTCGTCGCCTGTAATCGCCAAGGCATCCACCATATGCACTTATTCGCTTGATCCTATAACTTTGCAGGTTATAGGAATTTGAGTTCGCGTGTTTGTGCCGTTCAATTCCATTAAAGGCTCATCAACCTTGCATCCCGAAGAACACAATGTTGCTTGAATCTTAGAACTTTTGAACAATTGATTTTGCAATCACAACCCGTAAATTACCCATCACGACAATTAAGTCGATCATGATATTTACATTTGTTGTGCTTCTTCCAGATTGTTAAAGAACATGGTAATGCTACTGAATTCCCACTCGGGCAAAAACCCGAAGATGAAACCCAGTCAGCAGTATCCTGATTTACAATCAAGCGCAGCACTAAGCTGCGATCAATTCAATCAAGCCACTCTTGACTGAGCGCCTGGTGGAGGATGACGGGATCGAACCGACGACCCCCTGCTTGCAAAGCAGGTGCTCTCCCAGCTGAGCTAATCCCCCGTTTTTAAGCCTATCGCCAAAAAACCGTGGTGGGTCAAGATGGATTCGAACCATCGACCCCCGCCTTATCAAGACGGTGCTCTAACCGACTGAGCTACTGACCCCCTAGTCGTGACCACTGCCGTCTGCGTTGACTGCAGTGCTTGGACTTCAGACCATGTTACTAAACAAACAGCCGATAAGCGTGGACGCTATGACAACAAGCACAGTGGCTTGCTCTTAAAGGAGGTGATCCAGCCGCACCTTCCGATACGGCTACCTTGTTACGACTTCACCCCAGTCATGAATCCCACCGTGGTAAGCGCCCCCCTTGCGGTTAGGCTACCTACTTCTGGTGAAACCCACTCCCATGGTGTGACGGGCGGTGTGTACAAGACCCGGGAACGTATTCACCGCGACATTCTGATCCGCGATTACTAGCGATTCCGACTTCACGCAGTCGAGTTGCAGACTGCGATCCGGACTACGATCGGGTTTCTGAGATTGGCTCCACCTCGCGGTTTGGCATCCCTCTGTCCCGACCATTGTATGACGTGTGAAGCCCTACCCATAAGGGCCATGAGGACTTGACGTCATCCCCACCTTCCTCCGGTTTGTCACCGGCAGTCTCACTAGAGTGCTCAACTGAATGTAGCAACTAATGACAAGGGTTGCGCTCGTTGCGGGACTTAACCCAACATCTCACGACACGAGCTGACGACAGCCATGCAGCACCTGTGTTCCGGTTCTCTTGCGAGCACAATTCAATCTCTTGAATCTTCCAGACATGTCAAGGGTAGGTAAGGTTTTTCGCGTTGCATCGAATTAATCCACATCATCCACCGCTTGTGCGGGTCCCCGTCAATTCCTTTGAGTTTTAATCTTGCGACCGTACTCCCCAGGCGGTCAACTTCACGCGTTAGCTGCGCTACTAAGGTTAATAAACCCCAACAGCTAGTTGACATCGTTTAGGGCGTGGACTACCAGGGTATCTAATCCTGTTTGCTCCCCACGCTTTCGTGCATGAGCGTCAGTATCATCCCAGGGGGCTGCCTTCGCCATCGGTATTCCTCCACATATCTACGCATTTCACTGCTACACGTGGAATTCTACCCCCCTCTGACGTACTCTAGCCCGGTAGTTAAAAGTGCAGTTCCGAGGTTAAGCCCCGGGATTTCACACCTTTCTTTCCGAACCGCCTGCGCACGCTTTACGCCCAGTAATTCCGATTAACGCTTGCACCCTACGTATTACCGCGGCTGCTGGCACGTAGTTAGCCGGTGCTTATTCTGCAGGTACCGTCATTAGCCCAGGGTATTATCCCAGGCCGTTTCTTCCCTGCCAAAAGTGCTTTACAACCCGAAGGCCTTCATCGCACACGCGGGATGGCTGGATCAGGGTTTCCCCCATTGTCCAAAATTCCCCACTGCTGCCTCCCGTAGGAGTCTGGGCCGTGTCTCAGTCCCAGTGTGGCTGGTCGTCCTCTCAAACCAGCTACAGATCGATGCCTTGGTAGGCCTTTACCCCACCAACTAGCTAATCTGATATCGGCCGCTCCAATAGTGAGAGGTCTTGCGATCCCCCCCTTTCCCCCGTAGGGCGTATGCGGTATTAGCTGACCTTTCGGCCAGTTATCCCCCGCTACTGGGCACGTTCCGATATATTACTCACCCGTTCGCCACTCGCCACCAAAGAAAGCAAGCTTCCTTCGTGCTGCCGTTCGACTTGCATGTGTAAAGCATCCCGCTAGCGTTCAATCTGAGCCAGGATCAAACTCTTCAGTTCAATTCCTGTAATCGTAGTTCCTTGTCTATAAATAGACAGAAAGCTACGGTTCGCTTGCATCACTCAAAAGAAATGACAAAGCTTGGTGTTAACCTTACTTCTTCATTTCTATCTGTGCGAGCACTTGGTATAACTTGTTTGCATTTCCAACACAGGACCGGTTCGTGAGAACCAAATCCGCGTCGGGCCATGCTGCTTGTTACCCAGCGCCCACACTTATCGGCTGTTAAGTTTTTAAAGAACAAATCTGCCAGAAGCAGAGAAACGAGATTATGAAGCAGTTTTTATTTCCTGTCAAGCCGCTGACCCGGGAAGGTATAAGTTCGCGATTCCGCTTACCTAAACCACATCCTGCCGCTGCTCGACAAAAAGACTCCATCTTCTCGTCGAAGGCCAGAATTGAAACACATTTAAGTTTCAACGTCAAGCCCTACCGCATTCGGCCTAGACCGAATCTTCGTCGTCAGCGGGAAATCCTGAATCGGGCTTTAGCCTGCAAACTCTGGCTTTCCTGCCTGGCTATCCATCGGTGTTACCCGGTGAATTCAGGGTTAACCCCTGGGTGCCTGGCGGCGAAGAGGTCGAACTATAGCACGGTTTTTTTGAGTTGTGCAAATGGGTCTGAAAACCACGATCGAAGCCTTGGGTGGGGCAGGCAAGCCTGATTCAAGCCGCACAGGAAGAACGCCGCCAGATCGCTGACCTGTATGCGCAACAGGTAATCCATATCGCCTGATATGGTGCAGCACTGGATGATCTCGGGCCACATAGCGACGGACATAACCTGGCTCTTCGAGGCGCTTGTCGCGCTGCAAACATGGGTTGGGCGAAAGGCCCGCTGACGGGGTTCGTTTCGTCCAGATCAGCAGAATGCGTCATGAGGTATTCAGGGAGTCACCAAGTAAGCTGCAATTGGCAATCCGAGTGCATACAATGGGCGCTATATTCCGCTAAGCCGCTCTGTTGCACACCTGCGGATTGATCTGGTCGCCTTTGTTATCCCGCCCCAACCTGCCCCGCCCCCTTCCCATGATGCCCCTTCTGTCCTATCTGAATACGATCCGCCAGCGCAGCACACATATGTTCATGACCATTGCCCGCATCATGGTGCCGGTGATGGTCATCGTGTATGTCGCGGATCGCCTGGGACTGGTCAGGCTGGCGGGCGAAGCCCTGGCGCCCGCCATGGCGCTGCTGGGCCTGCCGCCCCAGGCCGGCATCATCTGGGTGACCACGGTCATTACCAATATCTATGGCGGCATGGCATCCATGGCGGCGCTATCGGACGGATTGGACATGAGCGTCGCCCAGGTCAGTGCGCTGGGGGCCATGATGCTGTTTGCCCATAACATCCCGACCGAACAAGCCATTGTGCGCCGCGCCGGGGCCAGTGCGCTGGTGACCGGCAGTCTGCGTATCGGGGTCGGGATTTTATATGGCGCGGCAGTGACCTGGACCTGTCATGCGCTGGGATGGCTGCAGGAACCGGTGTCATTTGCCTGGATGGGGCAGGATGCGGGGCTGAACCAGGGCCCACCGGACTTTCTGCCCTGGTTATGGACCACAGCAGAATCACTGCTGCTGGTGCTGGCGGTGATCGTGGTACTGGTGGTGTTGCTGGATTTGCTGGAACGCCTGGGCATCACACGGCTGGTGACACGGCTGCTGACGCCCGTGCTGCGTCTATCGGGCCTGGAAGAACGCGCCGCACCGCTGACCACGGTAGGCGTACTGCTGGGGCTGGCTTACGGCGGGGCCTTGATCATCGAGGCGGCAGAGCGCGAGAACTTCAGTCCACGCACGCGATTGCTGGCCCTGTCATGGTTGTCGCTATGCCATGCACTGATCGAGGATACTTTGCTGATTATGGCCCTGGGGGCCGATATCTGGGTCATTCTGGTGCTGCGCAGCCTGGTGACGCTGGGCATACTAGCGGGCATGGCGGCATTGACTCAGCCGCATACCCGGTGGGGCCGACGCCTGGCCGCGCGCGCAGTTGGCGCCGGGCCGTAGCAATCGCCCAAGCGAATGCTCACTTCTCTTAGTGGGTTCAGCAAGAATGACGAATCACGCGACAGGCAGAGCGATTACTGGCTGCTGTCCAGCAGATGGGCGTAGCGTTGGCGGAATTTTGCCATTTTCGGACTGATGACAAAGCGACAGTAGCCCTGGTCGGGATAGCGCCGGTAGTAGTCCTGGTGTTCGGGCTCGGCAGGCCAGAAATCACCTGCGGCCTGGATGCGGGTACAGATCGGCGCATCAAAATACGTCTGTGCCTGAGCCCGTGCATCGTTGGCGATCTGATGCTGATGGTCGTCCAGATAGAAAATAGCCGATGCGTACTGTGGGCCGATATCGTTGCCCTGCCGGTCCGGGGTCGTGGGGTCATGAATGCCGAAGAAAACATCCAACACTGCACGATAGGATATTTTTGCAGGATCGAACCGCAGCCGCACGACTTCGATGTGGCCGGTGTCCTGACCACAAACCTGTTGGTAGGTGGGCGACGGCACATGCCCGCCGCAATAGCCAGGCTGGACATCCTGCACCCCCGCCAGCGCACGGAATACGGGCTCCAGGCACCAGAAGCAACCGCCGCCCAATACTGCATGTTCCATCTGATCCCCCTACCAAATAGCGCGTCAAAAGCCCAACTAAACTATTATCCATGATTGTTCTATCTTGCGGTGCCTGACATGCTTTTTCCTCATATCGACCCCGTTGCCTTGCAGATCGGCCCGGTGGCCATCCATTGGTACGGACTGATGTACCTGGCAGGCTTTGCCCTGGCCTGGCTGCTGGGACGCTGGCGCATCCATCACCATCCCTGCGGACTGAACCTGCGCGACCTGGAGGACATTATTTTCTATGGTGTGCTGGGTGTGGTGCTGGGCGGGCGCCTGGGGTATGCGCTGTTTTATAAATTCGACGACTATCTGGCCCACCCGACCTCGCTGCTGTATGTCTGGCAAGGCGGCATGTCTTTTCATGGCGGCCTGCTGGGTGTTGTGATTGCCATGCTGATTTTTGCCCGCAAGCGCGGCATGAAGCTGCTGGCCATCGGGGATTTCATTGCCCCGCTGATCCCCTTGGGGCTGGCCGCCGGGCGGCTGGGCAACTTCATCAATGGGGAACTTTGGGGGCGCCCCACAGATTTACCCTGGGCCATGGTGTTTCCGGGCAGCCAGGACGGGATTGCACGGCACCCGTCTCAGTTGTATGAAATGGGGCTGGAGGGCTTTGTGCTGTTTGCCGTGGTGTGGTGGTTTGCCCGCAAACCCCGCCCCACGGGACAAACCAGCGCCGTGTTTCTGATGGCTTACGGGGTATTGCGGTTCTTGGTGGAATTCACCCGCGAGCCCGATGATTTCCTGGGCCTGCTGACGGGTGGCCTGTCGATGGGGCAGTTGCTGTCTATTCCAATGGTGTTGATTGGCCTGGGTCTGTTTTGGCGGGCTGCAAAACAATCACCCCCTGCACCGACACGCTGATGGTTTGCTGGCCTGCTTCCAGAGGGGCTGCAACCTTGTCGGCTGCCATGGCGCTCATCATCATGCGCGGCGCAGGTGCATACGAGATTTCGCCCGAGCCGCCCAGATCCAGGGAATGTAAACGGTAGCTGGGAAATTGCAGCGCCTGTGTCAGGGCCTGAGCACGATCCCGGAAGGCCTGCACGGCCTGTTGCATGAGTTTTTGTTCCTCGGCCGCCTGGCGTTTCCGGGAGACGGAAAACGACAGGCCATCGATGGACAGATGCGGGGACATCTGGGCCGCCAACTGCGACGTGGCATTGAAGTCCTGGGATTTCAACAGGATTTCGGCACGGCCGCGCCATTCGGCTATTTTTCCGTCACGGTCGTTGGAAGGCCAGATGCGATAGGCGCCGCTGCGGACCTCGATATTGTCATGCCCCTTGGCCTGTTTCATCGCGGCATCCAGTCGTGTGTTGAGCTGATCCGAGACCTGCTGCTGAGTCGTCCCGGAAAGTTCGGCCGACAGCGTGACCTGTACGGTGTCCTGCTGGACTTCGGTACTGGCCTGGGCCGACAGCGTGGCTCGGGGATAGGAATCGGCGGGTTCGTGCGCCTGCGCCAGCGGCGCCAATGCCAATAACCCACCCAAGACCATCGCGTGCCATGAAAGCCGGGCAGGTTTCAAGGCCGATTGATGCCAGAAGGAACGACCAAACCGGCCGCAAGCGTTGGAGGAAGAGATGGTCATGAGTGGCCCTAAAAAAAAGGCCTGCCGTATTTCACGGCAGGCCTGCTGTAAATGCCCCGCCTGTGCCGTCTAGGCCGGCATCCCGGAACCGGAGTTCACGGTGGTCGCTTTCAGTCAGATTTCGGGCTATCCAGTGAAGGTAGCTCTCCTAGCTGTCAATCCAGCAACCGTATGCCAATAGCATTGGTTCAAGGAATGTATGGCCAGGTCTCGAACACGGCAGGGACTTGGAAGGCAGGATGCCTGAAAGGGCATCCCAAAATCAAATACAAGAGCAAGGCTTCTAGTTTACGCGCAATTTTACCGGGTGACAGGCAAACCGTCGTTAATCGGCGCCCCCGAGGATTTCGTCGAGCATATGGTTCATGCCTTCGATTTTACCCCTGAAGTCGCCCACGGCGATCTCGCTGAGTGGGCCATCGGGTGCGCGCAGGGTAAGAAGTTCATTGGCAATATGAATCGCGGCCATGACGGCGATGCGTTCATTGCTGGCGACTTTGCCGCTGCCCTTGATGGCCAGCATGCGCTGATCAACCTGGCGTACTGCGGCCAGAAGGGCGTCTTTTTCGGAGGCGGCGCAGGCCAGCGAATAATCGCGGCCCAGAATAGAGACATCTACGCGTTCCATGGATCAGACCTCCGCGCCGGGCAGGCGTTCTAGGATGAGTTCAATTTGTTCTTGGGCCCCGGTAGCAGCAACACGCAGACGGTCGCAATCGGCCTCGGAAGCCAGCAAGCGCTGCTGCAGGGATTGTGCACGCGCGTGCTGTTCGTGCAGCTGGGTTTCAAGAGTACCGTGCGTCTGAGTGGCTTCGTTGCGCACGGCCTGAAGCTCGAGGTCGTGGCGGGCAAGCCGTTCGGACATACGGGCGAACTCGTCGCGCTCGGTGGCCTGCTGGGCCTGGAGTGCCAGGTATTGCTGCTGGAGTTGCTGGATTTTAGCCTGCAGGGCAGCGCGTTCGGCCTGCAGGCCCTGTGCCAGCTGGACGGTCCGCTGTACGCGCTGCGACAGGGCGTCGAGATCTTCGAGCATGCGATCTATCCTGTGTTAGGTGGTGGACTGGTTACGGGAAGGCCCGACAAGTGTCGGCGACTGGCTGACGGGCGCAGTGCCGCGATGCCCCCGGTGACGCAAATAGCGGTTCTCGCGCCCGCGCCGAAACAACAGGCTGGAGAGCTCGTTGAGGGCCAGGGTGTAGACTTCGCGTTTGAATTCGATCACAGCGTCTAGTGGTACCCAATAGGCATTCCAGCGCCAAGCGTCGAATTCGGGCGTATCGCTGGCGCGCAAGGACACATCGGTGTCTCGTCCGACCATACGCAGCAAGAACCAGATTTGTTTCTGGCCTTTGTAGTGGCCGCGGAGTTCTCGGCGCACATAGTGGTCTGGCACGGTATAACGTAGCCAGTCCCTGGTTCGCCCCAAAATGCGGACATGATCGGCCTGCAGGCCGGTTTCCTCGTGAAGCTCGCGGTACATCGCCTGCACGGGAGTTTCGCCGTGCTTGATGCCGCCCTGCGGAAATTGCCACGCGTGTTCGCGGATGCGTTTACCCCAGAAAACCTCGTTTTTCTGGTTCACGAGAATGATGCCGACATTGGGACGGTAGCCTTCGCGATCCAACATGGGCCACCTCGGTTGTGAATTCAATACAATTACCTTCGATTATACGTACCCAGCGGGATCCCTACCATGTACGCCACCAAGTACCACCTGAACACCCTGAAAGAAGCCCCTGCCGATGCTGAAGTCGTCAGTCACCAACTGATGACCCGCGCCGGCATGATTCGCAAAATAGCCGGCGGCGTTTATACCTATATGCCCATGGGGCTGAAGGTTTTGCGCAAGATCGAGGCCATTGTGCGCGAGGAAATGAACCAGGCGGGCGCCATCGAGCTGCTGATGCCCGTCGTCCAGCCCGCCGAACTATGGCAAGAATCTGGCCGCTGGGAACAATACGGCGCCGAACTGCTGCGCATCAAGGACCGCCATCAGCGTGACTTCGTGCTGCAGCCCACCTCTGAAGAAGTCATTACGGACATTGCACGCAATGAAATCCACAGTTGGCGTCAACTGCCGCTGAACTTCTACCATATCCAGACGAAGTTTCGCGATGAACGCCGACCACGCTTTGGCCTGATGCGCGGGCGCGAGTTCACGATGAAGGATGCCTATTCGTTCGATCGTGACGAAGCAAGCGCCCTGGCCAGTTACGACATCATGTACGCCGCCTACCAGCGCATTTTCACGCGCCTGGGCCTGACTTTCCGGGCGGTAGCGGCGGACACGGGTTCGATTGGCGGTTCGCGCAGCCACGAATTCCAGGTGATCGCCGACACGGGCGAAGACCTGATCGTCTATAACCCGGACTCAGATTATGCGGCCAACATCGAGCTGGCCGACGCCCCCTGCCTGTTGTCGGGCCGCGAACCGGCCCGCGAAAGCATGGAAAAACGCGCCACGCCAGATGCCCCGAAATGCGAAATCGTGGCCGAGCAACTGGGCTTGCCGCTGGCGCGCACCATCAAGTCGGTGGTTCTGGCCTCCGACCCTGCCGATGGCCCTGCCCGTCTATGGCTGCTGATGCTGCGCGGCGATCACGACACCAACGAAATCAAAGTCGGCAAGCTGGCCGGCCTGGAAGACGGCTATCGGCTGGCCACCGAGGCTGAAATTCAGGATGTATTTGCCTGCACCCCCGGGTATCTGGGCCCCGTGGGTCTGGATCGCAGCAAAATCACCGTCATTGCCGACCTGACGGTGGCCTATATGGGTGATTTTGTCTGCGGCGCCAACGAAGCCGGTTTCCACCTGAGCGGCGTGAACTGGGGCCGCGATCTGCCCGAGCCTGATCGGGTGGCGGACTTGCGTAATGTGGTGGCGGGCGATCCCGACCCCCAGGGCGGCACGCTGGCGATCCAGCGCGGTATCGAGGTCGGCCATGTGTTTTTCCTGGGCGACAAGTATTCCCGCGCCCTGAATGCGACATTCCTGGATACCGATGGCAAGCCCGTGGTCCTGCAGATGGGCTGCTACGGCATTGGTGTCAGCCGCATTGCCGCCGCCGCCATCGAACAAAACCACGACGAACGCGGCATGATCTGGCCGCGCGCCCTGGCGCCCTTCGAGGTCGTGCTGTGCCCCATCGGCATCGGCAAAAGTGCAACCGTGCGCAACGCCGCCGAGACCCTGTACCGGGCCTTGCTGGCCCAAGGCGTGGATGTGATACTGGATGATCGCGACAATCGCCCAGGCACCATGTTCGCCGACTGGGAGCTGATCGGGGTGCCGCTGCGCGTGACCCTGGGTGACCGAGGACTGAAGGAAGGCATTGTCGAGATCCAGACGCGCCGCGAAAAGGAGGCGGCAAAAATCAGCCCGGACCTTGCAGTGCAGCATATTCTGCAAGCCCTGGAATCGCTTTGAAAACCAGGCCCGTCCCCTGATATGTCACACCGGTTAACGAAAAAATGAGCAGCAATCCGCCCAATTCTTCCGACGAACTGGCCATTCGCGTATATTACGAGGACACCGATACCGGTGGCGTCGTGTATTACGCCAATTACCTGAAATTCTTCGAGCGCGGCCGCACCGAATGGCTGCGCGCGCTCGGGGTCGACCAACGCGAACTTGCTGCTCGGGAACAAATGATGTTTGTAGTCAGACATGCGGACATTGCCTATCGGCAGGCGGCACGTCTGGATGATGTCATCCACATCCGAACTTCGGTCTCGCAACTGCGGGCGTCCCTGCTGGAATTTCACCAGCAGGCTTGGCGCGACGATCAACTGCTGGCTTCGGCCACAGTCCAGATCTGCACCATACACGCCCATACTTTCAAACCCATCCGTCTGTCTCCTGCCCTGCGGGATCTTTTGAACAAGGCCATTCATTAACCATGGAAGCTTCTAGCGATTTGTCGCTGCTGTCCCTGATCGGCGACGCCAGCCTGCCCGTGCAGATCGTCATGCTGATCCTGCTGGGCGCATCAGTCCTGTCCTGGACCTATATTTTCAGCAAGCGTGCCGCCCTGAAACGCGCCAACGCCCAAACTCGGCAATTCGAGGATGATTTCTGGGCGGGCGGCGACCTGACGGTGCTGCAGCAGGCCATTGCCAGCCGCCGCAACGAACATGGCGCCCTGGCGCGCATTTTCGATGCGGGCATGACCGAGTTCATCAAAGCCCGGCGTTCCTCGAATCGCGGCGACACCATGCTGGATGCCCCCCGGCGGGCCATGAAGGCCGCCTTTCAGCGTGAAATGGACAGCCTGGAGTCGCACCTGGACTTTCTGGCTTCTACCGGCTCCGTCAGCCCCTACATCGGCCTGCTGGGCACTGTCTGGGGCATCATGCACGCCTTCATGGGTCTGTCCACCATGCAGCAGGCAACTCTGGCGGCCGTGGCCCCCGGCATCGCCGAGGCGCTGATTGCAACAGCCATCGGCCTGTTTGCCGCCATTCCGGCGGTACTGGCCTATAACCGCTACACCAACGAAATCGACCGCTTGTCGATCCGCTTCGAAACCTTTGTCGAAGAGTTTCTGAATATCCTGCAGCGCCAGGTGCACTGACATGACTTCCCTCAGCAATCGCCGCGCACGCCGCATGAAGAACGACATCAATGTCGTGCCCTACATCGATGTCATGCTGGTGCTGCTGGTCATCTTCATGGTGACCGCCCCCATGATCACCCCGGGTCAGATCGAACTGCCTTCGGTGGGCACGGCCTCCGAGGTCCCCGTCCAGCCGGTCGAGGTCCAGATCGACGCGCAGGGTGCCTTGGCGATGCGGGTACGCGAAGGCGGCGCATCGTTTCAGCCGGTCGACAAGGCCAACCTGCTGGCCGCCGTGCGCGCCGCCGTCACCCCGGATACGCCCGTGGTGATCTCGGCGGACGGCAAGGTTCCTTACGAGACTGTCATGCAGGTCATGGACCAGCTGCGTGAAGGCGGCATTTCCAAGCTAGGCCTGTTGGTCAACCAAAACGCCGCTGGCACGCGCCAGTGACGCAACACGCAGGCAGAGTCCCCATTTCATGACATGGCTTGATCGTTTCCGGCGCGACAGTGACAACCCAGATCGACGCGACGACCGCTTCGGTCTGTTATGGTCCGCAGCGGCCCACGGTGCCCTGATCTTGCTGATGGTGCTGGGCTTTTCCTCGGCGCCGGATAATGCCGGACCGGTCCAGGTCGAACTGTGGGCCAAAGGCACGGTGGCCGAGGCGACATCGCCCAGCGAACCCGCTGAAGCGCCACCCGCCGAGCCCGCCGAAACACCGACGGAACCCAGCCCGGACGAGGCCGCTGAAGCAGCCGAACGCGAGGCGGCCCAAGCCCGCGCCGAGGCCAAGGCCCAAGCCGAGGCGGCTCAGGCAGAAGCCGCCCGCGCCGCTGCCGCCGAACAGGCCAAGGCCGCACAACAGGCACAGCTGGCCGAGGCCCAGGCACGCGCCGAAGCCGCCGCCAAGGCGCAGGCCGACGCCGAAATCGCGCTGGCCCAAGAACGCAAAGCCCGCGAAGAAGCCGAGCGCCTGGCTCAGGAACAACTGAAAAAGGAAAAAGCGCGCCAGGAGGCTGAAGCCACGGCTGCCAAGGAAAAAGCCGCAGCCGAGAAGGCAGCCGCTGAAAAGGCGGCTGCCGAAAAGGCCGCAAAAGAAAAAGCTGCCACAGAGCAAGCTGCTGCCGAAAAAGCCGCTGCTGAGAAAGCAGCAGCTGAGAAAGCCGCAAAAGAAAAAGCCGCCGCCGAAAAAGCGGCAGCGGAGAAAGCCGCTGCTGAAAAGGCAGCAACCGAGAAAGCCGCTGCCGAGAAAGCTGCCGCTGAGAAAGCCGCGACAGAAAAAGCCGCTACTGAAAAGGCGGCAAAAGAGAAAGCAGCGGCGGACAAAGCGGCCAAGGAAAAAGCAGCAGCAGCCAAGGCAGCAAAAGAAGCCGCCGCCAAGCTCGAAGCCGCAAAGGCCGCCCTGCGGGGTGCCGCGTCTGAAGCGGCAGGCATCCCCGAGGGCAATGCGGATCGTAATCAACGCGGCGGCGGAGGCGGCAACGATGGCTACGCCGCCAAGGTTCGCGCCTGCGTCAAGCCCGGCGTCATCTATAACCCGCCTCCTCGCAGTGGCGGCAGCAATCCGACCGTGGAATTCCGCACCCGCCTGGGCTCAAATGGCCAGGTCCAGGGCGCGACCTTGATCCGTTCGTCCGGCATTCCGCGCTTCGATGACGCCGTTCAAAAGGGGATCTCGGCCTGCTCGCCCTTCCCCAAGCCGCCCAGCGGCAATTATCCGTCGTATATTGACGTCCAATACAGCATGTATGAGCCTACAGATTCAGAAAGGAGATAGCCCATGACCCTCCATACAGCCTCCGGCTTTCTAGGGCGCCTATGGCGGCGCGCAACGGCAGCCGGCCTGGGCCTGGCCTTGGTCGCACTCGCGTCCGGCCCTGCCCAAGCCCAATTACGTGTCGATATTTCCGGTGTCGGCGCCACCCAATACCCCATTGCCATCGCCGATTTTTCCGGTGACGCCAGCGGCACGTCTGTCCCGGAAGTCATCCGCGCCGACCTGACACGATCTGGCCAGTTCCGGCTGATCAACACAGCCGGGGCCGACCTGAACCTCCAGAGCGCCGTGGACTACGCCACCTGGCAGGCGCGCGGCGCCGACTATCTGGCCCTGGGCACCATCGCTAAAAACGGCGACCAATACTCCGTCAGCTACCGGCTGGTGGATAACGTGCGCAAGGCCGAATTGGACACTGCGGTATTCAATGGCACAGAGGCCGAATTGCGCCGGATTTCCCATCGTATCGCCGATCGGATCTACGAAAAGATCACAGGCATCCGAGGTGTTTTCTCCACTCGCATCGCCTATGTGTTGCAGAGCAGCAACGGCTATGAGTTACAAATTGCTGACGCCGACGGCCAGAATCCCCAGGTGATGCTGCGCTCCAAACAGCCGATCATCTCGCCCGCCTGGTCGCCGGACGGCTCGAAGCTCGCTTATGTCAGCTTTGAATCCGGCAAGTCCGTCATCTATGTTCAGACCTTGGCCACCGCCCAACGCCAACCGGTGTCCAACTACAAAGGCAACAACAGCGCACCGGCCTGGTCGCCCAATGGCCAACAGATGGCGATTGTGCTGTCAATGGACGGTATTTCACAGATTTACACCATTAACGCCGATGGCTCGAATCTACGCCGCGTGATGCGTTCGCCCCTGATCGACACCGAACCCTACTTCACCCCCGACGGGCAATCCCTGCTCTTTACCAGCGACCGCGGCGGCAGTCCCCAGATTTACGAAGTCCCTGTTGCCGGTGGCGAAGCCCGCCGCATTACCTACTCCGGAAGTTACAATATTTCACCCAGGGTCTCGCCGGATGGGCAGCAACTGGTGTACGTTACACGTAGAAATGGTGCTTTCAGAATCGCCAGCCTTGCCTTTGGCTCGGGCTCCGAACAGCTCCTGACGGACGGACCGGACGATCAATCGCCCAGCTACGCGCCCAATGGCATGCAGGTACTCTACAGCTCCATCCAAAATGGACGCAGCGTACTGGCAGTCACATCCATTGATGGCCGCGTTCGCCAGACCCTGTCGATGCTCAACGGCAAAGTCCGCGAGCCCGGCCTGGGGCCCTTTCACTAATTGATTTTTTCGTGTGACGCTTTTTTCTTAAAGGATATTAAATGAGCTCGCGCATCACCAGGACCCTGACCATTGCCGCTTTTGCTGCCTCACTGGCCGCTTGCAGCTCCGTGCCGCTGGACGAGAACGCCGGCGGCGCCGGATCGGATTCCGCATCCGCCGGGCAGATTATGGATCCCTTCAATCCACAAAGCCCGCTCGCGCAGCAGCGTTCGGTTTATTTCGACTTCAACAGCTACACTGTGCCCGAGCAATACCGTAGCGTGGTCGAAATGCACTCCAACTACCTCAGCGGCCACCCGCAGCAAAATGTGCGCGTCGAAGGCAACACTGACGCTCGCGGCAGCACCGAATATAATCTGGCCTTGGGCCAGCGCCGTTCGGACGCCGTGACACGCATGATGCGACTTCTGGGGGTTAACGCCAACCAGATCGAAGCCATCAGCTACGGTAAGGAACGCCCGAAGGCATTGGGCACAACCGAAGCCGACTACGCCGAGAACCGCCGCGCTGACATCGACTACCAACGTTGATCGTCAATAGGCCATGACGACGCCGTAGCGGTAACGCTACGGCGTTTTTTCTGCCGATTTCCTGCACGGAAGGAACAAGCTATGCATGCAATGATTCATCGACTGGCTGTTGTCTCAGCCACCACCGCCTTGATGCTGGGCGCATCTGCCGCCCATGCTTTTTCTGACGACGAGGCCCGCCGCGCCATTCTGGAACTGCGCACACAAATCCAACAGCTGAAAGACCAAAATCAACAAGCACGCCTGCAGCTGGCCGACCAGATGGATATGCTGCACCAGGAAATCGCCACGATGCGTGGCCGCGTGGAAGAACTGAACCGCCCCGCCAATAATACCAATGGCCCGGCCAATGCCCCGCAGGTCTCGGTGCAGACCAACGACCCGCAACAACAGGCGGTCTATCAGGCCGCTGCCGATCAATACCGCAATGGTCGCTACTCAGAAGCCGCCACCAGCTTCGCCGCCTTTGTGGATGCCTATCCAGACAGCGAACTGGCTGCCGATGCACAGTTTTACCTGGGCAGCAGCCAATATGCGTCCAAGGACTTCAAGAAATCCATCCAGAGCATGCAGGCGCTGGTTCAGTCACACCCGGATAATGCCCGCGCGCCGGATGCATTGCTGGTAGTGGCCGCCGATCAGATCGAGCTGAACGACTTGAAAGGTGCCAAGGCCAGCCTGCAACGCATCATCAAGGACTACCCCAGCAGTGCCGCCGCTGAAACCGCCAAAAGCCGTCTGAAGCTGCTGTAATGCCGCCGCCGGATCTACCTCATCATATCCTGCCCCTGGCAGACACCCAGCTGCACTACACCCAGCATGGCAGCGGGGATTCTGCCGTCCTCTTGATCCACGGGTCTCTGTGCGACTACCGCTACTGGCGCTGGCAAATCCCGGCCCTGTCTGAACAGCACAAAGTGCTGGCCCCCAGCCTGCGCGGTTGCTGGCCCACAGGGCAGCAGCATCCTCAACCGGGCTATAACATTCATACCCACGCGCAGGATCTGGTCCATCTGGTACGCGCTCTGGACCGGCAGGATGGCGTGCATGTGGTGGGGCATTCACGGGGTGCCCAGGTCGCCATGGTTTTTGCCACGCTGGCCCCGACGCTGTGCCGTTCACTGACACTGGCTGATCCAGCCTTCCGCTTCGAGGACGAGCCGGAAACGCCCGCTTTTTATACCGAGACCGTGGCCCAGTTACAGGCAGGCCAGATCGACACGGCCCTGGAAGGCTTTATTGATACGGTCAATGGCCTGGATACCTGGCGGCGCATGGTGCCGTGGTTCAAAGACATGAGCCGCGACAATGCCCTGACGCTGCTGTCGCAGATCCGCGAGGCCAATACGCCAATCGCTTTGCAAGATGTGGCAACCTTGGCGTGCCCGCTACTGCTGGTGGGCGGGGCCAACAGCCCGGCTAAATATGGCACCCGTCAGGACCGCTTGCAGCAACTGGTGCCGCGCGCCCAGCGGGTGCGGATTGCCATGGCCTCACACGGCATGAATCTGGCTAACCCCCGGGCATTCAATCAGGCCGTGCTGGATTTCACGGTGGCTGCCGAGCAAGCCGCTGGTTAGTGCTTGTGCTGATCCATGCCCGGCATAGCCTTGGGCGAGCGGATCTCGCATTGTGCATTGACCTGGCTGCCGTCGGCCAAGGTAAAAACCAGCGGAATGTGATCACCCACCGCCAAGCCATCGCGGGGTTGCTCCAGCATCAGGTGATAGCTGCCGGGCTTGAATGCCAGGTCGGCGCCCGCAGGCAGGCTGACCTGATGCACCATGGACATCTTGCTAAGGCCGTTTTCCTCGGTGGTCTGGTGCATCATGGCATGACCGTAATCAGCCGCATGCACCCCCGTCAGCGCAACATCCTGAGCACCCTTATTATGAAACAAGAGAAACCCGCCCGATGGCGCAGGCGCAGGCATCTGGCGTATCCAGCAGTCGCTGGCGGTGACGGTATTGGACACCGGCAAGCTGGCAGACGCGGCCTGATGCGCGTCATGCCCTGCTGCCCAGGCAGAAGTGGCCAGCGTCAGTGTGGCGGCCAAGGCTGATCCGTAAGCAAAAACTCTGTTCATTGTGCAACCTATATTCCAGGCCCGACCGATGCCCCCATGGCAGCGAAATCCGACCCTGCGAGCCAGTGTACTATGGACTTTTCCGTGTTCATTTGAGCCATGTCTAAGCCAACCGTCTTAGCCGCAGCCCCAGACCAGGAAGCTGCGCCTGCGTCGCATATCACTCTTGAAGAATTCCGCGATCTGCTGACTCGCCTGCACCCTTTCGCTGCGGCGCTGGGGATCGAAATACAGGATATTCGCCACGGCCAGGCTACCTTGCGGCTACCGCCCAACCCGGCCAATCAGCGCCTGGGGGGCATTGTGGCCGGCCCCATGCTGATGGGCTTGGCCGACCTGGCCCTGTATGCGGCGGTGGTCAGCGCCACCGGCGTGCCCGAATCGGTCACCGCCAGCCTGACGATCAATTTCCTGCGCGGGGCGCCCGCCGGCGGCATTATCGCCCAGGCGCGCGTACTGAAAACCGGCCGTATGACGGCCGGTGAGGTTCTGCTATTACCCGAGGGCGGCGGAGAACCCGTGGCCCAAGTGATCAGTACCTGGTCGGTACCCCGCAAGACTGCCTGAGACACTTCGTCCAGACCGCACGCGGGGCCCCCGTCAAGGCTGGCCTGAATCAGTTCTTGCTGAGCTGGCCAATCACCCCTTCAACGTAGTAGTCCATCGCGTTCAGGCCAGCATCATCCAAAGCGCCTTCTGCCAGGATGACCTTGCCATCGTTGGTCTTGATCGGGGCAGCAAAGACATTGAGCGTGCCATCGGCGATGGCCTGCTCTTGGGACAGGAGTTCTGCCTTCAGCTTGTCATCGACATCGGGGCCCAGGCCCTCGAAGGCCACCATTTCTTCCTTAAAGCCGCCCCATACCTGGGTGGGTTTCCAGGTACCATCCAGCACGGCCTGAGCCTGGCTGGTGAAATAAGGCCCCCAGTGATGGGTGACCGCCCCCAACTGGGCCTTGGGGCCATATTTGCTCATGTCGGAGTGGTAAGCCACAGCCCATTTACCGCGTTCTTCGGCGGCCTGTACCGTGGCGGTGGAGTCCGTGTGGTGCGTGACGACATCTGCCCCCTGATCCAGCAAGGCCAGAGCCGCATCACGCTCTTTACCTGGATCGAACCAGCTGTTGACCATGATGACGCGCACCGTGGCATCCGGTTTCACGCTGCGCAGACCACGGGTGAAGGCGTTAATACCCTGCAAGACTTCGGGAATGGGATAAGCGCCGACATAGCCGACCACGCTGGTCTCGGTCTTATGGCCTGCCAGCACCCCGGCGACATAGCGAGACTGGTAGAAGCGGGCATTGGTGGTGCCGACATTGGGCGCAGTCTTGTAGCCTGTGGAGTGGACGAATTTGACGTCCGGGAACTGACGCGCGACCTTGATAGTGGGGTTCATGAAGCCAAACGACGTCGTGAAGATCAGCTTATTGCCTTGTTGGGCCAGATCCCGGATGACGCGTTCGGCATCTGCACCTTCGGGCACATCCTCGACGTACTGGGTCTTGATTTTGTCACCCAGCTTTTCTTCCATGTATTTACGGCCCAGGTCCTGCTGCCAGGTCCAGCCGGCCTCGCCAATGGGGCTGACATAGACAAAGCCGATTTTCAGGGGCTCTTCGGCCATGGCCGGGCCAGCCGCCCAGAGACAGGCAGCTGCGGTCGCAGCCCCCAGGGTTTTGAGTAGGGTGTGTTTTTTCATGTGAGCAAGCTCCGTGATCAATGGTTGGGGTTGAAGACGCGCCCCAGCGAAGCGGGCATGTTGATACGTATCCAGTTGACGTTGCGAGATATCAGGACCAGCACCAGGATGGTAGCCAGATAAGGCAGCATGGACAACAGTTGCGAAGCAATGGGCACCCCAAGGGCCTGCATGTGGAAGGTCAGGATGGTAATGCCGCCGAATAAATAGGCGCCCACCAGCACGCGCAAGGGCCGCCAGGTAGCAAAGGGCGTCAGGGCCAACGCGATCCAGCCGCGTCCGGCCACCATGCCCTCGACCCACATCGGGGTATAGACCAGCGACATGAAAGCCCCGGCCAGGCCGCAACAGGCCCCGCCAAACAATAGAGCCACCAAACGAATGCGGCGCACGGAATAACCCAGGGCATGCGCGGATTCGGGGGATTCACCCACGGCACGCAGCACCAGGCCGGCCCGGGAGCGATACAGGAACCAGGTCAGCCCCACAGACAGCAGCAAGGCACCATAGACCATGGGGTGATGCTGAAACAAAGCCGGGCCGATAAAGGGGATATCGCCCAGGAACGGGATCGACCAGGAGGAGGCCTGAATCGTGGCCCCGACATACGGCAGGCCGATGGAGGCCGAAGCCCCCACGCCAAACAACGACAAGGCCAGGCCGCATGCGACCTGGTTGGCGCCCAACCACACCACCAGCCAGGCAAACAGGCCAGCCATCAGGGCACCTGCCAGCGCCCCCGCGGCAAACCCGATCGCGGTATTACCCGTGTGCACCGTGATGGCGAAACCGAGGGCGGCCGCCACCAGCATCATGCCCTCGGAACCGAGATTGATCACCCCGGATTTTTCATTGATGAGCAAACCCAACGCAGCGAGCATCAGGGGGGTGCCGGCATTCATGGCAGCGGCAATCAGAGGGGCCAGAGCATCCATGGTTCAGCGCCTCCAGCGCAAGCGTTGATTGATTAAAACATCACAAGCCAGCAGCGAAAACAGCAAGATGCCCTGAAAAATGCCGGTGATGGCACTGGGCATGCCCAGCCGTGTCTGGGAGAGTTCACCGCCGATGTAGAACAGCGCCATGATGAAGCTGGCGAATATCACCCCGATGGGGTGCAGGCGCCCCACAAAGGCCACAATGATGGCGGCAAAGCCATAGCCGGGCGACACCGAGGGAGTGAGCTGCCCGATGGGGCCCATGATCTCGGCCGCCCCGGCCACCCCGGCCAGTGCCCCTGAACCCAGCATGCAGCCCCAGAGCGCCTGACGCGAGGAAAACCCGGCATAACGCGCGGCCATGGGAGCCAGGCCGCCCACCGTCAGCCGATAGCCTGCAAACAGACGAGACAGCAGCAGCCACGCCAGCAGCGCAGCCAGCAAGGCCAGTGCCAGCCCCAGATGCAGGCGCGTCCCAGGCCAGACCGGCAGCAGAAAGCCGAAGTCGAACAACCTGGACTGGGGAAAGCCAAAGCCATCGGGGTCGCGCATGACCCCATGCACCAGATAGCTGAGCAGGAGTTCGGCCACATAAACCAGCATCAAGGAAACCAGGATTTCGTTGGCGTGATAAAGATCGCGCAGCCAGGCCACCAACGCGGCCCAAAGCGCACCGCCGACGGCCCCGGCCAGCAGGGCCAGCGTCATCATCAAAGGCCCGCCACCACCACCCATCCCATCATCAAACTGCAGGATAAAGGCACCCGAGGCAATGGCCCCCATCACCAGTTGGCCTTCGGCACCGATATTGAAGATATTGGCCCGAAAACAAAGTGCCAAGCCCACGGCGCAGAGCAGCAAAGGCGCGACCTTGACGCCGATTTCAGACCAGCCTTGTACGCTGGTCAGCGGTTGGATAAAAAAAACATTCAGGCCTTGCAGCGGGGATTTACCCACGATCAGGAACATGAAGACGCCGCACAGTGCCGTCAGGCCCAAAGCCAGGATCGGCGAAATCCAGGCCATACGGCGAGAGGGTTCGGCCCGGGGGATGAGTTCAAGCATGGACGGACTCCTGGGCAGAGTGGACGACATCGGCATCGGCACCGGGCCACAGGCCGCTCATCCACTGTCCGATCTGTTCACGGTTGGCTTGCTCTCGCGTCACCGGCGGCGACAGGCGGCCCTTGGACATCACCAACAGTCGATCGGAGAGTTCGAGCAGTTCGTCGAGTTCTTCGGAAATCAGCAAAATGGCGCAGCCGGCATCGCGCAAGGCCAGCAGTTCGCCATGGATCTGGGCAGCGGCCCCGACATCGACCCCCCACGTAGGCTGGGCAATCAGCAGCAGACGCGGCTGTCGCACGACCTCGCGGCCCACAATGAATTTTTGCAGATTGCCGCCGGACAGGCTGCCCGCCAAGGCATGCGGGCCAGAGGCCTTGACGTGAAAGCGCTGGATGATTTCGCTGGTAATGCGTTGCACCACCCCAGTGCGAATCCAGCCATGGCGGATGGTATCGGCCCCCTGGTGCGACAGCAGCAGATTACGCGCCAGAGAGAGTTCAGGCACTGCACCGCGACCAAGACGTTCTTCAGGCACGAATGCCAGCCCCTGGGTGCGTCGCCAAGCTGACGATTGGCGTCCAATCGGCTGGCCGTCGAGGATGATGGTATCGCGTGCCACACGGCGATCCTCGCCGGAAAGAACACCCATCAGTTCTTGTTGACCGTTGCCGGACACCCCCGCTATGCCCAGGATTTCCCCGGCATGCAGATCGAAAGACAATTGCGACAGCGCCGTGGCAAAAGGATGGGCCTGGGGGAGATCCAAGTGGCGCACCTGCAGCAAGACCGGGCCGGCCTCGCGAACCTGGCGCTGCTGCACGGGCAGATCCGCCCCGATCATCATGCGCGACAGACTGGCGTCGGTTTCCTGGCGCGGGTCGCAAATCCCGGTGACCCGGCCAGCCCGCATGACGGTGCAGCGGTGACACAGGCTGCGGATTTCATCGAGCTTATGGCTGATGTATAGAATGCTGCAGCCTTCTTCGGCCAACTGGCGCAGCACCTGAAATAAACGCTGTACCGCCTGGGGCGTCAACACTGACGTGGGCTCGTCCAGGATCAGCAGCTTGGGTTTGCCCAGCAGGGCCCGCACGATTTCCACACGCTGGCGTTCGCCCACCGACAGCGTATGCACATGACGATGAGGCTCGACATCCAGACCGTACTGGTGGGCGGTGTCGGCAATGCGGCCAGCGAGTTCCTGCAAGTCGATATCGGGCGATAGGCCCAGGGCAATGTTTTCCACCACAGTCAGGGTGTCGAACAGAGAAAAATGCTGGAACACCATGCCCAGCCCCAATGCCCGGGCCGCAGCGGGATTGGCAATATGCACGTCGGCGCCATCCCACTGCACCGTTCCACTGTCAGGACGCACAACCCCATAGATGATTTTCATCAAGGTGGACTTGCCCGCCCCGTTCTCGCCCAGCACCGCGTGGATTTCGCCCGCTTCGACGGTGAGATCCACCGCGTCGTTGGCGCGCACGGCGGGATAGGATTTAGATATTTGATGTAAGGCCAGTCGCGGTGGCATGCAGGCGTCCTGTTCGGAGGGTTCGTGAAACGCTGAAGTCCGAAAAATTCTACTCAGGAAGCAGGATTAGGCCTAAAGGGGATTAACCCCTAGGCTGACGGAATCGACCCGGATGAAACGGGCTGACAACCGCGCTATCTCGTCTTGTTCAGTGATTTTGCGCGGGAACATCACGCTGAATGAATGTTCAATATTAGCGCACAATGATGACACCCCGCCCGACGATGCTTCAGGCTTCAAACGCCATGCGCCCGGCGAACCACAGGAACAACAAACCAACCATGCCACTGCCGCTACGCGCCAGTCCCTGGCGGCGTCGAAAGGCCGCAGCCAGACGCGAGCCGCCAAAGATCAAGGCAGACAGATAGATGGCGCTGCACGCCTGCAGAATCAGGGCCAGGATCAGAAACGACAGGGATGGGTGGGCATAGGCCGGGTCCACGAACTGCACGAAGAACGACAGCAGGAACAAAATCGCCTTGGGATTGAGCAGGCTGAGCAGCAAGGCCTTTTGAAATGGACTGCCCGAGGCAATCGAGACGGTCTTGGGGTTGTCATGCGCAGGCCGCCAGGCCGACCACAGCAGCCGGATGCCCAGATAGCTGAGATACACCGCGCCCACTGCCTTCAGGGCCAGAAACACCACCGGCAGCAGTTTCAAAACCGAGGCTGCGCCTGCTGCCGTCAGCGTCATCAGAATGGTGTCCCCCAGAAACACCCCGCACGCGGCCTGATAGCCAGCCCGCACGCCACGACCAGCCCCCACCGCCAGCACGAACAACGAGTTCGGCCCTGGCAGCAGCACAATAAAAATCACGCCGGCCAGATATGTCCAGACATCCAATACACCATATTCAGAAAACATGAATGACCCACCCTCAGAATGAGCAATAGTTTATGAGGCAGGGACGGCCTTCGACAAGTTCAAAATGAACGGCAGGCACCAAGGGAACCTCTGAATAAGTCGAGCGGTAAGCAGGCGTTGTCGTTCGGGATGGGATGCAAGACGCAAACCACAGCGATAGCCGTAGCTATCGCGAGGATTTGCAACGCAGCAGACTGCCCGAATCGACAAATGCCAGCGGCGCGAGGACTTGTTCAGAGGTTCCCAGGGGATAGGCGGCCAACGCACGCCTAAAAAAACTCCCCCTGATTAAAGGGGGAGTCCAGTATCACCGGGAAAGATATTTACGCGGCGGCTGTTTCGTCCGCATCCACGGAACTGCGGATCAAATGGTCGAAGGCGGACAAGGCGGCCTTGGCCCCATCGCCCGCGGCGATGATGATCTGCTTGTAGGGCACCGTGGTGGCATCCCCTGCGGCAAACACACCAGGCACCGAGGTCTGGCCACGGGCATCAACGATAATCTCGCCATGCGGCGTCAGATCCACCGTACCCTTGAGCCATTCGGTGTTGGGCACCAGACCGATCTGGATAAAGACCCCGTCCAGGTCAACCCGATGATCTGCCCCGCTACTGCGATTCTTGTAGCTAAGACCAACCACGCGCTTGCCATCGCCATGAATTTCTGTGGTCTGGGCCGAGACCAGAATCGTGACATTGGGCATGCTGCGCAATTTGCGCTGCAGCACATCGTCGGCGCGCAACGCAGCGCCGAATTCCACCAGGGTGACATGGCCCACGATCCCGGCCAGGTCGATCGCGGCTTCAACGCCCGAGTTACCTCCGCCGATGACTGCCACGTGCTTGCCCTTGAACAAGGGGCCGTCGCAGTGCGGGCAGTAGGCCACGCCGCGATTGCGGTATTCGTTTTCGCCCGGCACATTGATCTGGCGCCAGCGGGCGCCGGTGGACAGGATGACGGTCTTGGCCTTCAGCACGGCGCCGCTGGCAAGTTCGAGCTGAATCGATTTGCCGGGCACCAGGCGATCCGCCCGCTGCAGGTTCATGATGTCGACCTCGTAGGCCTTGACGTGCTGTTCCAGCGCCACGCCGAATTTTGGCCCTTCGGTTTCCAGCACGGAGATGTAGTTCTCGATGGCCATGGTGTCCAGCACCTGACCGCCGAAACGTTCGGCGACCACGCCCGTGCGGATGCCCTTGCGGGCGGCATACACGGCAGCGGCGGCACCGGCTGGCCCACCGCCCACCACCAGCACGTCGAATTCTTCACGGGCATTCAGGGCATCGACCTTGGCGCTATCGTCGCCGACGTCCAGTTTCGCCAGGATTTCCTCGACCCCGGCGCGGCCTTGGTGAAAGATTTCGCCATTGAGGAACACGGCCGGCACAGACAGGATCTCGCGCTGCTGGACCTCGTCCTGGAACAAGGCGCCATCAATCGCCACATGGCGGATGCGCGGATTGATGACCGACATGGCGTTCAGCGCCTGGACCACGTCCGGGCAATTCTGGCACGACAGGGAGAAATACGTTTCGAAATGGTAGTCGCCCGGCAATGCGCGGATCTGCTCGATGACGGCATCATCCAGTTTCGGGGGGTGACCACCCACCTGCAACAAGGCCAGCACCAGCGAGGTGAATTCGTGCCCCAGCGGCATACCGGCAAAGCGCACACCGATATCGGTGCCCGCCCGGGCGATCTCGAAGGAAGGAACCCGCATATCGGCAACGTCGAGCAGCGTGATCTTATCGGACAAACTGGCGATTTCTTCCAGAAAGGCACGCAATTCCTGCGCCTGAGCGCTGCCGTCCACAGAGGCACGCAGCTCGACAGGTTGCGTGACCCGTTCGAGGTAAGTTCCTAATTGTCCTTTGAGGTTTGCATCCAGCATATATGTACCTTTTTGGAAAAAAACACGCCCTTGTGGGGAGAGACCGGCCTTTGCTGATCTGCCTCAGCACCCTTGATCGGAACCGAGGCGGATCATGCCGCCGGAGGGAGAGGCCCTGATGAAGGGGCCTCTGTGCCTGTCAGGGCTTTAGATCTTGCCGACCAGGTCCAGGGACGGGGTCAGGGTCTTGGCGCCTTCTTCCCATTTGGCGGGGCAGACCTCGCCGGGGTGGGCAGCGATATAGAGTGCAGCCTTGACCTTGCGCAGCAGTTCGGAAGCATCACGGCCGATGCCGTTGTCGTGGACTTCCAGGACCTTGATTTCGCCGGCAGGATTGACCACGAAGGTGCCGCGCAGGGCAATGCCTTCTTCTTCGATCAACACTTCAAAGTTCTTGGACAGCGCATGGGTCGGGTCGCCGATCATCGGGTAGTTGACCTTCTTGATGGCTTCGGACGTGTCGTGCCAGGCCTTATGGGCGAAATGCGTATCGGTGGACACGGAGTAGACTTCCACGCCCAGCTTCTGGAATTCAGCGTAGTGATCAGCCAGGTCTTCGAGTTCGGTCGGGCACACAAAAGTGAAGTCGGCGGGATAGAACACGAACACGGCCCACTTGCCGGCAACGCTTTCGTTGCTGACTTCCACGAACTTGCCATTGTGATAAGCAGTGGCCTTGAAGGGCTTGATAACGGTATTGATGAGAGACATGTGGACTCCTGGTTCAGTAAATGGCCTGAGTGGCAACAAATTCAGTGTAGGCAATCTCTATTGATAAGTAAAATGAATAGTTTTTATTGATGTGATTGCTTTAGACTATGAGCAACGCTTGGTCTCCCGGCCTGAATGAGGCCTACGATGAATAGCCCTTTATTCTTGATGTCGATATACCTATGAATTTTTTGTCTCCTGTTGCTCTTGTCACTGGTTCCACTTCCGGTATCGGGGCCGCCATTGCTCGACGGCTATCCAACGAGGGATTCGCCATCATCTTGCATTCGCGCAATTCAGTCGATGCTGGGCATGCATTGGCCAGCGAGTTAGGCATGGCTGCTTATATACAAGCTGATTTGGCGAATGAGGCGGACCGAGAGAGGCTTGTGCGCGAAGCAGTTGCCATGTGGGGACGACTCGATGTGCTGGTCAATAACGCTGGCGTCAGTCGCGTCATCCCCCATGCAGATATCTTGGCGGCCACGCCGGATATATGGCAGGAACTGCATGAAATCAATGTCGTAGCCCCATTCCGTTTGGTGGCGCACGCTGAATCCGCGCTCCGTGATGCGGCTGCGCGGGGAAAGCCTGGTTGCGTCATTAATGTCAGTTCGCATGCCGGCGTCCGACCAAAGGGTGCGTCCATTCCTTATGCAGCGACCAAGGCGGCGTTAAACCATGTGACCCGCCTGCTTGCTCTTTCGCTTGCCCCGCATATTCGGGTGAACGCTGTCGCACCAGGCCTGGTCGATACGCCCATGACAGCGAACTGGATGCAGGCACAGCAAATTTGGAAAGAACAGGCGCCTATGCGTCGGGCGGCTAGCCCAGAAGATATCGCACAAGCTGTTGCAATGCTGGTCGCTTCAGACTACCTGACGGGTGAAATCCTACTGTCGGATGGCGGCTTAAACCTCACATAAGCCTACGCGTATCAATCGACCAGCCATTTCGGACTCCATTGGTCGTCCGCTTCGGGTTGATGGCAGACGCCTCAAATGGCCGATCTGAGTAAGCCGTTGGCAGTTGTCGAACGCCACTGAGCTCTGAATCGCCACCTCTTTGAAATCAGTACGTTACAGGGAAAACACCATCGTGTCTCGAACAACATAGTCATTCAGTTCTGAAATTTCCGTACTTTCCGTCGTTTAGTTTTGAACTTTCCGGATTGTTCTATATGAACGGCTGCTATCGGCTGCCAAAAGCCGACATTCGCTGCCGCAGCCTTGTGGTCAGAATAGCCCAAATGCAGCCATTTAGGCGTGAAGTTCCTTGGGCGAAAACCTAGGTCGGGCTACGAAGCCAATTCGCGAGATCACTCCCCAGGCGGCAACGCAAGTACTAACCCCTTCGGTCCAACTTCGACGAGCCGGACTTGAACCTTGGTTCCCTTGGGAAAACGAGCTGAGTACGACCCGACATCACCCAAGTATTTGGCGTGGACAAGACCCTTTTGCCCACGGACCTCCACGAAGATGCCGTATCCCTGGTGCCCTGTAACCGTGCCCTCATAGTTTCCACCCGGGAATAGATCTTCGAGCGGCAATGGCGATGCTACCCCTCGGTAGGGCGAAACAACGACTCGATCGAGATGAGTCTGGACCTTGGTTACCACCACTTCAAGGTCTCGCCCTCGCCGACGGCTGAAGCCCTCGTCAACGAGAAGCAGGGCAAACAGTCCCCCTTCGAGCTCGACAGTCATGTTCTGCCCGACCTGCTTCGTAACTGTTGCCTTGATCGGTTCACCCGATTGCAGCTTGCGCGCAACTTCGTCCCAAGCTGGCGCAGACTTGCGCCGCGCCAGAGCGACTTGAACCGACTCCAAAGACTGACTTGCGCTCGCCGAATCATCCGATTCAAGGATAGTCTGCAACCGATACCAGGCGCCGGCATTCGGGTGGCGTTCGATGGCTTGGACGAGGTCCTTCGCAATTGCCCGAGCGCGGTCGTCATCGCGAAGGCGTCGCAGGCATTTGCCGGCAATGAGGGGCCAAGCAGGGTGCGACCGATCAGCCTGCAACCAATCGAACATAGCATCGACGACTTCAACATCTGCGAGTCCGGTATCCATCATGGACTCCAAGAGATGTCCGGCTTCGCCGCGCGAGAAGTTCTCCAATTGAGCCAACAGTTTCGGTGCGTGATCCTTCAGCCCTAGGGCATCCCCCGCAGGCAAGCGGTTCCTCCGCTTAAGCACCTCCAGGAACGTCGGCAACCAATCCGACCGATCTTCTCGACCAGTCAACCACGAGCAGGCCTGCGCGACCAGGGCGCGCTCGTCGACGGTCTCGGGTAGCAGCTGGGGACGCTCCAGCAGAGCCTGCCAGACGTGGGGCCATTCAGCGCGATCTTCTCGACCAGTCAACCACGAGCAGGCCTGCGCGACCAGGGCGCGCTCGTCGACGGTCTCGGGTAGCAGCTGGGGACGCTCCAGCAGAGCCTGCCAGACGTGGGGCCATTCAGCGCGATCTTCTCGACCAGTCAACCACGAGCAGCCCTGCACGACCAGGGCGCGCTCGTCGACGGTCTCGGGTAGCAGCTGGGGACGCTCCAGCAGCGCCCGCCAGACGTGGGCCCATTCAGCGCGATCTTCTCGACCAGTCAACCACGAGCAGCCCTGCGCGACCAGGGCGCGCTCGTCGACGGTCTCGGGTAGCAGCTGGGGACGCTCCAGCAGCGCCCGCCAGACGTGGGCCCATTCAGCGCGATCTTCTCGACCAGTCAACCACGAGCAGCCCTGCACGACCAGGGCGCGCTCGTCGACGGTCTCGGGTAGCAGCTGGGGACGCTCCAGCAGAGCCTGCCAGACGTGGGGCCATTCAGCGCGATCTTCTCGACCAGTCAACCACGAGCAGGCCTGCGCGACCAGGGCGCGCTCGTCGACGGTCTCGGGTAGCAGCTGGGGACGCTCCAGCAGAGCCTGCCAGACGTGGGGCCATTCAGCGCGATCTTCTCGACCAGTCAACCACGAGCAGGCCTGCACGACCAGGGCGCGCTCGTCGACGGTCTCGGGTAGCAACTGGGGACGCTCCAGCAGAGCCCGCCAGACGTGGGCCCATTCAGCGCGATCTTCTCGACCAGTCAGCCACGAGCAGCCCTGCGCGACCAGGGCGCGCTCGTCGACGGTCTCGGGTAGCAGCTGGGGACGCTCCAGCAGCGCCCGCCAGACGTGGGCCCATTCAGCGCGATCTTCTCGACCAGTCAGCCACGAGCAGCCCTGCGCGACCAGGGCGCGCTCGTCGACGGTCTCGGGTAGCAGCTGGGGACGCTCCAGCAGCGCCCGCCAGACGTGGGCCCATTCAGCGCGATCTTCTCGACCAGTCAGCCACGAGCAGCCCTGCGCGACCAGGGCGCGTGCTTCATCTTCGCCCGCCGAATTTACGGCGAGAGCGAGCATGTCTTGGAGCACAAAAGCCCAACACGGCACATCCGGCAGCTCAAGTTCGGCAAGCGCCAGTCGACGCGACGTCTCAAGTGCGTCCAGACCTTGGAGTGACAGCTTCTTCCACACGAAGTGCCAGTCCGCTTGTTCTTGACTGCATTCAAGCCAGCGTACCGCGACATTGGCCATCTCAGACGGAACGCCCTGCGTAAAGGATTGGTGCTCGGCAAGAGCCTCCCAAATCCGAGACCACTGCGGGATCTTCAATCCTTCATCCGACACGATTCGGCGTATTGCCCAGCCCGCCAATGATTCGTCATTCGGATGAGATCTCCAAAGCCGCCACCAATACGCCGGCCAGTGGGCTTGGCGCGGATCTGAATCGCGCCACTGGTTCAGAGTCTCAAGCGCCTTCTGAATCAAGTCGTTCACACCTGTACCCAGGCTTGCATGCGCTGCGCGCCAACAGGCCCAACTGGTGGCCATGTCGGACTGAATCCTCCGATCTCCCCCGGGTGGCAACGTCCGCCACTTCGCAACGCATCGCGCGGCCAGCCCGTGCATGTCGACGTCTACCAAACGATCAGCCAGCAGACTCCGGTCGGAAGCGGAAAACGTCCGCAGCAGCCGAGCGGCAAGGGCATGGTCCCCCTCGTCTACCGAGCGCTCGAATGCCAAGGCAAGATCACGGGCGTATGCCTGCGGGGTGGAGGGTCTGACGAGTACCCGGTAGATAGCATCGCTTAAATGCGGATGGGTGAGACGTACAAGTTGACTTGCTGGCTGGAGTTCAAGCACTGAGAAGTCACCATCGCGATTCAGTGCCTCCAGTCGTTCCCGGTCCGATTCCTTTAGCCATCTGTAGGGCGCCCGCAGGTACAGTCGGTTGAGCGCGAGCAAGGGCCGCAGCGGTTCCTGCAAAGAAGCAGCTGCGAGACGATCGCAGAACCGGGCGCCAAACTGTCTGAGGTCCCCAAACTCCAGTTCGGTGGCCATAGAGACAAAGAGGCCTTGGCTTTGCTGCGCTTGCGCAAACGCCGCGCCTTGGCCGGACGCCGCTGATCCGCGCCTCTCGCTAACCCAGTGCAGAACATCGGCGGCTTCGCTGCCGCCAACTGGATCGATCGGTGCGGCTGTGACCTCGAACCCACGGAATCGCGTCGCATCTACAAATGCCTCCGCGAACTCAGTCGGGCCACAGGTAACGAGTAGAGGCCACCCGCGGGGTCCCTGCTCGTCGACATAACTTGCGAGTCTGGACAAATCCAGTTGCTCACGCGCATCTCGATCGTAGATGTCGTCGGTAGCGATGAACTCAGGCGCTTCGTGCGGCGGCAAATTCTCCATGTCCCGGAGTGCGCGATCTAACAAGCTGGCGTCACCGCTAAGCCACTGTACCCGGCGTCCGCTCAAGACCAGATGCTCAAGCAGTTGAAGCAGCAGCACGCTCTTGCCGACACCGGACCGTCCTCTCAGCCAAAGCACCCGTATGGCTGCCTCTGGAGAGAGCGCGGCGAGATCGCTGAGCGCAGTCGCCCGCTCTGCCAGTATCGCGACTCGCGCGTCACGAGGCATGTACTGACCAGCGCGCATGCGCGCCAGAGTTGCCTGCCGGCCCACCTCAAGGCGAAAGCGCTCCACTCGCCTGTCCGGCGCGAAGTCGGCGACCGAAAGCAACTGCCCCACGCGAGGTCCCGTGCGACGTGAAGCTGCGTAGCGCTCGGCGATCGCATCTCTGCACAGACGGGCGTCGTCAGGGTCAACTCGCCTCAGCAGTACGCGCTCAAAGGCGAATCTGGCGAACGAATACGGATCATCAACGTGAGGCCAAACTGCAGTGACAGCGCGCCACCACGGATCTTGTTCAATGCGGGGCGAAACGAGACGCCCCTGTGCCTCCAAGTTCCCGATCAGATTTTTGTGAAGCGACCCCTTGGGCAGATCAGTCCATTGCGTTGCCCCGGATGTGAAGGCAGAAACAACTCCGTACTTGAGCGCTCCCTTCAATTCGGGTCTGGTCGTGGAAACGAACGACTCGATTGCATTGACCTCGCCCGCAGCCGAGTCAAGGGTGGCAGACGTCAGCGTGCGCTTTACCTGAAGCAGCACGAGTCGCTGAGCCGCATCCCACCTAGCGATGTCTGACAAAGCCTCGACAAAAACATCACCCTTGCTACGTAAGTCATCGCCCGATCTAGCGAGAGCCTCAGCTAGTTCCGCAACGTAGACCCGCGCTTGGAAGGCAAAGCCAGCCATCGCATAGATGCCACCCGTGGCCCGCCGCGGCTCGGCGCTTGCATATTGACCAAGCAGACTTGTGATATCTGAATCCATACTCCATAACGGTAAGGGCCACGATCAATCGCCTGAGCGCTTCTTCCCCGCATCTAACTCGAAGTGGGGACCGCATGTCAAGCCGACTGGACTCAGCAACATGGTAGCGCACACGATTCTGGTGGAACTCGGCGAAATTTCGGTCGCTCAGGTGGATGTTGCGAACGGCAGCAACGGGTCGAGGCTGTGTGAAAACTCATTTGTAGAGAACTCACGAGGGTCACTACCCCCTCCTTGACCTTTGATCGTGCAATACAGCACGATCTGAGAGGTCGGTTTTGCTCAAAAGACTTCTTGAACGCTCAGATTTTGCGTTTTCACACAGCCTCGGCCCAAAGCAGCCAACATGGCTGGTCTGCCCCGAAAAGGGCATCCAAGCCCAGAAAACCACCAAAACAAGGTTTTCTTGCAGACTACCTCAGTCCCATTTTTGACTGGGAACCCGCATTAGCACTCGCTTTAGGTGTTTTTCGGAGTTCCAAACTGAGCGGCGGAAGTTCCAAACTCAGCGGCGTTCGACAACAGTATCAATTAGCCCGATCAAATGTAACTGCTGTGAACACCCCCTTGAAATAGACAGAATCGTCCTTATAATTAGCACTCGATGGGGTTGAGTGCTAACAACTACGACCCCCACCTTTTTCAATCACTAATAGAACAGGAGTTCCTCCATGGCACTGCGTCCTTTGCACGATCGTGTGATCGTCAAGCGTCTGGACAACGAGCGCACCACTGCCTCGGGTATCGTCATCCCCGAGAGCGCCGCCGAAAAACCCGATCAGGGCGAAGTCCTGGCCGTTGGCCCCGGTAAGAAAACCGAGGACGGCAAGCTCATCGCGGTCGACGTCAAGGTCGGCGACAAGGTGCTGTTCGGCAAATATGCCGGCCAGTCCGTCAAGGTCGATGGCGACGAAGTTCTGGTCATCCGCGAGGAAGAAATCCTCGCCGTGATCCAGTAAACACACGTGCCGAAGAAACCGCCGCATCTGCAAGGCGGTTCTTCCTGCCCCTGGCCTTGTCCGCAAGGCCAAACTGTCCTGAATCATCCCAAGGAATTTCAACATGGCTGCAAAGCAAGTTTATTTCGGTGACGATGCCCGTTCGCGCATCGTCCGTGGTGTCAACATCCTGGCCAACGCCGTCAAGACCACCATGGGCCCCAAAGGCCGCAATGTGGTGCTGGACCGCTCGTTCGGCGCCCCCACCGTGACCAAGGACGGTGTGTCCGTGGCCAAGGAAATCGAACTGAAAGACAAGTTCGAGAACATCGGCGCCCAGTTGGTCAAGGAAGTCGCTTCCAAGACCTCCGACAACGCTGGTGACGGCACCACCACCGCCACCGTGCTGGCCCAATCCATCGTCGAAGAAGGCCTGAAGTACGTGGCCGCCGGCATCAGCCCGATGGACCTCAAGCGCGGCATCGACAAGGCCGTGGCCGTGGCCGTGGCAGAGCTGCATAAGCTCTCCAAGCCCTGCACCACCAGCAAGGCCATCGCCCAGGTCGGTTCCATCTCGGCCAACAGCGACGCCTCCGTCGGCGAGATCATCGCCAACGCGATGGACAAGGTCGGCAAGGAAGGCGTCATCACCGTCGAAGACGGCAAGTCGCTGGAAAACGAGCTGGACGTCGTCGAAGGCATGCAATTCGACCGTGGCTACCTGTCTCCCTACTTCATCAACAACCCGGACAAGCAAGTCGCCATCCTGGACGACCCGTTTGTCCTGATCTTCGACAAGAAAATCAGCAACATCCGCGATCTGTTGCCGGTGCTGGAACAAGTTGCCAAGTCCAGCCGTCCGCTGCTGATCGTGGCTGAAGACGTCGAAGGCGAAGCCCTGGCCACCCTGGTGGTGAACAACATCCGCGGCATCCTGAAGACCACCGCTGTCAAGGCCCCGGGCTTCGGCGACCGCCGCAAAGCCATGCTGGAAGACATCGCCATCCTGACGGGCGGCACGGTAATCTCCGAAGAAACCGGCCTGTCCCTGGAAAAAGCCACGATCGAACTGCTGGGCCAAGCCAAGCGCATCGAAGTCGCCAAGGAAAACACCACCATCATCGACGGTGCCGGCCAAGCCGCCAACATCGAAGCCCGGGTCAAGCAGATCCGCGCCCAGATCGAGGAAGCCACGTCCGACTACGATCGTGAAAAACTGCAAGAACGCGTCGCCAAGCTGGCGGGCGGTGTTGCCGTGATTCGCGTCGGCGCAGCCACCGAAATCGAAATGAAGGAAAAGAAGGCCCGTGTTGAAGACGCCCTGCACGCCACGCGTGCCGCCGTCGAGGAAGGCATTGTTCCGGGCGGCGGTGTTGCGCTGATCCGCGCCAAGGCCGCTGTGGCCCAGGTCAAGGGCGACAACGCTGACCAGGACGCCGGCATCAAGCTGGTCCTGCGCGCCATCGAAGCCCCGCTGCGCACCATCGTCAGCAATGCCGGCGACGAAGCCAGCGTGATCGTCAACGCCGTTGAACAAGGCGAAGGCAATTACGGCTACAACGCCGCCACCGGCGAATACGGCGATCTGGTCGAGCAAGGCGTGATCGACCCGACCAAGGTCACCCGCACCGCACTGCAAAACGCGGCCTCCGTGGCCAGCCTGTTGCTGACGACCGAAGCCGCTGTGGCCGAAATCGTCGAAGACAAGCCTGCTGCCGGCGGTATGCCCGACATGGGCGGCATGGGTGGAATGGGCGGCATGGGCGGCTTCTAAGCCCCTGCGCTCCGCTGGTCGGCCCCCGTGCCGACCAAGCCTGCATGAAAAACCCCCGCAACAGTTTGCTGTTGCGGGGGTTTTTCTTTTCAGACACGGATCTCAGGGGGCCAGTGTGCGTGTACGCTGCCAGTGCAGCCACTCACCGACAATGCCACGCCGGAAAGCGAGGACGCAAACCACGAAAATCAGGCCGATGACGATAGTGACGGATTCGCCCAGGACGCGGAACCACTGGATGCCGGTTTCTTGCATCAAAAAGCGGCCCAAATCGCCCACCTTGTTTTCGAGGGCCACCACGACCACGGCGCCCAGTACAGGGCCGACCAGCGTGCCCATGCCACCGATCAGCGTCATCAGCACGACCATGCCTGACATATGCCAGGTGGCATCGGACAAGGTCGCCGACACAAAGACCAAGGATTTGGTGGCGCCCGCCAAGCCGGATAAAGCGGCTGAAAGCACGAAGGCCAGGAGTTTGAAGCGATCGACGTGGTAGCCCAGGGAGACCATGCGGGCCTCGTTTTCGCGGATGGCCTTCAGGGCCTGGCCAAAGGGTGAATGCACCGTGCGCCAGATCAAGGCATAGCCCAGGACAAAAATCGCCATCACCACATAATATAGATTGATGTCCTGGCTGAGATTCAGGCCCAGAATGCTGCCGCGCGGAATACCCTGCAAGCCGTCTTCACCGCCGGTGAAAGGCGCCTGAAGAAAATAAAAAAACAGCATCTGCGCCAGCGCCAGGGTAATCATGGCGAAATAAATACCACTGCGCCGGATGGACAGCAGGCCGAACACCAGCCCCAGCAAAGCAGCACTGGCCGTGCCAAACAGCAGGCCGCTGGCAGTGGACCAGCCCCAGACGGTCAGCGCCTGACCGCAGGCATAGCCCGCCAACCCCAGGAATGCCGCATGACCAAAGGACAGCAGGCCGGTATAGCCCAACAGCAGGTTAAAGGCACAGGCAAACAGGGCGTAGCACATGACCTTCATGATGAAGACCGGGTAGGCCCCGAGCGCAGGCAAGGCCGCCAGCAACAAGAAAATGAGCAGATACGCAAGCAGTTGACGATTCATGATTTTTTCCCGAACAGCCCGGCGGGGCGCAGTAACAGCACGATCACCATAATGACGAACACGACAGTGCTGGATGCCTCAGGCCAGAACACCCTGGTCAGGCCTTCGACGATGCCCAGGCCAAGGCCTGTGATGATGGACCCGAGGATGGAACCCATCCCGCCGATGACCACCACGGCAAAAACCACAATGATGAGATTCGAGCCCATCAGGGGTGAAACCTGCAAAATCGGAGCAGCCAACACACCGGCAAACGCGGCCAACCCCACGCCAAACCCGAAGGTCAGCGAAATCATCAGCGGCACATTCACCCCGAAAGCCTCGACCAATTTGGCGTTTTCAGTCCCGGCACGCAGCAATGCGCCCAGGCGCGTTTTCTCAATCACAAACCAGGTCAGCAAGCAGGCCAGAACAGAAGCCACCACGACCCAAGCACGATAAATGGGCAGAAACATGAAACCAAGATTGATGCCGCCGGTCAACAAGGCGGGGGTGGGGTAAGGCTGGCCCGACACGCCATAGAAGCTGCGGAACAGGCCCTCGATGAGCAAGGTCAGACCAAAGGTCAGCAACAAGCCATACAGATGATCCAGCTTGTATAGTCGACATAACAGGACGCGCTCGATCAGCACACCGAACGCCGCCACGACCAGCGGCGCAAGCAGCAGCATCACCCAGTAGTTCAAACCCAGATACTGCAACCCCATCCAGGCAATGAAAGCGCCCAGCATATACAGGGCACCATGCGCGAAGTTGATGATATTGAGCAGGCCAAAAATAATGGCCAAACCCAGCGAGAGCACCGCATAGAAGGAGCCATTGACCAGGCCCAGCAGCAACTGGCCCAGCAAGGCTTGAATGGGAACACCGAAGATCAGCATCTCTTGAATTCCTCCCTCAGACGCCCAACAGGCTGTCGAGCGTGTTTTGTTTTTCGGCCAGTTGAGCGGCGGAAAATTCTTCGATGATCTGGCCGTGTTCCATGATGTAGAAGTGATCGGCCAACGGGGCGGCGAAACGGAAGTTCTGTTCGACCATGACCACGGTGTAGCCCTTGGCCTTCAGGGTGGTGATCATGCGGGCCAGGGCCTGGACGATCACGGGGGCCAGGCCCTCGGAGATCTCGTCGAGCAGCAGCAGGTTGGCGCCGGTGCGCAGAATGCGGGCCACCGCCAGCATCTGCTGCTCTCCCCCAGATAAGCGGGTGCCAGGGGAGTGGCGGCGTTCCAGCAGATTGGGAAACATATCGTAGATTTCGGCCAGCGACATGCCGCCGCCCAGCGTATTGCCTACGGTGGGCGGCAGCAGCAGGTTTTCTTCGCACGATAAAGAGGCAAAGATGCCGCGTTCTTCGGGACAGTAGCCGATGCCCAGGTGGGCAATGCGGTAGGTGGGCAGGTGGATGGATTCGGTGCCCTGGATGCGGATGGAGCCCGTGCGCCGGCTGGTCAGGCCCAGCAGCGCGCGCAGCGTTGTGGTGCGTCCCGCGCCATTGCGGCCCAACAAGGTGACGACCTGACCAGGTTCGACACGCATATTGACGCCGTGCAGGACATGGGATTCGCCGTACCAGGCTTGCAAGTCGGAGATTTCCAGGGCGGGGGTGCTGCTGTTCATGCATGGGCTCCTTCGAGTTCGCCCTGTGTGGTACCCATGTAGGCTTCCATCACAGCGGGATTGCTGGATACGGCGGCGTAGTCGCCTTCGGCCAGGACGGCCCCCCGGGCCAGGACGGTAATGCGGTCAGCAATGGAGGAAACGACCTTCATATTGTGCTCGACCATCAGGATGGTGCGTCCGGCGCTGACCTGCTTGATCAGTTGGGTGACGCGGTCCACGTCTTCGTGGCCCATGCCCTGGGTGGGCTCGTCCAGCAGCATCAGGCTGGGTTCCATGGCCAGGGTGGTGGCGATTTCCAGGGCGCGTTTGCGTCCATAGGGCAGATTCACGGTGATTTCGTCGGCAAAACCGCCCAGGCCGACTTCGTCGAGCAGTGCCCGCGCCCGTGCATTCAGGGAGGTGAGGCTGCGTTCGCTGCGCCAGAAGTGAAAGGACAGGCCGGTGTTGCGCTGCAGGGCGATGCGCACGTTATCCAGCACGGAGAGCTGGGGGAAAACGGCGGAAATCTGGAAGGATCGGATGATGCCTTTGCGGGCGATGTCGGCAGGCTGATCGTGGGTGATTTCCTGGCCGTCGAAATAGATCTGGCCCTGGGTGGGCTTGATGAATTTGGTCAGAAGATTGAAGCAGGTGGTCTTGCCTGCGCCATTGGGGCCGATCAGCGCATGGATCTGGCCGCGTTGCACCTGGAGATTGACCGCATCGACGGCGACGAAGCCCAGAAAAGTCTTGGTGAGGTTGCGGGTTTCGAGGATGATGGAGGTTTTCATATTGAACGTTAGCCTCTTTGATACGAACGCACGGTGCCATCAGCCATATGCCTGGTCACAGACGATCGGTTGTTTTGCCTGGACGGAAATCGACTGAGCAGCGCTTCTATTTTTTTCTTTGCCTCCAACAGCAACGGAACGTAGCGGTTTTCGACTTCTTCTAGTTTCACGATTCTGGCAATGGCAATCATATTGATCACACAAACCACTTCGCCGTCATGCATGATGGCTGCAGCAGCGCCCCGATTTGATTTCAAAAATTCCTGATCTGAAAGTGCATAACCCCGGCTGAGGGTTTCGCTGATGATCCGGCTGGTGGCGGCCTGGTCTTTGGCCAGCTGCTCGTATGGGTCGTCCGATAGGGCCAAGCGTTTCAGCAGGGCCTGCTGCTGTTTTTCCCCTATATTTGCCAGATAGGCCCGGCCGGTGGCAGACGCCATCATGGGCACGCGCGAGCCCACGCTGCGATTGGATGACAGCATCCCGGGCTCCCGGTTCGTATCCACAATGACCATTTTGTCGTGCTGAAAAACAGTCAGATCAGACGGCCAGCCCAAGTCCTCTCGCAAACTGGAGATGACGGGGGCGGCAATCTGCAGAAGCTGCTGCCCATACGACACATTGTTGGACAACGCCAATGCGCGCAGGCTGACCTGATAAACCTGGCTGCTGGGGTCATAAGTGACATAACCATGTTCATGCAGGGTTTCCAGCATACGGAACACGGTTGCCTTCGGCAGCCCGGTTTTACGCCAGATATCGGACAGTCCTGCTGGGCCGGACGCGTTCAGCGTTTCCAGCACCAACAGGCCCCTGACGAGTGCATTGACAGGTATGACGGAAGTGCTCACCTTGATCTCCTTGTGCCGCACATGGGCTGCACCCGAATGCTTTTATATGATTTCTTTTTGATCGAAGCTCGGCGCATGTCGTGAGATGCCGCACGGCGTTTTTGAAAACCGGATCGGCGGACGAGTGACGACAATGTCCCCCTCGGTGGGATGCTTCAACCGCATGAAAAAGCCAACAGCTCGCATATGATCATCATCCAACAGCTCCTCCAGGGAATTGACAGGCGAACAGGGGATATCTTCCGGAGCCAGCAGCCTCATCCATTCTCCTGTGGCGCGCTGCACCAGTATGTCTGCCAGACGCCCATACAGATCATCGATCATGGCGGCCCTTGCCTGTGTACTCAATAGCCGCGCATCGGCTGCCCATTCCCCGCGTCCCGCCAACTCGAAAAATGCTTTCCATTGCTTGCCGGTATATGGCATGACACTGATGTAGCCATCCAGTGTCCTGTAAGGTCGCCTGTGGCGCGACAGCAGCCTGGAATAGCCTGTATGTCCCAATGCCGGCTGGAAAGTCTTACCGGCCAGATGCTCAACCAGGAGGAAAGAAGCCAGGGTCTCATACATCGGCACCTCGACATATTGGCCTTCGCCAGTCCGTTCGCGGTGCAGCAAGGCCGCATTGATGGCACTGACGGCGTACAGCGCCGATATCTTGTCGGCCACAATCGTGCTGGCGTATCTGGGTTCACCCTGGGTACGGCCTTCGAGCTCGGCCCAGCCGCAAGCCGCCTGGATGATATCGTCATAAGCGGGGCGATCACAGTAGGGGCCGTCCTGACCATAGCCCACAATCGCACAATAGATCAGCCGGGGATTGCATGGCGCGAGATCCTCGAAAGCCAGCCCCAGCCGTGCAATCGCTCCCGGCCTCATGTTGTGCAGCAGCACCTGAGCATTGGCGGCCAAATCCAGCAGCCTGTCTCTGTCCCGGCCATTCTTCAAGTCCAGCGTCACGCTTTGTTTGTTGCGATTGCAGTTCAAGAATGCTGCGCCCATCCCAGGGGATCTGGATGGGCCAGGCCCGCGCATGATATCCCCGCCGGGCGACTCGATCTTGATTACCGTGGCCCCCATGTCTCCAAGAATCTGGGCCGCATAGGGACCGGCGATCACTGTGCTGAGATCCAGCACGGTCATTCCATGCAAAGGACCTTGCGGGGCATTCAAATGCATATGTTGCTCCTTGTTGCCAGTGCACAGAACACGGCCTGTCTGTGGCTCCGCACCGGCATCAGTTCTTGCAGCACCTTGCCGAACGGCACCCAACCATATTTGCGGCGAGGTTAGCATCGGATTTCACGACCGTAAAGAAAATGAGACTATGGTCCGCCAGATGAACCAGTGAAGCCTCAAAAGGACGGGAAGTGAACCAACGGTTGTGACCCGGAATAGTCTTGGTTAGGATTGCCGTGACTGCACCCAGCGCCGTAAATATTTCTATACCCGCCAGCCCGCTGGCGGCCCCGTTTCACGGCATGTCTGGATTTAAAACAGGAGACATGTATGTCAAATATCGTCAAAGTGGCTGCCGCCCAACTGCAGCCAGCCTTCATGAACCTTCAAGGCTGCATCGATATCGCAGAGTCGGCCATTCTGGAAGCCGGTCGCCACGGGGCAAAACTGATTGCTTTCCCGGAAACCTGGCTGCCTGGTTTTCCAGTGTGGACTTTTTTCGAGACCGGCTGGAAAGACCCCAGGCACCTGCAGGCGTATGCACATCTGACCGCCAACTCAGTCGAGGTCGGTGGCCCGGAAACCGATCGTCTGTGCGAGGCTGCGCGCAAGGCGGGCATCAATGTCGTCATGGGCATGAATGAACGAGACACCCGATTCTCACGCGGCACCCTGTATAACTCGCTGCTCTATATCTCGGACCAGGGCACCATCCTGGGGGTGCGCCGCAAACTGAAGCCTACCCATGGAGAGCGCATCATCTGGGGCGAAGGCGATGGCAGCAGCCTGCAGGCCTACGACACCACCGCCGGACGGGTCGGAGGGTCCATCTGCTGGGAGCACTGGATGCCGCTGAACCGCTTTACCATGCATGCGCTTGGCGAACAGATTCATGTGGCGGTTTTCCCGGATATTGCCGAGCACAATATGATCGCATCCCGCCACTACGCGTTTGAAGGCAGGTGCTTTGTCATCGCCATGGGCATGGTCCTTCGCCGCGCCGACATCACGGAAGACTTCGGCTTGCCGATCGACATGTTGACCAGCCCGTCAAAAACCAGTGATCGCGACGAATTTGTCCTGGCTGGCGGCTCGGGGATCATCGGGCCGGATGGACGCTGGATTGTCGAGCAGAAATTCTATGAAGAAGAAATCATCTATGCCGATATCGACCTGGATGATGTATCCAAAGGCAAACTCTCTCTTGACACGGCGGGACACTATAACCGGCCCGACGTCTTTCAACTCTATGTCGACAACAGACGCAAAGACCCCGTCAACTGGAGCGTGCCCATGGCAGCCTCGACAGAGGCGAAGATCCAGACAGTCGAAAAACAGACCGAAATCCCGGGCCTGATATTCAAGCAATAAGCAACGGATACACACCGCAGGCTTTTGCTGCAGAAAAAATCATCTCGCCCCCCTTCTGACAGGCCTCAGTGTCGATTCCGACATCCTGAGCAGAAGGGTATTTTTATAAATTGGAGACATCAAAATGAAATTTTCCAGACATTTCCTCTACGGCTGCCTGCTCCTGGCCGGCATGGGCATCTCCTCCGTTCATGCTCAGGACGTTGTCCGCATCGGCGTCGGCAATGACCGATCCGGCGCGTATTCGGATCTTGGCGGCATTGGTTCGGAAATTGCTGTGCGCATGGCTGTCGAAGACTTCGGCGGCAAAGTGCTGGACAAAAAAATTGAAGTCATCGGCGGCGATAATCAAAGCAAGGTCGACGTGGCTTCCGGCATGGTGCGCAAATGGTTCGATACGGAAAACGTCGTAGCCTTCATTGATGGCGGTGCCAGCTCCACAGGATTGGCATCCATGCACGTCGCGGTGGAAAAAGGCGGTTCGGCCCTGATGACTGCGGGTTTTGCCAGCATCTTCAGTGGCAAGGAATGCTCGCCACGCAGCACCCAATGGGCCCCGGATACCTATGCGCTGGCCAATGCAGTGGTCAGCAACACCATCAAGAACGGCGGCAAAACCTGGTATTCCATCACAGCGGATTACGTTTTTGGCAAGAGCCTGGAAGCCTCGGCCAACCAGTTCGTCAAGGACAACGGCGGACAGGTGCTGGGCAATACCAGATATCCTTTTGGTTCGACAGAGGACTACGCCTCGTTCCTGCTGCAGGCTCAATCCTCGGGGGCTCAGGTGGTCGGCCTGGCCAGTGCTGGCAAAGACTTGGTTTCTCTGGTCAGGCAGGCCTATGACTTTGGGATCGCCCAAAGCGGCCAGAAACTTGCCGCCTATCTGGTTTTTGTCACGGATGTCCTGGGCATGGGCCTGACCAATGCACAAGGCCTGCGATTCGCGACTCCGTTTTACTGGGATGCTGACGAAGGGACGCGCAACTGGAGCAAACGCTGGCAGGAGCAGACCGGCTTCAGCCACCCCCCCACCATGGTGCACGCCCTGGGCTATGCCGCCACGACCCATTACCTGAAGGCAGTCGAAGCCGCCGGAACCTTCGAGGGTGATGCGGTCAACGCCAGGATGCGTGAATTCAAGATCGATGATCTGCTGATCAAGAATGCGCACATCCGCCCAGAAGATGGCCGTGTGATCATGGATATGTACGAGGTCGAAGTCAAAGACCCGAAAGCCTCAACATCATCGAACGATATTTACAATATTGTCTCGACGATCTCCGGTAAGGATCTGTTCCTGCCTTTATCCGAGAGCGAGTGCCCGTTGGTGAAACAGGGCTGATCCCACCACACAGGAAAAAAAACGCAGTCCGGCGGGATGCCTGACATGGGCGGCATGGGTGGCCGCTAAGTCCCTGCCTGCCTCGACCGATACGCCATGATGCATCTTGGTCGCCCCCGGCAATCTCCAGCCCCCAGGCGCTGAACAGCGCGATGGGGGCTTTTTTGCGCCTGACCCAAAGCATTACGATCTTCTCATTGTGACAATGACATAGCGAGTGTTACGCTGCTCTCACGTTTACCTTTAAACCTCAAGCAGGAGTCCCCTATGGCCCGTCGAAACCACGCACTCGATACAGCCGCTTCGCCAGGCAGGCGACGCATCCTGCAAGCGGCCCTGGCGGGTTCGGCCCTGGGGCCTTTGGCCGCCTGCAGCGATGGCGGCACCAGTTCAGGCAACACCGACTATACAAACACCATCCGCGACGGTCAGGCTGCGATTGCGCAAGCCATGGCCGATACCGACACCTCATCAGTATCGGTCGCGCTGCTGGATGGCCAGCATGTCGTCTGGCAAGAAGCATTCGGCGTCATTGACAGTGCCAACAAGCAGCCGGTCGGCATCAACACGCTATATAACATAGGCTCGGTCAGCAAAGTCTTCTCGGCGGTGGCCATCATGATCCTGGTGGATCGGGGGCTGGTGGATCTGGACTCGCCGGCCTCTGACTACGTCCGTGATTTCCGGATGCTATCGCCAGATTTCGCCAAAGTAACGGTCCGCATGCTGCTGAGCCATACGTCCGGGTTCGCAGGCGCAAATTACAGCAATATTTTTACCTTCGAACCCATCCTCGACTATGCCCGCAACACGCAAGCCATCCTGGCGGGGCAACATCTGAAACACACGCCGGGCGAACTGGCCGTGTACTGCAACGACGGCTTCACCCTGGCCGAACGCGTTGTCGAGGAAATCAGCGGCAAACCCTATTCGACCTTTGCGACACGGGAAATCCTGGAACCACTGGGGATGAGCCTCAGCCGCTTTCCGCTGGCGCATTATCCGGCTGGCAGCTTTGCCCACGCCCTCGTGGGAGGGACCGATCAAGGACAGGAGTTCGTTAACGCCTACGGCTCTGGCGGCCTGAGCAGCACGCCGTCTGAAATGATGAACCTGGCCATTATGTTTCTGCAAAAAGGCGAATTCAGGGGCCGACGCATCCTCTCCGCTGAAGCCGTGGCGGAAATGGGCCGCGATCAGACCGGCGACGTGGTGCTCAACCCTGCTCCAAGCTGGAAATGGGGCCTGGGTTGGGATCAAACCGATCACCCAGGCATGCGCGCAGCCGGCTTTAACTGTTGGCAGAAAAACGGCGGCACCAATTTCTTTGGCAGTGATTTTTTTGTCATGCCCGACACGGGGCTGGCGGTGATGATCACCGGCACCTCGCTGGCCTATGGCGCCGGGGCATTGGCCGAGCGCATTTTGCTGCACGCCCTGGTCGATCAAGGCAGCCTGAAACACCTGCCGCCGCCCTTGCCCACCGCCCTGCCGCCAATCGCCGCCACCGACCCAGCAGTCCTCGGGGCCATCGAAGGCTATTACGGCAGCTTCGAAGGCGTCAGCCGAGTGGCCAGAAACGATAGCGGCTCGGTCACGCTATCGCGTCATGAATCAGGCCAGTGGATCAACATCGCGTCTGGCCTGAGCTACCGGGAAGACGGCTGGTGGTCTGCCGATGGCCTGCCGCTGTCCTACCGCACCTCCGACAACGGCCCATATCGCTATCTGATGATGCGGGTGACTGCGGGCAGTGGGCACTACCAGATTCTCCTGCCCTACGGCCAGCAGATTCAGGCGGCACCAGCCCTGCCCGCCGCCTGGCGCGCACGCCTGGGCAAACACTGGGTGCTGATCAACGAGCATGAATCCTCGACGGTATTCAGTGCAGAATCGCCGCTGTTCACCCTGACAGAGATCGCCGACCTGCCCGGCTACGTGCAGATCGACGGCCGCCAGCCCCTGCTGCCGGATACCGCCCAGCGCACCCGTCAGTTCATGAAAATCCCGGTCAACCATGGGCGCGATCTGTACGAGCTGATTGCACAATCACAGAATGGCGCCGAATGGCTGACCTTCGGGGGATACCACTATCAATCCCTGGACTCCATTCCCTATGCTGCCTTGGGCACACAAACCGTCACCATCGGCGCGGACGGGTATTGTCAATGCTTGAAAACGCGCGGCGCAAGCACCCTGACCATCACGGGCGCACGCGCCTGGCGGCTGTTCGACAGCCAGTGGAAGGCGCTGAAATTCGTACAGGGAACCGGCAGCGCGACACTATCCGCCGATCAGAATTTCTTTATCATGATCCACGGCGAAGCCACCAGCCAGGCCCATGTCTCGTTAGCCTGAGCGCAATTGTTTACAATGCCCGCACATTCCCCAGGCAGTGATTGCGATGACTCCGTCTTCTCCCTACAAAAGCACAGGCGGCCTGATCCGCATCATTCGCGCCTTGCGCTACTCGCTGCAGGGCCTAGGGGCCGCTTGGCGACATGAGGCCGCCTTCCGTCAGGAAACCATTCTGGCGGTGATCCTGATCCCGCTGGGCCTGTGGCTGGGCAATACAGCGGGCGAACGACTGCTGCTATCAGGCATGCTGGTGGGGGTATTGATCGTCGAACTGATCAATTCCGCCATCGAGGCGCTGGCCGACGCCATCAGCACGGACCAACATCCTTTGCTGGGACGCGCCAAAGACATAGGCAGCGCAGCGGTATTGCTGATGCTGTTGCTGACCGGCGCCGCTTGGGCCAGTGTGCTGATTCCCCGCTGGATTTTTTAATGGTGTCTGACCCCATTGTGTTGTGACCCCATTGTTGTTGGGAAGCCGTCTACAATCGTGACGACACGGCCCGAGGGATTACCCATATAGTTCATCGGGTCATTGCTTAACTCATTCAATTTTGCCGCCATGAACTTCATCGACAAACTGAACCGCGCCTGGATCAGCCAGGACTCTCTGCTGATGGTGGGGTTGGACCCTGATCCCCGCCGTTTCCCAGACGAACTGGCTGGCCGCCCGGATGCCGTCCTGGAGTTTTGCCGCCGCATCGTCGACGCCACCGCGCCTTTTGTCTGCGGTTTCAAGCCGCAGATCGCCTATTTTTCAGCCCTGGGGGCCGAGGACCAGCTACTGGATCTGTGCCAGCATATCCGCCAGCAGCATCCCACGCTACCCATTGTGCTGGACGCCAAACGCGGCGATATCGGCAGCACCGCCGAACAATACGCCCGCGAAGCCTTCGAGCGCTACGGGGCCGACGCCGTCACGGTCAATCCTTATATGGGGCGCGACTCGGTGCAACCCTATATCGATTATGGTGACAAGGGCGTCATCATCCTGTGCCGCACCTCGAATCGCGGCGGTGCCGATCTGCAGGACATGCGCCTGGCCAACGGCACCCCGCTGTACCTGCACGTGGCCGACCAGATCGCGCGCGTCTGGAATACGACGGGCCAATGCGCCCTGGTGGTGGGAGCAACCTTCCCCGAAGAAATCGCGCAAGTGCGCCGCCGGGTGGGCGACATGCCCCTGCTGATCCCCGGCATCGGCGTCCAGGGGGGCGATATCCAGGCCACCGTGCAAGCCGGCCGCACCCCACATGGCAAGGGCATGATGATCAATTCATCCCGAGCCATCCTGTATGCCAGCAATAAGGAAGACTGGGCCGAGGCAGCCACCAAAACCGCCCGCGCCACCCGTAGCGCCATCCGCCAAGCAGTTAGCGACACAGAGAGCTAAACCCGCTGCCGTAAAAACTACATACATTTCCCCCAAGATTCAGTAGAATCTTCGCATCATGTGCCAGTCTATTGCCAGCAGCCTGTCTTGGGCCCGGCGATCAGGCCCGTTCCTGTCGCTGACAGCTCTTGCGTTTCTGCTGATTTACTTCAGCTTGATGTTCCACCCTCTATTGGGCGATATCGGTTTCTGGCCGGCCAACGCATTATTGGCCGGTGCTTTGTTGCGCGTATCATCCATCCCCCACCGCTACCGGTGGCCCGGCGTCATTTTGGGGGTCATGGCCGCTTACGCATACTGGTACGACGGCTGGGATGTCGCACTGCTCAATACCCTGGTCAACCTCTCCGGCGTATGGCTGGCGTGGTTTCTGTTGCATCGGGTCTGGCCGCTGGACACCATGCGTACCCCAAGGGCCATCACCCATGTCTTGCTGGCAGGGCTGGCGGCGTCGGCCTGCACGGCGCTGGCAGGGTTGATCGGCTACCAGACCTCCACCCCGCTGCCCCTGGATATGCCGCTGCGCCCGATCATCGGGATCTTTTTTCAGCAATGGCTGGGCTATAGCGCCATTCTCCCCGTCTGTCTGCTGGCCACATCACCGGGCCGCAGCCTGATCGACCGACGCCGGTCTTTGGCCCGTATCCTGCATCAGTTGCTGGCAGGCAGCCGCCAATGGCCCTTGCTCGTATTGCTGGGATCGATCTTGCTGGCGGCTTTACTGGGCGGACCCGGCACGGCGGCATTCCCAGTCCCGGCCTTGCTGATCTGTGCCTATGCCTATCAGCAAAAAACCTGCGCCTGGCTGACGCTGGCAGCATCCATTGCCCTGATGGTCAGCCATACCCAGGGCTGGGCGCTGGTCGCCTCAGATATACCCTCGGTCTGGGTGCAGGTGTCCTTGCAAATCGGGCTGCAGATGATGGTGGCCACCCCCCTGATGGTATCCAGTTCGCTGATGGCGCGCAACGACCTGGTGCAGTCCCTGAACCAGGCCCTGGACCATGACGAACTAACCGGGGCCATGTCGCGTCAGGCATTTATGCGGGGGGCCACCGAATACCTGCAGCAATCCCCTGCCGCGTTTTATGGCAACTGTGTGATGATGTTGGACATCGACCATTTCAAGCGGCTGAACGACAACCACGGCCACGCGGCAGGCGATAGCGTGCTGCGTGAATTCGCCCGCATCATCCAAAACGCCATCCGGCCCGAAGACCTGTTTGGTCGTCTGGGGGGCGAAGAATTTGGCATTGTCCTGCCCAACACAACCCTGCGCGATAGTCTGGAAATCGGCGAACGCCTGCGCAAAGCCGTAGAAGAAATCCGCCTGTACTACGACAGCGACGAACCATTGCGAGTCACTGTCAGTATCGGCACCATCCACGACAGCCAGAAGCCCCACGCCACCATGACCCAACTGCTGGCGCTGGCCGATCAGGTCATGTATCAGGCAAAACACGAAGGCCGCAACCGCGTTTTGTCCCTATCAGCCGGCCAGTTGCGGGATCTCAACCCGGCACCACTGACCTAAGCGCCTAAAGACCTATAACTGCGGCAGGCCTTCGATGGCGGTCTGCAGCACAAAGCGCACCGCCGCCAGACGCACGGCATCGCGATCACCATCAAACACCCGGGTGACTGCCCGAGTATTGATGCCATCCCCTGCCCGATAGGCAATCCCGAAGCACACCATGCCCACCGGCTTACCCGGCGTGGCGCCTCCTGGCCCGGCAATGCCAGTAGTCGCCAGCCCCAAACGGGCGGCCGGGGTAGTGGCCAGCACGCCAGCCGCCATTTCCATGGCGGTTTCCTCGCTGACGGCCCCGTGGCGCTCTAGGGTGTCGGGTAAAACCCGCAACTGTTCTGTCTTGGCGCTATTGCTGTAAGTGATGAAGCCGCGATCGAACCACAGGCTGGCCCCAGGACAGGCCGTGATGGCCCCTGCCAATAGTCCTCCGGTACAGGATTCGGCGGTGGCGCACAGCCAGCCCAGCGCCCGCAATGCAGCCCCCAGTTCGCCCGCCAGCGCGCGAGATTCTCTGTCCATCATGGCGATCTCCTAGTGTTCATGACTCTGCGCCAGTCAGCCTGAAACCATCATGGCCACCACAGCCCGAAGCGTATCAGCACGGCGGCAAGCAGCAAGGCATACAGTGCAGCAAAGATGTCATCGATCATGACGCCAAAACCATTCTTGAAACGGCGATCCAGCACGCTGACCGGTGGGGGCTTAAGAATATCGAAGCCACGAAACAGCGCAACCCCGGTCAACTGCGACCAAAACCCTGCAGGCAGCAGCCACAAAACCAGCCAAATCGCAACGATTTCATCCCAGTTGATGCCACCGTAATCGGCCACGCCCAGATCCTGGCCAGCACGCTGTGCCGCCCAGCAACCCACCAGAAAGGACAGCAACAAGAGCGCCGCGATCCAACCATCGGGCAGGCCCTGCAGGCACAGCGCCCAGATCAGCCAACCGACCAAAGTCCCCCAGGTGCCGGGGGCCGGATAGATCAGGCCGGAACCAAAGCCAAAGGCCAGGATGCGTTCCGGTCGCGAAAACACCCAACGCGCTGTCGGGCGGGGGATAGGGGCGCGTGTACTAAAACCAAAGGACATAGTATCGAGATCAAAGAGGCGCAGCGAAATGATCAAAACCACGGCGCTGAATGGAGACTTCCTGGCCCTGTGCGTCCAGGACGCGCAGGCCCGACCCACTGCGCAGCGTACCGACCCGGGTAATGGGCAAGGCCAACTGGCGCGACAGGGTATCGATTTGTTCGCGCCGCCGCGGATGCGCAGCAAAACATAATTCGTAGGCATCGCCACCCGCCAGCAGTGCATCGCGGCGCACGGCTTCGTCCAGCCCCTGCAAAGCGGCATGAGCGGGCAAGAAGTCCAGCCAGAGATCAGCCGCGCACTGGCTGGCATCCAGCAGATGGCCAAGATCCTGCAACAGACCATCGGAGATATCAATGGCGGCATGCGCCACCCCCGCCAGGTAGCGGCCAAGCTTCAGGCGCGGCATGGGCGCCTCGAGGGCGTTACGGCACAAAGCCAGGCGGGCCGGGTCTGGTGGCAAACTGCCCAGCATCAGCCGCAACGCGATATCAGCCGCCCCCAGTGTCCCTGACACCCAGAGATCATCGCCCAGACGGGCCGCAGCGCGGCGCAAGGCCTGGTGGCGACGGACCTCGCCCATGACGGTAATGCTGAGAATGATCTGGTCGGCGCCGCCGGTGGTATCCCCGCCGATCAGCGGGCAATGCGCATCACGCGACAGCGCATGAAAACCATCCGCAAAGGCCTGTAGCCAATCGGCATCCACCCGTGGCAATGAAATCGCCAGGGTGCAGGCCAGCGGGCGCGCACCCATGGCAGCCAGATCAGAAAGATTGACCGCCAGGGCCTTGTGGCCCAGCAAACGCGGATCGCCATCGGCAAAGAAATGCCGCCCTTCGACCAGCATATCGGTGCTGACGGCAAGATCCCAGCCCTGGGCAGGGGACAACAAGGCGCAGTCGTCGCCGATGCCCAGCATGCCACTGGGCGCCGGGCGTTTGAAGTACTGCGCGATAAGATCGAATTCGCCCTGTGACTGCATAGGCTTATCCTGGGTTGCTTAGCCGCGGCCAGCGGACTGGACCTCGGGGGCACGGACCTCGGCGGCCAGCTTATCCAGCACCCCGTTGACAAAGCGATAGCCATCGGTGCCGCCAAAGGATTTGGCGAGTTCGACGGATTCGTTGATTGCCACGCGGTAAGGGACCTCGGGGTGCTGAACGAGTTCGAAGGTGCCCAGCAACAGGACGGCATGTTCGATGGGGGAGAGTTCGGGCAAGGGCCGGTCGATGTAGGGCACAAAGCGGGTGCGCAAGGCATCGGCCTGATGCGTGGCCCCCTGGAGCAGGGTGTGATACCACTGGGTATCGGCCTGGGAGAAATCATCGGCGTCACGCACATGGGCGTCGATCTCGCCGAGTTCGGCAAGGTCAACGCCCCCCCGCAGCAGCCAGGCGTACACCCCTTGGAGGGCGAATTCTCGGGCCATGCGACGAGCGCTGCGGGCGTTGCTGCGCCCGTTGCGCGGTTTGGACGACTCAGTCATCGACTTCCTCTTCGAAGTCGTCACCTTCATCGTCCTCGTCATCGTCGTCGTCGTCGGACTCCGGTTCCAGAGCAGCAACGAGATTGGCCATTTCGACAGCGGCACGGGCGCAATCGCGGCCTTTGTCGGCGGCACGGGTCTGGGCCTGTTCGTCGGTTTCGACCGTGAGCACGCCATTGGCCACCGGGATGCCGGTTTCAAGGGCAACGCGGCTGATGGCGGATGCGGATTCGTTGCTGACGATCTCGAAGTGATAGGTCTCGCCACGGATCACGGCACCCAACGCAATCAGGGCATCAAATTCGAAGGATTCGGCCATCTGTGCAAGAGCCACGCCGAGTTCCAGCGCACCCGGCACGGAAGCCACCATGATATCCCGTTCATCCACACCCAAGGCAGCAAGCTCGTCCAGGCAGGTTTGTAGTTCGGCTTCGCCGATTTCGGCATTGAATCGGGCACGCACGATGCCAATGTGCAGGCCTTCGCCGTTCATGTCGGGGGTCATCACATAAGGGTTCATAGCCGTGATTCCTATTGGGTTGGGGCGTTATCGGCGCCCGGTTCATTATGGTAACCCGTAATGGTCAGGGAGAAGCCCGCCATACTGGGCATTTTGCGTGGTCGCGCCAGCAGCCGCGCCTGGCCCACACCCAGGTCGCGCAGGATCTGGGCGCCAATGCCGAAAGTGCGCAAGCTATGGCGCTCGCCACTGAGCACGGCAGCCGCAACCGGCGTGGCGTCAGGGCTACGGGCCCAGGCGTCGAATTGGGCAAACAGCAGGTCGGCCTGTCCATGGCAGTTCATCAGCACGACCACCCCGCTGGGCGCAGCGGCAATGGTGCGCAGCGCCTGGGGGATCGTCCAGCTATGGTTGGTCGTGCATTCGCATAAAAGATCCATCACACTGGTGGGTTCGTGTACCCGCACCAGGGTTTCCTGGTCTGGCTGGATATGGCCATGAACCAGCGCCAGATGTGGTGCGCCAGATGCCCGATCACGGTAGGCAACCGCCTGGAATTCACCCCATGGCGTGGTGACAGAGCGCGTGACCAAGCGCTCGACCATGGTTTCGTGCTCGCTGCGATACTGGATAAGATCGGCGATTGTGCCGATTTTCAGGCCGTGTTCTTGGGCAAAGACCATCAGGTCCGGCAGACGGGCCATCGAACCATCGGGCTTGAGAATCTCGCAGATGACCGCTGCCGGGGTCAGGCCAGCCATGGCAGTGAGGTCGCAACCGGCCTCGGTGTGGCCTGCCCGCACCAGCACGCCGCCGGGCTCGGCCCGCACGGGAAAAATATGCCCGGGCTGCACCAGATCGGCCGGGCGGGCATCGCGGGCCACAGCGGCCTGAATGGTACGCGCCCGGTCGGCGGCGGAGATCCCGGTATCCACCCCCTGGGCGGCCTCGATGGACACGGTGAAGTTCGTGCCATAGCGGGTGCCGTTCTGGTTTGCCATCATCGGCAACTGCAGTTGATTGCAGCGATCCTGGGTCAGGGTCAGGCAGACCAGACCACGGGCATGGGTGACCATGAAATTAATGGCATCGGGGGTGACGAAATCAGCCGCCATGACGAGGTCGCCCTCGTTTTCGCGGTCTTCTTCGTCAACCAGAATGACCATATGACCGGCGCGCAATTCGGCCACGATTTCCTGTACGGAGGAAATCACAAAGGGCGATGCCGGATCAGGCAGCGCCTGGGTATCCGTATTCATTGATGCTATTCCTGTAAAGAGGCGGTTCTGCTGGAAAACCCCATATTAGAACCATCCTGAATTCTTCATTTTAGCGAGTCTGGGCGGCCACCCAGCAGGGCGTCGGCAAATTCAGCGGCCACAAAAGGCTGCAGGTCCTGCATGCCCTCGCCCACCCCGATCCAATAGACCGGCACCGGGCGCACCCCCTGGCTACCCGCAGCCACCGCCGCCAGCGTGCCACCGCGTGCGGTGCCATCCAGCTTGGTGACCACCAGACCGGTCAACCCCAGGGCCGCATCAAAGGCGCGGATCTGGGCCAGGGCGTTCTGGCCGGTATTGCCATCGACCACCAGCAGGATTTCATGCGGCGCACCAGAATCGGCCTTGGCAATGACCCGCTTGATTTTCTTCAGTTCTTCCATCAGGTGCAACTGGGTGGGCAGGCGTCCCGCCGTATCCACCAGCACCACATCCGCCGACCGGGCCCGTCCGGCGTTAACCGCATCAAAGGCCACGGCAGCGGGGTCCCCGCCTTCCTGGGCAATGACGGTGACGCCGTTGCGCGTTCCCCAGGCGACCAACTGTTCGCGCGCAGCGGCACGAAAGGTATCGCCCGCCGCCAGCAGCACACTGGCCTGACGCGCCTGCAGGGCATGGGTCAGTTTGCCGATGGAGGTGGTCTTGCCCGCGCCGTTGACCCCGGCAATCATGACCACCATCGGGGCGGCTTCGCCCACGACAAAGGGCTTTTCCAGGACTTTCAGATGATCCGTCAGGATGTCCTGCAACGCGGCCCGCACGGCATCAGGCTGGTCCAGGCGCTGTTTGCGCACCCGGGCGCGCAACTGGGTCAGCAATTTTTCCGTGGCCTCGACGCCGGCATCCGCCATGATCAAGGCGGTTTCCAGTTCTTCGAACAGGCTCTCGTCGACCTTGACGCCCACAAACAGACTGCCCAGGCTTTGACCGGTCCGCGACAGGCCTTGCCGCAGCCGCCCCAGCCAGGAGGTGGATTCGGCAGCGGGCGCAGGGGCGGCGGTCTTGTCCAGGCGGGCCAGAGGGTCCGGCGAAATATTGGGCGTGCCATCGGACCAAGGATCGGGCGGCTGGACGACGTCGGCCTGATCGGCGGGCGGGACTGCTGCTGCACGGGTGTCGGGGGCCGGAAGATCGTCGGCAACCAGCGGGGCCGCCTCAGGCGGCGCAGCCGCGGTCTCCGGCAGCGCGGGCTCAGTCTGAGGCTGAGCCGCAACGACCGCCAGGGTCTCTGGCGGAAGCTCGGTAGGCGCCACTGGCGCAATATCCGGGGTATCGACCAAGTCCTGAGAAAGATCAGGGACGGGCGGAGATTTTTTGCGTTTAAAGAAACTGAACATAGGCTTTACACTGAACGGTCCGGCGAGTGCCCGACGCCGTATCAGAGATCACGGGCCGCGCATGAAAAAACATCAGATTCGTATTGTAGGCGGTGACTACCGCCGCACACCCATTACTGTGCCAGATGGCGCACATCTGCGTCCCACCCCAGACCGGGTGCGCGAGACGCTGTTTAACTGGTTGACCCATTTCTGGGGCGGAGATTTCGCCTCGCGACGGGTGCTGGACCTGTTCGCCGGCAGCGGAGCCCTAGGCTTCGAGGCGGCATCCCGAGGGGTCGCCCAGGCCCAATTGGTGGAACAGGCCCCTGCCGCTCTGGCTGGCCTGCGGGCGGTACAACAGCGTCTGCAGGCACCGGCCATCCACATCCACGCGGGCGACGCGCTGGCGTATTTACGAGCTCAGGCCACGCCGACCTTCGACCTGCTGCTGCTGGACCCGCCTTTTGGCAGCGACTGGCCTGCACGCATCCGGCCCTGGCTGGGCCAGGCACTGCGGCCCGAAGGCCTGTTGTACCTGGAAAGCGACCGCCCGGTGGACGCGCACTGGGCGGACGACTGGCACGTGCTGCGCCGAGGACGCGCCAGTCAGGTACATTACGCTCTGTTGCAGTTTGCTGCAACGCAGAAAAATCGTAATAATGGCCCCTCGGCATCGGCCGATGATATTCCTTCCCCACCGGAGCACATATGATCACCGCCGTTTATCCCGGAACATTCGACCCCCTGACCCGTGGGCATGAAGACCTTGTACGCCGCGCCGCCAGCCTGTTCGACCACGTCGTGGTCGGGGTCGCTGTCAGCCAGAATAAAAAACCTTTCTTCAGCATCCAGGAACGCCTGGAAATCGCCGAAGAAGTCCTGGGACACTATCCCAATGTCCAGGTGCGCAGCTTTGGCGGGCTGCTGAAGGATTTCGTCCGGGAACAAGAAGCCCGGGTCATCGTGCGCGGTCTGCGGGCAGTGTCCGATTTTGAATACGAGTTCCAGATGGCAGGCATGAACCGCCACCTGTTGCCCGAGGTCGAGACCCTGTTCATGACGCCATCCGATCAGTACCAGTTTATTTCGGGCACCATCGTGCGCGAAATCGCGATTCTGGGCGGAGACGTCAGCAAATTTGTGTTCCCCTCAGTAGAGCGCTGGCTGCACGCCAAGGCCAAGGCCCTGCGCGAACAACAATCGACCGAAAACTGAGTCTGCCAGCCAGGGCTTCATGCCCGCTGGCACACGGATTGCTTAGGCTGGATCAGGCCACTGCACCGCAGCGGCATCGGGATGGATTTTCAGCAGGCGGCAGGGCTGGCCCAGCCATTGTGTGAACCAGGCGGCGGCCAGATCGCCCTCGTCGACGGCACGCACGGCCTGCCGTCCCACCTGTGCCTGGCATTCGACGCTGGTATCGTCCTCGATGACATCCAGGGGGATATCCAGGCGTAGCATGCCCGGAGCGCGCACCACCAGATAGCCAAATCGCAGGCTGAGTTCAAGGCCCGACAATCCCGGGGCCTGCTCGGTGTTCAGGCAGGCATGATCCGGGCCAACCAACAGCCAGCGACGATCGTAGGCCTGGGCCCGTTCGTCGGCCACGGGGCTGGCGCCGACAATTGGTTGTGCGGTGGTGTGATTCATGATGATCCTTTTCATTGGCCCAGCAGGCCTTTCAGGGCGTTGCCGATGCGCTCGACGGGGTCTTTGTCGACGGCAGGCGCGGCGGGTTCGGTCTCGGGTTCAGGCAGCAACTGGTCGATGGGGTCATTGCCCTTCAGTAGCCCCATCAAGCCGGATTTGACCACCTGCTGGATGGTTTGATTGCGAATGGCATCCCACTGCACGGCATAATCCGGCGCAACCCAGGCACCGGTGAGCTGCACGGGGATCGTCACCCCGGCCAGGCTGCGCAGGGCATCTTGCAGGGCTTTCGGCGGGCGAGTCGCCACCTGAATCAAAAGCTGCAAGTCCAACTGTTGTCGGGGCACATCCAGCGTGGCGGGCTTGCCTGCCGTTACCCGCACAGAAGCGGTATTGACCTGCAGCTTTGTGACCTGTCCCTGGCCGTTTTTCAGGTCTACCCGGCCATCCAGGGTGCTGAACAAGGTACTACGTCGAAGATCAAAGGGCGAGGACACCGCATCCATGCGGCCCTTGGCGATATTGCCCAAGGAAGCCGCAAGCTCGGTCAGGGTCTGGGCGGCATCCACCCCATGCACTGCACCCTCGCGCACCTGCCAGGACACCCGCCCCGACAGCGCCTGCATCCAGGCCTGCAGGCTGGTCCCCTGTGTTTTCAAATCCAACTGTGCTGCCGCCCGCCCGGACAAGAGATTATGGCCGGTCAGCGCCTGCATCAGGGGGGCGGCCGAGACCTTGTCCAGATCCATTTTCAGCGCCAGCGTCTGGGCAGCCGCCTGATTGACGGCCAGTTGCAACTGGCCGACGGCGGAACCCCCATAAAGATCCGCCGAGAACGCAGGCACCGCCAGCACACCACCAGCCAGTTGAATCGGCAGCGCCACCTGGGTCAGCTGCATATCATGCACGCGCAAATCAGCGATGCTGACATCGCCCTTGATGTTCTGTCCTTTGAGCCAGGCCAGGTCGATCGGCGTCTCTGCAGGGGGCTGGGCTGCGGCAGGCTGATCTGCCGTATCCGGCTGGACTGCGGGCGCGCTGTCTGGCGCCACGGGCGCCACCGCTGCATCCCGGGGCAGCCAAGGATCAAGCAAAAGGCGCTCGGCACTCAGGGAAAATATGGTCTGCGGATCATCCAGACCGGTGGTCGTGGACTTTAAAATCGCCTGGCTGCCATCGATCACAGCACTAAGGTCCACGTCCAGAACATCTTGAAGCAGGTCCAGGTGCAGGCTGCCGATCAAGGGAAATTCAGCCAAGGCCTGCTTCTGAGCAGACTCGCGCAGACTGACATCGCCCTGGATGGCCGTGAGGGCGCCCTTGCGCAGGCTGGTGTCCCAGGCCAATGGCGACGTGAACTTCAGGCGCAGCAAACGCTGGTCCTGGGTCAGGGCGGTGTCCAGGCTGGCCGTGCGAAACTGCCATTGTCGGGCATTGCCGGTCAGCCCCTCCAGGCCCAGCGACATGGCCAGGGCGACCTGATCGTTCGTGGATTTGAAGGTGGCGACCAAGGGGTCGGCCTGGGCGGACTGTGGCGAGATCGCCAAGGACGGCGCATCCACGGCAAGCACCAATTGACGGCCTCGATCCTGACCCTCGGCGCGCAAGGCGAGCTTGGCGACCTGGAGTTCCATCTGCGCCTGATCCAGCCTCAGCTGACTGGCACCAAGACTGGCCTTCAGGTTGGCAATGGGGTGCGCCCCTACGATCTCGCCACGAATGGTCAAGGCCAGATTATCGGCGGCAAAGCGGCGCTCCGCGCCCTTATAGGCCAGACTGCCCTTCAGGGCGGCTTCGGCCTGATCCAGATTGCCCAGACGGCCATTCAACTGGACGTTGATCTTCTGGGCTGAATAGCCCTGTCTAGCCGGGTCCAGCCGCAACAGAGCCTGTGCCTGCAACTGGGCGTCCTGAACGGGGTCGGCACCCGCGATCTTCGCCCGCAGCGAAACATCAAAAGGCTGATCGAACGTGACCCGCCCGGTATTGGCCTCGATGCCCGACAGCGTGGTGGACAGGCCATCGGCCTGGTCCAGATAGTGGATCTGCCCACCTTTGAGTTCTAGTCCGGCAATGTCGATATTCAGGTCGGAACGCCCCCCAGGCCGGGGGGCGATGGCCCGCGCCACCACCGCCAGCGGGCCAGTGACTTCGGCAGCATCCGGCGCAGCGCGCTCGTCGGCACCCAGCAAATCGCTGAAATTGAATCGGCCATGGGAGTCGCGCACCAACCAGGCCTTCAGGCCCGTGATGGCGACGTGATCCACCACCAACTGGTTGGACAACAGCGGCCAGATCGCCACCGCAAAGCGGGCACTGTCGATCGAGATAAACGTGTCATCGGCCTGACGGTTGGACAATGACACCTGACTGACGGCCAGGCCGATGCGCGGAAACAAGGACAGGCTGATGTCGCCGTCTATCGTGAGGGTGCGCGCATAGCGATCGAACACAATCTGTTCAAGTCGGGATTTATAGGCATTCGGATTAAAGGTCAGCAGGAAAATAGCCAAACCGACCACGGCCACCAGCAAGGCCAAGACCAGACTGAATACCCCCCGCTTCAACCAGACGTTCATAAAAATCCCGTGATTTCAAACCGTGCAGACCGCGATCATGCGGACAATAGCCGAAATGCTAACCCATGCCTGACCCTGACCGTGCAGGAATCGAAGACGAAACGATACGTTTGCGCCTCTACATATAAGCATGGCTGAATAATCCATATTTATATTACTTATAGCTATATACAAAGCGCAGCAAAATGCTGTGTTCAAACGCGGTTCGCCATTACCATGGACGTTTGCTCGACCACAACATATCGCAGGAGGCGACATGAGCCGAAAATTCGAGACCCTGGCCATTCATGCGGGCTACGCCCCCGACCCCACCACAAAATCGGTCGCGGTCCCGATCTATCAGACCACATCCTATGCATTCGATGATACTCAGCATGGTGCCGATCTGTTCGATCTGAAGGTGCCGGGCAACATCTACACGCGCATCATGAACCCCACCACGGCGGTTCTGGAAGAACGTGTGGCTGCCCTGGAAGGCGGCGTAGCTGCCCTGGCGGTGGCCTCTGGCATGACGGCCATTACCTATGCCATCCAGACCATCGCCCAGGTGGGCGACAACATCGTCTCCACCAGCAAGCTCTATGGCGGCACGTATAACCTGTTTGCGCATACCTTCCCGCGCCAGGGGCTGGAGGTCCGCTTCGCGGCCCACGACGACATCGATGCCCTGGAAGCCCTGATCGACGACCGCACGCGCGCGGTGTTCTGCGAATCCATCGGCAATCCGGCAGGCAACATCATCGACATCCAGGCCCTGGCCGAGGCTGCCCACCGTCATGGCGTGCCGCTGATCGTGGACAATACCGTGGCCTCGCCCGCCCTGTGCCGCCCCATCGAATGGGGCGCCGATATCGTCGTGCATGCCCTGACCAAATACATGGGCGGCCACGGCACCAGCATCGCCGGGGCCGTGGTGGATGCCGGGACTTTCCCCTGGGCCAAGCACCGCGACCGCTTCCCCATGCTCAACGAGCCTGATCCGTCCTACCACGGCGTGGTCTACACCGAGGCCTTCGGCCCAGCGGCGTTCATCGGACGCTGCCGCGTTGTGCCGCTGCGCAACACCGGTGGGGCGATCTCACCGTTCAATTCGTTTCTGATCCTGCAAGGCATCGAAACCCTGCCGCTGCGCATGGAACGCCACACCGCCAATGCCATGGCGGTGGCACAATTCCTGCAGTCGCATCCGCAAGTCGCCTGGGTCAATTATGCGGGCTTGCCGCAGCATGCCGAACACGCCTTGGCGAAAAAATACATGGGCGGCGCCCCCGCCAGCATTCTGTCGTTCGGCATTAAAGGCGGACTGCCGGCCGGCACGAAATTCATCGATGCGCTGCAACTGATCCTGCGCCTGGTCAACATCGGCGATGCCAAATCCCTGGCCTGCCACCCGGCCTCCACCACCCACCGGCAACTCAACCCCGAAGAACTGGCCCGCGCCGGCGTTGGCGAAGACATGATCCGCCTGTCCATCGGCATCGAACACATCGACGACATCCTGGACGACCTGCGCCAGGCACTGGACGCCAGTCATTGAATAACGGACAGATCATGTTCTTGCTCATACATAAGCACAGGAGATCACAATGCAGATAGGCATTCCGCGTGAGACCCTGCCCGGGGAAACCCGGGTGGCCGCGATTCCGGATACCGTTAAAAAACTGGTTCAAGCCGGCCATCAGGTGCGGATCGAACGCGATGCGGGCCTGGCGGCACGATATCGCGATTCCGATTACGAAGCCGTCGGGGCCACCCTGGTGGATAGCGCTCAGGCGCTGGGGGCCGAACTCGTCCTGAAGGTCCGCCGTCCTGACGCTGCCGAGCTGGCCCACATGCCATCGGGCGGCGTCTTGCTGGGCATGCTGGACCCCTTCGATCTGGACGGGCTGCGGCCGCTGGCCGACGCGGGCCTGACGGCCTTTGCCCTGGAAGCCGCCCCACGCACCACCCGGGCACAGAGCCTGGACGTGCTGTCCTCGCAGTCCAATCTGGCTGGCTATAAAGCCGTACTGCTGGCCACCCAATACTATGGTCGCATCTTCCCCATGATGATGACGGCAGCCGGGACGCTGAAAGCCGCCCGCGTCGTGGTGTTGGGCGCTGGCGTCGCCGGTCTGCAGGCCATCGCCACAGCCCGGCGCCTGGGCGCGGTGGTCGAGGCCTCCGACGTGCGTCCGGCGGCCCGCGAACAAATCGAGTCCCTGGGCGGGAAATTCATCGACGTGCCCTACGAGACCGACGAAGAACGCGACATCGCCCAAGGCGTCGGCGGTTATGCCCGCCCCATGCCCGCCGCCTGGATGGCGCGTCAGGCCGCGCTGGTGGCCGAACGCTGCAAACAGGCCGACATCATTATCACCACGGCCTTGATCCCGGGGCGCCCTGCCCCCGTGCTGATCCAGCCAGAAACCGTGGATGCCATGAAACCCGGTTCCGTCATCGTGGACATGGCAGTCGAACGTGGGGGCAACTGCCCGCTGTCGGTCGCTGGACAGGTCATCGAACACCAGGGGGTGACCCTGGTCGGCCTGACCAATCTGCCCGCCCTGCTGGCCACGGACGCATCCGCCCTGTATGCCCGCAACCTCCTGGATTTCCTGAAACTCATCATCAATGCCGAAGGCCAGCTTGCCCTGCCGGACGATGACGACATCATCAAAGCCTGCCTGGTGTGCCAGGGCGGCCAGCTACTAAGGAGCGCCTGATGGAAGCCGTGAATCCCACCCTGATCAACATCATTATTTTCGTGCTGGCCGTGTATGTCGGCTTCCACGTGGTCTGGAATGTCACCCCGGCCCTGCATACGCCGCTGATGGCGGTCACCAACGCCATCTCGGCCATCGTGATCGTGGGCGCCATGCTGGCCACAGCCCTGACGGACGGCGGCCTGGCGCAAAGCATGGGCGGCATTGCCGTGGCGCTGGCGGCGGTCAACGTGTTCGGCGGTTTCCTGGTCACCCAGCGCATGCTGGAAATGTTCAAGAAAAAGGAACGCAAGGGGGGTCAGTCATGATTTCAGCCAATCTTGTCACCCTGCTGTATCTCGTCGCCTCGGTGTGCTTCATCCAGGCCCTCAAAGGCTTATCGCACCCCACCACCTCGCGCCGGGGCAATGCCTTCGGCATGATCGGCATGGCCATTGCCATCCTGACCACCGCCGTGCTGATTATCGGCCTGGCCCGCGATGGCACCACCACCCTGGGTCTGGGGCGCGTGATCCTGGGCCTGCTGGTCGGCGGCAGCATCGGCACCCTGCTGGCACGCAAGGTCGAAATGACCAAAATGCCGGAACTGATCGCCTTCATGCACAGCATGATCGGCCTGGCAGCCGTGGCGATTGCCGTGGCCGTGGTGGCGGAACCTCACGCCTTTGGCATCGCGGCAGCGGGCGATCCCATCCCCACCGGCAACCGGCTGGAACTGTTCATCGGCACTTTTGTCGGAGCCATCACGTTCTCGGGCTCGGTGATTGCCTTTGGCAAGCTCTCCGGGAAATATAAATTCCGCCTGTTTCAGGGGGCCCCCGTGGTCTTTCCCGGCCAGCATCCGCTGAATCTGATCCTGGCCATCATCATGTTGGCCTGCGGTTTCTGGTTCATGGCCACCCAATCCTGGCTGCCGTTCGTGTTGATGACCGCCATCGCCTTCGTTCTGGGCGTGCTGATCATCATCCCCATCGGCGGGGCCGACATGCCGGTGGTGATCTCCATGCTGAACAGCTATTCGGGCTGGGCGGCGGCGGGCATCGGCTTCTCCCTGAACAACCCCATGCTGATCATCGCCGGGTCGCTGGTGGGTTCGTCCGGGGCGATTCTGTCCTACATCATGTGCAAGGCCATGAATCGCTCGTTCTTCAATGTGATTCTGGGCGGCTTCGGGGCCGAAGCATCGGCTGGGGCCAGCGCCGCCACGGGCCAGCGCAACGTCAAATCCGGCAGCCCGGATGACGCCGCCTTCCTCATGAGCAACGCCGACACGGTCACCATCGTGCCGGGCTACGGCCTGGCCGTGGCCCGCGCCCAGCACGCCCTGAAAGAACTCGCCAGCAAACTGTCCGACAAGGGCATCACGGTGAAGTACGCCATCCACCCGGTCGCCGGCCGCATGCCGGGCCACATGAACGTACTGCTGGCCGAGGCCGAAGTCCCCTACGACCAGGTCTTCGAAATGGAGGACATCAACAACGAGTTCAGCCAGACGGACGTCGTGCTGGTGCTGGGGGCCAACGACGTGGTCAACCCCGCTGCCAAAAACGATCCGGGCTCGCCGATTGCCGGCATGCCCATCCTGGAAGCCTACAAAGCACGCACCATCATCGTCAACAAGCGATCCATGGCTGCGGGTTATGCCGGACTGGACAACGAGCTGTTCTACATGGATAAAACCATGATGGTGTTCGGCGATGCGAAAAAAGTGCTGGAGGACATGCTGAAAGCCCTGGAATAAGGCGGCGCAGCAAGCAGCCGGGGTTTCCCAGATGCCCTGACGGCAAGCACTGAATCAGGTGACCCCTGGCATAACGGCCCGCGTTTGCGGGCCGTTATCGTTTAGAATCAACACTGGAAACATTCAGTCCTTTATTTTTCTGATTATGGCCTTTGCAGAAGACGACCCCTTCGCTGTATCACAAAAATTCGAAATCCAAAGCCTGCTTCAAGGGCTGCTGGATAAGCACGTCCTGGTGCGCCTGGATGTGCCTGGTCATGCCGTGTCGATTATCTCCACGGTTCTCGACCTTGACCCCAAAAAAGGCTTGGTCATCCTGGACAATGCTTCCGAAGACGCCCTGAACCGGCAGCTACTGCAGGCACCGGCCGTGCGGCTGCAGGGCCTGCTGAATCGGGTCATGATCGAATTCCAGGGCCCCATGCACCCAGCCTCCCAGGGCGGCAAGCCCGCCTTGGCTCTGGAATGGCCCACGACCGTGCGGCGCATCCAACGGCGTGAATCTTTCCGCATGGACGTGCCCACCACCCGGCCCGCCACCTGCCTGATCCGCGATCCAGGCCTGCCCGAAGGCGAACTCAGCTTCAATCTGGCCAACATCAGCGCGGGCGGGCTGCAGTTGATCGACCGCACCGGCTTGCTGGCCAGCCGGGAAGTCGGCACTTTTTTCGATGACGCCATCCTGAGCATGCCCGACGTCGGTGTCCTGGATGTCAATCTGCGCCTGCTGCGCCACGACCAACTGATCCAAGAAGGCGGCAAGCCGCCCATGCAACTGATCGCATTGCGCTTCTTCAACCTGGCCTCGAACCTCCAGATCACCATACAGCAGTACGTCAGCACCCTGGAACGCGCCGTCCTGGCGCGACGCTGGGGCGGCGATTAATATACTGATTGCATATTTAATGACGCTGTGCCACCATGGGGGGAGACTATCCAATCGACCCCCAAGGACTCCATGCACGCGACTTCCTGCGACATCGCCATCGTTGGTGGCGGCATCATCGGCGCCAGCTGCGCCCTGGCCTTAAGCGATCTGGGCCAGGATGTCCTGCTGATCGAACCCCAGGATCTGGCCAGCGGCGCCAGCAAGGGCAATGCCGGGGGGCTGGCATTTGCCGATATCCTGCCGCTGGCTTCGCCGCGCATCATCCGCCAGGCATTGCATTGGCTATCCGATCCCTTGGGGCCATTAAGCCTGCCACCGGCATATCTGCCGCGCATGCTGCCGTGGCTGGTGCATATGTGGCGCGCCAGCCTGCGCGACCGCTATTCAGCCAACATCCGCGCCCAGGCGGCCCTGATGACGCTGGCGCACGACGAAATGATGGCCATGCTGGAACAAGCCGGCTTAATGAACCATCTGCACAGCCAGGGGGTGCTAGAGGTCTACGAAGGCGAAAAACGCTACCAGGCCTCGATGGACAATACCCACTGGCGCACCCGCTATGGCATCGAAAGCCAGACCCTGCAGGGCGCGGATTTGGCGCACTGCCAACCCGGCCTGTCACCGCAGTTCACCCACGGCATCTATATCCCCAGTTGGCGCAACGTAGCCGACCCGCAGGCATTAGGCCAGGCCATCGGCCAGGCAGCGATAGATCGCGGGGTACGGCATCTGCGCCAGTCCGTGCGCTGGCTGCAGCCCATGGGCGCCGGGGCACGCCTGATCCTGGAAGACGGCAGCCAACTGCAGGCACGTCAGGTCGTGCTGGCGGCGGGCGCGCACTCGCACCTGCTGGCGCGTGGCCTGGGGGACCGCATTCCGCTGGAAACCGAGCGCGGCTACAACACCACCCTGGCGCCCGACGCGCTGGACCTGCGCCAGCAGATTACCTTTGGCGATCACGGCTTTGTGATTTCGCCGCTGACCTGCGGCATCCGCGTCGGCGGGGCGGTCGAACTGGCCGGCCTGGATCGGGCGCCCAATTATCGCCGCGCCCAGGTCATGCTGGATAAAGCCAAGGCATTTTTTCCAGACCTGAAAGCCGACGGCGGCACGCAGTGGATGGGGTTTCGCCCCAGCCTGCCGGACTCGCTGCCAATCATTGCGCGTTCGCCCCGGCACCCCGCCGTGGTGTACGCCTTTGGACACGGCCACCTGGGTCTGACACAAAGCGCAGCCACGGCGCGGTTGGTGCACGACCTGATCAGCGATCAGACCCCGGCAGTCGACTTGCAGCCATATCGGGTGGATCGCTTCCGCCTGCTGTAAACAAAAGACAGAAAAGGGAATTGATGGCATGAAACGTATTTCGATCTTGGATTCGCACACGGGCGGAGAACCCACCCGGCTGGTGCTGGATGGGTTTCCGGATCTGGGCACAGGCGACATGGCGCAGCGCCGCGACGTGCTGGCCCAGCAGCACGATGCCTGGCGACGCACGGTCATTCTGGAGCCGCGCGGCCATGATGTGCTGGTCGGCGCCCTGCTCTGCCCGCCCCAGGACCCCACGGCGGCGGCCGGGGTGATTTTTTTCAACAATACCGGCTATCTGGGCATGTGCGGACACGGCACCATCGGCCTGATCGCTTCGTTGGCGTACCTGGGCCGTATTCAGCCGGGCATGCACCGCATCGAAACCCCGGTGGGCACCGTCGAGGGAACATTGCACGAAGACAGCAGCGTCAGCGTGCGCAATGTGCCGTCCTACCGCTATCGTCAGGCGGTACAGGTCTCAGTCCCCGGCGTGGGCCAGATTACAGGCGACATTGCCTGGGGGGGAAACTGGTTCTTTCTGGTCGATGCCCCGGATCTCGTGCGCCCAGGGGCCGATACGCAAAAACTGACAGACATTACCTGGGCCATCAGCCAGGCACTGCAAGACCAAGGCATCCACGGCCGCGACGGGGCAATCATCGACCACATCGAGCTTTTCGGTCCGGATGAGCACGCCGACAGTCGCAGTTTCGTGCTGTGTCCCGGCAAGGCCTATGATCGATCGCCCTGCGGCACCGGCACCAGCGCAAAAATCGCCTGTCTGGCCGCCGACGGCAAGCTGCAGCCCGGCGCCACCTGGCAGCAGGCCAGCATCATCGGCAGCCGGTTCTTCGCCAGCTACCAGCCTGGGGACGACACCGGCACCGTGATTCCAACCATTCGGGGATCAGCCCATATCAGCGGGGAAACCACGCTGATTCTGCAGGACGACGACCCATTCATCTGGGGGATCAGCGCCTGATGACGCCCGCACCGACCAAACAAAGGGCCACCGAGTCAGCCTATGATGCCATCGAACAGCTCATTGCCACCTTGCAGCTGGAACCCAACCAGCCCATTGTAGAAAGCGACCTGATCCAGCTTACCGGCCTGGGTCGCACACCGATTCGCGAGGCCTTGATGCGGCTGGTAGCCCGCGGGCTGATCGAACAACAGCCGCGCCGAGGGCTGCGGGTCAGCGAGATCCGCATTGCCGAGCACCTGATCCTGATCGACACACGGCGGGTCCTGGAGCGCCTGATCGCAACTTCGTCCGCCCGCCGGGCCACACCGGATCAACGCGCACGCCTGCTGCAGTGCGGACAGGATATGATGGATGCTGCACAACGCAGCGATCTGACGGCTTATATGCAGGCAGATCAGGCGCTGGACCGGATCAACCACGAGGCCTGCCGCAACCCCTACGCGGTACAGGCCATCGTGCCGATGATCATTCAGTGCCGTCGATTTTGGTATGCCTATCAGCACGAGGGCGATCTGGAACGCGGCGCGCGCAGCCACCTGATGGAAGTCGAGGGCATCCATGCCAACGACGCAGAACGCGCAGTCGCCGGGGCCGATGCGCTGATGGATTATCTGACGGAATTCACACGGACGGTAATCGAGGCCTGATGGGGCTTGCGCTTCAGCGAATGCCCCCACTGCCGCCATGGTGGTGCCATTGCCAAGACTGGGCGACAATGGACCGTCTGAACCACATGCGGGCAGGCTGCGATGGTCATCCAGCAAATTTCTCGTCGGCGATTTCTCCAGACCGGGCTCTGCGGCCTGACCGTGGGGGTTGGTCTGGGTCTTCCGCTGATGTTCCAGCCCTCGCCAGCCTGGGCGCTCAACCATATTCGCCCACCGGGCGCCCTGGACGCCAATGCTTTTGATGCGGCCTGCATACGCTGCGGGCTGTGCGTCCAGGCCTGTCCCTACGACACCCTGCGCCTCTTTGGCCTGGACGGCTCAGCCCAAGGCGGCACCCCTTATTTTGTCGCCCGCGAAGTCCCCTGCGAAATGTGTCCCGACATCCCCTGCCTGCAGGCCTGCCCGACCGGGGCGCTAGACCCCGGCCTACAAGACATCAATGACGCCACCATGGGCGTGGCCGTCCTCAGCCATCCCGAACTCTGCAACAGCTACGTCGGCAATTCCTTTTGCGACAGCTGCGTGCGTGCGTGCCCCTTGCAGGGCCAGGCGATTTCGCTGGTGGTAGGCCCTACGGCCATGGGTGGCTTGTTCACGCCCACCGTCGATCCCGATATTTGCACCGGATGTGGCAAATGCGAACATGCCTGCATCGCCGAACCTGCCGCCATCCGGGTCGTGCCGCACCATGCTTGAAAAGAAAAAGTACCTCTTATTGCGTCGCATCTGCCAAGGTCTGATTCTGCTCGCCTTCACCCTGAGCGCCTGGCTGGGCACGTCCATCGCCCAGGGCACCTTGGCCAGCAGCGTCTGGTTTGGGGCGGTGCCACTTTCTGATCCCTTCGTGCTTTTGCAAAGCCTGGCGGCGGGCCACCCACTGGCAGGCAGCGCGCTTTGGGGCGGGCTCATCATTCTGGTGTTTTACGCACTGGTCGGCGGACGCGTTTTTTGTGGCTGGGTCTGCCCGATCAATCTGGTGACCGACGCGGCCCAAGGGCTGCGCCGTGCCCTGGGCTGGCGCAAAGCCCGGGTGCTGCGAATCGACAAGCGGCTGCGCTATGCGATTCTGGTGCTGGGTGTGCTGGGCAGCGCCATCAGCGGCCTGGTGCTCTGGGAACTGGTCAACCCCATCAACCTGGTGATGCGATCACTGGTATTTGGCTTATGGCTGGGCGGGCTGACTGCGGCCATCGGCATCTTTCTGTTTGATTTCTTACTGCTATCCAACGGCTGGTGCGGGCATGTCTGCCCAGTCGGTGCCTTTTACGGCACCCTGGGCCGCTACAGCATCGTGCAGGTGGCGGCCGTGCGGCGCGATGACTGCAACGATTGCGGTGACTGCTTTACCTATTGCCCCGAGCCACAAGTCATCAGCCCCGCACTGCGGGCCATCGGCGGGCATGGCGTACAGATCGACGAAATCGACTGCCTGCGTTGTGGCCGCTGCATCGATGTCTGCGAACAGCAGGTATTTGAATTCTCGGTGGTCGGGCTTGCAAAGTCAGGGGCGCGCGGCCCATAAGCACCGCGCGCCCCTGACTTGCAACAACGCTGGTGACCTTAATTCACGTACCAGATGGTTTTGGTTTGCTGGTACTGGTCCAGCGCTTCCAGGCCATTATCGCGGCCCCCGAAACCAGACTGCTTATAGCCCCCAAAAGGCGTGGTGATATCGCCCTCGGAAAACCCGTTGATGGACACCGTGCCCGCCTGGATGGCGCGGGCAACACGCTGAGCGCGGCCCACGTCGCGGGTGTACAAGGATGCCGCCAGACCATAAGCGCTGTCGTTGGCCAGCTCAATGGCCTGTTCTTCTGTGTCGAAAGGGGTCACGGCCAAAATCGGGCCGAAGACTTCCTCGCGGAACAAACGGGAACCTGCGCTGACCTGGTCGAAAATGGTGGGTTCGACATACCAGCCGCTGCCCAGCTCGGCATGAACGCGTCCGCCATGCACCAATCGGGCGCCTTCGGCAACCGCATCGTCCAGGAAACTGCGGACCTTCTCGAAGTGGGCACGTTCGACCATCGGGCCGATCTGCACCGACTCATCGGTCGGCAGGCCGACCTTCCAGGTGGACAGGCGGGCCTGCAGACGCGCCAAGAGTTCGTCCTTGATGCTGCTGTGCGCAATCAGGCGCGAACCGCAGCTGCAGTTTTCACCCATGTTCCAGAAGGCAGCTGCCAGGACATGATCCACCAAGCCATCCAGATCCGCATCGCCAAAAATGATCTGAGGACTTTTGCCACCGCACTCCAGCACGATTTCCTTCAGATTGCTTTCGGCGGAATACTTCAGGAAATAGCGGCCGACCTCGGTGGACCCGGTAAACGACACGACATCCACGTCCATGTGGCGGCCCAGGGCCTCGCCGACGTCCTCACCCAGGCCAGTCACCAACTGCAAGGCACCGGCGGGCACGCCGGCCTCGTAGGCCAGTTGAGTCATGCGATAGGCGCTGAGTGACGTCAACTCAGCGGGCTTGACGATGACCGCATTGCCTGCCACCAGGGCGGGAGCAACCTTCCAGGCGTACATCTGGGCCGGGAAATTCCAGGGCAGCACTGCGCCCACGACCCCGATGGGTTCTTTAATGATCAGGCCCATAGCGTCCGGGCCAGTGGGCGCCACACGGCCATAGCATTTGTCGATTGCCTCGGCGTACCAGCGAAAGGTATCCAGCGTGGCGGGCAGGTCAGTGTTCAGGCACTCGGTGATCGGCTTGCCGGCATCGATGCAATCCAGGGCGGCGAGCTCTTCGGCGTGTTCGGTCATCAGATCGGTCCAGCGCAGCATCACGCGCTTGCGCTCGGCAGGGGGCAGTTGAGCCCACTCGCCGGACTTGAAGCTGGCGCGGGCATTGCGCACGGCCAGATCGATATCGGCGGCGGTGCCGGCCTCGATGGCGCCGATCACGCTATTGTCGATGGGGGTGGTGTTTTCCAGGCGCGCTCCGCCTGTAGTGTGCCCCGGCATCAGGTGCCCGGCCCAGAGCTTCCCGGCACGGGCCAGTTCGAAGATTTGTTCTTTAGTTTGTGGCATGAAGCGCCTCCGGTTGCCTGGAAAATCGGGCCAAAAACAGCCCGACCCCAGTAAAAACAAAGTAGTGATCCCACAGAAACGCGGGTGATCAGCCCTTATACGCGTTCAGGGCCTTCAGGAATTCCTGGCCATCGGCATCGGACAAAGGCGCCAGGGGCAGACGCACCGTGCCTGCCTCGATCCCGTGACGACGGCAGCCGAGTTTTGCTTTTTGGTTGTAGTCGCCGGATTCCATGGCCAGAATGACCGGATACATGCCGGCCATCAGGGAACGAACCTCGTCCCAACGGCCATCAACGGCGGCCTTGACCATGGCGACCTGCTCAGCCGGGAACACGTTGGCCCCGCCGCTGATCCAGCAACGCACACCCCAAAACAGGAAGTCAGCCGCCATGTCGTCAGACCCGCTGATGATCTGGAAGTCTGGAATGCGGGACTGGATCAGGTGCAAAGCGCGGTTGAAATTGCCGCTGCTTTCTTTAATGCCGACAATATTGGGGACCTTGGCCAGCTCGAGCACGGTTTCAAGGGCAATCTGCACCCCCACGCGCTGCGGGAAATCGTACAAGATGATGGGCAGCGGCGTGGCGGCGGCCACCGTGCGGAAGTGCTGCAAAATACCGGCCTGTTCGGGCAGGCTGTAGGGCGGCGTGGCCAGCATCAGGCCGTCGTAGCCCAGATCCTGGGCCTGCTTGGCATACAGAATGGATTGCGGCGTGGACAGCGCATTGATCCCGGCGATGATCTTGATGCGGCCCTGGGCCGTGTCGGCCACGGTGCGCAGCACCAGTTCGCGCTCGGCCTCGTCCAGCGCATAGTATTCGCCCGTGGTGCCGCAGGCCACAATGCCTGCCACCCCAGCCTGGATGAAGTGATCCACCAACTGACGCAGTGCATCAGCGTTGACGCGGCCGTCGTCCGTGAACGGCGTAATGATGGGGACGAGGATACCTTCGATGAACATATGCTTTCCTAAAAAATGTGAAAGTTAGAAGCCGACGATACGCTGCGGCAGCCAGGTAGCCAAGGCGGGGAACATCGCCACAATGGCCAAGGTAAGAAACTGAACCAGAATAAAAGGCACCACGCCACGGCAGACCTGAGCATATTTCATGTCTGGCGGCGCGATCGATAACAAGTAGAAAATCGACGATGCCATGGGCGGCGTCAGATAGCTGGTCTGGATGACAATGATCACCATGGTGCCAAACCAGATCGGATCGACACCCGCAGCAACCAGCACAGGCAGGAACAAAGGCACACAGATCAGGACGTTGGCCGTCCAGTCCAGCACGAAGCCCAGCAAAAACACCACGCACAGAAACAGCACCAGCGTCCCGGTCAGCCCCAAGCCCATATCCGAAATCAACATCTGAATCAGTCGCCCGCCGCCATTGGCCGCAAAGATCCCGGTGAACATGATGCCGCCCGCCACAATCAGCAGAATCATGGCGGAAATCCGAACGGTAATCGCCAGCGACTGGCGCAGCATCAAAATACTGAACTGGCCATAGAAAATACACAGGATCAGCGCGCCGATGGCGCCGACAGCCGCCGCCTCTGTCGGCGAGGCAATCCCGGCCATCAAGGAACCCAGCACCGCGAAAATCAGCAGCATCGTCGGCAGCAGCCCACTGGCGGTGATTTTTAGTTTTTCCGACAAGGGCAGGCGCATGTCGGGGTCATCCGCCCGAGGCCCTTTCTTGGGGTCCAGCAAACATATGCCGACGATATACAGGATGAACAAGCTCACCATGATCAGGCCGGGAAACAGCATGGCGGCAAACAGCTCGCCGACCGAGATCTGGGCCAGCGACGCATAAACCACCGCGACGACAGAAGGCGGAATCATGGTCCCCAATGAACCACCGGCACAAATCGTGCCCGCGATCAAAGAGTTGTCATAGCGAAACCGCTGCATGGCCGGAATGGCCATCAGCCCTACCATGACCTCTACGGCCCCCACCACCCCAGCCGCCGCGGCGAACGTAGCCCCCATGGCGATGGTGGCCACTGCCAGCCCGCCGGGCAGCCGACCCAGCCAAAGCTGCATGGTGCGAAACAATCGTGCCGCAATCCCCGAGCGCTCGAGAATGGCCCCCATCAGCACAAACATGGGAATCGCCGACAGAATGTAGTTGGTCGTGGCGGAATAAAAACTGCCATACAACTGATTGAAGACCTGATCGCCAAAGGCAAACCAACCAGCGACCAGGGCAGGGATAATCAGTGAAAAAGAAACTGGAATGCCCAGGAAGATCAGCAGGAACATCCCTGGGAACATGAGAGCGGCAACGGTCGGGTTCATGCATGTTCCTTTTTGGCGTTCAGGCTCTGGCCGGAAAACCCACGCAGGCCTTCTGCCACCAGTTGCAAAGTCAGCGCAATCAAACCGATTGCAATCATGAGATAGAACGGCCACATAAAGGGTGCCCACGGGCTGACGGTTTCAACCTCGTGGCGCACCCAGGCCCGCCACGTATGCGTTGCCGCGATCCAGGACAGCATCCCGAAGAACGGCGCCAGAATCAGCAGATAGGCAACCCCCTGCACAACGCCATTCAGGCGTGCCGGCAGGCGATTGCGCAGCACGTCGATGCGGATATGCGCATCTTCGCGCAACACATAGGCCACCCCCAGCACGAACACTGCGCCGTTGGCCATATAGGCAATATCAAAAGCCCAGACCGTCGGCGCATCAAACAGATACCGGGCAAAGACCTCATAAACCATCGACAAGGTAAGCACCGCCACCGCCACACTGGCCAGTTGCGTCGCGCACCACGAAAAACCGTCAATCAATCGATTCAGGGTATTGAGCATCTTTGCCTCCCTCGCATTTATCCTGGCTTCAATCGCGAATCAGATAGTTGCTTTCGGCCTTCCAACGCTTGTGATAGGCCTCGTAATCAGCCAACACCTCTGCCATTTCCGGCTTGCCGGCGGTCTTTTGAGCCTGGGCGGTTTTATTCATCCAGTCATACCCCGCATCCGACAGCTGCTTGACGAAGGCTGGGTCCAAGGTGATGACTTCATTGCGCCCACTGCGATATTTCTCCATGGCCTTCATGTCCGCGTCATAAAAATAATCCAGGCTTTGCTCTGTCGTCAGTTGGGCAGCGGCCTCGATCAGGGGTTTCAGGTCATCAGGCACTTTCTGCCAGGTTTCGTCCTTGACCACGACTTCCCACATAAAGGTAGGCTGGTGCACGCCAGGCACCACAATGTATTTGGCGGCCTGGTGAAAACCTTCGGGCATATTGGCTGAAGGCGGGGCCCACTCGACGGCATCCACCCCCTTGCGTTGCAACAAGGTATAGGTTTCACCGGCTGGCACAACCGTGGGCACGGCGCCAAAATAGTCGCGCATGACTTCGGCCCATGCGCCGGAAGTGCGGTATTTCATGCCTTTCAGGTCTTCGGCACTGCGAATGGGCTTATTCGAATGGGCCAGGATTTCAGTCGATCCGATCCCGACAATCATCGTCTTCAGACCTTGCTCGGCACGCAGCTTTTCCAGCTTCTCTTTGCCGCCGCCCTGATACAGCCAAGCCTTATAGGCATCCGGCCCCATGCCGCCGGGAAAGCCTGCAAAAATGGCATTGATCGGATTTTGATTGACGAGATAGCTGGAGGTGGAGTGCCCGGCCTCGACCACGCCATCCTGCACCGCCTCATAGACTTTCAGCGCAGGCACAATGACCCCGGCCCCAAAAGGCTGGATATCCACCCGGCTGGATGTCAGCGTTTGCACATTATTGGCGAAGCGCTCTAAAAAATTCTGATAGAAGGGCGAGCCTTCCGGCACTGAAGTAGGCACACGCCAAGTGATCTCGGCAGCGCTCGCCGCACCGACTGCGAAAGCGGACAATGCCGCGACTGCCAGACTACGAAAAATGAGTTTCATGTTTCCCCCTGATGGTGTGGACAGCGGCATTTGCGCTGAGACATCAGTCTAATATGCCCTTAATATATTTACAACATATTAAGGGTAAACGTGTACAACACGGCAAGCGCGCTCACGGACACTCTCCGAAAAACGGCGGGTACACTAGGCTTCTTGTTTTGACACTGAATGGATGCCCCATGCCCACGCTGCATATCGAACTGTTCGAAGGCCGTACCCTCGAAAAAAAACGTGAACTTGTTCAGGCCCTGACTGAACGCACCTGTGAAGTGCTGGGCTGTCAGCCGGATGGGGTGGACATTATCCTGACCGAAATCCGCAAGGACCTCTGGGCCACTGGCGGGGTGCTGTGGTCCGAGAAGTCCTGACAAAAACCCCTAAGGCAACTGCTGGCTGACCAGCCGCTCGACCTTCTTGCGCAAGTCCGGGCTTTTGTTCACCGCATGGCTGATGCCGTTGTATTCGGCCACGCTCATGCCGCCGGACTCCACCTGGTCCATCATCTTTTGATCCGCCTCGGTGCGCACGGCCTGCTTGGCCTGCTGGCCCTGGGCGCTGGCCAGTCGTGGCTGATACTCAGCCACGACATCGCTGACTTGACGCACGGCCGAGGCATAGCGCTGCAGCTGTTCGTCCGTGGGCTGCTCAATGACTTCAAAATTCGCCGCTGCACCGGTTGCACGCACTGCGGTCATAGGACCGGCCAGCCCTAAGGCAATCACGGATGCCGCCATAAAAGCCTTCATCATCTGGTTCATACTTGACTCCTGATACAGGTGAGTGACGGTTTCATGATGGCGAAGGCCCAGGCCGGATACAAGTTTCTCGATCTACAGTCCTGTCACGGCATGCTACGAGCCAAGGCACACGGATCGGCATTACACTGAAGCGCCTGGTGGTGCCCCTCTCCGTCCCCCGACAGCCTGCCTCGCTGGCCAACGGAGCACTGAAGCACCCTCCTTATCCTAGGGTTTATCCCTAGCATTGATGAACCCGAGTGAAAGTTATGGATACGAATTTCTGGCTGCAGCGTTGGCAGAACGGACAAACCGGTTTTCATCAGGACCGGGTCATGCCACTGCTGCAAAAACACTGGTCAAGCCTGGGCTTGGCGGCAGACGCACCGGTGCTGGTGCCCTTGGCTGGCAAATCCCTGGATGTGGCCTGGCTGGCAGGTCAGGGGCATCCCGTGTTGGCGGTCGAACTATCTCCGCTGGCGGTGACACAGTTTTTTGCCGATCAGGGTTTGACGCCCACTGTGCACGAAACACCCCAAGGGCGCTGGTATCAGGCGGGCAATATCCGCTACCTGTGCGGCGATATTTTTAATCTCAGCACAGCACAGCTGGCTGAATTCCAGGGCTGCTATGATCGCGCCGCCCTGATTGCCCTGCCGCCTGATTTGCGGCAACGCTATATGGACCACGTGTACGGCCACTTGCCAGTGGCTTGCCAGACCTTGCTATTGACCCTGGATTACCCGCAAGAACAAATGGACGGGCCACCCTTCGCCGTGCCCGATACCGAAGTACAGCAATGTTTTCACCCCCTGTGGCAAATCCAACAGCTGGAATCCCGCGATGTACTGGCCCACGAGCCAAAATTCGCCGCCAGGGGCTTAAGCCGCATGGAGACAACGGTCTATCATTTGACCAAGACATGATCTCCACCGCCTGAAAACGCGGCCCAGTCCCGACAAGTAAGCCATGATTCGGCGACTGCTAGACCAATCAAATACTCCGGGTTTACCCTAATATATTGGGTACCCGGTTCAGGTCCGTCCGTAGTCAATAAAGGATCTGCGGAAAAAACTGCATTTTCTTATTACTTACGTTTGCGCCATGCCCTGCCTGCTTTGGCAGCGACTTCGCATGGCACAGACCCACACAGGCGACCCTGATCAATACCCATGAAAAACCTGACTATCCGAGCGCGGCTGGCTGCCGCATTTGCATTTTTGTTGTTTCTGTCCCTGGTGGTTGCTGCGATTGGCATCTGGAACGCCCGCAGCGCACAGGCGCTTTCGCAAGAAATCGTTGAACGCCAGGAAATCAACCAACTGATGACGGAATGGGCACGGGCGGTCGATGTCCGCGCCAATCAAGTCATCGGCTATGTGCTGATCTCTGACCCCGATGTGCTGGAGCACATGAAAACCGGCATTGACACTGCCACAGAAAACATCACTAAATATGATGCTCGTGCACGCATCCTGTTGACGTCCGGCGCGTCACTGCGCATGTACGAAGACATCATGAATTTGCGCCAGCAATACCTGACGGCAATGAACGCGGCCTTCGACGCACTAAAACAGAATCAGTCAATGCGTACCATCGAAATCGTGCGCGACCAGTTGCCCGCCCTAGGCACGCCATATATACAGAGCATCGACAAACTACGCCTCTACCACCAGAACGGCATCAGCAACGCGCGGACCGAGTTAAGTGATCGGGCCGCGCTCAGTGAAAACATCTTGCTGTTGGCCACGATTTTGGCCTTTATCCTGGGACCGTTGTTCGCCTGGCGTGTCATGATTGCCATCACCCGTCCCTTGGCTAACGCCGTATCGATTGCTGAAAGCATTGCCAAAAACGACCTCAGCCGCGATATCAACACGGATTCCAACGATGAAATCGGCCAATTGCTGCGCGCCTTGGACACCATGGAAGACAGCCTGCGCGACACGGTTGGCGAAGTCCGCAGTGGCGCCAACACGATTGCCTCGGCAGCCGGACAGATCACGGCGGGCAATCTGGACCTGTCCTCGCGCACCGAACAACAGGCCAGTTCCCTGACACAGACCGCCGCCACCATGGAACAAATCACCGCCACCGTGCGCCAGAACGCCGACAACGCCCAGCAGGCCAACTCCCTGGCCACCGCTGCCGCTCAGACAGCGTCCAACGGCGGCAGCCTGGTGGCTGAACTCGTCGGCACCATGAGCGAGATCAACAGCAAGTCCCAGCAGGTCGCCGACATCATCGGCGTGATCGACAGCATCGCCTTCCAGACCAACATCCTGGCCCTGAACGCCGCCGTCGAGGCCGCCCGCGCCGGTGAACAAGGCCGTGGCTTTGCCGTGGTCGCCGCCGAAGTCCGCGCCCTGGCCCAGCGATCTGCCGGCGCCGCCAAGGAAATCAAGGACCTGATCGATTCCTCCGTGCAGGCCACCACCAAGGGCAACGAACAGGCCGCCCACGCAGGCGACACCATGCAGGAAATCGTCTCCAGCATCAACCGCGTCACCGACATCATGGGCGAGATCAGCGCGGCCAGCCGCGAACAAACCACCGGCATCGAGGAAATCAACTCCGCCATCACCCAGATGGACGATGTCACCCGCCAGAACGCCAGCCTGGTCGAGGAATCCGCCGCCGCCGCTGGCAGTCTGGAAACCCAAGCCGACCACTTGGCTGGCTTGGTTGCCACCTTCAACCTGGGCGATCAGGCCAGCGCACAGCACAGCAAAATCCGCGCCGGGGCGTCCGCCCGGACACAGTCGGGGGACACCGCAGGTACTCAGGCCCGCCGCGCAACCGCCGCACGCCTGCCCTCAGCCCCGGCCAGCCCTTGACAAGCCCCCAGGCCTTCGCCTAATTTGTCGCAACCCAATTTTGACAAAAGGCAGTCATGTCGATCCGTTCGTTACCACTTGTCACCCTGCTCGCCAGCCTGATCCTGGCCGGATGTAGTGACGGATCGGGTTCATCTGATTCGCCCCCCGCCCCCCAAGACCCCCTGGCAGTCTACAAAAACCAAACGGTCCAGTGGCACGATTGCAACGCCTATTTCTCTCCCAACGACCCAAATCCCAACAAAGCCTACGAATTCCAGATCGCCACCGACCTGGGCCAGCGCTTGCAGTGCGCCGACATCCAGGCCCCGCTGGACTACGCCCACCCTGATCAAGCGCAAATTTCCCTCGCCATGATGCGGGTGCAGGCCACAGATTCCCCCGCAAGCAAACCCAACCTGTTTTTCAACCCTGGTGGCCCAGGTGTGGATGGACAAACTTTGGCCATGCAATACGCCTATATCCTGGACAACGGCAGCGAAGCCACGCTCTTGGGTCAAAAATACCAAGAAATGGCGCAGTCCTATAACTTTGTCGGGTTTTCACCCCGAGGAGTAGGCGGTAGCACCCGCCAGATCTGTGCCGGCAACGAACTCGTCTATCAAACCGACCCCACCCGCTGGGGGAACACCCCGGAAAACATCCAGAAACTGACAAACGAAGCCCGCTACACCGCAACCAACTGCCAGAAAAACCCCATATCGGATTTCATCAATACCGATGCAACGGCACGCGACATGGACTTGATGCGCCATCTGCTGGGTGATACGCAGCTGCATTATTTTGGCATTTCATATGGCACCTGGCTGGGCTTCTGGTATGCGGGTATTTTTCCTGACCGTATTGGCCCCATGGTACTGGACAGCAATATGGACTTCAGCCAAGCCATGGCGGATGCATCCATCCTGTACAAAAAAGGGCAGATACTGTCTTTCATGGACTTTGTCGCACCCTATATGGCCCGGCACGACGATATCCTGGGCATGGGTAAAACCGCCCCTGAGGTCATCGCTCATGTGCAATCCCTGGGCCATGAAGCCACTGCGGCATTATTGGGCCTGGGCGTGGGCTTTCGGGTCGAACCCGCTGAAATCCCCGCCTATATTGCCGCCCTGAAGCTGATGACGATCACCCAAGACATGCTGGCTCAGGGCATGCCCTTGGACGACATCCAGCAAGCCTTGGCCGCCGTCCCCCCCATCGCCGACCCAGCCATCGACGAAACATTTCGCGACATGATAGACCCCGCAGTCCAGCAGATCGAAGCCCGTCGGTCCCCCTTGTTCTACACCACCTCAGACTTCTTCGCGCTGGATAATAGCGACTCTGTGTGGAATACCGTGGTGTGCAATGACGAAGCTATGCCCAACGGCCAGGATCAGGCCTATTGGACTCAAACCGCCCTGGATCTGGCGGCACGGGTACCCATCATCTCCAATTCTCTGATCGAACAGCCCTGCCTGCATTGGATGCGCCCCGCCAACATCACCAAACCGTCCATCGACAGTCTGAAGGACGCCCCACTGCTGATGCTGCAAAGCCAGTACGACGTACCCACCCCCTTGGAGGGAGCCCTGCGAACCTTTGATCAACTCCCCGCCACCAAAATGGTGCAGGTGAACAACGAAGGCACGCATGGGCTGATGATTTACGAAACCGAATGCGTGGACCTGCCCGTGATGGACTACCTGCTGGGCACTCCACCGGCTCAACGCCTGACTACCTGCCCAGGCAAACCTCTGACACTGGATCAGCAGCACAGCCAGCTCCAGAAAGCCCAGATGCCTGCGCCATCCAACTTCAAAAACCCGGTACTGGTCGAGGCCGTGATCAAACAACTGCGCCAATCGATTCGATAAGCCAAGGCGGCTTGCCACACCAGGTCGGCCGCCATTTTTTCACCAAAACAACAGAACTATTGTGTAACAGGGCCTCTGTTAAAGTATTCAGTTCCAGATACACTTCATACAATCCATAAAACACATTGGTCCATGCGGGTTGGCTGCCCGCGCGGCTCCATATTGCCCTTACACCCCGAGGACTCCATGCGCAACCTGAAAATCGGCACCCGGCTGGCACTGGGTTTTGGCTTCATCATTGTTTTACTGATCATCATGTCCGGCATCGGCGCGTGGCGCATGATATCCACAGAGTCCGGCAATGCGTCTCTGCAACACCTGCAGACCAACAACGCCCTGATTCTCCGTTGGGCGCGTCAGGTCGATGTCAACGCCAACCAGGCCTTGGCGGCAGCCAACCTGACCAATCCGGATGTACTGAAAATCTTCCGCGACGGCATGGCCGAATCCGACCAGAGGTCCGATGAATTACAGACCACCATCCAGAAAAACCTGGAAACGCCTGCCGCCGTGGCCCAATTCAACAAAGCCCTGAGCGTGCGCGAAACCTATCACACAGGCCGCGAGCAAGCCTTCAAAGACCTGGACAACGGCGACTACGCCAAGGCCGATACCTTCTTTAACCAAGAGATGCCCAAAATCACCGCCGAATATATCGGCGAAATTGACAAGCTCTCCCAGATACAAGGTACCGAAGTCCGGCACACTTTCACTGAATCCGCACAGACCAACCAACTGGGCCTGAGCCTGCTCGGCATCGCCACCTTGCTGGCGCTGATTTTCGGGCCGCTGTTCGCCTGGCGTGTCACCCGTTCGGTCACCCATCCTTTGCGCCACGCCATCGGGCTGGCAGAATCCGTGGCCCAGCGGGACCTCAGCCACGAGGTTCACGCCACCGGCAAGGACGAAATCGGCCAGTTGTTGCGCGCCTTGGACACCATGGAAGACAGCCTGCGCAACGCCGTCAGCGAAGTCCGCAGCGGCGCCGTGTCCATCGCCTCGGCGGCCAGCGAGATCTCCGCCGGCAACCTGGATCTGTCCTCGCGCACCGAACAGCAGGCCAGTTCCCTGGCGCAGACCGCCGCCACCATGGAACAAATCACTGCCACCGTGCGCCAGAACGCCGACAACACCCAACAAGCCAACACCCTGGCTTCGGCGGCTGCCCAGACCGCCTCCAACGGCGGCAGCCTGGTGGCTGAACTCGTCGGCACCATGGGCGAAATCAACAGCAAGTCCCAGCAGGTCGCCGACATCATCGGCGTGATCGACAGCATCGCCTTCCAGACCAACATCCTGGCCCTGAACGCCGCCGTCGAGGCCGCCCGCGCCGGTGAACAAGGCCGTGGCTTTGCCGTGGTCGCCGCCGAAGTCCGCGCTCTGGCCCAGCGATCCGCCGGTGCTGCCAAGGAAATCAAGGACCTGATCGATTCCTCCGTGCAGGCCACCACCAAGGGCAACGAACAGGCCGCCCACGCAGGCGACACCATGCAGGAAATCGTCTCCAGCATCAACCGTGTCACCGACATCATGGGCGAGATCAACGCGGCCAACCGCGAACAAACCACCGGTATCGAGGAAATCAATACCGCCATCACCCAGATGGACGACGCCACCCGCCAGAACGCCAGCCTGGTCGAGGAATCCGCCGCCGCCGCCACCAGCCTGCAGGCCCAGGCCGACAATCTGGCCAGCCTGGTGGCCACCTTCAACCTGGGGCAGCACAGCAGCGCAGCGCAATCCGCCGGTGCAGCACGCCAGCAGCGCAGCCACACCGGCAGCCAAACACGGTCCGGCACGGGCGCACACCAGCAACCCAGCGGTCAGGCGGCACGCATGCCCTCGGCCCCGGAAAAGGTGATCAGTCCGGCTCCGGGCCGCGCCCCCCGCACAGCCCAGGCCCCCGCCGCACCCGCGTCTGCAAGCAGCCGCCCCGCACTGCGCGCCCCCGGCAAACCTGCCCCAGCCACCGCAGATACCCAGGAATGGACCGAGTTTTAAGATTCAAGCAACCTGGACCACACCGCCTACAATTGCATACAATCAGCTTGCGATCTGCACCACTTGGCCCGCATCCTGCGGGCCTTTTGACACCAGGGAATCACTTGCGATGAAGAACTTGAAAATCGGCACCCGGCTGGCATTGGGCTTTGGCGTGGTTATTCTGTTGCTGGTGGTGCTTTCCTCTATCGGCTTCTGGCGCATTCTGGACAGCAACACGGCCAGCGCCAATTTGCGTGAACGCCAACAAATCAACACCCTGGTCCTGCAATGGGCGCGTCAGGCTGAAACCAACACCAGCCTGGCGCTGGGCGCGGCCAACATGAACGATCCAGAGGCCCGTGGCCGCGCCGAAACAGGCATGGCCAAATCCGACGAGGCCATCATGGCAGCGCGCAAGGCCCTGCAAGCGCACAATACGCAGCCAGAATTCACCGCACTGTTCAAACAAGCCAGCACCACCCAGGATGTTTTTTTTGCGGGTCGTAAAAAGGCCTTCGAGGATCTGGAAAACTGGGAAATCGGGCGGGCCAATGATTTCTTCAACCACGAAATGCCCAAGCTGACCCAGACCCTGATCCAACAGGTGGATCAACTGGCTACTTTTCAGCAAGGCTTAATTGATCAGATCAATCAGGAAACCCAGTCATCCAATCAATTGGGGCTGATGGTCCTGATCACCGCCACCTTGTTGGCGCTCTTGATCAGCCCGCTGCTGGCCTGGCGCACGACCCGCAGCATCACCCACCCCATGCACAATGCCATCGGGCTGGCTGAAGCCGTCGCTCAGCGGGATCTCAGCCACGAAATCCACGCCACCGGCAAGGACGAAATCGCCCAGTTGCTGCGCGCCCTGGGCCGCATGGAAGACAGCTTGCGCAGCGCGGTCGGCGAGGTCCGCAACGGAGCCAACTCGATTGCCTCGGCAGCCAGCGAAATCTCGGCCGGCAACCTGGACCTGTCCTCGCGCACCGAACAGCAGGCCAGTTCCCTGGCGCAGACCGCCGCCACCATGGAACAAATCACTGCCACCGTGCGCCAGAACGCCGACAACACCCAACAAGCCAACACCCTGGCCGCCACTGCCGCCCAGACCGCCTCCAGCGGCGGCAGCCTGGTGGCTGAACTGGTGGGCACCATGGGCGAAATCAACAGCAAGTCCCAGCAGGTCGCCGACATCATCGGCGTGATCGACAGCATCGCCTTCCAGACCAACATCCTGGCCCTGAACGCCGCCGTCGAGGCCGCCCGCGCCGGTGAACAAGGCCGTGGCTTTGCCGTGGTCGCCGCCGAAGTCCGCGCTCTGGCCCAGCGATCCGCCGGTGCTGCCAAGGAAATCAAGGACCTGATCGATTCCTCCGTGCAGGCCACCACCAAGGGCAACGAACAGGCCGCCCACGCAGGCGACACCATGCAGGAAATCGTCTCCAGCATCAACCGTGTCACCGACATCATGGGCGAGATCAACGCGGCCAACCGCGAACAAACCACCGGTATCGAGGAAATCAATACCGCCATCACCCAGATGGACGACGCCACCCGCCAGAACGCCAGCCTGGTCGAGGAATCCGCCGCCGCCGCCACCAGCCTGCAGGCCCAGGCCGACAATCTGGCCAGCCTGGTGGCCACCTTCAACCTGGGGCAGCACAGCAGCGCAGCGCAATCCGCCGGTGCAGCACGCCAGCAGCGCAGCCACACCGGCAGCCAAACACGGGCCGGCACGGGCGCACACCAGCAACCCAGCGGTCAGGCGGCACGCATGCCCTCGGCCCCGGAAAAGGTGATCAGTCCGGCTCCGGGCCGCGCCCCCCGCACAGCCCAGGCCCCCGCCGCACCCGCGTCTGCAAGCAGCCGCCCCGCACTACGCGCCCCCGGCAAACCTGCCCCAGCCACCGCAGATACCCAGGAATGGACTGAGTTCTAGCGCCGATGAGCATGTCGAAGATGGCAAATCATGGCCATCTTCGCCTCAATGTCCGGGGACCATGATTTCATGCCAAAATGGCCTGAAATTCTTAATATTGTGCCCACACGAACTGGAGACATCCCCGTGCGTTTTCCTCTCTTGACCATGGTGCTTGGCGCCGCATTATTCAGCAGTTCCCCGATTGTGCTGGGGCAAGTCAAAATAGGCGTCGTCACCTCGGCCACCGGCCCCACGGCACTGGTAGGCATCCCACAAAAAAACACGGTGCCGCTGCTGCCCCCAAAAGCAGGGGATCTCAGCATCGAATATATCAGCCTGGATGACGCCAGCGACCCCACCCAGACCGTCACGGCATTCAAAAAACTGATCAGTGAAAACCACGTCGATGCCCTGATTGGCCCCACGGGTTCGCCCAACTCCATGAGCGTGCTGCAGTTTGCCGCCGAATCCGGCACCCCCATGCTGGCGCCCGTCGGGGCGGCATCCATCGTGCTGCCCATGACAGACGATAAAAAATGGGCCTTCAAGACCACACAGAACACCGACATCATCGCCCAGGCGCTAGTCCAGGACATGGTCAAACGCGGGATCAAGACGGTAGGCTTCATCGGCTTTGCCGACGCCTACGGAGAAGACTGGTACCAGGTATTCAGCAAGCTCGCCCAGGATAACGGCCTGCAACTGGTGGTCGCCGAACGCTATCAGCGCACAGACAGCTCCGTCACGGGCCAGGCCTTGAAGGTGCTGGCCGCCAAACCTGACGCCGTGCTGGTGGCGGGCACCGGCGGCGCAGCCGCCCTGCCCCAGACCACACTGGTGCAACAGGGCTATAAGGGCCAGTTCTACCAAACCCACGGTGCCGCCCTGCCGGCCTTTCCTGACCCTGGGCGGCCCTGCCGTCGAGGGCACCATCCTGGCTGCCAGCCTGATGCTGGTACTGCCCGAAATCCCCGACAGCAACCCATCCAAGCCCATCGCCCAGGACTACATCCAACGCTATCAGGCCAAGTACGGCGAAAAGCCCGCCACCTTTGGGGCCAATGTCTACGACGCCGGCCTGCTGCTGCAACACGCCATCCCCATTGCCGCCAAAACCGCCCAACCGGGCACACCTGAATTCCGCCGGGCTCTGCGCGATGCGCTAGAACAAACCCACGAACTCACCGCCACCCAGGGGGTCTACAACATGAGCCCCGCAGACCACAGCGGCTTTGACAAACGCGGACGCGAACTCATCACCGTCAAAGACGGCAAATGGGTATTGGTGAAATAACCGTCCTTACAGCCAGGCCAATTAAAGGGGTCAGACACCATTTCCCGGAGCAATTAAAGGGGTCAGACACAATTAAAGGGGTCAGACACCATTTCCCGGAGGAAATGGTGTCTGACCCCTTTAATTTTGCGCCCGGTATATCTGCCGGGTGCTGAGGCGCTAAAATTGACATCTACACAGACTGGTGATGTCGATGAAAACAAAAGCATGTGCTGGACGGCCACAATCGCTGCGCAACTTCTTGTTGATCGTCCTGCCCCGGTGCCTAGGCCATGTGCCCTTGTTCATCAGGGTCTCATTGGCTTATTTACTGGCGATTGCAGTGGCCTGTCTTTCGTTAGGTATGTTTGTGTTTGTGCTGTTGGCCATGCAGCACATTTTTTAATGGGGTCATTTTAATGGGGTCAGACACCATTGCTTCAACAGCAGTGAATGGTGTCTGACCCCATTGTTTGGTCCTTAGCAAAAAATCACACGGGTAGGGCAACGCCTGGATTGCCCAGCATGGGATCATCTTTTCTGGATGCCAGCGCCCGATCCAGATCCAGCCCCAGCGCCTGGGCTACGCCTGCCCCATAGGCCGGGTCTGCGGCATGGCACTGACGAATATGCCGGAACTTCACGAACTCGGGGGCATCCCCCATGCCACGGGCCGTGTTGCCAAATAGAACGGCCTGTTGTGCGGGACTCATGAGCCGGAACAAGCGCCCTGGCTGTTCAAAATAATCCGCATCATCCTCGTGGAAGGGCCAGCAAGCGGCATCTCCCTGAATTTTCAGGGGAGGTTCGGCAAAGTCCGGTTGGCTTTGCCATTGACCGAAGCTATTGGGCTCGTAGTGCAGGGTCGACCCATAATTGCCATCCACCCGCCCCTGTCCGTCACGATGGTTGCTGTGCACAGGGCAGCGTGCCTGATTGACCGGAATCTGCTGGTAGTTGCTGCCCAGGCGATAACGCTGGGCGTCGGCATAATTGAACAGCCGCGCCTGCAGCATGCGGTCGGGGCTGGCGCCAATGCCGGGCACCAGATTGCTGGGGGCAAACGCGCTTTGTTCGACGTCGGCAAAAAAATTATCCGGATTGCGGTTCAGCTCGAATTCCCCGACGGGGATCAGCGGATAGTCGCTTTGGTACCAGACCTTGGTCAGGTCAAAGGGATGCACCCCATAGGTTTCAGCCTCGGCCTCGGGCATCACCTGGATGTACATGGTCCATTTCGGGAAATCTCCGCGTTCGATCGCCTGATACAGGTCACGCTGATGACTCTCGCGGTCCTGCGCAATCAGGGCGGCAGATTCTTCGTCTGTCAGGGTTTTGATGCCCTGCTGGGTCTTGAAATGCATTTTTACCCAGAAGCGCTCGCCGGCGGCATTCCAGAAACTGTAGGTATGGGACGAAAACCCATGCATGTGGCGATACGACGCGGGGATGCCCCGGTCGCTCATGACCACTGTGATCTGGTGCAGCGCCTCGGGCAGCAGCGTCCAAAAATCCCAGTTATGGCTGGCTGACCGCAAATTCGTGCGCGGATCGCGCTTGACGGCTTTGTTCAGATCGGGAAACTGACGCGGGTCACGGACGAAAAACACTGGGGTGTTATTGCCCACCATGTCCCAGTTGCCTTCCTCGGTGTAGAACTTCAGGGCGAAGCCGCGAATATCGCGTTCAGCGTCGGCCGCGCCGCGCTCGCCCGCCACCGTGGTGAAGCGGGCGAATAGTTCGGTTTTTTTACCAATGGATTCAAAGAGTTTAGCTCGGGTATAGCGTGTGATATCGTGCGTGACCGTGAAGGTGCCAAACGCCCCCGAGCCTTTGGCGTGCATGCGTCGCTCGGGAATGACCTCGCGCACGAATCCGGCCAGTTTCTCATTCAGCCATAAGTCCTGCGCCAACAGCGGGCCGCGTGGCCCAGCCGTCAGGCTGTCGCGGTTATTCGGCACCGGGGCACCAAAATCAGTGCTCAGGTGGGTAACGGGACAATGTTGAGCATCCGTTTTTTTCATCAAAACCTCCGGTTTCAGGGGAACAGGCAGTCTGTATCCAATGTATCGGTAATAATATTAAGATCGTACCTTATGCTACCAATATGTTTGCCACACGCAGCACCCACCATCTAATACCGGGCCCCAAGGATCGGCCTCGGTCAACATGACCGCTGCGCGTTCCTTTTTGAAAAACGCAGGGGCGTTGTACTTGGTCCAGATATTGGCGTTTCTGGTGCCTGTGCTCGAAATCCCTTTGTTGGCCAGGACCCTGGGCGTCAGCTTATATGGTCAGATCCTTTTTTGCCAAGCCCTGGCAATTACCTTGTCGCTGTTGGTAGAGTACGGCTTTGGCATCAATGCCGCACAGCAGACTGCGCTGGCGCACGGCAAAAAGAAAGTCCTGAACCGTTTGGTTTCCCAGGTATTGCTGGCCAAATCCATGCTGGCCGCCCCCATGGTGGCGCTGATCCTGCTGGTATGGGCGGCTGGCTGGTTGGATACCTACCTAGAGCATATCGCCTTGCTGGGCTTTGTGCTGGCGTATTTTCTGGCCTTCGGCTTTAGCCCGCTTTGGTATTTTCAGGGGCGTGAACAAATGGCGCTGCCTGCCTCTCTGGATATCATCCTGCGCCTGGCGGGGCTGGGGGTGCTGGCGATCTGGGTCCAAGGCCCACAGGATTTCATCCTGGCCTTGCCATTGCTCTGCGTGCCCACCCTGCTAAGCACCGCTGGAACGCTGCTGTGGTGCCGCCGCCAAGTCGGTCCACTGCAGCTCGATTTCGCCGGCGCCTGGCAACAGATCGTGCAGGGCTTTCATTTCTTTGTCTATCGTGGCGCCAGCAATCTGGCGATTGCCGCTGTGCCGGTGCTGCTGGGATTGACCTCTGGCAAGCGCGCAGTGGGCGAGTTCGCTCCAGCGGAAAAACTCATCAAGGGCATGACTGGCCTGGGCATGCCCTTTCTGACAGCGGTGTTTCCGATTTTTTCCAGGCGGCTGCAGGGTCCGGCGAATGCCGCTGCCTTGCGCCTGCCCTTGCTGGTGCTGCTGGGGGTGATGGTGGTGGCGCTGGCTGGCACCGCCTTGGCCTGGTGGCTGGGCCCCTGGGTGCTGGACACCATGCTGGGAACAGGCTATCCGGGCGCCGGCACCATCTACCAAGCGCTGCTGGCCCTGGCCCCCTTGCGCATCCTGAACCAAAGCATTGCCATGGTGCTGCTGATCCCCGCTGGTCGCTCCAGATCCGTCAGCTATGTGGTGCTGATGTTTTCCTTATTGGGCTTGGGCACGGGCACAACCCTGTCTGTCTTCTTCGGCGGCATCGGCATGGCTGCAGGCCTGGTCGGAATAGAAGCCTTGCTCTTGCTCGTGATGCTGTTGCTGGCCAGAAGAACCGTGCGCTTGGCTTAAGGATGGATGCACTATGATGCGTAGTTCAAGCAGCACCGCCGCAGAAAACCCAACAACATCCATGACAGGAAATGAATAAATAGTGCCAGATACGCAATCATCGACAGATTCCTCTGCCTCTCACGTCGAACGGCGACATTCCCGCTGGTACGAGATCGTTTTGCTCAGCACGCCATTTCAGATGCTGGCCGGCCTGATCGTCGTCCTGCTGCTGCCTGCCATGGGCGCCTGGGGGCTGGACTTCTGGCGCTACCCGGACGGCCCCCGGGTCAATACCCAGTGGGTCGTGGGGCTGTCTTTTATTCTGATCGTACTGGTGTTGCGCCGCTTATCCGGGTTCGCCGGAGGCGGCTTGATCGCCCATGTCGCGCCGGTGGTCAGCGTGATTTATCTGCTGGCGTTTGCGGGGCTGTTCTTTACCCGCAGCGATTATTCCCGGCCTGTGCTGTTATCGGCCTATGTGCTCAGCCTGCTGTGGTGCTACGCAGGATATTTTGTTGGTCGCCGCTACCGCAAGGTCAAGCTGGCCGTCTTGCCCATGGGGCAGGATTGCACACTGCCCTCGGGGCCCAATCTGGAAGTTCGCCATCTGACTGAACCCGATCTGCATGGGGTGCGCTACGACGCGCTGGTAGCGGACCTGCGCAGCCCAGCCATGACCGCAGAATGGGAACGCTTCGTGGCTCGCTGTATCCTGGCACAGATTCCGGTGATTCATGTGCGCCGGGTGATGGAAAGCCTGAGCGGCCAGGTGCGCCTGGATCATCTGTCGGAAAACGAAGTCGGCACCTTGCTGCCATCGCCGCTGTACGTGATGTGCAAACGGTGGATGGATATTGCCGTGGTGCTGTTGGCTGCCCCACTGGCGCTGCCCGTGATGGTGGCCACGGCGGTGGCGATCCGCCGCGACAGCCCCGGACCGGCCTTGTTCGTGCAAAACCGCGTAGGCCTGGGCAATCATGACTTTCGCATCTATAAATTTCGCAGCATGCGGCTGGATGCCGAATCAGCCGGGGCGCGGCTGGCGGCGGACGGTGATGAGCGCATCACACGCGTGGGCGCCTTCATCCGCAAAACCCGCCTGGACGAACTACCGCAATTATGGAACGTCCTGAAGGGCGACATGAGCCTGATCGGCCCCCGCCCCGAGCAGCGGGTATTCGTCGATCAGTTCGACGCCGAAATCCCGTTTTATATCTATCGCCACGTCGTGCGCCCCGGCATCACTGGTTGGGCGCAAGTGATGCAGGGCTATGCGGGTGACGCCGACGCCACCCGCATCAAAATCCAGCACGACTTTTACTACATCAAACACTTTTCATTATGGCTGGATATCCTGATCCTGTTCAAAACCGTGCGTATCGTCCTGACCGGCTGGGGCGCGCGATGAAATAAAGGGCTCAAAATAAAGGGGTCAGACACCATTTCTCTGAAATGGTGTCTGACCCCTTTATTTCTCGGGGACAGACCCCGATTTATTAAATCGGGGTCTGTCCCCATTATTTAGTTCTTGATTAAATCGGCTCGTCCAACCCGAACTGGACTTGTTCGGCAGCACGCAGCAGGGCACGCGCCTTGGCCTCGGTTTCCTGCCATTCTTTTTCCGGGTCCGAATCGGCCACGATCCCGGCGGCGGCCTGGACATAGAGCATGCCGTCACGGATGATGCCGGTGCGAATAGCAATGGCCATGTCCATTTCACCGCCATAGCTGAGATAACCCGCTGCCCCGCCATAAATACCGCGCTGCACGGGCTCCAGCTCGTCGATGATTTCCATGGCGCGAACCTTGGGGGCGCCGGTCAGCGTACCCGCCGGGAAAGTGGCCCGCAATACATCCAGGCTGCTCATGCCGTCTTGCAGTTCGCCGCGCACATTGGATACCAGGTGCATCACGTGCGAATAGCGCTCGATCGTCATGGTGTCCGTGACCTCGACCGAGCCGGTCTTGGCCACCCTGCCTATGTCGTTGCGGGCCAGATCGATCAGCATGACATGCTCGGCGCGCTCTTTCGGGTCGGCCAGCAGTTCTTGTTCCAGGCGCAGATCCTCGTCTTGGGTGGTGCCGCGCTTGCGCGTACCGGCCAAGGGGCGGATGGTGACCATCTCGCGGGTGTGGCCGGAGACAGTTTCGCGGTCCTGACGCACCAGGATTTCTGGCGACGCCCCCACGACATGGAAGCTGTCGAAGTTCCAGTAGTACATATAGGGCGATGGATTCAGCGAACGCAACGCCCGATACAAGGACAGGGGTGAATCGCGGAAAGGTTTGGCAATCACCTGGCCCACCTGAACCTGCATCAGGTCGCCTGCGGCAATGTATTCCTTGGCCTTCAAGACAGCGGCAATGTAGTCGTCTTTCTTGAAGTCGCGCTCGGTGGGGGTCTGCATGCTGGCGTAGGCATAGGGGATGACCACCGGCGTGCGCAGTTTCTCGCGCAGGGCACGCAGGCGACGGCGGCCCAGAGCGTAGGCCTCGGGCTGGGCCGGATCGGCATAAACAATCAGGTAAGTACGCCCGGCCAGATTATCCACGATGACCAGTTCATCCACCTGCAACAGCATCATGTCGGGCGTGCCCGGCTGCTGGCCCGCAGGACGGGGTTTCACGCAAGGCCCCAGACGCGGCTCGATGTGGCGCACCGTGTCGTAGCCAAAATAACCTGCCAGACCGCCCGCAAAGCGCGGCATGCCGGGGCGCAATGCGACCTTGAAGCGCTGCTGGAATGCCTCGATGAAGGCCAGCGGATCGCCTTGGTGGGATTCCACCACCTGGCCCTGGTGCACGACCTCGGTGGTATTGCCGGTGGCACGAATCAGGGTCTTGGCCGGCAAGCCGATAAAGGAATAACGTCCGAAGCGTTCGCCGCCCACCACGGACTCCAGCAGGCAGCTGTTGCGACCGGCCTCTGGGCCCGCATGGGCAAGCTTCAGATAAATAGCCAACGGAGTGTCCAGGTCGGCGTAGGTTTCCGCAATCAATGGAATACGGTTGTAGCCTTGGGCGGCCAGTGCATTGAATTCGATTTCTGTCATGGAGGTCGATGTGGTGAAGTTACAAAGGACCGGGACAGAAAAAAGCCCGGCCAAAAGAAGGTCCGGGCGGTGCGTACAGGGCGGCGCGGCCATAGGACCACGCGCGCCAGGAAGCCATTACCCGGAACGCCAGCGCCACCAGCGCCAAGTGGCGCGGGTGACGATCGGGTAATAGGACAAAGGTGTCATGTGGCTTGTGGGTGAGTCTGGGCTGCCCATTGGGCGGCCTCTAGGATGGTTTCCACTATAGCATCCACCGGCAAGCTCTGCACAGACTGGCCTTCGTTGTACCCATACGGCACGGCCAGCACCGGGATACCGGCGGCTTGTGCTGCCTGGGCATCATTGATCGAATCCCCGATGAACAGCGCCTGTGCGGGCTTGATGCCCAGCAGGTCGCAGGCATGAAACAAGGGCAGCGGATCGGGTTTCTTGCGCTCGCAGGTATCCCCGCAGACAACGGCGTCGAAATAATCGGCCAGACCCATGTGCTGCAACAACGGGGCGGTGAATGCCTTGCCCTTGTTGGTGACCACGGCCAACCGGGCGCCCTGGTCGCGAAAAGCCTGCAAACCGGCAAGCACATCCGGGTAGAGCTGGCTGTAACGACCATTAAGCACTCGGTAATGGTCCTGGAACCGTGCTAGGCCACGCATGACGAAGTCGATGCTGGGGGCCGGGCTGTCGTGGCCCAGGGCCCGCATGACCAGTTGTTCGACGCCTTTGCCGACAAAAGTGGCAATCAGGGCCTCGGGCAAAGGAGGCTGTCCCATATCCAGGCGCATGGCATTGACGGCAGCCGCCAGATCGGGAATGGTATGCACCAAGGTGCCATCCAGATCAAACAGTATTCCGGAAAACTGCATTTTTTAGCAAATCCAGGACGCAAAGCCTACTATCGTAACACGAAACGACGGATAAAGGGCTTATTTATGTATCAAATGACGGGCGTCCCCCTGGGCAATGCCCTGGCGCAGGGTGGCGATTACCTGGGCATAGTCCGGTTGCCCGAAAATCGCGGAACCCGCCACAAAAACATCAGCCCCGGCGGCGCGGATATCAGCGATGTTATCGGCCTTGACCCCGCCATCGACCTCCAGGGCAATCGGCTGTCCACCCTGGGCCTGCCAGGCATCGATGCGCGCCCGCGCCTGGGTCAGCTTGGCCAGGGTGTGGGGAATAAAGGACTGGCCCCCGAAACCGGGGTTGACGGACATCAGCAAGACCAGGTCCAGGCGTTCCATCAGGTGGTCCATCCAGTGCAGCGGCGTGGCGGGGTTAAAGACCAGCCCGGCCTGACAGCCATGATCGCGGATCAGGGCCAGGGTGCGGTCCACATGGCGCGAGGCCTCGGGGTGAAAGCTGATGATGTTGGCCCCGGCCTGAGCAAAAGCAGGGATCAAAGCATCCACGGGCTCGACCATCAGATGCACATCGATAGGGGCCTGGGTATGCGGGCGCAATGCAGCACACACCATGGGCCCCATGGTCAGGTTGGGCACGAAATGGTTATCCATCACGTCAAAATGAATCCAATCGGCACCGGCGGCGATCACCGTCGTGGTTTCATCACCCAGGCGAGCAAAATCAGCGGCGAGCAGGCTGGGGGCAATGCGGGCGGCAGGCAATGGGGAAGTCATAGGAAAAATGGTCACAGGTTGATTAGAATCTGGCGGGCACCCCCGGCAAGCAAGTCGCGGGATGTGTCATGATGGCGATGGTTCGATTTCCTCATTTTAAATCAGCTGGTTCTGAATGAATAAACTGCTCTGGTCTGCGGCCGTATTGGCTCTGTTAAGCGCTTGCTCCTCGATCCCCGAGCATGAGGCGTCCGCCCCTCTGACGGAATCCGCAGCCCTCAAGCCGCTGGTGGTCCCCGCCTTGGCAGCCCTGCCCGAAACTCCGCCCCGCGCCCTGAAGGGCCACTTGGCGGCGGCGTCCTGGCAACAGCTGCCCGGCTGGGGCAACGATGATTTATCCCACGTCTGGAAGGCCCTGCTGAATGACTGCCGAGGGCTGATGCGACCCGTCTCAGGGTCGCTGGCGCTGCCGACGCGGGCCGCCCCCCGAGCCTGGCAGCCCGTCTGTCAGGCAGCCGTGCAGGCTGGCCTGGGGCCCAATGCAGCGGGCCAGCCTGTACGCCAGTTCCTGCAGGCGCATCTGCGGCCCTGGCGGCTGGATCAATCCCCCGGCCAGGCGGCCAGCGGCACGGTCACCGGCTATTACGAGCCCCTGATTCGCGCCTCGCGCAACCAGGAAGGACAGTATCAATGGCCGCTGTATGCCACGCCGTCTGATTTGCTGATGATCGATCTGGGCGCAATCTACCCGGATCTGGCCGGCAAACGCGTGCGCGGCAAGCTGGATGGGCGGCGCGTAGTACCCTACGACACGCGGGCTCAGATCGCGGCCAATCCAGCCCGCCAGCCGCCGGTCATCGTCTGGGCCAACGATCCGGTCGAGGCGTTTTTCCTGCAGATTCAGGGCTCGGGCCGCGCCCTGCTACCCGATGGCGGGGTACTGCGGTTGGCCTACGATGACCATAACGGCCAGCCCTACGTCTCCATCGGTCAATGGCTGGCACGCCAGGGCGAAATGCCGTTGGCACAGACCTCCATGCAAAACATCAAACAATGGGCACGCAATCACCCGGACCGGGTGCAGACCCTGCTGAATGTGAACCCGGCCATGGTGTTCTTCCGGGCAGAATCCATTACCGACCCCGAACTCGGGCCGAACGGTGCCTATGGAATTCCCTTGATGGCACAGCGTGCCGTGGCGGTGGATACCGAATTCGTGCCCCTGGGAACACCGCTGTGGCTGGACACTAAACAACCGGGCGGGGCACCCCTGCAGCGGCTGGTATTCGCCCAGGATACCGGCGCGGCCATTCGCGGCGCGGCACGGGCCGACTTTTACTGGGGCACGGGCGACGAAGCCGGTGCGGCGGCGGGGCGCATGAAACAACCCGGACGCATGTGGCTATTGTGGCCAACGGCGGCAGGCACACCGTCGGCTCGATGAACTCAAAGGCAGCATCATGAACCCTCCTATTCTGGTTTGCGGCACCGGCATCGCCGGCTTGGCATGCGCCCTGGGCTTATCACGCGCCGGCCTGCCCGTCGCCCTGCTGGGGCCGCGCCACCCCCCTGCCCTGCGCCCCGCAGACGACTATCATCCCCGGGTATATGCCATTTCAAGCGCCAGCCAGGCACTGCTGGATCGCCTGGGGGCATGGCGGTTGATGGACATGCGCCGCGTCACGCCGGTCGAAACCATGGAAATCCACGGCGACGCCCAGGGCACGCTGGACTTGTCCGCCTGGCAGGATGCCCGCGACACCCTGGCCTGGATTGTCGAATCCGGCGAGATCGAACGCGCTTTGCAGCAGGCCGTACAAGTCATGGGGCTGGCCTGGCACGAGGACCACTTCCTCAGCCTGAACACCAGCCCCGACGGGGTGCAGGTCACGACCCAACAGGGCCGACAATGGCACACGCCGTTGCTGGTGGGGGCCGATGGGGCGCGATCCCCCGTACGCCAGGCCGCCGGCATCCAGCACGATTACACACCGTATGGCGACATGGGGGTGGTGGCGCATCTGGATATAGGCCGCGCGCACCAAAACTACGCCTGCCAGTGGTTTACCGGCGATAGCGTATTTGCCCTGCTGCCCATGCCGGACACGGCCAATGGTCCACAGGCCTCGCTGGTCTGGTCCATGCCAGAAAGCCAGGCACGCCAGTGGATGGCCATGGATACCGATGCGGCCCAGACCTGGTTTGCCAGTCACGCCCAGGCCATCACAGGCGGGCGGCTGGGGGCTTTGCGCCTGCGCACCCACCCCCAGGGCTTCCCCTTGACGCTAGAGCGCAGCGCCATGACGGCGCCGGGCGTGGCACTGGTGGGCGATGCCGCGCACCGGGTACATCCCCTGGCCGGACAAGGACTGAACCTGGGATTAGGCGATGTGGATACCCTGCTGCAGGTGCTGTCCACCCGCGAAGCGCACCGCCCACTGGGCGACCCACGCCTGCTGGCCCGCTATCGCCGCCGCCGCGCCGAACCCGTCATCGCCATGGGCCTGGTCACCCACGGCCTGCACCGCTTGTTTGCCACCCCGTGCGTCCCGCTGGCCTGGGCGCGCAACCAGGGCATGCTGGTGGCCAACCAGATCCCTTTTCTGAAGCGCCAACTGATTCGCGCCGCAGCGGGCAACTGATCAAGACACCCACCCGGATTGCATCCTCGCATTAAAATGCGGTTCAACACACCAAAAGTATTTGCCATGAAATTTCAAATTTATCTTGCCGCCCTGATCCTGGGCGCAGGCCTGTCCGGCGTGGCATCAGCAGCCCCCGCCGATGCGGACACCCCCGACGCCGTCGTGATTGGCACCAGCGGCACCGCCAACGCGCCCGATGCCAAAGTCCTGTCTACGGCAGCCACCCCCGAGCAAATTCAGACGATCAGCCAGGCGTTTGGCCAGCGCTTTCCTGGTATCCAGGTAGACGCCGTGCGCCTGACGCCGATGCCGGGTATTTTTGAAATCCAGGTCGGGCTGGATCTGGTCTATGCGGACGACCAGGTCAATTATGTCCTGCAGGGTTCGCTGATCGACGCCAAGGCGCGCCGCGACCTGACCGCCGAACGCCTGGAACTCCTGCAGCAGGTGGCATTCGACAGCCTGCCCCTGGAACGCGCCATCCGCCAGGTCAAGGGCACCGGCGCCCGCCAGATCGCGGTATTCGAAGACCCCAACTGCGGCTACTGCAAGCAGCTGCACCAGACCCTGGAAAGCATCGACGATGTGACGGTGTATACCTTTCTATATCCCATTCTGTCGCCTGATTCCAATACCAAATCACGCGATATCTGGTGCGCCTCCGACCCGGCTGCCACCTGGAAATCCTGGATGGTCAGGGGCGAAGTCCCCGCCACCGCCGATTGCTCCACACCGATCGACGAAAACCTGGCCCTGGGTCGTCAGCTGAATGTACGCGGCACACCCGCCATCTTCTTTGCCGACGGCAGCCGCGTCAATGGCGCCCTGCCTCTGGACGCCCTGAAGCAAAAGCTGGATGCGCAGGGCGCAGGCTAAATCGCATCGGCCAGCGTCGCCGATCTAGGCACCTGGTACATATGGTGTCTGACCCCATTACATATGGGGTCAGACACCATTTCCTCCGCAGCAGTCAAACCACGAAGGCGCAGGCCTCAAGCGCCTTATTGTGTTGCTGACGGGTGTGTTCGACCAGATAATCCAAAAAAACCTGGGACCGCTGTGGGATGAATTTGCGGCTGGGCATGGCCGCGTACATCGCCAGCCGCCCGGTGACCCAGGGGCTCAGCACGCGGACCATTTCGCCCCGGGCAAGATACGGCGCGACAATGTCCAGCGATATCGACGTAATGCCCGCGCCATCCAGCGTGGCGCGCAGCAGGGTATCGGTATGGTTTGCAATCAGCACGGGTTCGGCATTGACCTGAGTCTGGTCAGCGCGACCCGGCCCGCGCCACATGCGCCAGATATTCAGCGCTTCACCTACCTTGTTAAGCCGCAGGCATTCATGTTTGCTTAAATCCTCTGGGATTTCCGGCTGGCCCTTGCGCGCCACATAACCCCGCGACGCCACCAGCACCACATCGGACTCAATTACCTTGCGGGCTACGATATCCGCATCAAAGCCGACATCGGCGCCCAACAAGGTAATGTCGTAGTTCTCGATGGGCGAGTCTGTGTATGTTTCGACATCGATGTCGATCACGATGCCGGGATGGCACTGACGAAAGCCGGACAGCAAAGGCGCAAGCACGTAGCTTGCCAGGACCGGCTGCGTATGCACACGCAAACGACCGGCGAGGGCTTGGGTGTGGGCGCTGGCCATGGCATCCGCCTCGGCCACGTCCTGCAGAATCTGGCGCACGCGTGCCAGATAGGCTTCTCCGGCCTCGGTCAGTGTCACGCGCCGTGTCGTCCGCTGAAACAAGCGGGTCCCAAGCTGGGTTTCCAGTTCGGCAATCAGGCGTGTCACCACGGGCGGCGACAGATGCAGCGCCCGCGCCGCCGCCGCAAACCCGCCTTCGGTGGCGACCTGTTCAAAAATTCGCATTGCGCGTAAACGCCCCATACCCGATCAATCCATCATTATTCCATTAATAGGAATAGTGTATATCTATTTTGACTATTTATTCTATTAAGCAAAATTATTAAAATTCTCTTGTCGATACCTATAAAGATCAAGCATCAAACAACAAAACATGCAAACCTTATCGCAAAAACCCCCGCGCTATACCCGCACAGCTATTTTTCTGCACTGGCTGGTCGGGTTGGGCCTGATCGGCACCTTTTCTCTGGGCTTTTATATGGAAGGCCTGCCCTTGTCGCCCAGCAAGCTGCAGCTGTATTCGTGGCACAAATGGGCAGGTATGACATTGCTGCTGCTGGCCGTGGTGCGCCTGGCCTGGCGCATGAGCCACCCCGCCCCCGCGCTGCCCCTGTCCATTAGCCCCACCGCTCGCCTGGCCGCACATGCCGGGCATTGGGTGCTGTATGCACTGATGCTGGCCATTCCGGTCAGTGGCTGGTTGATGAGTTCCGCGCAAGGTTTCCCGGTGGTGTGGTTTGGCGTGCTGCCTTTGCCCGATTTGGTTTCAAAAAGCACCGCCCTGGGCGATATCCTGCACAGTACCCACGTCGCATTGAACTACGCGCTGGTGGCGGCGGTTGTCGGACATATAGGCGCGGCCCTACACCACCATCTCGTCAAAAAAGACACAATCATGACCCGGATGCTGCCGTTTGTCGGTCAGGCCTGAAGCCCTGCAACCACCACCCATCTCAAAGGACACCCCGATGAAGTTTTCTTTCCTGCGTCCGCTCGTGCTTTCCGCCGCATTGGGCCTGGGCTTGCTGGGTAGCGCCCACGCGGTCGAATACACCACGCTGGATTCCGCCGCCAGCACGGTCACCTTTGGCTATAGCCAGATGAATGTCAAAATGGATGGCAGCTTCAGCGAACTGAAAGCCACCAAACTGAGCTTTGATCCCGCCGCCCCGGAAGCCGCCGAAGTTGCCATCGAAGTCGCCTTGGCAAGCATTGATGCGGGCTACGCAGAAGCCAATACCGAACTGGAAAAAGCAGAATGGCTGGGACTGGCAGCGCATCCGCTGGCGACGTTTACCTCAAGCAAGGTCACCCCCCTGGACGAGAACCGCTATCAAGTCACCGGCGACCTGTCGATCAAGGGCATCAGCAAAGCAGTCACCGCGCCTTTTACCTTCACGCAAGACGGCGAAACAGGCATTTTTGAAGGCAGCTTTACGTTCCAACGCGCCGATTTCGGCATAGGCGAAGGCGAGTGGAAAGACTTCAGCATCGTTGCCAACGATATTCAAATCACTTTTCATATTGTGGCAAAACCGTAATTGCCAGACATTTCCCCTTTCATGATTCAATTAAACACAGGACCTCTGATGAAAAAGACTCTGATTGCCGCAGCATTTTCCGCTTTCTTTGCCGCCCAGGCCATCGCTGCCCCGCAAACCTATGTACTGGACTCCACCCACACCTTTCCGCGGTTTTCGTACACCCACATGGGCCTGTCCAAGCAGATCCTGCGCTTCGACCAAACCACCGGCACCGTGGTGCTGGACAAGGACGCCAAGCAAGCTCAGGTGGATGTCACCATCGACATGAGCACCATCAGCACCGGCTTCGATGCCTTTAACGGCCACATCCAGGGCCCGGACTTTCTGGACACCAAGCAGTTTCCCACCGCTACGTTCAAGTCCACCAAAGTTGTGTTTGACGGGGATAAGCCCACCAGCATCGAAGGCGACCTGACCATCAAGGGCGTGACCAAACCGGTCACCCTGACCGTCACGTCGTTTTTCAATGGCCCGCATCCCATGCTGAAGAAAGACGCCATCGGCGCAAACGCCACTGCGGTGATTTCGCGCAGCGAATTCAATGCCGGAAAATTTGTCCCCGCCGTGGGCGACGAGGTGACCCTGGATATCGCACTGGAAGCCATCGTCGAATAAGCAGGCACAGAATATCGGGCCAGGCAAGCGCCACGGCCCGGCATACAAGGGAAATCATGGGACTTTTAGTTGATGGCCAGTGGCACGATCAATGGTATGACACCAGCAGCACAGGCGGGCGCTTTGTGCGCAGCGACGCCCAGTTCCGCCACTGGATCACCCCCGACGGCAGTGCCGGGCCCAGCGGCGATGCGGGTTTCCAGGCCGAAGCCGGGCGCTACCATCTTTACGTTTCCCTGGCCTGCCCCTGGGCGCACCGCGTCCTGATTCTGCGGGCGCTGAAGGGCCTGGACAGCATGATCAGCGTATCCGTCGTGAACCCATATATGGGCCAGCATGGCTGGACTTTTGAAGCTGGTCCGGGCGTGATCGCCGACCCCGTGGGCCAGGCCCAATACCTGTACCAGGTGTACCTGCGTGCGCAGCATGACTACAGCGGGCGCGTAACCGTGCCTGTCTTGTGGGACTTGCAGCGCCGCACCATCGTCAGCAATGAGTCCTCGGAAATCATCCGCATGTTGAATTCCGCCTTCGACGGCATCGGCGCCAAAGCAGGCGACTACGCACCGACGGAGTTGCTGCCGGAAATCGATGCCATCAATGCAAGAATCTACGATGCCATCAACAACGGCGTCTACAAGGCCGGTTTTGCCACCACGCAGCGGGTCTACGAACAAGAGGTCAACGCGTTGTTTGCCTGCCTGGATCAGCTGGAAGACACGTTGGGCCAACAGCGCTATCTGCTGGGTGACCGCATCACCGAGGCCGACTGGCGCTTATTCACAACCTTGATTCGCTTTGATGCCGTCTACCACGGCCATTTCAAATGCAATTTGAAGCGCCTGATCGACTACCAGCATCTGTGGCGCCACACCCGCGAGCTATATCAATGGCCGGGGGTGGCGGACACGCTGAACTTCGACCACATCAAGCAGCATTATTACCGCAGCCACGGCAGTATCAACCCCAACGGCATCGTGCCGTCGGGACCAGTGTTGGATATCTTGTCGCCTACCCGTATGTAATCGTTAATGTTTGTACCGCCTGAGCAGATTCAGCGCCGCGCAGTTGTCTCTGGATACAAGCCGTGTTGTTAGGTAGGGTTTCTACCAGAGAGTTGAACCACAATGCTTGGACTTGAACTGCGCAAAGGCGACTCATGAAAAAAATGATACTGGCTGCCGCCGTGACACTGGGCCTACTGACGGCTTGGCCTGCCGCGCAAGCGGGCGATATAGATTTGAGTATCGGCATCGGCATCCCAGGCCTGATGTTTGGCGGCCCCCCTGTGTACTACGCCCCCCCACCCCCTCCGCGTGTCGTCGTGGTGCCGCAACCTATGGAAGGTCTGAACAAGTCCCCTGGACCTGTCAGAATGTAGGTTGTTGAACGAGACCCAATCAGGAAGCCCCGATGAGCCAGTTGAGTTTTTCCGACGCCGAATTTGCAGGCAAGCGCAAAGTGACGCGCCGCGAGAAGTTCCTGGCCCAGATGGAACGGGCCGTTCCCTGGAAGGTCTTCGCCGACCTGGTCGAACCGCACTACCCGAAGGCCGGCAACGGCCGTAGGCCTTACCCGTTGGAAGTGATGCTGCGCATCCACTTCATGCAGCAGTGGTTCAACCTGTCGGACCCGGCGATGGAAGAGGCGCTGTACGACAGCACCTCGATACGCAATTTCGCCAAGCTCTCGCTCACGCGTGGCAGCATTCCTGACGAGACGACGATCCTGAACTTTCGTCATCTGCTGGAAAAACACGACATTGCAGCAGACGCACTGGAAGCGGTGAACTTGCTGTTGGCCGATCAGGGCATCACGGTACGCAAGGGCACGATCATCGATGCCACGATCATCGAAGCGCCCAGTTCTACGAAGAACGCCGCAGGCGCGCGGGATCCCGAGATGCATCAGACCAAGAAGGGCAATCAGTGGCACTTTGGCATGAAGGCCCACATTGGCGTGGACATGACCGGCCTGGTGCACACTGTGGTGGGCACGGCAGCCAATGTTCACGATGTCACGCAGGCCCATGCGCTGCTGCACGGTGAAGAAGAATTGGTGCTGGGCGATGCGGGCTACCGAGGAGTCCAGGATCGAGAGGAAAACCAGAGTCGCAACGTGCAGTGGCACATTGCCATGCGTCCGGGCAAACGCCGTGCGCTGGGCAAGAGCAACATGGGGCGGATGCTGGAGTCCTACGAACGAGCCAAGGCCAGCCTGCGCTCGCGGGTGGAGCATCCGTTTCGGGTGATCAAATGCCAGTTTGGATTTACCAAGGTGCGCTATCGGGGGCTGGCCAAGAACACGGCGCAGCTGAAGATGCTGTTTACGTTGGCAAACCTGTGGAAGGTGCGCCACCATTTGATGGCTACGGCGGGATAGGTGCGCCCGAAATGGGCGTAGAGGGCCCAAAACGGGCCTGTCAGGGCGGAAATCACCCTGATTCTGGCCTATTTTTGAGCAAAAGTTCTGCATTATGAAATTCAGGTCGATTGGGCTGGAAAAACAGATTCTGAAACCGGCTTGATCAGACCTTCCCTATCTATGTGTCTCCGCCACTACCATACTATTATGATAAGCATGCCTATAAGCATGCCGAAAAACGCTGGCGAAAACAGCAGAAAAGAGCCTGGAAGGAATATCGTCACGGGCGGCATGGCGACCGCGACGATTGATTAATGGTGATTAATGGGGTCAGACACCATATTTTTTTGGCCTGCCGAGGCCTTTTGATTCTGTTTGCCTGCTTGTCAGAGCCATAATTTGCTGTTTGAAACGATCACTGCCGATTGCCCAGCCTTTATGGGTCAATTCACGAATCACCTGCAGATCCTGGCCAGACAACGCTTCGTGGAACAAGGCCCGATACGCTGCACGACGAGATTGATCACAACGACCCAGGCGCATATATTGCATATGCGGCTTCAGCCACTGCGTGTTGACTCCGGTTCCTCCCCAAGCATTGAATGCGTAACTGGACCAGGGATAGCTGCCTGGCAAGGCCACCATCCCAGCACGAACGGGATTGAGTTCGATATATCGCATCAAGGTCAATAGATATTGCTCGGTGTCCACCACCGTGGCGCGATAGCGTCCTTCCCAAAGAGTGCCGCTGCGCCCATATTTGTCATTGAAATAACGCACATATCGCCTGCCTGCCGACTGAAAGACCTTGCTGATACTACCCACCTGCCCAGGCGTTGCCAGCAGGTGCACATGATTGATCATCCAGACATAGGCATGAATCGCCAAATCGTATTCCTGTGCCGCCAGAACCAAGACATCGCGAAAATATTCATAATCTTCTTTAGCGACAAAAATAACCTGTTTATTATTGCCGCGCTGGATTATATGCTGCGGTTGCCCCGGAATCACATAACGAGGAAGGCGCGCCATGATTATTCCAATAATATAAAACAAACAACCAGCGTAGCATTGATATTGACCCCAAGCCCTGCAGCAGGATATTTGTGTCATTGAAATAATTTATGGGGTTTATGGGGTCAGACACCATTCATCCTTGAAAATGGTGTCTGACCCCATTTCCTTGTTCGGCCGCTCTGACGTTAAAATGGTGTCTGACCCCATTATTTTCGGGAATTTTTGCTATGCAAATCAAGAGTCAGAAGGATTTTTTTTCGGGCTTGCTGTTTTTCATGACTGGTGCAGCGTTTGCCTGGGGGGCGGCCCAGTACAGGCTGGGTACCAGCGCGCATATGGGGCCAGGGTATTTTCCCTTGCTTTGCAGCATTTTATTGATGGGGATCGGGGTGGTGCTTTGCATCAAGGCTATTTCCTTGACGCCCCAGGATGATGGCTTGATCGGGCGGTGGGCGCTGCGGCCTGTTGTGCTGATCACAGGGGCCAATATTCTGTTCGGCATTTTGCTGGGCGGATGGTCCCAGCTGCATATCCCCGTGTTTGGCTTTGCCGTGGCGGCACTGATTCTGGTGGTGGTAGCCGCAATGGCGGGCCCCGAATTCAAAGCCCGAGAAGCCCTGATCCTGGCCTTGATCCTGACCATCGGCAGTTGGCTGGTCTTTATCTTTGCGCTGAACATGCAAATGCCCAGCTGGCCCAGTTTTCTTTCCCTCTAAGCATCACCTGACAGAACTGAAACCATGGAAATTCTCGATCATCTCGCGCTGGGGTTCAGTGTCGCCTTTACGATGCAAAACCTGATGTATGCCTTTGTGGGCTGTCTACTGGGCACCCTGATCGGTATTTTGCCCGGATTGGGCCCCACCGCCACCATTGCCATCCTGTTGCCCAGCACCTATGCCCTGGACCCAACCTCGGCCCTGATCATGCTGGCCGGCATTTATTACGGCGCGGCCTATGGCGGTTCCACGACATCCATCCTGGTCAACCTGCCTGGCGAAATCTCGTCCGTGGTGACCACCTTGGACGGCTACCAGATGGCCCGCAAAGGCCGCGCTGGCCCCGCATTGGCGGCCAGCGCCATTGGATCTTTTGTCGCCGGCTGCTTTGGCACGCTGGTTATTGCCGCCTTTGCAATCCCGCTGACCGAACTGGCCTTCAAGTTCGGGCCGGCCGAGTATTTTTCCTTGATTGTCGTCGGGCTGATCGGCTCGGTCATCCTGGCCTCCGGCTCCGTACTCAAGGCACTGGGCATGATCGTTCTGGGCCTGCTGCTGGGGACCATGGGCACAGACGTCAATTCGGGGCTCCAGCGCTTTACTTTCAATATCCCGGAAATGAGCAGCGGCATCAACTTCGTCGTGATCGCCATGGGCCTGTTTGGATACGGCGAGATCATTTCCAACCTGTCCCGTGGTCATGAAACCCGGGAAGTCTTCAAGGTGAAACTCTCGGGGCTTTATCCCAGCCGCGCCGATTGGAAACACATGATGCCGTCCATCGGACGCGGAACAGTGATTGGATCGATCCTGGGAATCCTGCCCGGCGGCGGTGCGGTCCTGTCATCTTTTGCCGCCTATGCCACCGAAAAGAAAATCCGGCTTCAGCCCGATGAGGTACCTTTTGGCGAAGGCAATATCCGCGGAGTCGCGGCTCCCGAAGCTGCCAATAACTCTGGCTCTCAGACGTCATTCATTCCTTTGTTGACCCTGGGGCTGCCACCCAACAGCGTGATGGCGCTGATGATGGGCGCCATGATCATCCACGACATTCAACCCGGCCCCCAGGTCATGTCCAGCAATCCCGAACTATTTTGGGGGCTGATCGCGTCGATGTGGATCGGTAATGCCATTCTGGTGATCCTGAACCTGCCCCTGGTAGGCCTGTGGGTCAAGCTGCTGACCCTGCCCTATCGATGGCTGTTTCCCGCGATTGTGCTGTTTTGCGCCGTGGGCGCGTATTCCTTGAGCAACAGCACCTGGGACATCTGGATGCTGGGCTGGTTTGGCATCATCGGCTATGTCTTCATCAAACTGGGACTGGAAGCCGCCCCTTTGTTGCTGGCCTTGATTCTGGGCCCCATGATGGAAGAAAACCTAAGGCGCGCACTGCTGCTGTCACGCGGCGACTGGAGCACGCTGGTCACCCGGCCGATTTCCGCCAGCCTGCTGATATTGGCCCTGGTGCTACTGCTGGCGCTGCTGCTGCCATCCATCCGCAAGCGCCGTCAGGACGCCTTTGTAGAAGAAAATTAATGGGGTCAGAAAATTAATGGGGTCAGACACCATTTTGATGCGGTCTTTCTGATGCGTAAATGGTGTCTGACCCCATTAATTCCGGTCTGTCCCTTATTCCAGACGGATATTCTGGGATTCAATGATGTCGCCCAGCAGTTTGGCCTCGGAGGCGACACGCTGCTGCATGCCTTCGGGGGTTGACCCCACTGCCGTCCAGCCCTGATTAAAGAGCTTCTGGCGGATTTCAGGAGTCTGCAGAATCTGCATGATGGCGGTCGAAACCTGTTGCTGTACGGGTTGGGGCATGCTGGCAGGCCCCACCAAGGCGTCCCAGACCTCTAGGTTGAAATCTTGGACACCCGCATCGGCCAGCGACGGCACGCCTGGCACCAGATCGCTAGGTCCGGCGCTAGTCACGCCAACGGCATTCAGTTTGCCCGCCTTGACCTGGGGCATCGCCACCCCCGGCGGCATCAGCGCCATCTGTACCTGTCCGCCAATCAGGGCCGTCACCACCGCCGGATTACCGCCGGTATACGGCACCTGCATCGGTAGGAAACCAGGGACGCGGCTCTTCAGAAGTTCCATGCCCAGGTGCGAGACTGAACCGACCCCTACCGAGCCGTAGTTCCAGCGGTCGCCTTCGGTCAGCGCCTTGTCAAAGAAGGCCTTGCCTGTTGGCTCCGCCTTGGGGACGACCAGGACCAGCGGCGCGGTGGCCAGCAAGCTGATGTAGCTGAAGTCCTTCAGCGGATCGTAGGGCAAGCTGGGATAAAGCTGCTTGGACGAGGTCAGGTTGCCATTGATCACGATGCCTAAGGTATGGCCGTCCGTGGACTTTGCCACATAATCGGCCGCGATATTGCCACTGGCGCCCGGCTTGTTCTCGACAATCACGGGTTGCCCCAAGGCCTGGGACAGAGGGTCGGACAAGGTCCGGGCAATCACGTCCGGCGTAGACCCACCCCCGAAACCGACCACCAGCTTCACCGGTTGCGTAGGCCAGCCCTGAGCCTGCGCAGAAAAAGACACTGCCAATGAGGCAGCTATCGCAGCAATCACAAAAACACGTCGTTGCATATGAGGATCTCCGGAGTGAAAATGGGGTCAGACACCATTATTCCATGTTAAGGGGGTTAATGGGGTCAGCCACTGTTTCCACTTTAATGGTGTCTGACCCCATTAATGTGAGAAAAAGGGTCAGACACCATTTCGCGTTTGGAAATGGTGTCTGACCCCTTTTTTTTTGTTGCGGGAAAACTTAGTTGGTGAAGTAATCAGTGGCAGCGGTAGCGCCAGTGACTCCGGTCAGTTGCACCACAATATCTCCGTCGCCGCAATCAAGATCGCCTGAAGCAATACCATAGGTATCGCCATCATATTCAACAAAACCATTGGCAATCAATATTACTTCGCTGGCGTTTACTGTGATGTCTTTCAGTTCGGTAAGGTATTCAGCAGCGTTTACTGCACTATTGATACTGGCGGACAAGGTGCCGATGCCCACAGCGGCGTCAGTATTAACATCAAAGTCAGTGATCGTGACAACTGTCAGGCCAGCGCCCGGAAGAACGGAAACAGAATCGCTACCAAGACCTGTCGTGACGGTGAAAACCGCACTGGCCCCCACGATGGAAGCACCTGTGATATTGATTACATCAGCAGCGCTGCCAGTGGTCACATCAGCCTTGGCGGCGGCTGTGATATTAAGCCAGTTTTGGCCAAGGGCCGAGCCCAAGAAGGTCGCGGTATCGGCGTCGATCACGACCGCTATCGAGCCACCCACCGTGCCCTGGGCATCTGCAGCATTGACGGTAACGGCTTTGGCAGTCAATTTGCCCAGTCCGATATCGCCGGGGATACCGCTGACCTGAACGTTAATAAGTCCGGTGTGTGCACCACCAGCGTCGTCAGCCACCGTGATGTTGCCCAGCGTGACATCACCCGACATCTTGGTGGCCAAGACAGTGACAGAATGATCGGCGCTGGTATCAATCGTGCCAATCGTCAGGCCTTTCAAGCCATTGGCAGTGACTGTGATGTCTTGATTCAAAGCAACAGAGCCCAGATTACCAAGCGTGACCGTACCACCACCCTTAGTATCAAGCAATGAAATCGAGTGAATCTCAGTCAATTCAGTATCGAGCGTCAGTATGCCATTGGCGCCGACATGGGCCGTCAGGGATGTCAGAGCAGTCAGGGTGGAACCCGTCAGATCAAGCTCATCGTCCGCCGCCACGGTGGCCTCCAAAGTCACCAACCTAGTTGTGGTCAGCTTAAGCGCCGATGCACCTGTGGTGTTCAACGTGGCACCACCGGCCACCTTAGTAACGATGGTGGCGCCATCCACCAAGCCATTGGCCGTGATATTAGAAGCCGAAGACGCGGTAATCGTGCCCGTGTATGCGGTATTGGTATCTATATCCAGCGTCAGATCGCTGCTGCTGCTCACCCTGATGTTGGTGTCATTGCTGTCCGGCGTGGCCGTTGTGGCCGTTGCGCCCGCCACAACATTAACGACTGTCGTGCCTCTGTGATCCGAAATCACGGTGCCAGCGCCATCACCCAGCAGCTTAAACCCCAAGTTGGCCGTAAGCGGTGCATCTCCCCCATTATTCCCAGGCGGCGAGATTCATGGCTAAATCTTGGTCATGAGTATTCCACGGCAACAGCGCCTCGATTTCGTCCACTGTTTGGGCCATCGGCAGGTGTTCCAGCACAAAGCGCAGCCACGCATAGGGCTCGCGCCCGTTGGCCTTGGCCGTTTCCAGCAGCGAATACAGTACCGCGCTGGCGTGTGCACCCGCCGGGGTATCCGCAAAAAGCCACGCTTTTCTGCCAATCACAAACGGCCTGATGGCGTTTTCTGCGGGGTTGTTATCGATGGGTAAATCGCCGCACTCGGTATAGCGGATCAGGCGCGGCCAGACCTTGTGCAGATATCCCAACGCTTCGCCCAGCTTGCTCCTGGGCGTGACCCCCGGCAGGGTTTCATCCAACCATGCACGCAGCTTTTGCAGGATCGGCAGGCTGTGGGTCTGGCGCGCCTCGAAGCGCTGCGCATCGCTCGCTGTTTTCAGCTTGGCCTCGATACGATACAGCCGGGCGAACAGATCCAGCGCGTGGTCTGCGCGGGCACTCTTGCCTTTGGGGCTGACCCGTTTGGCTTCGACGAACTTGCGCCGAGCATGGGCTGCGCACGCCAGGTGCTCCACACCGGGCAGGCGCGCCACCGGCGCGTAGCCTTCGTACCCGTCGGTCATCAGGTAACCCTGCCAGCCTTCGAGCAGGCGTACCGGTATCTGCCCCGAACGGCTCGCCTCGTAATCAAACAACACCACCGTGCGCCCCGGCGGCCCGCCGCGCTGCACCCACATATAACTTTTAGAGGTCGGACTTCGCCCTGGTTCTTTCAACACTTGAACCGTGGTTTCATCCATGTGGATGACGGGCGCATCCAGCAAGGTGTCGCGGGCCAGATTGTGCAGCGGCTGCAAGGCCTGGGCGAGCCTGATCATGGCCCGCGTCATGCTCTGGCGTGGGACGTCCACCTGGTGGCGGGCCATCACCTTCTCGAAGCGCGCCAGAGGCAGGCCGTCGACATACTTCACCACCGCCATCATCGCCAGGAACCCGGCGCTGAAGTTGCTGCGCGGCAGGACCTGCGCCGGTGCCGGCTGCTGTACCGGTGCCTGATCGCCCTTGGGGCAGGCGTAGCGCGGGCGCACCGTGCGGATCACGCGGATTTGCATCGGCACGATGTCCAGCTGTTCACTCACGTCTTCGCCGATACGCACCATGGGGGTGCCGCAGGCGCATTGGCGTTCTGCTTCGGGGACATCGACCAGGAACTCGACGCGGGGCAGCTCGGGCGGCAAAGCGCGGCGATGACCGCGCTTGGGGCGAGGCGTGTTGTGCGCGGGCGCGCCCTCGTGTGCGTCTTCGAGATCAGCGGCCTGCTCGGCCAAGGCTTCCACTTCGTTAAACAGCTCGCCCTGGTGCGACTCGCTACTGGGGCCGAACACCTGATGCCGGGCCAAGCGCCATTGCTCAAGGATGCGTTGCACCGCCTCGGCGACCCCTGTGGCGACGCCGGCGGCAATCCCTTCTTGCAGTTTCCTCTCGAACTCGGATTGCATCGCCGAACGCAAGGCGTGAAGGTGGGTTTCGTTCTGCGCCTGCAGCGTGGCCCGTAACTCGGCCAGCGTCTTTTCGCGCTCGGCTTTCAATGCCGCCTGGAAGGCTTCAACCGAGGTCGGCACAGCGCCGATTTCGGGGCTGTGCTCAGGGGGGAAGGATGGGGTGGCTGCAGGGCGATCAGACATGCATAATTATACCAGAATTATCACATAACTGACTGATATTTCAGTGTTTTATGAGGATGATTCGCCCATAAATCAAACCCTTCCAACAGCCACTCCAACTCTTTGGGGGTGAGTGTCACGGTCGCTTGCGCGCCTGGCGCGGGCCAGGCAAAGCGCTCTTTCTCCAGCCGCTTCTGCCAAAGGCAAAAGCCGTTGCGATGCCAATACAGAATCTTGATGCGGTTGCGCTGGCGATGCACGCAGCACAAGTAGACCTGCCCAATCGCCACTCCCGGGTGCATCAATGCACCTGCTCAGTCAGCGCCTGACGCACCTGCGCCAGCCACTGCGGGCTGGGCAAGCCGGGCAGCTCCAGACGCAGGCCAGCGCCCAGCACCAGTACATGGCGATCCGCCGCGACAGGGTGATCGACAGCGGCGAGCGGACCCACGCTGACCGGCACAAACTGGCGCGCAACCGGCGCAGCCACCGCCTTGACGGGCACCTGAGCCTTCCGCTCCAGGGCTTTGAGGCGCCGGCGCCAATAATACAGGCTTGAGACCGGCAACCCCTCACGCTGCGCGTAGGCCGTGGCGCCAATGCCCTCGCGCGCTATCGCGTCAAGGTGCATTTCCCACCAGGCCTGCCCTGGTCCTCGACTCGTCGACATCCTCGGTTCTCCTGTTTGCTTGCAGAACCGATACGATGCCCCACAGAGCGGGCGCGAACAATCATGGGAAAAATGGAGCGTTTATGTTCTTGATGGTCGGCATCGTACCGGTGATATTGCCACCGTAGAATTTGAATACGTCATTGCCGCCCGCGCCGTCGAGCTGGTCAGCTGGGCCTGTTGTATTCGCAGCGCCATTTCCGCCGATAAAGGTATCGTTGCCGGAAGTGCCGGTGAAGTTATCGATACCCACAGTGAGCGTAATAGCCAGCTACTCTGCAATCCATTTATAAATCAAAGACTTACGCGCGTTTTGAAGCCTCCTAAGCGCCCACTTCCGACCATTTTCCTACCGCAAAAGGCATATTTTCAGTCTGATCGTATATTTTCTTTGTCTTTTCAAAGACTTAGCCGCGTCACCTATCTATATAGACGCAATTTGCAGCCAATCAGACGTACCAACTACCTACCAACCGAAGCCATCGAGTGCAAAGGCCACCCAATGTGTCTCATCAGGTGGCCTTTGTGCCTTTTGGGTGGCTCGGGATGCTGTACTCATTGTGGCGCATCAGGCGGGTTTTGTGCCTTGAGAATGACGCCAATCGCCCCGTCATCGCGGGTGACGAATTCGATGCCGGCCAGGGTCAGGGCCTTGGCCACCTTGTTGAGCGTGGAGCCTCGGCTGTCGGCCAGCGCCCCTTCCATGCGCAGCAGCGCCGACATCGAGATGCCCGAGGCCTTGAGCAGGTCCTCTCGGCTCCAGCCCAGCATCGCGCGTGCGGCGCGGATCTGTCTTCCGTCGATCATGGTCGACTCCTCTTCTTTTTACTCAGTCTTGGTAGGTGAATATTTCTGTTTGATTAGACGTTTTTTGTGTCCTTTTCGGCGCATTGTATCGTAGCATGACCCTCGTTAGATAGAGGAGCACGACGATGCCAGCACAAGCGTTGACGACCGAATTCCTGGCCACGCTGCCAGGTCGCGAGCCTGCCTCCGGGGCCGTGAGTTACTTCGATACGGAGATCAAGGGCTTCTTGCTCGAGCATCGCGCCAGCGGCGGAGCGACCTTCTACTTCCGCTACCGCGATGCCGCCGGCAAGGTGCGACTGAACCGGATTGGTCGGGCCGATGAGATTTCAGTGTCGGACGCCCGGGCCAAGGCGCACAAGATGAAGCAGATGGTCACCGAGGGTGGCGACCCAAAGGTGGAGAGCCACCGCTTCAAGGATGTGCCGACCTTCGGGGATTTCGTGGCCGAACGCTATCTGCCCTACGCCAAGACAAGGAAGCGGAGCTGGGCAACTGACGAAATCATGCTGCGATGCCATATCCTGCCGGTGTTTGCCGATTTCCGGATGAACCGGATCACCCGCTCGGATGTGGTGGCCTTCCACCACACGGTGTTCGAGAAGGGCTACGCGGCCGGGACCTGCAACCGGATGATCGTGCTGATGAAGTTCATCTACAACTGCGCGATCCGCTGGGACATCCTGCCGCCCAAGAGCAACCCCTGCGATGGCGTGGAGCCCTTTGAAGACCACGGTGCGCGAGAGCGTTACCTGACCACCGAGGAGGTGCAGCGACTTTTTGACGAGTTGGACACCAACAGGAACGTGCAGGTCGGCCAGGTGATCCGGTTGCTGCTCTACACCGGCGCTCGCAAGCGCGAGATCCTGGATGCCCGGTGGGACGAGATTGACTTCAACCGGCGGATGCTGACGGTGCCAGCGGCGCGCTCGAAGTCGAAGAAGCCGCGTCACATTCCGCTCTCCGATGCGGCGGTGGAACTACTGCTATCGCTGCCCCGGCAGGATGACATCCCCTGGGTGTTTTTCAATCCGAAGACCAAGAAGCCACCGGTGTCGATCTTCTCGGCCTGGAACACTATTCGAAATCGTGTCGGAATGCCGGAACTACGACTGCACGACCTGCGCCACAGCTACGCGAGTTTCCTGGTGAACGCCGGGCGGTCACTGTACGAGGTGCAGAAGCTCCTCGGCCATCACGATCCGAAGGTGACAATGCGCTACGCACACCTGTCGCCGCAGGCGATGCTCGAGGCGGTCAATGTGGTGGGGAATGTGGTCGCCGGGGCTAGGGCGGGTCGGACTGTGGTGGGTGCGAATCAGCCGCAAACGGCAGTGGCCACCGCCTGATTTGTCCGAATAGTGTTGCTTACTTTCGGACAAGAGTCCTCGATGCCTCGCATTTTGTCCGATTTGTGTATATACTATTCGGACAGGAGGGCGCCATGCGAGGTCCCAGTCTCAATCTCAAATCACAGATCAGCCATCGCGTAGCTGGGCATCAGCCGGGCTACGTTTGGACGCCTGTCGACTTCCTCGACCTCGGGCCACGCGATGCCATCGACAAAGCGCTACAGCGCCTGGTGGCAACGGGAGATTTGCGGCGTGTGGATCGCGGCCTCTACGATCAGCCCCGACACAATGCACTGACCGGCAAGACTGCAGCACCAGACTACCGCAGCGTGATTGATGCTGTCAGCCGCCGAGATCAGGTGCGTGTGTTGGTCGACGGCATGACCGCTGCCAATGCCCTCGGGCTGACCGATGCGGTGCCTGCCCAGGTGGTGGTGCATACCGATGGACGCCTGCGTCCCATTCAACTTGGCAACCTCACCATCCAGTTTCGCTTGACGGCCGCCAGCAAGTTGTACTGGGCTGGCCACCCGGCCATGCAGGTCATCCAGGCATTGCACTGGTTGCGCGACACCCTGTCTGAGCAGCGCGATGCCGTCATCGCCCGACTCACGCGATTGCTCGCCAGCGACGCCAGCGGAGTGCTGAAAGATGACCTCCGGCAAGGACTGCCCACACTGCCTGCGTGGATGCAGGATCTGCTGCGCGAAATCCTGAAAGAAACCGACGAGGCCGATGCGAGCGGCAAGGCCTATTTGATGGTCCCAATGCCATCAGCGCCTCACGCTGAGCGGCACGTCGCACAAGGAGCCCATCAATGACGCCCGGATTCCAGGACATCATTGCTGCAGCAGAAGCGGATCGCCGTGACTTGTTTCTGAGCACGTCAATGCGACTGGGTACGCCCATTCAGAATGTCGAGAAAGACTTCTGGGTGTGCTGGGTACTGGACCTGCTGTTCAACGGGGCCGGTGCTGATGAGCCCCGGCTGTTGTTCAAGGGCGGCACGTCCCTCTCGAAGAGCCATGGCCTGATCTCCCGGTTTTCCGAAGACATCGACATCACCGTGTTCCGTGAAGATCTCGGTCAGGCGGTTGATGTGGAAGCCTTGGAAGGCCTGAGCGGAAAAAAGCAGCGTGCGCATCTGAATGCAATCAAGGACGCCTGCCAGCGCTACATCACCTCGACGCTCAAGACACGCCTGACCGCCAGCATTGCGTCGGCGTTTGAGAAGGCTGGGCTGCTCTTCAATCCGTCGGCTGTCGCCTTGGACCCTGACGATCCGGATCAGCAAACCCTGCTGATCGCCTATCCCGCCGTCAGCGCCCAGCCTGGGGACTACAACCCGCCGACCGTGAAAATCGAAGCGGGGGCCAAGTCAGCACTCGATCCGCACCGCGCCACGATGGTCACGCCCTACCTGGCAGAGGATGTGCCGAACCTGATGCTGAGCGTGACCAACGTCGTGACCATCGACGCCGAGCGGACGTTCTGGGACAAGGTGGTCATTCTTCACGGTCAGCGTCGCTGGTTTGAACGACGCGGTGAGCTGCGTCGCCAAGGGCAGCGCGTCTCCCGTCACTACTACGACATCTACCGCCTGCTGCGCAGCGATGTCGGCCAGCGTGCGGCGCGCGATCTCGGCCTAGCGAGGGACTGCGCACGTCACGCCCGGATGTTTTTCAACAGCAACGATCTGGATCTGGCCACCGCCCATCCTGGGACATTTGCGCTGTCGCCACTGCCGGAAATGGATATCCAACTGCGCAGAGACTACACGGCCATGGCTGGGATGATCTTCGGCGAAGTGCCTGAGTGGGAGAGCATTGTCGAAACCATTCTGCAATTCGAAGAGCAGGTCAACGCGGGCACCAGCCAGTGACGAACACCGCACTGATCGAGTAATTGCGCAAATTTGCGCATTTCCCGACAGCCACCCTGGGCCGGCTCTGGCCAAAAATCCGCCAATTGGCGGATTTATCAGTTGGCCATCTGCACAAGGATGCGCAATTTTGCGCACCCACCAAGGCGGCAGCGCGCCTGCACAGCGTTACGCAAATTTGCTGATCGGCGGCCACCCCGACAAGTTCCGCCCATGGGCGGATTTCCGGCAGCAATCTCCGATGTGCAAATTTGCATCGCGGGTGGAGCCACGAGCGCCGTTGGCAGCTGACCACCACCGAAACCGTGCCAATTGGCATCTCCTGGCTCTTTCGTCCCCACCATCCGGAAACCGGCAAATTTGCCGGATTTCACCTCCCTCCTGAGTCCAGCGATGTGCTGACCACCTTCCGCAAATTTGCGGAAGGTCCGTCCTGCTCCGTCCCAGTACGCCACCCGATCTCCACTGCCCAGCGCTGCCTGCGCCAATTGGCGGAGCCAACACTCCCTCATCACCCGCGCGCATTGCGATGCAGGCGGCCTGATCGAGCCGCTGCTCGACCTCAAGGGCGGGGCCAAACTCAAGATGATCGCCAGCCTCGCCAGCCGCCACCTGATCGAACAGGCTGATGGTCAATGGCGCCTGACCGCCACGGCCATCGCGATCATCAAGGGCGAGGCCAAGCCGGAAGATGTGCTGCCGCCAACCGCGACGGTGGCACCGGCCACTAACTCAGCTACGCCGGCGCAGACAACGCCGCCGCCCGATGACCCAGAGATGGAAGCCGCCGTCACCGCCGCCGAGGCGTCCTGGCAAACCGTGCAGGAAACACCCCGGGTGCGGGTCGACAGCAAGCAGGCCCAGGTCATCGCCCTGCTGCAACGACCGCAAGGCACCTCGATTGCCGAGATCATGGCGCTCACCGGCTGGCAAGCGCACAGCGTTCGTGGCCTCTTTGCCGGAACGCTCAAGAAGCGCGGCATCGTGGTCACCTCCGAGAAGACCGAAGGCGGCGAGCGGGTGTATCGGGTCGCGGCACCTGAAGCCGCCCTCGCCTGATCAAATGGACGCAGACCGGGTTGCCAGCACCTGCGCAACCCGGCGCCCTCACTGCGTCAAGCCCTCACGCCACCAACTCCTCCAGCGCCTGGTGGATCGCGCGGTCAATCAGATCGGCCACGCCCCGCACATCAGGCTTGTCGACCACCAGCGCGACGATCTCGGGGGCCACCTTGTTGGGGATCTGCTGCATCCTGTCCCGCAGCTGACGCGCCAGCGTAAAGACCTTGGCATCCACCTCGTCCTTGCTCACCAGCTTGTCGCTGCGTTCCTCGAACTCCAGCTTCGCCAGCCGCGCGGCGTAGGTTTCTCGCACGGCACGGGCCTTGTGATAGTCGACACCACGCGCTTCGTCGACAGCCGAAGGGGTGGGCGGCGCGGTGGATGGGCGGGAGGTTGCCACAGGCGTTGCCACCCGGGTTGCCACGTTTTTTTCGCTGGGCAGCGGCGCAGGCCGGGTGTGCTGCAGCCATTGCGCATCGGCTTTGGCCGGATCGATGCTGCCATCGGCTTCTTTGTGGATACGCCCGGCAGCAATGGCCTTGCGCACGGCTTCGTGGCTGACGCCACGGTGTTGGGCATAAGCCCGTATAGACATTCCCATGAGTGAGCCACCAAGTTGACGTCAAAGTATTATGGCGTTAAATCAACTACTTAAAGATATTTTTAATGTCTTTTTAGGGAAATCCTACCCTTTTCCTACTTCGCGGCAGACCCACGCCAAGCGCAAAACCCCGACAAAAAAACATAACCCTTTGTTTAATAAAGAAGTTATTTGAATTGGCCCGCAAAAAACCACCTACCAATTCAACCCCACCGATCAACGCTTCAAAGACGAAAGACCTCGTCCAAGGTCATCGACTCCAACACACGATCTCCCCACAGCTCCAGTTGCGCTGAAGTTTCTTCAGAAATCCGGCCAACAAGCACACAGGGGAGCGCACCAAAGCGACGGATAAGTTCAACGGTGCAGCGAAAGAGCCTCGCTTTTAGTTATGCCCTTTGCCTGGTTTGCGCCGGTCAGACCATTTTGATGACCAGCCGCTTACCGCAGGCATGAGCGTACTTGCGCAATGTGGCGAACGAAGGAGAATGGTTTTCGCTGCGGATCGAGGCTTCCAGACGCGACACGGCACTTTTGGTTGTACCCATGCGAGCAGCGACTTCTTCCTGTGTGAGCCCTGCCTGCTTGCGGGCCTGAAGTAACTCGTTGAGTGCGGTGTACTCCTCTTCCAGTCCGTCCCAGGCGGCTTTGAATCCCGGCCGTTGCATAGCGCGGGCCAACTCGGCCTTGGTGTCCAGGCGAACCGGTTTGAATTGCTCACTTTGCATGTTTGGCCTCCTTAAGCCGTTTGCGGGCTGTTTTCAGTTCCCGGTCGGGGGTTTCCTGCGTTTTCTTGATGAAGCTGTGCAGGATCACGATCTCGCGCCCGATCACCGTGCAGTAAAACGCACGACCTATTCCTTCTGCACCCTTGCACCGTAATTCGAAAAGCCCCCCACCCATCGCGCGTGAGTGCGGCAGGCGCAAGTCAGCACCGTGCTCTTCAACGAGCAAGATGAGACGTAGATAGTCGGCATAGATGCCAACGGGCCACTCGGCGATCTCACGTTGCACGCGTTCGTTAAAGTAACTGACGGCCCAATTCATGCGCTGAATGTTAGCAATTTTGCTAACTTTGTGCAACTGTTCGCCCATGGTTAAAACGATGCCCTGCCACCTCGGTGTTCGGGTGGGAGTAGGCCACGAGGGTTAGCACACTACACCAAAGCAGAGGCCTACCCCAGGCGATGCGAACGCTCGCAACAAGCCCCTACTTGAACGTTGCATGACATCAATCGTCCAAACCCTCATCCCCAATACGGCGGCCTTCAATCTGACGCGCTGACGTCTGTACTGCCAACGGCTGGACCATCATCGTGTAGCCCCCTTGAGGCTGATCATCCAGCATTCGCACCCCGGCAGTGGCAAAGGCCTCCTTCAATTTGGAGACCGTGGACAGACGCGGACTGGCCGCACCTGACTCCAGACGGGCAATCGCCACAATGGAGACGCCCGAATGATGTGCCAGATCGGGCTGAGACCAACCCAGCGCGGCACGTGCAGACTTCACGAAAGATATGATACGAGCCTCTTGCGACATGATTACTTCCTGTGTATGCTGTATTTAGACATTATTCATGTCTTTTTGAATGTGGTCAATATCGCAGGAGAACAAAATGCCGTCACTCATCTTCACCGCCAAGGCACTCAAGGATCTGGTCTGCCCGGCCGGCACCGCCAAGATCGACTTTCATGACAAGGGCTGCAAGGGCCTCATGCTGGAGGCGAGGATATCCGGCAAGCGCACATGGTACCTGCGCTATCGGGATGCTCGCGGCACACAGCGCCAGTTTCGTCTGGCCGATGCGCAGGACCTGCCCCTTGAGCAGGCGCGCAAACGGGCCGATGAGCTGCGCGGGCAAATTGCCCTGGGACACGATCCGGCAGCTCAGAAAGCGGTGCTGCGCTGCGTACCCACCTTTCAGGAATTTGCCACCCGCTACCTGGACTACGTCAGACACAGCAAACGCTCATGGCAAACCGATGAGAGCCTGCTGCGCAACCACCTGCTGCCGCGCTTTGGCACCCGCCATCTGGACGAAATCCGTAAAGACGACATCATTGCCCTGCACCACGGCCGACGGGCTGAAGGCGCGGCACCCGGCTCAGCCAACCGTCTGTTGATTCTGCTGCGCTATATGTTCAACCTGGCACTGCGCTGGGAGGTACCGGGCCTGACCAAGAATCCAACCGCCAGCGTTCCCTTGTTTGAAGAAAACAACAAACGCGAACGGTACCTGACCCAAGATGAGGCGCGACGTTTGTACGAAGCGGTATCCAAAAGCGAAAACACCATGCTGGCGTTCATTGTCCCCGCCCTGATCATGACCGGCGCACGCAAGCGCGAGTTGCTGGACGCACAGTGGTCGCACCTGGATCTGACCCAACGGCTCTGGCGCATACCCATCAGCAAATCCGGCAAAGCACGCCATGTGCCGCTTTCGGACGGACTGATTCAACTACTGGCACAGATCAAAGACCTGCAAGCAGGCTGGCCTGCACCACTCAATGCGTGCCCTTGGGTGTTTGCCAACCCGGCAACCGGCAAACCTTATGTGTCGATCTTTCAGGCGTGGAATACCGCGCGCAAACGAGCCGGATTGCCCGAGGTTCGCATCCACGACCTGCGCCATTCCTTTGCTTCGTTTTTGATCAACAACGGGCGCAGCCTGTACGAGGTGCAGAAAATTCTGGGCCACACCCAAGTGCGCACGACACAGCGTTATGCTCATCTGGCGCAGGAAACCCTGCTTGAAGCGGCCAACACCGCCGTCAATGCCTTGGGGGATGCGTTTGCGCCGCCAACGGTCGCGCGGAAAACGTCCGACCCGTGTCCGCTGTTGGAACATGCGTAGCTCAAGGCAGGCGCTTCACTTGTTGCACTTATTGCACTTGAGATATAGTACTGATGAGCGCCTGATGGACGTCAGGCCCATCATTGGCACACCAGGATAGCGATAATGCGCATTATCGGCAGAGTTCGCGAGGCTTCGCCACCGCTACTCAACCCGAAAGATCAGGAGATGGCCCGTGCTGCGCACCGCTGCATCGTGGCAGCACTCGATCACTCGCGCGCGGCCACCATCACGTTAACAACGGACACGGGCGAACGTCCAACCGTTGAACTTCCGCCTGCCGCCTTGAAACTGATCGGGCAACTGCTGGGAGCCATGAGCCAAGGACGTCCTATTACACTCATGCCCACTGAGCAGGAATTCTCCACGGTCGAAGCGGCTAACTTCCTGAATGTATCGCGACCGTTCGTCATCAAGGAAATCGAGGCAGGGCGCCTTGCACACCGCAAAGTGGGATCGCACCGCCGCATTGCCTTTGACGATTTACTCGAATACGCCCAGCAGATGCGTGCCCGCCAGGCCAATGCCTTAGAGCGTATGGCAGAAAACGCGCGTGAACTGGGCCTGGATTACTGATTCTTGAAGTGACGCACACTTTCTGCCATCGTCGTCCCGTTAACCATCCGCACCAGAGGCTCCCATGTGGCTACTGACCCCCGAAGGCTTTTTCTCCATTGTCCAGAAACCCGGCGATGCAGCGCGCGGCACACTGACGGTACGCGCTCGCGTGGCCGCTGACTTGGACAACCTGCGCCGCACCGTTCTGCCGACTCTTGAAGCGACCGAAGCCGGCATTGGCACCGATTACCGATTTCGGGCCACTGCGCCGCGTGAAGAGGTGGCTCGTGCGTTGGGTGAGCTTGCCTTGCGCACGACCTACAGCAACTTCAAAAATGAGGTCGCCAAAAGGCAAGGCCCGCAACGGGCGGCGCTGTACCATGACGTGTGGGATGTCCTGTACACGTTGCAGGATAAACAAGCCTGATTCGACCACCACGACGCCCATATCTGCTTTGACACCATGACGACCCATACCTGCTACCACCCGCGCTGCAACGATCATGGCCAGCGTGTACGGCTCAAGCATCCCAGCACACCCACACCCCTTGATGCATGGGACAATGCCCGCCAAAGCGCCTGTGTGGTGCCCGATGGCCCCATGCCCGCGCAGGTGAACGGGATCGTCGTTGAGTCCTGGCGCCATGCTCCCACCACGCCAGACGGCTGGGAAGCGCTGGCCTGCAGCACAGTCATTGCGGAGCCCGCCTTTAACGCCCCGCCCGGCTACAAGAAGTCCGCAGGAGCGGTGATTATCGAACCGGATCACCGCGTCTGGCTGGTGGCGCCCAGCAATGCCTTCGCGGGCTATCGGGCCACCTTTCCCAAAGGCACGTTAGAGTCCGGGGTCAGTGCCCAGGCCAGCGCCCTGATAGAAGTCTTTGAAGAAACCGGGCTGCAGGTTCAATTGCAACGCCACCTGATCGACGTGCCGCGTAGCTTGAGTTACACCCGCTACTACGTGGCCCAGCGCGTGGGCGGCTCACCCGCCGACATGGGCTGGGAGAGCCAAGCGGTGCTGCTGGTGCCGGTGGATCACCTGGCCAGGCATTTGAACAGCCCCTACGATGTGCCCGTTATCAACGCCCTATTGAACGTGCTGGGTCAGATCCCTTAACTGGGCGCGATTGGCCTGCAGGTGGTTCTGCCATGCGGGCACCAGACCTGCCTCATTGCGCTGGATCTGCGCCACCAACTGCGCATAGGTTCGTCGGTGCATGCGTGGGGGGCGCTGCGGCACAGGAAACATCAAACAGTTACCCGGATCCAGCCGGCGACGCAGGCGATTGGCCCGGTCCATCTGGCGCAGCAAAGCGTTCTCCCATTGGCTCGGGTAAGCCAGCGCCGCACACGTTCGGCAGCGCCAGCCGTGCCCCACCTCGCCATACAGCAGGTAAGCGTAGCGGGGGCAGGTCGGGCATTGGAAGATGGGCCGATGACCACCAAAGCGGCAGGCTCGCCAGAGCACGGGCAGTCGTTGCTGACCCTGCAAAGGCGGTGTTGATGAAGGCAGCCGGTCATGGCGGTAACTAACCAGCCCCTGATCGGTCACATCCAGTCTGCAGCCCAAGGCGGGCACCCACAGCCGTGTGCCTGGCTGCAGCGTCCCTACGCGCGCCAGTTGACGGATATCCAGCTGCACACACGCCGTGACCGTTTTCTTGCGTGTGGGGCGCACCCAACGCCCGCTACCCAAAGCACCCATGACGTTTTTTCTCCGAAATCGCTTGCCAACCAGTGTGGGATCACGACAGGGTGTCGCCAAGAACGGCGACCTGTGCCAGCCGGCGATTATTCTGGCGAAAAAAAACGCCGTACCCAATTACGGGTAAAACGGCGTTCACAACCCCGGATCAGGGGAGATCAGGGAGGTGGGGAGGTTGTTCTACCCGCTGAAAAACTAAAGAACACAAAACATTAATATATTCAGGAGTGGGAAAGCACTCCCCTACCTCCCCAACTCCCCTTTTAATGTTTCGCCAAACGGTCAGCGGCCGGCCCAGGCCCGCGCCGATTCAGAAGACCGTCTCCAGTTCCACCAGACTCCAGCGCGCCGTCTTGTCCGCACCCGCATGCTTGCAAAACTGCATATCATTCGTGCGGCGGTTCTGCTGGCTACCCAGCCACTTACCCAAGGACACGCTGTTAATGGCGCCATTTTTGCCCGCCACCACCAGCAAGGCTTCGCGCAGGGTTTCAGACGCCTCACTGCGATCACCATAAGGGTTTTGAAAATGTTGCGTGGCACGTCGAATCACCTCGGCCACGGTCACCTTGTCACTACCAAACACCGCTCGCCACGCATGCATCACGTCTCGCAGGGCTTCGAGCTTGGGGTCATTCTCACGGGTGAACGTCATACTGTCTACCGGGTCCGCTTGGTTCAACCAAAGCAGTGCGCCACGGACCCAATCGCTCCAGTCCTCAAAACTGCCCAACAGTGGACGCTGACGTGGCCGACCGGCCAGATGAAACGAGCGCAGCACGATCAAGGCATCACGCACATACGCGGCACGTTGCCGACGCACAGACTGCAGTGGGTTGGTGTCAAACTGGCGCAGTTCCGGACGCTCACACTGGGGGTCAAGACGACATAACAACGCGCGGCGCGTCATATCGCCCTGGATGACCAGCGCATTGCCCGTGGCGAACATGGCGATGGTGGTCGGCACATCACGTAACTGAGACCCCCCCAAGGGACGCACACGCACCGTTGGCTGGGTATGAATCTGGCACAGTAAATCACCATCCAAGGGCTGAGTGCAATTATCCAGGCTGATTAACGCATCCCCGGCAAGCAGCGCACCGTGCAACCGCTTTTCCATTTCGGCATCATCGCGGCCCTGACTCAATACCGGTGCTTGGTGACCCTGCGCAATCAGACTGCACACATCCACCAGCATGGACTTCCCGGAGCCTGCAGTCGGTGCTGTGAACGCATGCATGGGTGCGGTGGGCAACGCCCTGCGAATACACGCGGTCAGGATGCCACTGAGCGCTACCGCTCGATCCACCTCACTCACGAAGGCAAACTCCTTGAGCAAGACCAGAAGTCGCGCCAATGCGGCTTTTGCATCGTCCCGCGTCAACTGCTCGGGTAGAGGCTCAAACATTATTGCCCCGGGGTCAAAATACAGTCGAGTGACCGGGTCGTAACCCGGCTGATCCAACACACTGCCATCGAGCCGCAAGGTGGGCGCATTGATGACCCCAATCAATGGCGGCAACGCCCACTGGCCGACACGCGCCAGGTACGTTTCAGCAATTTTGAGCGGCGGGTCGACCGGCACCGGCAGCTGATCCTTACCCCGAAGCCTTTGCCACACCGCAATCCGCCCCAAACGTTCGGACAGGTGGTGCTTGGTCACAGGCACCAGTCGTACCATCGTCACGCTTGTACCTGCCCCATCGGGTAGCGTATCGCGCGTAACACACACGACGGCCCCTGCACGCTGGAATATGTACGGGCAGTACTTCAACAACAAGCGCTCGGCCTGATCCACCAGCGCAGGCAACTGTCCCTGTTCAAGCGTAATGATGGGCAGCGCCTGCGCCGCGTGGGCAGACGATGGCGCATCAAGCGCGTCAAGCTCGAACGTTGAATCGCAGATCCAATCTGTTGACTCGTCATGGTTCATGGTTTCACCTTTGAACACAGATACAAAAATTGCCAAAAAACGATCCGGCACTGAGCTGGTTTGCGCGTCTTGACGATTTCCCACAAGAGGAACATGTCCGAACCGCGCGTGTGATTCAGGATGATCGCCATACGGTCTCCACGAAAAAATGGGTGGCGGGTGTACACAATTCGTAGGACTTGATGCTTGAGGCCGCCGACAAAAGTGGCGCAACAACCTGGGCAAACCCTGCCAACCGCTCGCGGGTCGGCTCCAGGTCGTTCCAGCCCAATGGCACATCGATCAGATCGAGCATAGCCTCGTGCAGCAGTTCGGCCTGCTCCGTTGCATCATGGCAAAGGGTCAGGCGAGCCAGCACACGCACGGCGGCTTCGTGGCCTTCGGCGCGAGGGGTAGTGGACAGCGTGCTCATGGCTGGCTCTCCTCGCATGGCATGATGACCATGAACGCATCCAGGTCAGCCTGGCGGTACCTCACCGCCCGCCCCACGCGGACAAACCGGGGCCCACGGCCAAGGGAACGCCATGAGATCAGCGTGGTTTCAGACAACGCCAGATACAGCGCGGCTTGCCGGGTATCGAGCAACGGACTCGGTGAAGGAAGAACGTGATTACGCATGGAATGCTCCTGAAAATCATAAGTAGGAGCACGCTGCAGCATGCTGTAATTATATTAGTCAAGGTCATCGGCACATACCTCCCCGATTTAATCGACACCCTAATTCAAGCGCTCAGTCGTCCAGGAGTTTCTCCAGCGGAATCAAGCCGTTACCGAGTACGCCTTTTCCGGACAAGTCGGCTTTGAGCGCATAGTACGCGGCCTCGATTTTCTTGCGAAGATTGTTTACGCGAATCTCCCGAGCATCGAAACCAACGGATGAACGTGGGCGTGTCGGCTGACCCGGATTGGAGAGTGCATCGCGTGCCAACGCAACGCGCCGGATGGCCTCGGCTTCGGACAAGGGTTGGCCCGACTTCACAGCGCGCTGCAACTGCGCCCACACATCCATCGCCAGATCAGCATGATGGCTGTGTTTCGGTGGCTGACTGCGCCTGCGCCGTTTAACCGGGGTGTTTTTTAACTGCTCCAGTTCGTCCTGCAACACCCTAAGTGCCGCCCCGTGCTGCGCTGGATCCGGGCGATTCTGCGCCGCCAAGTCAGCGCACAATGCCGCCAGAACCTGCCTCTTGATTTCGCCCCTAGAGGGCGCCTGCGGACGACCCACCGCGCCCTTACGCTTGCTCTTGCGCTCCAGCCAGCGCGCGTGCTGCTTCCTGGCGCCTTCGATCAACGTTGTCACGATCCGCAAACCGTACTCACGCACTCCAACGGGCATGCGGCGTCGATGCTGGATGTTGTCGATCAGCAGCGCAAGCAGTTCGCGATACGCCCGGACACTGCCTTCATCAAACGCGACAAATAGGCTCGCATCAGGATCGAGAGGATGATGACGGAAATAGGCCCAGACATGGGCGTTATGAAGGACAGGCAGGCTTTTATCTACGGACATGATCAGCCGATTCTAAATGCAACTTTGACATTTTCTTGAATAAGAATCATTCCACCTGTGGCCTATAGGAAAGCCCCACAACCTTGCGATTATGAGGCTATCTTGCTGAAGCAACTTTGTCATTCCATTTGCGCTGAAACTCAGAACTCCCGATTGGGCTTCATTCGACAGCACTTCAGAACATACTTTGCTACATCAGCGATTTCTTACTAAGACTTCAGAAAGTAGGGGCAGTACGGTAAACCGTGGTCTGACCCCCTTTTCGTTAGACGACGTAGTCCACCTGGATTTGCGCTGCGCCTCCAACGATGGTGATGGCATATGTATCGGCGGTGCCAACTGAAGCATCGTATTGAATATTGGTAGCGAACTCGCCTGCCTCAATAATACCGTTGCCGTTGGTGTCTTGGTAAAGAACAGCGTTGGTGGTTTGACCTGTTGTCGTGCCTGCAGCGTTTACCAACAGGAAGCCGTTAGCCGCCACAGTGGTCGTGCCCAGATTAACAGTCGTAGCCGCAGCAATGGAAGTTGCTGCTACGCCCGTCTTCAGGGTGATGCTGTAATTATTGAGGGCTACTGCTGCAACGTCAGATATGAAAACTGTGTCAGCAGTGTTTGCCAGCGTAGACACAGTGGTAACAAAGGAATCTGCTGCGGACGTAATCAAAGTCACAGCGGTCCCGTGTGCGACAGTATTGCCCAAGCGAGTAGCCACCAAGCTAATCTGATCAGCACCAGCGCCGCCGGTAATCACGTCGTTGCCACCACCGCCAATGATGGTGTCGTTGCCTTTGCCGCCATCGATCGTGTCATCACCTTTGCCGCCATCGATCGTGTCGTCACCTTCGCTGCCCGTTAGCGTATCGTTGCCGTTTCCGCTTTGGATATAAACACCAAACCCGGATCCTGCCGCTGCGGTCACAGAGATTGATCCGTATGTCAGACCGGCTGCCTGGATATCGCCTTTCAGGTTGACGATATCAAACCTGTGCCCTGCGGTTGCCACGATAAATTCATTCAGCACCAGATCTTTACCGTCGGCCAGCGCCGCCGCATCCACTGTTATGGTGCCAACGGCGGCATTATCGTAGCGCAACGTAGTTTCACCATCACCCAATACAATGGTCTTGATCCCCGCAATGGGGAAAACATCCCCCAGATTGATGTGGTTTGAACCAAATAGCTCGATCCGTTCCACATTGCGGACTTTTGAAAAATCAGCATGAAAATTACTGCCTTGGCTACCGCCATGTAAGGTATCGATTTCTAAGGTGAACCTAATGGTATTGACGCCCGCATCGCCAAGCACTTGGCTGTCACCGCGCAGCTGGACATTATCGGTATACACAAAAACATCATCACCATCCCCACCATTGATGGCGTTTTCCCCATTGCCACTGTAAATTATGTCATCACCAGCCCCGCCATCGATCGTGTTATTGCCAGCGCCGGCGCGGATCTCCAGCGCTTTGGTATAAGCCACCGCGCTGATGGTAGCGTCAACGTCTGCGCCGTTGATCTGTAATGCACCATCTGCAATCGCCGCGTTTAGGCTGGCGGCATCGGCGGCGTCAAATTCGGTATTGCTGAGTGTGATTGCGGTGATGCCATTGGCCTTGACCTTGGCAAGATGACCGATCAGGCCGGCCTGATCGGATGTCACCGCTCCCAGCGTGGCCGCACCATCAGCCAGTGTTGCAGCCAGGTGCGGGGTCACCAGCGTGGCGGCAGTCATCGTCACCCCGGGGACAGCGGTAATGCCGCTAACTGCCACATCAGCGATGGCCGGTTGATTGGTGGCCTCAATACCGCCACGGGTAAAGATCAAGTGAGTCCCGTCCGTGGTCAGGTTGATGGGGCCGGTTTCTGTCCCGCCAAACGTGATCATGTGCGTGGCAGCATCCCACATCACCGTAAAGGCTTCCGGGGTGCCGCCACCGCCATCGCCACCATCATGGGGCACGTCGAATACATCATCCGACAGCACTAACCCATCGGGGACCATGACTTCGGACGGGACCACCAGCCGCAGCGACGAGCCCGCGGGCGGCAGAAAATCCACCGGGATAAACGCATCGGTACCCGGCGCCCAGCCGTCCGGACGCTGAAAATCGGGAAAAAACGGCGCCACGGCTTTGACACGCAGCAAGGCTTGTTCGATATCGCCCGTGGCCAGAAGCTGGGCAAAAACCGGGTCGCCGGAAAAATCAGACAGGGCTACGCCATTGCCCAGGTCGCGGGCTTCTTGTACGCCATAGTTCAGCAGGTGTTCATAGGGGCTGTTGCCGCTGGCGGCCACATCGGGATTAGCGTTTAGATATTGGCCCAAGTTAATTGCCGGGTTGATCACGCGCGGTTCGGTATAACCGTGCAAGACAAAATGCTGGGCGGCGGACTGCACCGTGCCGTGGGCAATTGCGGCGGCCACATCCGGGTTTTGTTGCAGATAAAAGGCGGCATCAAACAGCGGCGTGGGAATCCGGCCCTCGGCAGCGCCGTAGTCCTGGAAATGACCCCATGCCGTGGTCAGCCCCGCGTTGACCGCCGCGGCCACATCCGGGTACTGGTTCAGGTATGTCTGCGCATCGAACATAGGTGAGGCACTGCGGCCTTCGGCGCGTCCCAACTGGTCAAAGTGGGTTTCGGCATCGATCAGGCCGGCGTTGACGGCAGCCGCCACGTCGAGATTTTGACCAAGGTACCAGGCTGCGTTGAACGGTAACGGAGTAAACATACTTGGATCCCGAGTGTGAAAGGCAAACCTAGCGCATTAGTCATGCACCGAAATGATATCAACGTACCTTATCACTTCTCATGAGATTAAATACCATTAACCCATTAATTTGTCGTCCCTGAAAAATTCATTTGCCCTGTTTCAGGCCGGATTTCCGGCGATCTGAGGCCACGGATTTCGATAGGGCAGGCAGCCCACCGGATCAACCCAATCGCCTCTCGAGCCCATCATGGGCATCAGGCGTTGAATCTGACGACCAATCCACGCAATAAATCGGCACAAAAATAAAGGGCCGATGCCCTTGCGGGCAATCATGCGCAGCAGCCACTTGATATTGAAGCCTGCCGCGCACAACACCGCATGGATCGCATCACCCGTTTGGCCTTTCAAATGACAGCGATTCATTCCATGATCGCTTTTCAGATGTCCAATGATCGGCTCCACCGCCTGCCGTCGTTTAAGCATTCGACGCTCCTGGTCGGTGAGGCGTTTGAATTTGCCTCGGTGTTTAAGGCTATATTCCGGGATCTCGGCATCAACGCCTCGATAGCCCAGATCCGTGTAGACGGTCTGCGGGGCCACGTCCACCGCCTCCATCAGGATGCGGGACTGCTCCAACTGCTCGGCCAGCGTGTGGCCATCGTACGGATTGCCAGGGAAGCTGCGTGCTCCCACGATCAGATTCCCCTTCAAGGTGGTGACAATGCCCACCTTCACTCCAAACTCATAGGGCGTACGGGCCTTGCCCTTGCTGATGCACTCCACCTCATCGGCGTGCCAGCTGTAGACCTTGTCTTTTCCCTTCACCTTGGCACCCCGACGGCTCTGAGCCGCGATCTTATGTGCGCGAGCTAATAACGGGTCCAAGGCGTCCTGGATGCTCTGCGCCAGCACTGTCTTGTTGCGCCCAATGTCACGCGCCAGACGGCCCAGAATCGTGCGCTGGCGCTTGATCGTCTTATGCATGCGCCGATACTGCTTGGCATGCGCATAGCGGCCCGCTTTCCTGGCCAACTCCCGGCCTTCCTTGGCGTAGCTCTGCTTTAACGCAATGCCGTGCGCCTTGGCCGCGCAGGCGATCTTCTGGCGAGCCACCTCCAGCAGACGGCTGTCGGTGGGATGCGCCACCGCCTTGGCTTGCACGGTGCTGTCCACTATCACCGACTGCATCGCCGTGCGCTCGATCAGCCCCAGTTTGATGGCCACCACCAAGGTCTGTACCAGCAGCTCTTCGACGCCTTCCTCACCCAGTAGCCCCCGGAATCGGCTGATGGCGCTGGGATCGCACGGCAGGCGGTTCTCGAAATACTCCTGACCCGAGAAGTACTGCCAGGTGGGCGCATCGCTCCACCGTTCGCACACGCCTTCGTCGCTTTCGTTGAAGGTGTGTTTCAAATAGAGAAGCGAAATCATCAGTCGCATCGGCAGCCGAGGGCGCCCCGCGTTTGAATGACCGGTTCCCACCACCGCCACCGTCGGACCAAATAGATCACTATCCTCAACCTTTCTGCCGGTGCGCACCTGGCGAGCGAAACGGTGCGCGACGGCGGCCTCCAATTCTTGCCAGGGAATATGCGTGGCAAGCACCGCCAGCGGTTTACGCAGATCAATCATCTGATCCAGGCGGCTGCGGAAAAAATCGTCGATTTGATTCATGCGAATTTAGGGCAATCTCCCAGAAAATCGTGCCAAAAAGGCTATTTTTGAGAGATTTGATAGACCGGAAGGATTGTATTTTACATTGAAATCAATGCGTTATTGATATTTCATGGCCAACTAATTTATTCAAGCTCAAAGCATAATGGAAGAAAATAGTAAGCGGTGCATGTTCCCCATTATTCTCCGGCAGCCAGATTCATGGCTAAATCCTGGTCATGAGTATGCCACGGCAACAGCGCCTCAATCTCGTACACCGTTTGGGCCATCGGCAGGTGCTGCAGCACAAATCGCAGCCACGCATACGGTTCGCGACCATTCGTCTTGGCCGTCTCCAGCAGAAAATATAGTACCGCGCTGGCGTGAGGGCCTGCTTGGGTATCGTCGGTTCCGTCTTGATTATGCCTGTGCTGTCGCTACGGCCTAATCAAGACGGCCAGGGGTAACCGTTTTTTTACGAGTCTCGGAGGCGCACAAGCCCTTCACTGATTGCTCAGGCAATAACTGATTGATGGCAAAACAGGTCAGACCGTGGCTGGTCAAACCTTTTGGGGTCTATGTGCTGTTGAGCACGATGGTCTGTTTAGAAACCAGCCAGCACATTGCCTCAGGGACAGAGGCGACGGCCTCACAGAAAGTGCGGATATATGGCTGCAATCTGCTACCGTTACGACATCTTGAAATTATCGCTTGGCAAAACAGGGGCGACCATATATGACCCCTATTTTCTTCTTAAATCAGCGCTTCGAGGCCTTTACGTTCAAGCAGGTTAAGCAACTTCTGTGATGGGCCACTTGGGCGTTTGTCACCCTGTTCCCACTGACGTACCGCTGACGGACTGGTATTAAGCAATGATGCTAATACGGTCTGGCTTAATTGATAATGCTCACGTAGGGAGCGTATTTTTTCCCGGTCGTAGATCGGAATAGGCTCAAGACAGAGCGCATCAAATTCACGCATTTTGCGTTGATCAATAAAGCCTAAGCGGTGGAAGTCTGCCGCCGTTTCATGAACGGCCTCCAAGATACGGCTTTTTGCTTTAGTTTTAACAGTCATAGGATACCTCTTGTAGAGCGCCGTCCTTAATTGCGGCTGCCAACTGTTCGCTCGTGTGCGATAGCAGGCTCTGAGCAAGAACCTGAATAGTTACCTTCTCTTGCTCACTGATGTTGGCTCGTTCATTCTTCTCGAAACCAAAAACGAAAAACCATTGGTTCCCCTTATTGGTCGCCACAAGGGTACGGGCACCGCCACTCTTGCCACGACCTGCTAAACCGACGCGTTTTTTCACAACGCCGCCGCCTAGATCAGCATCTATCAACCCCTGCACCATTTCTTGTACGGCTTTATAGAGAGCATCATCGGTAAGATCCGTCTTACGCATCCAGCGAAAAAAGTGACGAGTTTTATAGACGCGAAGCATGATCAAACTATACCACTAAGTGTTATAGTAAACAAGATTTTCTCCTCATGCCATTATTTCAACGTAGGGTCGCATTATATTCGCTACTCGATATCCCTAGCGGCACTTTCCTTGTCGTCGCGTCGGGTTTGTATGTCATGCTCCAGCGCGTCGACAACTATCGAACTATCGTGGTCTAGTTGAATGGTCGCCCCTACCCAACACGGCATCAAAGTGCCAAAGTAGGCTTGCGCCAGTGCCCACTACTGGGGTAGGAAACTTACTGAGTTAGGTCATGAGTTGATGCTCCTGCTGGTGGAGCACTTTAAGCTGCTATGTGAATCGAACCGGGTTTCACGGAGGCTGTTTGGTTAAAGTAAAACGGGTTCTGCAGCCTGCTTTGTGAGCTGTTGATAGTAACGTTCTTCAGCCTCTGCCGGCGGGATATCACCGATCGATTTCAGCAGGCGTTGGTGGTTAAACCAGGACACCCATTCCAGAGTAGCCAGTTCGACGGCAGCCTTGGTCTTCCAGGGGCCTCTGCGATGGATCACCTCAGTCTTGTATAAGCCATTAATAGTCTCGGCTAGTGCGTTGTCATATGCGCTGCCGGTGTTGCCCACGGAAGGATTAATACCCGCCTCGCTCAGGCGCTCGGTGTACCGAATGGACACGTATTGCGATCCACGGTCGCTATGATGAATCAATCCATCCGATTCCTTTGGTCGTCGGTCATACAAGGCCTGCTCCAGGGCATCCAGAACGAAATCCGTTGTCATGCTGCTGCTTGCCCTCCAGCCAACGATCCGTTTAGCAAAGGTGTCAATCACGAAGGCCACATATAGCCAACCCTGCCAAGTGGAAACATAGGTGAAATCTGCTACCCACAGTTTGTTTGGACGGTTTGTATCGAAGCGCCGATTGACTAGATCCCGTGTGCATACATCCGACTTGCTTGGCACTGTGGTTCGTACCCGTTTGCCACGGCGCACACCCTCGATACCGTGTCTACGCATCAAACGCTCGACCGTGCAGCGAGCAATCGTGAGGCTTTCGCGATTCATCTGGCGCCATACCTTGCGAGCGCCATAGACTCGAAAGTTCTGATTCCAAACCCGGTAGACATCGACCATCCGCACCTCGTCGCTCTTGGCTCGGGAGCTGCGCAGCTCCGGATTGCGGCAACGGGCTGCATGCAGTCTGTAAGCTGATGGGGAAACCTGCAGTACTTTGCAGATCGGCTCGACCCCATAGAGATCCCGGTACTCGTCAATGTAGGCATTTATCTCTTCAGTTGGCGGTCGAGCTCCGCCTGGGCGAAAAAAGCGCTCGCCGTCTTCAGGATCTCGTTGGCACGGCGCAATTCCTTGACCTCGCGCTCCAGAGCCTTGATGGTAAGCGGTGCATCTCCCCCATTATTCCCAGGCGGCGAGATTCATGGCTAAATCTTGGTCATGAGTATTCCACGGCAACAGCGCCTCGATTTCGTCCACTGTTTGGGCCATCGGCAGGTGTTCCAGCACAAAGCGCAGCCACGCATAGGGCTCGCGCCCGTTGGCCTTGGCCGTTTCCAGCAGCGAATACAGTACCGCGCTGGCGTGTGCACCCGCCGGGGTATCCGCAAAAAGCCACGCTTTTCTGCCAATCACAAACGGCCTGATGGCGTTTTCTGCGGGGTTGTTATCGATGGGCAAATCGCCGCACTCGGTATAGCGGATCAGGCGCGGCCAGACCTTGTGCAGATATCCCAACGCTTCGCCCAGCTTGCTCCTGGGCGTGACCCCCGGCAGGGTTTCATCCAACCATGCACGCAGCTTTTGCAGGATCGGCAGGCTGTGGGTCTGGCGCGCCTCGAAGCGCTGCGCATCGCTCGCTGTTTTCAGCTTGGCCTCGATACGATACAGCCGGGCGAACAGATCCAGCGCGTGGTCTGCGCGGGCACTCTTGCCTTTGGGGCTGACCCGTTTGGCTTCGACGAACTTGCGCCGAGCATGGGCTGCGCACGCCAGGTGCTCCACACCGGGCAGGCGCGCCACCGGCGCGTAGCCTTCGTACCCGTCGGTCATCAGGTAACCCTGCCAGCCTTCGAGCAGGCGTACCGGTATCTGCCCCGAACGGCTCGCCTCGTAATCAAACAACACCACCGTGCGCCCCGGCGGCCCGCCGCGCTGCACCCACATATAACTTTTAGAGGTCGGACTTCGCCCTGGTTCTTTCAACACTTGAACCGTGGTTTCATCCATGTGGATGACGGGCGCATCCAGCAAGGTGTCGCGGGCCAGATTGTGCAGCGGCTGCAAGGCCTGGGCGAGCCTGATCATGGCCCGCGTCATGCTCTGGCGTGGGACGTCCACCTGGTGGCGGGCCATCACCTTCTCGAAGCGCGCCAGAGGCAGGCCGTCGACATACTTCACCACCGCCATCATCGCCAGGAACCCGGCGCTGAAGTTGCTGCGCGGCAGGACCTGCGCCGGTGCCGGCTGCTGTACCGGTGCCTGATCGCCCTTGGGGCAGGCGTAGCGCGGGCGCACCGTGCGGATCACGCGGATTTGCATCGGCACGATGTCCAGCTGTTCACTCACGTCTTCGCCGATACGCACCATGGGGGTGCCGCAGGCGCATTGGCGTTCTGCTTCGGGGACATCGACCAGGAACTCGACGCGGGGCAGCTCGGGCGGCAAAGCGCGGCGATGACCGCGCTTGGGGCGAGGCGTGTTGTGCGCGGGCGCGCCCTCGTGTGCGTCTTCGAGATCAGCGGCCTGCTCGGCCAAGGCTTCCACTTCGTTAAACAGCTCGCCCTGGTGCGACTCGCTACTGGGGCCGAACACCTGATGCCGGGCCAAGCGCCATTGCTCAAGGATGCGTTGCACCGCCTCGGCGACCCCTGTGGCGACGCCGGCGGCAATCCCTTCTTGCAGTTTCCTCTCGAACTCGGATTGCATCGCCGAACGCAAGGCGTGAAGGTGGGTTTCGTTCTGCGCCTGCAGCGTGGCCCGTAACTCGGCCAGCGTCTTTTCGCGCTCGGCTTTCAATGCCGCCTGGAAGGCTTCAACCGAGGTCGGCACAGCGCCGATTTCGGGGCTGTGCTCAGGGGGGAAGGATGGGGTGGCTGCAGGGCGATCAGACATGCATAATTATACCAGAATTATCACATAACTGACTGATATTTCAGTGTTTTATGAGGATAATTCGCCCATAAATCAAACCCTTCCAACAGCCACTCCAACTCTTTGGGGGTGAGTGTCACGGTCGCTTGCGCGCCTGGCGCGGGCCAGGCAAAGCGCTCTTTCTCCAGCCGCTTCTGCCAAAGGCAAAAGCCGTTGCGATGCCAATACAGAATCTTGATGCGGTTGCGCTGGCGATGCACGCAGCACAAGTAGACCTGCCCAATCGCCACTCCCGGGTGCATCAATGCACCTGCTCAGTCAGCGCCTGACGCACCTGCGCCAGCCACTGCGGGCTGGGCAAGCCGGGCAGCTCCAGACGCAGGCCAGCGCCCAGCACCAGTACATGGCGATCCGCCGCGACAGGGTGATCGACAGCGGCGAGCGGACCCACGCTGACCGGCACAAACTGGCGCGCAACCGGCGCAGCCACCGCCTTGACGGGCACCTGAGCCTTCCGCTCCAGGGCTTTGAGGCGCCGGCGCCAATAATACAGGCTTGAGACCGGCAACCCCTCACGCTGCGCGTAGGCCGTGGCGCCAATGCCCTCGCGCGCTATCGCGTCAAGGTGCATTTCCCACCAGGCCTGCCCTGGTCCTCGACTCGTCGACATCCTCGGTTCTCCTGTTTGCTTGCAGAACCGATACGATGCCCCACAGAGCGGGCGCGAACAATCATGGGAAAAATGGAGCGTTTACAAAAGAAATGGTGTCTGACCCCATTTTTTTCTGGCTCCATCATAAGCATCCGGTCAGGGCCGTCTTGACGATTTTATCTGATGGCATCAACGACTAAGCCGAACCCGTCTGTCTTAACAGATGGGTCCGGCTTAGGGTGTTTCTTATAGCCTAAGCGATCAAATGATCTGTGCTCCATTTGTCTTGCCATCTGGGAAAACCCCTGCAGCTTGACTTCAGAACATTAAACTTTGATCTGCTGAGTTAGAAGCAGGCCGAGTCTTCCCGGCCTGTCAAACCAAGGTTTAGATTAGGCAAGCAGGATATGACCAGCCAAGTTAGCTGCGACATCACCGGCCAACTCGATCACCATGTCACCAGCATTAAAGCCGTCGGTTGTAGCCTCATCAACATAGACATAGGTGTTGCCCTCGAAAAGAAAGTGAGTGACAACATTATTCCCTGCGGCGTTAGCGTTTGTCAAAGCACCAACCGCTGTCAGTGCCCCAACAAGATCCATACCAGTGAAATCTATGCTATTGACCTGCGCCTGTAGCGTCGTATTGGCCACCTTGGCACCAGTAAAGCTGGTCAAATCAAGATTATCAGCCCCAACACCAAAATCGGTGACCTTGACCGTGGACACGAAATCAGCAATTGTGGCACCAACATTAGTACCAGCAACTACAAACGTATCGGCGCCATCGCCGCCCGTCAGGGAAAACGCCTTGGTTGTGGCAGTGATGGCCGACACGGAGATAGCGTCAGCACCGGCACCAGCATCAACTTCTAGCGCTTTCCCAGCAGCAGCTGCGGTGATGGTGATCTGGTCGTTACCAGAGCCAGTAGACAGAGCCGTCAGAGCAGTGAAACTTGCTTGAGCTGCTGTGATGGCCAAGTTGCCGCTGGAGTCAGCGCCATCAATGACCTTCAGTTTCCCAGCATCTGCAATAACAACATTAGTATTTGACGTCAGATCTACGTCCAAAGTGGTCAGTTTGGCGAGGCTGTTAAGATCCACATTCAGCGTGGAATTAGCCGTACCTGCCACGACGTTCAAGTTGCCATCAATATGCAGAGTGCCCAGCTTGGCGTTAGCAGGAGCAGCAGCATTCAGCACAACATTAGATGTGGAGCCCACACCATTCAGGTTGACTGTGCCTTCTGTTGCGGTAGCACCGAAATTAACGGTTGCAGCAGCTGCAATAACTTGAGCATTCGCGCTGCTGAAGCCGACCTCGACGCCACTGGCTGCAGTAACCGCACCAAAATTCGCAGCCCCATTACTGATTTGGTTCAGGTTCTGAACACCAGCATAGGAAGCAGCAGACAGGATTGTGCCAGCGGCAGCCGCTGCAGATACATCCAGATTGACTGTGTCAATGTTGGCAATCTTCACGCCAGCAGGGATGCCCGTAGCGCCAGCGCCAATTGCCAGGTTCAGAACATCATTGCCAGAAACGCCGTCAATCTGGTCACCCATATTCAGGGTGCTAGTGGTGACAGTACCATCGCCCAGCACAGCATAGAACGTATCGTTGCCGATCGTGCCATTTACGACTTCACCCACAGCATTAGTGAGCGTGAAAGTCTGGCCTGCATCTGGGTTGCTGTCGAACGGAGCACCAGGACGACCTTCTTCGTAGCCAAAAGCGTAGAACTGGTTAGCCAGTTGATCTTGCTGGGCGTCGGTCAGTGAAGTGGCTTTGGAGTCGATGCCAAAGGCAGTCTGCAGATCTGGGTTAGCCAGAGCATAGGCCAGCAGATTAGCGGGGGTCAGTTGGGCACTAGCGGAAGGAGCACGGCCTTCATTGATGCCAAACGTGGTGAAGTGCGAGAACAGATCGGCAACGGTCAGGCCGGCATCGATCAGGTCTGGGTTATCGGCCAGATAGAACTGGCTGTCAAACCACGGAGCAGGCTTACGGCCTTCGTTGGCGCCGAAAGCGATGTAGTGGTCCCAAGCGCCTTGGCTGGACAGACCGACCACAGCGGCTACGTCAGGGTTGTTGTTCAAATAGTATTGTGCGTTGAAGTACGGATTAACCATAGTGATAGTCGTCCTAGTTTGTTTCGGGTTACACCCATCGATGGATGTTATCTAAGCAGGTACCCGACGACCGTCGTAAACCTACCCATCAATAACACCGGCGAAGTTTAACACTATGCCACTGGCTGTCAATACAGGGAATTGCAGTCCTTTTGGGTATTCAACCAAGGTACTACAAGACAATACAGCCCGGAAAGCAGGCAAGTAGGGAATCGTAAAATTGCGGCGGAGATGTTGCATAAGCACAACGGCACGGATTCCTATGCTGGCTTAGGCTTACGACAAAGCAAAAGGTTCCGCTATGTTATTTAGCAGGAATTAGTGGTACAGGCGGTCAGGTGCCGTTGCCACGACAAGCAAAGCTAAAACTAGATGGTGCGGAGAACAATTGAGGGGGACAGTTCAATGGCTGGGGCGGCAGTCGCCAACCTAAGCCGACTCCGCCTCTGTACTGTGTCGACGTAATCACCGGGTAAGCGGTGCATCTTTCCTGTCGTAGAATTGGAGACATGGCGCAGCCGCTGGAACGAACTGGAATCCCTGGCCCCCAGCAACCCTTTTGCCGTGGTCGTCATGGCGCAATTGCAGGCCAACCACTATCGGGACAAACACTGCCGAAGGCAAAAAAGAAGGCAGCATCGAGGGGCAGGCTCAATTTCTGCTGCGATTGATTCAACGCCGCTTTGGCCCACAGACGGACAACATCAACCAACGCATTCGGACCGCGACGGTCGCACAGCTGGAAACCTGGTCGTTGAACATTCTGGACGCCACTGAACTGGATGACGTGTTTCGAGATTAATCAGGTCTGATTGGCGATATCTATACATTTTATATATTAAAAATGGTGTCTGACCCCATTTAGCCCTACGCCATAGTTTTGCCAGCTTTCTGGTGAATGCCGGACGCAGCCTATACGAGGTACAGGAACTACTGGGACATGCCGATATCCGAACAACCAGTCGATATGCCCACCTAAGCCGCGAAAGGCTGCGCGAAGCGGTGGAAACAGTGAGCTTGGTGATTTAGTAAATCAAACTCAGCCCCCCGGCAATATCAGACAAGGACAAATCCCCGATGACTGCCAGCAGTTGGATGCCGCTGCTGCCCTGGCTGCCATCACCATCCAATCCCAAGCAGACCTGGCCCGTCGCGTCCTGCCAGTAAACCAACAAAGGATCACTGGCACCGTGCCGGGCCGCCAGGGCAACATCCACGCTGGCGGACGTATGTTGACCATAGAGCACGACGGGGGCATCCAGCACGGGCGTGCCCAGGCCTTTCAGCACCAGGGTGTCACGACCACCGCCAGTGGATAGATGGATGGGCTGCTGGATGCTGATGGCATAGGCATCGTCCCCTGCCCCTCCGTGGATGGCCAAACTGGCGGTTTTGACCAGCGATAGATCCACGGCGACACCAGCCAGGGATGCGCTGGCGTCCAGCAGCTTTAGATGCGGGGCGGCCAGCACGCCCAGATCGACGGCAGCCTGGGCGTCGACACGCACGGTGTGCAGGCCATCCAATACCGTGGATGGCTGACCGCCAAAGCCTGGGCCAGGGGCCCCGGCAATGCCCCCCAACGCCGAAACCCCACTGACGCTGATGTCCAGGATATTCAGGCTGGCGGGGCCATGGGTATTGAAATACAGCTGGGCGCCGCCGGGCTTTAGCCAGACATTGTCCAAGCTCAGATGCTGTACTGCGCGGCCATCCAGCGCCTGAGGCTGGTAGCCCAGGGTGATGTGGTTGGGCTGGCCTGCCGGGTCCTTCACAGAAACCAGATTGTTCAGGTGCACGTCCACCAGGTCGGGCAACTGCTGGATGGTCAGCGGCGCCAGGGATTGGGTAATGGTCAAGTCCGCCAGCCCTTGGATGTGGGCGGCCAGCACGGTGGTGGGGTAATAGGCACTCAGTTGCAGATGCTCGATGCCAGTCAGTTGCGGGGCGATTGTGCCGCCCGCCAGATCGGCGATCAGGGTATCGGTGCCCGCGCCGCCATCAATGCGGTCGCCCAGCTGCAGGGTGCTGGTGTGGGTGGCGTCGACCTGGACAATGGGCGCATGAAAGACCTCATCGCGGTCGGTACCGGTCAGGGTATCCGACTGGATTGTCAGGCGGTTGGGCTGGGGGCTGCGGCCTTCGGCCATGCCCCAGGTCAGATAATGGATGAACAAGTCCGGAGGGGACAGCCCCGCCATGGCCAGATCGGGATTCTGGGCCAAATACCAGACGGCGTCGAACCAGGGGGCCGGGGCGCGACTGGTCGCCCCCTGCAGGGACTCTGCCGCGCCATAGTTGATGTAATGCTGCCAAGCGGCGGCAGGGGTGTTCAGGCCTGCGGCATAGACATCTGGATTCTGGGCCAGATAATGGGCAGCGTCAAAGGCCTGCGGGATCGGATATTGCATGTGATTTCCTTACACTAGATTAATGCACTGGATTTAGTGCAAATCTAGTGTAAAAAAAACACACCATTTGATTACTTTGAAATATAGCTTTAAATGACTGATTTCTAATGAAATTATTAACCATCAGGCACAGGACGATAGGGCGTTTGGTGGCAAACAGCTATAATATGGGCACCTGTACTTTCACCTTTTAATAGGCTGGCCCCTTATCGGCCCAGTTCTTGACCTACGCTGCTCATGCTATCCAATCCTGTGCGTCGTTTTCTTACTCGCGCCCGCAACGCCCTGGGCTATGTCGCCCGCGGAGAATTCAGCAGCCTGATTGCCCGTATCCAGCATCTACGTCATGCCACGCCGATGTACGCAGAACACCCCGGCGACATCCTGCCCGGCACAATCCTGCAGTGGTGCATCATCACCCCGCCGCACACTCTGTTCATCGCCCATCTGCTGGCTCGTCGGCTGGCCCAGTTGGGCTGCAGCACACAGATCACCACCCAGGTTCCCGACACGATCCAGGCTCATTTCCATATCGTGCTGTGCCCGCAGGTTTTTACGCGGCTGCCCCCACCAGAACGCACGTTCTTTTTCCAGATGGAACAATCCGTCAGCTCGCGCTGGTTTACCAAGGCATACCTGAACACCCTGCTGAACTGCCGGGGCGTGCTGGACTATGCGCTGGTCAATCTGGATTTCCTGCAAGACAAACAGATCCGGTTTCCGCACACCAATTACCTGCCGATTGGGTCAGACCCGGATTATCTCGACGGACAGCCCCCCGAACCCAAGCAATACGATGTGCTTTTTTATGGCGATGCGGCCAGTTCGCCGCGCCGCCAGGCCCTGTTGCAGGCACTGCAGAAACGCTTCAATGTGCATTGCTGCAGCGAGGTCTTTGGCGACGACATGAAGCGCGAAATCCGCCGCGCCAGGCTGGTAATCAATCTGCACTATTACGAAAACGCGCTGCTGGAAACCCCCCGCATCCAGGAATGCCTGGCCCTGGGCGTGCCTGTGGTGTCAGAATCAGCCCAGGATCAGGCAGATTACCCAGAGCTGGACGGCGTGGTGCGGTTTTTCCCCGAAGGCGATGCCAATGCCATGCTGGACGCAATCCAGGGCGCGCTGGACAATCCAATCCCAGCCGACGCCATTGCCCGCAGCACCCGCCAAAGCTGGCAGCGTTTCTGTTTTTTGTTTGACCGATTCATGGTGGGGGCCAAATTACTGCCTTATCATCATCTGAATCACCAGCCGCCCTATCTGAACCCGCCCATACAGCCTGTCGATGCCAACCCCCGGCTGATTCTGTCCATGCCCGAGACCATCACCCGGCGGCGCGACTACATGACCACCCCTGTGCGCAACAGCATCGTGTTCGACGGTGTACGGTATACGCCTGGCTGGATCGGCTGTGGACTGTCGTATGGGGCCATGGCAAACCATGCCTTGCGCCAGCAACTGAAGCGCCTGACGGTCCTGGAGGACGACGCCGAGGTCGGCCCGGATTTCGAGGAAAAAATGGCAATCATCCATCGCTACCTGGATCAGCTGGACGAGCAATGGGACGTATTTTGCGGCCTGATTGCCGTGGTCCACGGCGACACCCAGATTTCGCGGGTGGATGACTTCGAGGGCATGCGCTTTATCACGGTCAACCGCATGATCAGCGCAGTCTGTAATATCTATAGCCCCCGCGCCCTGCAACTGCTGGCTGACTGGAACCCAGGCACTGCCGACGAGCACAGCAACACCATTGACCAATACCTGGGCAGCCGCACCCAGTTGCGGGCAGTGATTGCCTTGCCGTTCGTGGCCAGCCTGCGCAAAGAACTGGACTCCACCCTATGGGGCATCGGCAACAGCCGTTATCTGACCATGATTACGGATTGCCAGGAAATCTTGCAGAAAAAAGCGGCGGATTTCCTGCAACAACAGACTAGCGGCTAAGGCCTGGCACGCTGGTCACGGCAATCTGCACCCCCTGTGCCTGGGGGACAGCCCCAAACAGGCGCTCCAGCGCATGCAGGACGCTGCCATCCACCGGCAGCGGTTCGTCCGGGTAATCGTCGTACTGCAAGCCCAGATCCAGAAAAGGCTGCAGTACCTGGGGCCGCAGCCAGAACATGGTGCCTGCCGGAAACAAAAATTGCTGGGGCAAGTTGGCAACGCCCATCCACTGGGCCAGCAATTGGGCGCATTGCAAATTGCCATCCCAACCCAACAGCAGTGGATCATCCGCAAAGGCCATCCCCCATTGGGGATGCGCCGCCATCTGTGCGACGATCTGATCCAGCATGGCCCCCCCTTGTGATCCACCCAGCAGATTTTCCATCAGAAACACCCGCCAGCGCTCGATGACCTGACGATCTGCATGGGGGCTGCGCTTGGTGTGAATATGACCGATCAAATCATAATCACGCGCCAATTGTGCCCCGAACGTGCTGATGAACGGCCCGATATCGCGCCCCCGATTGGGGACGATCTCGATGGACAACACCCGTCCCTGGTAATCCGCCAATAGATCGGTGGCCTGTGCCTGCTGGACGGCCCCGGGCACGCTGATGAATAAATCAGGCCGGGTCCGGTTGAGGTGCAGACGATCGATCATGTCCACCAGCATATCGGGGTAATAGGCGTGGATATGCAAGGCCGTGCGCAAGGCAGGGCGCCAGTGTTCAGGCAAAGCCCCTGGCCGGATGACGGGAAAATCCCAAGGGCCGACGGGGCAGCCCTGGCGCAGATAATCTGCAAAGGGGGTGGGCTGCAATATTGGCGGCGATGCGGCCCCATCGGCGGCATCCAGCTTCGCGACATGGTGTTGCGCATAAATGCCAGGATGAAACCCAGCCCTGGGCTTGCGCGCCCCCATGCCGCAGCGCCAGGCATGAATGTAGCTAAGGGCATCACTGCAAACAGGCTCGTCCTTCAGGTTGACGATTTCCCCCATGAATGCCGCATCCAACTGGCCGGATTGCGTCAAGACGGCCTCGTCCTGCCATGCCTGTTGCATCCGGTCTTTGGCCTGGGCGCACAGGCCCAGGATGGCGTCCGCATAGGCGCCTTGGCCCAGCGCCCGCCAGTCGGCCTGCGCCAAGGCCGTCGCCAGCCCCTGACGGGCCTGATCATCGCCCACCAAAACCAGCAAGCGCTGGGCCAGAGCGGGAATGTCTCCCAGGGGGGCCAGGCAGGGCTGGGCAAAGCCCTGATCAGCAATGGCCTGGGGTGCGCCATCGACCCCGGCAAACCCCAGTACCGGGATACCCTGGCCCAGCAAATACCCCGCAGGCGATTGGGATAGCGGGGTGCGATGGGGCAGCAGGCACAGATCCGCCTGCGGAAGCACTCCGCCATCAGCCCTGGTTTTTTCGGTCAGATAATCCAGAGAAATCAGATTAGACAAACCTGCCAGGGCGATTTCTTCGCGCAGGTCGAGCAGGAATTCGGGGTCTGGCGCAGTACCGGCATCATCCAGCAGCCACAGGAAATGCCAGTTGGATGCGGCATCGCCCGCCTGCTTCAAGGCCAATGCGCATTGCACGAAGGCGTCCAGCCCCCCGGCACGGCTGGCCGGCCCCAGCCCAGAACCTGCCGTATAGCGGGAGGTTCTGGGGTAGCGGGTATATTGGTCGCGGCAGGCTGGACGGCAGGCGCCCAAGGCGCCCCCGGCAACAAACCGACATGATCAAGCCGCAGATAAGAACAAATCGCCAGCGCCTGGCGACGGGCCGAGGCGGAAACAAAAGCCGTGTAGTCCGCCCAAAAAAACAGTTCTTGCCAAAAATAAATGTCGTCGGCATAGACGGCGGCATCCGGCAGCACGCACAACACCGGCACCCGGCAGCCCACCAGCGCGGGCAAGACGCTTTTGCAGTGCTGGCCCAACACCAGGGCCGTGCAATCGGGCGCATGCTGGGCCAGCCAGCCGTGGGCCTGGCGCACATATTGCCGTGCCAGGGCATAGTCTTCCCTGGCGTCCGGGGCCGTCGCATAGCCTGCAACGCTGTCCTGGATGGCAGCTTGGACGGCATCGCCCAGGTTCCACAGAAAGATATTGGCCCGGTTTTTCAAAGTGGCCAGCATCTGCTGCAGTTGCGCATCAACAGCCGGAGACTGCCCCAGGGCAGTGATCAACCAAAGGTCGGGCAAGCTATCCTGCCGGGCCTGCGCGCCTGCGACAAAAGCGGGATTTTCCGGTGCCGCATCAGGGCTGTCCGACGCGAGCACGGTGCCGGTGTTTTCCGGTGCGGTGACGGGGGCAGCCAACCCTGCTGCCGGACGGCCCTGATCCAGGGCGGAGCCCAGGGCTTGTTGCCGTAAGCGCGCCCGGATCTGCCGCAGCGCACGGCGCATTTTCCCCATGCGCCACAGACGGATTTGTTCCTGCAACCAACTGATGTCTCGTTGCTGGCGACTGATCTCCGCATCCCGCACATCCAACACGGCATTGAGTTCATCGATATGGTGCTGCAAGCGGCGTGCCACTACTTGCTGCTGTTTTGTCTGGGCGTCCAGGCGCGCTGCCCGCTGCCGATGCAAGACCGCGCCGGTTTCCACCTGAGCCCGCCAGACATCTGCCGCCTGCGCCCGCGCCTTGGCCAACTGTAAGCGCCGGTCGGCATCCAGCTTGTCACCCATTGCCATCATCCCGATTATTGATTCATGAAAAGTTGATGCGCGCGCTGCTTCTTGCTGCCTGGTGGCCAAGATTTTCCGCGCCAACTGGTAAACTTGGATTCTACCTGTCGTCACCCTCTATCCAGCCTTGAAATCCACCCTGACTACCCAATTTCCTGCCCTGTGGCAACACCGGCAGTTGATCGCCCGCATGGCCTGGCGCGACATCCTCGGGCGCTATCGCGGGTCGGCGGGTGGCCTGGCATGGTCGCTGCTGACCCCCATCCTGATGCTGGCGGTGTATACCATTGTGTTCAGCGGCATCTTCAAGGCCCGCTGGTCGGCGGACTCTACATCGCCACTGGATTATGCCCTGCAGCTTTTTGTGGGCTTGATTATCCATGGCTTGGCCGCCGAATGCTTTAACCGCGCTCCCGTTTTGGTCGTGTCCAATGTCAGCTACGTCAAACGCGTCCTGTTTCCGCTGGACACCCTGCCAATCGTCAATCTGATCTCGGCGCTGTTCCACGCCGCCATCAGTGTGGTCGTCCTGCTGGTGTTTTTTGCGACGCTGGAACATCACCTGTACCTGACGATCCTGTGGCTGCCGGTTGTGCTGCTGCCTTATCTGGTGATGTTGGCAGGCATCAGCTGGCTGCTGGCCGCCCTGGGGGTTTATCTGCGTGATATCGCCCAGCTGATGGGGCTGGTCAGCATGGTGTTGATGTTCTTGTCGCCCGTGTTCTATCCGATTTCCAATCTGCCGGCGCGTTTTCATATTTTCTTTCAGCTGAATCCCTTGACTGTCATCATCGAGCAAGCCCGCGCCGTCATTTTGCATGGCCAAGCCCCCGATTTCACAGCCCTGGGGCTGTATATGCTGGTGGCCATGGCCGTAGCCTGCGCCGGACTGGCTGCTTTCCATAAACTGAAAAAAGGCTTTGCCGATGTGCTCTGATCTCAGCCAGCCGACAACGCCCGCCCCAGACAAACAGGCCGACATTGCCATCGACGTGCGTGGCGTGGGCAAGACCTTTCGCCTATATAAACGCCCCCAGGATCGTTTATTACAGCATTTCACCCGGCGCACTTTGTTTCGCGAATTCCACGCCCTGGACGACATCAGCTTCCAGGTGCGGCGCGGCGAAACCATTGGGATCATCGGGCGCAATGGCTCAGGAAAATCCACCCTGCTGCAAATGATTTGCGGCACCCTGACCCCCACCCAAGGCCAAGTCACGGTGCATGGCCGCATCGCTGCGCTACTGGAACTGGGCGCAGGCTTCAATCCAGAATTCACCGGCCGCGAAAACGTCTATCTGAATGCCTCTATTCTGGGGCTCAGCCCCCGCCAGGTGGATGAGCGCCTGGATGATATTTTTGCATTTGCCGATATTGGCGAATTTGTTGATCAGCCGGTCAAGACCTATTCGTCAGGTATGTACGTGCGTTTGGCGTTTGCCGTGATTGCCCATGTGGATGCCGACATCCTGGTGATCGACGAGGCCCTGGCAGTAGGGGATGCACTGTTCACCCAGAAATGCATGCGGTTTTTGCGAAAATTTCGCGAAACAGGAACAATTTTATTCGTCAGCCATGACAGCAGTGCCGTCACCAATCTGTGCCAGCGCGCCATCTGGCTGGCCGATGGGAGCATCCGCCAGCATGGCAGCGCAAAAGACGTCTGCGAATCCTACCTGGCCTGGTTGTTCGGCAGCCAGAATCAGCGCCAGGCGGTGCGCGGCAGCCAGACCGAAACCGCCCAGCCCCAGCAATGGCACGATGCCCGCCTGCCCTATATCAATGCCAGCAATTTGCGCAATGACCTGGAAATCTTTCGTTTCGATCCTCAACAAGCCAGCTTTGGCCAAGGCGGGGCGCAGGTCACCGATGTTTTTCTGAGCAATCCGGAAGGTGAACGCCTGGCCTGGGTCGTGGGGGGGGGAAATCACCATCCTGACCATCCATATTGCCATCCATCAGCCCCTGGATCGCCCGATTGTGGGTTTTTATGTGAAAGACCGCCTGGGGCAGACGCTATTTGGTGATAATACCTATCTGGATTATGCCGATAGCCCGGTAGCCGCCACGGTCAACCAACAACTGATTGCCAATTTCCGGTTTCCCATGCCGTTGTTGCCAGTAGGCGATTATTCGATTGCCGTGGCCGTGGCCGATGGCACCCAGGAAGACCACGCCCAGCACCACTGGATTCACGACGCGCTGCTGTTTCGTTCACAATGCAGTGCAGTGTCGGCGGGGCTGGTGGGTATCCCCATGCTGGCCATCGAACTGAAAACCGCTCCGCCCGAACCCGCCCCAGAGGCCTGAAGTATGCCAGCGACATCACGCTACGATTATCAATTCGATCCGGATGACGACAGCACCCCCGCGCAAATCTGCCGCCTGATCGGCCATGGGCAGCGGGTGCTGGAATTAGGCTGTGCCGCCGGGGCGATGTCGGTGGTGCTGACCCGGCACTATCAATGCCAACTGATCGGCCTGGAAGCCGATCCCGCCGCCGCCGAGGCCGCCCGCGCCCACGGCATTGATGCCCGCGTCGCGAATCTGGAATCGCCCGATTGGGCCGCAGGCCTGGCCGACGCGTCATTTGACACGGTATTGGCCGCCGATGTGCTGGAACACCTGCACGACCCCCTGGGCTGCCTGCTGCAGCTGCGCCGCCTGCTGTCCCCTCAGGGGCGCTTGGTCGTGTCAGTACCCAATATCGCCCACAGCGGGGTGCTGGCGGCGCTGCTATGCGACGCCTTCCCATACCGCGACACCGGCCTGCTGGATCGCACACATGTGCACTTTTTTACCCGGCAAAGCCTGCAGCAGATGCTGCATCAGGCAGGATTTGCAGTCACCCAGGTGCAAACCGCCGATACCGGGCCGCATCACCCAGAGTTTGTCGCGTATTGGGATGCCCTGCCCTCCCCCCTGCGCCACCACCTGGCAGCTAATCCGGTGGGCCGGGCCTACCAGGTGATCATGCAGGCAACGCTGGCGCCTACGACGATATCCGAGACCGATAGTCCGCGCGCCCAGGAAGCTGATGTTTCTGTCCGGCAGACGCAGCCAGAGCACCATCAACAAACCTGGCTGAAGTCTGTGTCCGATCGGCTGGCCCAGGTCGATACCCTGGAAGAACAGCTTGCCAGTTTGCAAGCATCCCTTCAGTCCACAATGGTCGAACACGAACAACTGATCAAGCAACTAGAAGCCATGCAGCGGTCACGATCCTGGCGCTGGACGTCTTTTTTACGCCGCAAAAACCATTAATCGGGCTGTTTGAGATCCCGCACATAAACACGCCGGTATTGCAGGAAAGGCTTTTCGATCAGGTGGTACGTCAAAAGAGAAATCAGTAGCGTGGCCGGCAGGGCGACCAGCAGGCCATTCAGCACCACATTGGTGGCCTGATCATGTAGCAAGGGAATAAGCGGGACGTGCTTTGCCACGACCATCACCACAAACATATGCACCACATAGATGGAAAAGCTGAGTTCCCCGAGCTTGGCCAGGATTCGACCAGGTGCCGTTGGCAGACGGAACCGAAAGTACATATAGGACAGCACCAGCAGCGCCCAGGCCAGGCCTTCGACCAAGGGCCAGACAATCCACCAGGCCGCATCCATATTGGGCGAGCCACCATGATGATTCAACCAACGGACGGCAAACAGCAAAATGGCAAAGGACACCGGCAGCGCCAATGCATTTGAAAACAGACGCCGGCCTTGTCCACTGCTGTACATCCAGCCGCATACATAACCGATCAGGAATTGATCCAGACGGCCAAACAAGGTTTCGTAGGCCAAAAACCGCACTGAGCCGAATTCCAGATAAACACCTGACCGCACAATCAGCAACAACAGGGAAATACCGACGAAGTATTTAAGCCCCCAACGCTGAAAAAACGCATGCAGAAAGGGAAACAGCAGATAAAAGGAAAACTCGACTGGAATCGTCCAGAGGTGGGAAAAATAGGATAACTGGGCAATGGTTTCAGGCCTGAAGGCCAGCAGCCAGGCAATAATATCGAATACGCTGCGGCTTTGCCCCTGGTTATAGACCATCAGGGTCACAGCCAGGAAAACCGCAAAAATATACAACGGGTAAATCCGAATGAACCGGTTATAAACAAACCAACCATAACGGACGGTCTTTTGCTGGGCAATCACAGAAAAAATAAACCCGCTAAGCACCATGAAAAGGCCGATCCCCACATGCCCTTCATTGATCAGGCTGGCAATCGGATTGGAAAACTGCACATTCCCGATAAACTGATGGAAATAGTGATAAAGCAGGACCAAGGCAGCGGCATAAAATCTAAGATGATCCAGACGGGGCAGATAGCTTGTATTCAGGCTTTTCATTTTTTATGATCTAAAAAGACGGTTTATCCACGAGTACGGCGCACGGTCAGGGCCCGAATGTTTTTCTTGATCATGGTGTATAGCTTGAATTCCCCCAAGCCATAAATAATAGAAACCACCATTGAAAACACCAAGGAGGCCAGCATCAGGGGATAAAATCCAGTCAGTTGGTCTTGCACAAGCGCAATAAACAGCACAATCACCGGAGCATGAACCAGATAAATACCATACGATGCATCCCCGATGCGTTCCAGCCAAGGGATATTCAAATGCCGCACCCCCAGCAACAAGACTGCGGCAAGACCCAAGGCATACAGCATCAGCGCTCCTGCCGACGAGGTAACATACAGAATTTCGCCCAATGCACAAAGCACAATCGCTGCCAAAGCCAAAGGCAGCGAGGGCAGGTTTCGCACATAGTGATAATGCAGGCCCAGCAAAAATCCAGCAATAAAAAATATATTATAAGGAGACAGCCAGAGCCAGAGACCGGGAGCCACCACAGAAACTGATGTGTACCTGGATACCAGCACAATCATCAGCAGCCAGATCACACAAAGTCGGGTAATGGTCTGCACCGAGCAGCGCAAAGCAATCACGCTGGCCACCAAAAAATAAAACCCAAGCTCGTAGGCCAGTGTCCAGTAAGGAATATGGTAGCTATGATTCAAATCGGTTGGCATCAAGAAAAAACTGGTCCAGCTGAACGACCACTGATAGACCGGATTAATCAATAACAATGCTGACACCGCAATGGTCAGCCAATACCCTGGATAAATACGCTGGATTCGATTCCAAAAAAACCGATTTCCCTGGGATAGGCAACCCGCCATGACGAACCCTGAGATCGTAAAAAACAGATTGACGCCAATACCGCCAAAGCCAATTTTCAGGTACTGCATATAATCCAGACCAAGCGCTTGGCAAGCATAATAAATTGCATGCTGCAAAACGACCCCAAATGCTGCAATGGCACGCAGACACTGCAAACCGCCAAGACGTTGCTGCAGGCTGACCACCCCAGGCGGCTGGGCGGTGGATGTTTGACGGAACAGATACATGGCGAAAGCCCCAGTGGCAGGAAGGTCGCCCCAAAAAGGGCGACCCTTTTTTACTTTAACTCGCTATGCAACCTGCAGCGCCTTGAGCACCGGCAAATTCTTCACGGCAAAATCCGCAGCCTGCTGATTCAGCTCGGCCAGGTTTTCCTCGGGGGTTTCCAAGGTTTTAGCATCTTTCAGCAAACGCTGGCCCTGGGATTCAATGATCTGCCAAGCGTGTTGCGCCCATTCAGGCGGGTTTTTTCGACCCAGTGCCCGAGCCAGCAGAAATAGCTGGTGGAAACGCCCTACGGCAACCCCCCCGCCCAGCACCGGACTGGCCAGTGCGTCGATATCGTTGGAGTATTGTGCGCGCTCCATCAGGTGACGGTTCAGCTGATCGCAGCGCTTATGCACCTGGCGGGCGGCAGCGTCAGTCTGGCAGGGGGCTGCCACCCCCGTGCCCACCAGCACAATCAGGGCCTCAAGCACCTGGGGTTCTGCTAAACCGGGTAAGGCGGCAACCAGGTCGCGCAGGGTCTTGGGGGCATGTTGCTGGCCGGCCAATGCGTCCAGCAGGGGGCGATAAACGGATTCCTGTAAGGTCGCCTCACCCCCAGCGGTATTGACTTTCAGGGGCACATCCGGCGCGTGCTTCAGCAGCACAAACCGCGTTTGCAGCAGCTGATGGCGACGCTGTGCCGGCGACAGCGTGATGGGGCCGCGCATATATAGGTCTTTGCGGAATTGCTGATTGATGAAGTAGTCGCGCGCCTGTTCACGCAGGATGGGGTGCGCGATGGAGGCCAGGAATGTCCGCGCTTCGGCGGTCAGGTTGACCGATTCGACGATGTCCAACGGAACAGCTGTGCAGGCATAATCCAGCTTTGCTGGCCCCAACGCCTCGACGACGTCAGAAAAATACATGCAGTTCCATTCATGGTTCAGGTATTCGTGTGCCAGATAATGGCGGTTCTGCTTCACGATCTGCTTCAGTCGCTCGGGCAGGCTGGGCACGGCCTTAAGATAGGCGGGGCCAGCTGCCAGCAAATCCTGGGAAAACTTCATAGCGCTATCTACCCGCGCGGTCACATCACTTCCGCCTGGGATATAGCGATCGTGCAAGGCAAACAGCTGACGCAGCGGATAGGCAGGCGACCAACCCGGAAAGCAGTTATAGCTGACGTATAGATAGCCACCAGGCTTCAAGTGACGTCGGGCAAATTCAGTGACGATTTTTTGATTATCCAGACTGATCCAGGTCCAGATGCCATGCAGGCTGATGCTGTCGAACTGCGGCAGATCCGTGCGTTCCAGCAGTTGCTCGAAGCTGTCATCCCATACCCGGGCGCCACTACCAGACGCCTGGACCAATTGGTTGGCATGCGCGGCGTGGGTGGGGTTGAAGTCCGTGCCGACGTAATGGCCAGGATTCGCGGCCGCGTGGATGCTGAAAGACACCCCCTGGCCAAACCCCAGTTCGCAGTGCTGCGGCGTGGAGGATTCCTGGGCGGCAAAGCCGCGCAACAAAAGACAGAACCGCTGAAATACTGGATTGATTTCGCGGTAATAGCCGTAGGTATAAGTGGCGTCAGTGAAATAGCCTTCGTTCCAGACTGTGCTGCTCATGTGTGTTTGCCAATAAGTTGTGGGGAGTCTGAGGATTGTATTAGAGGATGATGGGAAATGTCGGAAATGGGGTCAGACACCATTTCCTATAAACAGGAAATGGTGTCTGACACCATTTCCTATAAAAATGGTGTCTGACCCCATTGTTTACGCAGGGGCAAAAGTGTCCCACGACCAGTCTGCTGGGCGCGTGATCCCCTGACAATCAGGGGCATGGTCAAACCACATGATGCTTCGTACAAGCTGCTGTTTTCCTCGCCCGAGATGGTGCGCGATCTGATCGTGGGTTTTATCCCCGATGAGTGGCTGCATCAGCTGGACTACACCACCCTGGAACGGGTCTCTGGCAGTTACATCACTGACGATCTGCGCGAACGCGCTGACGATATCATCTGGCGGGTACGGGCTGATGATCAGTGGGTTTACCTATACCTGCTGATCGAGTTCCAAAGCCGCGTCGACCCCTGGATGGCGGTTCGCATCCTGACCTATGTGGGCCTGCTATATCAGGATCTGATCCGCCGAGGCGAGATATTATCCGACTACCGTTTGCCGCCGGTGCTGCCTATCGTGCTGTACAACGGCGAGCGGCGCTGGCGGGCGGCTACCAATATCGCGGACTTGATCCCCAAGCTGCCAGGTCGCCTGTCACGCTATCTGCCCCGCCTGGAATATGTGCTGATCGACGAGAAACGCTATACCCCGGCACATCTGGCTCAACTGCATAACCTGGTGGCAGCCATGATGCGTGTCGACCGCCCCGAAAGCAAGCAAGACCTGATTGGGCTGGTAGACCTGATCAGCGAAATGCTGCAAGATAAACCAGAATTACGGCGGACATTCGCCACCTGGATACGCAGTGTGCTGGTACGCCGCAGCGACTACGCTTTAGTTTTGCCGCAGGTCCAAGACCTGGAGGAGATAAAAATGGGACTGTCGGAACGACTTGACCAGTGGGCTGAACAATATAAACAGGAAGGTCGTCAGGAAGGCCGCCAAGCTGGTGAGGCGCTGTTGCTGCAGCGTTTATTGGCCAAGCGATTTGGCCCGTTGCCCACCAATATCACCCATAGGATCTCATCGGCTAATGCTGCCGATCTGGAAGCCTGGTTTGATCGACTACTGGATGCTGAGACCTTGGACGAGGTATTCGCGCTGTAGCTCTGTTTATGTATTCTGCAGCCACTGCTGCGGATTAGCCGCCTGATCGTAGCCAGGATCGCTGGGAAACCGGCCATGTTCGTCGGCCCAGAGAATCTGCATGACGCGGATGTGTGCGCCGAATCGATTGCTGGCCTGCGCAACGCGCTGGGCCAAGACGAATGGCGTGGTGACGTCCACGACGCGCACGGGGATGCGCACGGCATCTGTCGGGGTTTCGCCATCTGCCAGGCCATCACGGTGTTTAGCATGGGCGACTACGTCGCTGATGACGTCCATGGCCAGGGCATGATCCAAGACGCCGGTGATGATGAGCTCGGGCAGATTGGATCGGGCCAGACCGATGGTGTGGATAAACCATTCTGCCTGGGGCATGTCGTCATCGGCCACCACCAGATGGGTATATTCGTGCCATTTCAGCTTGTCTTCCAGGAAACCCTGGAGTTTCTGGCGGTTGCGTTCCGCTTCGGTCATTTCATTACCTATCGTTAGCGGGAAGATAATGGGGTTGGCAAACAATGGGGTCAGACACAAAAAAATGGGGTCAGACACCATTTTGATTTCAAAAATGGTGTCTGACCCCATTTTTTTCTTTGAGGTGTAAAACGGGGTCTGACCCCATTATTATCAGCCCATCCCCGGAATCGTGTTGGAGAAACCGCAATCTACGTGCAGGATTTCGCCGGTGATACCGGCTGCCAGGTCGGACAGCAGGAAGGCGGCGGCGTTGCCGACGTCTTCGATGGTGACGTTGCGGCCCAGGGGGGATTGGGCTTCGACGAATTTCAGCATGTTGGAAAAGTCCCGGATGCCGCTGGCGGCCAGGGTCTTGATTGGGCCAGCGGAAATGCCGTTGGCGCGCAGGCCCTGCTTACCCAGGGATTTTGCCAGATAGCGCACGCTGGCTTCCAGGGATGCTTTGGCCAGGCCCATCATGTTGTAGTTGGGAATGGCTTTTTCGGCCCCCAGATAGGTCAGGGTCAGCACGGAGCCCTGGCGCCCCTGCAGCAAGGGCAAGGCGGCCTTGGCCAGGGCGGGGAAACTGTAGGCGGAAATATCGTGTGCCACGCGGAAGTTTTCGCGGGTCATGCCGTCCAGGAAATCGCCTTCCAGGGCATCGCGGGGTGCAAAGCCGATGGAGTGCACCAAGCCGTCCAGGCCGTCCCAGCGCTGGCCCAGGCTGTCGATGGCCGCCGCGATCTGGGCGTCGTCGCCAACGTCGCAGGGGATGACGATGTCGCTGCCCAGGTCTTTGGCAAACCCCCGGACGCGTTCTTCAAAGCGTTCGCCCACATAGGTCAGGGCGATTTCCGCACCCTGGGCACGGCAAGCGTGCGCAATGCCGTAGGCGATGGATCGATTGGACAGCACGCCCGTGACTAGGATGCGTTTGCCGTTGAGAAAGCCCATGATGTGAAATCCTGTGGTTGAAAGTTAATTGGGCACCTGCAGGCGCTTGCCGGTGGACAGCGCCGAGCTTTTGAGGTTATTGAGCTTGCGCAGGGAATCGACCGAGGTGTTATAGCGCCGTGCCAGGGCATACAGGGTATCGCCCTGGCGCACAGTGTGGGTGCGTGCACGAGGGCTGCTGCGTGTTTCGACGATGCGCACCCGGGAAGCGGGCTGATCGGCCTTGGTGCTGGCGGCGGCAGTCTGGCCTGGGACGGTGACGTGGCGGATAGTGCGGCTATTGTCGTCAGCGGCTGGCGGGCTGTAAGAGGCCAGGCGAAAGCCGCTGTCGGCGGGAATATTATCGGCGGGGATCAACAGGGCGGCAGCGCTGGCCTGGGTTTGTTTGCTGCCCAGATTATTGGCCTGGCGCAGCTGGTTCAGGGTGATGCCGTAGGTTTTGGCGATGCCTGCCAGAGACTGGCCGCGTTTAGGGTGTACGACCTGCCAGGAGGACAGTCGGCCTGTGTAGGCTTTCAGGTTGTCGTTGAAGATATCGACCTTATCCAGGGGCAGATGCAGCGCGGGCTTGTGTTCGGCCAGCATCATGGGCCGGTTATAGGCTGGGTTCAGCGCCTGGAAGTCTTCCAGGGGCATTTCAGCCAGGGCGGCGGCCACGGCGATGTCCATGTCGCGAGACTTATGCACCGTGGTGAAATAGGGCACGTTGCTGACATTGGGCAGGGTAATGCCGTATTTTTCGGGCTGGGCGATGATGTTTTTGATGGCCTGCAGCTTAGGAACGTAGTTCCGGGTCTCGTCAGGCATGGTCAGCTGGGTATAGATGGGCTCCAGGCCGTTGTCCTCGGCTTTGTCCATGGCGCGTTTGACAGAGCCCTCGCCCCAGTTATAGGACGCCAGGGCCAGATACCAATCGCCCTGAAATTCGTATAGGTAGCTTAGGTAATCCAGCGCAGCCTGGGTCGAGGCAACCGGGTCGCGGCGCTGGTCGCGCCACCAGTCCTGCTGCAGCTTGTAGTGCAGGCCCGTACTGGGAATGAATTGCCACAGGCCCGAGGCCTGTGAACGTGACAGGGCATTGGGGTTGTAGGCGGATTCCACAAACGGCAGCAAGGCGAGTTCTGTCGGCAGACCGCGGCGGCTTAATTCATCCACGATGTAGTACAGGTACTTGCCGGCCCGCTGGCTCATGATCAGGACCGATTGGGGGTGTCCGGCATAGTAGTCCGTCCAGTAATCGACGCGTTCGCTGCGTAGATTAGGGATGGAAAAACCGCGTCGGATGCGGTCCCACATGTCGCGCGGCGGGTGGGTGAGGTCTACCGTGCGGGAGGTGTCTGCGGCCACGTAGGGCTGGCTGCTTTTGGTGTCTTGGGGGCCTGTGGCGCAACCAGCCAGGATCAAGAGGGCCAGTGGCAGCAGGTATCTCAGGATTTTCATGGGTGGATTATTTATATTTTATGGCACCGGTGTTCTTAAGCCTTGTTTTTCCAGGCCCGCAGGCTGGCGAATACCGCCTGGGGGGTGTCCAGCATGGTGCCGTCATGCTGGCTGGCCGCTGCCATGATGGCCGGGTGGCTGGTGCGCAGAAATGGATTGGTCTGATGTTCCAGGGCCAGGCGTGAGGGCACGGTAGGCAGCCCCTGAGCACGCAGCCGGGCGGTATCCCGGGCGCGGGCCTGCAGCATGGCGTTATCAGGATCTACCTGTAATGCCCAGCGGATATTGGCAGCCGTGTATTCGTGCGCGCAGCACACCAGGGTGTCTGGCGGCAGATGTCCGATTTTACCCAGGGATTGCAGCATTTGGGCAGGGGTGCCTTCAAATAGCCGACCACAGCCCGCCGCAAACAGGGTATCGCCACAAAAGACAACGGTCTGGTCGGCATCCAGCTGGCCTGCATAGGCGACATGGCCGGCGGTGTGACCCGGCACGTCCAGCACATCGAATTGCAGCCCGCTGCCGGGCAGCGTGATGCGGTCGCCCTGCCCCACAGGGATGTCGCAATGAGGGATTTTTTCGTGGCGCGGGCCATAGACGCGGGCACCGGTTCGCTGGTGTAATGCCAGCACGCCACCCACGTGATCCTGGTGGTGGTGAGTGACCAGAATGGCTTCCAGGGTGATGCCTGAGCCCAGATGCGCCAGCACCGGGGCGGGGTCGCCCGGATCGACGATGATGGCGTGATGGTTTTTTTGTACCATCCAGATGTAGTTATCGGACAGTGCCGGAATGGGCGTCAGCGTGGCCGGGGTGTCTGGATTGGGTGGATTCATGTGTAAGGAGCGATGGTGGCACCGCAACGCGCTATGCCGATAAAACTGGCTGAATGGCTGGAAACCCCAATGGGGCAATATGTGCGCGCCTGGGAGCAGCGCCAAGTCGATGCGATGGTCAGTAATGCCTTTGGGTATCATGCCATACAAATCGGCCTGCCGCACTGGGATCTGCTGCAAGCCAACCGCATCCCTTATAAAGCCTGGGCGCACAGCCCGGATGCGCCTTTCGGCACCCGCGCCGGGCGCCTGATCTGCGAACCGGAACAACTGCCGTTCGATAGCCAAAGCGTGGACCTGATGGTGATGCCGCATACGCTGGAATGGTGCGGCGACCCGCACCAGGTGCTGCGCGAAGTCGAGCGCGTGCTGATGCCCGAGGGCCGGGTGGTGATGACGGGGTTCAATCCCTACAGCCTGTGGGGCCTGCGCGAATCCTTACCCGGCCTGGCGCTGCAATTGCCGGTGCCGGTGCCGTCGCAGGTGTCGCCTACGCGCCTGAAAGACTGGTTCAAGCTGCTGTCCTTCGAGCTGGATCGCGGACGTTTCGGCTGCTATGTGCCGCTGTGCGCCACCGAGACCTGGCTGCAGCGCTGGCAGTTCATGGAACATGCAGGCGACCGCTGGTGGCCTGCGGGCGGCGCGGTCTACGCGATTGCCGCCGTCAAACGCGTGACCGGCATGCGGCTGGTGGGCCCGGCATGGCGGAAATCCAAGCGACGGCGCGTGCGCCGAACGGTGGTGCCCGTGGCGAATCAGGTGCGCTCAGACCCGGATACGGACCAGGCTTTATGATGTGCGCCCGAAGCCACTGAATACCGGCTTCATATTCTTTAGGAAACCCAATGGCGGAACCCATCGTGGATATCTGGACGGATGGCGCCTGCAAGGGCAATCCCGGTCCTGGCGGCTGGGGCGCCCTGCTGCGTCAGGGACCACACGAAAAAACCCTGCACGGCGGCGAACCGCTGACGACGAACAACCGCATGGAATTGATGGCGGTGATCCAGGCACTGCGGGCACTGAAGCGCCGTTGCGTAGTGACAGTCCACACGGATTCGGTGTATGTGCAAAAGGGCATGACGCAATGGTTGGCCAACTGGAAGCTGCGCGATTGGCGCACAGCGGATAAAAAGCCGGTGAAGAACGCGGATCTCTGGCAGGATCTGGATGCCTTGGCCGGACAGCATGAACTACACTGGCGCTGGGTCAAAGGCCATGCGGGCGACCCCGGCAATGAACGCGCCGACGCCCTGGCCAACCAAGGGGTTGCAGAACTCGGTTCTGGCTGATCCCTCATAAATGGGGTCACATCATTAAATGGGGTCAGACACCATTTACCCCAAGCCGCTGTGTTGCCGATAATAATGGTGATAATGGTGTCTGACCCCATTTATTCTTCAACGGATATTGTTTTATGCGTCAAATCGTCCTGGATACTGAAACCACTGGGCTGGAGCCGGAGCAAGGGCATCGCGTGGTCGAGCTGGCTTGCGTGGAGATCGTCAATCGTCAGGTGACGGATCACCATCTGCATCTGTACCTGAATCCGGATCGTGACAGCGACCCGGAGGCTCTGCGGGTGCACGGCCTGACGACCGCGTTCCTGTCGGACAAGCCGCGTTTTTCGGCGGTAGCCCAACAACTGGTGGATTTTGTGCAGGGCGCCGAGGTCATCATCCATAACGCAGCGTTTGACGTGAAGTTCCTGAATGCCGAACTGAAGCGCGCCGGGCTGCCGCCGTTTACGGACCTATGCGCCCAGGTGACGGATTCCTTGATGGTGGCGCGCGAGATGTTCCCCGGCAAGCGCAACAATCTGGATGCGCTGTGCGACCGATTCGAGATTTCCAATGCACACCGTACGTTGCACGGGGCGCTGCTGGATTCCGAACTGTTGGGCGAGGTCTGGCTGGCGATGACCCGCGGCCAGAACTCTTTGCTGGGTGGCGATGCGGACGATGCCGTTGGCCGTCAGGGGGTGAACGCAGGCGCCTCGATCCAGCGTTTTGATGCGTCCGGCCTGCCGGAGGCGCAGCTCAGCGCAGCGGATCGGGCGGCCCACGAAGCCTACCTGGACGGCCTGGACAAGGCTGTCGGCGGACGCAGCCTGTGGCGTGAAATCGAGGCCGGGCGAAACTGAGACTAGTGGCACGCATGTCCCTGGGCAGATTCTGAATGGGTAGGACGCCAGAGCCGTGATACCACTTAAATTTATGTATAATGGCGATCTTTCCAGTCGGCTGTTACTGCGCTTCCTGCGCACATACTGACAGCGTCCGATTGGGCGGTTAGCTCAGTGGTAGAGCACTGCCTTCACACGGCAGGGGTCACAAGTTCGAACCTTGTACCGCCCACCAGAATTTAAAAGCCAGATCAAGCGTTTAGCTGATCTGGCTTTTGTTCGTCATGCATCCCAAGGCAGATAGCCCGCCTAAAACAAAACCCTGGTTTCTCGATACACTAAAACCCACTTCAACCAAATGGGTATCATCATGTCCATGCTTCTTGCGCCTGCCAGGCTTTTTACCCGACGCCAACTGGTTTGCGTGCTGTCCGCCCTGGCCCTGGCCCTGACGGCTTATGCCACCCAAGCTGCCGGGGCCTCGTCAAGCCAGGCCTCCAGCTATATCATTGGCGGTAAAACTTATCAGGCACTGCCTGCCACTACCACCCCGCCCGCCGGGGCGGTCTCGAAATCCGCACCTGGCAATACCGACACGCAAACCCGCCTGAAAGACGAACGCGGTCTGGTCGGGGTCAGCCACCATAAAGTCGTTACCCTGGGGGCATCCGAGTCCCAGATACAGGCGATTCTCAGGGACGCGGCAATCCAGCCCACCCAGATACTATCCAGCCCACCCTCCGGCATGATTTTCATTCAGTTTGCCAGCATGACACAGGCTGTCCAGGCCTTCGATCTGCTCAAGACCCGCCTACCCGACGCCCAGGTGTCCCTGCCAATTCAATACAGCAAGCCCGTCTTGAAATAACTCATATCTCATTGCCATGGCCATCACTCTTCCTCCTTTCAAGCGGTTTTCGATTTTGCTGGGGGCCGTCCTGGCCATCAGCCTGAGCGCGTGCAGTGATTCGGGCGGTGGCGACAACCCAATCCAGCCTGTCCCGCCTCCTCCTGATCCAGACCCCACCGCCTTCCAGACCGGGGCCACTGAACCCTTATATCCATTTCAGTGGGCGTTAAATCACAAGGACAGCTATTTCAGTGCCTTTGCCTCCGCAGCCAACGGGACGGATCTGAACGTCGAAGATGCCCACCGGGCGGGTGTCAAGGGGCAAGGCGTCCGGGTGCTGGTGCTGGATTCCGGGGTGGACCTGCACAATGAAGACCTGGCCTCCAACGCCGACCCAAGCATGTCCTGGAATTTCGTGAATAACAGCCATGATCCTTATCCGACCATTCTGAACGACCATCACACCGCCCCCCACGGCACCGCCGTGGCCGGCATTATTGCAGCCGCGCAAAATCAAAAAGGCGTGATGGGCATCGCCCCTAGGGTGAGTCTGGGTGGCGCCAACGTGCTGGATGCAGATGACAGCGTCAACGCAGAAGACTTACAAGCTCGCTTCGCTCTGGCCTACGGGGGGGCCGATTGGTCGCGCCAGGCCGACCTGATCAATGGATCGTACGGAGAGGACGAAATGGCCAAACCCTACGATGACGTTGATTCGGACAATATGCAAGACCTCGAAACCCCCTTGGTTCGCGGGCTGAAAACCTTGCGCGATGGGCGTGGGGTGGTCTTTATCAAATCCGCAGGCAACGAATACACCACCAATGGGGATCAAACCATCGTGTGCGACGGCCCCACAGCCAGCCGGGCATGCGTAAACGTAGCCAATGACCCCCTCTCCCTGGAACCCAATGTCTTGCATATTGCAGCGCTCACCGCACAAGGGCAGGCGGCGACCTATAGCAGTGCGGGGTCCGTGAATTGGGTCAGTGGCATGGGGGGCGAATACGGCGACTATGGTCTGTATGGCGAAAACCCCGATAACCAACACCAAGGACGTGGCCCTCTGGACGGCCCCACCTTGTTTTCCACTGACATGCGCGGTTGTGCGGCAGGCTATAGCTACCAGGGCGGCAAAGTCCCCGCCGCCACGCCTTTTCTGCGCGGCGAAACCCAACGCAATGGGATGGCTGACAATCCCGCCTGCGATTACAGCTACATGAATGGCACCTCTGCAGCCGCCCCCAGCATCAGCGGGGTGGCGGCGCTGATACTCAGCGCCAACCCTGAACTCAGTTGGCGCGATGTGCGCGATATTCTGCGGCTATCGGCGCGCCGGGTGGATGTCGATTATCTGCAGCGCCGCCCGGACGGGCCAGAAGGCACTCTGCCCCGATTCGGGGATCAGCTGGATCTGAGCAACAATCAGTGGGTGAATGCCCTCAGCAGCCCGACGGACATCGCAGCAGCAGCCACCCGCGTCCCGCTGGACCTGGGCTGGCAAACCAATGCGGCTGGGCTGGCTTATTCCAATCGCTATGGTTTTGGTCTGCCCGATGCCAGCCAGGCCGTGGCGTTGGCCCAGGCCTATGCCCGCGATCCCAGCCTGGGACGGTTGGCCGATGTGCATATCCCAAACTTCACGACCACGGTGTATTGGCATAAAAATATGGGCGATCTGATGGAAACCCAAGACCTGGCAGGGGTCGTACCTGCCGAGTTGCCTGGTGGGTTCCCCTATCGCCAGGTATCCCTGCTGGGCACATTCAAGGTCGCGCAGGGCAACGCCATCGTGGATGAGTTCCAGCTACGCCTGTCCGGGCAGGGTGTCTGTCTGGGGGCGATCGGCCTGGCGGTGAAATCCCCCAGCGGCACGATGTCCTTGCTGAAGCTGCCCAACGATCATTTCAGCGGGGGCGCAGAGTCAATCGACGACGGCACCCGCATTCCGGTTGATGAGTTCCTGCAATACGGGCTAGGCAGCTACGCGTTCTACAACGAGGCCGCAGCAGGCGACTGGTCCTTGTATATGCTGGCGGCCAACCCGGATACGGCCAGCGCCATCAAGACCTTTATCGACTGCCCCTCTGTCCTGGACGACGCCCCCAGGGACTTTGCCTTTATTGTTGAATCCCGGGTGATTACGCAGTAAATCAAACTGCCTGAGGACAACACCGCCCTGTGCAACGCGCAGGTTACGCGGCGCGGCAATAAATGGGGTCAGACACCATTCCTAGAAAGAAATGGTGTCTGACCCCATTTCTTTGATCTCATTCATTGCTTGTTTTGGCAGGCTCGAGCCATGAATTCGTCCGCCACCGCCCGGGGCGCCCGAGTACACAGGCTGACGACCACGAACAGCACAATCGACACCGGCAGGACCCAGACCCCAGCGGACAGGCCCAGGGGGCGCATGCCGGTGGCAAACATGGTCAATACCACGGCGCTGCCACCCAGAATACTGGCCAGCGCCCCGGCAGCAGTGCCTCGGCGCCAGAAGAACGCGCCGATAATGGCCGGGACGACCACCGCCAGGCCGGTGGAGGCCGCCACGGACAGCACGGCAATCAAATTAAGCTGCAGTTCGGCGAACATCAGGGCCAGGGCGGCGATCACGGCCAGCACCAGTTTGCCGAAGCGCAATTGACGGGCATCGTCACGGTGGCCCGCGACGTGCGCGTAGACATCGCGCGACAGCATAGATGACAGGGTCAGCATGATGGAATCAATGGTGGAAATTGCCGCTGCCAGAATGCCGATCATGACGACTTCCGCCAACAAGGGCGGAATGACATCCGAAGCCAGCAGGCTGGGGGTGGCCAGGTCTGCCTGCGACAAGCCAGGCAAAATCAGCAAAGCACCAAACCCCCAGGTGACCGACACCAGGGTATAGACCAGGCCAAAGCACAGAAAACCGATCAACATCACGCGCAGAGCGGACAGTGATTTAGGCATGAACAGCCGCTGGCTGACCTGGGGGTTGGACAAACTGAAGAAAAACCACGGCAGGGTCAGCCCCAAAAAAGTGGCAAAGGAAAAAAAACCCGGCCCTGGGACGGTCAGTACATTACCCTGAACGGCGGATAGCTGATCGAACATGGGCCCCAGCCCCCCTAGGTGCCGCACCACCAGCCAGGCGACCACCGAGGCCGAGATCAACATGAATGCAGCCTGCAAGGCATCGGTCCACATGACCGAGCGCATGCCGGCTATATACGAGAACACCAGCGCCACGATGGTGGCAAATATGGTGCCGGTGGTGAAGCTGATCGCGCCGTCGCTCATCCCAGCCAGCAGATAGCCGACCCCGGCCAGTTGCACGGCAGCATAAGGGATCAGAAACAGGCAGTTGGTCAGGGCGGTAGAGACGGCGACAGAACGGCTCTGGTAGCGGTGGCCCAGCATTTCGCTGGGGGTGATGAAGTTATAAGCGCGGCCGACCCGCCAAAAACGCGGGCCGAACACGGCCACCAGCGACACACCCACGAAATACACGATTTCGAAACCGAAGGCACCCACCCCCGCCGTGTAGGTCAGCCCGGCCAGCCCCACCATCATGAAGGCGCTGTACGTGGTGGCGCTGTAGCTTAGCGCGGAGACAAAACCGCCAAAGCGCCGCGCCCCCAGGAAATAGCCCGACATGCTGACGCTGCGGCCATTGGTGGACTCATCCCGCGCCAGCCAGGCCACGGTGACCGCAACCAGCAGATAAACGGCCACCCCCAACCAGATTGCGGTCGCGCTCATTCGTCTTGCCCCTGGAAATCCCGCGTGGCGATCAAATTGCAGATAATCACCAGCACCCCGGCTACCCCCCAGAACAGGAAGCTGCCATACCAGGCGTTAACCTGATCCAGCACCCAGTAAGGCACCACGAAACACAAGATCGCCAGCACCCAGACGCATGCAAGACTGATTTTTCTAGCCATGGGGAATCAGATATAAGATACAAGACTGCTAATGCTAGCAGCTTCAAGCAGCTTTCTGGGGGACAGCCATTTTGGCAGTACTGGAACCAGCGTGCCCCGCCCATGCCAGAAAGAGAATTTCGGGGCCAGCCTTGCTGATAAAGTAGGGGGCATTCACCTCTTGAAAGAGATACGCGTATGACCAGAACATTGCTGCAATCCTGGCGCCGCCAGGTGCTGGCGCACCGGGGGCCGGCGCTGGGCCTGTTGCTGGCGCTGGCGGCCATGGCCTGGCTGCTGCTGGATAGCGCGGCGCAATCATTTGCCGGACATAACCGCACGTATCTGGGATATGCCGCATTGGGCGGGCTGGTGGGGTTTGGAGCCACAGCCCTGGGCGCACTGGGGGCGCTGACGCTGAGGCAGGTGGACAACCGGACGCAGGACTGCATGCTGGGATTTGCCGCTGGCATGATGCTGGCGGCGGCGTCTTTTTCCTTGATTCTGCCGGGGCTGGATGCGGCGCGAGATCTATTTGACAGCAGTGTTGCCGCCGCTACCACCGTGGTGGTGGGCCTGGGACTGGGGGTGCTGCTGATGCTGGGACTAGATTATTTCACGCCCCATCGCCATGAAAGCAGCGGCCTGTCCGGCCCGGAGACCAGCCGGATCAGCGGCGTATGGCTGTTCGTGCTGGCCATTATTCTGCACAATTTACCTGAAGGCATGGCGATCGGCGTAGGCTTTGCCCAAGGGGACCTATCCGTGGGTGTGCCATTGACCATGGCGATTGCCATTCAGGACATCCCGGAGGGCCTGGCCGTGGCACTGGCGCTGCGGGCGATTGGCCTAGGCTCTGGCCGAGCGGTGGGGGTTGCGGTGGCCTCTGGCTTGATGGAGCCCTTAGGCGCCCTGATCGGCGTAGGCATGGCCAGCGGCCTGCCCATCGCCTACCCGGTCAGCCTGGGGATTGCGGCGGGCGCCATGATTTTTGTGGTATCCCACGAGGTCATTCCCGAGACTCACCGCAACGGCCACCAGACCGCCGCCACCGTGGGCCTGATGGCAGGGTTCGGGGTGATGATGTTTCTGGATACGGCGCTGGGTTAAAAGAAAAAGGGAAAATGGGGTCAGACACCATTACTAAAAACAATGGTGTCTGACCCCATTTCCACCATTTCCAAGCTTAGGAGTCGGCCTTGCCCATCTGAGTCAGCAGGTCTTTCAGCAGCGCATACGCTGGCCGCCCCTGATTGGAGATCAAATCCCGAACCTGGGCAAATTGTTCTGCGCGGGCGCTATCCAGAATGCGCGCACGCGTCTGGCGATAGGCTTGCAAGGCCTGCTGGAACGGCTGACGGGTTTCAGCTTTTGGGTGGCGGCGGCAATACTGCACCCAGGCGCGGTCCAGCAATTCATCGATCTGGCCAATGCGCTGGACGACGGGTTCGACCTGGGCATAGGACTCAGAATTTTTGATCAGGATATTGCAGGCGCGCAATTCCTCGGCGCAGGATACCAGCACGTCCAGGGCACGCTGTTCCGGCAGCAAGGCTGAAACATCGCGCTTGAACGAACCGACCAGGTTTTGGATATCGCGGATCTCAGTGTTGCTCTTGGCCACCCATTCGAGCGATTTATCGGTGGCCTGAGACAGAGCTTCGACATCGCGGGCCATGGTGTGGCCCAGTTCGACTTGGGCCTGCGCCACGGCAGCCATTTCGTCCGACATCTGGCCGGTATGCTGGGAGTGCTGGCTGATATCCGCCAATAGATCTTCGACCTGGGAGGTCTGCTCGGCACCCAGCAGGATGTCCTCCAGGACGGCCTTCAGAAAGCCATCGGCCGCCGACGTGCTGGCGGTGATGCCGACAATCATCTGCCGGATTTCGGTTGTGGCTGCTTCAGTGCGGGAAGCGAGCTTGCGGACCTCGTCGGCCACCACGCCAAAGCCCCGGCCGTGTTCGCCGGCACGGGCGGCCTCGACGGCAGCATTGAGAGACAGCAGATTCGTCTGCATGGCAACGTCCTGAATCAAGCGCAGAATGGATTCGATCGCGCCGGCCTGCCGGGAGACTTCGGCAAAGCGCTCATTGAGTTCCTTGGCGGAATCCACCTGGGCACGCGTGCGCGCCGAGGCCTCGACCAGCAAAGCGTTACCCCGCAGCGCCAATTGATGCACGCTGTTGACCTCTGTTTGGGTAGTCTGGGCGGACTGATTCACGGCGTCCACCTGATCCACCAGTTGCCCCATGTGAGCCCGGAGTTGCGCCAATACCGTCGATTGCTCGTGGGAGGCCGACACGACGTTGGTAAAGGCCGACATCATGCTGGCGTTACCCATCACGACCTGCAGGGCCTGTGTGTCCAGGCGCTGCAGGGCAGCTGTGTGGCGGCGCGAAGCCCATGGCAACATAGCAGTCTCCTTTTTAGCTAACATGTTAGCAATAGATGCTTATGATAATAGCTAAATACGAAACAGCAGGCAATCTACGTAAACCCTAGACAGAAACCTTAATCTGGAAGAGGATTTACGCCCCCTCCAGCCCGATGCGCTATTCCTCAGTCACCGGTGCGTCAGGTGCCCCTTTTTTCACGGACTCGATGCTGTGCTGCGCACTTTGTTTGCTTGAGTACCCCTCGGAGCTGATGCAGACGATGTTTCCATTGGCCGCCTTCAGCCGCCAACGCCACTCTCCGCGTGCGTCTTTGTATAGGGTAAATTTCATGGCTGCTCCTGCATATTTTTATGAGCGCACATCGCGCACATTTATCGTAGGATTGCGCCATGCCAGCCGGTATTGGGGTTTTTACCTGATCATTGCGGCGCAGCATGACAGACAAGGGACATTTGCAGAGTCATACCCACCAAGGCCACATTAAAGGCGAGAAAAAACCCAGCAAAGCTTCTCCAATCTGAAATTTAGCTGTATAAATACACAGCTAACAAGTGGAGTAAGCCATGTACACAATCACCCTTCAAGACGCCCCTGCCGACATCCCCGAGAAAGCCCGCCAGGACGCCGAACGACGATTTCAGCGAACCCTGGACCGCGCTCTGGGCGGGCCTGATGAAGTCCTGGCCGCTTACCAGGCCTGGGCAACAATCGAGGACACCGCAGAAGACGAAATGAGCCCCGAAGATGTAGCGCTGGCCAAACAGTGGATCGCAGCGGCTGGCCGGGCGCGGGATGATGCGTTTCAGAACCTGGGGGAGACTGAGGCCTGGTTTGAGGTGAAGGTGGAAAAGTAGGCCACTTGGCACCATTGCCGTTTAACAAGAATCACTTCTTTTTTGCCTGCTCCGCCTTGGCAGCCATTTCCTCGTCTGAAATGTTGTAGCGATTCTGCTTAGGAATATGGGGAAACTGCTCCCACTCTCCGTCAGGCAGGAGATGCCAAGCGGTGTTGTCGTCACACAGCGCTGCAATACTATTGCCGTACGACGCAATTTGAATGATTCTTTTCATGAAAGCACCTCTCTGCAAGATGCTTTCATTTAACTACGTATCACCCTACTTAGGGCAGCACCTCCCGTTTATGGGGTAGCGCCTAGAGCCCGGAACAAGAAAATGGGGTCAGACACCATTATTTTTTAATAATGGTGTCTGACCCCATTTCGGATCCTGGCGGACAGAGGGGGATTCGAACCCCCGATACGCTATTCACGTATACACGCTTTCCAGGCGTGCGCCTTCAACCGCTCGGCCACCTGTCCTGCATGTCTGGTAAAACCAAACAAACGAAGTCCGTAATTCTAGCACGATTTAGATGGCAGGCATGATGACGGAGCCCATGCTGCCGACCATGCGTTCGACGTAGCGGGCAATCAGGTCGATTTCCAGGTTGACGTTGGTGCCGACCTGAAGATTGCGCAGGGTAGTGACCTGGATGGTGTGGGGGATCAGGTTGATGGAAATTTCGGTGCCTTCCTCCTGATCATCGACGCGGTTGATCGTGAGGCTGACGCCGTTGATGGTGACTGAGCCTTTGTAAGCCATGTATTTGGACAGGTGGGCGGGCACGATAATACGCAGTTCGGTGGACTCGCCGACCGCGTCAAAGCAGGTGACCTGGCCGATACCGTCGACGTGGCCGGAGACCAGGTGGCCGTCCAGGCTGTCGCCCACGCACAGGGCGTGTTCGAGATTGACCTCGCCAGGTGCTTCCAGGCCGCAGGTACGCACCAGGCTTTCGCGCGAGACATCGACTTCGAATTGTTCATCGTGCAGGGCAACGACGGTCATGCAGGCACCCTGAATGGCGATGGAGTCGCCCAGACGGCTGGAAGTCAGCGGCAAGCCGCCGGCATCGATCATCAGACGCACGCCGGATTCGGCCTGGTCGCCCAGCGGGCTCACCTGGGTAATGCGGCCTACCGCCGCGACGATTCCTGTAAACATGATCATGTCATCCTTTTTGAGAATGGGTGGTTTTACGCACTGCTGGGCAGGCCACAAGCGGTACTCAGGGCCTGCCAGCGGGCAGTGTCACGCAGATGCAGGCGCAGGTCGGGACCAATGGGCCGGGCGTCCAGAAACTGGTATCGAGGGGCCTGGGCCAAGGTCTGCAATGCGCTGGGCAATGCGGCCAGACCCTGGCCGTCGCCCAGAATGCAGGGGGCCACATAGACCAGCCATTCATCGATATGGCCTCCGGCCACCAAAGCACCCTGCAGGCGGGCACCGGCCTCGACGTGTACCTCGTTGATGTCGTGCTGGCCCAGCCACTGCATCAGGGCATCCAGATCTAGTGCCCCGCTGACAGACGGAGGCAGGATGATAACGCGGACATTGCGTCCGGCCAAACGGGCGGCCTTGGCGCCATCAGGGCGTGAGGTGAAAATCCAGACGGGGTTGCCGTTGAAGATCCGCGCCTGTTCGGAAATAATGAATTGGCTATCCAGCACCGCGCGGATGGGCTGGCGCGAGGTGGGTACGGCGCGCACATCCATTTGGGGGTTGTCGGCCAGGATAGTGCCGATCCCGGTCAGCACCAGGCAGGCGCGGGCACGCCAGTGGTGGCCATCGGCGCGGGCATGGTCGCCGGTAATCCATTGGGACTGGCCGTCCGGCAGAGCAGTGTGGCCATCCAGGGACATGGCGGATTTCAGCCACAACCAGGGGGTACCGCGCGTCATGCGGGCGCAGAACCCAGGGTTCTGCAGCAAAGCGTCCTGAGCCATCAGGCCTGCATCGACCTGGATGCCAGCCTGGCGCAGGCAGGCAATGCCGCGGCCGGCCACCAGGGGATTGGGGTCCTGCAAAGCCACGACGACGCGATGAATGCCTGCGTCGATCAGGGCCTGGGCGCAAGGCGGGGTGCGGCCCTGATGGCTGCAGGGTTCCAGGGTGACATAGGCGGTGGCGCCAGCGATGTCTATGCCCTGCTGGGCCGCCTGCCACAGGGCCTCGGCTTCGGCGTGACGTTCGCCGACCCGCTGTGTGTGGCCTTCGGCCAGCCAGCGGCCATCCCGCACCAGCACGCAACCCACGCGGGGGTTGGGGCTGCTGAGAAACAGGGATTTTTCAGCCACAGCCAGTGCCCGGCGCATCCAGCGGTGGTCTTCGGTGGAGAAATCAGGGGGTATGATCATCCGGGGAGCGAAACTCATCAATGGTGTGGGCGAATTCGCGGATGTCTTCGAAGCTGCGATAGACCGATGCGAAACGGACATAGGCGACCTGGTCGAGCTGGCGCAATTCGGCCATGACGAGCTCGCCGACCTGATCGGAGGTGATTTCGCGTTTGCCGCTGGTCAGGAGTTTTTCCTGGATGCGGACCACGGCGGCGTCCAGCGCGGGAGCGCTGACGCTGCGTTTGCGCAAGGCCAGCGCCATGCTGGCGCGCAATTTTGCGGGATTGAAGTCCACCCGCGAACCATTGCGCTTGACCACGGCAGGCATCATCAGATCGACGCGTTCGTAGGTGGTAAAGCGCCGGTCGCAGGCCGTGCAGCGCCGCCGACGGCGGATGGTATCGCCTTCTTCGGAAACCCGGGAGTCAACCACCTGGGTGTCGGGACAACTGCAAAATGGACACTTCATCTGTGTACCGGGCGCCCGCAGGCGCCCGTCCTGTTAGCGGTAGACCGGCAGACTGGCTGTCAGCTGGTTGACACGCTCGCGCACACGGGCAATGTTGGCCTCGTCGTTGGGGTTATCCAACACGTCGGCGATCAGGTTGCCGGTGAGCTCGGTCTCGGATTCCTTGAAGCCGCGGGTCGTCATGGCGGGGGTGCCCAGACGGATACCGCTGGTGACAAAGGGCTTTTCAGGATCGTTGGGAATGGCGTTTTTATTGACCGTGATGTGGGCCTGGCCCAGCACGGCTTCGGCGACCTTGCCGGTGATGCCCTTGGCACGTAGATCGACCAGCATCAGGTGGCTTTCGGTGCGCCCGGAGACAATGCGCAAACCGCGCTTGACCAGGGTTTCGGCCAGCACGCGGGCATTGGCGGCGACCTGGGCGGCGTAGGCTTTGAACTCGGGCTGCAAGGCCTCGCCGAAGGCAACTGCCTTGGCGGCGATGACGTGCATCAGGGGGCCGCCCTGAATCCCCGGGAAGATGGCCGAATTGATGATTTTCTCGTATTCGGATTTCATCATGATGACGCCACCGCGCGGACCACGCAGGGATTTATGGGTGGTGGTGGTGACGAAATCGGCGTGCGGCACGGGATTGGGATAAATGCCCCCGGCCACCAGCCCGGCATAGTGGGCGATATCGACCATGAACAGGGCACCGTTGTCGTGCGCGATGCGGGCCATGCGTTCGAAGTCGATGTGCAGGGAATAGGCCGAGGCGCCGCCGACGAGGAGCTTGGGCTTGATGGTGCGCGCCAGTTCTTCGAGCTTGTCGTAGTCCAGGACTTCGTTGGCATCCAGGCCGTAGGAATGAAATTCGTAGAGCTTGCCTGAAGCGTTGACCGGCGAACCGTGTGTCAGGTGACCGCCTTCGGCGAGGCTCATGCCCAGGACCTTGTCGCCGGGCTTCAACACGGCCATGTAGACGCCCTGGTTGGCCTGCGAGCCGGAGTTGGGCTGGACGTTGGCCGATTCGGCACCGAAGATTTCCTTGACCCGGTCGATCGCCAACTGTTCGACGATATCGACGTATTCGCAACCACCGTAATAGCGCTTGCCCGGATAGCCTTCGGCGTACTTGTTGGTGAGCTGCGAGCCTTGGGCCTGCATCACCGCCGGGCTGGTGTAGTTTTCCGATGCGATGAGCTCGATGTGTTGCTCTTGGCGGATGTTTTCTTGTTGGATGGCTGCCCAGATTGCGGGATCAGCCTGATCAAGGGTACGGGAGCGGTCAAACATGAGGGTTCCTGGAAAGGAGGGAAGAAAAGGGATGCGCGTACGCTGCGCGGCAAATCCGATCATTCTAGCGCGAACGACTAGCGGCGGACACTGTGCGCCTTTTAGCATGGTCCACCTGAAAAGGCAGCCAGCCCAGGCGCGTGGCAGATAGAGCAGCAGCGGGCTACAGGGCGTGCAGGCGCGGATTGAGCGTGTAGGTGCCGGTAATGCTGGCGCTGGCCAGCGTATGGCCCTGCAAAGCGGCTAGCGCCTGGGCGCCGGTAAATCGGCCATCCAGGGGAAATTCGGCAATATCCAGGGCATACACCGTGAAAATATAGCGATGCATCAGGGCGTCGTTCCAGGGCGGGCAAGGGCCGTCGTAGCCGAAGTAATCGCCATTCATGTCGCGGTCAGCGGCAAACCAGCCGGTGAAGTCGTTCAAGCCCTGGCGGGTATTGTCCAGCGCCAGAGGACCGGCCTTGCCTCGCGGCGTGATGCCATTGGCATAACTGCCTTCGGGCAGGCTGCGCACATCGGGGCCGACATCGACCAGCACCCAATGATAAAAATCCACCCGGGGCAGGTCAGTGGGGACCTCGCGCCCAGGCTGGTTGACGTCATCGGGCCGACTCGGCACATCAGGGTCGACACACAGAATGGCAAAAGAGCGCACGCCATCAGGCACATCGGACCAGGCCAGATGCGGGTTGCGGTTGCCCGCCAGGGCCACATGGGTTTGCGTATCGATGCGCCCAAAGGCGTTTTGTTCGGGGATGATCCCCTGATCGGGGAAAGATTCGCTATGCAGTTTCATGAGGCCTCCGTGCGGTGCGGCTAGGTCAGGGTGACCCGGGCGTATTTGCGTTTACCAACCTGCATGACATAGGTGCCGGCGGGCAACTGCAGGGATTTGTCTTCGATGCGGTCGCCGTCGATACGCACCCCTCCTTGTTGGATGTTGCGCTGGGCTTCGGTGGCTGAGGCAGCCAGACCGGCTTCGCGCAGAATTTTCAAGATCCCCATGGGGGCGGAGCCCACGGTGATTTCGGGCATGTGTTCGGGCATTGCGCCATCGCGAAACTGGGCATTGAAGTGCGCCAGCGCCGTCGCGCCCTGCCCTGTCCCATGGAAGCGATCGACGATTTCCTGAGCCAGCAAGACCTTGGCATCGCGGGGATTGCGGCCACCGGCGATATCGGTTTGCAGAGCGGCGATGTCTTCCAGGGTACGGAAGGACAGGAGTTCGAAGTAGCGCCACATCAGGGTGTCGGAAATGGACATGAGCTTGCCGAACATGGAGTCCGGCGTTTCGGAGATGCCGATGTAGTTGCCCTTTGATTTGGACATTTTTTCTACGCCATCGGTGCCTTCGAGTAGCGGCATGGTGAGAATGCACTGAGGTTCCTGGCCATATTCCTTTTGGAGTTCGCGGCCCACCAGCAAATTGAATTTTTGGTCGGTGCCGCCGAGTTCCAGGTCGGCCCGCAGGGCGACGGAGTCATAGCCCTGCAGTAAAGGGTAGAGGAATTCATGGACTGAAATGGGCACGCCGCCGCGAAAACGCCGGGTGAAGTCGTCGCGTTCCATCATGCGCGCCACGGTATAGCGCGAGGCAAGCTGGATCAGGCCCCGGGTGCCGAGCTTATCGTTCCATTCGGAGTTATAGCGGATCTCGGTGCGGGCCGGGTCGAGCACCAGGCTGGCCTGGGCATAGTAGGTCTTGGCGTTTTCCTGGATTTGTTCGGGCGTCAGTGGCGGGCGGGTGGCATTGCGCCCGCTGGGGTCACCGATCAGGGCGGTGAAGTCGCCAATCAGGAAAATGACGGTATGGCCAAGATCCTGCAGCTGGCGCATTTTATTCAACACCACCGTATGGCCCAGATGGATGTCGGGGGCGGTGGGGTCCAGGCCGAGCTTAATGCGCAGAGGCACACCGGTTTGACGGCTGCGGGCAAGTTTCGCGGCAAATTCGGAGGCAACGAGAAGTTCGTCGCAGCCCCGCTGAGCCACGCGCAGATCCTGGGCAATCTGGGGGTCCTCGGGGGCGATGGGGGACGGCATGACTGGGTCTTTATCAGAAAAGTTTAAAAAAGGCTCGATATATCGGGCACAATGCGCTAGCATAACGTGCCGCCGCAGCTTATGTACAACACATTCGACGTTCGGGCATAGGCGCAGCCTCATATTAGCAGAGGCTCCGCCTGCCTGGTGGCCCCCCCGGCAGGTCTGCGGGCACCTTTGGGCGCTTTGCATGTCGGGCAAGCAACACCCCGATTCCGCCCATCCCTACCCGTTTTTACCCATGACGCCTGCAGACAAGCCACGCCATCGCCATATCACACGCAGTTTTCTGTTCGCCGCCGCAGGCCTGTTCCTGACAGCCGCCGCCTTGGCTGTCGTCCAACCTGCCCAGCCCCCTGAACCGGTCTATCAGGCCCGCCAGACGCTGGACCTGCCCGCCACGGGCAGCGCTACAGAAGCAGCCACACCAGCCCCTTACATTGCCTCCACGCGCATTCGCCGGGGCGACACAGTGTCCGATCTGCTGCATCGGCTAGGGGTCAACGAGGAAGGGCTGCTGACCTTTTTGACGCACGACGAAGGCGCACGATCCATCTATAAGCTCTACCCCGGGCGCACGGTACAGGCCGCGCTGAACGATCAAGGCAATATGGTCTGGCTGCGCTATGCCCACACCCCCGGCGCTGCCATGAAATCCGGTATCCAGTCCGCCTGGCTGGAAATCCGTCCTGACGCAAAAAACCAATTCACCGCCCACGAACGTACCACGGCCGCCGCACGCGAGACCCGGGTGGCCGAAGGCGAAATCACCAGTTCACTATTCGGGGCTGCCGACGATGCCGACTTGCCCGATGCCATCACCATGGAAATGGTGGACATCCTGGGCAGCCGCATTGATTTTCTGAAAGATCTGCGCAAGGGCGACCGTTTCCGCATCGTCTACGACGCCTATATGCACGATGGTGAACAGGTGGGGTCCGGCCATATCCGCGCCCTGGAGTTCATCAACAAGGACAAGACCTACAGCGCCGTGTGGTTCACCGACGCCCAGGGCCAGGGCGGGTATTACGATTTTTCCGGCGCCAGCCTGAAGGGCGCGTTTCTGCGCACCGCCATCAAGTTCACCCGCATCAGCTCGCGCTTTGGCATGCGTAAACACCCGATTCACCAAAAATGGACAGGTCATAAGGGCGTGGACTACGCCGCCCCATCGGGCACGCCGATCCATGCCACGGCAGACGGCACGGTGGAATTCATCGGCTGGCAAAACGGCTATGGCAATATTATTGTCTTGAAGCATTTCGGCCAGTATTCCACGGCTTATGCCCACCAAAGCCGTTTTGCCAAAGGCCTCAAAAAAGGCGACCGCGTGCAGCAAGGCCAGTTGATCGGCTATGTTGGCTCGACTGGCTGGGCCACTGGCCCGCATCTGCACTACGAATTCCGTATCGCCAAAAAACAGGTGGACCCCCTGGCCGTCGATCTGCCGGTGGCCCGCCCGCTGGAAGCCGCCGATAAAAAGACCTTTGCCGCCCAAGTCGAGCACTACCAACCCCAGATCCAGATGCTGGCCCGTCTGCAGGACAGTCGGGTAGACCTGCTGGCCGAACGCTAAATAACAGCTTCTTGAATCGTGCGCCCGCATTACATCGGCCTGATGTCGGGCACCAGCACAGACGGCGTGGACGGGGTGCTGGTGCGGGCGGACGATGCACATCCCGTGTCGGCTGCGCCGTCTGATGCGCCTGGCTATGCCCTGACACTGATGGCCGAAGCCAGCCTGCCCCTGCCGGACGGGCTGCGCCAACAACTCCTGACCTTGAATACCAGCGGCCCCGACGAACTCGTCCGCAGCGCCCTGGCGGCCAACGCGCTGGCCGATTGCTATGCCCAGGTTGTCCATACCCTACTAGACGAAACCGGCCTGCGGGCGGCGGACGTGCGTGCCATCGGCGCCCATGGTCAGACCGTGCGCCATAAGCCGCAGGCGGGCTACACCATACAGATCAATGCCCCGGCGCGATTGGCCGAGCACACGGGCATCGCGGTGGTGGCGGATTTTCGCAGTCGGGATGTGGCGGCGGGGGGCCAGGGTGCGCCCTTGGTTCCGGCCTTTCATGCGGCATGTTTTGGCTTGGATTCGGGACGCGTGATCCTGAACCTGGGGGGGATCGCCAATGTGACCCTGCTGGATGGCGGGGTCCGAGGTTTCGACACAGGGCCGGCCAATATGCTGATGGATGCCTGGGCGCAATTGCATCTGGGTCTGCCGTATGACCGCGAAGGGCGCTGGGCAGCCAGCGGACGCTGTCATGCGGGCTTGTTGGCCGCGCTGCTGGCCGAACCCTGGCTGGCATTGCCACCCCCCAAATCCACCGGGCGCGATTTATTCAATCTGGATTGGCTGCATACGCGCCTGGATGCGTACCAGACAAGCCCGGCTGCTGCCGACAGACCGCGCGGCAGCACCGCCGCATATCACCCGCCCGTGGCGCCAATATCCGCCGGGGATATCCAGGCCACCCTATTGCAGTTGACGGTGCAGACGATCTGCGAGGCCGTCCATCAATATGCCCCCACAGCGCGCGAGGTGCTGGCCTGCGGCGGGGGGGCGTTAAATCCGGTGTTGATGGATGCCTTGGCGGGCGCCCTGCCCTGTCGGCTATCGACAACCGCCGACTATGGAATCCCGGTGCAAAGCGTAGAAGCGCTGGCCTTTGCCTGGTTGGCGCAGGCGCATGTGCAGGGCCAGGCCACCTGCCTGCCGGCTGTGACGGGCGCCAGCCATGCCAGCGTGGCTGGCTGCCTGTATCCTGCCTGAAACACAGGATGATGCGCCCGGCTTAGGGTGCGAAGGACGAGCCGCAGCCGCAGGTGGTATTGGCGTTGGGGTTGCGAATCACGAACTGCGAGCCTTCGAGATCGTCTTTGTAGTCGATTTCCGAACCGATCAGATACTGGAAGCTCATGGCATCGACCAGCAACTGGACACCATCGCGCTCGATGGTGGTGTCGTCGTCGGCCACGTCTTCGTCAAAGGTAAAGCCATATTGAAAACCGGAACAGCCGCCGCCCTGGACAAATACGCGCAATTTCAGGGCGTTATTGTGTTCCTCGGCGATGAGTTCACGGACCTTGGCCACGGCGGCATCGGTAAAGACCAGCGGGCTGGGCGGTACGGCGAGATCGACGTGTTGGAGGGTAGTCATGATTGGGGCTCCTGCACGGAGGGTGCCGTGCGATTCAAGACGGTATCCTGGCTGGCCCGCACGGTGTCGCCTTCCAGGATTTCGAGGCGGATGTGCTGGATTTGCAGGTCGGCGGGAACCTGCAGCACCCCGGTGCTGCGCTGAAACTGGTCGAATGCCAGCGCCAGCGAGCCATCCGTGGCCGTTGTTGTAGCGGCTGCATCGGACGCGGATAGCGGGCTTAGGTCTATTCTAACGGGTTTACCCTGAGATTGGCCCTGCGCCACAAACCGCATGCGGCCTTTGAAGGCATCGGCACCCACCGGAGCGTTACGCGTGAGCAGCACCCGGTAGCGCAGTTGATCGCCTTCGGCCTGAATATCAAAGGCACGAATGGCGACCGCCCCCGCAGGGCCTGGGGGGATGAGCTGTTCGTAGAAGGCCAGTTGGTCGCGTACCTGACCCAACTGCTGTTGCAGGCTGGTCATGGTGTCCTGCAAAGTGCGCTGGCTGGCCGACTGGACATCGGCCTGGCTGCGCGTGGCGGCCAGATCGGCGCGAGACTGGGTCAGGTCTGCCTGCAGGGCGGCCAACTGGGCCTGCTGGGCCCGGATCATGTCCTGATCACCCGCGTGCATGCCCAAGTGCATGGTGGCGGCCCCAGCCAGGAACACCAGTGCCAGCAGCAGTAAAAAACTGAGCTTGCGGACCAGCCAGCGGCTTAAGCCGCCTGATTTTTCTGATTTTGACATATGCCCCCCTACTGGGATCAAGGCAGGATGGCGACCTGCTGCAGGCCGGTGGTCTCGGGCAAACCGAACATCAGATTCATGTTCTGCACGGCCTGGCCGGCCGCGCCTTTGACCAGATTATCCTGCACCACCAACACCACCAGGGTGTCGCTGCCAGCCGGACGATGCACCGCAATGCGCAGCATATTCGAGGCCCTGACGGAACGCGTCTGGGGCAGGCTGCCCGCAGGCATGACGTCGACAAAGGGTTCGTTGGCGTAGCGGTTTTCGTACAGGGCCTGAAAATCGGTATCCAGCGCGTCCGGCAAAATGCGCAGGTACAGGGTAGAGAACATGCCCCGGATCATGGGCACCAGATGCGGGACAAAAGTAAGCCCCACCGGCGTGTCGGCAATGCGGGTCAGGCATTCGGCAATTTCGGGGTGGTGGCGATGGCCGGCCACGCCGTAGGCGGAGAAATTATCACCGGCTTCTGCGTACAAAGAGCCGACCTGGGCCTTGCGCCCGGCCCCGGAGACGCCGGATTTGGAGTCGGCAATGATGTGACCGACATCCACCAGCGGCTGGGCAGCCTGCAGCACCGGCGCCAGGCCCAGCAGAACGGTGGTGGGATAGCAGCCGGGGTTGCCTACCACCCGCGCCTGACGAATGCGATCGCGGTCGAGTTCGGGCAGACCATAGACTGCGTCGCGCAGCACAGCAGGGCAGCTATGGGGCATTTTGTACCAGTGCTCGAAGGCGTCTGTATCCTGCAAACGGAAATCAGCCGCCAGATCGATGATGCGCACATCATGCTGCAGCAACGCGGGGGCTTGCTGCATGGCCACGCCATGAGGAGTCGCAAAGAACACCACATCGCATTGGTCCAGGGCCGCGTCTTCCGGGGTCTGGAAACACAGGCTGACATGACCGCGCAGATTGGGGTACATATCGGCCACCGGCAGGCCGGATTCTTTGCGGGAGGTGATGGCGTGCAACTGGACGCCGGGGTGCTGGGACAGCAGCCGCAGGAGTTCGACCCCGGTGTAGCCGGTGCCGCCGACAATGCCGACCTTGATGCGCGATGTGCTCATGGATGTAATGCCCTGAAAAAAACTCGGTATGGTTCATTATGGCATGCTGCCGGATGGAATGACCTGCCGCTGAGCAACAAAAAACCCCGACACGCGGCCGGGGTTTTTTGTTGCAAAGGGTGGCGCAAGGCCACCCGGCAGGCGGATTAGCGCTTGCTGAATTGCTTGCGGCGACGGGCCTTGTGGAAGCCGACCTTTTTACGTTCGACTTCACGGGCATCGCGCGTGACCAGCCCAGCTTGTTTGAGCGAGGGCTTGAGGGTTTCGTCGTACTCGATCAGAGCACGCGTGATGCCGTGACGCACGGCACCGGCCTGGCCGGATTCGCCGCCACCGTGGACATTGACGTGAAAGTCAAAGGATTCCAGGTGGTTGGTGAGTGCCAGCGGCTGGCGCACAATCATGCGGCCGGTTTCGCGGGCAAAGTATTCGTCAACGGGACGACCGTTGACGGTGATCTTGCCCGTGCCTTTTTTAAGAAACACCCGTGCCACCGACGTTTTGCGGCGGCCAGTGCCATAATTCCAATTACCGATCATGATGGCCTATCCTTAGAAATCCAGGGTTTGTGGCTGCTGCGCGGTATGCGGGTGCTCGGCACCGGCGTATACCTTGAGCTTTTTAGCCATGGCGTAGCCCAGGGGGCCCTTGGGCAACATACCCTTGACGGCTTTTTGCAGAGCCCGGCCCGGAAAACGCTGTTGCATTTTCTGGAAGTTGGTCTCGGTGATGCCGCCCGGATAGGTGGAGTGACGGTAGTAGCGCTTGTCGGTAGCCTTGGCGCCGGTGACAACGATGTCAGCGGCGTTGATGACGACAATGTAGTCGCCGGTATCGACGTGCGGTGTGAATTCGGGTTTGTGTTTGCCACGCAGACGGCGTGCGACTTCGCTGGCCACACGGCCGAGGACCTTGCCCTTGGCGTCGATCACAAACCAGTCACGCTTGACTTCATGCGGCTTTGCCACAAAGGTCTTCATGATGGTGTTCCTGAGAAAATGAATAAAGGCGTTTACATCCGGGTAGACCGGGGCGCGATGCCGGGGTCTTATCGGACTGGCCAGGGCTTTATGTGTAAGAGTCACAGGCGGGGGTGCTACTGGGTGCTGCCAATGCCGTGGCTCTGAAACCCGTACCAATACGAATCCAGAAAGAAAACCCGACGATTTTACATGGATTTTTGGTTTGGTTCAATGAGCGGTCAGGATTCTACGCAGCAGGCCGGAACAGCGGGGAGAGAGAAACGGGGAGAGAAACAATGGGGTCAGACACCATTTCCTTTTCGGGAAATGGTGTCTGACCCCATTGTTTTTGGGGAATCAGGATTTTTTCTGGCGGGCCAGGGCGGCACCCAGGTAGTTGTCGTAGGAACCTTCGGCGACGCGGAACCAAGGGACGATGTTGTCGCGAAAGCCCATGTAGTTGTCGTAGATCTTCTTGAAGCCTGCGTTTTTGTCGCAGAATTCTTTGTAAAGATCATTGGAGGCCTGGAAGGACGCATCCATGACATCACGCGGGAAGCTTTTGAGTACAGCGCCCGAGGCAATCAAGCGGCGCAGGGCTTCGGGGTTGTGGGCGTCGTAGTCCTCGACCAGCTTGGTACCGGCGGCACGGGCAGCGATCTCGACGGCAGCCTGGTAGGGCTTGGGGAGTTCGGCCAGGGCCTTGTCGTTGACGTACAGCGAGACTTGGGCGGAGCCTTCCCACCAACCCGGGTAGTAGTAGTACTTTGCGACCTTTTGGAAGCCGAGCTTTTCGTCATCGACCGGGCCGACGAATTCGACTGCATCCAACGCGCCTTTTTCGAGCGACGGATAAATATCACCAGGGGCAACCTGCTGAGGAATGACCCCCATGCGCGAGAGGACCTCGCCAGCGAAGCCGGCGGTGCGCATCTTCAGGCCTTTCATGTCTTCGATGCTGTTGATTTCCTTGCGGTACCAGCCGCCCATCTGGGTGCCGGTATTGCCCAGGGGGAAGTTGACGATGCCATAGGGGGCAAAGAGTTCGCGCATGAGTTTCATGCCGTCGCCTTCGTACATCCAGGCATTCATCTGGCGCACGTTAAGGCCGAAAGGCACGGCGGTGTCGAAACACAATGAAGGGTCTTTGCCGTAGTAATAGTAGGACGCGGTCTGGCCGCATTCCACGGTACGGTTGCCGACGGCATCCAGAACGCCAAAGCCGGGGACGAGTTCGCCAACCGGGTATAGACGGATATTGAAATTACCATCAGTGAGATCTTTGACCATGCTGCAGAACAGTTGCGCCGTGGAAAATAGCGGCGGCAGGGACGGCCCGTAGGTAGAGGTCATTTTCCAGTTTATCTGGGGGCTGGACTGAGCAATGGCGGGGGCGGCCACGACGGCGGTACCGGCCATGGCACCCAGCCCGGCTTTTTTCAGGAATGCACGACGCTGCATGATGGGAGATCTCCTGTGGGTATTGGAATGTGTGCCCCGATATTACACCGCGCATCGGGGTCTTGGGCAGGCCGCGCCTTAAAGCCCGGCCACGGCCATTTTTTCGATCAGGATGGAGCCGGTGGATTTTGCGCCCCGGTGGTGGACGTCCGCACCAATGGCGATGATCTGGCGGAACATATCGGACAGATTGCCGGCAATGGTGACTTCGTGAACCGGGTGGCTGATCTGGCCGTCTTGCACCCAATAGCCAAATGCACCCCGAGAATAATCGCCGGTGACGTAATTGACGCCCTGGCCGATGAGTTCGGTGACCAGCAGGCCAGTGCCCATTTTCTGCAACATGGCGGCCAGGGTATCGTCCGGCTGGGTCAGGCGCGAACGCAAGCTGAGGTTATGCGAACCCCCGGCGTTGCCCGTGGTGGACATGCCGAGTTTGCGCGCCGTGTAAGTGGACAGAAAATAGCCGGTCAGCAGGCCGCAGTCGACCACGCGGCGGGCCTGAGGGCGAACCCCTTCGCCATCGAAGGGCGAGCTGCCCTGGGCGCCCGGAATATAGGGATTTTCGACCACATCCAGGTGATCGGCCAGGACGGTTTTTCCCAGGCTGTCCAGCATGAAGCTGGCCTTGCGGTACAGCGCGCCGCCGCTGGTAGCCTGGACCAGCGCGCCCAACAGGCCCACGGCCAACGGGGCTTCGAAAAGCACCGGATAGTGGCCGGTCTTGATGCTGCGGGCATTCAGGCGCGACAAGGCGCGCTGGGCGGCATATCGGCCCACCTGGAGGGGGGCAGCCAGCGTCTGGGCATCGCGGGCAGCGGTATACCAGTAGTCGCGCTGCATGCCGTCGCCATGACCAGCGATGGGCGCCACCGAGAGGCTGTGGCGCGAATACGGATAGCCCCCTAGAAAGCCCTGGGTATTGCCCAGGACGAAATGGCCTTCTGAGGTGTCCAGCGAGGCCCCTTCGGTATTGGTGATCAGGTCGCTGGTGGCCAGGGCAGCACGTTCGGCGCGGATGGCCAGGCGGGCGGCCTCGGGGACATCGATGGCCCAGGGGTGATGCAGATCCAGATCCGGATAGTGCAAGGCCAACTGGTCGGGGTCCGGCAGGCCGGCGGCGGGGTCTTCGGCGGTGTGCCGGGCAATGTGCCAGGCGGCCTCGACGGTGCGACGGATGGCATCGGCGGAAAAATCCGAGGTGGAGGCCGAGCCACGGCGCTGCCCGGCAAACACCGTAATCGCCAAACCGCGATCACGGGTCTGTTCGATGGTTTCCAGTTTGCAGTGGCGCACCGCCACCGACAAGCCACGGCTCTCGGAGATCTCGGCAGCGGCGTCCGAGGCACCCACCTGGCGCGCGCACTGCAACGCATCGCTGATCAGGTCGCGAAACTGCGCCTGCTGTGCGGGGATATCGAGGAAATCGTCGGTAGATTTTGTCATGCGCGGTCCGTCCAGAGTCAAGACGGTTATCATAGTCAATTACCAATCATTTTATGCCCGAACCCATGGATGAGCACCCACAGGACGATGATCCAGACGCCTACCGGGGCCCCAGCAAATCTCAGGTCAAGCGCGATATGCATGCCCTGCTGGACCTGGGCCGCGAACTGATTGCCCTGCCTCAGGGAAAACTGGCGCAGTTGTCATTGGATGAAAAACTGCGCGATGCGATTGCGCTGGCCCAGCGCATCAACAGCAACGAAGGCCGCCGCCGCCAGGTCCATTATGTCGGAAAACTGCTGCGCCAGACGGATGCCCTGCCGATCCGCCAGCAATTGGCCGAGTGGGCAAACGGATCGCATGAACAAGCGCGTGCCATGCACCGTCTGGAAGCCCTGCGCGAACGCCTGCTGACCGACGACGCTGCCCTGACTGAATTGCTGGATGCGTTTCCAGACATGGACATCCAGGCGCTGCGCGCCCAGATTCGGGCTGCCCGCAAGGAAGCCCACGACAACCAGGCCCGCCAGGCCACCCAGGAACCTGCCCGCAAGCATTACCGGGCGCTGTTCCAGACCTTAAAGCAACTGGATTTCGAGGACAAGACCCCTGATGGACACAATGCTGGAGACTATTGAACGCACCACTGGCCCCAACCCCACGCACAGCGTGATCTGGCTGCATGGCCTGGGGGCCGATGGGCATGATTTCGAACCCATCGTGCCGGATCTGGCAGACCCCCGGCTGCCGGCCATCCGGTTTGTGTTTCCGCATGCGCCGGTGCGCCCGGTGACGCTGAACCAGGGCATGCCGATGCGGGCCTGGTATGACCTATACGGTCTGGACCGCGATGCGCGCGAGGACGTGGATGGCATCCGCGCGACGCGGCGCGCTGTTGAGGCGCTGATCACGCGCGAGGCCGAGCGCGGCGTGCCGCATAAGAACATCGTGCTGGCGGGGTTTTCGCAGGGCTGTGCGATGGCGCTGTACACGGGGCTGCGGCTGGATGATTCGCTGGCCGGGATTCTAGGGCTATCGGGGTATTTGCCGTTGCGCAATACGTTGGCGGCGGAGCATCATCCGGCCAATGCGCAGACGCCGGTGTTTTTGGCGCATGGGACTCAGGATATGGTGGTGCCGTTGACGTATGCGGAAATCAGCCGCGATGTGCTGGAGGGGTTGGGGCAGCCGCTGCAGTGGCAGACGTATCCGATGCCGCATGGGCTGCATCCGCAGGAGCTGGATGATATTCGGGAGTTTCTGGTGCGGGTGTTTGCTGCTGAGGTTTGATTGCTGGCTTTTGTTGCTGATGCTGGCGTTGATACGCTGGTTTTTGTCACTGTCGCTGTCGCGATTCAGTGCCTGATGTTTTCGGCCCAACCAGCGGTCCGCCCGATGGGCGGACTACCCGGATCTTCCTCGTACGCCGAGGCGTCGGGCGAACTCGGCCTGCGGCCTCAGACACGCCCGACGAAGGCCCCCCGGCTCCCTTCGGAAGCATCCGGCGCTGGTCGACCGTCCGAAAACATCAGACACTGAATCACAACGGGGTGGTGGCACATGTTGCCGTTTTCGCGTTGCCGCTAGTTGGTGACTTCGGTGCTATCGGCATGAAAATCGGCGGGGCGTGGATGGTGGCGCCGAACGTCACTGAACTTTCCAAATCGATGGACATAAACGACTGCTTTCGGCCAAAATCAGCCATTTGAACGAAACACTCCATGTTGGGCAAGCATCCATGTCAATATCTTGGTTGGTTTGATATTAAAGGAATAATCTTGAAGAAGAAAGTCATACCTTTTGACGGATTCGAGTCATTTTATGGCCGCGACTATAAGCTGGAACATACTCAGCAGGAATCAAAAAAATTTCGAATCGATTGATAAATGGTTGTATCTGGGCACCGATGCAGTAGATAAGAATTTCGCCAAAATTGGCATGACGACGGGGAACCTCGCGTCAAGATCGTATAGTTCAAGCCGCCCAAGCTATCATTTATTTTGCGCCTTCAAATTTAGGTACAACATATCCATGCAGGAAGTTAAGCGTGTGGAAGTAGATGTTTTGTCAAGGATTGATGGGCTGCATCGTGATGAGGATGGCTCATCTAAGAGAATGACTCACTACGAGTCGGGTCTGCCTTCAGAATGTTTTTACCCTGTAGATTTTTTTGCTTTTTACAAAGATTTGCATGATCAGATTTATGATCATCATCGAGGCGGCTTCGTGATTTCTGGTCATGAAAACGAATATGGCGTAGATGACGGAGAGTTTGTGGACTGTATTTTTAACCCGCGCCAAAAGAAACGCCATAACGAATATATAAAAATGATTCTCCGATATGATTGAATTGAAGCAAATATTAGAATCAAAGTAGCGGCTGACTGCTCTGGGCCGAAAGCAGCCAGTCACGGATGGCGGCTTTCGACCCGAAGCCGACGGTGGACAACAATACCAAAAGCGAAAGTTCGATGGGGATAGCCCGGCGACTGCTTTGCAGCGACTGCCGTTACTCATCCTCACTCACTCTAGATACGCAATCTGTCGTTTCTAGCCCGACGCGCTGTTTTTTCATTGAGCGCCCGCATTGTGCATTGACCTTTGCATTGCGAATTCTTTCAAGGGGAGAACTCAAAAATAGTGAGTGCCGCTGCACCCTGGCTGAGCCACTGTAGCAAATCTCGGTACAAAATCAGCAAACGGGCTTAACCAGAGAGGAAAATCTTCACTTAAAGACTTTTCCGAGATTCAATGCTTTGGTGAGGCCATAGAACACCTCGTATTCTTGGCCTGTTTTGACCTTGGGCGAAATATTGGAATAATTTCTATCTTTGAAGCACCAATGAATGAATGGCTTATGCTGCTCGGTCCGCTCTATGTAGCAAATAATATTTAAATCATAGAGAAACTGTAGAAAATCATTTGCCGTGGACATGAAATTTGGCGGATCTACCGAAATTGTTTTAATGTAGGATTTGAGATTTTCAAATGCCTTGAGGTAGGTGGAATAATTAAATTTTCCTTGACCATTCAAGAATTCAAAAAATTTCAGAAATATGTCGTAGTGATCTGCGCCATAGTAAAATGAGAGGTGATCCTTTACCTCTCCAAGAAGATAGTTTGAATAAGCACGCTTGAAATGTGGATCTTCAAAATCATCAACAGTGAATGACTGTTTGCTGGTATCGCTGTTTGAATTATTTATCAGCAGATCCAGCATTGTGATTATGTCGCGAGGCCTATAGTAAGACCAACGAATAAAACTCAGAAAGGATGTGGGGCGGTCGTATTCCTCAAATACATTTGGCGAGTTCCAGGGGAAATATGAATCCCATGTATCTCCCAGATGGTGCCTAGTCTGCTGCTGCATTTCCAGTAAATTATCAGTTACCGAAAAGATCTCTGATTTTCTGTGATTCACATACTCCGTCCGCCAGTCCAGAAAGACCGAATTATCTCTAATTTTCGTATTCTGGTTTTGCAGACCCAGCTTGTCGAAGATATCGGGCCTAATTAATAGAACTGTCCTTAGTCGCTTAGAGTCCTTGATTCCCGGGAAAAAATCATTATTTACTTCCCAGACTGCATTTGCCAATCCCTTAATGCAATCTAAATATTCCGCGTACGGGATAGAACTGGGGCGGATGTCAATGCCATCAATGAATAGCAAGTGATCTTGGGAGAGCTTTATCTGCCCAAGTGCCAGCTCAAACTGCTTTTGAATATAGAACAGGTTGAGTTGAAATTTACTCTCAACGAATGCTAACGACTCCTTCTGCTCTCCTGAAGCCTTGGCATGCTTTGCAATGAGTTCGGCTGCTAGCTTTGACTCTTGAATAAAGTTTAGTGCATAAATTATTTCCGGCGAGAAGGCATTTGAGTAGTATTCATCGATTGCATCATTTAGTGCCTTGAATCGCCTGTAGTTCAGTAGCTTTGATGTGACTGGTTCCTTTTCCAGAACCTGCTTGGCCAACAGAAGATATATTATCACCTTCCATATGCTGGAAAATTCGGAAAGATTTAGATGCCTCTCTTTTTTCATTGAGACGAATTTTTGATATTCAGTCTCGCGAATATATTTCGTAGCGGCGAATATATTTTTGTAATTATTATTGGATAGAAATATGGAGTAGGCGGTCTTGCCGGTTCCTTTTTCTCCAACCAAGAATGAGACATTGGGCCGGCAAAGCTCATCTAGAAACTCATTGCGAATGAATACCTTGTTGAAGAGGTCTTTGTTTTCTCGACGCTTATAATTTTCGGCATCGGCATACCCTGTTTCCAAGTCTTTGATTAGCCTCATAATTCTATTCCTTAGTGTCTGGAAGTTATTATTTTTATTGCTGGATTAACGTGTAATTCGTATTTCTATTTTTCAATGCGGCGGTCATAATTGATTCCACGAGTTGGTGATATAAAATATCCAATTTTTTGCAGCCTTCGCACCTACACAGCCCTCCGTAATTGAACACACAGAATAACAGTAGCACGGCCCCTAATACACAGTCCGGCTTTACTCTTTGCAGTTAGTTGCAGACCCCGGAGTAATAGACTCAAGGACAGCATCCAGTCTTCACTGGGCATTGGCTCAACGAAGGCGAATGTCAGCTCCTGGCCGAAAGCAGCCAACAAATTGATCTGCCCCAGAAAGGACATCCAAGCCCAGAAAACCACCAAAACAAGATTTTCTTGAAACCTACATCAGTCCAATTTTTGACTGAGAGCCCGCATCAGCACTCGCTTTAGGTGTTTTATGGTGGATGGCATTCAGGCACAGCAGCATGGGCGGCCTCATGATTTTTCGACCGGTCGACCAGCGCCGGATGCTTCCGAAGGGAGCCGGGGAGTCTTCGTCGGGCGTGTCTGAGGCCGCAGGCCGAGTTCGCCCGACGCCCCGGTGGACGAGGAAGATCCGGGTAGTCCGCCCACGGGGCGGACCGCTGGTTGGGGCGAAAAATCATGAGGCTGCCCATGCTGCGGCTTAAGAACCCCATCAGGCGCTCCGATGAACCAGGCACGAAATAGTCCACTCGGACTTATTTCGTGTCCAGGTTCATCCACACCCTCCGCATGCCTGGGTCTTCTGCGTCGGGTTCGTTAGTCATGCCCAGCGAAGTCATCAAGCCCAGCATGGCGCGGTTGGAGGACAAAACGATGCCTTCGATGTAGACCAGCCCCTGGCGGCGGGCGACCTGCAAAAGACTGGTCATCAGCTTTGAACCCAGGCCCCGGCGTTGCCAGTCGTCGGCGATGACCAGGGCGTATTCGGCGCCCTGACCGTCGGCATTGCGCAGGTAGTGCGCAAAGCCGACAATGCGTTCACGCAGCAAGCCACGGTTTTCTGGATTGGGCACCTGCACTGTGGCCACCAGCGCCACTTCGCGGTCGTAGTCGATGCGGGTGTAGCGGGCCAGCATACGGGGGGTGAGTTCGCGCAACATCGACACAAAGCGCATGTAGCGGGACTCGTCGGATAGATTGCGGATGAACTCCTGCAACAGCGTTGCGTCTTCTGGGCGGATCGGGCGCAGCAACCATTCCTGGCCATTATCCAGAACCATGGGGCGTACCTGGCGACGCGGATAAGGGTGGATGGCCATGTGCCGATAGGCCTGGTTTTCGGGGCGCTCGCCATCGTAATTCGGGTCCAGGGTGATCTGGATGTTTTCGGCAAACAGGCTGGTGTCATCCCACCAGATCGGGTCGATGCTCAGCGTCCGCACACCCGGCAGTTGGCTGATGATTTCAGAAATGCGCTCCAGCGCCTCGCGCAGTTGTTCGAATACGGCGGAACTCAGGTCTCGTTCGAGGACGCGGGACCAGAATTTCCCGCGCTGGATGAGCTGGCGCGCCAGGTAGTTATTCAGCGGCGGCAGTTCGATCTCGCGGTGGGCGGTGGCCAGTTGCGCGGGTCGGCCACCAGGGCCGAACTGGATATATGGCCCGAAGCGCGCATCCTGATGCACATGAATGGCCATGGGCAGGTTTTGCCGGGCCAGTTCGGACACGGGCTGATCTTCGGCCAGAATAGGCACATGGAAACAGTCCAGCAGCCAGCGGCAGGCGGCGCGGTCCAGGGTCAAGCGGCCCGACATGATGGCGTCGCCCAACAGCGTGCGGGCCTCGTCCAGCCGGGGCGGCCGATTCAGCATCTCGGGCGGCAGTGCCTGCTGGGCCAGGGTCTGGTTGTAATGATAGGCGGCCAGAATGCTGAAAGCATTGGCAGCGGATTCGGGGGTGCGAAAGGCCGGCAGCCCCACGCTGTCCAGGCGGTGGCGCAGCGAACGCATCGAGGCATCGCCGATGAAACACGAAATGATGGGTTTGTTGGCCGCGTCGGAGAACTGTGCCAGGGCGTCGGCGGCAGCATCCATATCGGATAGGGCATCGGGCGCAATCAGCACCAGAACCCCATCGACATTGGTATCCGCCGACAACAGGGTCAGGGCCTGCTGCAAGCGCGCGGCATCCAGCGGCGCGTGACTGACCACCGGGTTATCGACCAGGGCGCCCGGTTCCAGCAGTGCAGCCAGATCGCGGCGGGTCTGCGTGGCCAGATCCGCCCGGACGAGGGCATCGGCGGGGTTCATGGCATCCAGGGCCAGATGCGCAGCCCCATAGCCGTTGGCAAACAGGGCAAGGCGTCGGCCGCGCTGGTGTTTGATATGCACCAGAACCTTCAGCGCTGAGAACAGTTGGACGAAAAAACGGATACGCACGGCGCCGGTGCGGCGCAGCAAAGCGTCAAAAACGGCATCGGCGGCAGCGCTGCCACCCGGCCCCTGGCGGCCGGTTTTCAGGACAATGACGGGCTTGACACTGGCTGCGGCCATCAGGGCGCTGGTGAAGCGGCGCGAGGAATCCGCTTCTTCGAGGTACAGCACGATGCTGTCGGTGCGCGAGTCCATGGACAGGAATTCCAGGACCTCGGCGACGGTGACGCCGGAGGTGTCGCCGGTGGAGACCACGGCGGAAAACCCCAGTTGGATGTCGCCTGCCCAATCCAGCACCGCAGCGGCCACCATGCGCGACTGGGCCACCAGCGCCACCCGCCCCGGGGGGGCGGCATGATCCACCAGCCCCAGGTTAAGCCCCAGGTGGGGGCGCTGTACGCCCAGCGCCCCAGGCCCCAGCACCAGGCAGTCGTTCAGCCGACCCCAGGCCTGGCAGTCGGCGCGGGTTTTCGGCGGGTTGGCCGACGGCGTCTGGTGGGGCAGCAGCATCAGGGCGCGGGGCCGGTGGATGCGCAAGGCATCCAGCGCCGCAGGCAGGGTAGCCGGGTCCAGGCACAGCAAGGCCATGTCCAGGCGCTGCCCGGACTGGAGAAAATCCAGGGTGGCCGGAAAATCCCATTGACCATCCGCCGAGACCGGCACATCGGCGATACGGCCGCGCAACAAGGACGGCGGGTCCTGCACGACCGGCAAACGCCGGGTACTCAGCACCAGGAGGGAGCGCGGCTCGAACAAAGCCGCCAGACGATGACGCAACATGATTAGGCCTCGGACCCCCAAAAATGGGGTGTCCCTTAAAATACACGATTTCCATCCTGATTTTACAGGGATCGGACTCCGTCCCCCCTGCCATACCCAATACCACCATGACCGCTGCTACTCGCCCTGTGCGTACCCGTTTTGCCCCCTCTCCCACCGGCTATCTGCACCTGGGCGGCGCCCGCACGGCGCTGTTTTCCTGGGCCTTTGCCCGCCATTACGGCGGGACATTCGTGCTGCGCATCGAGGACACCGACCTGGAGCGTTCCACCCCCGAGGCCGTACAGGCCATTCTGGATGGCATGCGGTGGCTGGATCTGCAGCCCGACGAGGGGCCGTTCTATCAGATGCAGCGCATGGACCGCTACCGCCAGGTCATCGCCGACATGCTGGCCCAGGGCACGGCCTATCATTGCTACAGCACCCCCGCCGAGGTCGAGGCCATGCGCGAACACGCCCGCGCCATCGGGGCAAAGCCCCGCTACGACGGCACCTGGCGGCCAGAGGCCGGCAAGACCCTGCCCCCTATCCCGCCGGATGTCTCGCCGGTGGTGCGGTTTCGATGCCCCCTGGACGGCGTCACCACGTGGGATGACCTGGTCAAAGGCCCCATCAGCTTTGACAACAGCGAACTGGATGATCTGGTGATCGCCCGTCCGGATGGCACGCCCACCTACAATTTCTGTGTGGTGGTGGACGACTGGGATATGGAAATCAGCCACGTCATCCGGGGCGACGATCACGTCAACAACACCCCGCGCCAGATCAATATTCTGCGGGCGCTGGGGGCCGAACTCCCCCGCTATGGCCACGTCCCCATGATTCTGGGGCCGGACGGCGAGAAGCTATCGAAACGCCACGGCGCCGTCAGCGTGATCGAATACGACCGCCTGGGCTACCTGCCGGAGGCCATGGTGAATTACCTCGCCCGCCTGGGCTGGAGCCACGGCAACGACGAGCTGTTCACCCGCCAGCAGTTCGTGGAATGGTTTGATCCGAAACACCTCAGCCGATCAGCGGCGCAATGGGACCCGAAAAAACTGAACTGGGTCAACGCGCATGGCTTGCGTCAGCTGGACCTGGATGATCTGGCTCGCCGCGTTGCACCGCGCATCCTGCGCCTGGGCGGCCAGCCCGAAGCCATCGACCTGGAGGCGGTGCTGGCGCTGCTGCGTGACCGCAGTGAAACCCTGGAAGACCTGGCCGACGGCTGCCTGCTGTTCTGCGGCCCCTACACCCCGGCAGATGCCGAGCTGCGCGCCGAGGTCCTGGATGCAGCGGCCCTGGACCTGCTGCAGGATTTTTCAGCCCAGGCCCGTGCTCTGGACGCCTGGGACGAGGCCACCCTGGATGGCTTGGTCAAGGCCATGCTGAAAACGCACGGTGTGAAAATGCCCAAGCTGGCGATTCCTTTGCGGGTGGCAGTCACGGGACGCAAGCACACGCCGTCCATCGGGGCGGTGTTGGCTCTGTTGGGGCGCGACGTGGTGCTGCAGCGCCTGGATATGACGCTGGCGGGTTAAAACGGCAGGCGATAGCCGGGCGACATGCGCTTGGCCTGCACCCGGCCTTGCGGCCCCTGCAGGCGCAAGGCATTGGCATCGGCCCGGTCGACCCGGTAGCGGTTGGTGTAGATCGGGTCGTCCAAGCTGACGGGCAAGCCGTTGGACTGCAGGGTGCGCAGCAGCAGATCCGCCCCTTGTCGCGACCAGCAGCCGGATTCTTCCAGCCCCTGAGAAGGCGTGCGCGGGCGCTTTACCTGCTCGACATAGCTCATGGTGCCATCCGGATTCAGGGTATAAAGAGTGCGCACCGATCCGGCCACGCCTTTTTGGGTGCTGACGGACAGCCAGTTGCCCACCAGCGCATCACCGGCTGCTGCCGGCACGCAGGCCGGCGGGGTTTGAGCCGTCGCATCAGGCGAACTGGCGGGCTGCAGCGGCGCGCAGGCAGCCAGAATCCCCAAGGCAACCGCACCGGTTGCCCACATCGAAAGACGAATGAATCGCATTACTTTGCCTCTGTTCATGACAAATGTCATCCTAGCCCCCGCCCATGGCAGGGTGAATCCTGCGTATCCGGTGCGTCGGGCCTACAATTTTCACGTCCCTGTGCAGACTGCAGGAAAACCATTATTTTACTGACATGAGCCATTTCATACTTGTGACTTTGCATCTGTTTGCCGCCATCATGTTCGTGGGCACGGTGTTCTTCGAGGTATTGATTCTGGAGGGCATCCGCAAGCCCCTGGGACGCGATGCGATGCGCAATGTAGAGCTATCCATCGGGCAGCGCGCACGCAAGCTGATGCCTTTTGTGATGCTGGTGCTGTTTGGTGCCGGGATCAGCATGGCCTGGCAGTTTCGCGAAGTCCTCTCGCAGCCTTTTGCCAGCCATTTTGCCACGCTGCTGTGGCTAAAGATCATTCTGGCGTTCAGCGTGCTGGGGCATTTCATCTTTGCGATGACCATGAGCGGTAAGGGCAAGCTGAAATCACGCCACTTCCAACTGATCCACCTAAGCGTGTTTTGTCATGTGGTGCTGATTGTGTTTTTGGCGAAAGCGATGTTTTATCTATGATGTTGCGATAGACTGCAGGGTGTTATTTCTCATGCGCCCCAGGAGCATCACTATGGCATCTGCCAAACCCGCTGCGGCCAAGCCCGCCACAAAGTCACCCGCCACAAAGGCCGTCACGAAAAAATCGACGCCCAAATCTGCGGCGGCCGAGGCGGCTGTGGACAGCAAGAAAACCGGGGCCGCCAAGGCAGCGGCGACCAAGACCAGTACCAAGGCCGTCGGAAAGGCCACTGCAAGCAAGGCCTCCACCGCCAAAGCCAGTGCCAAGCCTGCCGAAAAAGCAACGGCAGGGGCCAAGGCCGATAAGGCGACTGGCGTCAAGGCCAAAACAGCGGCTAAGGCCACACCCAAAACAGCCACCTCAAAGACCGCCACGCCCAAGAAAGCCGCACATAAGCCAGAGGATGCGGCACCGGCAATCCGCACGGATGCAAACCCTGCCGGCAACTGGCCGTTTCCGCTATTTGAACGACCCTGATGGCCAACGCACGGCTGCAAATCGAAGCTTGGTGGCCTGCCTGCGGTGGCAAAAAACTTCGCTTGCCCGGCTATTCGTGCAAATGCGACAATGACCGACTAATTGCTGTCTGAGAACAAGGCATGGTCCGCGATATTCTGATTTTCCTGCTTGATATTGTTTTTTCGCTGTTTGGCATCGTATTGATTCTGCGCGCCTGGATTTTTGCCATCCGGCTGCATCCGTTCAATCCCTATTCGCAGGCTGTACTGCGGGCCACCGATTGGCTGGTGCTGCCGATCCGGCGGGTGATTCCCGTCAGCGGGCGTTTCGATTGGCCCAGTATTCTGGCGTGCTGGATAACGGCGATCCTGTATTTGCTGCTGACCTGGCTGATCGGTATGGGCGGGGCGCTGCCGCCCGCCAGCGCCATTGGTGGGCTGCTGTTGTCCGGCCTGCTGGTGGGACTGAAGTGGCTGTTTAATGTGATTGTCTGGGTGACGCTGATCCAGGCGGTGTTGTCCTGGGTCAATCCGCTATCGCCGGTGATGCCGGTATTGTTTACCCTGACGGCACCTCTGCTGGACCCAATCCGGCGGATTTTGCCGCGCATGGGGGGGCTGGATTTATCCCCGCTGGTGCTGCTGGTGATTGCCCAAATCGTGATGATGATTCTGAACCACCTGGCATTTACGGCATTCGGGCTTTAAGGCCGTGCGCCACACAGGGCGCTGCTTTTTTGGATCTGTGATCGGGGCTGGCCTTGCTTTCTTTGGAAAGCAGGACCAGCCCCGACCTTTATGACGACTACAAAGGCACGACGCGGGCGGGGCCTGGCGCCGCTGATGACCTGAACACGCTGGCCAGAGCTTAAAACGATATCATTGGCCTGGGCAATGACGCGGGTTTCGCCATTATCCAGGCGGATAGTGATTTCCAGGCCCTGGGTTTTATTGATCTGGTTTTCGACGGCATTACCGGCCAGACCGCCCAGCAAGGCACCACCGATGGAAGCCAGCACCTGGCCAGTCCCCCCACCGATCGTGCTGGCGGCGACGCCGCCCAAGGCGCCACCCGCCACGGCGCCGACGCCGGAAGACTGAGCAGATTGAATGACGATGGGACGCACGGACACAACGGTGCCGTAGCGCACGATTTGTTCTTGCTGTGCCTGCCCGTAGGTATAGACGGACCCGGAGGCCGACTGATTGGCGCAGCCCACCAGGGCCACAACAGACACTGACAAGGCGGCAGCAAGCGTCAGACGCATGGCGCGCGACGGGACCGTGGAAATCAGATTCACCATAAGATGGTTTCCTGTGAGAAAGACGCGAGGGATTCGCTAATTATGTGGTGACGTGCGTTCTTCAACAAGTCCAAGGAAAGAACGCGGTACAACAAGAAAGATATCAGCTGAAGCTGGCCTGTATGCCGTAATTGCTGTGCAAGGCAGCGGCGATCTGCTGGGGCTTGGGTTGGTGATTTTGCGGCCCCTGGCTGGCGATCTTGAAGCCGCCCATGATGTTGGCCAGGCAGCAGGCATCGTACAGCGACCAATCATTGACCAGACCATACAACAGACCAGCCCGGTGGGCATCGCCGCAGCCGGTGGGGTCCACCACCTGAGTGACTGCGGCGGCGGGAATGTCGGTCTGCTTGCCCTGGGCATACAGAGTGCTTCCCTGCGCGCCCCGGGTGATGACGGCGGCCTGCAGGTCGGCTGCGATGACGGCAATGGACTGGCCAGTGCGTTCTTCGATGACGCTGGCCTCGTAGTCGTTCGCAGTCAACATGCTGGCCATGGCCAACATGCGACGCAGATCGTCGCCATCAAATAAGGGCATGGCCTGCCCCAGGTCGAAGACAAACGGGATACCCTCGGCATGCAGCCGCTGTGCATGGGCAAACATGCCGTCTTTGGAGTCGGGCGAGACAATCGCCCAGCCAGCCGCCCTGCCTGTGAGATCATTTTCGGCCGAGCGCAACATGGCGCCCGGATGAAAGGACGCAATCTGATTGTTGTCCTGATCGGTGATGATATGGCACTGGGCGGTATAGGTGCCGGACAGCACGCGCACCAGGCTATCGTCTATGCCCAGGCTGCGCAGGCGCTGCAGATAATCTTCGGCATCCTGGCCCACGGTGCCCACCGGCACCGGCTGGCCACCCAGCAGCTTCAGGTTATAGGCGATGTTGCCGGCACAGCCACCGTAGTCACGGCGCAGGCTGGGCACAAAAAACGAGACGCTGAGGGATTTGAGGTTATCCGCATGCAGATGGTCGCGGAACAGGCCTTCGAACACCGCAATGGTGTCAAACGCCATCGAGCCACAAACCAGCACGTCCTTATTGAGTGTCATGGTGAGCCTTCAGGGATAAAACAGGTCTAGCTGATAGCCATTGATGATCAGGCCATTCAGGGTAAAGGGCAGACGGATCAGCACATCGCTGTGGGCCGCGAACGGTTGGCGGGCAGCATCGGCCCCCAGGTATTCAGCGGCGGTCACATTGCGGCGCACCAGCAAGGTGCCCGCCGCGTCCTTCAGATCCAGGATCAAACTGGGCCATTCCTGAGGATAGTCGGCCTGATTGCGCAAGGTCGCCTGCAGCACATAGTGCTGGGCGGTATCTGCCAGCGGGTCAACCGGCGGTGTGTCCGCTGCCGCCGCATCGGCGGTATCAGGAGGCGCGTTGGGCAAGGGGTCCTGGAGCTTCAACGCCGAACCGGTAATCGTGAGCTGACCCAGGTTGCGGGCATACGGCACCTGGCAGCGCAAAGGCACACAGGCCTGCAGCAGCCAGGGCCGCAAGGCCGGGACAGCCTGTGCCAGATTAGTCCGATAGACATAGGCCAGCTGGGCCACGGCCAGCAACAGCAGAATCAACAACACCAGGCCCGACAACAAGCGGACCAGACGATCCCACCAACCGGGCCCCTGGCGGGCGGATTGCATCAAGGGCGCTGCGCTCCCCCCCTGGCTGCGATGCCCTGGCCGGGCTTCGACCACAAAGGGTTCAGGGGGACGGCGGTCCGAATCAAACTGGGGCTCGACCCGCCAATGTGGAGGCTCGAGCGGGACTTCAGGCGGAGGAACGCTGCGTCCAGAGCGAAAAACCTGTGGGCCATCGGGATCGGGCCGTGCCGAATCCGGCACATAGAGCTCATCCGGCTGGATGTCTGGTGCATGGGCAGGCGGCGGCACCGAGGGCACGGTATGGGGCGGTCTGTCTACCGCAACCGCAGGGGACGTTGGCGGCGCGGCCACAGGAAGGGATGGCTCAGACGGTTCGGGCGGTGCAGACACGACCTCGGCATAGCCATCGAAAATATGGGCGCACTGCACACAGCGGATATAGCCCTTGCGCAGTTGCAGATCAGCCAGACTGGCCTGAAATTCTGTCCCGCAACGGGGACATCGGGTGGTCAGGTCCATCAGAGGCCTCCGGCGCTAGGGTTGCTGTCCAGCCAGGCAGACCCAGCCTTCGCGGGCAGCCCAGACCTGCAGGGGCAGCCACGGGGCGTAGGCGGCGATGACTTCGTCGGCCTGTCGTTCAAGCACCCCGGAAAGCACCAGAGACCCACCTGGGGCCACCCGGGCACTGAGCATGGGCGCCAGGATTTTCAGGGGATTGGAGAGAATATTGGCGACGACGATCTGGTGAGTGCCGGACGGCAAATCATCTGGCAGGCAGGCCTGAATATCGACGTGGTTGGTGGCGGCGTTTTGGATGCTGGACAGCACGGCCTGTTCGTCGATGTCTACGCCCAGCGTGGGACCCGACCCCAACAAGCGGGCGGCAATGGCCAGAATACCGGAGCCGCAGCCATAATCCAGCACGGTTTCACCGCCCTGCACGTGGCTGGAAAGCCATTCCAGACATAAATGGGTCGTGGGATGGCTGCCGGTGCCAAAGGCCAGGCCAGGGTCGAGCTCCAGGCGCACAATGCCATCGTGGCTGCCGACGGCAGGCAAACCTGCATCCTGGCGGTGCCAGCTGGGCACGATCCAGATACGTTCGCCCACGGTGATAGGGCCGAATTGAGACTGAGTCAAGCGCACCCAATCCGCATCGGGCACATCCCGCAAGCACCAGTCTTCCGCCGTAGGCGCGGGGCCAGCCAGACCATCCAGCGCGGTCAGCAACTGGTGGGGGTCGTCGCCATCGGCCAGCAGGGCCACCAAGCGGTTGCGCTGCCAGGCCTGGGTATCAGGCTCGGTGCCGGGTTCGCCAAACAAGGCCTGTTCGTGATCGGTATCACGGTCGGCGTCCTCGACTGAAACCGACAGCGCGCCGGCACTCAGCAGCGCATCGGACCAGGGTTCGGCCTGTTCGTGGGCACAGTTCAGCACCAGTTCTCGCATGGCTTGCCTTTAGGGCCGTTGGGCCAGTTTATGTTCCAGGTAGTGGATGCTGGTGCCACCCTGGATGAAGTGTTCGTCCTGCAGGAGTTCACGATGCAGCAGAATATTGGTGCTGATGCCTTCCACAATCATCTCGGACAACGCGATGTCCATCCGCATCATGGCCTGATGGCGGGTATCGCCGTAGGTGATGAGCTTGGCCACCATGGAATCGTAATAAGGCGGCACGGTGTAACCCGTAAAGACGTGTGAATCCATCCGCACCCCGGGGCCGCCGGGCACGTGCCAATTGGTGACCTTGCCGGGGCTGGGGGTGAATTTATGCGGGTCTTCGGCGTTGATGCGGCACTCGATGGCGTGGCCATGCAGGTGGATATCACGCTGGCGCAAGGTGAACTTCTCGCCGGCGGCGACGCGGATCTGCCATTGGACCAGATCCAGGCCGGTAATCATTTCGGTGACGGTGTGCTCGACCTGAATCCGGGTGTTCATCTCGATGAAGAAGAACTCACCGTTTTCATACAGGAATTCAAAGGTGCCGGCGCCGCGATAGCGCATCTGGCGGCAGGCCTCGGCGCAGCGTTCGCCAATGTGGTCGATCAGGGCGCGATCAATGCCGGGCGCGGGGGCTTCCTCGATGATTTTCTGGTGTCGACGCTGCATCGAGCAATCGCGCTCGCCCAGCCAGACGGCCTTGCCCTGGCCATCGGCCATGATCTGGATTTCGATGTGGCGCGGGTTTTCGAGGAATTTTTCCAGGTAGACCTCGGGGTTGTTGAAGGCAACCCCGGCCTCGGTGCGGGTCATGGCCACGGCATTGATCAGGGAACCGGCATCGTAGACCACGCGCATGCCACGACCACCGCCGCCGCCAGCGGCCTTGATGATGACCGGATAGCCGACTTTTTCGGCAATGCGCTGGATCTCGGCGGGGTCTTCGGGCAAAGCACCTTCGGAGCCAGGCACCACGGGCACCCCGGCGGCAATCATGGTCTGTTTGGCAGTGACCTTATCGCCCATGGTACGGATGCTGTCGGGACGCGGCCCGATAAAGACGAAACCGCTTTTTTCGACGCGCTCGGCGAAGTCGGCATTTTCCGATAGAAAGCCATAGCCGGGATGGATGGCTTCGGCGTCGGTGACTTCGGCAGCGGAAATAATGGCCGGCATGTTCAGGTAGCTGTCACGCGGAGAGGCCGGGCCGATGCAGACGGATTCGTCAGCCAGGCGCACGTATTTAGCATCGCGGTCGGCTTCGGAGTGCACCACCACGGTCTTGATGCCGAGTTCGCGGCACGCACGCTGAATCCGCAGGGCGATTTCCCCGCGATTGGCAATCAATATTTTTTCGAACATGGCTTAAGCAATAATGAATAGCGGCTGGCCGTATTCAACGGGTTCGCCATTGTCGACCAGGATTTCCTTGATCGTGCCGGATTTGTCGGCCTCGATTTCGTTCAGGAGCTTCATGGCTTCGATGATGCACAGCGGATCACCTTCCTTGACGGTCTGGCCGACCTCAACAAAAGAGGGCGAGTTGGGGTTGGGGGCGCGATAGAAAGTGCCCACCATGGGGGCCTTGACCTGATGGCCCTGGGGAACCGTCGGCGCAGCCGGGGCGGCTGGCGCAGCAGCGGGAACCGCTGACGCCACCACCTCTGTTGGCGCGGCGACGACGGGCGCCACCACGGGCGGCGTCTGGGAAAACTTGACAATACGGACCTTACCATCGCCCTCAGTGATTTCCAGCTCGGCAATGCCTGAGTCGGCCACCAGGTCGATCAGTGTCTTGAGTTTTCGAAGATCCATGAGAAAAATTCCTGTGTGCAGGCCACCCAGCAGGTGGCCGATCAAAATTGGAGGCGGGCGCTAAAAACAAAGATGCCGTCGGGTCATCCCGAGACCGGGAAGATCCACGACGGCCACATCTGCAGCGACGTCGGCAGGCGATTCTGGGGAGTATCGTCACCCGAATAGCCATGCGCATCAGCCCTTAGACCGCCTTTTTACGCTAAAACCAGCGATTTGTCTATTAAAGCAGGGCTGAAAAGCCTATTTACAGCGCTGGTTCAAGCCTCAAGTATTTTGTCGATGCGGGCCTGCAAATCGTCGTGTTTGAGTTCGCCCATGGCCGCCGATACCAAGTGGCCATCGCGGTCGTAGAAAGCGGTAAACGGCAGGCCACCTGACTTGTTGCCAAGTTCGCGCATCAGCGGAATACCCTGCGTGCCGGTCAGCAGCACGGGGTAGGAAACCTGGACCTTATCGAGAAACCGCACGACATTGGCGCGGGTATCGACGGCCAGGCCCACCAAGGCCAGATCCGGGTGCTGATGATGCAAGGCTTCCAGCAGGGGCATTTCGCGCACGCAGGGCGCGCACCAGCTGGCCCAGAAATTGAACACCACCGGACGCCCGACATACGCCGATAAAGCCTGGCCCACGCCCTGAAGATCATCAAAGGTACGGCCAAAGACGGGATCGGCGGGCAGCAGCGCGGCCCGTGCCAGTGCCGGGGCCGCCAAAGCCCCCAAGATCAAGGTGGATGCTGCGTGTAAAAACAGGCGCCGATTCATGATGCTGTTCCAGGAAAATCACAGGCCAGGCCATCATAGCACTGGCCCTTTACAATACAGACTGGAACGCTGCGTCGTGGTCGGCAAGACACGTCGGGACGGGAAGAAAGCCGTGCGCGCGTCCGCGCATATTTGGGATAGCAGGATAACGATGCACGTACATATACTGGGAATTTGCGGCACATTCATGGGGGGACTGGCCCTGATTGCCCGCGCGGCCGGGCATCGGGTGACCGGCTGCGATGCCGGGGTGTATCCCCCCATGAGCACACAGCTGCGCGAACAGGGCATTGAACTGATCGAAGGCTTTGAGGCTGATCAGACCCGGTTGGCCGCCGACCTGTACATCATCGGCAACGTGGTCAGCCGCGGAAACCCCCTGATGGAAGCCATTCTGGACCAAGGACTGGCCTATACGTCCGGCCCGCAGTGGCTCGCCGACCATATCCTGCCTGGCCAACACGTATTGGCCGTGGCCGGCACGCACGGCAAAACCACCACCAGCGCCTTGTTGGCCTGGATTTTCCAACATGCCGGGCAGCCTGCCAATTTCCTGATCGGCGGCGTGGCCCCCGATCTGCAGGTATCCGCCAGCTATCAGCCGCAGCGCCGCCATTTCGTCATCGAGGCCGACGAGTACGACACGGCTTTTTTCGACAAACGATCCAAATTCGTTCATTACCGGCCACGCACGGCGATCCTCAATAATCTGGAATTCGATCACGCGGATATTTTCCCCGATCTGGCCGCCATCGAAACCCAGTTCCATCATTTGGTGCGCACCATCCCGGCCAGCGGGCTGATTCTGCGCCCGGCCATCTGCCCACCGCTGGATCGCGTGCTGGCCCGGGGCTGCTGGACGCCAGTCCACAGCTTTGGTCCCGAGGGCCGCTGGCAAGCACAGCCCGACCCGGCAGACAGCCGCCGTTGCACCGTTTTCCTGGAAGGCCAGGCGCTGGGTCTGCTGGACTGGGACATGGCTGGACAGCACAACCGCGACAACGCCTTGGCGGCGATCGCCGCCGCCCACCATGCGGGGGTGCCTGTTGCGGCAGCATTGGATGCCCTGCACGCTTTCCAGGGTGTGCGTCGCCGCCTGGAGCTGCGCGGCATCCGGCGCGACATCGCCGTCTATGACGACTTTGCCCATCACCCCAGCGCCATCGCCACCACCATTGCCGGCCTGCGCCAGCGCATCGGCCCCCAGGGCCGCATTCTGGCGGTGCTGGAACCCCGATCCAACACCATGAAACTGGGCACCATGGCCCAACGCCTGCCCGCATCCCTGATGCTGGCCGATCAGGTTTATTGTTATGGTCAGGCCGACGGCAAGCAATCCCTGGGTTGGGAACCAACCCAGGTGCTGGCCCCACTGGGGCCCAAACTGGCCTGGACGGGCCATGACCTGCCTGCCCTGGTAGCCGCGCTCTGCGCCAATGCCCGCGCCCAAGACCATATTCTGATCATGAGCAATGGCGGTTTTGGCGGCATTCACACCCTTTTGCTGGACGCCCTGGCGTCCGCCCCCCAATAGGCTCTTACAGACACCCTATGCATGTTCTCTACGAAGACGCCGGCAAACTAAAGGCCGAAACCATATTCTCCGAAGCAGATACCTCCTTGCAGGTGGAATCCGCTTCGGGCAAACGCAGCAAAATCAAGCGCAATGCCGTGCTGCTGACCTTTGCCCAGCCAGCGCCCGATGCCCTGCTGCCTGCGGCCGAAGCACTGGCAGCCACCCTGGAGCCTGATTTTCTCTGGGAAGTCGCCCCCCAGGAAGAATTCGAGGCAGCCACCCTGGCGCAGGACTATTTTGGCCATGCCCCCGATGCCATCGAAAAGACCGCGCTGATTTTGGCACTTTCGGCCGCGCCCGCCTATTTTCACCGGCGTGGGCGAGGCACCTTCCGCCCCGCCCCGCCCGACATCCTGCAGGCCGCTCTGGCGGCCATCGAGAAAAAACGTCTGCAGGCCCAGCAGCAGCAGGAATGGACCGATGCCATGGTGGCGGGCCAGTTGCCCGACGCCGTGCGCCCGATGGCCGTGACCTTTCTGGATCAGCCCGACAAGAACACACAGCAATGGAAAGCTTTTGATGCCGCTGTCCAACAACTGGCCATCAGCCCGGAAAAACTGCTGTTGTCCCTGGGGGTATGGGCCAATCCGCTGGCCATGATGGTGCAGCGCTTTCTGGCCACACATTTCCCCAAGGGCGCTGAATGGCCGCCGGTGGCCGTAGAGGACTGGGGGGCCGACCTGCCCCAGGTCGAGATCGAAGCGTATTCGGTGGATGACTCCAGCACCATTGAAATCGACGATGCGCTGTCGGTCACCCAAACAGATGCCGATACCATCCGCGTCGGCATCCACATCGCCGTGCCGGCCCTGGCCACGCCGCGCGGCAGCGAATTCGACACCATGGCCCGCAGCCGCATGTCCACGGTTTATATGCCGGGCGACAAAATCCCCATGCTGCCACGCGAACTGATCAGCGCTTTTTCTTTGGACGAGGGCCAGTGGCGCCCGGCACTGTCGCTCTATGTCACGGGCAAGCTGCAGACCGGCGAGATCCTGGACACAGAGACCCGCCTGGAGCGCATCCAGGTCACAGCCAATCTGCGCCATGATCAGTTGGGTGATCAGGTCACCGAAGCCGCTCTGGACGATCCGGATGCCGCACTGCCCTATGGCCACTGGCTGCGGCCTCTGTGGCAGTTCGCCCTGAAACTGTCCGCCGCCCGCGACCAAGTTCGCGGCAAGCCCGAAAACAACGATCGCATTGAATACAGCTTCGAGCTGGACGGCCCTTCTGATGACCCGGACTCGGTGATCCGGCTGATTCCCCGGCGGCGCAATGCACCCCTGGAGCGCCTGGTCGCCGAATATATGATTCTGACCAACACCCAATGGGGGGCTTTGCTGGCCCGCCACGGTGTGCCAGGCATTTACCGATCCCAGCAAATGGGACGCACCCGCATGTCCACCCAGGCGCTGCCGCACGAATCCATCGCTGTGCCGCAGTACATCTGGTCGACCTCGCCGCTGCGTCGCTATGTGGACCTGATCAACCAGGGCCAGATTGTGGCAGCGGCCCAGCACGGGGTGTCGGCCCGGCTGGTGGCCCCCTTCAAGCCCAAAGATGCCGACCTATATGCACTGATCGGCGCCTTTGATTCACAATACACGCTATGGGGCGAGTTCCAATCAGCCATGGAACGCTACTGGTGCATACGCTGGCTGCAGCAGCAAGGCCTGAAAGAAGTCCGCGCCCATGTGCTGCGCGAAAACCTGGTGCGCCTGGCCTGCGCCCCCTTGGTCACCCGGATCAATGGCCTGCCCAGTTTCGAGCGCGGCCAGGAATTGGTGCTGGACATCCTGGGCTACGACGAGATGGGGCAGGATATCGAATGCCGCCTGCGCGAGGCGGTTTAAGGATAGCGAACCACCATGACAGAGCCTGCCAGCCCACTGTCCCTGCAACTGCTGCAACCCTCGCCCGAGGGCCGCAGCCGCATGGCGCTGGCTCTGCTGCTGTCAGTCTGCGCACATGGCCTGTTGCTGCTGTGGCATCAGGCCACTCCGCCGCCACCCCCCCGCACCGCGCCGCTGGAGATCACCCTGGTCAACAGCCGCAGCCCGCAGGCGCCGCTAAACCCTCAGGCCCTGGCCCAGCACGATCTGGATGGCGGCGGCGACCAAACAGAAGGCATGGCGGCCACTGTCTTGCCACACACCACGGATGCGCCAGTCAACGAAACCGTGCTGGAGGCAGCACGCAGCCGCCAGGCCGAACTGGAGGCAGAACAACAGCGCCTGCTGACGCAACTGGAAGCGCTCGATCAGGTGGCTCAAGCCCGCCCCAATCCCGAATGGCTGGGTCAGAGCCCGGACGCGGGCCAGGATGACCGCGAACAGGACAGCTTGGTGTTGAATGCCCGCATCGCTGCCCTGAAAGAACAGATCCAACGCTATAACGCCCTGCCCAGGCAGACCTTTGTGGCGCCGTCCACACAGGCGACGGAGATGGCCACCTATGTCGAGGCCTGGCGCCAGCGCATCGAACAAATCGGCACCGAGCACTACCCGCCACAGGCGCGGGGCCGCATTTACGGCGACCTGCAGCTGACTGTCTATATCCGCCGCGACGGCCAACTGGAGCAGTTGGTTTTTGACCGGCCATCCAGCCAAGCGGTCTTGAACAGTGCCGCCCGGCGCATCGTCGAACTGGCGGCTCCGTTTCCACCGCTGCCCGAGGCGATTGCCCGGGACACGGATATTCTGGCGATTACCCGAACCTGGCACTTCACCCGGGCTGGCCTGCTGGATACGGGCCGACCATGACGTCGCGCCTGCGATTCTGGATCTCCGGCCTGGCGCTGCTGGCCCTGTGTGCAGGCTTTCTGTACCAGATTGGACTGTTCGGCATGGTGGTGTGGTTCAATTTCCGCGATCCGGGCAGCACCCCGATCATGCAAGACACGCTGCAGGCCGTACGTTTGCATGACCCCACAGCGCCGCTGCAATACGAATGGGTGCCTTATGACCAGATCAACAAAACCCTGAAGCAGGCGGTGATTGCCTCGGAAGACGCCGGTTTCATGGATCATGACGGGATTGAATGGGATGCCATTCGCAAGGCCTGGCACTATAACCAAAAGCAGGAAGCCCAGGGCAAAACCCGGCGCCGCGGCGGGTCCACCATTACCCAGCAGTTGGCGAAGAATCTGTTTCTGTCGAACTCCCGCAGCTATCTGCGCAAGGCCCAGGAACTGATCCTGACCTATATGATCGAGCTGGTCATGAGCAAGCGCAGGATTCTGGAGCTGTACCTGAATGTTGCACAGTGGGGCCAGGCGACTTTCGGCGCCCAGGCTGCCGCACAGCACTATTTCAAGACCAGCGCCGCCCGGCTATCGACCCGCCAGGCCGCCCAGCTGGCGGCCATGCTGCCCAACCCGGCCTATTACGACAAGCACGGACAGACCCGTTATCTGCGCGCGCGCATCGCAACTGTACAGGCCCGCATGCGCCAGGCCGAAGTCCCCTGAGGCGAACAAAGGGATCGGGGTACTATGTGGGTTTTCGCTGCACCTGCACCCATGCGCACGGCCCGTCACTATCTCGCTCGTGAAATCTACCGCTCTACCCTGGTCGTCCTGGTGGCCCTGGTGGGCCTGTTCATGTTCTTTGCCCTGATCGAGGGCCTGGACAAGGTCGGCGAGCGCCTGTCTCTGGTCAACCTGCTGTATCTGCAGGCGCTGGATCTGCCCAATCACCTGTACGAACTCCTGCCCATCGGGCTCTTGATCGGCGCGGTCCTGGCGCTGGCGGGGCTGGCGCAGCGCAATGAACTCACGATTCTGCGGGCTTCTGGGGTCAGTGGCCTGAAGCTGCTGGGCACCTTGTGGCTGATCGCCATTCCCTTGATGGCCGGAGCCTATGTGCTGTCGGAATACATCACACCCGCCGCTGAACTGCACGGCAGCGAATCCCGTCTGGCCCTGCTGGGACGTACCGATGGCGGACGGCTGTCCAGCGGCTATTGGTTCAAGGAAAGCGACCCTGCCACAGGCGGCACACGCGTCATCAACATCCACCGGCTGGACGGCAAAGGCCGAGTTCAGGGCGTGGTGCTGTATGAGTTCAGGCCGGACGATACCCTGCGGGCCTATGTGCAGGCCGAACGCGGCGAATTCGACCAAGGCAGCCTGATCCTGGATGATCTGACCGAGACCCGGATTCATTCCCAGTCCGCCAGCGCCCTGTCCGATGCCCAGGTGCCACAGACCCCGATCGCGCAGGTCGTGCACCTGGACCAGCGCAGCATCCCCACCTCGCTGACCCCGGAACGCCTGATTGCCCGCATTCTGACCCCGGAACGCATGGCGATCACCGATCTGCTGGACTATATCCAATACCTGCAAAGCAACCATCTGCAGACAGACCGCCAAGAGGTCGCGCTATGGCGCAAATTGGCCTACCCATTTACCTTGCTGGTGATGATGACGATTGCCACGCCCATCGGCTTCATGCAGACGCGGCGCGGCGGCGCGGGCGCCAAGGTATTCCTGGGGATTATCCTGGGGGTGGGCTTTTTCATGCTGAACCAACTGGCCTTGAATGCCGGGATGCTGGGCGACTGGCCGCCTTGGGCCACGGCCCTGGTACCCAGCCTGCTGGCGCTGGGACTGGCATTTCTGATCTTGCTGCTGATGGAGCATCGCCACCCGCTGGCTTTATGGTGGCGCCAGCGGCGGCTGCAGCGCAACACGACTTAAAGCACATCCCCAAGAGGAAAAATGCCTGACTCATCACGCCCCGCCGCCCCATCCGCCGCAAGCCCTGAAATCTGGGTGATCGGCGACGTGCAGGGCTGCGCGGGTGCCCTGCAGACGCTGCTGGCCCATCCGGCGCTGGCCACACCGACAGCGGAATTCTGGTTTGCCGGCGATCTGGTGAACCGGGGACCGGACTCGCTGGGGGCATTGCGCCTGATCCGCAGCCTGGGGGCGCGCGCCAAGGTGATCCTGGGCAATCACGACCTGCACTTGCTGGCGGTGGTGACAAAGGTGCGCAAACACGCCAAATCCGACACGCTGCAAGATATTCTGCAAGCGCCGGACCGCGACGAGTTGATCGACTGGCTACGCCACCAGCCGCTGATGGTGCGCGCACACGGACATGTCATGGTGCACGCCGGCATCTTGCCGTCCTGGACGCTGGATCAGGCCCAGGCGCTGGCGGGCGAGATCGAATCAGCTTTACGCCAAGACAGCTGGCCACAGGCAGTGCATGATTTTTACGGCGAAGAACCTCTGCTGTGGGACGATGGCCTGCAAGGACCAGCGCGCATGCGGGTCATCGTCAATAGCCTGACACGCATGCGGATGTGCCATGCCAGCGATGGACGGATGGAGTTCCGCCACAAAGGCGAGCCCGTGGCGGCGGATGGCCTGGTGCCATGGTTCGATTTGCCGGGACGGCGGGACCTGTCCGAGCCGATCGTGTTCGGCCACTGGTCGGCGCTGGGCCTGATGATCCGGCCGGATGCGATCTGTCTGGATACGGGCTGCGTCTGGGGGCGGGCCTTGACTGCGTTACGACTCCGCGATCACCAAGTCGTGCAGGTGGATTGCACACGTTGTCGCTGATGCTCAACGACGCTGATCAATATCACAGCGTATCCAAGTAACGCTGCAAAATGACGGCGGCAGCCATGGCGTCGTCGGGGGCGTTGGTACCCAGGATTTGCTGGGCTTCGCGGCTGGAGCCGCGTTCGTCCACCAAGACGACCTGCACGTGGAAACGGCCTTCAAGCTGATGGGCGAAGCGCCGACTATGCTGCGAGGCAAGCTGCTCACCGCCATCCAGGGTCAGTGGCAGGCCCACGACCACCCGATCCGGCTGCCAGGCTTCCAGCAGGGCCGCGACCTGAGAGAAACGCTGATCACGGGTGCCGGGTGTCAGAATGCATAAGGGCCGGGCCTGGGCCGTCAGGGTATTGCCCAAGGCCACGCCAATTTTTTTCAAGCCAAAATCAAAGGCCAGCAAGGTTTCTTCGGACACGGTCAGTGCTGCCTATAAAGACCGCGTCCGGGCGTGCGCCATCGGCGACCAAACGGATTCAGGCATGCCCCGCATCGCCTGTCAGCATGGAAGAATGAATCCCCAACTGGGCCAGGGCGGCATCGTAGCGCTGGTCCGCCGGGGTCTCGAAGAGGACTTCGTGAGAAGCCCCGACATTCAACCAGGCGTTGCGGGAGATCTCGTCTTCAAGCTGACCCGCGCCCCAGCCGGCATAGCCCAGGGTGACCAGCAGACGGGCAGGACCGTGACCCGCCGCGACATCCTGCAGCACATCGCGCGATGTCGTCAGGGCGACATCCTCGCCCAAGGGAATGCTGGAGCTATATTGACCGCGTGGCACATGCAGCACAAAGCCCCGATCGGTCTGGACGGGACCGCCGAAAAAAACCGGGGCTTCGCGCACGGGGCCGATCTCTAGCGACAGGGGCAGATCAATGCGCTGCAACAAATCCCCGATGGTCAGGTCGGTGGGACGGTTGACCACCAGCCCCAAAGCGCCGTGTTCGGTATGTTCGCAGACGTAGATGACGGTATTGGCAAGTTCGCCCGCGACCATGCCCGGCATGGCCAGGAGAAACTGCCGGGACAGATCAATACGCGTACCGTTGGCGGAATCATGTGGTTCTGTCGTCATGGCAAACCTCCTGAGATAAGGCATCAAGCCTATACGCCTAGAGTATCAGATATGGGGCAATCCATTAGAATGGACGCCATAGTACCCAATCCAGCAATTCCGCTGCTGTTTTTTGTCTGTTCCATGGTGTCTCCCCTGATTTCTTCTCTATCCCTGCCCCTGATCATCGGCCCCCACGACCCCACAGGGGCCGCCAATCTGCCCGTGGACGCTGTCATTTGCGCCGGCCAAGGCCTGCCCGCCGGCTCGGTGATCACGGCGATCCATATCCAGGACACCAGCGGCGTCGAAACCATCCAGCGGCTGTCACCCGAACTCATCGACGACCAGGCGCGCTGCCTGCTGGAAGACATGGCCATCAGTGCCATCAAGATCGGCCCCCAATACGACCCGGAAACCATTGCAGTGCTGGCCCAGATCGCCGCCGACTACTCCACGCTGCCGCTGGTGCTACAGTTGGCCACGCCGCCCAGCATGCCGGACCTGGACGATCTGGACCCGGACGACACACTGGGGGCCATGCTGGACCTGTTGGTGCCCCAGGCCAGCATCGTCATCATGGCCCCGCGCCAGGCCGAACAATGGGCGCAACAGGGCCTGATGTCGGCAGCCAGCGCCGCCAACCCCATCGATGCTCTGCTGGAATTGGGGGCGAGCCATGTGCTGTCGTGCCAGCCCACCCCGCACGCGGGATTCAGCCTGACGCTGCAGTCCGCTGAATCCGGCGGGCGCCACTGGCCGTGGCCCGCATCGCTGGTGCGCCCAGACGACCGCGACAGCCTGCTGGCGACCCTGTTGGTCTGCGGCCTGGCTCGAGGCCTGCCCATGGTTGAGGCCTGCCACCAAGCCGTCACGACAGCGACCACGATGATGGCCCACACCCTGCACCCCGGCATGGGACAACACATACTGCGACACACCACATCATGACTGCCTTGAGATTTCCCCGCGGACTATACGGGGTGACCCCGGACTGGTCCGATACCGACCGGCTGCTGTCCGCCATCCGCCTGGCCCACGCTGGTGGCATGCGCGTGCTGCAGTGGCGCCGCAAAAGCGACACCGAACCCCAACGCCAGGCTCAGGCCCAGGCGGTACTGGACGTATGCCGATCCCTGAAACTGCCCCTGATCATCAACGACGATTGGCAACTGGCCGCCATGCTGGACGCCGATGGTGTCCACCTAGGGTGCGACGACGCACCCGTGGGCCAAGTGCGCCAGGCGTTGGGCGCCCATAAGCTGATCGGCGTGTCTTGTTATAACCAGCCTGATCTGGCCCGCCAGCACCTGCAGGAATCCGTGGACTATATTGCCTTTGGCGCGGTTTACCCATCCCAGGTCAAGCCCGACGCCGCGCGCGCCACCCTGGCAGACCTGCGCACTGGCCGCCAACTGACCCAGGCACTGTCGCCCCGTCCGGCGGTGGTGGCCATCGGCGGCATCACGCCGGACAACGCCGCCCCGCTGATCCAGGCCGGAGTAGACAGCATCGCCGTGATCAGCGCCCTGTTCGACGCCCCTGACATCCAGGCCGCCGCCCTTGCCTGCAGCCGCCTGTTTTCCTGAACCTTTTTTGCCACTCCACACCATGTCCCGTAATACCGAACTTTTCGACCGTGCCTGCAAGGCCATCCCCGGTGGGGTCAATTCCCCCGTGCGCGCCTTTCGTTCCGTGGGCGGCACCCCACCCTTCATCCAACGCGCCCAGGGGCCCTACCTCTGGGACGCCGAGGGCACGCGCTATATCGACTATGTCGGCTCCTGGGGGCCTGCCATCCTGGGACATGCCGACCCGGAAGTCGTCCAGGCCGTCCAGGCCGCCGCCAGCGGAGGCTTATCGTTTGGCGCCCCCACCGAGGCCGAAATCGAGATCGCCGAAGCCATCATCGAGCGCATCCCGTCCATTGAACAGGTGCGCCTGGTCAGTTCGGGCACCGAGGCCACGATGTCCGCCATCCGTCTGGCCCGAGGCCACACCCAGCGCCATAAAATCATCAAGTTCGAAGGCTGCTATCACGGCCACTCCGACAGCCTGCTGGTGAAAGCCGGATCGGGCATGCTGACATTCGGCAACCCGTCCTCGGCCGGCGTGCCCCCCGAATTCGTCCAACACACCCTGGTGCTGGACTACAACGACCTGGCTGCCGTCGAGGCTGCGTTTCAGCAGTACCCCGACGAGATTGCCTGCATTATTGTCGAACCCATGGCCGGCAATATGAACCTGGTGCGCCCGGCGTCCGGGTTTCTGGAAGGCCTGCGCAGCCTGTGCACCCAGTACGGTGCCATCCTGATTTTCGACGAAGTCATGACTGGCCTGCGCGTCGGCCCTCAGGGCATGCAAGGTTTATGCGGCGTGACGCCGGACCTCACGACGCTGGCGAAAATCATCGGCGGCGGCATGCCGGTGGGCGCTTTTGGCGGACGTACGGACATCATGGCCGACATCGCCCCCCTGGGGGCCGTATACCAGGCCGGCACGCTGTCCGGGAACCCCGTGGCGGTGGCCGCCGGGCTGGTCACCCTGCGGCGACTGGCCCAGCCTGGGCTCTATGAACAACTGCACCACCAGACCGGCAAGCTCATCCAAGGTCTGGTGGAACGCGCCCGCCAGCATCATGTACCCCTAAGCGGCGACTGGCAAGGCGGGCTGTTCGGCATCTATTTCAGCGACGCCATCCCCACCAGCCTGGCCGAGGTTTCCGCCTGCGACCAAGAAGCTTTCAAGCGCTTCTTTCATGGCATGCTGGCTGGCGGCGTGCATTTTGCGCCTTCGGCCTTCGAGGCAGGTTTCGTGTCCACAACGCACGACGACACAGTGATCCAGAATACCCTGGACATTGCCGACCAGGTGTTTGCCCGACTGAAATCCTGAAAACCTCAAATTTCTTGACCCAGAACAAGGACATCTGAAACATCGGCACATACACTCGGTCTATCACTCACCACTTAGTGGCCGCTGCAACGGCCCCAGGCGCCATGACCGACTACGCCCAATATGCCGCCACGCAACACCCTGCGGTGGCACCCGATGTCCCGGATCTAGAAACCCGCGCCACAGGCCAGGCCGCTGACCTGCGCCTGTGGCTGCGCATGCTCAGCTGCTGTACCCTGATCGAAAACGAAGTCCGCAGCCGTTTGCGATCCGAATTCAGCACAACCCTGCCGCGCTTCGATCTGATGTCCCAGCTCACCCACGCCCCCAAAGGCCTGAAAATGAGCGAACTCTCGCGCCTGATGATGGTCACCAACGGCAACATCACCGGCATCACCGATCAGCTCGAAAAAGACGGGCTGGTCGAGCGCATGAAAGACGACAGCGATCGCCGCAGCTCGCTGATCCGCCTGACGCCAAAAGGCAAACGCTATCACCGCCGCATGCAGCGGGCCCACGAAACCTGGATAGAAACCCTGCTGGGCGGACTGGCGCCGGCCTCACGCAATACGCTGTTCGATCTGCTGGGCGACCTGAAGCAATCGACCTACGCGCGCCTGCCCGCCGCCTAACAAGCACGGGCGCTCACGCGCGTCCAAAACGCCCCCATTCGGCATAGAATGGGGGTTTTCTGTTTGGGCGTTTTTGCACAAGACCATCATGGCCATCAATCTGCATATCCCGGCGCGTGACGCCATCTTTCCAGTCGCGGGTATTCGCATCGGCACCGCCGAGGCCGGCATCCGCAAGGCGGGCCGCCGCGACTTGACGGTTCTGCTGCTGGACGCCGACACCAGCGTTGCCGGCGTGTTCACCCGCAACCGCTTTCGCGCCGCGCCCGTGCAGGTCTGCGAGGCCCACCTGGCCGATGGCCAGAACATCCGGGCGCTGGTCATCAATACCGGCAATGCCAATGCAGGCACCGGCGCCCCCGGCCTGCAAGCCAGCCACGACACCTGCCAGGCCCTGGCCGACGCGCTACAGCTGCAACCACAACAGATCCTGCCGTTTTCTACCGGGGTGATTCTGGAACCCCTGCCGGTGGACCGCCTGATTGCGGCCCTGCCCGCCGCCCTGGCAGATGCGCAGCCCGACCACTGGTTCGAGGCCGCGCACAGCATCATGACCACCGACACCCAGCCCAAGATCCATTCCCGGCAACTGGATCTGGGCGGCACGACGGTCACGATCACCGGCATCAGCAAAGGCGCGGGCATGATCCGCCCCAATATGGCGACCATGCTGGGCTACCTGGCCACGGACGCCGGCCTGGCACCCGCCCTGCTGCAGGCCCTGACGCGCCAGATCGCCGATCAGTCCTTCAATCGCATCACGGTCGATGGCGACACGTCCACCAACGATTCCTTCATCATCATGGCCACGGGGGCCAGCGGGGTCCGCATCGAATCCGCCCAGGACCCGCGCTACGCCCCCCTGGCCCAGGCCCTGACCGACGCTGCCCGCGACCTGGCCCAGAAAATCGTGCGCGATGCCGAAGGCGCGACGAAATTCATGACCATCCAGGTGGAACAGGCCGCCAACACCCAGGAAGCCCTGAAGATCGCCTATGCGATTGCCCATTCGCCGCTGGTCAAGACCGCTTTTTATGCATCCGACCCCAACCTGGGGCGCATTCTGGCGGCGATCGGCTATGCCGGGGTGGATGATCTGGATGTCAGTCGACTGACCTTGTGGCTGGGGGACGTGCAGGTCGCCACCCAAGGCGGCCGAGACCCGGATTATCGCGAAGAAGACGGCCAGCGCATCATGGCGCAGCCCGAAATCCTGGTGCGGGTGGCGCTCGGGCGCGGCGAAGTCAGCGATACGGTATATACCTGCGATTTTTCGCATGACTACGTCAGCATCAACGCAGATTACCGATCTTGAAGACCCTCTGAAAAATCCCGCGTCACCGCCAACGGTGGATGCGGGCGGTCTGCCGCGCCGCAAGCCACAGAAAGCCCTGAATCGTCGTAAAAAGCCAAAATCCTGTTGATTTGAAAACGAAAATCTGGGAAAATGACGGGCTTGGCTATGGTCATCAAAAGGCCATTGTCATTTTTAGCAAACCCAGGCGTGATTCCTGCGTACCGATATCTGCCCTGATGCATACTGTCAGCGGCCTTGTCGGCATCACAGCGGAGCACCATGAAACCTGGGCAATTTCACAGGAAAAACCCATGTACGCGGTCATAAAAACCGGTGGCAAGCAATATCGCGTTTGCGCCGGCCAAAAATTGAAAATCGAACAGATACCGGCTGACATTGGACAAGAAATCTCGCTGGACCAGGTACTCTCGGTCGGCGAAGGCGAAACACTGCAAATCGGCACGCCCTTCGTCGCCGGTGCTGCAGTCAAAGCCACGGTTCTTGCCCAAGGTCGTCACGACAAGGTCAAAATCTTCAAGATGCGCCGGCGCAAGCACTACCAAAAGCACCAGGGCCATCGTCAGAACTACACCGAAATCCGCATCGACGCAGTTGCGGCCTAACCCCTCAGGAGCACAATCATGGCACACAAAAAGGGCGGCGGCTCAACGCGTAATGGTCGCGACTCAGAATCGAAACGCCTGGGCGTTAAGGTCTACGGCGGCCAACTGATCTCGGCAGGCGGCATTATCGTTCGCCAGCGCGGCACTCAGTTTCATCCCGGCGTCAATGTCGGCATCGGCAAGGACCACACTTTGTTTTCCCTGGTGGAAGGCAAGGTGAAGTTCTCGATCAAGGGCGCGCTGAATAAGCGCACCGTCTCGGTCGACGCTGTCAGCTGATCCACTCAGGATCACCCAAAAGACCCTGCCCACCCGGTAGGGTCTTTTTTTTCATAGAATAAACAACATGAAATTCGTAGACGAAGCCACCATCGAAGTCGTTGCCGGCAAGGGCGGCAACGGCGTTGCCAGTTTCCGCCGGGAAAAATTCATTCCCATGGGCGGTCCCGATGGCGGCGACGGCGGGCGCGGCGGCTCCATCTTGGCGGTGGCCGATCGCAATATCAATACCCTGATCGACTATCGCTATGCCCGCCTGCACCGCGCCAAAAATGGCGAAAATGGCCGCGGGTCGGACCAATATGGGGCTGGGGCGCCGAACATCGTCCTGCGTGTCCCGGTCGGCACCGTCGTACACGACGCCAACACCGGCGAACAACTGTTCGATCTGGCCCAGCACGGCCAGCAGGTCACGCTGGCCGCCGGCGGCGAGGGCGGACTGGGCAATCTGCACTTCAAGTCCAGCACAAACCGTGCACCCCGCCAATTCACCCCAGGGCGCGAGGGCGAGGAACGCCGCCTGCGGCTGGAACTCAAGGTCCTGGCGGATGTGGGCCTGCTGGGCATGCCCAATGCGGGCAAATCGACACTGATCGCCCGGGTCTCCAACGCCAAACCAAAGATTGCCGATTACCCCTTCACGACGCTGCACCCCAACCTGGGGGTAGTGCGGACATCGCCTGCGCACAGCTTCGTCATTGCCGACATCCCCGGTCTGATCGAGGGCGCCTCCGAAGGCGCCGGCCTGGGGCATCAATTTCTGCGACACCTCAGCCGCACGCGCGTGCTGCTGCATCTGCTGGACGTGCAATCCCCCGATCCCGACATCGACGCCTGCGCCCAGGCCATCCAGGATGCGCGTGCCATCATCCAGGAACTGCACCACTACAGCCCGGAACTCGCGGCCAAGCCGCGCTGGCTGGTGCTCAATAAGCTTGATATGGTCGAAGACCCGGGCGCCGTGCAGGCACGCATCTGCCAGGAACTGGATTGGAACGGCCCAACCTTCAGGATCTCGGCGCTGACAGGCGATGGCACCCAGGCCTTGATGAGCGCCATCCAGTCGTGGCTGGACGAGCAGCAACGCGCCGCCCACGCCCACGATGAAGACCCGCGCTTTGCCGCAGACCGCACCGACGATCCATCCTGACCACTCAGCCACTGTTCACCCAGCACTACACATGTCTACTTCTGCCTTGCCCCCCTCGGTCGCCCGGAACGCCCACCGGCTGGTCCTGAAGGTCGGATCGTCCCTGGTCACCAACGAAGGTCGCGGCATCGATCTGCAGGCCGTGGCCCAATGGGCCGAACAAATCGCCGCCCTGCACGCAACTGGCCGCCAGTTGGTGCTGGTATCCAGCGGCGCCATCGCCGAGGGCATGGCCCGCCTGGGCTGGCCCCGGCGCCCGAAGATCATGTCCGAGCTGCAAGCCGCCGCCGCCGTGGGCCAGATGGGCCTGATCCAGGCCTACGAAGCCGCCTTTGCCCGCCATGGCATCCGCACGGCCCAGATTCTGCTGACCCACGAAGACCTGGCCGATCGCCGACGCTACCTGAATGCCCGCAGCACCCTGGTCACCTTGCTGAACCTGGGCGTCGTGCCCATCGTCAACGAAAACGACACTGTGGTCACCGACGAAATCCGGGTGGGCGACAACGACACCCTGGGCGCCCTGGTGACCAATCTGGTCGAAGCCAGCGTCCTGATCATCCTGACGGACCAGGCCGGCCTGTTCAGCGCAGATCCACGCAAGCATCCGGATGCGCAGTTCATCCACCAGGGCCAGGCGGGAGACCCCTCCCTGGAAGCCATGGCAGGCGGCTCTGGCAGCGCCATCGGCACCGGCGGCATGCTGACCAAAGTCCTGGCCGCCCGACGCGCCGCCAACAGCGGCGGGCATACGATCATTGCCTCTGGGCGTGAAGCCGCCGTGCTGCAGCGCCTGACGGCAGGCGAACCCATCGGCACCGAGCTACAAGCCGTCCTGCCCGTGCGCTCCGCCCGCCAGCGCTGGATGGTGAATCACCTGCGCCTGCGCGGGCGCGTCACCCTGGACGTGGGGGCGGTGCGCGCCCTGACCCAAGGCCATCGCAGCCTGCTGCCCATCGGCGTCACCGACGTCGAGGGCGACTTCGAACGCGGCGATGTCGTGGCCTGTGTCGACGAACATGGGGTGGAATGTGGCCGCGGACTGATCAATTATTCCGCCGCCGACACGGCCCGCATCCTGCGCCAGCCCAGCGCCCGCATCGCCGAGATCCTGGGACACGTCAGCGACCCGGAACTGATCCACCGCGACAACCTGGTGGTCACGCGACCACGCGTGGAAGTCCCGGTTAGCGCTGCGCAGGCACAAACAAGGTCTCCTTGACCTCCTCCATCACCACGCAGCTTTTGGTCTGCGTTACCCCCGGCAAGCGCAGCAGGATATTGCCCAGTAAATTCCGATACTGGCTGATTTCCTTGATGCGCGCCTTGACCAGATAGTCAAAATCACCCGATACCAGATGACATTCGAGCACCTGGGGCACGCACAGCACCTCTCGGCGAAACTCCTCGAAGGTGCGCTCGGACTTGCTGGACATGCTGATCTCTACAAACACCAGCAGTCCTGCATCCAACGCAGCAGGTGACACGCGGGCATAGTAGCCGGTGATCACCCCGTCGCGCTCCAGACGCCGCACTCGCTCGATGCAGGGCGTGACCGTGAGGCCCACCGCATCCGCCAGCTCGGTCATGGACAAGCGCCCGTTTTGCTGCAATAAATCCAGAATTCGCCGGTCTATCTTATCCAGCGTATGCACGGATTCTTTTTGAACACGCATAAGAGTCTCCAGAAGATACCAAGGGGCCATTCGGGGTGATTGACTGCCATCCGAAAAAACAATACCCGGATGCCCCTTGCAAGACCTGAGGATTCGGCCTAAAACAAACACATAGAAACAATCAATAAACAGGAAAAACCCCTGAAAAACAGCGTTTATCAGTATGCGCAGATATTGCCAGCAATTTGTCCTGCCCGCCAGTAAACGCCACGACCAAACGCATCAATTTTCCTGAAAAAATGATTTTTTCATGAAAAATAACCTGAAGATATTGCCTATCATCATTAAAATTTAACCCAATCGAGGTTCATCATGAAGGTTCTGGTTTTAGGGGCCGGCGTTGTGGGTGTCACAAGCGCCTATTACTTGGCACTCCAGGGGCACGACGTCACCGTCATCGACCGCGAAATCGCCACCGCAGAGGAAACCAGTTTTGCCAATGCAGGCCAGCTATCCTTTGGTTATTCCTCTCCGTGGGCAGCGCCAGGCATCCCCCTGAAGGCGATCAAATGGCTGTTCACCCAACATGCACCGCTGACGATCCGACCCGATGGCAGCCTGTTTCAGCTGCGCTGGATGTACGATATGTGGCGCAACTGCACTCCGGCGCGCTATGCCATCAACAAAGAACGCATGCTGCGCATGTCGTCCTATAGTCGGCAATGCCTGCACCAGCTGCAGGCCGATACCGACATTCAGTTCGAAAGCCGCCGCCAGGGCACCCTGCAGGTATTTCGCACCCAAAAGCAAATGGACGATGCCCAGCGCGACGTACAGGCCCTGAGCGACGCTGGCGTGGCCCACGAACTGGTCCCCAGCGACCGCCTGGTCGAATACGAACCCGCCCTGCATCAGGTGCAACATAAGCTGGTGGGTGGCTTGCGCACCCCCGACGATGAGACCGGCGATTGCCACCTGTTCACGCATGCCCTGACCCGCCTGGCCGAGGGCTTGGGCGTGAAATTCCGCTACGGCGAGCTCATCCAGGCCGTACATCAGGCGGGCGGCCAGATCTCGGGTGTGCAATGCGCTTCGGGCCTGATGCAGGCGGATGCTTATGTGGTGGCGCTGGGTTCGTATTCGACGCCATTGCTGCGCGGCATTGTCGACCTGCCCGTCTATCCCATGAAAGGCTATTCCATCACCGTCGACATCGACGATACGAATCGTGCCCCGATATCCACCCTGCTGGACGAGACCTATAAAATCGCCCTGACGCGCTTCGACCAGCGCATCCGGGTCGGCGGCATGGCCGAGGTCGTGGGCTACGACACGCACCTGGACAGCCGCCGTCAGCGCACCCTGGAAATGGTCTTGAACGACCTGTTCCCCGGCAGCTACAAACCCGGCGACGTACACTTCTGGACTGGCTTGCGCCCCAAGACTCCGGACAGCACCCCGATCGTCGGACGCACAAAAATCAGCAACCTATACCTGAACACCGGCCACGGCACCCTGGGCTGGACCATGTGTTGCGGCAGTGGCCAGTTGATCGCCGATATCGTGTCGGGCAAGGCCACCGCCATCCGCAGCGAAGACCTGGGCGTACAGCGCTATCTCTGATGCACGGGGTTGGCCCGCATGCCGGGCCAACCCCGTGCAGCTTATTCAGATTGCCCAGGCATAGCCGTAGTCCCGCAAGGACTCGATGGGCGGCCTGGGCAGGCCTGCACGTTCGGCGCGGCCCCGCAAGCGGCTGAACAGATCCCGGCAGCCCGTCAGCTGCAGGGATTTATGGCGGTTTTCGGGCCAAATCTGCATGACGGCATCCAGCAGAACCTGATGCGGCAGCACATGGCCCGGGGCCTCGAACAGGCCCAGCAACATGACGCGCTCGGCGGGAGTCAGACGCAGACTGGCCTCGCCGTGCATCAGCAGCCAGCCCTTTTCGGCCAACTGCCAGGGGCCGATGCAGTAGCGGCTGTCAATCATTCCTTTGGGCAAGCGCCAAGGGGCCTCGACGGAGGCTGTCTGTTGTGCCCGACGATAATCCAAAGCCCGCAATACGGCCAACAGGCAATCCGCCGTGTCTTCAGGCCGCAGAACGCAATCCACCCCCTGACTGAGCAAGGCCGCGATTTCATTACCCAACGGCAACTGCGCGCGCGCCACCAAGAACAGCCCATGCCCCCGCGACCTGATCTGCTGCGCAACCCGGCAGTTGGCCGCAACATCCCCCATCAGCACCACGGCATGCACCGCCTGATCGGCCAGCATCCGATACTGGCGGCAAAGATCCGACGCCTGTTCAAAGCAGCGCAGTTGGTAGCCATTGTGAGCCAGGCCGCTGCCCCAGCTATTTTCTTCTGGAGCCAGCATCCAGACTGACAAATGATCTTTCTGATTATTCTGCATGGTTTCTTGCGTTCAGGCTACGAGAACGGTAATCGGCGGTCATCAAAAAAAGCCATCGTGATCGCCCAAGTACTGGGGGTGGATTTTACTGGCTGATGCACGGCGACATCAATAAGCCTCTGACACTGCCTGCCCATCATATCCACGAGCAAACCCAGCCTTGGCCGTTTCCCAGCATCGATCCGCATCAGTTCTGGGCATTGAAGATCAAGGACCGCAGCGCCATCGAATCGGCAGTTGCGGTCCTGATCGAGAAGCTGCAGCCATTTAAACCGAAACCAGACTAGCCTGGACGGTTATTTCACCGCATACAAAAAGAGCTCGACGCGACGATTCAGCGCCCGACCCTGCGTGGTGTTGTTATCGCCAATCGGATTGGCCGAGCCCAGGCCTTCGGTCATTAGCCGCCCCTGAGCCACTCCCTGGCCAGCCAGGTATTGGGTGACTGCCTGTGCGCGGCGCTGCGACAAGGGCAGGTTAATGGAGTTGTTACCGGTGGAATCGGTGTAACCGATGGCCTTGGCACGCAATTCCGGGTGCTGGTTCAGGGCGCGTGCCACGCTGTCCAGCACGGGCAACAAGGCGGGCTTCAGGGTCGATTGATTGGTATCGAAAGATACATTGCTGGGTATATTGACCTTCAGGGTGCCGTCTGGCATCTCGATGACGGCAACCCCCAGGCTGGATGCGCCGGACTGCTCGACATCACCCTTGATGGCCTTCCAGTTATAGCCGACCACGCCGCCGATTACAGAACCAATACCAGCACCGATCAGGGCAGCTTGGCTGCTGTCACCAATCAAGACCCCCAACCCAGCCCCGAGTGCGGCGCCTGCGCCAGCACCAAGCGCCGTATTCTGCCCCTGCGGAGAGACATTGGCACAGGCAGTCAATAGAGCCAGACTGCCAATCGCAGCGGCCCGAGAGACATAAGTGATGCTTATATTCATGGAAAGGCTCCTGTAGCGATCGAAACAGCCATCAGAGTAACAATTTGCCCTGTACCAATTGCTACATTTTGAAAGCTTGGCACGCATCTCTGCGCCAGACACACAGAACAGGCCCAGCCAGCATACAATCAGGCCGAATAGTCCCTCGGGCCTGAAGCAGGGTTCCATGATCGAATTTCAGCACGTCTTCAAATCTTATGGGCGTGGCCGCAATATCCTGGCCGACGTCAATTTTTCCATTGCCCCCGGCGAATTCATTTTCGTCTCCGGGCCTTCTGGCGCGGGCAAATCCACCCTGCTGAAGGTCGTCGGCGGGCTGGAACCCGCCAGCCGGGGCAGCGTCACCGTCAATGGCCACCGACTCGACCATCTGTCCGCCCGTGCCTTGCCCTATTTGCGCCGCACCGTGGGGCTGATCCTGCAAGACGCACACCTGCTGTTCGATCGCCATGCCTTTGACAACGTATTGCTGCCCCTCGCGGTCCAGGGTCTGGACTCATCCATGGCAGCGACCCGCGCCCGGGCAGCCCTGGAAAAGGTCGGCCTGCGCGGCAAGGAAAACCTGTTGCCCATTGAACTATCAGGCGGTGAGCAGCAGCGCCTGGCCATTGCCCGGGCCATCGTCGGACGCCCGGCCATCCTGATTGCCGACGAACCCACCGCCAACCTGGATCACGATAGCGCCACCCACATCATGGATGTTTTCCGAGACTTCAACCGCGTCGGGGTCACCACCCTGATTGCTTCGCACGATACGGCCCTGATGGCCCGTTATGCCCAGCGCACACTGCATATCGATAACGGACGCTTTACCGATCTGCCGGGAACGCCGCAATGAAACGCTGGCTGCGCCACCACCGTTATGCACTCCTGCTGGCCTTGCGCCGCCTGCGCCTGCATCCTTTTTCATCGCTGGCGAATATCGTGGTCATTGCCCTGATGCTGGCCGTGCCGATCCTGGGGGCGGCAATCCTGCAGTCCAGCCAGCCGCTGGCCAGACAGCTGTCGGTCACCCCAGAACTCACCCTGTTCCTGGCTTCGGGCACCAGCGCCGATCAGCAACAGGCGCTCTTGCAGCGCGTACAGGCTGAATCCGGCGAGGAAATCACCGACGCCCAACTACTCCCGCGCGAGCAGGCCATGCGTCAGCTGCAAGCCGATCCGGCCTGGGCGCAAGCGCTGAATGCCTTGGGCGACAACCCACTGCCCGATGCCTTGATCGTCACGCTGCGCGACTCCGACACCCCGGTGCAGCAGGCCCGCCAACTGGCCGAGACCTGGCGGCAATGGCCCGGGGTCGAACATGTGCAGATGGACAGCGAATGGGTCCGACGCCTAGAAACGCTGCTGTCCTTTATCCGGGTCGGCCTGGGCATGCTGGCCGTGGCCGTGGCCGTGGTGGTGCTGGCCACCGTATTCAATACGGTGCGCCTGCAGGCGCTGACCCAGCGCGATGAAATCGCCGTGGCGCGGCTGGTGGGGGCCACCGAATCTTTCGTGCGGCGGCCATTTTTGTATCTGGGGGCTCTGACGGGCCTGGCTGCCAGCCTGCTTGCCCTGCTGCTGGCATGGCTGGCCCTGGTGCCGCTGAATACCCTGCTGGGCCATTTTGCCCAAAGCTACGGCATCCACTGGTCCATGCAGCTGCCTGCCACCCAGGACTTGCTGTTGGCGGGTGCGCTGGTGGTGGTGCTGGGGGCGGTGGCGGCCCGGCTGTCGGTCACCCGACACACCCGGTTCTGATGTCCGCAGGCGATCCGGCATCGCTGATCGCCGCCTGGCAGGCCCTGGCGGGCCGGCACGACCTGCCCTGGCAAGACACCCGGGACGCCTACCGCATCTGGTTGTCCGAAATCATGCTGCAACAAACCCAGGCGAATACGGTGATCCCGTATTTTCACCGTTTTCTGTCCCGCTTCCCTGATGTGTGCAGCCTGGCCGATGCGCCGCTGGACGCTGTGCTGCAGGCCTGGGCCGGGCTGGGGTATTACGCCCGCGCCCGCAATCTGCACCGCTGCGCCCAGCGCATTCGTGATGAGCACAGCGGCCAGTTCCCGGCGCAGCCCGAGACTCTGGCTCAGTTGCCTGGCATTGGCCGCTCGACGGCGGCAGCCATTGCTGCCTTTGCCCATGGGGTGCGCGTGCCGATCCTGGATGGCAACGTACGCCGCGTGCTGATCCGTTATCTGGCCCTGGCGGGCGATCCGCAATCGACCGCCATGAACCGCAGGCTCTGGGCCCAGGCCCAGGCCTGGCTGGATCAGGCGCCGGCAAATCTGGACATGCAGGCCTACACCCAGGGGCAGATGGATCTGGGGGCCATGGTCTGTACCCGCAGCCGGCCCGACTGTAGTCGCTGTCCATTGCTTGAAAGCTGCGCCGCCCACAGGTTGGGCCAACAAGACAGCTTGCCCAGCCCCAGGCCGCGCAAGGCACAGCCACAGCATCAGGTCTGGTTGCTGATCATGGAATACCAGCAGCAGCTCTGGCTGCAGCGCCGCCCGGATACGGGCGTCTGGGGCGGCTTATGGACGCCGCCGCTGCTGGGCAGCCCCGCCGCCCTGCAAACTGTGCTGCAGGGCCTGGGCCAGCCCGACACGGTTGCGCTGGCTGGCTTCGAGCATGTATTCACGCATTTTCGGCTGACGATGCAGCCCGTCTGGCTGCGGCTACCCAAGGCCGCGCCTGCGATCCAGCCAAGCTGGCAGCAACTGCCCGCGGGCAAGGGAGCCACCGCGCGCAATCCTGTCCTGATCGACCTGGACGCAGGCCAATCAAGCTGGACCCCGCTGACGGCCCTGAATGGCCTGGGCATGCCCGCGCCGGTAGCGACCCTGCTGGACGGACTGTATCCCGCCGCTGCAGCGCTATGACGCCCCAGGCCGTTGATCAGGCTGATGCGCCCCGATGCTCATCAACAGACCGCAGGCAATCCCCAAGGTCAGCAAGGCCGTGCCGCCGTAGCTCATGAAGGGTAAAGGCACCCCCACGACCGGCAGAACACCGGTGACCATGCCGATGTTCACAAAGACATAGACAAACATCATCATGGACATGGCCCCGGCCAACAGGCGGCCGAATTGGGTGGGCGCACGCACGGTGATGGTCAGGCCGCGCAGCACCATCAGGGCATACAACACGAGCAAGGCCACCCCGCCATACAGGCCGAATTCCTCGGAAAAGACAGCAAAGATGAAATCGGTGGTGCGTTCCGGGATGAAGTCCAGGTGGGTCTGGGTGCCCTGCATATAGCCCTTGCCATAGACACCACCAGACCCCACGGCAATCATGGATTGAATCGTGTGAAAGCCTTTGCCCAGGGGATCGGTGCCCGGATTCAGCAACACGCAAACACGGTACTTCTGGTAATCATGTAAAACCACCCAGTCCACATCGGGTTGACACAGTTGGTCCTCGTAGGCAATCAGGGTACCCAGCCCCAGCACGACCGCCAATACCACCGGCACCAGCAGCTTGAATGAAAACCCCGCGAAATAAATCACACAAAAACCAGATGCCAGCACCAGCAAGGCAGTGCCCAGATCCGGCTGATCAATGATCAGGCCAGGCTGGTACCAGCAGCAGCACGCCCGCCACCAGAAAATCCCGGATGCGAAACCGGCTGCCCGACTGGCGCTGGAAATACCAGGCCAGCATCAACGGCACCGCAATCTTCAGCATTTCCGACGGCTGCACGCGGATGAAACCCAGGTCCAGCCAGCGGGTTGCGCCTTTGCTGGTGACTCCGAAAAACATCACGGCCAGCAAGAGCAACACGCCCAGCACGTAGAAGTACGGGGCAGTCCGCATAATGAAACTGGGACGCAGCAGGGCAACGGTCCACATGACCGCAAAAGCGATCAAAAAATTACGCAGCTGATCGGCAAAACGCCAATCCGTATTGCCCACCGCCGAGTGCATGGTGGCCATCCCCACCAGGGCCATGACAATCAGCAAAATAAGCAAGGGCCAATCCAGCACCATCAACAGTCGGCGCGCGGCCAGCACGATGAACTTCATAGGGGTTCCTCTTGAGCGCCATCCCCAGCGGGCGTATCCACATCCGGCAGGGGAGCCGCTTCGGGCGCAGGCCCCTGATCCGGTTCGGGCAATGCCACTGGCATATCGGCGAGCAGATGCCCTTCATCCGTTGCAGCATGCAGCGCGGATGGCGTCATGGCCTCCAGGCGCTCGCGGCTGCGTTGTTCTTCGTCAAGACGCTGCTGGCGGTGTGCGATGCGCGACGGGGCCAGCCAATAATCAAACAAAGTACGCGCAATCGGGGCGGCCACCGACGCCCCCCAACCACCATTTTCCACAATCAGGGCCAGCGCAATCTGCGGGTTATCGACTGGCGCATAGGCCATGAACAGCGCATGATCGCGCAGCCGTTCGTCCACTGCCTGAGCCTTGTATTTGGCACCCTTCAGACTAAAGACCTGCGCGGTACCGGTCTTGCCGGCGGCCTGGTAGGTTGCCCCCACGAAGGCGCGCCGCGCGGTGCCCTTGCGCACCACATCCACCATCGCATCTTGCACGACCTTCAAGTTTCCAGGCTTAAGCGGAATGGTGTATTGCGGCGCGCGCACCGGATAGGTGAACTGCCCGGTCTGCGGGTCGATCATGCGCCGCACCAGATGCGGCTTCATGTAGACGCCATTGTTGGCCAGCACCGCCGTGGCCTGCGCCAGTTGCAACAGGGTAAATGCGTTATAGCCCTGCCCTACCGCCACCGAAACAGTCTCGCCCTGATACCAGTGCTGCTGCGAAGGTTTTTTATAAGCCTCGCGCTTCCAGGCACGCGAAGGCAGCACCCCACGGCGCTCGCCATCCAGATCAATGCCGGTGATCTGCCCAAAGCCGAATTGCTTGCTGAAGTCGTGCAAGGCGTCCACGTCCATCATGGCGCCCAGAGAATAAAAATAAGTGTCGGAGGATACGACAATCGCCCGATGCATGTCGGTAGCGCCATAGGCCGCCCCCCCGGCGTTACGAAAGCGCTGCCCGCCAAGCTCGAAATAGCCTGGGTCCGACAGGCGCTCATGGGGGCCGCGCAAGCCCATTTCCAGTGCACCCAGTGCGACAAAAGGCTTGTAAGTGGAACCAATGGGATAAGTGCCGTACAGAGGACGGTTGATCAGCGGATGATCGGGCGATTCATTGAGTTTGCGCCAGTTTTCTACGTCTATGCCATCAATAAATAAATTGGGATCAAAAGACGGTGACGACACAAAAGCCAGGATTTCACCGGTCTTGGGCTGGATGGCCACCAACGCACCCCGTCGTCCCTGGAATTGGGCTTCCGCCAGTTTTTGCAGGCCAATGTCCAAGGCAAGTTCCAGGTTATCCCCTGGAATCGGATCCGTGCGATTCAGTTCGCGCACCGGCCGCCCCGTAGCGGTGACCTCTAGTTCCTCGATGCCAGTGCGCCCGTGCAAAACGGTTTCCCAGGTTTTTTCTATGCCTTTTTTACCGATTTCCTGGGTGCCGCGATAATTGCCTTCCTGGTCGGTGGCCTCCAGGTGCTGCTCGTCGGCCTCGGAGATGCGCCCGACAAAACCCAGCACATGCGCGGCGGACTCTTTCTGGGGATAGGATCGCACCCAGCGCGCCTGCAGATTCACCCCAGGGAACTCGAAAGCATACACAGCAAACCAGGAAGCCTCGATGTCGTTCAGGTTATTGCGCAGCAGCACAGGCGCATAACGACCGCTTTGCTCATAGAGCCGCAGAAATTTACGCTGGTCGCTATCGCTGATATAGACCAATTCGCGCAGACGATCCAGCAGGTCTTCGATCTTGCCCTCGACCTGGGCACGGGTCACCACCAGCGTGTAGTCCCGTAAATTGGTGGCCATGATCCCGCCTTCGCGATCCGTGATCTGGCCGCGCCGGGGAGGCACAGGAACAATCGTAATGCGGTTCTGATCGGCACGTGCAGATAGATTGTCATAACGATCCACCTGCAAAAACCACAGCCGCCCCACCAGCAACAGCAAGCAGATCAGGGCAAAGATGCCAGCCACCCAAGCCCGCAACAAAACAGTTTGGCGTTGGTGCAGGCCGGTTTTGCGAAACTCGAACATGGCAGCGGGCTAGACAGCCCCGACGTCGTCGCCATCCAGACGACGCTGGGGCAGAAGCAACAAGACATCGACCAATGGCAGCAAAGCCCCGGTGATCAAGGCCGACCACAACCAGTCCCAGCCTACCCATTCGCCATTGAGCCAGGCCCCCAACAGACGTGTGATCAGGGCCGCCCCCACCAGTAACGGAATGATATGAAACGTCTGGACCCAGACATTGAAATGCCGCAAGCGTCCGTGCAGGCGCAAAACCCCATAGGCACACAGCAGATAATTCAGCGCGTGCAGACCCAGCAGACTGGCGTCGTGTGCGTCCATCAACAGGCCCAGCACCACGGCGGTTACCAGGCCCACGCGGTTGGGTTCGTGCAGGCACCAGAACACCAGCACCAGCAGCAGCATGTCCGGCACCGGATTCAACAAACGCCAAGGCAACAGGGACACCAGCCAGACCAGAAACAAGGAACCCCACACCAGCCAGGCTGAAGATGGCCGTTGGAACGGAGCCGCATCCACGGGCTGCAGGGACATCAGCGAAGACGAACCTGCGCGGGATTTATGGCTGGGCAAGGGCATGTTCTAGCTCCTCGGATTGGGGGATCTTCGAGACATCCACCCGCAGCACCAGAAAGTGACGGTAGCGCTCTGGGTGCGACAGGGGCTCGGCGATCGCCATGGCAAACCCAGTGCCCGGATCGCGATCCACCGTGTCCACCCGGGCAACCGACAGCCCAGCGGGAAACAGGCCGCCGATCCCGCTGGTGACCAGCGTATCGCCGGGCTGCACGTCCATACTGGCGGTCAGATAGCGGACCTCCAGTTTGCCAACCTCGTCGCTGCCAAAGGCGATCAGGCGCAGGCCATTGCGCAGCACCTGCACCGGAATGGAGACTTGGTCGTCGATCAACAGGGCGGCCTCAGAGGTGTATGGCGTGACGCGCACGATCTGGCCCACCACACCGCCCTCATCAATGACCGGCATGCCAGGCTGAATCCCGGCATCGGTGCCTTTGTTGAAGATCAGGCGGTGGCTGAAGGCATTGGGCGGTTCGTAGAAGACCTCGACCGCCACCGACGACTGGGTGATGGACTCGGAGATCGTCAGCAGGCGGCGTAGTTGTTCGTTTTCGGTGGTCAGTTGGGCGGCATGCGTCACCAACTGGGCCATCTCGATCTGCTGGCGGCGCAAAGCATCTTGTTCTTCGCGGGCCAGAGCAGCCGCATGAGACCAGCTATTGACGTATTCCAGCGCCTGACGCGGCGCCATGACAAATTGCTGAAACGGGTAGACGGCCACCGACAACGCCTGCCGCACAGGTCGTAAAACCGACCAGTGCGCATCCGTGATGATCAGGCCCATACACAGCACCAGCAGCAGGACCAGCCGGACCTCGATGCTGGGCCCGCGCTTGAAGAGTCTGAGATTACCGGGTTCGCGCATCACGACACCAGTCTTGCGTCAATCAATCGTAGATGAACACCCCACCCAGGCGTTCCAGGTGTTCGAGGGCCTCGCCGCAGCCGCGCACCACGCAGGTAAGCGGGTCTTCGGCCACCACCACGGGCAGACCGGTTTCTTCTTGGAGCAAGCGGTCTAGGTCGTGCAACAACGCGCCGCCGCCGGTCAGGGAGATGCCCTTGTCGGTAATATCCGCGCCGAGTTCCGGTGGGGTCTGTTCGAGGGCGGTCTTGACGGCCGACACGATCTGGTTGAGCGGATCAGTGAGGGATTCGAGAATCTCGTTGGACGACACGGTAAAGCTGCGTGGCACGCCCTCGGAGAGATTGCGGCCCTTGACTTCGATTTCGCGGATTTCAGAACCGGGAAAAGCCGAGCCGATTTCTTTCTTGATCAATTCGGCAGTGGGTTCGCCAATCAGCATGCCGTAATTGCGGCGAATATAGTTGATGATGGCTTCGTCGAATTTGTCGCCGCCGACCCGGACCGAGCCCTTGTAGACCATGCCGCCCAAGGAAATCACGGCGACTTCGGTGGTGCCCCCGCCGATGTCCACCACCATGGAGCCGCTGGCATCGGACACGGCCAAGCCTGCCCCGATGGCAGCCGCCATGGGTTCCTCGATCAGGTAGACCTGGCTGGCACCCGCACCCAAGGCGGATTCGCGAATGGCGCGGCGTTCGACCTGGGTGGAGCCACAAGGCACGCAAACAATGATGCGCGGGCTGGGGGCCAGCATGCTGCGCGGATGCACCATGCGGATGAATTGCTTGAGCATTTGCTCGGTGACGGTGAAGTCGGCGATGACGCCGTCCTTCATGGGGCGGATGGCCTCGATGTTGCCGGGCACCCGGCCCAGCATTTGCTTGGCCTCGTGGCCCACCGCCTGAATGATTTTCTTGCCATTGGGCCCGCCATCGTGGCGGATGGCAACAACAGAGGGCTCATCGAGCACGATGCCCTTGCTGCGAACATAGATCAGCGTATTGGCCGTACCAAGGTCAATCGCCATATCGCTGGAGAAATAGCTGCGTAGGAATCCGAACATGGGCGCACAAATAAAATGAAAATGGAACGATCCTGCGCTAAAAATCACCTGAACGATCAAGCGCTTGGCTGACGGTTCAGATAGTTCTTAAATGGCCCGGAGTCGCTGGCGATCAGAGGCTGACGTGGCAGCACAGTCCAGGCAAGCCGCATCGAATCGCTAATGATAACTTATAATCCTCTATGGTCAGGGCATGAATTGCAGGGAAAGTATTGCAAAACATCCTCTTTTCTTGACCTCGACACATCCGCACACACCCGGCTGTCCCGCAACGGCAGCCTACAGGGCTAGATAACATGGCACTCACAGAACAGGATATCGCCCGGCTGGCACGGCTTTCAGGCCTGCAGCTGGATTCCACCGAGCAATCCCGCGCACAACAAGAACTCTCCCGCATCCTGGATCTGATCCAGGAACTGCAGGCAGTGGACACCAGCGGCATCGAACCCATGGCGCACCCGCTGGCCGCCCACCAGGCCATCACTTTGCGCCTGCGCGACGATGCTGCCGATCCGGCCCAATCCACCGCCCAGCGCGATGCCTATCTGAAAAATGCCCCGGCCGCCCATCAGGGCCTGTTTCTCGTGCCCACCGTCATCGAATGAAGCCCATGCCCTCGTTATCCCAATTTCGCAGCATCCAGGCACTGGGCGCTGCCCTGCGCAGCCGCCAGATCAGCGCAACAGAACTCGCCACCGACGCCCTGCGCACGGCGCACCAGCACCCGGACCCCAACGTCTTCCTGCACATCGACGATGACCTGACCCTGGCCCAGGCCCAGGCAGCCGACCAGGCCTTGGCGCATGACCGGGCCGGCCCGCTGACCGGCATCCCCATTGCCCATAAAGACCTGTTTGTCACCCAGGGCTGGCGCACCACCGCCGCCAGCCGCATGCTGGCCAACTACGTCAGCCCTTTCGATGCCACCGTCGTCAGCCAACTGCAACAGGCCGGGGCCGTGTCCCTGGGCAAGCTCAGTTGCGACGAATTCGCCATGGGCTCGGGCAATGAAAACTCCGCCTTTGGCAGCGTCCAAAATCCCTGGGACACCCAGCGTATCCCCGGCGGCTCGTCGGGCGGCTCGGCCGCTGCGGTGGCTGCCGGCCTGGTGCTGGGGGCCACTGGCACCGACACCGGCGGCTCGGTGCGCCAGCCTGCCGCCTATTGTGGCGTCAGCGGCATCAAACCCACCTACGGCACCGTCTCGCGCTACGGCATCATTGCCTACGCGTCCAGCCTGGATCAGGCTGGCCCGCTGGCCCGCAGCGCCCAGGATCTGGTGCCGCTGCTGGACGCCATGAGCGGCTTCGATCCCCAGGATTCCACCAGCCTGGAATCCTGCGACGGCCAGGCCAACGCTCAGGGTCGCGTCCAGGCCGACTACACCGCCGCTCAGGCCCGTTTCCAGGCAGCCGGGGCGCTGCCCCTGCAAGGCCTGCGCATTGGCGTGCCGCGCGAATTCTTCAACGAAGGCCTGGCTGACGATGTCGGTGCAGCCATCGAGGCCGCCCTGCAGACATTTGAATCTCTGGGCGCCGTGCGGGTGGATATTTCCCTGCCACGCACCCGACTGGCGATTCCGGCCTACTACGTGATTGCGCCTGCCGAGGCCTCCAGCAATCTCTCGCGCTACGACGGCGTGCGCTATGGTCATCGGGCCGATTCCTATACCGACCTGGCCGACATGACCAGCCGTTCTCGGACCGAGGGCTTTGGCGACGAGGTCCGCCGCCGCATTCTGGTCGGCACCTATGTGCTGTCGCACGGTTATTACGATGCCTACTATCTGCAGGCCCAGCGCGTGCGCCGCATGATTGCCGACGACTTCCAGCGCGCCCTGTCACAAGACTGCGATGTGATCATGGGGCCGGTCACCCCCACCACGGCCCGCCTGATCGGCGATAACCGCCAAGACCCGATTGCCGACTGGCTCAGTGATATCTACACCCTGGGTGTCAGCCTGGCGGGCCTGCCCGGCATGTCGATCCCCTGCGGCTTTGGCGGCCCCGGCGCACGCCTGCCGATCGGCCTGCAGATTATTGGCCGCTATTTCGACGAAGGCCATTTGCTGGCCCTGGCCGACCGCTACCAGCAAGTCACCGACTGGCACCAACACTCACCGGAATACGCATAATGGATTGGGAAATCGTCATCGGGCTGGAAACCCACGCCCAACTGTCCACTGAGTCAAAGATATTCTCGCGCAGCAGCACGTGCTTTGGTGCCCAACCCAACACCCAGGCCAATGCCGTCGATATGGCACTGCCCGGGTCTCTGCCTGCCATGAACCGTGGCGCAGTAGAACGCGCCATCCAGTTCGGCCTGGCCGTGGGCGCCCGCGTGGCCGAACGGTCCGTGTTTGCGCGTAAAAACTACTTCTACCCGGACCTGCCCAAAAACTACCAGATCAGCCAATTCGAGCTTCCCATCGTGGTGGGCGGCCAGTTGTCTTTTTTTGTGGGCGAGACCGAACACACCCTCAACCTGACGCGAGCCCACCTGGAAGAAGACGCCGGCAAGTCCCTGCACGAACACTACACCGGCCCGCACGGCGAATCCTCCAGCGGCATCGATCTGAACCGCGCAGGCACTCCTTTGCTGGAAATCGTGACCGAACCCGAGATGCGTTCCGCCGCCGAGGCGGTGGCTTATGCCCGCACCCTGCATGGTCTGGTGGTCTGGCTGGGCATCTGCGATGGCAATATGCAGGAAGGATCTTTCCGCTGTGATGCCAACGTGTCTGTGCGTCCACGCGGCCAGGCCGAATTCGGCACCCGCTGCGAAATCAAGAACCTGAATTCTTTCCGCTTTCTGGAACGCGCCATCCAATACGAAGTCCGCCGCCAGATCGAACTGATCGAGGACGGCGGCAAGGTCGTGCAGGAAACCCGTCTGTACGACCCGGATCGGGACGAAACGCGCAGCATGCGCACCAAGGAAGATTCTGACGATTATCGTTATTTTCCAGACCCGGATCTGCCGCCGCTGGTCGTGTCGTCCGACTGGATCGATGCCGTGCGCGCCACGATGCCAGAACTCCCCGCAGCGAAGCGCGCACGCTTTGAGGCCGACCTAAGCCTCAGCCCCTACGACGCCGCGCAACTGACGCTACACCGTGCCATGGCCAATTATTTCGAGGCCACCGCCGCTGCCCTGCCCGCCGACCAGGCGAAACAAGCCGCCAATTGGGTACTGGGCGAGTTATCCGCCGCGCTGAACCGCGATGATCTGGAGATTGCCCAGTCGCCGGTATCCCCCGCCCAGTTGGCTGCCTTGATCCACCGTATCCTGGACGGCACGATTTCCAACAAGATCGCCCGCGATGTCTTTGCCGCCATGTGGACAGGCGAATCGGGCGGCGCGGCGGATGCCATCATCGAATCCCGCGGCCTACGCCAGATCAGTGATACGGGGGCGATTGAAGCGATGATCGTCTCGGTGCTGGCTGACAATCCCGCGACGGTGGCTCAGTACCACGAGGGTAAGCAAAAGGCGTTCAATTCGCTGGTGGGTCAAGTGATGAAGGCGGCCAAGGGCAAGGCAAACCCGCAGCAGGTGAATACGCTGCTGAAGCAGATGCTGGATGCTTGATTTTGGGTTTTAAGGTTTTATGCTTTGAGGTTTTAGGTTTGGGTTCTTGACACGCCCATGCAGAGGGGGTGGTCAGTGAGCGCAGGTCGGCCGGTCCCGCCCTTGCCGGGACTGCTCGGGCGAATGCGCATGATTGGGGCGCTCACCAAACGCGCGGGGCGCACAGTCCACTGGACTGTGCGCAAGCGTCCCGCTTGAACGGTGGTTCGCTTGCACCCCCAATCATGCGCATCCGCCCGACGGCCTCCAACAGCGCCCACTGACCACCCCCTCTGCATGGGCTTCAACAGCGATTAGTCCGGGCTGTCCTCATGGCAGTCTCCACCTGGCCTCTGCATAGATTTGCCCAGGCTGGACAGGGTCAGGCAATTTTTGGCGCTGTTGGAGGTCGTTGGCCATTGCCCGGCAATCGGGGAGGCAAGCGAGCCACCGTTCAAGCGGGACGCTTGTGGACAGTCCGGGGGACTGTCCACCCCGCGCGTTTGGCGAGCGCCCCGATTGCTGGGCAATGGCCAAGCAGTCCCGGCGCAGCCGGGACCGACCGACCTGCGCCAAAAATTACCTGACCCTGTCCAGCCTGTTTAGAACCCAAACAACAAACCCCAAAAAGCACCCAAACCATCAAACCCCATACCGATCCCGATAATCCCCCACCGCCCCCCGGTATTCCGCCAGCGTGGCATCGCCTTCCAGCAGCGCCATCACATCCACCAAAGATGCAATACTGATCACCGGAATCCCGTAAGTCTGCGCCACATCCTGTACCGCCGAATGCGCGGACAAGGCCCCGTCGGCCCCCGCACGTTCCATACGGTCCAGTGCGATCAGCACCGCCGCCGGGCGCGCCCCTGCCGCCCGGATCAGGGCGACGGATTCGCGCACCGACGTCCCCGCCGTGATGACATCATCGATAATCACCACCCCGCCCTGCAACGGCGCACCCACCAGGACCCCACCCTCGCCGTGGTCCTTGGCTTCTTTGCGATTAAAAGCAAAGGGCACGACCCGGCCCGCCATGGAAGGCTGCTGGGCCAGGGCCACTGCAGTGGTGGTGGCCAGCGGGATACCCTTATAGGCCGGCCCGAACAACATGTCGAAATCCAGCCCGGCAGCCACCAAAGCCTGGGCATAGAACTGCCCCAGCCGTCCGACGCTCGCACCATCGTTGAACAGGCCCGCATTGAAAAAATACGGACTGAGACGGCCGGATTTTGTCTGGAATTGACCAAAACGCAAAACCCCTTGGTTCAGGGCGAAGCGAACGAATTCTTGGGCGTGCGAACCAGGCATGGCATTATCTCGATCTGGGAAAACCCATATTATCGGTCATCGATATGCTCTCTGGCATCAAGCCCTGCGGTCTTTGTGTGCCCCGCATGATTTGTGCATGGCAGCGTCCTGTGTTTACGCCTATGATGACAAACCATCCAAATAGCTCCAAAAACAAACAAACCTATGCGTCAACCGGTGTATTTCATTTCCCACGGCGGCGGTCCCTGGCCCTGGATGCCTGATCCCGCAGGCAACTACGTCAAGCTGGCCCAGGCTCTGCGCGGCATTCCCGCCTCTCTGCCTCAAGCACCCCGCGCCATTCTGATGGTCTCCGCCCACTGGATCACCCGCGACAAGCTCAAGGTCAGCGGCCATCCGCAACCCGGCATGGTGTACGACTATCATGGGTTTCCTGCCGACACCTACGACATCCACTACACGTCGCCGGGTTCGCCCCGTCTGGCCGCCCGGGTTCATACCCTGCTGTCGGCCAGCGCTATCCCGATTGTCGAAGACAGCCGCCGCGGCTACGACCACGGGGCCTTCGTGCCTGCCTATGTCATGCTCCCCAAGGCACAAATACCCATGGTGCAGCTCTCCATCAATGCCAATTTCGACCCAGCCTGGCACCATGCCCTGGGGGTGGCATTACAGCCGCTGCGCGATGAAAACATCCTGATCATCGGCAGCGGCCTGAGCTTTCACAACATGAAGGGCTTTAACGCCGCCGGCGCCGAACCCTCGGCCCAGTTCGATGCCTGGCTGCAGGACACCCTGGCCTGCCCGACAGCCCCCGAACGCAAAGCCCTGCTATCCCGTTGGGAACAAGCCCCGGCCGCCCGTATCTGCCACCCCATGGAAGATCATCTGGTGCCGCTGTTCGTGGCCAATGGTGCGGCCGGCGACGACACCGCCTCCTGCTTTCACCACGACACAGAAGTATTTGGCGGGCTTACCATCTCCAGTTTCCGTTTTGGCTAAAGGACGCTTGTGCTGCGCATCACCTCCCTCAATGTCAATGGCATCCGTGCCGCCTTTCGCAAAGGCCTGGCCAACTGGCTGCAGGCCCAGCAACCCGATATCGTCTGCCTGCAGGAAATCAAGATCCAGGATGCCGATCTGGTCGACGAACTGCGCCACCCGGACGGCTACAGCGGTCAGTTTCATCACGCCCAGAAAAAAGGCTATAGCGGCGTCGGCCTATACATGCGCCAGCCTGCCGATGTAGTCACCATGGGCATGGACTGCCCGGAATTCGATGCCGAAGGCCGCATTCTGCGGGCCGACTGGCCGGGGCTCAGCGTGATCAGCGCCTATTTGCCATCGGGCTCCAGCGGCGACCCGCGTCAGGATGCGAAATATCGATTCCTGGATCACTTCGAGGGCTGGCTGGACGGCCTGATGCAAGAACACCGCAATACCGAACGCGAATTCATCATCTGCGGCGACTGGAATATCGCCCACCACGAGATCGACCTGAAAAACTGGAAAGGCAACCTGAAAAACAGCGGTTTCCTGCCCGAAGAACGCGCCTGGCTAAGCAAAATCATTGACCAGCACGGCTGGGTGGACGTCTATCGTCGCCTGCATCCAGACACCACCGGAGAAGCCTACACCTGGTGGAGCAATCGTGGCCAGGCCTGGGCCAATAATGTAGGCTGGCGCATCGATTACCACATCGCCACCCCCGGCATCGCCGCCCGCGCCCAGTCCGCCGCCATCTACAAAGCCGAACGTTTCAGCGACCACGCGCCCCTGACGATTGATTACGACTACCCTGCTTGATTGCATGCACAGCCGCCAACTATGTCATAACCGGATGGAATGCCGTATAATCAAGCTCAATAGTCATACTACCGCTAGTCTCAGCAGGAGAACCCCATGTCAGAATCCGTTCAAAGCGCTGTTGCCGCCGCATCAGGTCTGCAAAACTGGACCATGATGCAAGAAAAGCAAAACCTGCTGCTGAATAAGGTGCTGGACAGCCAAGCCAATACGATTCTCAGCCTGGTCAATTCCGTTCCCAGCACCCCGCAGCTGGCCAGCAGCGGCTCTGTGGGCACCCTGCTGCACACCACCGCCTAAATTCCCAGTTTCTGTTTGGTGACAGCCATACAGTTATAGACCCGGCAGCATCAGGGTCCATTTAAGCCCCGCATTCGTGCGGGGCTTTTGCATGCTGACCATCCTGACGCTGATAATGCTGTGCCAACACAGCGCATACCATCAACTGGATCTGGTGAAAAATCATCAACGGCAGCAGTACCGGCCCGATGGCGCTGGCGCTGAACAGCACCCCTGCCATGGGCACGCCGGTGGCCATGCTTTTCTTGGAGCCGCAAAACACAATCGTGATTTCGTCCTGGCGGTTAAAACCCAAACGACGGGTAGACCAGGTATTCAGCACCAGCACAATGGCCAGCAGCACGCAACAGCTGACGATCAGCCATGCCAGGGATAGCGTATCGACCTGGCTCCAGAGGCCAGCCACCACGGATTCGCTGAACGCCGTGTACACCACCAACAGAATCGAGCTTTGATCGACCTTGGTGACCAGCGGGCGGTGCCGATCCATCCAGCGCCCAATCAGCGGACGCATCAGATGCCCCGCCACAAACGGCAGGAAAATCTGCTGGCCAATGCGCAAGATGGACTGCAGCAAGGATGTGCTGTCCAGCGCCGACGTATCGGTTTCCAGCAACAGTTGCAATAGCAGCGGGGTAATCACAATACCAATGATGCTGGACGCCGACGCGGCACAAACCGCTGCGGGGACATTGCCCCGGGCGATGGAGGTAAAGGCGATTGCCGACTGCACGGTACCCGGCAGCACACACAAATACAGAACCCCGACATATAAAGGCTCGCCCAGCAAGGGCAGCAGCACCGGGCGCATCGCCCAGCCCAGTACCGGGAAAATCACAAAGGTCCAGATGAAGATGACGCCATGCAAGCGCCAATGCGTGGCCCCGGCAATGATGGCCTCGCGCGAGAGCTTGGCCCCGTGCATGAAAAACAGCAGGGCAATCGCTACTGTCGTCAGCCAATGGAAAAACACCGCACCCTGGCCATGCGCTGGCAACAGGGTCGCCGCAGTCACCACCGCGATCAAAATCAAGGTAAATCGGTCGAACAGCAGACGTAACTTAGAAACCATTTGGGCTTTTCCAAGAGAACCAAGCAAGCGGAACGTGCCAGCTTAAACCACCTTGGGTCTGGCGCTTAACGATAAACAACGCATAATTGGCGATGAACAGACATTCACCGGATATCGGCATCCAAGCGATTCACCAGTTCCCGCATCCACCACAGCAGCACCAGACCAGGCAGTGCAATGCCGACCGTCACCACGAAAAATACCGGCCAGCCCAGGTGCTCGACAAATACCGGCGTTAATGGTCCCGCCAGATAAGTACGTCCCACTGCCGACAAAGCCGACAGCAAGGCAAACTGTGTCGCAGAGAACTGCTGGCGACACAAAGCCATCAGCAGCGCCACGAATGCCGCCGTCCCCAAGCCGCCGCAGAGATTCTCCACCGCCACCACCAAGGCCATGGAATACAAATGGGGCGGCGTCACTGCCAACATCCAGTAACCCAGGTTGGAAACCGCCTGCAGCAAGCCAAAGGCCAGCAATGCCCGATACAAGCCCAGGCGCAGCATCAAGCCACCGCCCGCCAGCGCCCCGATAATAGTGGCGACCAAGCCGAAAACCTTGTTGACCATGCCAACCTCGGTCACATCGAAGCCGGCTCCCCGAATCAAGAACGTCGTGGATAAAGCCCCCGCAAAGGCGTCTCCGAGCTTATACAACACGATCAGCAACAAAATGGACCAAGCGCCGGGACGGCCAAAGAATTCTCGCAATGGCGCCACCACCGCCTGCTGCAAGTCGCGGGGCGGCAGGCTGCTGTGTTCGGGCTCGGGCGCCCATAACGTGGCCAGGGACGATATTGCCATCAGCCCGCCCATCACCAGATAGGTATTGCCCCAGCCCAACCACTGGTCGGCCATGATCAGAGCCAGGCCGCCCGACACCACCATGGCCAGGCGATAGCCCATGACCTTTAGTGCAGCCCCTGCGGCACGCTCCTCGTGGCGCAGCACATCTGTGCTGTAGGCGTCAAAAGCAATATCTTGTGTGGCTGACAGAAACGCCACCCACACCGCCAGCAGGGCCAGAGTTTCCAGCTGCGAGCCCGGCGAAAAAAAGCCCATGGCGGCAATCGAAGCCGCCAGCAGCCACTGGGTCAGAAACACCCAGCTGCGTCGACGCCCCAACCAAGGGGGGGCATAGCGATCCACCAGGGGTGCCCAGAGGAACTTCAACGTATAAGCGGTCCCCGCCAGCGTCAGAAAACCGATGCTTTGCAGAGAGACCTGTTCGACCGTGGCCCAGGCCTGCAGCGTGCCGGTGGTCAGCGCCAGTGGCAATCCGCTGGCAAAACCCAGCACCAGCAAAGGAGCAACCCGGCGCTGGCCGTAGACTCGCCAGCCAGTGGTCACGAACGCTCGCCCAGGGGGGACTCGAAGCGATAGACCGCCAGCGTGCTGCGCCAGCCGCGCAGCCAATGGATTTCCCGGTCGCCTCGGAAAGTCGCGAAGTGAGTAATGCGCAGCCCCAGCTGCGCCGCCAGCAGCTGGAAATCGCGCAGCGTGCACAAATGAATATTGGGCGTGTCGTACCACTGATACGGCATCTGATCGTTGACCGGCATGCGGCCCCGCAAAATGGACCAACCGTGAGGCCAATAGCCGAAGTTGGGGAATGACACGATGCCGTAGCGCGCCACCCGCGCCATTTCCTGCAGGATATGTTCCGTGTGATGCATGGACTGCAGGGTCTGGGACAGCACCACGGTATCGAACTGCTGGTCGTCGAACAGCGCCAGGCCTTCTTCCAGGTTTTGCTGAATCACCCGCACCCCGCGGCGCACAGCAGCGATCACCTGATCATCGCTGAGTTCCACCCCGGCACCCTGTACCTGGCGGGTGCGCTGCAGATAGGACAACAGATAACCATCGGCGCAGCCCAGATCCAGCACCCGACTGCCAGGCGCGACCCACTGGGCGATGCGCTGCAAATCGATGCGCGGAACAGCATCAGTCTGTGCCGAGGTGCCGACAGGCATGGTATTGCGCCCCTGCGTAGTCGCAGTTGAGTTCATGCCAGCACCCCCGTGGTCTGACGGCGTTCGCCCAGCCCCAGGCGCAGGGCGATCTGGTCATAGTAGCCTTGCACAATGGCATGGTAGCGGGCATCGTCCAGCAAAAAGGCATCATGCCCATTCGGCGCATCGATTTCGGCATAGGTGACCTCGCGCCGGTTCTTCAGCAAGGCCTGCACGATTTCACGCGAATGCGCAGGTGCAAAGCGCCAATCGGTGGTAAACGACACCAACAGAAAGCGCGCCTGGACGGGGGCCAATGCCTGAGCCAGATCCCCCCCCCGTCGCCCGGGCAGGGTCGAAATAATCCAGTGCGCGAGTCAGCAGCAAATAGGTATTGGCATCAAAATGGCGCGAGAATTTCTCGCCCTGATAACGCAGATAAGACTCGATCTCGAATTCGACTTCGTAGTTGTACCGATAATCGCCGTCAGGCCCCGGCGCACGCTGAGTGCGGCCGAATTTGGCGGCCATGACCTCGTCGGACTGATACGTAATATGGCCCACCATCCGGGCTACCGACAGGCCGTTGGTGGGCACCACGCCCTGGGCACTGTAGTCGCCCCCCCGAAAATCCGGGTCGGTCAGGATGGCGCGGCGGGCGACCTCGTTGAAGGCAATGTTCTGGGCTGTCAGGCGGGCGGTGCTGGCCACTACGATGCAATCACCCACGCGATCCGGACAGGTAATGGCCCAGCTCAGTGCCTGCATGCCGCCCAAGGACCCGCCCATGACGGCAGCAAATCGCTGAATCCCGAAATAATCGGCGACGCGGGCCTGGGCGTGCACCCAGTCCTCGACCGTCAGCAAGGGAAACGACGCCCCCCAAGACTGACCAGTGGCCGGATTGATCGTGGTGGGGCCGGTGGAACCAAAACAAGACCCCAGATTATTCACCCCGATCACAAAAAAACGGTCAGTGTCCACGGCCTTGCCGGGGCCAACCATATTGTCCCACCAGCCAATCTGACTGGGGTCATCGGCATTCATGCCCGCCACATGATGCGAGGCATTCAGGGCATGGCAAACCAGCACGGCATTGCTGCATTCAGCATTCAGCGTGCCATAGGTTTCGATGGCCAGAGAGTAAGACGGCAGCACCTGGCCGCTGGACAAGATCAGCGGCTGATCAAAATGCAGGTATTGGGGCGTGACATAGCCTACGCTGCCCGGTGGCACCGACGCATGCGGGGATTTTGGGGGCGCCACGGCAGCGGCGCAATTGGAAGAATCGACAGGTGTGGTCATAGGACCTCTTTAGCTGGATTTATGGGGCGCCCGCAAGCGGATCAGGCAAATCGGCGCCAAGTCAATCTTCATTCTAGCACCAGGGCTTGCGGGGATCAGGAAAACCCGCTTTCACGCCACGGGACTTACCCTGAGCCCCGACCATCAAATGCGCAAGCATTGACTTATCGCAAATATGTTAGCCAAACAACCCATTAATCACTAGGGTTTGTGTTTTCTACGTAAACACCGTGATACATTCATTAACGAAAACGAGTTGTTACAAATTAGGATGCCTACAGAGGAAACCCCATGGTAAAGCTGACTTCTCGCCATCGCGCCTGCCTGTATTGGGCATCCCAGGGCAAGACCAGTTGGGAAATCGGTCAAATTCTGGGCATCACCGAGCGCACCGTCAATTTCCATTTCGGCAAGCTCTACGACCTGCTGGGCGTGCATACCCGCCAGGCCGCCATCACCGCCGCCGTGCAGCGCCAACTACTGGATCTGAACCAAGTCCCCATCCCCGGACTGACGCATCCACAAACCCTGACGATCCCCGACAGCATCCAACCCTCTCTATTTCAGTAAGCCCTTATTTCCCCCGCCAGCTCGGCTAAAATCATTCCATTCAGACTAACCCGGTACTCTTTATCATGACACAGGCTTCCGATCGGCGTGCCCGCATCGCTGCGCACCCAGAACTGCTGCGAGGCATCCGGCGGGGCATCGAAAAAGAAGGCCTGCGGGTGGATGCTCACGGTCGATTGGCGCACACCCCCCACCCGCTGGCGCTGGGATCGGCCCTGACCAACCCCCACATCACCACCGACTACTCCGAATCCCTGCTGGAACTCGTCACCAGCCCTGACGCATCGACCGCCGCCCTGGTGCAGGAACTCACCGATATACATGCCTTTGTGGCGTTGCGCAATCCGACTGAAACCATCTGGAATCAATCCATGCCAGCCCACCTGCCGCCCGAGGCAGACATCCCCGTGGCCTGGTACGGTCCCTCGAATACCGGCATGCTAAAGCACGTCTATCGCCAAGGTCTGGCCTGGCGCTACGGCAAAATCATGCAATGCATTGCCGGCGTGCACTATAACTACTCGCTGCCCGAGGCGGCCTGGGATTTTCTGGCGACGGGCGATACCGAAAAAGATCGTCGCAATTCGGGCTATATGGGCCTGATCCGCAATTTCATGCGCTATGCCTGGCTGCTGATGTATTTATTCGGCGCAGCGCCCGCCGTATCACGCAGCTTTCTGCAACACGCCGGCCTGGAATCCCAACTGACCCGCCTGAGCCCGGACACCTATTGCCTGCCTTGGGCCACCAGCCTGCGCATGAGCGACCTGGGCTATAAAAGCCCCATCCAGTCCGAACTGCAGCTTTGCTACAACGACCTGGACACTTTCACCGCCCGCATCCACAGCGCTGTCACCACGCCCTGGCCCGCCTACGAGGCCATCGGCACCCACCGCGACGGCCAACGCATCCAGCTCAACACGAATATTCTGCAGATCGAAAACGAGTACTACGCCACGATCCGGCCCAAACAAACTGCCGGACGCTGCGAACGGCCCAACACGATTCTGCACGAACGCGGCATTCAGTACATCGAGGTGCGCTGCATGGACATCGACCCCTGGGAGCCTGCGGGCATCGCTGCCGACACCTGCCGGTTCCTGGATGCATTCCTGCTGTTTTGCGCCCTGGAAGACAGCCCCCTGTTTCCCATCCCCGGCACCTGCCAGGAAAGCCAGGCCAATTTTGGACTGGTTGCGCGCGAAGGACGCCGCCCCGGCCTGATGCTGCAACACGACGAACAAGCGATCGGTTTGCAGGACTGGGCTCAGGACATCCTGCAGCGCATCACCCCCTATGCCGCACTGCTGGACGCACACACCGACGACCCGCACCACGGCGCTGCCCTGCAACTGCAACTGGCCAAGACCCAGGACCCGGCACTGACACCATCGGCCCGCCTGCTGGCCGCGCTACAGGATAGCGGCCAGGAATTTCACGACTGGACCCTGGCCCAAAGCCAGGCCCACTGGGCCGCATTACAGGCACGCGGCCTGCCCGCCAGCACTCTGGCCGCCTACGACCGAACCGCCCAGGCATCCCTGGCCGAGCAGGCCACCCTGGAAGCCGAGAACACCGAAAGCTTCGAAAACTATGTGGCGCGGTTTCATGCAGCGCTGGCAAAGGCCGCCTGAACGCATATGCCCCGCCAGGGCCCCTTGATTCTTCGCAGCCTGACTTGCCAAGTCCTGATTTGGGGCCTGCTCTTGCTGCTCGCGGGCGGCGCGCTGGCGGCTTGGCAGTACCAATCGCTGATCAGCACGCTTGAAAACGAAAGCAACGCCCTGCATCGGTCGGCCTCACAAAGGGCCGATCAGCACGATGCGCACTTGACGGCCCTATCGGCTGTGGCCAATGCCTCAGCCGACCCGAGCCACAAGCTTTTTCTGGATGTGGCCACGACCGTCGCACAGTTCTATCCGCGGATCGACGATATACAACTGGTCCCACTCGACGCCCGCGAGGCGTCCGCAGGCCTCCATCCACTCTCGCCCGACCTCGCACAGCGCATACGCGCAGCCGTCAATGCATCCAATGGGCAAATTGCCGTCTTGCCTTACCCTGAACGCCCAGAGCACTACATCTTGCTCAAGCGCAGCCCTAATACCCCAGCAGCGCGCTACGGCCTGATGCTCGGCATTGATGCCCATCAGCTGATTGGCGAGGCCAGTCCCTTCTGGTCAAAACCAGGCGTCAATTTGCGCTTGTCCCTGCCCGACGGCCAAGTGCTGGTCAGTCGCGCACCTGCATCGGCAGGCACCCTTCACTTTTCCAAGGCGCTGGCCAGCGCGTCGCAGCCACTCATGCTTGCGACAGGGATGACGATCGGGCCAGGCGACCTTTTCCCTCTGATGCCGACCACATTGGCGCTGCTGCTGGTGAGCGCCGTCTACATCGCCGTGCTGGCCGCCTGGCGCCAACGGCTGAGCACACGCGCAGCAGTCGAACAGGCACGCCTGAGCGCGCTGGAATCCCGTCTGGCGCACGCCTCGCGCGTGAACGCGCTGGGCGAAATGGCCAGCGGCCTGGCGCACGAACTGACGCAGCCCCTGACCGCTATTCTGGCTCAGACACAAGCCAGCCGCAGGATGTTCACGCAAGGCAATCCCGCTTTGGGATCGGTGTTTGAAGACACCGTTGCCCAGGCAAAGCGGGCCTCCGCCATCCTGGAGCGATTCCGCAATTGGTCACGCCCTCAGCCGGCCAACACGGCGGTGTTCGACCTGCGCGAGGCCCTGGGCAACGTCCAGGCCTTGCTGGCCCCTCAGGCTGCCGCATCACAGGCCAGGCTGACGTTTGACCTGCCTGCCCAGGCGGTGCTCATCCAGGCAGACCCCATCGAAATGGAGCAAGTGCTCTTCAACCTTGTGCGCAACGCCCTCGAAGCAGTGGCTCAGCAAGACGCCGGACAAATTACCGTCACCCTGCGGCAAACTGGGACTGACGTGGTGCTCGATGTGTCTGATAATGGCCCAGGGGTTGCGCCAGAAATCCAACACCGGCTGTTCACCCCCTTTACGACCAATCGGCCCGACGGCACAGGCCTGGGTCTTGCCCTGAGCCAGCGTCTGGTAGAACGCGCAGGCGGGGATGTTTTTCTGGCTGACAAAGGTCCTGGCACCACCTTCAGGGTCACGCTGAAGGCACAGACCCCGCCCAAAGAGGAAAACGTATGATGCACCCGGTCTATCTGGTCGATGACGACGATGCAGTATGCCGCGCACTGAGCCTTTTGCTATCCACCGTTGATATCCAGGTGACCGCCTTTACCGACCCGCAAGCATTCCTGGCCCAAATGACGCGACTGACGCCCGGCTGCCTGATTCTGGATATCCGCATGCCGGTCATTTCAGGGTTGAAGCTGCAGGAACGGCTGACCGACAGCGGCGTGGACTGGCCCACGATCATCATCTCCGGGCACGGCGATATCGAAGCCTGTCGGCGGGCATTTCGCAACGGCGCCGTCGATTTTCTATCCAAACCCATCGACGAACAGGATCTCATCGAAGCAATACAAAAAGGGCAAGACGTCCTGGACCGCAAGCTGCGACAACAGGCACAGCAGGCCGAAACACTGAGTCTGCTGGCGCACCTGACGCCGCGCGAACACCAGGTGCTGGATCTGGTCGCCCAAGGCTTTACCACGCGGCAGATTGCAGATGCCCTGAACCTGTCCTCGCGCACCATCGACACACACCGCGCCAGCATCGGCACCAAGCTGGGCACGACCTCACAGGCTGAACTCACCCGGCTGTGGCTGGAAGGCAAAGGCCCCTAAAGCAGCGAGCCCCCATGTCCGACTCGGTATAACTGCGTAGTACCGCGCTAGCCCTACGAATAGCTGCGCAATGGGGCAGACAGTAAGCTTTCCCTGTCTGTTCACTTGAAAGGAAAACAACATGATCCGCACGCTCTCTATTGCCGCATTGCTCTGCGCCCCCATCGTCGCCTCTGCTGCCACAGCGCTGCCCAGCGCGCCCTATCTGCCGCTTGAGCTGGCGACCAAAGCTGCGCAAACCGCCTTGCAGACCTGCAGCGACCAAGGCTACAACGTCAGCGTCGCCATCGTGGCGCGAGATGGCTCGACCAAAGTGCTGCTGAAGGCCGATAACGCCGGCCCGCACACCGCCAGCAGCGCACAGGGCAAGGCCTTTACCTCGGCAGCCATGGGCCGCGATACCGCAGGGCTGGCCAACTTCATCGCCAGCGAGCCGGCCAATAACGGCCTGCGCGACATGGACTCCCGCATGGTGATTCAAGCCGGTGGTCTGCCGATCAAGTTCGACAAAGCCCTGGTGGCTGGAATTGGCGTGGGTGGTGCCCCCTCGGGCGACATCGACACAAGTTGCGCGGCAGCAGGCCTGAAGGCAATCGGCGCTGCGTAAACAGGAGGCCCTATGACCAAATCACTGCTTGCGATCATCTGCGCCGTCTTGATGCTTGCAGGGATGCAGGCGCGTTCAGGAGAATCCGTGCAGCAGTATCCCTTGCACGCCGCAGCCCGGCAGAACGATGTACAGGCGCTTGAGCAACTGCTTGCGAAAGGCACCGACATCGAAGCGCGGGACGCATCGGGTTCGACCGCGCTGCTGGTCGCAACCAGGGAAAATCAGGTCAATGCCGCCCGCGTGCTGATGGATGCCGGTGCCGATGTGAATGCAAAAGACCGCATCAACGACAGCGCCTATCTGTATGCGGGTGCGCGGGGTCATCTGGACATACTCAAGATGACGCTTGCGCACGGTGCCGATCTGCAAAGCACAAACCGCTATGGGGGCACCGCCTTGATTCCAGCCGCCGAGCGCGGTCACGTCGAGACGGTGCAAACCCTGATCGAAGCCGGTGTCGCCGTCGATCACGTCAACAAGCTGGGCTGGACTGCGCTGCTTGAAGCCATTATTTTGGGGGACGGCGGTGAACGCCACCAGCAGATCGTGGCCCACCTGCTGCAGGCTGGCGCCGATCCCAGCCTGGCCGACCGCGAGGGCGTCACGCCTTTGCAACATGCCCGCGCACGCGGCTACCGCCAGATCGCCAGCGAGTTGGGGGGTTAGGCCTATAGCGGTGGTATGCCAGATGTGTGCAATATGGCGCGCCCGACAGGAATCGAACCTGTATCAGAGGCTTCGGAGGCCCCTATTCTATCCATTGAACCACAGGCGCACTGGACGTCAGCCAAGATGCTGACGCAAGCCGTGCATGCTGACGACGCACGGGTCGCACATTGTAGCGGGTTTATCCTAAGCCTGCATCGTCCTGGGGCTGTCGCTATAATCGAAGATTGAGGCCTGTAACAGAAGCCGCCCGGCTGACAGGACACGGGCTGCCGTCCAGGCCGTCGGCCGCATTCACTATCCCAGGAAACCACCATGAGTCTCCCAGAACACGCAGGAAACGGGCACAAAAGTGCCACCAAGTCCCCAAAGCAGCTGCTGATCACGATCGTGCTGGCTTTCCTGATCCCGATTGTGATCGTCGTCCTGCTGTATAACCTGCTGAGCAATCTCATTGTCACCAACTACGGTTCCAACAGCCTGTCTGAAGAAGCCATCGCCAAGCGCATCCAGCCCGTGGCCGGCTTCAAACTCGTCGATGCCGACGCCCCAAAGGTCTTGAAGACTGGCGAACAGGTCTACGAATCCACCTGTTCCGCCTGTCACAGCTCGGGCGTAGCGGGTGCCCCCAAGTTCGGCGACAAAGACTCCTGGGCTCCCTTCATCAAACAAGGCTACGAAGACCTGCTCAAGAACGCGCTCCACGGTATTGGCGCCATGCCACCCCGGGGCGGCAATGCGTCGTTGGCTGACATCGAAGTCGCCCGCGCCGTGGTCTACATGACCAATCACTCGGGCGCTGACTTCCCGGAACCCCAGGAATCCGGCGACGGCCAGTCCGCTGAAGCCGCCCCGGCAGCAGCACCCGCAGCCGACGCAGCACCGGCACCTGCCGCTGATGCCGCCCCGGCAGTCGCTGCAGCGCCCGCCGCCGCCGACGCAGCGCCCGCCCAGGATGATGCTAAAAAAATCACCTCCGACAATGTCGTCGGTGAAAAACTCTACAAGTCCGTCTGCATCACCTGCCACAGCACCGGGATTGCAGGGGCGCCTAAATTCGGCGATGCCGCCGCCTGGGACCCCTTCGTCAAAACCGGCCTGGACACCATGCTGAAAAACGCCATCTCCGGTGTGGGCGCCATGCCCCCGCGCGGCGGCTCGCAGGCCACCGATGACGAACTGAAGGCTGCCATCGAATATATGCTGGCCGCCAATCAATAAGGCTTTACGCCGCTGTCCTACAGGCCTGTCATTGCAAGATGACAGGCCTGTTTTTTGTGCCGCGCCAACCCAGACAGTGATGCGCCCGAGCTTGATGTCCCTCGATCCAGGATTACCCGAATGATTTCAAACGGTCGTTTGATTTAAAATGGGGGATTATTCCCAGGAGATAGCCCATGCCCCGCTCACTTGCCGCCTTGCTGCACCAGTCCATGACACTGCCAGCCATGGCAGCCCCCATGTTCATCATATCGAACCCGGATCTGGTCATTGCCCAATGCGCCAATGGCATTATCGGATCGATGCCGGCCCTGAACGCCCGCCCCCAAAGCCAGTTGGATAACTGGCTGACCCAGATTGAAGACGGCCTGGCTGCGCTGCGTAACACCCACCCGGACCGCCCTATTCCGCCCTACGCGATCAATCACATCATCCATCAATCCAATGACCGCCTGCAGGCGGACCTGGAAACCTGCGCCCGGCATCAGGTGCCCCTGATTATTACCAGCCTGCGCGCCCCCAATCAGGTGGTGGACGCCGTGCACGCCTGGGGCGGCAAGGTATTCCATGACGTGACCACCCTGCGCCACGCGCAGAAGGCCATCGAGGCCGGCGTGGACGGCCTGATCCTGGTGTGTGCCGGGGCCGGTGGCCATGCTGGCACCCTCTCGCCCTTTGCCCTGCTGGGCGAAGTCCGACGGATTTTCGATGGCCCCATTTGCCTATCGGGTGCCATCAGCCGGGGACAGGACATTCTGGCCGCACGCGCCATGGGCGCGGATTTCGCCTATATCGGTACGCGTTTCATCGCCAGCACCGAAGCCCACGCCCAACCCGAATACAAGCAAATGATTGTAGACAGCGCCGCCGCCGATGTTGTCTATACCCCGTATTTCACCGGCATTCCCGGTAATTATCTGAAGCCCTGCATCCGCAATATCGGGCTGGACCCCGATGCCCTGCCCGATGCCCAAGGCACAAATTTCGGCAGCGACAGCAAAAAGACCTGGCGCGATGTCTGGGGCGCGGGTCAGGGGGTGGGCAATATCGACAGCATCCTGCCCACCGCCGACATCATCGCCCAGCTACGTGACGAATACCAACAAGCCCTGCTGTCTCTGCAGGACGGCTTCCTGACACAGGTGCGCGCATGATCCGCCTAAGCCGCAACGGCCCCATCCTGGAAATCCAGATCGACCGCCCGGAACGGCGCAATGCCCTGACTGACGCGATGTACCGCGAGATCAATCAGGCCCTGCTGGATGCCGATGCCGATCCCGCCTGCTCCGCCGTGATTCTGCACGGGACCGGCGGGCATTTCACAGCCGGCAATGATCTGGCCGAGTTCCAGACCCTGCCCGATCACAAAGATGTCGGATCGATTGCATTTCTGCACACGCTGGCTCAGATCAATGTGCCGGTGATTGCCGCCGTGCAGGGCCAGGCGGTGGGAGTGGGGGTCACGCTGCTGGCACACTGCGACTTTGTCTATGCCGACACCAGCGCCGTGTTCCACCTGCCTTTTGTGCCGCTGGGCTTATGCCCGGAAGGCGCATCCAGCTACCTGCTGCCGCGCCTGGCTGGCGCCCGCCGCGCCACCCGCTGGTTGCTGCAGGCCCAGCCTTTCGATGCCCAGGAAGCCCTGGCGGGGCAGTTATTGACGGATATCCAGGGCGATCCCCTGGCCGCCGCCCGGGCATGCGCCCAAACCCTGGCCGCCCAGCCCACGCAGGCCGTGCGTACCAGCAAACAACTGCTGCGCGCCCCGGATCGCGATCTTGTCCACCAGGTTCTGGATACCGAAGCCGCCCTGTTCTTTGAACGCATCCAGTCCCCCGAAGCCCAGGCGGCCTTCCAGCGCTTCTTCGCCCGCAAAAAACCCTCCTGATCAAACCTGAGGGCAAAGGTGCCCTCAGCTCACGCCGGCTGGCGCGCATTGCCGCATAAACGCAACAGTATTTTTACGGCAGAGGCTGGGCGTGGCTGTTTTTGCCTGAATTTCTCATCAAATGCTCAACACTAGGGTTTACCCCTATCTTTATTCTAGGGTTTACCCTATACTGACCTTGTTGAAATCTGAAGCTTCTGAAACAGGAGTCAGTTGTGAATATTGTGATGACCACCCAAAACTTGATGATGTCCGATGCGCTGGAGCGCGCCTATGCCCAAACGATTCTGAGCGAATCCGAATCCCTTTCCCTGAAAAAGGGCTTGTTTGCAGCGGGTCGTGCCCTGCGTCGGGGGGCCAAGGCCTTCGCCCGTGGTATCGCTGCCGTCATCAATGCCCAGGCCGAAGCCCGGGCCCGCAGCATGCAGTACACCCGCAGCCCCTGGTAATCCGACCAGCGCTGACGCGCCCGAAAAGCCACCTTGGCAAAATCCAATGTGGCTTTTTAACGTTCTGACATCAAGTTCAGCGCTTCAATAAATTCTTCAGGCTGCTCAAGGCCCGATCCGGGTCCATTTCCGGCGCCAGGCTGGGACTATCTGCCTGGGCTTGCAGTCCCATTTCGGCAATAAACCGGGATGGCTCGCACATCACGTCCTCGCGCGCCCGACGGCGCTTGCGGCACCAACTGATCTGCAGGCTGCGCTGCGCCCGCGTAATGCCCACATACATCAGTCGGCGCTCTTCTTGGATATGGCGCACCCGCGCCGCCATGGCCGCCTCGCTGACATCGCCCTCGTCATCCCCTCCCCGGTGCGGCAACAGACCTTCCTCGACCCCGATCAGGTAGACGTGCGGAAACTCCAGGCCCTTGGAAGCATGCAGGGTAGACAGCTTGACGGCATCAGGTTCTTCCTCGTCCGAGCGCTCCAGCATCGTGACCAGGGCGACATGCTGGACCAGGTCCAGCACGGTCAGGTCGCCCTCGTCGGCCTTGCGCTTCAGCCATTCCAGCAGTTCCAGCACATTGCTCCAGCGCGCCTGGGCCTGGCGTTCGTCCACCATGTCATACAAATAGCGTTCATAGTCCATGGCCGACAGCAAGTCATCCAACACCTGCGACGCGGAATCCTCTCGGGCACCATCAATGCCCACCGTTGGTTCTAATGCGGGTTCTGAATCCAGATCGAAAGCCAGCAGATCCCCTTGAACCGCAACGCCCGGCAGCGCCGGAATGGTCCCGCCACGGCGTTCGGCCCGGGTCTGAAAATGCTGGATCAGTTGGACAAAAGACTGCACTGCCTGACGTTGTCTGGGCACAGGCAACAGACCTTCGGTCACCTGGGCGGCCACGGCGAACAGCGATACACCAAGACGCGCGGCTTCGGTGCCCAAGGCTTGCAGCGTACCCTGGCCAATACCACGGCGCGGGGTGGTGGCGGCACGGATGAAGGCGGGGTCTTCGTCCTCGTTGGCCACCAGGCGCAGCCAGGCCAGCACGTCGCGGATTTCGGCCTTGTCGAAAAAAACTCTGGCCACCCGAGACCGTATAGGGAATTCGCAAGGTGCGCAGGGCCTGCTCCATCACCCGCGCCTGATGATTGCCGCGATACAGCACGGCAAAATCCTTCCATTGCGCCTGACGCTCGAAGCGCGATGCCGAGATCCGCATGGCAATGGATTCGGCCTCGATCAGATCCGAGCCCATCGGCGTGATGCCAATGGGCTCGCCCGTACCGAGTTCCGACCACAGGGTCTTGTCAAAGGTCTTGGGGTTATGACTGATGACCTGATTGGCAGCCTGCAGAATGCGCTGCACAGAGCGGTAGTTCTGCTCAAGCTTGATGACTCGCAGGCGCGGATAATCGCGTTCTAATTGGGCCAGGTTTTCAACGGTGGCTCCGCGCCAGGCATAAATGGCCTGATCATCGTCCCCCACCGCCGTCAACATGGCCCGATCCCCGCACAGCAGGCGCACCAGCTGATATTGGCAGGCATTGGTGTCCTGGTATTCGTCCACCAGCAAGTACTGAACCCGGGCCTGCCAGCGCTCGCGCACGGCCTCGTCCTGCTGCAATAACTGCGCCGGCATGCGGATCAAATCATCGAAGTCCACCGCCTGATAGGCGCGCAACGTGGCCTCGTAGCTGCGGAATACCCGCACGGCCTCGGCCTCGTCGGCACCCTGGGCCTGGCGTGCCGCCGCATCCGGGTCCAGCAAAGCGTTTTTCCACAGAGAGATCGTCTGCTGCACCGCCCTGAGGCGGGCGCGGTCGGTGGTGGCCAGCAGTTCCTGGATGATCCCCTGGGCATCGGTGGCGTCCAGAATGGAAAACCCGCGCTTCAGCCCCAGATGGAGAGCTTCTTCGCGCAAAAACCGCAAGCCCAGGGAATGAAACGTGCCCACGGTCAGGCCGCGCAGCAGCCTGGCCTCGACCAGCGTACGCACGCGCTCATTCATTTCGCGAGCGGCCTTATTGGTGAAAGTCAGCGCCACGACATGGCGTGCCTGATAGCCGCATTCACGCAGCAGATAGGCCATCTTGCGGGTAATCACCCGGGTCTTGCCACTGCCCGCCCCCGCCAGCACCAGACAGGGGCCATCCAGGTACAGCACGGCCTCGTTCTGGCGTGCGTTCAAATCCATCCTAAATCTCCTGGGGGTCGATTTCGACCCCCCAGCGCACGGGTCGGCTGGCGGGCAAGCCATCCAGTTGGGGCAGCAACGCCTGCAGCAAAGCATGCAGGGGACGACGGTGATCGGACTCGATCAATAACTGAGCGCGCTCGACCCGGGCCACCCGCACCACCCGCAAAGGCACTGCATCATAGAGCCGCACGCCCGCAGACGTCGGCAAGGTCCGGGCCAGATCCAGCACCACCTGCAGAAACCCCAGCGCATCGGCCAAATGCGTGGCCTGCGCCGTCAGCAAAGCCTGGTGAGAAAAGGGCGGCAGCGACAAAAGCTGACGTTCTTCCAGCGCCGCCTGGGCAAATCGCTGGTAATCGTGCCGCAACAAGGCCTGATAGACCGATTGCTCCGGGTAATCGGTCTGCACCAGGACTTCGGCACCGTCCATGCGCCGCCCGGCCCGCCCAGCCACCTGCATCAGTTGGGCAAATAGGCGTTCGGGCGCCCTGAAGTCCTGGGCAAACAGCATGGCATCGGCGTTCAGTACCCCGACCAGCCCCAGGCGGGCAAAATCGTGACCTTTGGACACCATCTGCGTACCCACCAAAATATCGGCTTGGCCGTCGTGTACCTGAGCAAACAAGGCCTGGGCGCTGCCCTTGCGCCGGGTGGCGTCGGCATCGATGCGCACAATACGGGCCTGGGGATAGCGTTCACCCAGGAATTCTTCGACCCGCTGAGTGCCCCGCCCCATGGGCTGCAGATCCTGATCACCGCAATCGGGACAGGCCCGGGGCACTGGCCGGGCGTCGCCACAATGGTGGCACTGCAGCACAGCGCGGCGCCCCGTTGTCCGGTGCAGGACCGTGTGCGCCGTGCATTGCCGACATTGACTGACCCAGCCGCACGAAGCGCAGCGCAAGACCGGCGCATAGCCCCGACGATTGAGAAACACCAGACTCTGGTCGCCGCACTCCAGGCGCTGGTCCAGGGCCTGCAGCAACTGGGGCGTAAAACCCTGCTCCAGCTGCGCCCGGCGGGTATCCACCAGGCGGATGGTCGGCAAGGACTGGGCCTGGGCCCGCTGCGGCAGGGACACCAGTTGGTATTCGCCGCGCTGGGCCTGACGCCAGGATTCCAGCGAAGGCGTCGCCGACCCCAGCACCACAGGAATGCCCAGATCGTGACCACGCCAGACGGCCAGATCCCGGGCGGAATACCGCAAGCCGTCTTGTTGTTTGTAGGATGGATCGTGTTCCTCGTCCACCACGATCAGGCCCAGGCGCGGCATGGGCGTCATCAGGGCCAGGCGCGTGCCCAGCAACAGCCCGGCCTGACCACGCACCACCCGCAACCAGGCGCGCAGCCGTTCGCCATCCGCCAGACGGCTGTGCAACATGGCCAAGCCGCCAGGCCCCAAATCCAGCCGGGTCCGCACCACCTGTTCCAGCTGTGGGGTAAGGTTGATCTCGGGCACCAACAGCAGCACCTGGCGCCCCTGGGCCAGCACCTGGCGAGCCAGATGCAGATAGAGTTCGGTCTTGCCGCTGCCAGTGACCCCGTGCAGCAAAGCCACCCCACGCCCCCGATCCAGCAGCGCCTGCAAGGGCAAGAGCGCCTGCTGCTGCCCTGGTGTCAGTGGCGGCGGTGGCGTGACAGCGGGCAGCGGCGTCCGATCGACAGCGCCCGGACGCCGGTCCGCCCGGCACACCGGCCCGCCCGCCGCCCGGGCCCCGGTATAGGCGGCGGGTTTGCGCAAGCTGGGCGGCAGCGCCGGCAAAGCGACCTCGCCCAGGGGGCGGTGGTAATAGCGGGCGGCAAAATCCACCAGCCGCAACCAATCCTGGGCCAAAGGAGGTAAATCATCCAATACGGCTTCGATGGCCCGCACCCGATCGATGGCCACGACCGGGCTGGTTCGCACGGCCCACACCAGCCCCACCATGACCCGTCGACCGAACACCACCCGCACCCGCACGCCCGGCATAACCGGCACATCATGCCAGTAATCAAACAAGCCCGGCAGCGGCACATCCAAGGCCACCGCCAGATATACGCGGTCTTCGGTCATGAAATCTTGTGGTGGGACGCTATCCCGGCCAGCCTGTGGATAACTTTGTGGAAAAAGTGGGTGTAATGACACCGACAACGGGATCAGAGAAGCGTCAAGACCTGATATAAATACAGTAGTTGATTAAATTTCTTTTATAATCAATTACATACAATAAAAATACAGAACGATTCGCGAATCATCAGTACAAACCCCAATCCCATGAAAATTGTGCATAAGCACATAAACCTAGGAGACATCATGCGGCACCCAGCGGCCAAATCATCAAAAACCAGATAAACCGCCCGTCTTGGGCGGACCAACGCGCAACGCCAGTCAGCCCAGGACGAATGGACGATCAGGCGTGGTAGGCCCGGCTGGCGCTATGGACCTCGTCGACCAGCGACAGCACGGATTCTGGCGGGGTGAATTGTGAAATCCCATGGCCCAGATTAAAGACATGGCCACCATCGCCCACCGTGCCAAAATCAGCCAGTACGCGACGGACCTCGGCCCGGATGGCGGCATCCCCGCCAAACAAGGCCATGGGGTCCAGATTGCCCTGAAGAGCAACCCGATCACCCACCACCTGGCGAGCCCTGGACAGACTGGCGGTCCAGTCCAGCCCCACGGCGTCGCAGCCCGATTGGGCGATATCCGCCACCCACTGGCCCCCGCCCTTGGTAAAGACGATGGCTGGAATACGTTGGCCATCGTGTTCACGCAGCAAGCCATCCAACACCAGGCGCGTGTAATGCAAAGAAAATTGCTGGAACAAGCCATCGGCCAGCACCCCGCCCCAGCTGTCAAAAATCATGACCGCCTGCGCGCCCGCCCGGATCTGGGCATTGAGATAAACCTGGACGGCTTGGGCGTTGACTTGCAGGATATGCTGCAGCAAATCGGGGCGCTGATACAGCAAGGTCTTGATCTGACGGTAATCCGAGCTGCCCTGCCCCTCGACCATATAACAGGCCAAGGTCCAGGGGCTGCCGGAAAACCCGATCAGCGGCACGGCGCCATCCAATTCCCGGCGAATCAGGGATACCGCGTCAAACACATAGCGCAGATCGTCCATGTCGGGTACTCGCAAAGCCTGGATGGCCGCCTCGTCGCGCAAGGGGCGCTCGAAGCGCGGGCCTTCGCCGGCCACGAACTGCAGGCCCAGACCCATGGCGTCCGGCACCGTCAGGATGTCGGAAAACAGGATGGCTGCATCCAGCGCAAAGCGACGCAGCGGCTGCAGCGTGACTTCACAGGCGTATTCGGGGTTTTGGGCCAAATTCAGAAAAGACCCGGCCTGGGCGCGTGTCTGGTTATATTCAGGCAGATAGCGCCCCGCCTGGCGCATCATCCAGACAGGCGTATAGGGGACTGGTTGGCGCAGCAGCGCCCGCAGAAAAATATCGTTTTTTAATTGGGTCACGTAGGAGTTCCTGTGGCCTATTGCATGAGCCATGCAATATCGGCTGGGTCATGGGGGAGAGCCCCAGATTTTACCCGCCTTAGGCGATGATGGGTCCTCGACATCCACCCGATAGGGAGTCGGGTCGATATCGTGCTTGCGCATCAGGGTCCAAAAGGCCCGGCGATGCTTCTGAGCCATGCGTGCAGCCAGCGTGATATTACCGCCATGACGCCCCAGCGCCGCCCGGATATAGGCGCGCTCGAAGCGGGCCACCACCTGATTTTTGGCGTCCCGAAACGAATCCTGGGTCGTGGCACGCTGCATGGCCAAGGCCACGGCATAGGCCTCCAGCTCGGCCCCGGAGCGATCCAGAATCGTATCGCACAGATCCGTCTCGGTCAGGGGCTGGTGATGCAAGCCGACATTGGTCTGGCCGTAGTCAGGCAGCGGCTCGGCAAGGCGCACAGGAATCAGGCGCTGCAAGGCCGCCTGCAGCCGCGCACGAAGTTCTTCCGGGCAAAATGGCGGCCGGACAAAATCAGCCACCCCCAGAGAAATAAGATCATGCACCGCCTGGGCCCGCAAACCCACGGCATACACCAGCAGCACCGCCGGCAGCCGCCCGGCCCGCGCCGCCAGGATTGTGCGCCAGACCGACAGCGAGGCTTCGTCGGCATACAGCAGGCCGGCATCGTAGCGACCGCGCACCAAGGCGGAATCATCCATCAAAGCTTGCGCACTACTGCGCTGCGGCTGCAAGGCGTGCAGATGCAAGCGCCCCCCCAGGTGCGCCCCCTGCAGGGCATTTACCCAATCACCCCGGCCTGGGGCCAGCAAAGCGCAATCCAGTCGTTCTCGCATATCAAGTCTCCGTATCGGTCTTAGTGTGTACAGCGGGAAACCACAGGATAGGAAAGCGCCGGGCTTTGTCATAGTCGCAAGACTACGTCAGTGATAACCCTAGGAGATGGGCGGGATTTGCCCTATTTAGAGGAATTTCCTGCATTCGCCAAATTTTTAGACATTTCGACTGAAATCATGGTGGTAGCATGGCGGCAATTTTAATCGGGTAAGCAGGAGACTCACTTGGAAACCCTTATGTCGCTCATCAATCAGGTCAATGGCCTGGTCTGGGGCCCCCCCATGTTGGTGCTGATCCTGGGCACTGGTTTTTTCTTGATGATTTTGCTGAAGTTCATGCCGTTGCGACGCATCGGCACGGGCTTTGCCATGATCTGGCGGGGCCGCAAACGCGGTGACGCCAGCACGGGTGAAATCAGCCCCTTCGAAGCCCTGATGACCTGCCTGGCCGCCACGGTCGGCACCGGCAACATCGCCGGGGTCGCGACCGCCATCGCCCTGGGTGGCCCCGGCGCCCTGTTCTGGATGTGGTGCACCGCCCTGGTCGGCATGGCCACAAAATACGCCGAGGTCGTGGTCGCGGTCCATTTCCGTGAAAAAGACGAACGCGGCGAGCATTCCGGTGGCCCCATGTATGCCATCAAGAACGGCTTGGGCCGCAAATGGCTCTGGTTGGGCGTGGCCTTTGCCATCTTCGGCGGCTTCGCGGGCTTTGGCATCGGCAACATGGTGCAGGTCAACAGCATGGCCCTGGCGCTGGAATCCACGTTTTCTGTACCGACCTGGATCACCGGTGTGGTCACCATGGTGCTGATCGGCCTGGTGATTCTGGGCGGCATCAAGCGCATCGGCGCAGTCGCAGCATCCCTGGTGCCCTTCATGTGCGTGGCCTATGTGTTGGCTGGCCTGGCCGTGCTGATCGTCAATGTGGATCGCATCCCCGCCGCGCTGGATCTGATCTTCACCCATGCGTTCTCGCCCATCGCCGCCACAGGCGGCTTTGCCGGAGCCGCCGTGATGGCTGCCATCCGTTTTGGGGTGGCACGCGGGATTTTCTCCAACGAAGCCGGCCTCGGTTCCGCCGGGATCGCCCAGGCCGCCGGCACAACCAGCAACGCAGTCGAATCCGGCCTGATTGGCATGATGGGTACCTTTATCGACACCATCATCATCTGCAGCATCACCGGCCTGGCCATCGTCTGCTCGGGTGTGTGGAGTTCCGGTGAAAGCGGCGCAGCGCTGTCGGCAGCCGCTTTCGAAGCCTCCTTGCCTGGCTTCGGCGGCATCGTGCTGACGATCTCTCTGGTGATTTTCGCCTTTACCACGATTCTGGGCTGGAGCTACTACGGCGAAAAATGCTGGGAGTTTCTGCTGGGTGCAAAATCCACAGTGCCTTACCGCATCGTCTGGGTGGTGGCCATTCCGTTTGGTGCCATCACGCAGTTGGACTTTGCCTGGTTGCTGGCCGATACGCTCAATGGCCTGATGGCGCTGCCTAACCTGGCTTCGCTGATTTTGCTCAGCCCGGTGATCGTGAAGCTGACGCGGGATTATTTCCGCGGCCAGAGCACGGAACTCAGCGCCCAGACACGCTAAGGTTTTCCCGCCCGACGCCTGTTTCTGTTGGGCAACAAAACTGCACCACGAGAATGATCTTGCGGTGCAGTTTTTTTATCCTCAGACAGCCTCAGGACGAAGACGGATGGGCCTTGGCCAATGCCACATGACAGCGAAACTGATGGGCTGGGTCGCCTGTTGGCGCCTGCAGCACCTGGGGCTGTTCACAGCCAGCGGTCGCCCAAGGGCAACGGTCGCGGAAAAAACAGCCCGTCGGCAATAGACGGTTGCCTGGTAATTCGACCGGCGCAACCGGCCCATCATCCTGCCAAACCCGGTGCAATCGAGGCACCGCGTCCAAAAGCTCACGAGTATAGGGATGACGCGGGGTTTCCAGCACCGCCGCAGTCGGACCCTGTTCGACGATCTGGCCCAGGTACATGACCGCAATGCGGTCACAGAGATGGCGCACCACCGACACATTATGAGAGATCAGGATATAGGTCAGTCCATGCTGGCGGCGCAGGTCGTGCAAGAGATTCAAAATCTGGGCCTGCACCGAGATATCCAACGCCGACGTAGGCTCATCCAGGACAATGACGTCGGGGTCGGACGCCAAGGCCCGGGCGATCGCAATGCGCTGGCGTTGGCCCCCGGAAAACTCATGTACATAGCGACCCAGCGCCTCTGGGTGCAGTCCTACACGCACGGCCAGTTCGGCGGCGCGGGCACGCAAGTCCTGTCCACGACGGCCAGCCGCCTGACGTCCACGAACCACCAGGGGCTCGACGATGACTTTCCAAGTCGGCAGCCTGGGGTCCAGCGAGGACTGCGGGTCCTGAAAAACAATCTGGATATTGGCTGTCCGGCCATCCGTCCGCGCAAGATGAACCACCCGGCCGGCCGTGGGCGGCAGCAAGCCCATCAGGACTTGGGCCAACGTGCTCTTGCCACAGCCGGACTCCCCCACGATGCCAAAGGCCTCGCCGCGCCGAACCTGCAGATCAATGCCATTGAGCGCATGCGCGGACTGCACCACGCGACCACGCCAATCGCGGCGCACGGGAAAGCGCACCTGCAACCCTTGGATATCCAGGGCCAGATCGACCCCTGGCTCAATGAACGAAACTGACGGCATGGCTCAGCCCTCCCCCAGAGGATGCCAGCAGGCCAACTGGCGGGTGGCCGCGCCCTGATCTGGCCCCTGGCCCGCCAGGGCTTGCAACGCCGGACGTACACGGCAGGCTTCGTCGGCATAGGCACAGCGATCGTAGAACAGGCACCCTGCCGGAGGATGACGCATATCCGGCACCTGGCCTGGGATGGCTGCCAGCGCGGCACCCGGGGCGGCGTCATCGGGCAGGCCATCCAGCAGGCCGCGTGTATAGGGATGACGCGGATCACGCAGCACCGCCTGGGCAGGGCCTTGCTCGACCACCATGCCGGCATACATGACATAGATCCGATCACACAGCTGCGAGACCACCGCCATATCGTGCGTAATGAAGAGAATGGCAGTCTGCCGTGCCCGCGCATGATGCCGTAAAAGCTGCAGCACCTGACGCTGCACGGTCACATCCAACGCGGTAGTGGGCTCGTCGGCGATCAGCAAATCCGGCTGACAAGAAAAAGCCATGGCCACCATGACTCGTTGGCGCATGCCACCAGACAGCTCAAACGGATAGGCCCGCAACACTTGAGCCGGGTCAGGGATCATCATGTCCCGCAGCAGCGTCTCTGCCTGGGCCAGGGCCTGGCGGCGGCCCAGGTCCGGCTGATGCACGCGCAGCACGCCAGCCATCTGATCGCCAATCCGCTGCGTGGGATTCAAGGCGGTCATGGGTTCCTGGAAAATCATGGCGGCTCGGCGGCCCCGCCACTGACGCAGGACGGACTCGGGGGCCGTCAATACATCATCGCCCGCCAGTCTTACGCTGCCCTGCAGGACCTGGTAGCCACCAGGGGGCAGCAGGCGCAAGGCAGTCATGGCAGTGACGGATTTACCTGAACCGGACTCACCGACAATGCCGACAATTTCGCCGGGCATGACCTGAAGGCTGACACCATTGAGCGCCTGCACCGCCCCGCCAAACACCGGAAAGGCCAGAGACAGGTTGCGGATATCGAGAATAGGGTCTTGGGCCATTATTTCACCCTGGACTTAGGGTCCAGCATGTCGCGCACGCCATCGCCCACCAGATTGCAGGCCAGTGCCGTGACTAAAATCGCACAGCCCGGCATCACCGTATACCACCACTGATCCAGCAGATAATTACGCCCCGTGGCCACCATGGCCCCCCATTCGGCGGTGGGCTGCTGCGCGCCCAGGCCAATAAACCCCAGCGCTGCCGCCATCAGAATGGCCCCGCCGACATCCAGCGTGGCCTGCACCACAATGGGCGAAACCGCATTGCGCACCACATGCCACCGCACTACATGACGGCGGCTGGCGCCGAAGGTCCAGGACGCCTGCACATAGGCCATTTCGCGGATGCTCAGGGTCTGGCCACGGGCCAGGCGTACATAAAAAGGGATACGCACCACCGTGATCGCCAGCATGGCATTGAACAGGCTGGCCCCCAGGGCGGCCGCCAGCGCCATGATCAACACCAGCGAAGGCACCGACAGGACCACGTCCATGGCCCGCATGATCAGGCCATCCAGCCGCCCACCCAGAATGCCGGAAAAGCAGCCAATCACCGCCCCCACAACGCTGGCGCAGGTCGCCACAAACAAGCCGACCCCAATCGACTGCCGCCCGCCATACAGGACCCGGCTGAAAATATCGCGTCCGACCTCGTCGGTCCCGAACCAATGCTGGGCGGACGGCGGCGCCAGTCGCCGAACCAGATTGATCTGATCCGGGTCGTATGGAGCGATCCAGCCAGCCAGCGCCACCGCCAGGCACACGGCCAGCAATACCAGCAAGCCCACCAACATCAAGGGACTATGGCGTAACTGATACAGAAAATATCTCAAGCGGCCCCCCGAATTCGCGGGTCCAGCCAGCGATAGACCAGATCAACCACCAGGTTCAGCAGAACATAGGCAAACGACACCACCACGGCAAAACCCATGACAGCCGGGAAATCCAGGGCCTGGATGGAGTCCACCACATAGGCGCCCATGCCAGGCCAGCTGAACACGGTTTCGGTCAGGACGGCCCCATAGAGCAAATCGCCCAACGCCAACCCCAGCACAGTGACCGAAGGAATCATGGCGTTGGGCAGCGCATGGCGCAGCACCACGACCCAGGCCGACAAGCCATAGGCCCGCGCCGTACGGATGTAATCCTCGGATAGCTGTTCAAGCATGGATGAGCGCACCTGACGCGCGACCACCCCCAGATGCACAAAGCTCAGCGTCAGGGCCGGCAGCAGAATATGCCGCAAGGCACTGCGCCAGACATCCCATTGCCCCGCCCAGGCCGCATCGATCAGATACAGGCCGGTGACGGCAGGCGGCGGTGTCATGCCTTGCGCCAGGCGCCCACCACCTGGTAGCCAGCCCAGTTCGCCATAAAAAATGACAATCAGGCCCAAGCCCAGCCAAAACGCCGGGGTGGAAATACCCGCCACCGCCAGGGTGCGGGCAATATGGTCAGTCAAGCGATTGCGATAGACCGCAGAAAGCACCCCCAGGGGGATGCCCAGCAAGGTCGCCAGGAACAACGCCACCAGCGCAAGTTCCAGGGTGGCTGGGAAAAAGGCCGCCAGGTCCTGCAACACGGGCCGGTGCGTACGAATCGATACCCCCAGATCGCCATGCAGCAATTGCCACATATACCGCAGGTATTGCTGCGGCAAAGGTAAATCCAGCCCCAGCTGCGTGCGGATATGGGCAACGATTTCCGGGGTGGCCCGGTCGCCTGCGATCAGGCGGGCCGGGTCCCCTGGCACCAAATGCGAAATGGTGAAGGTGATGAGGGACACCCCCAGCACCACCCACACCAGGCTGAACAGGCGTCGGCCAATAACCGGCAACCAGGCGCCATTCATGCGGCCTCCGATTTATTTCGTCATGTCGGCAACATTGAAGACACGTTCCAGCATGGGGTTAAAGACAAAGCCCTGGACATTCGCCCCCAGCCCGGCCTGGTAGTTTTTTTGGTACAGATAGGCGTAGGCTGCGTCCTTCATGACCTGATCCTGGACTTTTTTGTACAGCGCCACCCGCTGGGCCTGGTCGCTGAGGGTGGCGGCCTCGCGCAGCCATTGGTCAACCTGGGGGTTGGAGTAGAACGACCGATTCCCCGCCAGCCCTTTTTTATCTGAATCAAACCAATAGCTGGTGAACATATACGGATCGGCGAAGTCCGGGCTCCAGTTGCCGATGGATATGTCGAAATTGCCCTGGCCCAGGTTCTCGCGCAACGTCGCGTTGGCCAGTTTTTCGAGTTTGACCGGCATGCCGATCTGGTTGAGGTTGGCCTGCACCGTCAGGGCGATGGGTTCCCAGGCGGGGTCCTGGGTGGAATAGCGCAGCAGCAAGGGGGTCTTGACCCCACCCGCCTTATCGACCAGAGACTTTGCAGCCGCCACATCCTGCTTGGGCTGAGGCAGGCTTTCATCATGGCCCCACATGCCTTCGGGAATAGGGCCACGCATGGGCTTGGCCTGGCCCAGCATGATGCCATCCACGATGCCGTTGTAATCCAGGGCATCCACTACCGCATGGCGCAGATCGGGGTTTTCCAATGGGCCTTTGGCATTGTTCAGGTACAGATAGGTAACCCGCAGCGAGGGATATTCAGCCACCCGCACAGCAGGGTCTTTTTTCAAGGCCTGCAACTGATCCACCGGCAGTTCCTCGGCAACGTCCAGATCGCCTTTTTGCAGTTGCAGGCGACGAGCCGAGGATTCAGGCACGATCTTGACGACGAACTTGTCCAGTGTCGGTTTTTTGGAACCGGCATAGTGCGGGTTGCGCTCTAGCGACAGGGCCTGGCCTTTTTGCCAGGACATCAGCTGGTAAGGCCCGGAGCCCGCCGTATTGCCCGACAGCCAGACATCGGCGTCATCGCGCTGCATGGCCTTGGGATTGACGATGGATGCGCCATTATTGGCCAGCGTGTACAGGAACGGGGCAAAGGGCTGCTTCAGGGTGAAGCGCACGGTATTTGCATCCACGGCCTCGATCAGCATGTCGGCCGGAAAGGCTTCGGACGGGCCTTGTTTTTTATCCAACAGGCGCTGGAACGACAGCTGCACTGCCTTGGCATCTACTGGCGAGCCATCCGAGAATTTTTGGCCATCGGCCAGAGTGAATGTCCAGACCAGGTTATCCGGCGATGTGGCCCAACTGGCGGCCAGATCGCCCTCGACCTCGGTGGAACCCTTGCCGTCCACCTGCTTATAGCGCATCAGGCGCTGATAAGCCGGATAGGTGACCGTCCAGTCGTTGTTGTCTATTGTCACGGCTGGGTCCAGGGTCTGGGGGTCGGCGGGCTTGCCGATCACCAGGGTGTCGGCCGGCGTCGCGGCCCAGGCCCCACCCGACAGGGCCAAGGCCCCAACGCCCAGCAGGGCAGCCATCAATGCGCGGCATACACGAGTCTGAATCATGGATTGCATGGTGTCTCCTAGGGGGTGTGCTGTATGAGTCAGTGCGTCTGGTACACCCGGACCATGTCGCTCTCCGGTAGTAAGGCATATTCCTGCGCATTCGGCAACTCGTAGTGCCACCATTCCGTGGAAATCGAGCAGAACCCGGCCTGCAGCATAATGCCCAGCAGCAGGTGGCGATTGCGCTGGACCTCGGGCGACAGATCGTCGCGGTCGTGATGGGACTGGTCGCGCATATCGTCGAAATCCGTGCCCATATCCAGTGGCTGGCCGCTGGCTTCCAACAAGCCGACATCCACTGCCACCCCACGGGTGTGGTTGGACCCTAAAGCCGCATCGGCCACATAGCGCGGATCGGGCATCGTCGCCCAGAATATGGCCTGAGCGGCTGCGGGCCGGTAGGCATCGTAAACGACCAACATCAAGCCGGCACGACGGGCTGCTTGCGCCGCTCGGCGCAGGCAGTCGGCAGCCTGGGGGCGCAAGGCAGCCCGAGCCCCCGGCGCGTATACCGGCCGCCCCGCAAGATTATCCGGCGTGGCGTAGACCAAGGAAATCTGCACGCCATCGGCGGCAGTCAATTCAATCAGATCAGTCATTAATACTCCTAGGGCCTAAAGCGTTCTTCAGGGGGAGTCAGCCCCGCAATTGGTGAATCCAGTGACGGGTAGAAATATCATGCTCCGTGGCATCCTGCGCAGCATCCGCCGTTGGCGACAAAGCCTGCACAATGCCACGCGCCAGTATCTTGCCGTATTCGACGCCCCATTGATCAAAAGAATCTATGCCCCAGATGATCCCCTGTGTGAATACGCGGTGCTCATACAGGGCCAGCAAGGCCCCCAGCGAGTAGGGCGACAGGCGCGGCAAGGCGATCAGATGATTGGGGCGCCCTCCGGGATGAACACGGTGCGGTGCCAGCGTGGCGGCTTGTTCAGGACTCAGGCCTTCCGCCAGACACTCGGCCAGCGCCTGGGCCTGGGTCTTGCCGCGCATCAGGGCTTCGCGCTGGGCCAGGCAATTGGCCAATAGCTGGCGGTGGTGGCCAGGCCAATGATGATCGGCATGGCAGCACAGAATGAAATCCACCGGGGCGCCATCGCTGCCCTGGTGCAGCCACTGGAAAAAAGTATGCTGGGCATCGGTGCCCGGCATACCCCAGACAGCGGGCCCGGTGGGCACCCCCACGGGGCGGCCCGCCTGATCGACGGATTTACCCAGCGACTCCATGTCCAGCTGCTGCACGTAGGGAACCAGATTGACCAGGCGGGAATCATAGGGCGCGATATTCAGCGACCCGTGTCCCAGGATGCTGCGATTGACGACCCCGGCCAGCGCCATCCGCACAGGCGCATTGACGGCCAGCGGCGCTTGGGCAAAATGTGCATCCATGGCTGCTGCCCCCATGCGCAGGCCCGCCAACACATCAATGCCGACCGACAGGGCGGTGGTCAGGCTGACGGCAGACCACAGCGAAAACCGGCCCCCCACCCAATCCCATATCTGGAAAACCTGGGCTGCCGGAATGCCCCACGCCCGGGCGCGCTCCGGCTGCGCGGTAATCGCCACCATGTGGCTGGCCGGGTCCAGTCCTGCCGCCTGCAGCCATTCGCGGGCACGCGTGCCGTTTTCCAGGGTTTCGGTCGTGGTAAAGGACTTCGACACCAGCACGACCAGGGTATCGCGCGGGTCCAGGCCCGCCAGGCCGCCCTCGATGGCGTGGCCATCGATATTGGCCACAAACCGCACCTCGCGCCAAGTCCCGGCATAGCCAAAGGCGGTCACCGCCAGGCGCACCCCCCAGTCCGAACCCCCGATCCCGATATGCACAATATGCCGCCAGCGGCGTTCGGTATCGGCCCGGCGCACCCAGGCATCCATGCGCTCGCGTTCGGCCAACACCTCGGGCGGAGCGGTAGGAGCGCGCAGCACCGTATGCCAGGCAGCGCGGTTTTCAGTGATGTTGACGATCTCTCCGGCCAGCAGACGACGGCGTTGCTCGTCAAAGCCGCGCGCCTGCAGCAGGGCCTGCCCGGCCGCCAGCAAAGCGGGTGAATGGCGCTGACCGCTGGCATCCAGCGTCAGGCCGGGAGCCTCGATCAGATCCATGCCGTCGGCCTGACCAGGACAGGCATGGGCGGCCTGCACAAAGCGCTGCCACTCGGGCAGCGCAGTCAGAGGGGCAAAATCCATCGGGAAAGCAGAGGTAGGGGTCGTCGACATCTGCGCAGTATAAAAGCATGCGCCCGTTTGGTCAGCCTTTGCGCCGCTGCATCAGCAACGCGCAAAACTGATAAGGGCGGGTTTTAAACCCGCCCTTATCGCGCTTGCACGGCCATCCAGGCCGCACAAACAATCAGCAGCGTTCGTAAATCCCGGCTGCCCCCATGCCCGACCCTACGCACATGGTGACCATGCCATATTGCAGATTATGGCGGCGCAAGGCATGAATCGTGGTAGCTGAACGAATCGCGCCAGTTGCCCCCAGCGGATGCCCCAGGGCAATGGCACCGCCCATGGGATTGACCACGTCTTCATTCAGGCCCAGATCGCGGATCACCGCCAGGGACTGCGCGGCAAAGGCTTCGTTGAGTTCAATCCAGCCCATCTGATCCAGCGTCAGGCCCGCCTTTTTAAGGGCCGCCGGGATGGCTTCCTTGGGACCAATGCCCATGATGTCGGGCGGCACGCCGCGCACGGCAAAGGAGACAAAGCGCGCCAATGGCGTCAAATTATGCTCTTTCAGGGCGCGTTCGGACACCACCAGCAGGGCGCCGGCGCCGTCCGAGGTCTGGGAACTATTGCCTGCCGTGACGCTGCCCTTGGCGGCAAACACCGGCCGCAGGCGCGCCAGGGCCTCCAGGGTGGTATCGGCACGCGGGCCTTCGTCCAGCGTCACGATCCGGTGGCTTTCATGGATTTCGCCCGTGCGCAGGTCCGGCACTCGGCGCACGATATCCACCGGCAGCATTTCATCGGTGAATTCGCCCGCCTGCTGGGCCGCCAGGGCACGCTGATGGGAACGCAGGGCAAACGCATCCTGATCCTGGCGCGAAATATCCCAACGGTTGGCGACTTGTTCGGCGGTGGCACCCATGCCGTAGGCAATCCCGATATTGTCATCATTCAGGTAGACATCGGGGCTGAAAGACGTGTTGATGCCCATGGTGGGCACCAGACTCATGGATTCCGTGCCGCAGGCCAGCATGACATCGGCTTCGCCGACGCGGATGCGATCAGCCGCCATGGCCACCGCCGTCAGGCCCGAAGCGCAAAAGCGGTTGACCGTGACGCCGCCCACGGAATGCGGCAGGCCGGCCAGCACCACGCCGATGCGGGCGACATTCAGCCCCTGGGGGCCTTCGGGGATGGCGCAGCCGACGATGGCATCCTCAATCGCGGCGGGGTCCAGGCTGGGCGCCTGGGCCAGCACGCCCTGGATGACCTTGGCCAGCAGTTCGTCCGGCCGGGTGTGGGAATACATGCCGCGCGGGGCCTTGCCGATGGGGGTGCGGGTAGCCGCGACTATATAGGCTTGTTGTAAAGCAGTCATCGAAGGTCTCCTTAGTTGCGCACAGGCTTGCCGGTTTGCAGCAGCCCGGCAATGCGTTCTTGGGTCTTGGGGTTGGCGAGCAGGCCCAGAAAGGCCGCACGCTCCAGTTTCAGCATCCAGGCTTCATCCACGAGGCTGCCCGGGTCCACATCCCCACCGCAAATGGCGGTGGCGACCTGCTCGGCAATATGGAAATCGTAGTCGGTGATGTAGCCACCCACGTGCATATTGACCAGTTGGGCCTTCAGGGTAGCAATGGCATCGCGCCCGGCCACCGGAAAGCGTGCGGGCAGCGGCGGACGATAGCCCTGTTCGGCCAGGTTGGCGGCTTCACGCACCGCGACATACAGCAGTTCGTGACGATTCATGACGATAGGATCGGAATCGCGCAGATAGCCGATTTCACGGGCCTCAAGGGCGGATTTCGACACCCGCGCCGTGGCTACGGCCAGGACGAATTCCTTGATATAAGCCAGCAGCGGGGCGTCTGGCGCCGACTGAGCCTGGACTTCTGCCGCACGGCGGGCGCTGTAGGTGATGCCGCCCGCCCCCGGCACCAGGCCAATGCCGACCTCGACCAGGCCGATATAGGTTTCCAGGTGCGCCACGCGACGGGCGCAATGCACGGAAAGCTCGCAGCCCCCGCCCAGCGCCAGACCGGCCACAGCCGCCACCACCGGCACCTGTGCATAGCGCAAACGCAACACCATGTCCTGCATTTCCTGCTGGATGGGTTCGACGGCCTTGACCCCGCCCTTCATGAAGGCGGGCAGCATGGCCTTGAGGTCGGCGCCCGCCGAGAAGGGGTCTTCAAGCTGACCGATGACCAGGGCTTTATAGCCTTGCTCTGCCAGATCGACAGCATGGATGACGCCGCGCACCACATCGGGACTGAGCGTGTGCATCTTGGTCTTGAAGGACGTGATCAGCACATCTTGTGGATGCGGAGTCGGCAAGGTCCAGCACAGCACGGCGTCGTTTTCGTAGACGACCTGGGGCACGATGGCCGGGCCTTCGCCCACCAGGCGGGGAGCACCCACCTGGCGTTGGTAGACCGGCAACGCACTGCGCGGTACATAGGTGTTTTTGGCCGGAGAAAACGAGCCACCCGGGGTATGCACAGCCTGTGTGTCCCAGACCGGGCCGCTGGTGACCCAAGCAGGCAGGGGGGCGGAAGACAGGGTCTTGCCCGCTGAAATATCGTCGTTGATCCAGCCCGCCACACGCTGCCAGCCCGCCGCCTGCCAGATTTCAAAGGGGCCGAAGCTGTGGCCAAAACCCCATTTCATGGCCTGGTCGAGTTCGCGCGCGCTGTCGGCGATATCGCCCAGGTGCACCGCGCTGTAATGGAAAGTATCGCGCAGCACCGCCCAGACGAACTGGGCCTGCGGGTGATCGGAATCATGCAGGGCCTGCAGGCGGGCAGCCGGGTCGCGTTCCTTCAGGATGTCCTTGATCTCGTCATCGGCTTTTTCGTCAGCCGGCACGTAGGTGCCCGCCTTCGGGTCCAGGCGCAAAATGGCCTTGCCTTCTTTCTTGAAGAAGCCGGCCTTGGTTTTCTGGCCCAGGGCACCCTTTTCGATCAGGCCAGCCAGCACGGGCGGGATACCGAAATGCGCATAAAAAGGATCGTTGGGCAGTTGTTCCTGCATGGTATTGATGACATGCGCCAGGGTGTCCAGACCCACCACGTCGGCGGTGCGATAGGTGCCGGATTTTGCCCGGCCCAAGCGCGTGCCGGTCAGGTCATCGACCAGCTCATAGGGCAGGTCAAAAGCCTGCGCGTGATGGAACACCGACAAAATGCCAAAGACGCCGATACGGTTGCCGATGAAGTTCGGCGTGTCCTTGGCGCGCACCACGCCCTTGCCCAGTTGCGACACCAGAAAGGTTTCCAAGTGATCCAGCAAGGCGGGTTCGGTGGCGGCCGTCGGGATGAGTTCGACCAGCGGCATGTAGCGCGGTGGGTTAAAGAAGTGCACGCCGCAAAAGCGATGACGCAGGGTCTCGGGCAGGGCCTCGGCCAAAGAGGCAATCGACAGCCCGGAAGTATTGCTGGCCACGATGGCATGCGGGTTCAGTGCGGGGGCAAGCTTATGGTACAGGTCGTGCTTCCAGTCCAGGCGCTCGGCAATGGCCTCGATGACCACGTCGCAGTCGGCCAGTAAACCCAGGTCTTCTTCGTAGTTGGCTGGGGTGATCAGGTCGGCCAGGCGATTGACGCCCAGCGGCGCGGGGCTCAGTTTTTTCAGCTGGGCGATAGCGCGTGCCACAATGGCGTTCTTGCTGCCTTGGCCGTCGTCTTTGGCCAAGTCGAACAGTACGACCGGCACACCGGCGTTAACACAATGGGCGGCAATCTGCGCGCCCATGACCCCGGCACCGCACACCGCCACACGGCGGACGAACAGGGGGGCGGACTGACTGGTTTGCATGATGGTGTCCTTCACGATGATGGAAAATCCCGGCATGACAGGCCTGTTGTGGTCTGCTGTGCCAGCCCTGACGGGTGCCGGGTGGATGCAGCAAATCCGGGCTGGGCTTTGATGGGCGAAACCGCCGCTTGCCGATGACCGATTTTTCGATTGTCGCTGATTTATGGATAAAATTCAAACAATCGTTTGATTTTCTTTTTTTCGGTTTTTCTGCCATATTTTTCTTTCCTCCGCGCAGACCCCTCAGACCATGTCCCGCCTGTCCCGACTCTATGCGCCGCGCATCCCCCAACTGATCCAGGCTCGGTTCCACCAGCCACTGGCCGTCTATGACGCCCCCATCCCCAGCGCTATGCTGGACACCATCGCCCGTTGGCTGGCCGAAGCTATCCGCAGCACGGCCATGCCAGCGGCAGGCGCAGCCCCAGGCATGACCGCGCTGGCCGTCCATGCCTGGGTGGTCTTGCCGGATCAGATCACCCTATTGGCCACGCCGGGGGACGCACAATCGTTGCCGCGCCTGATGCAGGGCCTGGGCCGACGCATCGGATCGGGCTTGCTGCGCAGCCGCGTGCTGACTGGGCGCTACCACAATGCCCTGCTGGAACCGGGCCGCTGGGTACTGCCCGCCATGGTGTGGGTCGAATCGCGGGCAGTCGTCAGTGGCCGGGTCATGCAGGCGACCCAGTGGCCATGGTCTTCGGCAGCGGAACACGCCGGAGACAACGCGATGTTCAGCGGCTGGCTGCGGGATCATCCGGATTTCTGGGCGGAAGGCGATACGCCTTTTGCCCGTCAGGCGGCCTGGCGCAAACGCCTGGTCTCAGGCCTGAGCCCGATACAGGCACAGCAGATAGAAGCTGCGCTGCACGGTCAATGGGCCTTGGGAGAAAAAATATTCCTGGCCCACCTGGAGCGTCAGGCATCCCGACGGATCAGCCCTGCCCCCCGAGGGCGGCCAGCGCACACGAAATAACTCGGCCCCCTCCACCCTGAGAACCGGGATGGAGGGGGCCTTGGCCACCGATCAGAACGCGCTGCTGACTTCCATATAGAAGGTGCGACCAGGCTGGTTATAGGTGTAGGCACCGGCTCCCTGGATTTCATTGACGGCACCCAGGTTCACGCCAATGGCATTGCCCCGTCGATGAATCCGCTTATCCAGCAGATTATCGACCCCGGCGGTGACGCGCAGATTTTTGTTCACCTGGTATTGCGTGCTCAGGCCAAACAGGGCATAGGCCGGGACGGTATCCGTGGCGCTGCCCGTCAGGGGATGGCCGTAGTAGTCGTATTTAGGGCCTTCCTGTTCGCCATAGACCGTGGCCTTGGCACGCAGGGACCAGGCCGGGGTTACCGTCCAGTCCAGGGTGCTGTTGATGGTGTATTTCGGGATGGTGGACAGATGCTCGCCAGTGTCCTTGTTCTTCGATTCGATCATGTAGGTGAAGTTCGTGGACCACAGCCAGTCCTGAGCCACCGGCCAGGTCAGATTGCCTTCCAGACCCTGGACCACCGCGCGCGGGACGTTTTCCCACTGGAACACATTGGTCACATCGCCCAGGCTGTTGACGAAGCTGTCGACAGGCGTACGGCCGGCTTCGATCTTGTTGCGGTAATCATTGTGGAAATACGTCAGGCTGGCACCCAAGCCGGAAGGATCGAAGAATTCGATCCCCAGTTCCTTATTGATGCTGGTTTCGGCCTCCAGGCCCGAATTGCCCAGCAGGAAGCAGCCTGTCGTCCCGCCCGACACATTGCCCCAGCAGCCATTGCCTGCGCTATATAGGGCATAGCCAGCATTGTTCTGGTACAGATTGGGTGCCTTGTAGGCACGGGCGATGCCGGCCTTGACCGACCATTGCTCATTGACCTGATAGGACAGGTTCAAAGACGGGCTCCAGTTACTGCCCTGGATGCTGTGATAGTCGTAGCGCAGGCCGGGGGTGACGGTCCAGTTCTCGCCGATATACAGGTTGTCCTCGGCAAAAACGGAATAAATGCTGGCATGGATCTTGGGTTGATAGGAAAAAGGCACGGCGGGCATCTTATTGTTGGAAGGGTTACGCCCGCCCAGATCCGAGGCCCCATCATCCAGGTCCTGGCGCACCCATTCCAGACCGAAGGTCCCCATTTGGTCGATACCGCCCCAGTTCAGCCGACGATTGAGTTCGGTGTGAGCAGTCAGGGTGCGCAGGTCGGAATCACCAAAATCATTGCCGGCGAAAATGCCTTCGGTGCCACCGGCCAGACCTTCCAGCACGCGGGTATTGCGGGTGGTTTCGTATTGCAGATAGCTCAGGCTATGAGTGTCTGGGTTCCAGTCGCCATTGTGGGTGATAGCGTAGGCCTGCCGATAGATGCGGTTGGTTTCATTGCCCAGTTGGGCTTGTACATTGGCATTGGTATTGGTGTTCTGGGTGTCGCCCACATAGACATTGCCGTCGCGGCCATAGCCGGCCTCGAAATCCAGACGATGTCCGGCGGCAGGCCGCCAGCTAAGCGCACCGCGGATATCGCGGTTCTTGAAGCCCTCGCGTCCGGCGGGAAAGGTGTCTTTGACAGATGGATGGCTGCCTCGCTGGGATTGGTAGCCTTCGTTGATGTCCCAATCGTCCCCCTGGAAATTAGCGGCGCTGCCGGTCAGGCGAAAATCCAGGCTCTCGGAAATCGGGCCGGTCAGACTGAAGGTCGTGCGGGCGGTAGACCCTTCGTCGCCGTGCTGCGGCGCATTGGCATAGACGGACACCGAACCACTGAGCTTGTCTGCCGTCGGTTTGGTGATGATATTGACCACCCCGCCTGCGGCCCCGTTGCCATAACGGGCGGCGGCCGGCCCCCGCAGCACTTCGATGCGTTCGACCTGTTCAGGCGGCACCCAATTCGTGTCACCTCGGGTGTCGCGTTCGCCACGCCAGCCGAAACGCACGGCGCCGCGCGACGACACAGGTTTGCCGTCGATCAGAATCAGCGTATTTTCCGGCCCCATGCCGCGAATATCAATCTGCCGATTATTGCCGCGTTGCCCGCTGGAGGAATTGCCAGTCAAGTTCACGCCCGGCATGGTGCGGATGATCTCGTTTATATTGTTGGCGGGAGGGGATTTCTGGATGTCTGCTGCTGTAATGGTGGACGCACCCGGCGTCTGCTTTAACTCCTGCTCGGCATTGACGACGACGCGTTCAAGCTGAGCAACATCTTCAGGCGATTGCGCCACGGCAGGCGCGGCACCCAGGCCCAGGGCAATCAGCAGGCCGATAGGCGGCAGGGCGCGGCCCTGGTTTTTGGAGACAGACATGAGATTCCTTGAATGATGACAAGACATCGAAAATCATGTGAATATAAACGATAACTATTCTTATTTACAATAACCATACTCAATAAACAAGTTATTGGGCGATGATCACAATCAAGCAGACAATAACCACCGCCAACCAGGCATCAGCGAGTCTGCCGAAGCGCTTTGGTGGTGGTGGCCGGGCAGCACGGCAGCGTGCAGCCGCAGGCCGGGGCAGCGGGCAAAATCCGCTGCCAGGTTCTGCAGGCCATCCACCATGGCGCGCGACTGACGCTGCCTCAGACGATGTTCACGCGTCATGGCATCCAGGGCAGGATCAGCCTGTTCCTGGGGGCTCAGGCCCTGCTCATGTGCGCCCACCGTCAGCCATAGGCCCAGCGGGGGCAAGCCCTGGCCGCAGAGCCAGTCCAGGCGCCGCCGCCGCAGACGATCCAGGTACTGTTGCCCCCACCAGACGGAAGGACTGGACAGCGCATAAGCACTGAAAGCGCGCGGGCGATGCAATAAGACATACAAGCCGAACAAGGCCCCCAGTGAATGGCCACAAAACACCTGCCGGCCAGGGTCCAGACGAAAATCACCGGCAATTAGGCCACGCACCTGATCCAAGGTGCGCAGCCAGGCCGCTGCACCCGCGCGTCCGGCGACAGCCTGCGCGGACATCGGGCTGTCCGGCAGCAGATCGGCGGATGCCACGGTATCACCCGGGCCTTGCCTGCGCCGCCAGCCGGGCAGGCACATATTCAAGCACCCGATCCTGCGGCACTTGTGGCCCCAGGCCCACCAACAAGCCCGGCAGGCCCGCAGAATCGGCGCGCATCACATCGAACTGCTTCAAGTCCAGCACATAGGCCACCGGCCAGCCCTGGGGTGGCATCAATCCGGCAGGCAACGCCACGCGCACCGCGCAGGGACGGCAATCGGGCGCAGACAGGTTAAATTCGCGAAGTACGGACATAGCACCAGACCAATCGGGCAGGGATAAAACCGGCATCGTCAAGACGCAGGGCAGTGTCATCCTCTATACTTTCACAATTGTAAACGGTTCTCATTCTTTTCAGACTTGCAGCGCATCTTCCGCTCCCCTATCTCGCGGCCGACCAGCGCCGGGTCCCGTCTCTCCCTATTCCCTGAATGGACGCATCCCTGACACGCCCCCCCTCCGCCCTGGAAGACTATCAACGCATGCTGCGCCGCCGCTGGCTGATGGTGGCCGTCTTGCTGATCATTATCTTGGCCTCGATCCTGGCCGACTTCATGCTGGGCCCCTCCGGGCTAGGTTGGGCGGAACTCAGTCACGCCTTGCTGCATCCCGATCAGGCGGACCCCACCACGCGCGTCATTGTCTGGGATATCCGCCTGCCGTTTGCCCTGATGGCGGTGGCCATCGGCCTGGCCCTGGGCCTGGCGGGCGGCGAGATGCAAACCATTCTGAACAACCCACTGGCCAGTCCCTTTACGCTGGGCATTTCATCGGCGGCGGCCTTTGGTGCCTCGCTGGCGATTGTGCTGGGCCTGTCGCTGCCCGGGGTGCCGCAGTCCTGGACCATTGCCGCCAACGCCTTTGTCTTTGCCCTGGTTTCGGCCATGCTGCTGGATGCGGTGGCGCGCTGGGGCTCCATGAGCACCTCCGGGCTGGTCCTGTTTGGCATCGCCCTGGTTTTTTCCTTTAATGCCGCAGTGTCGCTGGTACAGTTCGTCGCCAGTGCCGAGGCCCTGCAAGGCCTGGTGTTCTGGACCATGGGCAGCCTGGCGCGATCCTCTTGGCCCAAGGTCGGCCTGATGTTGCTGACTTTTGTGATCCTGCTGCCCTTGTCGCTGCGCGACACCTGGAAGCTGACGGCCCTGCGGCTGGGCGAAGACCGCGCCGCCAGCTTCGGCATCGACGTCCCCCGACTGCGGCTGACAGCCCTGGTGCGTATCAGCATCCTGGCCGCCATGGCGGTATCGTTTGTCGGCACCATCGGCTTCATCGGCCTGATCGCCCCGCATATCGCCCGGCGCATGTTCGGCGAAGACCATCGTTTTTACCTGCCGGGCAGCGCCCTGGTGGGGGGTACTATTCTGTCGCTGGCGTCCATCGCCTCAAAAAACATCGTGCCCGGCATCATCATCCCCGTGGGCATCGTGACCTCTCTGGTAGGGGTGCCGTTTTTCCTGGCCGTCGTGTTACGACGGCAAATCAAATAAGCCATGCTGCAGATACAGGACCTGTCGGTGGCCTATGCCCGCCGCACCATTATTCACCACCTGTCTGCCGGGCCGCTCATGCCGGGTCGGCTGGTGTCTTTGATCGGGCCTAACGGCAGCGGAAAATCCACGCTGCTGAAGGCCTTGGCAGGGCTGCTGAAGGCCAGCCACGGCCAGGTCATGCTGGATGGGCAGGATCTGACCCGGCTATCCTTCGAACGCCGCGCCCAAAGTGTGGTCTACCTGCCGCAGTCCCTGCCTGCCTCGGTGCATTTGCGGGTATTCGAGTCCGTCATGGTGGCGGCCCGCGCCTCGGACCTGGACCCCGCCGCACAGGCAGTGGACCCACAGCGCATCCTGGATGTACTCAAGCGCCTGGGCATCGAACACCTGGCCATGCATTATCTGGACCAGCTCTCGGGCGGACAAAAACAACTGGTGGGTCTGGCGCAGGCGCTGATCCGCACGCCGCGCCTGCTGCTGCTGGACGAGCCACTGTCCGCGCTGGACCTGAACTATCAATGTCATGTAATGGATCTGCTGGCCCAGGAAACCCGCGAACACGGCCTGACCACCCTGATCGTGCTGCACGATTTGAATATCGCCCTGCAGCGCAGCGACGAAACCTTGCTGATCCGCGCAGGTGAACTGGTGGGCCATGGCTTGCCCGCCGACGTGATCACCGCCGAATCTCTGGCTGACGTCTATCAAGTGCGTGCCCGGGTCGAGACCTGCTCGCGCGGCTTATCCCATATTTTGATCGACGGCCTATGTTCGACTACGCCCTGACCCGATTGTTTCAAATCACGACGACGCTGCTGCTTGGCCTGACCTTCAGCCTGGCGGGGCCGGTATTGGCCGAACCCATCCAAGTCACGGATATCCTGGGCCGCCAGGTAACCCTGCCCAAACCCGCCCAGCGGGTGGTGCTGGCCCAAGCGCGACATTTCCAGGTGCTGTCCCTGCTGACGCCAGATCCCGCTGCCATTCTGGCCGGCTGGTCCGACGAATTCCGGACCTCGTTCAAACCCGACTACCAGGCTGCGCTGGCGCGTTTCCCCAGCCTGGCCGACGTCCCGGTGGTGGGACGCCACACGGCGGACTCCTTCTCGGTCGAGGCCACGCTGGGCCTGCGCCCAGACCTGGTGGTGATGACGGTCTCCTTCGCCGGTCTGGCCCCCGGACAATCCGCCGATGAGTCCCCCTTGATCCGCCGTCTCGAGGCGGCGAACGTCCCCGTCATCGTGATCGATTTCTTCATGCAGCCCATGGAAAACACCGTCCCCAGCCTGCGCGCCCTGGGCCGGGCCATCGGCCATGAAGAGCAGACCGAATCCTTCATTCAGTTCTATCAGGCACATATGCAAGCCATCCGCGACCAGTTGGCCGACCTGCCTGAAGATCAGCGTCCGCCGGTTTTTGTCCACGCCCATGCGGGCAGCACCGACTGCTGCAATTCCCCCGGCGTGGGGACGTTCAACGACATGATCACCTACGCCGGGGGACATAATATCGGCGCAGACGCCCTGAAAAGCGCCACCGGCAAACTCAATTTCGAATTCATCAACGCCAAGGCCCCTCTGGTCTATGTGGCCACGGGCACGGGATCGCGCGCCGCCACTGGCCTGGCCATCGGCGCCGGGGTCAGCCAGGGCGAAGCCCGCACCAGCCTGCAGCGATTGATCGACAGCAATCACCTGGGCGCACTGCCCGCCGTGCGCTCGGGCAATAGCCACGGCATCTGGCATGCCTTCAATGATTCACCGTTGCACGTGGTCTTTATCGAAGCGCTGGCCCATTGGACGCACCCGGATCGCCTGGTCGATATCCATCCAGCCAAAACACTGGCTGAAATCAATCAACGATTCCTGGCTGTCCCGCTGCAGGGCACCTATCTGGTGGATCTGCAAGCCCCATTGGCCAAATGAGCCTGCACGCAACACAGCTGTCGGATTCACCCGCGATGGGGGGCATGGCGCGACGACTGCGCCTATATGCGCCGGACGCCCCGCCACCGCCCCAGGGCTGGCCCTTATTGACCTTGCTGGACGGGGACTGGGTCTGGCCGCTGGCCAATCAGGCCCTGCAACACTGCGCCGTCCTGATCCCCAGCCACGGGCCACTGGGATCTGCGGGGCCGGAGGCCCTGGCGCGCCGCGCCCTGGACTACACCCCCCCTGCGCCAGATGGCGGGCATTGGCCTGACCCGCGCACGCCACAGTGGCAGGGTGGCGGCGCCCCTGCGTTTCTGGATGCGCTGCTGGGCCCCATGCTGGCCTGGGCCAGCATACAGACCCGTCTGGACCCCGCCAGACATGCACTGTACGGGCATTCGTATGGCGGCCTGTGCGCCTTGTTTGCCTTAAGCCACAGGGCGGATGACTTCGCCCATATTCTCTGCGCCAGCCCATCCCTGTGGTGGCACGACCAGGCCATCCTGAAGGTGCTGGATCGGCTGGGAGACCACCCGCCTGTCCGGCCGATCCGGCTGACCCTGATGGCAGGCACCGACGAGCGCTGGTACCCGCAGCCAGTCAACCCGCACGCACCGCGCACCCGTCAAAACGGCATCCCCACCTTGCCCGCCATGCAGGTTCTCATGCGCAAACTGGCCTGCATTCCACGCCTGGACTGCAGGCTGGAACTGCTGGACCAGATGGGCCATGGCCAGGTCTTGCCCGCTTCGGCCCAGCGCGCTATCGCGCTGGCGGCAACCTAGAGCACCCATGGAACCATGTTTTGTCCTGGCGTTGAGCGGTCTGCCGGATGCAGCGCTGGCCGCACGGCTATGCCGTGTTCTGCCCGCCGCCGAATGGCAATGGATTCAGCGCCTGCATCGGCCTGAGGACCGTCTGCGCAGCCTGTGCGGACGGGCGGCCCTGCGGATTTTGCTGGCCCCCAGGCTGGGCTTGCCCACCACCAGCATCCCGCTGTGCACCGGCCCTTGGGGCAAACCCATGCTGGCCAGCCCAGCCGGAACGCCGCCAGATTGGCATTTCAATATTGCCCACAGCGCAGACCAGGTGCTGCTGGCCATCGGACGTCAAGCGCTGGGCGTTGATGTCGAGGCCTGCCCAAAACAGCCGGACCACGCGCTGTACCGGCTGGTGACAGGCCACGCCCCGCAGTCCACCGAGCAAGCCCAAAATCCGCTGGATTTTTGCCGACAGTGGGTCTGTCGGGAAGCGATTCTGAAAGCCTGTGGCATGGGGCTGAACGCCCCTATGGGTGCCCTGCGGCTGCACCCCAGCGAATCAGGTTGGTGGCGGGTATCAGGCCTCCCGGCTGCTGAAGGGCTGCTTGTCCGACAGCTCTGGCAATCAACGGCACACTGCGCCGCCCTGTGTCTGCCGGATACGGCTTCCTGGCAGTTGCAGCAGCACGACGGCACATCGTGGTTTTATACTAGAATATAATCATTCTCATTATCATAAGCATGGTCAATATGATCTCTATGCTTCCCACACAAATCTGGCCGGACGACTTGGCTGCCCGCTATCGCGCGGCGGGATACTGGCGCAACGAAACTTTCGGCGCCTGGCTGCACGAGCGTGCCGTGACGCATCCGGACCGGCTCGCTGTCGTAGGCGGCGCACAACGTTGGACATACGCGACCCTGGATCAGCGAGCGTCTTCACTGGCGGCCGGATTCCTTCAGGCCGGCCTGGTGCGCGGCGACCGCGTACTGATCCACCTGCCCAATATCCCGGATTTCATCGCTGTCGTGATGGGCCTGTTTCGCGCCGGTCTGATTCCGGTATACGCCCTGCCCGCCCACCGCATCACCGAAATCGAACACTTCGCCAGGGGCTCGGACGCCCGTGCCTATATCGCTGCCGATCATCACGCCGGCTTCGACTACCGGGCGTTGGCGACAGAATTGCGCCAGCGCTGTCCAACTATTCAACGGATCTGGGTCCATGGCGATGCCGGGCCATTTTCATCCCTGGAAACTCTGGTTGCCACAGATGGCAGCGCCGTCCCACCCAATATATCGCAGGGTACGGATGTCGCTTTTCTGCAGATTTCGGGCGGCAGCACGGGCTTGTCCAAGCTTATCCCCCGCACCCACGACGATTACATCTACAGCTTGCGAGAATCCGCACGCATCTGCGGCCTGGGGCCCGACACCGTGTTTCTGGGTGCCTTGCCGATCGCGCATAACTTTCCCATGAGTTCCCCTGGTTTTCTGGGCACGCTGTATGCCGGAGGCCGCGTCGTCCTCAGCCTTGCGCCCGACCCCGAATCCGCTTTCGCCCTGATCGAGCGCGAACACGTCACCGTCACCAGCCTGGTGCCGCCCTTGCTGCTGCAATGGTTGGATCTGGCCGCCGACACTGCATACGATCTGCACAGCCTGCGCACCATCCAGGTCGGCGGGGCAAAGCTGTCGGCGGAAATCGCCCGCCGCGTGCGTCCGATGTTAGGCGCCACCCTGCAGCAGGTTTTCGGCATGGCCGAAGGCCTGGTCAACTACACCCGCCTGGATGACCCCGAAGACACCATCATCCATACCCAGGGCCGCCCCATCAGTCCAGACGACGAAATCCTGATCCTGGACGACGATGGCCAGGCAGTGACCCCAGGCCAGGCGGGCCACTTGCTGACCCGCGGCCCCTACACCATCCGCGCTTATCACAACAACCCTTCGGCCAATGCCCGCTCCTTTACTGCGGACGGCTATTACCGCACCGGCGACGTGGTACGCATGACCCCCGATGGCTACCTGGAAGTCCAGGGCCGCGCCGGGGATCATATCAACCGGGCCGGTGAAAAAATCTCCGCCGAGGAAATCGAGGACTACCTGCTGTCGCACCCACAGGTCTTCGATGCCGCCGTGGTGTCTATTCCCGACGAATATCTGGGTGAGCGCAGCTGCGCTTTCATTATCCCAAAGGGCGCAAGACCCCGGACCATCGAACTGAAGACATGGATACGCGGACGCGGCATCGCCGACTTCAAGATCCCGGATCAGATTGTCTTCGTCGATCAGTTTGCCACCACGGCTGCCCTGAAGCTCAGTCGAAAAGCCCTGCGCGCCGAGCTGCGCACACGCTTGCTGGACCAAGGCGCCGACCAGACGCCGCCGTCCTCGCTGCCTCAGTAAATTTATTGTCACTCGCCACTGTACACGATGAACAGCCTGTCCCTGGAGCGCATGCGCGCCGATATTGCCCACCTGCTGCACGAACCCCCCGAAGACATCCATGACGACGATAATCTGATGGATCTGGGGCTGGACTCGATGCGTTTGATGAAACTGGCCTCGCTCTGGCGTAAGGCCGGCGCCCAGGTGGAGTTTTCCGACCTGGCCGCCGACGCCACGCTGGCCCAATGGTGGGCGCTGGTCAGCGCCGGCAACGACGCACCATGACAGCAGAGACACTGCCTTCCAACACGGCGGCTGCTCTCCTGCTGGATTGGGTGCCCCTGACCGAAGCCCAGGAAGGCCTGTGGTACGCGCAACGGCTGGACCCGGCCAACCCAATCTTCAACCCGGCCCACTGCACGACCCTGCGCGGTCCGCTGGATGTGCCGCGCTTTATCCGGGCGGTCAATCAAGCCTTGGCCGAGGCGCAAGCCCTGTCACTACGATTCAGGGAACTGCCCGACGGTCCCGTGCAAGCACTGGACCCCGGACTGAGTCCCAGCCTGGAAGTCCACGATCTGCGCCATAACGCACCCGATCGGGCGCAAGCCCACGCCTGGGCTTGGATTCGGGACGATCTGGCCCGTCCGGTCGATCCCCTGCGTCAAGCCCTGTCACACCAGGCATTGTTTCTGTGTGGCCCCACCCTGACGCTTTGGTATCAACGCGTCCACCATCTGGCGGCGGACGGCTATGGCATGGCCCTGATCGAGGGCCGCGCCACCCGCCTGTATGCGGCTCTGGGCAATACTGCGACGCCTGTCGAGCCTCCGCTGGCGCCGCTGGCACCGGTCTGGGCCGAAGACCAGGCATGGCGCGCCAGCGAGGCGCGCCGCCGGGCTCAGGCTTTCTGGCGCGACCACTGCCAAGGCCACCTGCCTGCCGCCAGCCTGACTACCGACACAGCACTCAGCGCCCATGTCTGCCTGCGCCATGAAACCGATGCAGATCCCAGCTTAGTCGCGGCACTGCAAGCTCTGGAAGCCAGCACCGAGGTCAGCTGGCCGGATATTCTGACAATTCTGGGCGCGGCCTATATAGCGCGCCATCTGGGACCGGCCGAATGCAGCGTCGGCGTTCCCGCCATGGGTCGCCTGGGTAGCCGTAGCGCCCGGGCCGTGGCCACCGTCATGAATATTGTCCCCTGGGTATGTCAGCTGGCCGAAAACATCCCCCTGGCCGATACCCTGGTGCAGGGTGCCCGCAGCCTGCGCACCTTGCGCCGCCACAGCCGCTATCGGGCAGAGCATCTGCGCCGCGATCTGGCCCTGCCGGGCGGTCTGCCGCGCCTGCATGGAGCCATCCTGAATGTGCTGCCGTTCGACGCCCCCTACGCCGCCGTCGGCCTGGACGCTGCCCAGACGGTCCTGTGCACCGGCCCCGTCGAGGACATTACTTTCAGCTTTCGCGCAGCGCCCGATGGCAGTGCCCTGCGCCTGGAAGTCGAGGCCAACCCTAGCCTCTATACATCAGCCCAGGCCCAGGCATACCTGACGCGCCTGGCCGTGTTTCTGTCTGCCGCCCTACAGGCCCAACAGCTGGCCGATGTCGCCACCTTAACCCCCGCCGAACACGAGCGCTGGGCCTTGGCGCCAAATCGCACCGACCACCCCCTGCCGGACGGCACACTCTGGTCGCGCATCCAGACTTGCCTGTTGGCGCAGCCCGACCATATCGGGCTGCAGGATGCCACAAAAGGCACCCACCCCTGGACCTACGCTGAGATCGACGCCTGGACTGCCCAAGCAGCCTGGCAACTGCAGCAACGAGGCGCACGACCCGGCACCCGCATTGCCGTGGCCATGCCTCGCTCTGCACTACGGGTGCTGTGCCTGCTGTCGATCCTGCGCAGCGGAGCCGCCTACCTGCCGCTGGATGCAGCCCAGCCGCCAGCCCGCCTGCGCCATATTCTGGACGATGCCCAGGCCCTGTTACTGATCTCGTCGCTGGATCTGTGCGACGGTCTTGTCACCCAGGCGCTGGACCCTGACACGTTGGGGCAGATGACAAATTTCAGCCCTGCCGCTCCGCGTCCCGATCCTTACCCTGCCAGCCCCCAGGACCCTGCCTATCTCATCTATACCTCGGGTTCGACCGGCGCCCCGAAAGGCGTCATCGTGTCCCATGCCGCCATCGTCAATCGGCTGGAATGGATGCGTATGCACTATGCCATCGACGCTGCCGACCGCATCTTGCAAAAAACCCCAGCGACCTTCGACGTGTCGGTCTGGGAACTATTTCTGCCCTTTTTATCCGGCGCACGTCTGGTGGTCGCTCCGCCCGATGCCCATCGCGACCCAGCCTGGCTATGCCGTCTGATCCGCCAGCACACCATCAGCGTGCTGCATTTCGTGCCATCCATGTTGGCTGCCATTCTGGAAGAACCCGACGCCCAGGGGCTGGAAACCCGGCTGGTTTTCTGCAGCGGCGAAGCACTGCCAGCCGTGTTGCGCGACCGATTCAAACGCACCATCACGGCCCAGCTGCATAATCTTTACGGCCCCACCGAGGCCGCTGTTGATGTTTCATATTGGCCAGCCGATAGGGATGACTACAGCCAGCCTGTCCCCATCGGCTGGCCGGTCTGGAATACACAAATGCACGTCCTGGACGTCGGCTTGCACCCCGTACCGCCGGGTGTGACCGGACAGCTGTATCTGGGCGGCTGCCAATTGGCCATTGGCTACCTGGGGCGGCCAGACCTGACTGCCGAACGCTTCATCCCGGCCCCAGTCGGCCTGCCCGGCCCCCGGTTGTACGCCACCGGCGACCTGGCCAGCCGCCGAGACGACGGGGCCATCGTCTACCTGGGACGGCTGGACCACCAAGTGAAACTACGCGGCCAGCGTATTGAGCTGGGTGAAATCGAAGCGGTGCTGACGGCCCACCCGGCAATTGCGCAGGCCGCCGTATTAGTCCGCGAGGACGAGCCCGGCCATACTCTGTTGGTGGCCTATCTGGTGATGACCGAGCCCGGCCAGACCGCCGAGCCCGTCGCCCTGAAGGCCTATGCCGCCAGCCTGTTGCCGGACTACATGGTGCCCAGTGCCTGGGTGCAATTGCCTGCGCTGCCCACCACCGCCAACGGCAAGCTGGACCGCAAGGCCCTGCCGCGCCCGGCATTCAGCCACCGCGACCACGGCCATGCCCCGCGTACGCCCACCGAGCACCGCGTTGCCCAGGCCTTCCAGGCCGTCCTGGGTCTGGACAATATCCCCGCCATCGAAGATGACTTCTTTGCCCTGGGCGGCCATTCACTGCTGGCGGCGCGCCTCGCGCTACAGCTGCGCGACCCCTGGGAGGTCTCCCTGGGCACAATTTTCCAGCATCCCACCGTCAGCCGCCTGGCCCGCCATCTGGATGCCCAGGCCGACTGCACGGCAGACGCGACCCAAGCGGGCTTTGGCCCGATAGTCACGCTGCGCGAGGCCCCCGGCCTGCCAGCCCTGTTCTGCCTCCACCCGGCAGGCGGCTTGTCCTGGTGTTATGGCGCACTGGCGCGCGCCCTGTCCCCGGCTCGCAGCGTGCATGGCATTCAGGCGCCCGCCCTGGCGGGCCAGCCTACCCCAGACAGCCTGACGGAACTGGCCAGCCACTACGCCGATCTGATGCTTGCCCTGCAAGCGGACGGTCCCTATCACCTGGCAGGCTGGTCCGTCGGCGGTATTCTGGCGCAAGCCATTGCGGTTGAACTGCAGCAACGCGGACACGCCGTCGGGGTGCTTGCCCTGTTGGATGCCTATCCCAGCGAGGTCTGGCGTGATCGCCCCGAGCCCGCCGCAGACGATCTTTACAAGGCCCTGCTGCACATTGCCGGGGCTGACCCACAGGCCTTGCCGCACACACACCTGAATCGTGCCGGCGTGATTGGTTTTCTGCGCAGCAAAGGCCACCCGCTGGGCGAGCTGTCCGATATCCGTCTGGATGCGGTTTTCGATACGGTCGGCCACACCAATCAGCTCGTGCGCCGCCACTGGCAGCTTCACTATGACGGTCCGGCGCTGCACTTCCAGGCCGCGCTGGATCACAGCGACACGGGCCTGGACCCGCAGGCCTGGCAGCCCCATGTGACCAGCCTGGCGATTCATGCCATTCCCGCCACCCACGCCAGCCTGCCCGGTGCCGATGCCATCGCCCGGATCGCCCCGATCCTGAATACCTGTCTGGTGGCTGCCGATACGGCAATCAAGCCCGCCATCCACTAATTCCCCCCAAGAAAAAAGGAATCCACATGAAGCCCACCCCGGCCCAAGGCCGCCTGTACGCACGCAGCGCAAAATTCATCTGCGCCAGCGCCATCCTGGGATTGGCCGCTGGCTGCGCAACACAGCCACCCAGCGCCTCGGCCACCGCGCCCGCCGCCCCGACATGGACCTTTGTCGCCCAAGCCACCGACCTGCTGCCGGGCGTCTACCAAAGCGCCTATAGCACCAAGACCGGGCAACTCTATATCACCAGCGCGGTCGGCCGCCCGCCCGTGCGCGAGTCCCATCTGATGGCTTTCGATCCCGCCACCCAGCGCCTCGGCACCCAGGTCAGCCCTGCGGCACAAGCCAGCAAACAAGATGGCCAGTTGCAGGCCGTCTACGGCATTGCCGTGGACGATTTGCATGGACAGGTCTGGACCACCAATACCCGCAGCGGCTCAGTGGCGGTCTACGCGCAAAACAGTCTGGCTCTGACCAAGCAGTTCCCGGACAACGCCACCCCGCATGCGCGTGATGTCGTGGTGGATACCGCCCAGCAGCGCGCCTACGTGTCCTCACCCGCCAGCGATCTGATTTCCGTGTTTGACACCACCACGCTGACCCCCTTGCCCAGCATCCCCCTGAAAGGCGTCGGCGAAACGCCAAAACCCATGAGTCTGGCCCTGGATAGCGCCCACCAACGACTGTATAGCGTCAGCCTGAACACCGCCGAAGTCTTTGTCATTGACACGGCGACGGGCAAACAGATCGCCAGCCATCCCATCCCGAATGCCCAGGGCGGAGCGGGTATTGCCGTCGATAACCAGGCGCAGCAGCTATACGTCGCGGCCCAGAAATCCGGCAACCTCAGCATCATGGATGCCTTGAACGGCCAGATCCTGCACCAGATTCCCACCGGGGCAGGCGCCCTGAATGTCGCCTTCGACCCGGTCAAGCGTCTGGCCTATGTCGCCAATCGCAGTGCGGGCACGGTCACGGTGGTCAATACCGCAGGCGTGATTCAGGCGCAGATCGACACCGGCTCCTTTCCCAATCACATCACCATGACACCAGACGGCACGGCTTGGGCCTTGGTGAAGAAAAACAAAGACGATCCCCGCCTGGACCGCATTGTCCGCATCGAGGCCCGCCGCTAATCATGGATATGCTGACACGCATTCAGCCCAAGCAGGCCGACCGGCCCTGCCCAGATCCTGACTTTCTTCCGGGGGACAGCCTGTTCGCTTCTCGGGAGGGGGTTTTTCACGGACGCGGCTGCCTGCTGCACACGGAGCCACTGGGCGATATCAGCCGCCAGGCGACCAGCCTGCTGGCCCAGGCAGCGGACACCCAGGCGGCGCCTGTGCTACTGGGTCTGCTGCCCTATGACCCAGCCCAGCCGGCGCAACTGCGCATCCCCCGGACAATCCACTGCCCCCACCCACCCACCCAAGCATCATCCGCCACGCCCCCGGCCCGCGTTCTGCAGGCCCGCGAATACCCCTCCCGCACACAATACGAACAGGGAGTGCGCGATGCCCTGCGGCGCTTGGACCAAGAATCTGCCTTGCGCAAGCTGGTGCTGTCCCGCACGCTGCAACTGAGGCTGGCGCAGGACATCGACCTGCACACGGTCATCCAGCGCCTGTGGCAGCGCAATCCACACGGCTACACCTACGCCATGCCACTGGGCGACGATCAGCATTACTTTATCGGGGCCAGCCCTGAACTGCTGATCCAGCGCCACGGCCGCCGGATCACCGTGCACCCGCTGGCGGGCACCGCTGCCCGTCACGCAGATCCGCAGGCTGACGCCGACAGCGCCCAGGCCCTGTTGGATTCCCCGAAAGACCTGCACGAACACGCCATCGTGGTCGAGGCCATCGACACGATCCTGCGCCCCTTGTGCCGCCATCTGAACATTCCCGCCCGACCCAGCCTGACCTCCACGACCCGACTATGGCATCTGGGTACGCCTATCCAGGGCGAGCTGGCCGATCCTGGCATCACCGCCCTGGACCTGGCCATTGCCCTGCATCCCACCCCGGCGGTCTGCGGCCTGCCGACCGCCGACGCACGCCGGGCCATTGCCGATATTGAGCCCTTCGAACGCGGCTATTTCGCCGGCGCCGTCGGCTGGTGCAATGCCCAGGGTGATGGTGTCTGGTCAGTGGCGATCCGCTGCGTCCAGAGCGCAGGTCGCGACCTGACTCTCTATGCCGGCGCAGGCATCGTGCCCGGCTCGGTGCCCGAACAAGAACGTATTGAAACCGGAAATAAGCTGCGCACCATCCTGGATGCGCTAGGGATCGAGTTCACGCCATGAGCATCCCCAGCCTGCCCTCTTATCCCATGCCAGACCAGCCGGTGAACAATCGGGTCAATTGGTCGCTTGAGCGCGCCCGGACTGCCCTGCTGATCCACGACATGCAGGATTATTTTCTGGGTAAATTCGATACCACCCAAGCGCCCATTCCGGAGCTGCTCAGTACCATCACGCGGCTGCGCGCACGCTGCCATACGTTGGGTATCCCGGTGTTCTACACCGCCCAGCCGCCCGTGCAGCCCGCCGCCGACCGTGCCTTGTTGAACGATTTCTGGGGACCTGGCTTGACCGACCCAGCGCAGCAAGCGGGCGCCGGGGTGGTGTCCCCGCTGACCCCTGGCCCGCAAGACACAGTACTGACCAAATGGCGCTACAGCGCCTTCCAGCGCTCTGATTTTCGCCAACAACTGGAAAACCAGGGGCGCGATCAGTTGCTGATTACCGGCGTCTACGCCCATATTGGCTGTCTCAGCACCGCCCTGGAGGCCTTTATGCAGGACATCCAACCCTTTCTGGTCCTGGACGCCTGCGCCGACTTCAGCCTGGACGACCATCAGATGGCTGTCCGCCATGTATCGCGCTGCTGCGGCATGAGCCTGACCACCGCTGAAACCCTTCAATCCCTGGCCTGACACGGCCCCTCTCTCTGGCCAACGCAATCTCTGATGAATACTGCTCTCGATTTCCAAGATCGCCACATCCTGGTCACTGGCGCGGCCAGCGGCATCGGTGCCGCCGTGGCTCGCCAGTTGCTGGTTCGGGGTGCCCGCGTTTCCGCAGTCGACCTCGACGAGCAGGGCCTGCAGCAACTGCGCATTGCCGCCGTTCATCCTGCGCCTGCGAAAGGGCTCGCGGATCACCAGCGTCTATGGCTGGCCCACCTGGATGTGCGGGACGCCGCTGCCGTCAACCGCATCGTCGACCAGGCCCAGGCCGCCCTGGGCCCGCTGGACGGTCTGGCCAGCGTGGCGGGTGTGCTGGAAATGGGCAATATCATCGATCTGGACGACGCCCAATGGGCGCATTGTTTTGATGTGAACGCCACCGGCGTATTTCATGTCTGCCGATCCGTGGCCCGACAACTGCATCAACGTGGATCAGGCGCGATCACGGTGGTCAGCTCTAATGCAGCCACGACGCCACGCGCCGGGATGGCAGCCTATGCAGCCTCCAAGGCCGCCGTGACACAGTTTGCGCGCTGCCTCGGGCTGGAGCTTGCCCCACACGGCATCCGGGTCAATATCGTGTCGCCTGGCTCTACCGACACAGCCATGCAGCAGGCCATGTGGGCGCGAGGCAGTTCGCTGTCCACCGTCATCCAGGGAGATGCCGTCCACTGGCGGCTGGGCATCCCCCTGGGCAAGATTGCCACACCGGACGAAATCGCGACATCCGTGCTGTTTTTGCTATCGGACCACGCCAGCCACATCACCTTGCATGATTTACGGGTAGACGGCGGCGCAACCCTGGATCAAGGGTGACCCGATGACGCGGGCAAGACACATGCCTTGCCGGGCCTGAACAGAAAATTTCCGTCATCGACAGCATGGTTTTTATTTCAAACCAAAAGACATCAGAAAAAAATGAATTGAATTTCAATTTAATTGATCCGTCCCTATTTTTAAACCCATAGAACATAAGCCCTATTAAATAGGGACGGATCAATTAAAAAATGATTGTCAGCCAGGCATGAGCAGCGTAATTTTTCGATTCCACCCGCCGTGCGTGGAATCTTGCATTACCTGACGAGCCTGCCATGACCCATTCTGCTTCCTGTCCTCCCGGCCATCCGGCCGCCCAGGGCTTATACCACCCCGAATACGAACATGACGCCTGCGGCGTCGGCTTTGTCGCCCACATCGAAGGGCGCAAAAGCCACGCAGTCATCCAGCAGGCCCTGAAGATACTGGAAAACCTGGACCACCGGGGTGCCGTGGGGGCGGACGAGCTGATGGGCGATGGCGCCGGCATCCTGATCCAGATCCCGGATCAGCTGTATCGCGAAGACATGGCCGCCCAGGGGGTCACGCTGCCGCCCCCCGACGACTATGGGGTCGCCATGGTGTTTCTACCCAAGGAAACCGCCTCCCGGCTGGCCTGCGAACGCGAACTGGAACATGCTGTGCGCGACGAGGGCCAAGTCGTGTTGGGCTGGCGTGATGTTCCCATTGCCCACGATATGGCGATGTCGCCCACGGTACGGGCGTGCGAACCCGTGATCCGCCAGCTGTTTATCGGACGGGGGCCAGACATCATGGTGCCCGATGCGCTGGAGCGCAAACTCTACGTTATCCGCAAAACCGCCAGCCATGCCATCCAGCGCATGCAACTGGCGCATGGGCAGGAATATTTCGTGCCGTCGATCTCGGTACGCACCGTAGTCTACAAAGGCTTGCTGCTGGCCAGCCAGGTCGGCGTGTACTACCGCGACCTGACGGATACCCGCGTGGCGTCGGCGCTGGCGATGGTCCACCAGCGGTTCTCCACCAACACCTTCCCCGCCTGGCCCCTGGCCCACCCCTATCGCATGATTGCGCACAACGGCGAAATCAATACGGTCAAAGGTAATTTCAACTGGCTCAGGGCGCGCGAAGGCGTGATGACTTCCGCCGTGCTGGGCGAAGACCTGGGCAAGCTCTACCCCATCGTCTACGAAGGCCAGTCGGATACGGCAACTTTCGACAACTGCCTGGAACTGCTGGTCATGTCCGGCTATTCTCTGGCCCATGCCATGATGATCATGATCCCGGAAGCCTGGGAACAGCATGCGGACATGGACGAGTCGCGGCGCGCCTTCTACGAATATCACGCCGCCATGATGGAGCCCTGGGACGGCCCCGCCGCCGTGACCTTCACGGATGGCCGCCAGATCGGTGCCATGCTGGACCGCAACGGCCTGCGTCCAGCCCGCTACCTGATCACCGACGACAAGATGGTGGTCCTGGCATCCGAAGCCGGCACCCTGCCGATTCCCGAACACCGCATCATCAAGAAGTGGCGCCTGCAACCCGGCAAGATGCTGCTGATCGACCTGCAACAGGGCCGCATCATCGAAAACGAGGAAATCAAGTCCCAGCTGGCCAATGCGCACCCTTATCCGCAATGGATCGAGCGCCTGCGCATGAAGCTGGAAGATTTGCCGACCCTGAAAGCCGACGATCTGCCCGAGTCCAGCGCCAGTCTGCTGGATCGACAGCAGGCTTTTGGCTGGACCCAGGAGGACTTCAAGTTCATCCTGGAGCCGATGGCCAGAACCGGCCAGGAAGATATCGGGTCCATGGGCAACGACGCCCCCTTGACCGTGTTGTCGGATCGACCCAAGCCTTTCTACAGTTATTTTCGCCAGATGTTTGCCCAGGTGACGAATCCGCCGATTGACTCGATCCGCGAACAGTTGGTGATGTCACTGGTTTCCTTTATCGGCCCCAAGCCCAATCTGCTGGACATCAATAACGTCAACCCTCCCCTGCGCCTGGAAATCAACCAGCCGGTGCTGAATCAGGCCGCCATGGCGCAACTGCGCCATATCAGCCGCCAGACCAACGATAAATTCCGTTGCAGCGAACTGGACATTACCTATCCGGCGGCCTGGGGACCGGAAGGCATCGAAGCCAGCCTGGCCTCGCTTTGCGCCACGGCAGCCGACGCCGTGCGCAGCGGCAACAACATCCTGCTGATCAGCGACCGCAAGGTGGACGCCGAACGCGTGGCCATTCCGGCCCTGCTGGCGACTTCCGCCATCCACCAGCACCTGATCCGCGCCGGTCTGCGCACTAAAACCGGCCTGGTGGTGGAAACCGGATCGGCCCGTGAAACACACCATTTCGCCCTGCTGGCCGGCTATGGGGCGGAGGCAATTCACCCCTGGCTGGCCCTGGAAACCCTGGCCACACTGGAAGAAACCATCCCCCAGGCGATTGATCATTACATTCATGCCATCGGCAAGGGGCTGAAGAAAGTGATGTCCAAGATGGGCATTTCCACCTATATGTCCTATACCGGGGCGCAGATTTTCGAGGCGGTCGGTCTGCACAGCAGCCTGGTGGAAAAATATTTCAGCGGCACTGCCAGCAACATCGAGGGCATCGATATCTTCCAAGTGGCGGACGAAGCCCTGCGCACCCATCAGGCGGCCTTCGGCACCAACCCCGTGCTGGCCAACCAGCTGGACGAAGGCGGCGACTACGCGTTTCGTATCCGGGGCGAAGCCCACCTGTGGACACCGGACTCCATCGCCAAGCTGCAGCACGCGACCCGCGCCAACAACTACTCCACCTTCAAGGAATACGCCCAGCTGATCAATGATCAGTCGCGGCGTCACATGACGCTGCGCGGCCTGTTTGAATTCCGCGTGGACCCTGCCCAGGCCATCCCCCTGTCCGAAGTCGAGCCTGCCAAGGAAATCGTCAAGCGCTTTGCCTCCGGCGCCATGTCGCTGGGATCGATTTCCACCGAAGCCCACACCACGCTGGCCGTGGCCATGAACCGCATCGGCGGCAAGTCCAATACCGGCGAAGGCGGCGAAGACGCCCTGCGCTACCGCGACGAAATGCGCGTCGGCAAGCCCACCGTGCGCAAGGGCGACACCATCGCCTCGGTGCTGGGGCCTGACCGCATCGTCGCCGACATTCCTCTGATGGCAGGTGATTCCCTGCGTTCCCGCATCAAGCAGGTGGCATCCGGCCGCTTCGGCGTGACCGCCGAATACCTGTGCAGCGCAGACCAGATCCAGATCAAGATGGCCCAAGGCGCCAAGCCCGGCGAAGGCGGCCAGCTGCCCGGCCACAAGGTCACGGACTATATTGCCCAGCTGCGCTACTCCGTGCCCGGCGTGGGCCTGATCTCGCCCCCGCCGCATCACGACATCTATTCCATCGAAGACCTGGCCCAACTGATCCACGATCTGAAAAACGTCAACGACCAGGCATCGATTTCCGTCAAACTGGTGGCCGAAGTCGGCGTGGGCACCGTTGCCACCGGCGTGGCCAAGGCCAAAGCTGACCATGTCGTCATCGCCGGTCACGACGGCGGCACTGGCGCCTCGCCGCTGTCCTCCATCAAACACGCCGGCATTCCCTGGGAACTGGGGCTGGCCGAAACCCAGCAGACGCTGGTGCTCAACCGCCTGCGCAGCCGCATCCGCGTGCAGGCAGACGGCCAGATGAAAACCGGGCGCGACGTGGCGATCGCCGCCATGCTGGGCGCTGACGAAGTTGGTTTTGCCACCGCGCCGCTGATCGTCGAAGGCTGCGTCATGATGCGCAAATGCCACCTGAACACCTGCCCGACCGGCGTGGCGACCCAGGACCCGACGCTGCGCAAAAAATTCAACGGCAAGCCCGAATACGTGGTGAATTATTTCTTCTTCGTTGCCGAAGAAGTCCGCGAAATCATGGCGCAACTGGGGATTCGCACCTTTGACGAACTGATCGGACGGGTGGACTTGCTGGACATGCGCAAAGGCATCAGCCACTGGAAAGCCCACGGGCTGGATTTCAGCCGCATTTTTCATCAGGTGCCCACTGACGAGCCGGTGCGCCACATCGAGAGCCAGGATCACGGCCTGACCCACGCCTTGGATCACCAATTGATCGAACGCAGCAAGGCCGCGTTGGAACGCGGTGAAAAGGTCTCATTCATCACCCCGGTACGCAACCGCAACCGCACCATCGGGGCAATGCTGTCCGGCGAAGTGGCCCGCCGCCACGGCCATGAGGGCCTGCCGGACGACACCATCCACATTCAATGCAATGGCTCGGCCGGCCAAAGCTTCGGCGCATTCCTGGCGCACGGTATCACCCTGGATCTGGTGGGCGAGGCCAACGACTACGTCGGCAAGGGTCTGTCCGGCGGGCACCTGATCGTGCGCTCCCCAAATGATTTTCGCGGCTATGGTCCGGACCACATCATCGCGGGCAACACCGTGCTGTATGGCGCCACCGGCGGCGAAGCCTATTTCAACGGCGTGGTGGGCGAGCGCTTTGCCGTGCGCAATTCGGGCGCTGTCACGGTGGTGGAAGGCACGGGCGACCACGGCTGCGAATACATGACGGGCGGCACCGTGGTGGTGCTGGGCGAAACCGGACGCAATTTTGCAGCCGGCATGTCCGGCGGCATTGCCTACGTCTGGGATCCGGCCGAGGCGCTGGCCAAGCGCTGCAACACCGATATGGTGCAGTTGGCCCCCCTGCCCCTGCACGAGGCCCAACAGCAGGCAGGCGATATCCAGCACTGGCACCATCAGACGCACGACAGCGAACGGGAAACCGACGAAACCATTGTGCGCCGCCTGGTGGAAAACCATTTCCGCCAGACCGGAAGCTTCCGCGCTCGGGAAATCCTGGATGACTGGCCGCAGGCGCGCCGGGCCTTTGTCAAAATCACCCCCACCGAATACCACCGCGCCCTGGGCGAGTTGTGGCAAGCCACCCAAGCCCGGTCATTGGCTGCCTGAAGGAGCACATCATGGGAAAAATCACTGGATTCATGGAGTTTGACAGGATCAAGCCCGCCTACGAAGCCCCCGAGACACGGCTGCGCCACTGGAAAGAGTTTGTTTCCCCCCTGACGAGCGAAGAAGCGCGCGTGCAAGGCGCCCGTTGCATGGACTGTGGCGTGCCGTTTTGCACCCATGCCTGTCCCGTCAATAACATCATCCCCGACTGGAATGACCTGGTCTACCGCCAGGACTGGAAACGCGCCCTGGACACGCTGCTGTCGACCAATAATTTTCCGGAATTCACCGGGCGTATCTGTCCGGCTCCCTGCGAAGCCGCCTGCACCCTGAACCTGAACGATACCGCCGTCGGCATCAAGTCCATTGAGCACACCATTATTGAACGCGGCTGGCAGGAAGGCTGGGTGACGCCCCAGCCGCCCAGTCGCAAGACTGGTAAAAAAATTGCCATCGTCGGCTCTGGCCCGGCGGGCCTGGCCTGCGCCCAGCAATTGGCCCGGGCAGGCCACAGCATTACCGTGCATGAAAAAAGCAATCGCATCGGGGGGTTGTTGCGCTATGGCATTCCGGACTTCAAACTGGAAAAACTGCACATCGACCGACGTCTGGCGCAAATGGAGGCCGAAGGCGTGGAATTCCTGCCATCCACCTATGTCGGTCAGGCCAGCGATGCCGAGGACGGCCTGACAGTCATCACCCCGGATGAACTGCTGGCCCACTACGACGCCGTCGTGCTGGCCGGCGGCTGCGAACAGCCACGCGACCTGCCTGTGCCGGGGCGCGACCTCGACGGGGTGCATTTCGCCATGGACTTCCTGCGCCTGCAAAACAAGACCAACCATGGTGACCGCATTGCCCACCCCATCAGCGCCAAAGGCAAACATGTCGTGGTAATTGGGGGGGGCGATACCGGCTCCGACTGCGTCGGCACCAGCAATCGCCAGGGGGCGGCCTCGGTGACGCAATTCGAATTGATGTTCCGCCCCCCGGAAGAAGAAGACAAGCTCCTGACCTGGCCCTACTGGCCCATTCGTCTCCGTACCTCGTCCTCGCACGAGGAAGGCTGCCAACGTGACTGGGCCATCGGCACCCAGGCCTTCGAGGGCCGGGACGGACGGCTGGAAAAGCTGATCGCCACTCGCCTGGAATGGGTCAAGGACAAGGCCACCGGCCAACTGAAAATGCGCGAGATCAAGGATTCCCGCTTCGAAATCCAGGCCGACCTGGTGCTATTGGCCATGGGGTTTGTTGCACCAATGCGCCCGGTACTGAATGCCTTCGGGGTGGACGTCACGCAGCGCGGCAACGTGCAAGCCAATACCGATGACTACTGCAGCTCGCAGGCCAAGGTCTTTGCGGCCGGCGACATGCGGCGCGGACAGTCCCTGGTGGTCTGGGCGATTCGTGAAGGCCGCCAGTGCGCACGGTCCGTGGATGAATACCTGATGGGGGCGTCGCAACTGCCACGCTGACAGCCAGTCTGACGAGGCGCTATAGCAGGTACAATCCCTTATCATAGAAAGAGGCCCCTCCCATCCCCATGACCACGCCCCCCGACCCCCTCGTGACCTTCGCCGGCGTCTCGCTGGGTTACGGCGAATTCACGGTACTGCGCGGTATCGACCTGCAAGTCATGCCGGGACAGGTCGTGGCCATGATGGGCGGCTCCGGATCGGGCAAGACCACCTTGCTGCGTGCCGTCACCGGCCAGCTGCCGGCCCAGGCGGGCAACATCACGGTCTTTGGCCGTCACATGGCCGAACTCCACGGCGAATCGCTGCGCGAAGTCCGCCAGCGCATGGGGGTGCTGTTCCAGGGCGGCGCCCTGTTCACCGACCTCGACGTCTTCGAAAACGTCGCCTTTCCGCTACGCGAACACACCTGCATCTCCGAACAGCAAATCCTGGAAAAAGTCCTGGATAAACTGCAGGCAGTCGGCCTGCGGAATGCGGCTCACCTGCGCATCTCGGAAATCTCCGGCGGCATGGCGCGGCGCGTCGCTCTGGCCCGCGCCATCGTGCTCGAACCCGAGCTCATTCTCTACGACGAACCCTTTGCCGGCCTGGACCCGATCTCGTTGGGCATCACGGCACAGCTGATCCGCAACATGACTGACCAACTGGACTGTGCCTCCATCCTGATTACCCACGACGTGGCCGAGTCCTTTGCCATTGCCGATCAGGTCTATTTGATCGGCCAGGGTCGCCTGATGGCCCAGGGTACGCCAGCCCAGCTTTCTGCCGCTCAAGACGACTACCTGCAGCAATTCCTGCAGGGCCGCCCGGATGGCCCCATCGGCTTTCACTATCCACAAACGCCCGCCTTCGACCGCTGGCTGGCCGCCCAACGAGGGATTGCATGAACGCCTTTTTGCGCCGCATTGCTGCCCTGGGACGCGGCTTTATCGCCATGTTGACGAACCTGGGGGCCTTTGCCCGCCTGTTCACCGCCATCCTGGCGCGCAGCAGCATCCTCTGGCGCCGTCCCCGGCTGGTCTCTCAGCAGGTCCATTTCATCGGCAACCACTCCCTGCTCATCATCGGGGTATCCGGCCTGTTTGTTGGTTTCGTGCTGGGTCTGCAGGGCTACTACACGCTGAACCGCTATGGCTCCGAAGAAGCCCTGGGCCTGCTGGTGGCGCTCTCGCTCACCCGCGAACTCGGCCCCGTGGTCACTGCCCTGCTGTTTGCCGGGCGCGCCGGTACTTCCCTGACCGCCGAAATCGGTCTGATGAAGGCCGGCGAACAAATCTCCGCCATGGAAGTCATGGCGGTCGATCCCATCCGCCGGGTGCTCGTCCCGCGCTTCTGGGGGGGTGTCATTGCCATGCCCGTCCTGGCGGCAGTCTTTTCCATGGTCGGTATCCTGGGGGGCTGGTTCGTCGGCGTGGTGCTGATCGGCATCGACCCCGGTGCCTTCTGGTCCCAAATGCAAGGGGGCGTCGATGTCATCAACGACGTGCTGAATGGCGCGATCAAGAGCCTGGTATTTGGCATCGTGGTCACCCTGATCGCCCTCTACCAGGGCTGGACCGCCAAAGCCACCCCCGAGGGCGTCTCGCGCGCCACCACCCGCACCGTCGTCAACGGCGCCCTGGCCGTGCTGGGGCTGGACTTCCTGCTGACCGCCCTGATGTTTGCCCACTAACCACACCCCTGCGCGCGCGCCCCGCCCCAAGGAAACTCACTTATGACACGCGAAAAAACCGATTTCTGGGTTGGACTATTCATCCTGTTGGGCCTGATCGCCCTGGTGTTTCTGGCCCTGCGCGCCGGTAACATGAGTTCATTCTCCTTTGCGCCTACCTATCAGGTGCAGGCTTATTTCGATAATGTCGGCGGCCTGAAGGTCCGTGCGCCCATTAAAAGCAGCGGGGTCGTCGTCGGCCGGGTCGCCGCCATCGGCTTCGACAACCAAAAATTCCAGGCCAGCGTCGTCCTGGACTTGGAAAAATCATACGAATTCCCCGCTGACTCCTCCGCCTCCATCTTGACCTCCGGCCTGTTGGGCGAGCAATACATCGGCCTGACCCCTGGCGGCGAAGACAAGAACCTAAGCGACGGCAGCACCATACAAATGACCCAATCCGCCGTCGTGCTTGAAGACCTGATCAGTAAATTCTTATATGACTCAGCCGAAAAAGAAGGCGCCAGCCACGCCTCGCCAAACTAAACCCGAAGGCTACAATACCCAAAACAGCCAATTGGGCCATCTTCCATCCTGATCATTCCAAATGACCACATCCATACTCGCCCCCGCCTCGCGCCGTCCCTCCCGTCATGCCAGCCGCACTCTGCTGGCGGTGGCCGCTGCGGTCCTGCTGGCCGGGTGTGCCCAGGTTCCCACCCCTTCCGCCAACGACCCCTGGGAATCCTATAACCGCGGCATGACCCAGTTCAACGACGCCGTCGACCGCGCGTTCCTGAAGCCCATTGCCACCGGCTACGAGACCATCACCCCGCGTCCGGTACGCACCTGTGTCCACAATATCTTCGGCAACCTTTTTGACGTCTGGTCTGGTGTCAACAGCCTGCTGCAGGGTCGCGGGCGCGATTTCGTCGATACCTTCGGACGCGTGCTGTTCAATAGCACCGCAGGCCTGGGTGGCTGCATCGACGTGGCCTCCATGCACGGTGCCCGCCAAATCCCCAATGACTTCGGCATGACCCTGGGTGTCTGGGGCTTCAATCACGGCCCCTATCTCGTCCTGCCCTTCTTCGGCCCCAGCACCGTGCGCGACGGCGTCGGCACTGCCGTCACCCTCACGGCGCCGGTCACGCCCACGGCCGCCGTCTTTGCCATCGACAATATCCCGGTTCGCAACAGCATCCTGGGCTTGTATACCGTAGATACCCGGGCAAACCTCCTCGAGGCCGACCGCCTGGTCGATCAGATTGCCCTGGATAAATACAGCTTTATCCGTGACGCCTACCTGCAGCGCCGCAAGGCCATGCTGGACAGCCGACAACAAGGCGAACACGCCAGCACCACCGACGCGCTGGGCCAGTCGCAGACTCAGCCCGACAGCCTGCCGGTCTATGACGACCCGGACTCACCGGACAGCCATTAAGCCATTCTGCCCCCGGCCAGCGCCGGGGTCCATCGGAACCCTAGATGATTTCTGATCACATGACCGCCCTGACCCGATTTTCTCGCCTTCTGCTGCTGGGCCTGGCCCTGAGCCTGGGCGCGCTGACCATGGCCCACGCTGAGCAAAGCGTGGACGCCAATGCCACCCCCGACGTCTTTCTGGAGGCCGTCGCCAACAATATGCTGGGCGCCGTCAAGGCCAGCCCTCAGGCCCTCAAGGGCGAGGCCGACGCGATTGCGGACCTGGTGCGCCAATATGCGCTGCCCTACGTCGACATGAACAAAACCACCCGTCTGGCAGCGGGCCGCCACTGGAAACAGGCCACCCCGGCCCAACAAGACGCCCTGACCCAGGCCTTTACCGGCACGCTGATTCGCACCTATAGCGGTGCCTTTACCCGGGTCACCGTGGATACACGCATCACTTTGCAACCTTTTCGGGGCGATCCGAACGCCGACGACGCCGTCGTCCGCACAACTGTCTCGCAGCCCAACAGCGCCCCCATCGGGGTGGACTACCGCCTGGAAAAAACCCCAAGCGGCTGGAAAGTCTATGATCTGAACGTCGAAGGCATCTGGCTGATCCAGAACTACCGCAACCAGTTCTCCCAGGAAATCAGCCGCAACGGCATCGATGGCCTGATCAAAGCCCTCAACTCAAAAAGCGGGCAATAATTAGCCGCCTATAATGTTGGATGGTGCCTCAATAGGCGCCATTACCTGCCATGCCCGCCTTAGAACTACAAAATATCTCCAAAATCTACGCCCCACCACGGCTATCGCTGCGCGACCGCCTGACCGGTCGCCCCGCACCCACTGGATTCCAAGCCCTGAACAATGTCAATCTGACAGTCGAACATGGCGAGTTCTTTGGCCTGCTGGGCCCCAATGGGGCAGGCAAGACCACCATGATCTCCATCCTGGCCGGTCTGGCGCATGCCACCCACGGCAGCGCCCGGGTCTGCGACTACGACGTCGTGACGGATTTCCGGCAAGCCCGCCAGTCGCTGGGCGTCGTCCCCCAGGAAATCGTCTACGACCCTTTTTTCACGGTCCGCGAAACCCTGCGTCTGCAATCCGGTTACTTCGGTTTGCGCAACAACGACGACTGGATTGACGAAATTCTGTCAAATCTCGGCCTGCTGGACAAGGCCGAAGCCAATATGCGAGCCCTGTCTGGCGGCATGAAGCGCCGTGTGCTGGTCGCCCAGGCACTGGTGCACCGCCCACCTGTCATTATTCTGGACGAACCCACCGCAGGGGTCGATGTGGATCTGCGCCGCACCCTGTGGGATTTCATCACGCGCCTGAACCAGGCTGGCCACACCATCTTGCTGACCACCCACTACCTCGAAGAAGCCGAAGCCCTGTGCGGGCGCGTGGCTATGCTCAAAGCGGGCCACGTGGTGGCGCTGGACACCACCCAGGCCCTGATGGCGCGCTTTGGCGGCGCCGATCTCGAAGACGCCTTTGTGCACATCATGCACGACGACTCCATCCTGGAGGCCGAGCTGTGATCCGCCCTACCACTCAAGCCCGCCCCGCCATGGGATCGGGTTTTCCGACCCTGCTGCATAAAGAACTCATGCGCTTCTGGAAGGTCGGGCTGCAGACCATCGCCGCGCCTGTGGTCACCGCCTTGCTGTACCTGCTGATTTTCTCGCATGTGCTCGAAGACCGCGTCCAGGTTTACGGCAGCCTGTCCTACACTGCCTTTCTGATTCCTGGCCTGATGATGATGAGCATGCTGCAAAACAGCTTTGCCAACCCTTCATCCTCCCTGATCCAAAGCCGCATCACGGGCAATCTGATCTTCGTCCTGCTGCCGCCGTTCTCGCACCGCCAGATATTCACCGCCTATCTCGTCGCTGCCGTAGTGCGCGGCCTGAGCGTCGGCGTATGCATCTGGATCGTCGCACTGTTCTTTGTGGCATTGCCGGTGGCCGCCCCGCTATGGATGCTGGTGTTCGCCATCCTGTCCTGCTGGATTCTAGGCACCCTGGGCCTGATCGCCGGGCTCTGGTCCGAGAAATTCGACCAGCTTGCCGCCTTCCAGAACTTCCTGATCATGCCGGCCACCTTTCTGTCCGGTGTGTTCTATTCCATCCACAGCCTGCCGCCCTTCTGGCAGGCCGTTTCCAGCTGGAACCCCGTTTTCTACATGATCGACGGCTTTCGTTACGGCTTTTTCGCCGTTTCCGACGTCTCCCCCTGGCATGGACTGGCCGTCGTGCTGGCCGTTGCCATTGCCCTCAGCCTGTTTGCCCTACGCCTGTTGGCGACCGGCTACAAACTCCGGAGCTAAGTCACCCTATGCAGCCTACCCCCGACCACGTCCGCCAATATATTGCCGATCACCTGGACTGTGAACACCTGGAAGTCTATGGCGACGGTGCCCACTTCGAGGCCCTGATCGTCAGCGCGGCCTTTGAAGGCCAGAACACCCTGGCGCGCCACCGCACGGTCTACCAGGCCCTGGGCGATCGCATGCGTGCCGAAATCCACGCCCTGTCGATGCGCAATCTCACCCCAGCCGAATACGCCGCCACAAAAAACAATGGATAAACTGCTGATCCAGGGCGGTCGCCCACTCCAGGGCGAGGTCACCATTTCCGGGGCCAAAAACGCCGCCTTGCCGATTCTATGCGCGGCCTTGCTAACCGACGAGCCCCTGGTGCTGGATAACGTCCCGGCCCTGCGCGACATCAGCACCACCCTCAGCCTGCTCGAACGCATGGGGGTCCAATCCCAGCGTCCCGGCCCCCAACAAGTCACCTTGCACGCCCACCAGGTCCACAGTCAGGAAGCCCCCTACGATCTGGTCAAGACCATGCGCGCCTCCATCCTGGTGCTGGGGCCGCTGGTGGCGCGCTTCGGCCAGGCGCGCGTCAGCCTGCCAGGGGGCTGCGCCATCGGCCAGCGCCCCGTGGATCAGCACATCAAGGGCCTGGCCGCCATGGGTGCCAGCATCCACATCAACCATGGCTTTGTCGTGGCCCAGGCGCAGCGCCTGCGTGGCGCCAATATTCTCACCGACATGGTCACCGTCACAGGCACCGAAAACCTGCTGATGGCGGCGACGCTGGCCGAAGGCCGCACCGTGCTGGAAAATGCCGCCTGTGAACCCGAAGTCATCGATCTGGCTCAGGTCCTGATCGCCATGGGCGCCCACATCGAAGGCCATGGCACCGACCGCATTGTCATCGAAGGCGTAGAACGCCTGCACGGTGCCCACCACCAGATCGTGCCCGACCGCATCGAGGCCGGTACCTTTCTATGCGCCGTGGCGGCCACCGGCGGCGACATCACCCTGCGCCGGGTTGCGCCCGACACCCTGGGCGCCGTGCTGGATAAGCTCCGCGACGCCGGCCTGCACATCACCACCGGCCCGGACTGGATTCGCGCCCGCATGTCGAACCGCCCCCGCGCCACCGGCTTTCGCACCAGTGAATACCCCGGTTTCCCCACCGACATGCAGGCCCAGTTGATGGCGCTCAATACGGTTGCCGAAGGCACTGCCGTCATCACCGAAAACATCTTCGAAAACCGTTTCATGCACGTGCAGGAACTCTGCCGCATGGGGGCCGACATCGAAATCGACGGCCACACTGCCGTGGTCCAGGGACACTCCGGACTGCTCGGAGCCACCGTCATGGCGACTGATCTGCGCGCCTCGGCCAGCCTGGTCATCGCCGGCCTGGCCGCCCAGGGCCAGACCACCGTCGAACGCATCTACCACCTGGATCGCGGCTACGAACACATGGAACACAAGCTCCAGGCGCTGGGCGCCGACATCCAACGCATTCAATAGGCACCTTGACATGGCACAGACGCCGCTGACCCTGGCCTTATCCAAAGGCCGCATTTTTGAAGAAACCCTGCCCCTGCTGGCAGCGGCAGGCGTCGGGGTGCCGGAAAGCCCGGAATCCTCGCGCAAACTCATCCTGCCCACCGACTCGCCCGATCTGCGCATCATCATCGTGCGGGCCTCCGATGTCCCCACGTACGTACAGTACGGCGCGGCGGATTTCGGCATCGCCGGCAAGGACGTTCTGCACGAGCACCTGGCCCAACACCCCGGCGGCCTGTACCAGCCCATCGACCTGAATATCGCCCACTGCCGCCTGTGCGTGGCCGGCCCCGAGGGCTTTGACTACCAGGCGGCCGTGCGTCAGGGCTCGCGCCTGCGCATCGCCACCAAATACGTACGCGCCGCTCGCGAGCACTTTGCCGCCAAGGGCGTGCATGTGGACATCATCAAGCTCTACGGCTCTATGGAACTGGCCCCGCTGGTCGGCCTGGCCGACGCCATCGTCGACCTGGTGTCCTCCGGCGGCACGCTGCGCGCCAACCGCCTGGTCGAACTGGAAGAGGTCAGCCACATTTCTTCGCGCCTGATCGTCAACCAGGCCGCCCTGAAGATGCACGCGCCCCGCTTGCAGCCCTTTCTCGACGCTTTTGCCCTGGCATCCAGCGACATGGGACAGGCCTGAAGTAAGATAGGCATTTACGCACTCGCTTTTGCTGCCATGTCTCTGATCAACCGCCTGGATGCCCGCTCTGCCGATTTTGATGCGGCCCTGACCCATTTGCTGGCTTACGATGCCTCGCAGGACGAACGCATCGAATCCACGGTTCGCGATATTCTGCGCGATGTGCAGTCGCGTGGCGACGCCGCCGTGCTGGACTACACCGCCCGCTTTGATCAGGTACAGGCCAGCCGTCTTGCCGACCTGGAAATCCCCCTGGCTGAATGCCGCGCCGCCCTGGCGGCACTGCCCGCCGACCAGCGCGCCGCGCTGGAATCCGCCGCCGAACGCGTCCGCCGCTACCACGAGCGCCAGCGCGCCGAGACCTGGACCTACACCGAGCCCGATGGCACGATGCTCGGCCAGCAGATCACGCCGCTGGACAGCGTGGGTCTGTATGTACCGGGCGGCAAGGCCGCCTACCCCTCCTCGGTGCTGATGAACGCCATTCCCGCCAAGGTCGCGGGGGTGCCGCAGCTGATCATGGTCACCCCCACCCCAGGCGGCACGCACAACCCCATGGTGCTGGCTGCCGCCGCCCTGGGCGGGGTGGACCGCATCTTTGCCATCGGCGGAGCGCAGGCTGTCGGGGCGCTGGCCTACGGCACCCAAACCCTGCCCGCCGTCGACAAGATCGTCGGCCCAGGCAATGCTTACGTGGCTGCCGCAAAACGCCGGGTATTCGGCACGGTCGGCATCGACATGATTGCCGGACCCTCCGAAATCCTGATTCTGGCCGACGGCAGCACGCCAGCCGATTGGCTGGCCATCGACCTTTTTTTCCCAAGCCGAACACGACGAACTCGCCCAGGCCATCTTGCTGTGCCCGGATGCCGCCTACCTGGACGCCGTATACGCCGCCATCGAACGGCTACTGCCAAGCCAGCCACGCGCCGACATCCTGCGCGTCAGCCTGGCCAATCGCGGTGCGCTGATCCAAACCAGCAGCCTCGAACAGGCCTGCGAACTCGTCAACCGCATCGCCCCCGAACACCTGGAAATCTCCACCCGAAACCCGCAGGCCCTACTCCCGCTCATCCGCCATGCAGGGGCGATTTTCCTGGGCGCCTACAGCTCCGAATCCCTGGGCGATTATTGCGCCGGACCGAATCACGTCCTGCCCACCGCCCGCACAGCACGCTTTTCATCGCCGTTGGGCGTGTATGATTTCCAGAAACGCAGCAGCCTGATCCAGGTCTCCGCCGCCGGAGCGCAGGTATTGGGCCGCATTGCCGCCACCTTGGCCACCGGCGAGGGCCTTCACGCCCACGCCGCCAGTGCCGCCGCCCGGCTGGATACCAGCAGCCAACCCGCTTGATTTTCTTTTGCAGGACTCTGACTCGTTACCATGCGCACCGCCACGATCGAACGCAATACCCAGGAAACTCGCATCCGCGCCACCATCAACCTCGATGGCACGGGCGCACGCACCCTGAACACCGGGGTGCCTTTCCTGGATCACATGCTCGACCAGATCGCCCGCCACGGCCTGTTTGATCTCGATATCCAATGTGATGGCGACGTTCACATCGACGACCACCACAGCGTCGAGGACGTGGGCATTACCCTGGGCCAGGCCTTTGCCGTCGCCGCCGGCAACAAGGCCGGCCTGCGCCGCTATGGCCATGCCTACGTGCCGCTGGACGAATCCCTGTCGCGTGTGGTGATTGATCTCTCCGGGCGTCCCGGCCTGTACTATCACGTCGATTACGCCCGCGCCCTGATCGGGCGCTTCGATGTCGATCTGGCCCGCGAATTCTTCCAGGGCTTCGTCAACCACGCCCTGGCCACCGTGCACATCGACAATCTGCGCGGCGAAAACGCCCACCATCAATGCGAGACCATCTTCAAGGCCTTTGGCCGCGCCCTGCGCATGGCCACAGAAATCGACCCGCGCGCCGGCAATACCATCCCTTCCACCAAAGGCGCCCTCTAAGCACCGCGATACTTCGTCTCCCGCCCTCAGGACTACTACATCGTGACTCGCATCGCCATCGTCGATTACGGCATGGGTAATTTCCACTCAGTGGCACGCGCCCTACAGGCCGCCGCGCCGCAGGACACGATCAGCATCGTGCGCGATGCCGCCGGCATACAGGCTGCCGATCGCATCGTCTTTCCCGGCCAAGGCGCCATGCCAGACTGCATGCACACCTTGGATGCGTCCGGACTGCGCCAGGCCATCCTGCAAGCGGCCCGCGAAAAACCCCTGCTGGGGATCTGCGTCGGCGAACAAATGCTGTTTGACGCCAGCGACGAAGGCGACACCCCAGGGCTGGGCCTGTTTGCCGGCCAGGTGCGCCGCTTCAGTGGCGCGCCCTTCCAGCCAGGACCGGCAGCCATGCGCCTGAAGATTCCACACATGGGCTGGAACACCGTTACCCGCACCCGCCCCCATTCGCTCTGGGAAGGCATCGCGCCCGACACCCCTTTTTACTTCGTGCACAGCTATTACGCCGACCCGGCGGATACCTCCCTGATTGCGGCCACCAGCCGTTACGGGCACAAGTTCTGCTGTGCCGTTGCAGCCGACAACATTTTTGCCGTACAGTTTCACCCAGAAAAAAGCGCCGCACCCGGCCTGCAGCTCTACCGCAACTTCACCCGCTGGCAACCCTGACTTATGCCCACGCCCGGTTTTTTCATTTCACCTGCACTGACACGACAACCATGCTTCTGATCCCCGCCATCGACCTCAAAGACGGACGCTGCGTGCGCCTGCGCCAAGGCGACCTGGCTGACGCCACCGTCTTTTCCGAAGACCCTGCCGCCATGGCCATCCAATGGGTTGACCAAGGCGCCCGCCGCCTGCACCTGGTAGACCTGAATGGCGCCATCGCCGGCAAGCCCCGCAACGGCGCTGCCATCCAGGCCATCGTGGACGCCACCGACGAGGACGTCCCCATCCAGATCGGAGGTGGTATCCGCGATCTGGACACGGTGGAATACTATCTGGACAACGGCATCTCCTACGTCATCATCGGCACCGCCGCCGTCAAGGACCCCGGCTTCCTCAGCGACGCATGTTCCGCCTTTCCCGGCCACATCATCGTCGGCCTGGACGCCCGCGAAGGCAAGGTTGCCACCGACGGCTGGTCGAAACTCACCCGCCACGACGTCATCGACCTGGCCCGCAAGTTCGAAGACTACGGCTGCGAATCCATCATCTATACCGATATCGGCCGCGACGGCATGCTCAGTGGCGTCAACATCGAAGCCACCGTCCGCCTGTCCCAGGCCGTGCATGTGCCGGTCATCGCCTCCGGCGGGGTCGCCTCGCTGGACGATATCCGGGCCTTGTGCGCCGTCGCCAAAGAAGGCATCGACGGTGCCATCCTGGGCCGCAGCATCTACGAAGGCACCCTGGACTTCACCCAGGCCCAAGCCCTGGCAGACTCGCTGTGCGAGCCTGAAGACGGCCCCGACAACGACGCCGAGCCCGCCGCATGAGCACCACCCCCGACCAGATCTCCGATCTGTGCTGCCGCATCATTCCCTGCCTGGATGTCAATGCAGGCAGGGTCGTCAAGGGCGTCAATTTCGTCAATCTCGCCGACGCTGGTGATCCTGTTGAAATCGCCCGCCGCTACGACGAGCAAGGTGCCGATGAAATTACCTTTCTGGACATCACGGCCACCTCCGACGACCGCGACCTGATCCTGCCCATCATCGAAGCCGTGGCCAAGCAGATCTTCATCCCCCTGACCGTGGGTGGCGGCGTGCGCCAGGTGGCCGATATCCAGCGCCTGCTGGACGCCGGGGCCGACAAAGTCTCCATCAACAGCGCCGCCGTGGCCCATCCCGAACTCGTGGCCGAGGCCGCCCGGCACCACGGTTCGCAGTGCATTGTGGTGGCCCTGGACGCCCGTCGCGTCTCGGCGGATACCGAGCCCCCACGCTGGGAGATCTTCACCCACGGTGGGCGCCAAGGCACCGGCCTGGACGCCATTGCCTGGGCGCGCCGCATGGCCGACGCCGGCGCCGGCGAGTTGCTGCTCACCAGCATGGACCGCGACGGTACAAAATCCGGTTTTGACCTGGCCCTGACCCGTGCCGTGGCCGATGCCGTCCCCGTGCCTGTCATTGCCTCGGGCGGTGTAGGCAATCTGCAGCACTTGGCCGATGGCGTGCTGCAGGGCCACGCCAGCGCCGTCCTGGCTGCCAGCATCTTCCATTTTGGCCAGCACACCCTGGCCGAGGCCAAGGACTATCTGGCGGCCCAAGGCATCCGGGTACGACGGCCATGATCGCAGCCACGGATTCCTCGGGTGTCAGCCCCGCCTGGCTGGCCGAACTCACCTTCGACGCCCAGGGCTTGATCCCGGCCATCGCCCAGGATGCCGACAGCGGCACCATCCTGATGGTGGCCTGGATGAACGCCGAAGCCGTCCAGGAAACCGTGCGCACCGGCTGTGCCGTTTATTACTCACGCTCACGCCAGCGCCTCTGGCGCAAAGGCGAAGAATCCGGCCACATCCAGCAGGTACACGACATCCGGCTGGATTGCGACGGCGACGTGTTGTTGCTGAAAATCACGCAGATCGGCGGCATTGCCTGCCACACCGGTCGCCAACGCTGCTTCTACCGCCATCTGGATCTGGCTGCCCAGCCACCACAGTGGCTGATTCAGGACCCGATCCTGAAAGACCCGCAATCCATTTACGGCACCCCAAAGTCCTGAAAACCACCCTATTTCAGACCCCTGCACAGGCGCTCTTACCTTATCTCTGCCATGTCCACCACCCTGAATTCAGCTCCCTCCGACATCCTGACCCGCCTGGCTGACACACTGGCGGCCCGCCGCCCAGACCATGGCGGCGACCCGGCCACCTCCTATACCGCCAAGCTCCTCGCCCGTGGCCCGGACGCCTTTCTGAAGAAAATCGGCGAAGAAGCCACCGAACTCGTCATGGCCGCCAAAGACGGACAAGCAGACCGCATCGTGGCCGAGACCGCCGACCTCTGGTTCCATTGCCTGGTCGCCCTGACCCACTACAACCTACGCCCTGAAGACGTGCTGGCCGAACTCGCCCGCCGTGAGGGCCTCTCGGGCCTGACTGAAAAGGCTGCCCGCCCAAAATCCTGACGTACGCACCCATTTATCCAGCGCAAGGCCTAGGACATACCCGAAGCCAGGACCAAATCCTCACGCCCTCAGCACGGCCTCCAACAAAATGTGGCAACATACGGGACTGAACGGGCCGATGTCCGGCCCCACGTAGTCATTGTCCCCATGAGTCACGATTGTCTGTTCTGTAAAATCGCCCGGCACGAAATCCCCGCTAAAATCGTGCACGAGGACGAAGAATTTCTGGCCTTCCACGATATCAATCCGGCTGCTCCAGTACACCTGCTGCTCATCCCAAAGCATCACATCGCCTCATTGGCCGACATCACCCCGGCTGATCATGCGTGGTTGGGCCGCATGCTGCAGCTGGTCCCTGGTTTGGCGGCTGATAACGGCTGCCATCCCCTGCCTGAAGGCGGCTTTCGGCTGGTGGCCAATACCGGCACCGAAGGCGGCCAGGAAATCCATCACCTACATTTTCATATCCTGGGTGGCACACGCCCCTGGTCTAATCGCGCGGCACCTGCCGCCTAAGGAGCTCTCATGGGTAGTTTCAGCATCTGGCACTGGCTAATCGTCCTGGTCATCGTTGCCCTGGTCTTTGGCACCAAAAAACTGCGTAATATGGGCGAAGATCTCGGCGGCGCCGTCAAGGGCTTCAAAAAGGGCATGAAAGAAGCCCAGGACGACACCCCCGACGCCAAACCATCCGTCACCCAAAAGGTCCAGGATGCCAATACCGTGGACGTCCAGGCCCGCGAAAAATCCGATATCTGATGATCGCCATCTAAACCGGGATCTCCATGTTTGATGTCAGTTTCACCGAGCTGATGCTGATCGGCGTGATCGCGCTGATCGTCATTGGCCCCGAACGCCTACCCAAGGTCGCCCGCACCATCGGCCACCTGCTGGGTCGTGCCCAGCGCTATGTCAATGAAGTCAAAACCGATATCCAAAAAGAAATCGACATAAAGGAAATCGGTGATATCAAACACCAAATGGAGGACGCTGCCCGCTCGGTACAGTCCTCGATGTCCAGTTCGGTCGACGATCTGAAGGCAGCCGTCACTCAGCCCACCCAGGCCTTGAAGGACTCCCTCGCCGAAGCCCGCCAGGCCCTGGACATCAGCGCCGTTGCCCCCGGCTCCGACAGCACTGCACCTGTGGCGGACAGCAATGCCGCTGAAAAACCCGCCGCCAACCCGATCCCGGGCACGCCTGCGACACCAGACTCTGCGGCGACTGCAGCACCAGCAATCACCGTCCCGGACGTCACTCAGCCTGTCCGCCAGCCCACCCCCACTGAATCCAGCCACTGACGCACCGCATGACTGACGCATCTGACGCCTCCTCCCAGGACTCCTTCATCTCCCACCTGATGGAGCTGCGCAACCGCCTGCTCAAGGTCGTCGGCGTCGTGCTGGGAATTTTTGTGGTGCTGTTTCTGTATCCGGGTCCATCCGCCATCTATGATGCGCTGGCACAGCCCATGCTGGCTTCGCTGCCTGCCGGCACCCGCATGATCGCCACCGGGGTGATTACGCCGTTCATGGTGCCCATCAAGGTCACCTTGCTGGCGGCCTTTGTGCTGGGCCTGCCGGTCGTGCTGTACCAGACCTGGGCCTTTGTGGCCCCTGGCCTGTACCGCCACGAACAGCGCCTGGCCCTGCCCCTGATCGTTTCCAGCACATTCCTGTTTTTGCTGGGCATGGCATTTTGCTACTTCGTCGTGTTCCACACGGTATTCAGCTTCATTGCCGGGTTTTCTCCTGAATCCATCACGCCAGCCCCTGACATCGAGGCCTACGTCAATTTCGTCATGACCATGTTCCTGGCTTTCGGGGTCACTTTCGAAGTTCCGGTCGCAGTCATTCTGCTGGTGAAAACCGGCATGGTCACCGTCAAGAAACTGCGTGAAATCCGCGGCTATGTCGTCGTCGGCGCCTTTATCCTGGCGGCCATCGTCACCCCGCCCGACGTCCTCAGCCAGATCCTGCTGGCCGCACCGCTGTGCCTGCTGTACGAACTGGGCATCCTGGCAGCCGTCTTCATCGAAAAACGCCAACCCCAGGAAGCCGACCCCGCCGATCAGGCGCAGGCGGTCACCCAGACCGACGACAAGGCCCAGCCCTGATTTGGCACCCGGCTGGCCAGCTACCCCTGACCAGCCAGCACCTGATCCTGCACGGCCAAAAAGGCATCGGCCTTTTTGAAGCCCACCACCCGCGCCTGGGGCAGTAACTGACCTTGACGGTCGAAAAACACAATGCCGGGCGGGCCAAACAAATTGAATCTGGCCAGCAGGGCCTTATCGTCTGCCGTCATGCGGGTCACATCCGCCTGCAGCAGCAACATCTGCCCCATGCGCTGGGCCACGCGCGCATCACTGAATGTGAATTTTTCCATTTCCAGGCACGACACACACCAATCGGCGTAGAAATCCAGCATCACCGGACGATCCGTGGCCTGCAAGCGGGCATCCAGATCCGCCAAAGACACCACACGCACGAATTCGGACCGGGCAACAGCAGTCACATCAAGCCCTGCCGCAGTGACCTGGCCCCCACTGAACGGGCCCAACGGGCGAAACATATCGCGCCCACCAGCCAGCAAGCCAGCCCCTTGGGCCAGCCCCCACAGGGCCAGCAGCAGCGCCAGCGCTCGAACCAGCAAGCGCATCGGCCCCGCTTGGCCAGCCGCTGCCGTCATACTGGCCCCCCAGATCATCAGGGCAGCCCAGAAGGCCAGCACGATCCAACCCGTTACCGCCAGCACAAAGCCCAACAGCGGCTGGGCCATCCACCAGGCAGTGGCCAGCAGCAGCACGCCGAAAATAGACTTGAGCGCTCCCATCCAGGCACCCGCGCGTGGCAACAGAACACCCGCGCCAACGCCGACCAGCAGCAGCAGCAGGCCCTCGCCCCAGGCCAGGGCAAAAAGTGCGCTGGCCCCGATCACAACATCTCCCGTCTGGGAGATGAACAGCAGCACCCCCGCCAGCGGCGCAGCCACGCACGGCCCAACGATCAGGGCTGACAACATCCCCATCAGGAACACCCCGCCGATCTGCCCGCCCGGCAAGGCCTGCTGCCAATTCAGCAGGCGCGACTGCATACCCACAGGGGCTTGAATGGTGAATACATCCAGCATGGCCAGCGCGAACAGCGCCAGCAACACGGCGAAACTGCCCAGCACCCAGGGCGACTGCAACCACGCCGCCAGCCCCGCGCCCAGCAACCCGGCAGCCACGCCCAGCACCGTATACACCAGTGACATGCCCAGCACATATACCGCCGCCAGACCCAGGCCACGCCCTCGGCTGACCTGTTGACCATTCTTGCCCGCAATAATCGCCAGCAGAATTGGCACCATCGGCAGCACGCATGGCGTCAGTGACAACAACAGGCCCAGCAAAAAACTCAAGCCCAGGATCTGCCATAAGGGGGCGTGCTGCAGCCACGCTGCCATGCCTACGTCCCCCAGATCCAGCCAGTCCGTCGCCGCCGCTGCCGGAAGCTGCGCAGCGGCGGTAGTGGTAGTCGCCCCTCCCGCCAGCAAGTTCAAGCCTGTGCCGGATGTCGGCAACTGCGCACTGCTCTGCGATAATTCATCCTGCGGCGCCGGCACCTGATCGCGCACCAGCGCACCCGCCGCCTGATACCCTCCGGCCACGGCCGTCAACATAAAGTCCTGGGACATGGGCGGATAGCACAAGCCCTTATCCGAACAGCCCTGGCCAGTGACACTGACCCGTAGCGGCGCAGGGGCCCCTGGCTGCAAGGGCACCCGCACCGTCACCCCGTTATGGAAAACCTCCATGTCCTGCTCGAAGGTCGGGTCGTATTTGACCTGGCCTTTAGGCAACAGCACCGGAGGACCCCAGGCAGGCAGGCGCGTTTCCACGTCCTCGGGGGTCAAGGCCGAGCGCAGAAACAGCAGCAACTGTCCCTGCGCATCTTCGACGCGCACCTCGAAGCGCTCTTGGTACATGTAATACCCAGGCGCAATCTGATAATGCACATCCAGCGTCAATGGGTCTGGTGTTGCCACGGTCATCACAAACGCGACTTCCGGGTCCAGGAAATCTTCTTCGGCATGCGCGGGTCCGAACAGCCCGAGCAGCACCAGGCTCGAAACCAAGATCACCAGAAATTTATTCATCCACAACATCAGCTATCCAATAAGCATATCTGTCGCACCTGCCCATGGCGCAACCGTGTGTTCCTCTGTCTATTCAGCGGCAGACACAGGACTTGATCAAACATGCCAGGCTGCTAATCAGAAGGCCGCACATTGCCGCGCACCCACTGCTGATAGGGCTGGCTGACGGCGGCGATGCCCTGGATCAGAAATTCGGGGATTTCGTAGGGATGCAGCTGGCACAGGCGCAGATACAGGGCGGGAACCAGGGTCGCCGTGGTCTTGAACGTCAATGGGATTTCCGTACTGCCTTCCAGCTTGCCTTGCCATAAGTACATGGAGGTCATGGGGCTGCCCACCTGGGCGCACGCCACCAGGGATTCTTCGACCAGAATGTGGGCAATGCGTTTGGCCAGCATGACATCGGGGGCGTTGCTCAGGACCAGCACCACGTCGTCGGGCTGGCTGTCCTGATGCGTCAGGCCAGCCAGAGCGCCGGGCTTTTCCTCGGGATCGAATGCGTCCACCATCAAAACTCAATAGGTCAAAACCCTTTGATTTTACACACAAAAAAGCCCGACACACGAATGCGTCGGGCTTGATCCTGGAACAGCCGGTCAGTGCGGCGTTCTATCGGCTTGCACCTGCTTTATTCAGCAGCTGCATCGGCCTCGGGGCGGTCCACCAGTTCCATATAGGCCATCGGAGCATTGTCGCCCTGACGAAAGCCCATTTTCAGAACACGCGTGTAGCCGCCGTTGCGCGCAGCAAAGCGGGGTCCGATGTCGTTGAACAGCTTGGTCACCACATCGCGGTCGCGCAGACGGGCAAAGGCCAGGCGGCGATTGGCCAGCGTGGGGTTCTTGCCCAGGGTGATCAGGGGCTCTACCACGCGGCGCAATTCCTTGGCCTTGGGCAGCGTGGTTTTGATGGCTTCGTGGGTCAGCAGGGACACCGCCATGTTGCGAAACATGGCCAGGCGATGGCTGCTGGTACGGTTCAGTTTGCGAAGACCGCTACGATGACGCATGATAATTTCCTTGTTTGAATCTAAAACCCGGATCTTCTATCGCACAAGGCGCGGCCCGGGTGGGTTGAAAGCGCATGCCCGGAATCCGGACAGGCGCGAGATTTTAGCACGAGCGGAGCTGCCCCCGCCCCATGCCGGTCGAATTAAGGACGTTCCAGGCCCACGGGCGGCCAGTTTTCCAGCTTCATGCCCAGGGTCAAGCCGCGTGCAGCCAGCACTTCCTTGATTTCATTGAGCGACTTGCGACCCAGGTTCGGGGTCTTCAGCAACTCGTTTTCGGTGCGCTGGATCAGGTCGCCGATGTAGTAGATGTTTTCGGCCTTCAGGCAGTTGGCCGAACGCACCGTCAGCTCCAGATCATCCACCGGACGCAACAGCACCGGATCGATCGGGGCCAGTTGGCCGCCCATCGGGGAGCTGGTGGTCAGTTGGCCGGCATCCTTGTCGGCCAGCGACACGAACACGGAAACCTGGTCCATCAGAATACGAGCAGACTGGCGCACGGCTTCTTCAGGGCTGATGACACCGTTCGTTTCAACGTCCAGAACCAGCTTATCCAGGTCGGTGCGCTGTTCCACACGGGCATTTTCCACCGCGTAGCTGACACGGCGCACCGGGCTGAAAGAAGCATCCAGCACGATCTGGCCAATAGTGGCGGAACGGTCATCGACCAGGGCACGGACATTGCCCGGCACATAGCCGCGGCCTTGCTCGACCTTGATCTGCATTTCGATGCGGCCGTTATCGGTCAGCGTGGCGATCAGATGATCCGGATTGATGACTTCCACATCATGCGGCAGATCGATATCGCGGGCGCGGATTTCGCCAGGGCCCTGTTTATTGAGCTGCAGCGTGACTTCTTCGCGGTTATGCAGCTTGAACACCACGCCTTTCAGGTTCAGCAACATGTCCACGACGTCTTCACGCACGCCCGTCACGGTGGAGTATTCGTGCACGACACCGCTGATCTGCACTTCGGTCGGCGCATAGCCGGTCATCGAGGACAGCAGGATGCGGCGCAGCGCATTGCCCAAGGTATGACCATAGCCCCGTTCGAAGGGCTCCATGATGACCTTGGCGTGATTCACCCCCACCAATTCGACATTGATGGTGCGCGGCTTGAGAAAACCTTGTGCGGACATATGTATTCCTTTTCAATACCCTCGGCTCGTTACACCGATAAGGCTGACGTACAGATGAAGACCGGTGACTGAACCGGCAAGACCACAGCCCACCCAAGGCCAGGCTTGGTGTGGGCTGAGATTCGGGCAGCCCGCAGGCTGCAGCCGAAGGCGGCGCAAAGCCGCCCGAAACCTATTAGCGGGAATACAATTCCACAACCATGGATTCGTTGATGTCGTGGGCGACATCAGCACGATCCGGGGCTTGTTTGAAAACACCCGAGAGCTTGCTTGCGTCGACTTCGACCCACTGGGGCAGACCGCTGCCGCTGGCCAGATCCAGAGATTCCTTGATGCGAACCTGGGACTTGGCTTTTTCGCGGATCGACACCACGTCGCCGGCCTTGACCAGCATGGAGGCGATATCCGCCGTATGGCCATTGAGTTCGATGGCGCGGTGGTTCACCAGTTGGCGAGCCTCGGCACGCGTCGAGCCAAAGCCCATGCGATACACGACGTTGTCCAGGCGGGATTCCAGCAACTGAATCAGGGTCTCACCCGTGTTGCCGCGACGACGCTCGGCTTCCACGAAGTAGCGGCGGAATTGCTTTTCCAGCACGCCATACGTGCGCTTCAGCTTTTGCTTTTCACGCAGCTGCAGACCGAAGTCGGAAGTGCGCGAACCCGAAGTACGGCCATGCTGACCGGGCTTGGATTCGAGCTTGCATTTGGAGTCCAGCGAGCGGCGGGCGCTCTTCAGGAACAGATCAGTGCCTTCGCGACGCGAAAGCTTGCATTTGGGTCCAATATAACGAGCCAAGATGTTCCCCTTAGATACGACGACGCTTGGGCGGACGGCAGCCGTTGTGCGGCACTGGCGTGATGTCCGAGATACTGGAGATCTTGATCCCCAGGGCATTCAGGGCGCGCACAGAAGATTCGCGGCCAGGACCGGGGCCCTTGATGCGGACTTCCAGCGTCTTGATGCCATATTCCTGGGCCACACGGCCTGCGGACTCGGCAGCCACCTGAGCAGCAAACGGCGTCGATTTACGCGAACCCTTGAAGCCAGCGCCACCGGACGTCGCCCACGACAGGGCATTGCCCTGGCGGTCGGTGATGGTGATGATGGTGTTGTTGAAGGAAGCGTGGACGTGTGCAATCCCGTCAGAAACGCTTTTCTTGATTTTCTTGCGGACGCGCGACGCGCCGGCTTGTGCTTTAGCCATATTGGTTCCTCTTTATTTCTTCAGGGACGCTGCTGCACGACGCGGGCCCTTGCGGGTACGCGCGTTGGTGCGGGTACGCTGACCACGCACAGGCAGGCCACGCTTGTGGCGCATGCCGCGGTAGGTGCCCAGGTCGATCAGACGCTTGATCGACAGCTGTACTTCACGACGCAGGTCACCTTCGACAGTGAAGGAGTGCACCTGTTCGCGGACCTTTTCCAGTTCTGCGTCGGACAGATCCTTGATTTTCTTTGAGTACTCGATGCCGGTCGCTTCGCAGATCTTGCGTGCGCGTGTGCGTCCGATACCGAAAATCGCCGTCAAGCCGATTTCAGCGTGTTGGTGCGGCGGGATATTAATGCCAGCAATACGGGCCATGACTATTCCTCGTGTAATCCGTGATGCCCGGCCTTAGCCTTGGCGTTGCTTGTGACGCGGGTCGGTGCAGATGACGCGCACCACCCCGTGACGTTTGATGATTTTGCAGTTGCGGCAGATCCGCTTTACCGATGCCATTACCTTCATGGGATTCTCCTGGTTTTTGACCGGCCGCCTATTTGGAGCGGAAAACTATCCTGGCGCGCGACAGATCATAGGGCGTGAGCTCCACTGTGACCTTGTCACCCGGAAGGATCCGGATATAGTGCATACGCATCTTGCCTGAAATATGGCCCAATACCATGTGGCCGTTTTCCAGCTTGACACGAAACGTTGCGTTAGGAAGGTTCTCAATGACCTCCCCTTGCATCTGGATGACGTCGTCCTTGGACATGATTTCTTAGCGCATAGGAAGACCCGCACCCTTGAAGTTGGCCTTCCGGAGCAACGAATCATATTGTTGAGACATCATGTAGGCCTGAGCCTGCGCCATGAAATCCATCGCGACGACAACAATAATCAGCAGCGACGTACCACCGAAATAAAATGGAACATTCCAGCGCATCTGCATCAGTTCTGGCAACAGACAAACCAAAGTCACATAGATGGCCCCTGAAAGCGTCAGACGCATCAGGATCTTATCGATGTAGCGGGCAGTCTGGTCGCCAGGACGAATCCCAGGAACAAAAGCACCACTTTTCTTCAGATTATCGGCTGTCTCGCGGCTGTTGAATACCAAGGCCGTATAAAAGAAACAGAAGAAGATGATCAAGCCGGAATACAGCGTTACATACAGAGGCTGACGCGGCGACAGCGCAGCAGCCAGGTCACCCAGCCAACGCATGTTGGGGTTGCTGGAGAACCAGCTGGTGATGGTAGCCGGCAGCAGAATGATGGACGACGCGAAGATCGGCGGAATGACACCCGACATGTTGAGCTTAAGCGGCAGATGGGAAGATTGCCCACCATAAAGCTTGTTGCCTACCTGACGTTTGGCGTAATTCACCGTGATTCGGCGCTGACCGCGTTCGACATAGACGACGAAGTACGTGACCGCCACCACCAGTGCCAGAATGAACAGCACCGACAGGATGGACATCGAGTCCGTACGGACGAGATCCAGCATGCCACCCAGCGCACCGGGCAGTCCCGCCACAATCCCTGCGAAAATTAACAGAGAAATGCCGTTGCCCAAACCGCGTTCAGTGATTTGCTCGCCCAACCACATCAAAAACATCGAGCCTGTGACCAGCGTGACAATCGTGGTGAAGCGAAACAGCAGACCAGGATCAATGACCAGGCCAGGCTGAGACTCCAGCGCGACTGAAATGCCGACCGCTTGGAACAGAGCCAGAAACACCGTGCCGTAGCGGGTGTACTGCGTGATTTTGCGCTGCCCTGCCTGGCCTTCTTTCTTGATGGCCTCGAGGGTAGGCACCACCACTGCCAGCAACTGCATGATGATGGCTGCCGAGATGTACGGCATGATCCCCAGGGCCAGCACGGAAAACCGTTCCAGAGCCCCGCCAGAGAACATGTTGAACAAGCCCAGAATGCCACCCTGATTCTGCTGGAACAAATCAGCCAAGGCGTCTGGATTGATGCCTGGCACAGGGACGTGCGTCCCCATGCGATAGACAATCATGGCCAGCACGAGAAACAGGATGCGGCGCTTCAGATCGCCGTATCCTGCGCTGGGCTTGTGTGCCTGAGCTTTGGCCACTGCTACCCCTTACGCCAGCGAACCGCCGGCGGCTTCGATCGCGGCGCGAGCGCCGGCCGTCGCATTGATCCCCTGCAGGGTGACCTTGCGGGTGAGTTCGCCGGTCTTGATGACCTTGACGAAACGCACCAGATCACCGACCAGGCCAGCAGCCTTCAGCACCTGCACATCGATTTCGTCGATCGGCAGAGCCTGCAGATCAGACAGGCGGATCTCAGCCGACAGGTGACGACCCAGCGGGGTGAAACCACGCTTTGGCAGGCGGCGCTGCAGCGGCATTTGACCGCCCTCGAAGCCGACCTTGTGGAAGCCACCGGCACGGGATTTCTGACCCTTGTGGCCACGGCCACCGGTCTTGCCCAGGCCGGAGCCGATACCACGGCCCACGCGGCGGCGAGGGCGCTTGGAGCCTTCGGCGGGAGCGAGCGTATTCAGTTGAATTTCGGACATCTGATTTCCTTTAATCAGGCTTCCGAGACGGTGACCAGATAATCCACTTTACGGATCATCCCACGCACCTCGGGAGTGTCGACCAGGACGCGGCTGCTGTTGACCTTGCCCAGACCCAGGCCGCGCACGGTAGCGCGGTGGGACTTATGCGTGCCAATGACAGAGCGCACGAGCGTGACTTTGATTTGCTTCTGTGCCATGTCTTACCCCAGGATCTCTTCGACGGACTTGCCGCGCTTGGCAGCAATTTCCGACGGGGTGGAGCAGGCGCGCAGACCATTCAGCGTGGCGCGCACCATGTTGTAGGGGTTGCTGGAGCCGAGGCTTTTGGCCACGACGTTACGCACACCCATGACTTCGAAGATCGCGCGCATCGGGCCGCCGGCGATAACGCCAGTACCTTCAGCAGCCGGCGAGATCAGCACCGTGGAGGCGCCGTGCTTGCCGACCACGGAGTGGTGCAGCGTGCCGTTCTTCAGAGCGACCTTGACCAGACCGCGACGAGCCTGTTCCATCGCCTTTTGAACAGCGACCGGAACTTCGCGAGCCTTGCCCTTGCCCATGCCGATGCGACCATCGCCATCACCGACCACGGTCAGTGCTGCGAAGCTCATGGTGCGACCACCTTTGACGACCTTGCTGACGCGGTTGACCGCAATCATCTTTTCGCGCATGCCGTCATCGCGTTCCTGCTCGGCGGCGTGCTTGCCTTGTGCTTTAGCCATGTGATTCCCTTAGAACTTCAAGCCGGCTTCACGCGCGGCTTCGGCCAGCGCCTTGACGCGGCCATGGTAACGGAAGCCCGAACGGTCGAAGGCGACGAGTTCGATGCCGGCAGCCTTGGCCTTCTCGGCCACGCGCTTACCGACCAGACCAGCTGCAGCAGCGTTGCCGCCGTTAGCCTGCTGGCTGGCGAGTTCCTTGCGGATCTCGGGCTCGAGCGTGGAGGCGCTGACGAGCACCCGGTCGCCTTCCGGCGAAATGATGTTGGCGTAGATGTGCAGATTCGTGCGGTACACCGACAAACGGTGCACGCGCAGTTCGTGAATCTTGCGGCGGGTAGCCGCAGCACGACGCAAACGGGAGAGTTTCTTATCCATGATTCGTCCTTGCCTGCGTGCTTATTTCTTCTTGGTTTCCTTCAGGATGACGCGCTCATCCGCATAGCGCACGCCCTTGCCCTTATAGGGCTCGGGTTTGCGATAGGCTCGGATGTTAGCGGCCACCTGACCGACGACCTGCTTGTTGGCACCCTTGACCACGATCTCGGTCTGTGAAGGGCACTCGATCTTGATTCCCTCAGGAATCTCGTGCAGGATGTCGTGGGAAAAGCCCAACTGCAGCTTCAGCTCGTTGCCTTGGACCTGAGCGCGGAAGCCCACGCCAACCAGGTTCAGACGACGTTCGAAACCAGCACTGACGCCCGTGACCATGTTGTTGACCAGCGCACGAATGGTGCCGGACATCGCATTGGCTTCGCGAGAGTCATTGGCGACGGCAAAGTTCAGGTTGCCGTCTTCCTGGTTGATGCGCACATTGCCGTCCAGGGACTGTGTCAAAGTGCCCAGCGGGCCTTTGACTACGATCTGACCGGCGCTGATGCTGGCTTCGACGCCCTTGGGCAATGTAACGGGGTATTTGGCGATACGTGACATAGTGTTTTACCCCCTTATGCCACGTAGCAGAGCACTTCGCCGCCCACGCCATTGGCACGGGCCTTGCGGTCCGTCATCACGCCACGGGGTGTGGAGACAATCGCCACGCCCAGGCCGTTCATGACCTGAGGAATGGTGGTGCTGCTCTTGTAGATACGCAGGCCAGGACGCGAAACGCGGTCGATGCGTTCGATCACCGGGCGGCCGGCATAATATTTCAAGGTGATTTCCAGCTGGGGCTTGGCGGTTTCGCCAGCCACGCGGAAATCTTCAATATAGCCCTCGTCCTTCAGCACAGCTGCAATAGCAGCCTTAAGCTTCGAGGAGGGCATGGAAACCGACGTCTTGTTGACCATTTGTGCATTACGCACGCGGGTCAGCATATCGGCGATGGGATCGCTCATGCTCATGTGTGATTCTCCTACCAGCTGGCCTTGGTCATGCCGGGGACTTCGCCGCGCATGGTCATTTCACGCAGTTTATGACGGGTCAGCCCGAACTTGCTGTACACGCCGCGGGCGCGTCCCGTGACCACGCAGCGACTGCGCTGGCGGGTGGGGTTAGCGTTACGCGGCAGTGCCTGCAGCGCCAGGCGAGCCTGGTAGCGTTCTTCGTCAGATTTGGACTGGTCGGCAATGATTGCCTTCAGTGCGGTGCGCTTCGGGGCAAATTTCTCTGCCAGTTTGGCGCGCTTGATGTCGCGATTGATGAGGGAAAGTTTAGCCACGTCAGCCCCTTAGTTGCGGAAGGGGAAGCTGAATGCGCTCAAGAGCGCCTTGGCTTCCTCGTCGGTCTTTGCGGTGGTGGTGATGCTGATGTTCATCCCGCGCACGGCATCGATCTTGTCGTACTCGATTTCCGGGAAGATAATCTGTTCCTTCACACCGATGTTGTAGTTTCCACGGCCATCAAAGGCACGACCGGAAACACCACGGAAGTCGCGCACACGCGGCAACGCCACGGCGATGAGACGATCGAGGAATTCGTACATGCGTTGACCACGCAGGGTAACCATGCAGCCGATCGGATAATCCTCGCGGATCTTGAAGCCGGCGATGGCTTTGCGGGTCTTGGTGATCACGGGTTTTTGGCCTGCGATCTTGGTCATGTCGCCAACGGCGTTCTCAATGACCTTTTTATCGGCAACAGCCTCGGATACACCCATGTTCAGGGTGATCTTGGTGATGCGCGGTACCTGCATGATCGACTGATAGCCGAACTTTTCTTTCAGGTCCACGGCAACTTTGTTGCGGTAGAAATCTTGTAAACGAGCCATTTATTGCCCCTTATGCCTTCGCACCAACGACAGCGCCGTTGGAACGGAAAATGCGGACCTTGGCACCGTCCACGACCTTGACGCCAATGCGGTCGCCCTTGCCGGTTTCGGGATTGTAGATAGCCACATTAGAGATATGGATCGGCAATGTCTTGTCGATGATGCCGCCTGGCGTGCCAGCCATGGGATTACCCTTGGCGTGCTTCTTGACGACATTGATGCCTTCGACCAGTACGTGATCTTCGTCGACACGGGCCACCACGGTGCCACGACGGCTGCGATCGCGGCCTGTCAGGACAATGACTTCGTCGCCTTTGCGAATGTTTTGCATGATCTGCTCCTTACAGCACTTCGGGCGCCAGGGACACGATCTTCATGAACTTTTCGGTACGCAGTTCGCGCGTGACCGGTCCGAAGATACGGGTACCGATGGGCTCAAGTTTGGCATTGAGCAACACGGCCGCATTACCGCCAAAGCGGATCAGCGAGCCATCTTTACGGCGCACGCCCTTGGCGGTACGCACCACCACAGCGTTGTAGATTTCGCCTTTTTTTACGCGCCCGCGAGGTGCCGCTTCTTTGACGGTCACCTTGATGATGTCACCAATGGCGGCATAGCGGCGCTTCGAGCCGCCCAACACCTTGATGCACATGACTGAACGCGCACCTGTGTTGTCGGCCACGTTTAGCGTGGTCTGCATTTGGATCATGATTTTTCCTGTTCCAACTTAACAACGAACCCCAGAGCATTTACTCAAGGCCACGCAGTCAGTTTTGGTCCCGTCAAGCCGACGCACCTTGCTGCGCGTAGGCTCTGGGTTGAAATTCCTGTTAGTGCAAATGATTTTGCACTGAAACCAGATTACCAGTTTGACCATGACCTGGCGCTTTTACGCGGCATTCATGCATGTGCCATCTTCTGTATGACTCATGCGATTCCACGTAATTCGCACCCGGCAAGTAGGCCAAGAACGTGATTATAGACTAAAGCACATAAAAAACCAAATACTGCCCAGCCATCATCCAGCGGCGTTGGGTTTATGCATCAGCTCTGGCGCGGCAAGGCGCCGTATTCCAGCACCATGGCACGCGTGGCCTGGTCATCGGCATCATCCACATAGACCCGCACCCCCATGCCGATGGCAGTCTCTGTGACAGCAACCATCATTTGCACGCCACCGGGGCTGGAGAGCAGCTCGCGCACGAACGACCCCCCGAGCTTGACGTAGCTGACGTTGATTTCATGGATCTTGCGCAAAGCATCGGGCTGTTGGTCGAGGCCGCGCAAGCCCACCGGGATGCCGACCAGAGCAAGCCCCTGCGTAAAGGCCTTGAAGGCCTCCAGGTGGCGCGTCAGGCCATAGGCATCCAGTTCGATGACCACACGCCTGAGCAATTCCGGGTCAGCAAAGGCGCAGATCCGACGGACCTCGTCCAGATACTGCACATTCAGCAGGGACGACACCGACATCCGCACAATCAATATACCGGAATGCTCGCCCAGCCAACTGAGCGCCAGTGCCAAGGCACGCATATCGCAATCCGACGACAGGCCCAGCCGCGCAGCGGCAGGCATGAACAGATAGCCCGACATGGGCGGCAGTTGCAGGCTATCGTCCTCGCGCAGGTTCAGCGTGGCCTCATGGCGCTCAGTCAGGTCGTCACCCTCGTAGACGACCGGGCGCACATCCAGAGACAGACGGTCCTCGTCCAATGCCTGGGAGATCAGCGTACGCCAGGAAGCTTCCCCCATGCGCAGTTCACCGGTTTCCCGGTCGGCATGGGAAAGGAACTCGACCTCGTCGTGACCGGCGCTTTCGGCACACATCAGGGCCAAATCCAGCCGCGTCAGGACCTCCTTGGGGGAGCACTGGACGGTGTAGTCCGTCAGGGCAAAGGCCCAGCGCGACAGATTCTGGCTATCGAGATTGACTCTCAGGGTCTCGAATAGCTCGTGCAGTCGCTGAATCGGGCGCATGACCTCGGGGCCTCCACCCACCGGCAGCAGCACGGCAAAGTCCGCCCCATTCAGGCGGGCTGGAAGCGCCTTGGCCTGCGGATATTCAGTCAGGACCTCGGTGACCCGGGTACCCACAAGATGCAGCCAGTCATCGATCTCCTGGCGGTCGCTTTGATTTTGCAGGCGCGCCATATCGCGCTGACGCACCAGCAGCACATAGCCGCTGACCGCTCCCTGCCGCGAATCATCGCGCAGGACGCGCTTGAGTTCGTTGAGAAAGAATGCGCGGTTGGCCAATCCCGTGACCGGGTCGCGATTGAGTTCAAGCTCAAGCTGCTCGATGCGCGCCATCTGCTCATCCATCGTGGGCGACACCCGCTCTCGAACCTCGTCGAGAAGCTCGGCATTGTCAGTGGCTTCGGGGGGCTTGACCTTGATCTCGGGGCTGGCGGCGAAAGAGCCTGCAACCCTGGCCTTATGCAGCGTGATCAGCAGGATCAACAAGAACAGTGCCCAGAAACCAGCCACGCTCGCCACCAGCCAGGTCTGCGACGCCCCGACGGCAGGCACGCCAATCAGAATTCCCGCCATGACCAGCGTTGAAATCACCAGCAGCCAGCGCACCGATGCCATCATGCTTCCCTATTACGATTCATGTAACCATGAAAGTGTATCCTCTGCTCGGAAAAACCCCAACACGTATCTACGCATTCTTCGACAAGGCCAGCGTCGACAGGAGCAAAACCTCGCCTTAAGTCCATCAAAGATTACAGAGAATGACGCTGCCCCATCAGCATCTAAGGGGTAACACGGATACCTTTTTCTTTGGGCTTGTGTATAGTTTTAAAACAAACGTTTGAACTACAAATGACACTATCTCGATCCACACTCACTCGCGATGCCATCCTGGATGCTGCCGAACACTTGTTCGCCGGGCAGGGGCACGACAAAACATCCATGCGCCAGATCACCAAGGCGGCTGGGGTCAACCTGTCTGCGGTCAACTACCATTTTGGCTCGAAGGACGCGCTGATCGAAGCGGTATTTCAACGCCGCCTGACCGATCTGAACGATGAGCGCCTGGCCATCCTGGATGCTCTGGAAGCCCAGGCGCATGGCCAGCCCCTGAAGCCCTCCGCCATTGTAGAGGCCTATTTTGGTCCCCTGGTGCGGCATGCCTGCAGCGCCGGCGCCGAACGCCGGGCCTTCATCCCCCTGCAAAGCACCAACCAGTCCGACCCCAATGGCGCCATCACGGCCCTATTCGAGGCCGAACGCTCTATCGTGGCCCATCGGTTCACCAGAGCCCTGCTGGCCTCTTTGCCCGGGGTTCCCGAAACCGAAATCGTCTGGCGCTTTCACTTCATGTTGGGGGCGACCGCCTACGCCATCATGGGGGCCGAAAGCTCCAACCAAATCCTGAACCTCAGCGGCGTCAATGACCTCGACGCCCCTGCCTTGCTGAGCCGCCTGATGGCATTTTTATTGGGCGGCCTGCGCGCACCACTACCCGCCCAGTCCGTTTCGGCCAACAAAACCAGCCTCTCGCACATAGACCCGGCCACGACAGACCGGCCCAGCTCATCCTCACCAAAGGGGGCTTCCATGCAAGCAAACGATGGATAAGCCCACGCTACAGCCGGTCTGACCCCGGCACTTCCCTAAATACCCAGTAACGCGGCGCCTACCGACGCCGTGTGGGTTTTTGCACGCCTAAATAGCCGCACCACCCCGGTCGGCAGGGGTTTTTGCGCGCCTGAATTCTGGCAGGCCATCCCCATTACTTTGGAGTAGACACCATGAAACAACAATACCCGACCCGGATACTGTCGGCTCTCATTATCGGCTTGGGCAGCGTCAGCATCGCCCACGCGGCGGGATTCCAGCTGCTGGAACAAAACGCCAGCGGCATCGGCAGCTCTTATGCCGGCTCTGCCGCCATTGCCGAAGACGCCAGCACCATTTATTTCAATCCCGCCGGCATGACCTTACTGCCCGGCATGAACGTCAGCGCAGGCGCGGTTGCCATCAAGCCGAATTTCGAATTCTCGGATGGTGGCACCACTGGGCCGACCACCTTTGGCGGCGCCCCGTTGGGCCCGCTGGGCGGTCGTGCCACCGGTGGTGGCGACGGGGGCAACGCCGGCTCCTGGGGCGTGGTCCCCAATGCCTACTTCAGCTGGCAAGTTGCAGATCGCTGGTGGCTGGGACTTGGTGTGGGCGCACCTTTCGGCCTGATGACCGACTATGAAAAAGACTGGGCCGGTCGCTATCACTCTGAAAAATTTTCTATTGAAAGCATCAACATCAACCCCTCTATCGCCTTTAAGGTCACCGATACCTTGTCGGTGGGCGCCGGCGTGAACTGGATGCAATTGAAAGCCGACTACCGCAAGGCACAGTTCGTGCCCGGCCTGCTCGGACCTGGCTCTGGTGGCGACCTGAATGCCAAGGTCAAGGCCAAAGGGGACGGCTGGGGCTGGAACGTCGGCCTGACCTGGCAGGCCACCCCAGCCACCCGCCTGGGCCTGTCCTATCGGTCCAAAGTCCGGATCGATGCCGATGGCACCACCGAGATTTCCAACCGCAACGTCGGCGCGGCCATCAGAATCCCGGCTATTGGAGGGCTGCAGGGCTCGTATGATGCCGATGCCTCGATTGAGCTGCCCGATACGGCGATCTTCAGCCTGGTCCACCAGCTCAATGAGCGCTGGACGCTGCTGGGTGATGTGTCCTGGACGGGCTGGAGCAGCATCCCCGAACTGCAAATCAACAATGCAGGCATACCGGACGCCAATCTGGATCTGCGCTTCAAGGACGCCTGGCGCGTCGCCCTGGGCGCGCACTACCGCTATAGCGACAGCTGGACCTTCAAGGGCGGCGTCGCCTGGGATCAATCCCCGGTGCGCGATGCCGCCTACCGCCCATCGGCCTTACCTGACAACAACCGTTATTGGGTCTCGCTGGGCGCGAAATACAACTTCAATAAATCCACCAGCGTGGATGTCGGCTACGCCCACCTGTTCGTCAAGAGCACGTCGGTGGATAACAGCTCGGCGACTTCCACGGCAGGCACGTTAAAGGGCGACTACAAGAGCAGCGCAGACCTGATTGGTGTGCAGTTCTCGCATCGCTTCTAAAGCCACCACCGCATGCGTCCTGGCTGGCCGATCCATTCGGCCCCAGGACGCATCATTTGGATGAAGTCTGAATTTGGAGTCGCCACACATGAATTTCGATCAAAAGCCGCTTGGATTCCTGAGCAATAAACGCATCGGACTGGCCTCGGTGGTACTGGCTGCCGCTGGCTTGTGGGCAATGCCTCCCATGGCTCAGGCAGTCACGGTCGCCTCGGTGGACGTCCCGGCGGAACAAAGCCTGGACGGCACCGCGCTGGTGCTCAATGGGGCAGGCCTGCGCCAGCGTTTTGTCTTCCAGGTGTATGTTGCTGCCCTGTACGTGCCGCAGAAAACACAGGATGTTCAGGCTATTCTAGATAGCCAGGCACCCCAGTTGCTACGCCTGACGCTGCTGCGCGATATCACCAGCAAAGCCCTGACTGATGCCCTGAACGATGGCCTGAAGGCCAACAACACCGAAGCCCAACTGGCCGAAATGAGCAATACGATCCGCGACTTTGAAGCATTCATGCAGACTGGCGGTGAAGGCGTGTCCGGTGACCGGGTGGATATCCGTTTCAACCAGGGGAAGGTATCGGTATCATTCAAGGACAAGGCACTGGGCGAGGTTTCGGACCCACGTTTTGCCAGCGCCTTGCTCAAGGTCTGGCTTGGGCCGGAGCCCGCCCAGGCCTCTCTGAAACAAGCCCTGCTGGGCCAGGCACCAGCCAACTGACTTTTAGCGACTGCATTAAGGAAACCCACCATGGAACCCATCTGGTTGGAACATTACCCTCAAGGGGTGCCGACTGACATCACCGACCAGGCGGCCACCTATGCCTCACTGGCGGATCTGTTCGAGAACAGCTGCCGGGAATACGCCCACAACACGGCGTATATCAGCATGGGGGTCTCCATCACATATGCGCAGACGCAACAAAAAGCCAGGGATTTTGCCGCATGGCTGCAATCCCAGGGCGTCAAAAAAGGCGACCGTGTCGCCCTGATGATGCCCAATCTGCTGCAATATCCCATCTGCCTGTTTGGCACCCTGATGGCCGGAGCCGTGGTGGTCAACACCAACCCGCTGTATACCGCCCACGAACTGCATCACCAACTGAGCGATTCCGGGGCCACGACCGTGGTGGTGGCCGAGAATTTCGCGCGCACCCTGCAGGACGCCATGCCGGACACTGCTGTCCAGCGTGTGGTGGTAACAGGCCTGGGCGATATGCTGGGCTTTCCCAAAGGCCTGATCACCAACCTGGTGGTGCGCCATCTCAAAAAGCTGGTGCCTGCCTGGAATCTGCCGGGCGCGCAGCGCTTCAACGATGTTCTGGCGGCTGGTCAGCGGGCTGCTTTCCAGCCCATCGCCCTGTCGCATGACGATCTGGCCGCCCTGCAATACACCGGCGGCACCACCGGGGTGGCTAAAGGCGCCATGCTCAGCCACGGCAATCTGGTGTCCAATGTGTGCCAGGCATACAGCTGGGTAAAGCCCTACTGCAAGGGCGAAAAAGAATGCGTCGTCACGGCCCTGCCGCTATATCATATCTTTGCCCTGACCGCGAACTGCCTGACCTTCATGAAGCTGGGCGCCAGCAATCTGCTGATCGTGAATCCACGCGATATTCCCGGCTTCATCAAAGAACTGGGCACGGTCAAATTCACCGCGCTCACCGGGGTCAACACCTTGTTCAATGCCCTCTTGAACAATCCCGATTTCGCCAAGCTGGATTTCAGCAATCTGCACACATCTCTGGGCGGCGGCATGGCGGTCCAAGAGGCCATCGCCCAACGCTGGCTGCAAATCACCGGCAAGCCTATCGCCCAGGCTTATGGGCTGACGGAAACCTCGCCGGCAGTCACCATCAACCCGCTGGACAAGGTCGATTTCAATGGTTCCATCGGCCTGCCGGTGCCATCCACTCTGGTGGCGATCCGCGACGACAATCGCAGCATGGCGATTGGCGAGTCCGGAGAAATCTGCGTCAAAGGCCCACAAGTCACATCCGGCTATTGGAACCGCCCAGAGGAAACCGCCAAAGTTTTTGATGCCGACGGCTGGCTGCTGACCGGCGATATCGGCTACATGAACGACAAGGGTTATATATTTTTGCTGGACCGCAAAAAAGACATGATTCTGGTGTCGGGATTCAATGTCTACCCCAACGAAGTCGAAGCCGCCGCCATCGAACACCCCGGCATCCTGGAGGCTGCCGCCATCGGCGTGCCCAGCGGGCATTCAGGCGAGGTCGTCAAGCTGTACGTGATCCGCAAAGACCCCACACTGACCGAGGCCGAGGTCATCGCCCATTGCCGCAAGCTGCTGACAGGCTATAAGGTGCCGAAATTCGTGGAATTCCGCGAGGACCTGCCCCGCAGCAACGTGGGCAAGATCCTGCGCAAGGAACTACGCGGCAAATAGGTCAGGCGGCACCAAACATCAGCGGGTCGCCCTGGCGGTCAAAAGCCAGCAGCGACCCGATGGTGCCGTATTTGATCATCTGGGTCATGCGCTGAAAGGCCTGGTCCACGTCCTTATTATCAGGCAAAAAGGCCGTCTGATCCGCCATGGCCGCCACAAACACCACCTGCCAGTCCTGACCTGTCTGGCGGGATTCCTGAACCAGCGCCGCAAAATCCGTGATTTCGGCCGGGGTCTTGTCCACGCATAGCAATGGCGTCAGTTCTCCGCCTTCGCCACGCGCATGGCTGGCCTTCTGGGCCGCAGTGGCGTCGTCTGGCACCCCGCTGGAGGCAAAGACAAACAGCAGGCGCTGCGGTTCAGGCTGCTGGCGAGCAGCCTGCAGCAGATCATTGAAACAGGTGATGTCCATGGAAATCAGGTCCTTCTAATCAAAGATTTCGTGCCAGAAAGATTTTTTCCGGTAATGTTTGTCATGGTAGCGCGGAGCATCGCGATATTGGCCACCAGGCGACGGCTGGACAGGGGCTTGTCGTTCTGGGGTTGAAACCTCCTGGACGCTGCGTTCAATCAGCTTATCCAGCTCGCCGCGATCCAGCCAGACGCCTCGGCACTGAGGACAATAGTCTATCTCGATATTTTGGCGTGAGGACATGGAAAGATCGACATCTCGGCAGGCAGGGCATTTCATGATTGAGGACTCCGTATTCATTCAGGAAATTGTCAGGTTCGATGATTTTAAACTAGCGGTCCACCTCAGGGAACCCCCAAAGCCGCCCCATCCGGGCCACGTGGATCGGATGCGCCGTATTGCACCCCATCGCGGATCTGGATGGTCTGGGTCTTGCCCATCGTGGGCTTGACGACGATTCGGTGACCATACTGGCGCAACAAATCCAGCGTATCCGGGCTAAAGCCTTTTTCCACACGCAGCTCGTCGGGCCACCATTGGTGATGAAACCGCGGTTGGGCGGCGGACTCAGCCGGGTTCAGCCGGAAATCAATCGCATTGGTAATCGTTTCCAGCACGGTGGTGATGATGCGTGCCCCGCCGGGGCTGCCCGTCACCAGCCAGGGCGCGCCATCGGCCAATACCACCGTAGGGGTCATGGATGACAAGGGGCGCTTGCCGGGCTGAATGGCATTGGCTTCACCGCCGATCAGGCCATAGACATTGGCCACCCCTGGTTTGGCGGAGAAATCATCCATTTCGTTATTCAATAAGATCCCCGTGCCGGATGCCACAATGCCGCTGCCGAAATTAGTATTCAAGGTATAGGTGACCGCCACCGCATTGCCGCTGCCGTCCACCACAGAATAATGGGTGGTCTGGTCACTCTCGTAGGCCTGCGGTTGGCCAGGGCGTATATCGGTCGAAGGCCTTGACCGCAGGGGATCGATGTGGGCCGCCAGCTGCTTGGCATAGGCCTTTGAGACCAGGCCCGCCACAGGCACTGGCACGAAGTCCGTATCCCCCAGATATTCGGAGCGATCCGCGTAGGCCAGCTTCATGGCCTCGGCCATGTGGTGCACCGTCTGGGCGCTGCCCGCGCCCCACTGATGCATGGGCCAGTTCTCCATGATGTTCAGCAATTGCACCAGATGGATACCACCCGAGCTGGGGGGCGGCATGGTAATAATTCGATAGCCGCGATAGGTGCCGCTGATGGGCGCACGCTCGACTGCCCGGTAGTCGGCCAGATCCTGGGCCTGGATCAGTCCACCATGACGGGCCATCTCGACCACGATCTGTCGGGCTATCGCGCCCTGGTAAAACGCCGAGGCGCCATCCCGGGCAATCAAGCGCAGGGACTGGGCCAGGTCTTTTTGTACCAGCCAGTCGCCCGCCTGCAAGGCTTGCCCATCACGCCAGAAAATCGCCTGAGTCGCCGGCCATTGGCCCATGACACGGCTGTTTTTAGCCAAGGCATCTGCCAGCGCCGGACTGACGGCAAAGCCACGCTCGGCCAGGCGGATCGCCGGCGCCATGACCTGGTCCAACGGCAGACTGCCCCAACGCTGCAAGGCATGCGTCAGACCCGCCACAGAACCAGGTACACCCACGGCCAAATGGGTAAACAAGGACCGCCCATCGACAACCTGGCCGTCCGCCCCCACATACATGTCGCGGCTTGCCCGCGCAGGCGCGGTCTCGCGGAAATCCAAGGCATGGTCCTGATTGTCTTGGGCGGTATGCAGCACCATAAAGCCGCCGCCCCCCAGATTGCCCGCATTGGGCAGCACCACCGCCAAGGCAAAGCCTACCGCCACGGCGGCATCCACCGCATTGCCGCCCGCCTGCAGCATGGCCAATCCGGCTTGGCTGGCGAGCTTGTGCTCTGTCACCACCATGCCATGGTGCGCAACGACGGGATGGAAAATATCCATGCCACTGTCGTAGGCTGCTGCAGCGGCCTGGGTGATCGAGGGGATGGCAACTACCGCAGGGGGCGCAGGCGAGGCGCAGGCAGCCAGCACAACGGAAAGCAGAACGGCTGGTATTGAGGTTTTCAATGCTTGCTTCATGTGGATGGCTCCGTTCTGGTTATCCATGCAGGCCCAAGGCCAGCCTCTATTCTTGCCTATATCAGGAATTCCTGCCCTTGGTACAGACCGACCAGCAGGCGCTGCACGCAGTCGTCGAGGCGGCCACTCATCCAGCTAATGCCTGACTGAAACCTCTGCCGCACTAATGCGGCGCACAAAACAAACAACCCCGCCGAAGCGGGGTTGTTTGTTTTGTGCAGAGCCTGTCAGCCTTTCAGGAACTGAGACAGCCCTGAAAGGCCTGCATCATCAGATGATGCGCACAGCCTCGACCAGGCGGACTACCGTCCAGGACTTGGACTTGGAGATAGGCCGACCTTCGGCGATTTCCACCGTATCGCCCTCGTTGATCTGGTTGGTTTCGTCGTGCGCCTTGTATTTGGCAGTGCGGTTGACGAACTTACCCAGGACGGGGTGCTTTACGCGGGTCTGGACGCTGACGACAATCGTCTTGTCCATTTTGTTGCTGACGACCTTGCCGACCAGCGTGCGCTGACGCTTGGTGCTGTCTTTTTGAGTTTCGGTTGTCATATTACTTTCCTGCGTTCTCAGTCATGATGGTGCGGATGCGCGCGATATCGCGACGCACCTTGCCCAACTGGCTGGTGTTGGAAAGCTGCTGGGTGGCACGCTGCATACGCAGGTTGAAATGTGCCTTCAGCAGGCTCTCGAGCTCGGTTTGGAGCCCGGCGGCGTCTTTTTCGCGCAGTTCACTGGCTTTCATGTATATACCCCTTAGGCGCCCACGCGACGCGACACAAAGGTCGTGCGCAAGGGAAGCTTGGCGGCAGCCAGACGGAATGCTTCGCGTGCGACTTCTTCAGACACGCCTTCCATTTCGTACAGTACCTTGCCAGGTTGGATTTCAGCGACCCAGAACTCTGGATTGCCCTTGCCCTTGCCCATCCGGACTTCGGCGGGCTTTTGGGAAATGGGCTTGTCCGGAAAAATCCGGATCCAGATACGGCCGCCGCGCTTGATGTGACGGTTGATGGCACGACGAGCGGCTTCGATCTGGCGTGCCGTGAGGCGACCCCGATCGGTGGCCTTCAGGCCGAACTCGCCAAACGACACATCGACGCCGCGCGTAGCCAGACCGGTATTGCGGCCTTTTTGCTCTTTGCGGTATTTCCTGCGAGAGGGTGACAGCATAGTTATTCTCCTTCAGGCGCGGGCGCAGCCGATGAAGCATCACGACGCGGACCACGACCACGGCCACCGGGGCGGCCAGGACGATCACTACGCGGAGCACGGCGCGGACGGCGCTCGTCATCACGCGGACCAGCAGCGGTTTCAACGGGGAAATCGCCGTTAGGCTGCATATCGCCCTTGTAAACCCAGACCTTGATCCCGATGATGCCGTACGTGGTTTGGGCTTCGGCCGTGCCGTAGTCGATATGGGCGCGCAGGGTGTGCAGGGGCACACGGCCTTCGCGGTACCATTCGGTACGGGCAATTTCGATCCCGTTCAAGCGACCTGCAGACATGATCTTGATGCCCTGAGCGCCCAGACGCATGGCGTTCTGCATGGCGCGTTTCATGGCGCGGCGGAACATAATGCGTTTTTCGAGCTGTTGGGCGATCGAGTCGGCGATCAGTTGAGCGTCGGTTTCCGGCTTGCGGATTTCCTCGATGTTGACGTGCACGGGCACGCCCATCAGACGCTGCAGATCAGCCTTCAGGTTCTCGATGTCCTCGCCGCGACGGCCGATGACCACACCCGGGCGAGCCGAGTAGATGGTGATGCGGGCGTTCTTGGCGGGGCGCTCGATGATGATGCGACCGACGGAAGCCGATTTCAGTTTCTTCTTCAGGTATTCACGCACACGAATGTCTTCGGCCAGCATGCTGCCGTAGACCTTGTCGTTGGCGTACCAGCGAGAAGTCCAGTTGTGGTTGACCGCGAGGCGGAACCCGATTGGGTGGATTTTCTGTCCCATAGCGACTCCTTAGGCCCCGACCTTGACCACAATGTGGCAGGTCTGCTTTTCGATGCGGTTGCCGCGGCCCTTGGCACGAGCCGAGAAACGCTTCATGGACTGGGCTTTGTCGACATAGATGGTGGTGACCTTCAGTTCGTCGATGTCGGCACCATCATTGTGCTCGGCATTGGCAATCGCCGACTCGAGCGCTTTTTTCAGAATGACCGCAGCCTTTTTAGGACTGAACGTCAAGACATTGAGCGCCTGCGCCACGGATTTCCCACGGATCAGATCCGCCACCAGGCGAGTCTTTTGGGCGGAAATATGCACGCCGCGAATGATTGCGGTAGTTTCCATGGCTTACCTCTTGGCCTTTTTGTCCGCCGCGTGACCCTTGAAGGTACGCGTCAGGGCAAATTCACCGAGCTTGTGGCCGACCATATTCTCGTTGATATAAACGGGAACGTGCTGGCGGCCGTTATGCACGGCAATGGTCAACCCAATGAACTCGGGCAAAATGGTAGAACGACGCGACCAGGTCTTGATCGGCTTTTTTTTCCTTGCCCCCAACGGCGGCATCGACCTTTTTGATCAGATGCGCATCGACGAATGGGCCTTTTTTGATCGAACGTGACATAGTGTTCGCCCCTTATTTGCGCTTGCGGCGCGAGACAATCATATTGTCTGTGCGCTTGTTACGACGGGTCCGATAGCCCTTGGCGGGAGTACCCCACGGACTGACGGGTTCACGGCCTTCGCCGGTGCGACCTTCACCACCACCATGCGGGTGATCCACCGGGTTCATGGCAACGCCACGAACGGTCGGGCGGATACCACGCCAGCGCATGGCGCCTGCCTTGCCGATTTGGCGCAGGCTGTGATCGCCATTGCCGACTTCACCGATGGTGGCACGGCAATCGATGTGCACGCGACGGACTTCGCCAGAGCGCAGGCGAACCTGAGCATAGACGCCTTCACGGGCCATCAACACAGCCGAAGCACCAGCCGAACGTGCGATCTGGGCACCCTTGCCAGGCTGCATCTCGATGCAGTGGATGGTGGAGCCAACAGGAATGGCACGGATCGGCAGCGTGTTACCGGCACGGATCGGCGCTTCGGGACCCGAAACGACGGTCGCGCCGACTTCCAGGCCACGCGGTGCAATGATGTAACGGCGTTCGCCGTCGGCATAGCACAGCAACGCCAAGTGCGCGGTGCGGTTGGGGTCGTATTCCAGACGTTCGACGCGAGCGACGATGCCGTCTTTGTTGCGACGGAAATCAACAACACGATAGTGCTGTTTGTGGCCACCGCCACGATGACGCACCGTGATGTGACCGTTGTTGTTACGGCCAGAATGGCGCGACTGGGGTTCCAGCAGGGGGGCATAGCCCGGACCCCTGTGCAGCTCGGGGTGCACGACCTTGATCATGCCCCGGCGACCGGCGGATGTAGGTTTGACTTTTACCAGCGGCATTTAGTTCACCTCCGAAAAGTCGATTTCCTGGCCGGCCTTGAGCGACACATAGGCCTTGCGTTCGTTGCGGCGACGACCCATGAATCGGCCGAAGCGCTTTTCCTTGCCCTTGCGATTGGCGACCTGCACGGAATCGACCTCGACCTTGAAGAGGAGTTCGATGGCGGCCTTGATCTCGGGCTTGGTGGCATCAGCCACGACACGGAAAGCGACCTGGTTGTTTTTTTCGGCAATCATCGTGGCTTTTTCAGTAACCACGGGTGCCAGAATGACTTGCATCAGACGTTCGGCATTCATCCCAGCAACTCCTCGAGTTGGGCGATCGCCGATTTGGTGACCAGTACTTTTTTGTAGTGGACCAGGGACAGCGGATCGGCGTAGCGCGTTTCGATGACTGCCACGTTGGGCAGGTTGCGCGTCGCGAGATAGACGTTCTCGTCCATGGCATCAGTGATGATCAGGACGGATTCGGTAATGCCCAGATCCTTGAGCTTGGCGGCTGCCAGCTTGGTCTTGGGGGCTTCCAGGGTGAAGGTTTCCACCACGGCCAGGCGGTCTTCGCGCACCAGCTGCGAGAAAATGGCGCGCAAACCGGCGCGGTACATTTTCTTGTTGACCTTCTGGCTGAAGTTTTCATCCGGCGAGTTCGGGAACGCACGGCCACCCCCACGCCAGATCGGCGAGGATGTCATACCCGAACGGGCACGACCGGTGCCTTTTTGGCGCCACGGCTTCTTGGTGGAGTGCTTGACGGTTTCGCGGTTCTTCTGAGCGCGGTTACCCATGCGTGCGTTGGCCTGATAGGCCACGACGATCTGGTGCACCAGCGCTTCGTTGAATTCTCGACCGAAGACCTCATCGGCACCAGCAACGGTGGCCGAGGACTGACCCTGATCATTCAGGAGCTTGAGTTCCATGATTAGGCTCCTTTCTTGGGCGCGGCCTTGATGGCCGGACGCACGACGATGTCGGCATTTTTGTGACCGGGAACGGCACCACGGACCAGCAGCAGACCGCGTTCGGCGTCTACGCGCACGACATCGAGGTTCTGTACGGTGGTGATGGCAGCACCCATATGGCCGGCCATTTTCTTGCCGGGGAACACGCGACCGGGGTCTTGTGACTGGCCGATGGAGCCAGGAACGCGGTGCGAACGCGAGTTACCGTGAGAAGCGCGCTGAGAACCGAAGTTGTGGCGCTTGATCGTGCCGGCAAAGCCTTTACCGATGCTGGTGCCAGTGACGTCGACCTGTTGACCAGCCTGGAAGATGGATTCCACGGCCACCACGGAACCAGCCGTGAACTCGGCGGCGGTGGCGGGGTCCAGACGGAATTCTTTCAGGATGGAACCGGCTTCGATGCCGGCTTTGGCATAGTGGCCAGCTTGGGCTTTGGCCACGCGTGATGCGCGACGGGAGCCGTAAGCCAGCTGCACTGCTGCATAGCCGTCGATTTCAGGCGTCTTGACCTGGGCGACGCGATTGTCGGACACGTCCAGCACAGTTACCGGGATGGAATCGCCTTCCTCGGTAAAAATGCGGGTCATGCCGACTTTTCGCCCCACAAGCCCGAGGCGCCAGGCCGCGGGCGTAGGTGTCGAATTCGACATTGTTTTCTCCGGGGCATTAAAGCCCTTAAGCTTGATTCCCGACTGCGATTGGCCGGGGCTGTTTGCTACTGCTTATTACTGCTTGCTACTACTAATTTGCTACTTAGGTACTACTGACATGACCGAAAACAGGCAATGGGTGTGTTTACACCTATTGCCAATATATGACCAAGCCTTAGATTCTAGCATTTGCTCAATGATTGATCAAGGCCGAATACAAAACACCCCGACAGAAACCTGTCGGGGTGTTGTTCGAGCAAGGAAGGCTTGCAAGCAAAGCTTCCTTGGTCGGATTTATTGCAGCGCGATTTCGACATCCACGCCAGCCGGCAAGTCCAGACGCATCAGGGCGTCCACGGTCTTGTCGGTGGGGTCGACGATATCCATCAGACGCTGGTGCGTACGCATTTCGAACTGATCCCGCGAAGTCTTGTTGACGTGCGGCGAACGCAGCACGTCATAGCGACGAATACGCGTGGGCAGTGGCACGGGGCCACGAACCACGGCGCCGGTGCGCTTGGCTGTTTCGACGATTTCAGCAGCGGATTGGTCGATCAGCTTATAGTCAAACGCCTTCAGGCGAATGCGGATTTTCTGGTTTTTCATGGGAATCCCTAAAGAACGAGTCTGGGCGGGGGCCACACCCCCGCCAGCGCATCAATTACTTGATGATTTTGGCAACGACGCCGGCGCCGACAGTGCGGCCGCCTTCGCGGATGGCAAAACGCAGACCTTCTTCCATGGCGATGGGCGCAATCAGGCAGACCTTGATGGAGATGTTATCGCCTGGCAGGACCATTTCCTTGTCTTCGGGCAGCTCGATCGTGCCGGTCACGTCCGTCGTGCGGAAGTAGAACTGGGGACGATAGCCCTTGAAGAACGGCGTGTGACGGCCACCTTCGTCCTTGGACAGAATGTAGACCTCGGCGTCGAAGTCCGTGTGCGGGCGGATCGAACCGGGCTTGGCCAACACCTGACCGCGCTCGACTTCTTCACGCTTGGTGCCGCGCAGCAAGATACCGACGTTATCACCGGCCTGACCCTGATCCAGCAGCTTGCGGAACATTTCCACGCCCGTGCAGGTGGTCTTGAGCGTGTCATGGATACCCACGACTTCGATTTCTTCACCAACCTTGATGATGCCGCGCTCGATGCGACCCGTGACCACGGTACCGCGACCGGAGATCGAGAACACGTCTTCCACAGGCATCAGGAAGGCACCGTCAATGGCACGTTCCGGCTGGGGAATGTAGGTGTCCAGCGCTTCGGCCAACTGCATGATGGCCTGCGAGCCCAGGGGGCCTTCGTCGCCTTCAAGCGCCAGCTTGGCGGAACCCTTGATGATGGGGGTGTCGTCGCCCGGGAAGTCGTACTTCGAGAGCAGTTCGCGCACTTCCATCTCGACCAGTTCGAGCAGCTCTTCGTCGTCGACCATGTCGCACTTGTTCAGGAACACAACGATGTAAGGCACACCCACCTGGCGGGCCAGCAGGATGTGTTCACGCGTCTGGGGCATGGGGCCGTCAGCGGCCGAGCACACCAGAATCGCACCGTCCATCTGGGCGGCACCGGTGATCATGTTCTTGACATAGTCAGCGTGACCCGGGCAGTCAACGTGGGCATAGTGGCGGTTGGCCGTCTCGTATTCCACGTGCGACGTGCTGATGGTGATGCCACGCGCCTTTTCTTCGGGCGCGTTGTCAATCTGGTCGTAGCCCTTGGCTTCGCCGCCCATTGCCTTGGCCAGCACCGTCGTGATTGCCGCCGTCAGAGTCGTCTTGCCGTGGTCAACGTGCCCGATCGTACCCACGTTGACGTGCGGTTTGGTCCGTTCAAACTTACCTTTTGCCATGATAATTCCTGTGATTTCCTAGGAAATGAAAGAGGGATAGTCCCGACCATCAGGCCGGGACGGATAATTATTTGCCGCGAGCGGCGATGACTTCGTCGGCCACGTTGCGCGGGGCCTCGGCGTACTGCTTGAATTCCATCGTGTAGGTAGCACGACCTTGAGTCTGCGAGCGCAGGCTCGTGGCGTAGCCGAACATTTCGGCCAGGGGAACCTCGGCCTTGATGGTCTTGCCGCCGCCTGGGATGTCATCCATACCCTGAACCATACCGCGACGTGAGGACAGATCGCCCATCACCGTACCGGCATAATCTTCGGGGGTTTCGACTTCCACGTGCATCATGGGCTCGAGCAGCACAGGGTTAGCCTTGCGCATGCCTTCTTTGAAGGCCATGGAACCGGCCATCTTAAAGGCGTTTTCGTTCGAGTCCACATCGTGGTAAGAACCGAAGAACAGCGTGACCTTGACGTCGACCACAGGGTAGCCCGCCACCACCCCGGCCGGCAAGGTTTCCTGAATGCCCTTGTCCACCGCAGGGATGAACTCGCGCGGCACCACGCCGCCCTTGATGGCATCGACGAATTCATAGCCGCTGCCGGGCTCCATGGGTTCGAGCTTGAGCACGACGTGACCATACTGGCCGCGACCACCGGACTGCTTGACGAACTTGCCTTCGACTTCTTCGCAGACCTTGCGAATGGTCTCGCGGTAAGCCACCTGGGGCTTGCCGACGTTGGCTTCGACGTTGAACTCGCGGCGCATGCGATCGACCAGCACTTCGAGGTGCAGTTCGCCCATGCCGGAGATGATGGTCTGACCGGACTCTTCGTCGCTGTGCACACGGAAGGAAGGATCTTCAGCAGCCAGTCGGGACAGGGCAATGCCCATCTTTTCCTGGTCGGCTTTGGATTTTGGTTCCACGGCCTGGGAAATCACGGGCTCGGGGAATTCCATCTTTTCGAGCAGAACGTGATCGCCCACATCACACAGGGTTTCGCCCGTCGTGACGTCTTTCAGGCCCACCACGGCGGCGATGTCACCAGCCACCACTTCCTTGAGCTCGGCGCGGTTGTTGGCATGCATCTGCAAAATACGGCCGATCCGTTCTTTTTTGCCCTTGATGGGGTTGTAGACGGTATCGCCGGACTTCAACACGCCGGAATACACACGGATGAAGGTCAGCTGGCCCACAAACGGGTCGGTCATGAGCTTGAATGCCAGCGCGGAGAGCTTGGCACCGTCATCGGCCTGACGGCTGATGTCATTGCCTTCGTCATCCGTGCCCTTCACCGGCGGAATATCCACAGGCGACGGCATGTAATCGATGACGGCATCCAGCATGCGCTGCACGCCCTTGTTCTTGAAAGCGGTGCCGCACAACATCGGCTGGATCTCGCCGGCGATGGTGCGCAGGCGAATACCCAGGTCGATTTCCTGCTCGGTGAGTTCGCCGGATTCGAGGTACTTGTTCATCAGTTCCTCGTTGGCTTCAGCAGCGGCCTCGACGAGGTTTTCACGCCATTTGGCGACTTCTTCGGCCATTTCGGCAGGCACGTCGATGTATTCGAACTTGGTGCCCATCGAGGCTTCGTCCCAGATGATGCCTTTCATCTTGGTCAGATCGACGACGCCCTTGAAGTTGTCTTCGGCACCAATCGGAATGACGATAGGAACCGGATTGGCCTTCAGACGCAGGCGCATCTGCTCGTAGACCTTGAAGAAGTTGGCACCGGTGCGGTCCATCTTGTTCACGAAGGCCAGACGGGGCACGCCATACTTGTTGGCCTGACGCCAGACGGTCTCGGACTGAGGCTGCACGCCACCCACGGCGCAATACACCATGCAGGCGCCATCAAGCACACGCATGGAACGTTCGACTTCAATCGTGAAGTCCACGTGTCCCGGGGTGTCGATGATATTGATGCGGTGTTCGTCGTACTGGTGCTCCATCCCGCTCCAGAAAGCCGTGGTGGCCGCCGACGTGATGGTGATGCCGCGTTCCTGCTCTTGTTCCATCCAATCCATGGTGGCAGAGCCTTCATGGGTTTCGCCAATCTTGTGGTTGACGCCGGTATAGAAAAGAATGCGCTCGGTGGTGGTGGTTTTTCCGGCATCAATATGCGCGGAAATACCGATGTTGCGGTAGCGCTGGATAGGGGTCTTGCGAGACATGATGTATTTCCTGGTGAATGACCGGTCGGATTACCAACGGAAGTGACTGAAGGCCTTGTTGGCTTCTGCCATCTTGTGGGTGTCCTCACGCTTCTTCATGGCACCGCCGCGGCCTTCGGCGGCATCCATCAATTCGCCTGCCAGACGCAGGTCCATTGATTTTTCACCGCGCTTTTTCGCGGCTTCACGCAACCAACGCATCGCCAGAGCCAGTCGGCGCACAGGGCGGACTTCGACTGGAACCTGGTAATTGGCACCACCCACGCGGCGGGATTTGACTTCGACCACGGGCTTGATGTTGTTGATGGCGGTATTGAAGATTTCGATGGGCTCCTTCCCGGTTTTGGCCTGGATCTGGTCAAAAGCGCCGTAAATGATGCGTTCTGCCACGGCTTTCTTGCCGGACAGCATGACGACGTTCATGAATTTGGCCAGCTCGACACTGCCGAACTTGGGATCTGGGAGGATTTCACGTTTTGGTACTTCGCGACGACGAGGCATTTCGATTTCCTGGTGACGATTCAGTTGAGCCGTTGATTCACGGCCTCGGCTTCCATAGGGGAGAGCCACTTACCTGCCAAAGCCAAATGGCCCTGGCTGCACGTTTTTGATCGCAGGGCGATCAATGGGGGACGGCAGAGCTGCGGATTATTTCTTAGGCCGCTTGGCGCCGTATTTGGAGCGGGCTTGTTTGCGGTCCTTGACCCCTTGGAGGTCGAGGGAACCACGCACGATGTGATAACGCACACCCGGCAAGTCCTTCACGCGGCCGCCACGCACCAGGACCACAGAGTGTTCCTGGAGGTTATGGCCTTCGCCGCCGATGTACGAGATGACCTCGTAGCCATTGGTCAGGCGAACCTTGGCGACTTTGCGCAGGGCAGAATTAGGCTTTTTAGGGGTGGTGGTGTATACACGGGTGCAGACGCCGCGGCGCTGGGGGCAATTTTCCAGCGCGGGGCTCTTGCTGTTTTCGCGGCTAACCTGGCGCGGTTTGCGCAACAGTTGAGCAATAGTAGGCATGACCTTTACGCATCCTTTGTACTTGCGTACGTTTTACGTCGATGTTCAGGTGACATGTACAAAATCCGCCTGACACGAATACGTAAAAGAGCGGGTCTTGCACAAGCTTGGTCCAGAAATCTTCTGCTGCAATTCTTCTGCTGAAGTTTTCGCCGCAGTTTCCGGGTTGTTTCCAGTTACTTAAGTAGGACGATGGGGCCTAGGCGCATACCTTGCCCAACCGTCTTAATTCGGTAAGCCAATCAGTGTAGCACGCACCTGTTTTTAAGGGCAAGCACTTTTATGCACCTTTTGTGGGTGCGCAAAATCGGCACAACACAGCCTGGATCAATTCAGAATCGCAGCCTGGACAGACCCACCGGCCATGCGTCAGAATCCGGCGGTAGCGCTCTTTTCCACCAGCAACCAGGGAAATCATGAATATCCTCGTCCTGCACGGCATCAACCTGAATATGTTCGGCAAGCGCGACCCCGCGCAGTACGGCACCGCGACTCTGGCCGAGATTGACCAGCAGCTACAGACGCTGGGCGCCGACCTGGATGCCGATGTGGCTTGCTTCCAGAGCAACTGCGAAGGTGCCATGGTCGAACGCATCCACCAGGCGCATACGGATGGCACGGATGCGCTGCTGATCAATGCCGGGGCCTGGACGCATTACAGTTATGGCATCCGGGATGCCCTGGCGATATTGACCATCCCCATCATCGAAGTCCATATGTCCAATATCCACGCCCGCGAGGCCTTCCGCCACGAATCCGTGCTGGCCCCCATCGTGCGCGGCCAGATCTGCGGCTTCGGGGTAGACAGCTATCTGCTGGGACTGCGGGCCGCGATCACCTTAGTTGATTCAGCATCTGAGTAACATCCGGCATGACGCCGCGCCAGAGGCGGAATGATTCCGCCGCCTGCCCGACCAGCATGCCCAAGCCATCGGCTACCACCGCAGCCCCCTGAGCGCGGGCATCCGCCATGAATGCAGTCTCGCGTCCGTAAACCATTTCGTAAGCCAAGGCGCCCGGCGCATATAAATCCTGGCCCAGGTCCAGAACACTGTCGGACAGGCCGGCCGAAGTTGCGTTGATGACCACGTCGAATCGCCCGCCTCGGGCCGCAGCAAATCCACCTGCCGCAATGGGCTGGTCATGCTTCCAGGGCTCGATCAAAGCCTGAGCCTTGTCCACACTGCGATTGACGACCAGCAAACTGGCAGGGCGGGCGCGCAACAGCGGCAACAGGACGCCACGGGCCGCGCCCCCTGCCCCAACCACCAGAACACGTTGATCCGCCAATAGCCTGCCCAGGCAGTGCTGGATATCAAAGACCAAACCAAAACCATCCGTGTTGTCGCCCTGTATGCCATCCTGAGTAAAGCTCAGGGTATTCACAGCCTGGGCTGCCCGCGCCCGTTCGCTGAGATGATCGGACAGCATCAGGGCTTCCAGCTTGAATGGTGCCGTGACATTCATGCCCTTGCCACCAGCCGCGATGAAGGCCCGCACGGTTCGCTCGAACGCATCCGGTGCGGCCAAAATAGCCTCGTAGTGGATGTCTTGGCCGAATTGTCGGGCAAACGCCATATGGATCACAGGGGATTTGGACTGGGCAATCGGATTGCCAATGACAGCATAGCGATCAGTCATGGGGGGTCGGCGTTGTGGTGAGAAAGGCCTTAGCGTAACAAATGCGCCACGACCATGTCTGCGCGACGTCTAGGGACCCCAGAAAAAACCCCTGCCCGGGATGACTTCCGGACAGGGGTTTTTTTACATCATCGGCGTATTGCCGACCTTGGATCAGACCAGCAAAGTGGTTTACTCCTCGGACGGGGTATCCAAATCCGCAGCGGGTGCGGCATCCATTTCGTCGGAACCCGCGTGCGCCATTTCCGACGGATCGGTAAACGGGTTAGCGAGTTCGCGTGCGGCGGCGCGTTCGGCAGCCTCGAAGATTTCGCGGTCGTGACGGGCGATGTGATAAGACATGCCTGTCCCTGCCGGGATCAAGCGACCCACAATGACGTTTTCCTTCAAGCCACGCAGATCGTCGCGTTTGCCCATGATGGCGGCTTCGGTCAGCACCCGGGTGGTTTCCTGGAAGGAAGCCGCCGAGATGAACGAGTCCGTGGACAGCGAGGCCTTGGTGATGCCCAGCAAAACGTTGTCATAAGAGGCCGGGAGCTTGCCCTCGGCTTCCATCTGATCATTGGCATTCAGCAATTCGGCGCGTTCGACCTGTTCGCCCGTGATGAAATCGGTATCACCCGGGTTGGAGATATTCACGCGGCGCAGCATCTGGCGCACAATGACTTCGATGTGCTTGTCGTTGATCTTCACGCCCTGCAGACGATAAACGTCCTGGACTTCGTTGACCACATAAGACGCCAGAGGCTCGATGCCTTGCAGACGCAAAATATCGTGCGGATCTGCCGGACCATCGACCACCAGTTCGCCCTTGTTGACCACCTGGCCATCGTGCACCAGCACCTGCTTTTCCTTGGAAATCAGGAACTCGTGGCTGACGCCTTCCATGTCGGTAATCACCAGGCGCTGCTTGCCCTTGGTGTCCTTGCCGAAAGATACCGTCCCAGTGACTTCGGCCAAGACGCCGGCGTCCTTCGGGGAACGGGCTTCGAAAAGCTCGGCCACACGCGGCAGACCCCCGGTAATGTCGCGGGTCTTCTGCGATTCCTGCGGAATCCGGGCGAGGAAATCCCCCACCCCGACGGTCTGGCCATCACGCACGGTGATCAGCGCGCCCACCGGCAGCGAGATCGCCACAGCGTGTTCGGTACCGGCCACCTTGATTTCCTGGCCCAGCTCGTCCAGCAACAGAATCTGCGGCCGACCCCCTGCACCCTTGGTGCCGCGGGTCTTGGGCGTAATCACCACCAGCGTGGACAGGCCGGTGATTTCGTCCACCTGCTTGGCCACGGTCACGCCTTCTTCGACGTTGGCAAAGCGAATGGCACCCGTGTATTCGGAAACGATAGGACGCGTCAGCGGATCCCACGAGGCCAGCTTCGTACCGGCCTTGATGCTGTCGCCATCGCCTACCAGAATCGTGGCGCCGTAGGGGACTTTATGGCGTTCGCGTTCACGGCGGTTATCGTCGTAAACCACGATTTCACCAGAACGCGACACTGCAATGCGGTCACCCTTGGCGTTGGTCAGATAACGCAGACCAATGGCAAAGCCCACCGCGCCAGCGGACTTGGTCTCGATAGAGCTGGCCATGGCCGAACGCGAGGCCGCACCACCGATGTGGAACGTACGCATCGTCAGCTGAGTGCCCGGCTCACCGATGGACTGGGCCGCAATCACACCGACCGCCTCGCCCTTGTTGACCAGGGAACCACGGCCCAGATCGCGTCCATAACAGTGGGCGCATAGACCATGGCGGGTTTCGCAGGTCAGCGGCGTGCGGATCTTGACCTCGTCGATATTCAGCTGCTCGATGAGCTCGACAATGTCTTCGTCCAGCAGGGTGCCGGCCGTAATGACGGTTTCCTGGGTGTCGGGGTTGACCACATCGATGGCGGCAACACGACCCAGGACGCGGTCGCCCAAAGCTTCGACGACTTCGCCGCCTTCCAGCAATGCCTTCATGACATAGCCGTGCGAGGTGCCGCAATCGTCTTCGGTAATCACCAGATCCTGGGTCACGTCGACCAGGCGGCGCGTCAGGTAACCAGAGTTGGCCGTCTTCAGTGCCGTATCCGCCAGACCCTTGCGCGCCCCGTGCGTGGAGATGAAGTACTGCAGCACGTTCAGGCCTTCACGGAAGTTGGCCGTGATGGGGGTCTCGATGATCGAGCCGTCAGGCTTGGCCATCAGGCCGCGCATACCGGCCAACTGACGAATCTGGGCGGCAGAGCCTCGGGCCCCGGAATCGGCCATCATGTAGATGGAGTTGAACGATTCCTGGCGCGTTTCGTTGCCGTGGCGATCCAGCACAGGCTCGGTGGAGAGCTGCTCCATCATGGCCTTGCCGACGCGATCGCCTGCCTTGCCCCAGATATCCACCACGTTGTTGTAGCGTTCCTGGGCGGTCACCAGACCGGAGGAATACTGGCGGTCGATTTCCTTGACCTCGGTAGAGGCCTGGGCCAGGATGTCGCGCTTGGCGGCAGGCACCACCATGTCGCCCATGGCAATGGAAACCCCGGCGCGCGTGGCCAGGCGGTAGCCGGACTGCATCAGCTTATCGGCGAAGATCACCGTGGCCCGCAGGCCGCAGCGACGGTACGACATATTGATGAGCTTGGAGATTTCTTTTTTCTTCAGGGCTTTGTTCAGCACGTTGAACGGCAGGCCCTGCGGCAGAATCTCGGACAGCAAGGCACGGCCAACCGTCGTCTGGTGGCGGATGACCTGCTCGTGCCACTCACCGTCCTCGCCCTTGGTGTACTCGGGCACCCGGGTGGTAATGCGCGTCTGCAGCTCGACTTCGTGGTTGTCGTAGGCGCGCTGGACTTCGGCCAGATCGGCCAGGAACATGCCCTCGCCCTTGCCGTTGATGCGTTCACGCGTGGCGTAGTAAAGACCCAGCACGATATCCTGCGACGGCACGATGGCGGGTTCGCCGTTGGCCGGGAACAGGACGTTATTGGAGGCCAGCATCAGGGTGCGGGCTTCCAGCTGGGCTTCCAGCGACAGCGGCACGTGCACAGCCATCTGGTCGCCGTCAAAGTCAGCGTTAAAGGCTGCGCAAACCAGCGGATGCAGCTGGATGGCCTTGCCCTCGATCAGCTGCGGCTCAAAGGCCTGGATACCCAGGCGGTGCAGCGTCGGGGCGCGGTTCAGCATGACGGGGTGTTCTCGAATGACTTCTTCGAGAATATCCCAGACGACAGGTTCCTGGCTTTCGACCAGTTTCTTGGCCGCCTTGATGGTGGTGGCCAAACCCATCATTTCCAAGCGATTGAAAATGAAGGGCTTGAACAGTTCGAGCGCCATCAGCTTCGGCAGACCGCACTGGTGCAGACGCAGCTGCGGGCCCACCACGATCACGGAGCGACCCGAGTAGTCGACGCGCTTGCCCAGCAGGTTCTGACGGAAACGCCCGCTCTTGCCCTTGATCATGTCGGACAGGGACTTCAGCTGGCGCTTGTTGGCGCCCGTCATGGCCTTGCCGCGACGACCATTGTCCAGCAGCGAATCGACGGATTCCTGCAGCATGCGTTTTTCGTTGCGCAAAATGATGTCCGGGGCCTTGAGTTCCAGCAGGCGCTTCAGACGATTATTGCGGTTGATGACGCGGCGATAGAGATCATTCAGGTCCGAGGTGGCGAAACGCCCCCCGTCCAGCGGCACCAAGGGACGCAGGTCCGGCGGCAACACCGGCAGCACTTCCATGATCATCCAGTCGGGCTTGATGCCGGACTTCTGGAAGCCCTCCAGAACCTTCAGGCGCTTGGAGATTTTCTTGATCTTGGCATCCGAGCCCGTGGCCTTGAGTTCGGCGCGCAGGCGCTCGACTTCGGAATCGATGTCGATGGTGCGCAGCAGTTCGCGCACGGCTTCCGCACCCATCAGGGCATGGAAATCATCGCCGTATTCCTCGGTCTTGGCCAGATAGTCATCATCGGACATGATCTGACCGCGCTTGAGCGGCGTCATGCCCGGTTCGATCACGCACCAGGCCTCAAAATACAGTACGCGCTCGATGTCGCGCAACGTCATGTCCAGCACCATCCCCAACCGCGACGGCAGGGATTTCAGGAACCAGATGTGTGCGACCGGGCTGGCCAGCTCGATATGACCCATGCGTTCGCGGCGGACCTTGGCCACCGTGACTTCGACCCCGCACTTTTCGCAGATCACACCACGGTGCTTCAGGCGCTTGTACTTGCCGCACAAGCACTCGTAATCCTTGATCGGGCCGAAGATTTTGGCGCAGAACAGACCGTCACGTTCGGGTTTGAACGTGCGGTAGTTGATGGTCTCAGGCTTGCGAACTTCGCCGAAGGACCACGAACGAATCTTTTCCGGCGAGGCGATGCCGATCTTGATGGCGTCGAATTGTTCGTCCTGGGAGACTTGCTTAAAGAGATCGAGTAGCGCTTTCATTATTTACGCTCCAGATCCATGTCCAGAGACAAGGATCGAATTTCCTTGACCAGCACGTTGAAGGACTCGGGCATGCCCGCATCGATCACGTGATCGCCCTTGACGATGTTCTCGTAGACCTTGGTACGTCCGGAGATATCGTCGGATTTCACAGTCAGCATTTCCTGCAGGGTATAGGCAGCGCCATAGGCTTCCAGCGCCCAGACTTCCATTTCCCCGAAACGCTGACCCCCGAACTGGGCCTTGCCGCCCAAAGGCTGCTGCGTGACCAGCGAGTACGGGCCGGTGGAACGCGCGTGCATCTTGTCGTCGACCAAGTGGTGCAGCTTGAGGAAGTGCATATAGCCCACGGTGACGGGCCGCTCGAATTCCTCGCCCGTGCGACCGTCGATCAGCCAGGCCTGCGTGCGACCGCTGGTGAGCTTCAGGCGCTCGGCGATGTCATCCGGGTAGGCGACTTCGAGCATGTGGGTAATGTCTTCTTCAGCGGCGCCGTCAAACACCGGCGTGGCCAGTGGCACACCCCGGCGCAGGTTATTGGCCATCGACATGATTTCGTCATCGGACAGCTGGTTCAGATTGACGGTGCTGCCGTAAATGGTTTCCAGCAGCTTGCGCACGGTTTTGACTTGTGCGCCACGTTCTTCGTCCAGCATGTCGGCCACCCGCTGGCCCAGGCCCTTGGCGGCCCAGCCCAGGTGAACTTCAAGCACCTGACCGATATTCATCCGTGAAGGCACGCCCAGGGGATTCAGCACGATGTCGACTGGCGTGCCATCGGCCATGTGCGGCATGTCTTCGACCGGGGTGATGCGCGAGACTACACCCTTGTTACCGTGGCGACCGGCCATCTTGTCGCCCGGCTGCAAGCGACGCTTGACGGCCAGATAGACCTTGATCATCTTCAGCACGCCCGGCGGCAATTCGTCGCCCTGCGTGAGTTTTTTGCGCTTTTCTTCGAAGGCCAGATCGAACTGGTGGCGTTTCTGCTCCAGGGCGTCCTTGACCTGTTCCAGCACAACGGCAGCGTCTTCGTCGGCCAGGCGGATATCGAACCACTGCCAGCGATCCAGATCATCCAGATACTCGGCCAACAGTTCCGTCCCCTTGGCCAGCTTGCGCGGACCACCATTGACCGTCTTGCCCAGCAACTGTTTGCGCAGGCGATCGAAGGCATCGTTTTCAACAATGCGCAACTGGTCATTGAGGTCTTGACGATAGCGACGCAGTTCGTCATCGATGATGGACTGGGCGCGTTTGTCGCGGTCAATGCCCTCGCGGGTAAAGACCTGAACGTCGATCACCGTGCCGATCATGCCCGAGGGCACGCGCAGCGAAGTGTCTTTGACGTCGGAAGCCTTTTCACCAAAGATGGCGCGCAGCAGTTTTTCTTCAGGGGTCAACTGGGTCTCGCCCTTAGGCGTGACCTTACCCACCAGCACGTCGTCGGCACGGACTTCAGCGCCGATGTGCACGATGCCGGAATCATCCAGGCGATTCAGCTGGAGTTCGGCCAGATTGGAAATATCGCGGGTGATTTCCTCGGGTCCGAGCTTGGTGTCGCGCGCCACGACGGTCAGTTCCTCGATGTGGATCGAGGTATAACGATCATCGGCCACGATACGCTCGGAAATCAGCACCGAGTCCTCGAAGTTGTAGCCGTTCCAGGGCATGAACGCGATCAGCATGTTCTGACCCAGGGCGAGTTCGCCCAGGTCGGTCGATGCGCCATCGGCCAGCACATCACCACGGGCAACCAGGTCGCCACGCGACACGATGGGGCGCTGGTTGATGTTGGTGTTCTGGTTGGAACGCGTGTATTTCTTCAGGTTGTAGATGTCCACACCGACTTCGCCGGCGACGTTTTCTTCGTCGTTGACCCGAATCACGACCCGCTCGGCATCGACGAAATCGACGATCCCGCCACGCGTGGCCTGCACGGTGGTGCCCGAGTCAACCGCCACGGTGCGCTCGATGCCTGTGCCCACCAGCGGCTTTTCAGGCCGCAGGCAAGGCACGGCCTGGCGCTGCATGTTGGCCCCCATCAGCGCCCGGTTGGCGTCATCGTGTTCCAGGAACGGAATCAGCGAAGCGGCCACAGAAACGATCTGGGATGGCGCCACGTCCATGTAATGGACGTTTTCCGGCGCCGTCAGCATGGTTTCACCGGCCTCGCGGCAGGCGACCAGGTCATCCTCGAAACGCCCTTCGTCATCCAGGTGTGCATTGGCCTGGGCAATGACGTATTTGTTTTCTTCGATGGCCGACAGGTATTCGATCTGGTCGGAGACCTTGCCGTCGATGATCTTGCGATACGGGGTTTCCAGGAAACCGTATTCATTCAGGCGGGCGTACAGCGCCAACGAGTTGATCAGGCCGATGTTCGGGCCTTCAGGCGTTTCGATGGGACAAACACGGCCATAGTGCGTGGGGTGCACGTCGCGCACTTCAAAGCCGGCCCGCTCGCGCGTCAGGCCACCAGGTCCCAGAGCCGAAATCCGACGCTTGTGCGTGATTTCCGACAGGGGGTTCGTCTGGTCCATGAACTGCGAAAGCTGGCTGGAGCCAAAGAATTCCTTGATGGCGGCAGAGATCGGCTTTGAATTGATCAGATCGTGCGGCATCAGGTTTTCGGTCTCGGCCTGACCCAGGCGTTCCTTGACGGCACGCTCAACACGCACCAGACCGGCGCGGAACTGGTTCTCGGCCAGTTCGCCCACGCAACGCACGCGGCGATTGCCCAGGTGATCGATGTCATCGATCTGGCCACGGCCATTGCGCAGTTCCACCAGTACCTTGATCGTGTGCAGAATGTCGTCATCCGTGAGGGTCAGCGGGCCAGCATTGCCCTCGTTCAGACCCAGGCGGCTATTGACCTTCATGCGGCCCACACGCGACAGATCGTAAGAATCCTCGGAGTAGAACAAACGATGGAACAGGGCCTCGACGGCTTCTTCGGTGGGGGGCTCGCCCGGGCGCATCATGCGATAGATGGCCACGCGTGCCGCCATCTGATCGGCGGTGTCGTCAGTGCGCAGCGTCTGGGAAATATAGGCGCCTTCGTTCAGCTCGTTGACATAGAGCGTCTCGATGTCGCGGACTCCCGAGGTACGGAATTCAGCCAGCAGCGTTTCAGTGATCTCGGCATTGGCCTGGGCCAGCACTTCGCCGGTATCCGGGCTGATGACATTTTTAGCCAACACGCGGCCCAGCAGGTAATCTTCGGGCACAGAAATATGATCGACCTTGGCGGTGGTCAGGTCGCGCAGGTGCTTGGCATTGATACGCTTGTCTTTTTCGACAATGACATTGCCTTGTTTGTCGGCGATATCAAACCGCGCGACTTCGCCCTTCCAGCGCTCTGGCACGAATTCCAGCATGCCGCCTTCGTTGTGCAAGGCAATATGATCAAAACTGGAGAAATAGGCCAGGATCGCTTCGGGCGTCATGCCCAAAGCCTTCAGCAGAATCGTGACGGCCATCTTGCGCCGACGGTCGATCCGGAAAAACAAAATGTCCTTCGGGTCGAACTCAAAATCCAGCCATGAACCACGGTAAGGAATCACCCGGGCGGAAAACAGCAGTTTTCCAGAACTATGGGTCTTGCCGCGATCATGCTCAAAGAAGACTCCGGGCGAGCGGTGCAGCTGCGACACAATGACGCGCTCGGTGCCATTGATGACAAAAGAACCCGTGTCCGTCATGAGCGGGATCTCGCCCATGTAGACTTCTTGTTCCTTGACTTCCTTGACGGTGGGTTTGCTGACTTCGCGGTCCATCAGCACCAGACGAACCTTGGCGCGCAGCGGCGACGCGAAGGTCAGTCCGCGCAGCTGGCATTCCTTGACGTCGAACGCCGGCGTACCCAGCACATAGCTGACGAACTCCAGGCGTGCCATCTGATTGTGGCTGACGATCGGGAAAATCGAATTGAAGGCCGCCTGAAGCCCTTCATCTTTGCGTTTAGCTGGTGTAGTATCCGCTTGCAGAAAGGTCTTAAACGAATGCAATTGCGTTGCCAGCAGATAGGGGACGCTTTGAACGTCCGCGCGCTTGGCAAAGCTCTTGCGTATGCGCTTCTTTTCGGTGTACGAATAAGGCATGAGCACTCCGACTCGAGGGTTGCTTAGGCCGTTAACCACGGCCATGGTTTACGACTCCAGAAAACCAGGCTCTGGTGCCGGATTTGGCACAGAACACAGGTTTTCTGGAAACGCAAAAGCCCGGGAAGGCTTTAGGACACACAAATCAAGCGCAGGGCCCGAACCGCATGCCCCGGGGCTCCCCGGGCGCGACAGACAAGGTCTTACTTCAACTCGACCTTGGCGCCGGCTTCTTCCAGCTTTTTCTGAGCGTCTTCAGCAGCAGCCTTGTCCACGCCTTCCTTGACGGGCTTCGGTGCGCCATCGACCAGGTCCTTGGCTTCTTTCAGGCCCAGACCGGTGATTTCGCGAACAGCCTTGATGACGCTGACCTTGTTGGCGCCGACTTCGGCCAGAACGACCGTGAACTCGGTCTGCTCTTCAGCAGCAGCAGCGCCTGCAGCCGGGGCAGCAGCCACGGCGACAGCAGCGGCAGCAGCCGACACGCCGAATTTCTCTTCCATTTCTTTGATCAGCTCGGACAGTTCGAGCACGCTCATAGCGGCGATCGCGTCCAGGATTTCAGCTTTAGTTGCCATTTTTAGAACTCCAGATAATTAAATAAGCCAGGTTTGGTTGTCGCTAGTCACAGCGAAGACGTCCACAAGAAGCTTATGCAGCTTCTTTTTGGTCGCGCACGGCCGCGAGGCCACGAACGAACTTGGTGGGGACTTCGTTGAGCGTACGCACAAACTGAGCGATAGGTGCCTGCATGGTACCCATCAACATCGACAGCAATTCATCGCGTGACGGCATCGTGGCCAGAGCCTTGACACCATCCTGATCCAACAGGCTGTTGGGCAATGCCCCACCTGTAATGGCCAGTTTGTCGTTGGTCTTTGCGAAATCGGCCAGGACCTTGGCAGCTTTGACCGGATCGCTGCTGATTGCATAGATCAGCGGACCGGTCAGCTGGGCGGATAAACCTTCAAAAGGCGTACCAGCCAGGGCGCGGCGTACCAGCGTGTTTTTGAGAACACGCAGGAACACACCCGATTCTCGCGCAGTTTTGCGCAATACGGTGACGGAAGCGACGTCCAGACCACGGTACTCGGCAATGACGATTGATTGGGCGCGACCGATTTCGGCCGAGACTTCCTCAATGACCACCGCCTTTTCTTGGCGATTGAGACTCATGGTTGAACACTCCTTCTAACGATACCGAGGAAACCCCCGGTATCAACCGAATGCGGCGCACCTGGACGAGTTCATGAATGAAATCTTCCTGGGCGCCGTCTACGCTGGATCCGGCATGTACCGGGATTAAGCCATCTTCCTGTCGAAACAGAGGTCGGGCTCCAGCGGTCTTTGACAGCGGTGACTGGTCCGAAAACCGGTCACGGCCCAAAGTTCTGTTAAGCCTGCGCAGTCAGCGAGGCAAGCTCGACGCGTGCACCGCCACCCATGGTGGAGGACACAGCGACCTTGCGCAGGTAAATACCCTTGGCGGCGGCTGGGCGGGCTTTGTTGAGGGCCTCGATCAAGGCACCCAAGTTGCTTTGCAGCTTTTCGACATCAAAAGAAGCACGGCCAATGGTGGCGTGGATGATGCCTGCCTTATCGGTACGGTACTGAATCTGACCGGCCTTGGCGTTTTTCACGGCAGTGGCGACATCGGGTGTCACGGTGCCGACCTTGGGGTTAGGCATCAGGCCACGAGGACCGAGTACCTGGCCCAGGGCACCGACCACGCGCATCGTGTCGGGCGAGGCAATAACGATATCGAAATCGATATTGCCGTCCTTGATGCTGGCTGCCAGATCGTCCATACCGACGATATCGGCGCCGGCTGCTTTGGCGGCCTCGGCCTTTTCGCCTTGGGCGAACACGGCAACGCGGACGCTTTTGCCGGTACCGGCAGGCAGCACGACGGAGCCGCGCACCAGCTGATCGGATTTACGAGCATCGATGCCGAGTTGCACGGCCACGTCGATGGATTCATCGAACTTGGCGGTTGCGGTTTCCTTGACCAGGGCCAACGCGTCAGCCACCGGGTAGAGTTTCGTGCGATCGATCTTGGCAGCGATCGCTGCGGCGCGTTTGCTGAGCTTTGCCATGATTACACCACCCCTTCGACATCAATGCCCATGCTGCGGGCGCTACCGGCGATCGTCCGAACAGCGGCGTCCAGATCGGCAGCCGTCAAATCAGGTTCTTTGGTCTTGGCGATTTCTTCGGCCTGGGCACGCGTGAGCGAGCCAACCTTCTCGGTATTGGGGCGCGCAGATGCCTTCTGGATGCCAGCAGCCTTCTTGATCAGAATGGTGGCCGGCGGCGTCTTCATGATGAAGGTGAAGCTCTTGTCGGCAAAAGCGGTGATCACCACCGGAATCGGCAGACCTGGCTCCAAGCCTTGCGTCTTGGCATTGAAGGCCTTGCAGAATTCCATGATGTTCAGACCGCGCTGACCCAGCGCCGGACCGATCGGGGGGGAAGGATTGGCCTTACCAGCTGGTACTTGCAGCTTGATGAAGCCGACGATTTTTTTCGCCATGCGATGCTCCTGTCGGGTAGTTGCGCCCAGCTGATGACAGATGGGCTCCCCGGGTTAATAAACGCCCCACGCGGCACCTTCGGCTTGCTGCTCCCGAGGGAGCGCTTTTTACCTTGGGCTGCGGCCTGGCGGTTAAATAATCAGACCTTTTCGACCTGACTGAAATCAAGTTCGACGGGAGTGGCACGACCAAAAATCGTGACCGAAACCCGGACCTTGCTTTTCTCGTAGTTGACTTCTTCGACATTGCCGTTGAAGTCTGCAAATGGGCCTTCTTTGACGCGGACGGTTTCGCCGACCTCGAAGAGGACTTTGGGGCGGGGTTTTTCCACGCCTTCTTCCATTTGGGATAGAATCTTTTCGACTTCGCGCTCGGAAATTGGTGCCGGACGATTGCCAGAACCACCCAAGAATCCAGTGACACGGTTGGTGCTTTTGACCAAGTGCCAGGTTTCGTCAGTCAGTTCCATCTCGACCAGAACATAGCCTGGGAAAATACGTCGTTCGGTGATCGACTTACGACCATCCTTGATTTCGACGACTTCCTCGGAGGGAACCAAAATCCGCCCGAACGCATCCTGCAGCTCAGCACGCTCGATGCGTTCTACCAAAGCCTTGTGGACGCTTTTTTCCATGCCGGAATAGACATGGACGACGTACCATCGTTTGCTCATGCGGTGATTTTTCCTTAGTTCCAGCCCAGCAGCAGGCCGTAGATAACCCAGCCCAACAGCTTGTCTGCCACCCACAGCAACGCACCCATGGCAACCACGAACGCAAACACGATCGCTGTCATGCGGGTGGTTTCCTGGCGCGAGGGCCAAACCACGCGACGGGTTTCGTTGTAGGCTTCGCGGCCAAAGGCCAAGGTGCGACGACCTGTATCGCTGAACCCCGCGATCAGCGCAGCGATCACCAAACCGGCGATAAACACCGCGACACGGAGATAAATGGACTGATCAGCCAGAACCGAATAAGCCACAATGCCAGCGGCCAGAATCAGCACGGCCAGGCCGAGCTTAAGACGGTCAGCGGTTTTATTGACGGTTACTACGTTCTGATGAGACATGTTATGGCGGCTGACACCGCCTGTGCGGTGAGATGAATTGTGGCAGGGGCAGAAGGAATCGAACCCTCAACCTTCGGTTTTGGAGACCGACGCTCTGCCAATTGAGCTATACCCCTAGACCCGAAAAACGGAGGTGCGTTGCCACACCCCGTTTTTTTAAAACTATATAGTGAACGGCCAGCCCACTATTATACATCAATTACTTGATGATTTTGGCAACGACGCCGGCGCCGACAGTACGGCCGCCTTCGCGGATGGCAAAACGCAGACCTTCTTCCATGGCGATGGGCGCAATCAGGCAGACCTTGATGGAGATGTTATCGCCTGGCAGGACCATTTCCTTGTCTTCGGGCAGCTCGATCGTGCCGGTCACGTCCGTCGTGCGGAAGTAGAACTGGGGACGATAGCCCTTGAAGAACGGCGTGTGACGGCCACCTTCGTCCTTGGACAGAATGTAGACCTCGGCGTCGAAGTCCGTGTGCGGGCGGATCGAACCGGGCTTGGCCAACACCTGACCGCGCTCGACTTCTTCACGCTTGGTGCCGCGCAGCAAGATACCGACGTTATCACCGGCCTGACCCTGATCCAGCAGCTTGCGGAACATTTCCACGCCCGTGCAGGTGGTCTTGAGCGTGTCATGGATACCCACGACTTCGATTTCTTCACCAACCTTGATGATGCCGCGCTCGATGCGACCCGTGACCACGGTACCGCGACCGGAGATCGAGAACACGTCTTCCACAGGCATCAGGAAGGCACCGTCAATGGCACGTTCCGGCTGGGGAATATAGGTGTCCAGCGCTTCGGCCAACTGCATGATGGCCTGCGAGCCCAGGGGGCCTTCGTCGCCTTCAAGCGCCAGCTTGGCGGAACCCTTGATGATGGGGGTGTCGTCGCCCGGGAAGTCGTACTTCGAGAGCAGTTCGCGCACTTCCATCTCGACCAGTTCGAGCAGCTCTTCGTCGTCGACCATGTCGCACTTGTTCAGGAACACAACGATGTAAGGCACACCCACCTGGCGGGCCAGCAGGATGTGTTCACGCGTCTGGGGCATGGGGCCGTCAGCGGCCGAGCACACCAGAATCGCACCGTCCATCTGGGCGGCACCGGTGATCATGTTCTTGACATAGTCAGCGTGACCCGGGCAGTCAACGTGGGCGTAGTGGCGGTTGGCCGTCTCGTATTCCACGTGCGACGTGCTGATGGTGATGCCACGCGCCTTTTCTTCGGGCGCGTTGTCAATCTGGTCGTAGCCCTTGGCTTCGCCGCCCATTGCCTTGGCCAGCACCGTCGTGATTGCCGCCGTCAGAGTCGTCTTGCCGTGGTCAACGTGCCCGATCGTACCCACGTTGACGTGCGGTTTGGTCCGTTCAAACTTACCTTTTGCCATGGCGCAGACTCCTGTGTGAAATAAGAGAGCTGATATAGAAATGTGGTGCCCATGAAGCGGATCGAACGCTTGACCTCTCCCTTACCAAGGGAGTGCTCTACCACTGAGCCACATGGGCGTAAATCGTGACTGACTATCAGCTGGAACCCGCTGGAGCGGGTGAAGGGAATCGAACCCTCGTCGTAAGCTTGGAAGGCTTCTGCTCTACCATTGAGCTACACCCGCGAGTTTATTCCCTGCTGACAGCGTTTTCTGTGTGGACAGAAAACTAAAGCTTTGGTGGTGAGGGTTGGATTCGAACCAACGTAGGCGCAAGGCCAACAGATTTACAGTCTGCCCCCTTTAACCACTCGGGCACCCCACCTAAAGCGAATTGCGAATTATGAAGATGTTTTGAGCCTGTGTCAAGCGACTGTGGTTTTATTCCTGCTCTTCCAGGACTTTTGATAGTCCTTGACGCTCCAGCAAGGCATCCAGATGCACCCAATCTGAAAAATCAATCACCAATTGGCCGCCCTGACGGGCGCCGAATTTGATTCGCACCCGGGTAGCCAGGTGGTCGGAAAGCGCTTTTTCAAGGCGCTCAAGATCGCCGTTGCCGGGCTTGAGGCCGGATTTGGCGACGCGCCCAGCGCGGGTGGAGATGACTTCGTCATCGTCGCGCAATGCGCGGGCGACTCTTTTTTCCGTATCACGCACGGACAGGCGTCGGACGATGACTTCCTGGGCCAGGAGAATCTGTCGTGCCGCATCGGCAGCCAGCAAGGCGCGCGCATGGCCCATGTCGATATCGCCAGCCAGCAGCATGGTCTGCACAGGTTCGGCCAGATTCAGCAGACGCAATAGATTGCTGGTGGCCGAACGCGAGCGCCCAATGGCGGTAGCCGCCTGTTCGTGGGTCAGCCCGAATTCATCCAGCAAACGACGCACCCCTTGGGCTTCTTCCAGGGGATTGAGGTCCTCGCGCTGGATGTTTTCAATCAAAGCCATGGCCGCCGCGTGCTCGTCGGCCACCTGGCGCACCAGCACGGGGACATCCGTCAGGCCCACGATCTGCGCCGCCCGGTAGCGGCGCTCGCCGGCAATGATCTCGTATTGCCCTGGCTCTTGTTCCAACGGCCGAACCAGGATCGGTTGCATGATGCCCTGGGCGCGAATCGAATCCGCCAGATCGTTCAAGGCTTCTTCGTCCATGCGGGTACGGGGCTGATAGCGTCCAGCCCGCAATACCGCCACAGGCAGCTGGCTGGGCGCGGCTGGGGCGTGACCGGCACCCACGGCATCCAAGGCCCCGCGATCATCACCCAGCAGCGCATCCAGCCCGCGGCCCAAACCTTTTTTTCGTGTCGCCATATATTCAAATCCTGTGTCGTTATCGTGGCGTAATCAGGCGGCGCGACGACGCACCCGGCCCCCTACGCGACGAATGAGTTCTTCGCCGAACTGCAGATAAGCCTTGGCACCCCGGGAAGATTTGTCGTACACCACGCCGGGCATGCCATGACTAGGCGCCTCGGCCAGACGTACATTGCGGGGAATGACGGTTTTGAAAACCTTGTCGCCAAAGTGCGAAATCAGCTGTTCAGATACTTGTTGTTGCAAAGTCACGCGCTGATCAAACATGACGCGCAGCAAACCGATGAGTTCAAGCGATGTATTCAGATTCCGGTAGATGCGCTTGATGGAGTTGACCAGGTCGGACAGGCCTTCCAGCGCAAAGTATTCGCATTGCATGGGAATCACCACCCCATGAGCACAGGCCAAGCCATTCAGGGTCAACAGAGATAAAGTCGGCGGACAGTCGATCAGAATGAAATCGTATTCGTCGCTGACCTGGGCCAGAGCACTTTTCAGCTGCATTTCTCGATTTTCCATGCCCACCAGGTCGATTTCCGCCCCGGAAAGATCACGATTCGACGGCAGCACATCGTACCGACCCGTCTCAGAACGCAGTCTTGCGTCTGCCACCCGAGCTTCGCCGATCAGGACTTGATACAAATTGACCGTCGCCAGGTTCTTGTCAATGCCACTGCCCATGGTGGCATTGCCTTGGGGGTCGAGATCCACCAGCAAGACGCGTTGGCCATAAATGGACAAGGCAGCAGCCAGATTGATGGCTGTCGTAGTCTTGCCTACGCCGCCTTTTTGATTGGCGACGCAAAACACGCGGGCGGAAGGGTTCTGGCTAGCGGTAGTCATGGGATTCCTTGGGTCCGAGTTCCAGCAAACAGCGCTGTGCTGATAATTGAGGAACTTGCAAAGTTGTATTCGAAACCACAGCCCAGCGGCCGGTAGCCTGGAGCTGACGAATTTCATCTTCGGGGTGCTGGCCCTTCATGGCCCACAATACGCCATCATCGGCCCGATGATGCGCCGATATCTCGACAAAATCCACCAGCGAAGCAAACGCCCTGGAGACCACAATATCGGCCTGCAAGCTTTCCATGGCTTCGATGCGGCCATGCAATGCCCGGACGTTGGGCAAGCCCAGCGCACCGGCGGCCTGCCGGATAAAGGCTGTTTTCTTGCCCACGGCGTCCACACAAACAATGCGCCAGTCAGGCTGGCATATGCCCAGGATGATCCCTGGCAAGCCTGCGCCCGAACCCATATCTGCGACCAGCGTGTCACGTCCGTGACGATGTTGCCGCAAAACTGGCACGACCGCGAGGCTATCGAAGACGTGCTGTATCAGCATGTCTTCGGGCTTGCGGATGGCCGTGAGGTTATAAGCTTTGTTCCAGTGCTGCAGTTGTTGCAGGTACGCCAGCAGCAAATCTGCCCGGCCGACATCGCTCGTCATGCCCAGCTGCTCAAGGGCAGCCAACAGGGCAGGTTTGAATTCAGTAAAGGCGTTGCTGCTCATGCGGCTTTCTTACTGCGTTGCAGTCTCTTGAGATGAACCAATATCAGAGAAATGGCGGCTGGCGTTACACCAGAGATCCGGCCGGCCTGGCCAATAGATGTCGGCCGCGCAGTTTGCAGGCGTTGACGAACTTCGGTGGACAGGCCGGGAATCGCTTGATAGTCAAAATCCAGTGGAATGCTTTGGTTTTCCTGGGCTTGCTGACGATCAATATCCAGGCGCTGGCGCTGCACGTAGCCGGCATATTTGACCTGAATGTTCAGTTGCTCGGCATAGTCCGGTGCCTGCAGACCAGGGCCAGCCAGGAGATTTCCTTGTGTGTCGCGCAAGGCCATGAGTTGCAGATAATCAAGCTGAGGACGTTTCAGCAAATCCAGCAGGCTGGGATGCCGGTCTGGGTGCTGAATCGCCAACTGCTGCTGGTCATGAGCACTGAGGACTGCCGGGTTGACCCGGGTTTCCTGCAAACGCTGCAACTCTGCCGCAACCGCATCACGTTTGCGGCTAAACGCATCCCAGCGGTCATCGTCCACCAACCCGAGACGTCGGCCGATTTCGGTCAGGCGCTGATCCGCATTGTCCTCGCGCAGGCTCAGACGATATTCCGCACGAGAAGTAAACATTCTGTAGGGTTCTGTAACTCCTTTAGTTACAAGATCGTCGACCAACACCCCCAGATAGGCTTCCTGACGCGAAACCAGCCAAGGCTCCTTATTCTGCGACCTTAAGGCTGCGTTGGCTCCAGCCAGCAAGCCTTGAGCCGCTGCTTCTTCATAGCCCGTTGTGCCATTAATCTGACCGGCAAAAAACAAGTTTCTGATGGCCTTGGTTTCCAGGTAGGCATGCAAGTGGCGTGGATCAAAATAATCGTACTCGATCGCATAACCAGGCCGCATAATGCGGGCATTTTCCAATCCAGGCAGGCTCCTAACCAACTGATATTGAATATCAAAGGGCAGACTGGTGGAAATTCCATTAGGATAAATTTCACAGGACGAAGCGCCCTCGGGTTCTAAAAAAACCTGATGACTGGTTTTATCTGCAAACCGATGAATCTTGTCCTCGATCGAAGGGCAATACCGAGGACCAACGCTGTCGATTGTTCCGACGTCGCTGTACAAGGGCGAACGATCCAGCCCAGAGCGGACAATCTCATGAGATTGGGCGGTGGTATGCGTAATCCAACAAGGGACTTGTTCCGGATGCATATCCGCCGTACCGAGATAAGAAAATACAGGAACAGGGTCCAGATCACCAGCCTGAGCCTGCGTCTTGCTGAAGTCTATGGTTTTGGCATCGATACGCGGTGGTGTACCTGTCTTAAGTCGTCCCTGTGGAAGTTTAAGTTCCTTCAGCCTCTGCCCCAAACTGGTGGCGGGTGGATCTCCCGCACGTCCAGCAGCATGGTGAGACAGGCCAACATGCATCAGGCCGTTTAAAAAAGTCCCTGCTGTGAGGACAACCGTTTTGGCTCGAAAAACCAAACCAATTTCCGTTTTGGCACCAACAACCCGATCACCTTCCAGAATCAGATCATCAACCGATTGCTGAAAAATCATCAGATTCTTTTGACCCTGCAAAATCATCCGAATAGCGCGTCGATATAAGGAACGATCGGCCTGTGCTCGTGTTGCTCTGACAGCGGGGCCTTTGGATCGGTTCAGTATCCGAAATTGAATTCCTGCAAGATCTGTCGCCCAGGCCATCGCCCCACCCAGGGCATCAATCTCCTTGACTAAATGGCCTTTCCCTATGCCTCCAATGGATGGATTGCAGGACATTTGTCCTAGTGTTTCCATATTGTGAGTCAGTAAAAGGGTAGATGCACCCATGCGGGCAGCGGCTAGCGCAGCTTCAGTCCCGGCATGACCACCGCCAATCACCAAGACGTCAAATTCTTCAGGATAATTCATGTGCGTATTCAAAAGAGACTGTCGCCATTATAGGCGGTCAATGCGATGGGTATGTTTCACGTGAAACACTAATTGTTGTGTGCGCGTGTAATCGTTTGCTTGCACGCAATGTTCCACGTGAAACATCAACCCATGTTTCCTACACAGGTGCACGCGTGAAAACAGCATCAACTGCTGTTGGGGATAAACCTGTGGACAACATCAGGAAAACCGGGTAAAACTTTTAGACGAAAAAAAGCACCCCGAAGGGTGCCCGCAAAATCAGCCGCCTAAATTACATGGGGCGGATTTCTGCAGCCTGAGGGCCCTTAGGGCCATCTTTGACTTCAAATTGAACTGCTTGCCCTTCGTTAAGGCTGCGGTAGCCGCGGCCTTCGATAGCGGAGAAGTGTGCAAACACGTCAGAGCCGCCTTCGTCAGGAGTAATGAAGCCGAAACCTTTTTCAGCGTTAAACCATTTGACTTTGCCCGTTTGAGCCATGATCAGGTACGTCCTAAATAAAATAAAAGAAACAACAATGAATCAAGAACGCGAACCGGAACAGATCGTGCCTGAGTAGCCAATAGCGACAGAGGGCAAGCCTACTGCGAGACGTGCGTGCTGCTTGAATTGCATTGCAACAGGGAGAATAACTACGCAGCAACTAAAGTCAAATCATAGTTTTCCCTAAGACGGATTGTATCCGTGCTAGAGGCTTTATGCATGAATACGTCTAGAAAACAACAGATTTTTGTAAAAACCAAACAAATGCCAACATTACTCTCAAAACTGCCCAATGTGGGCGACACCATCTTCAGCCAAATGAACGCAGTAGCCAATGAAGTCCAGGCAATCAACCTGGGTCAAGGGTTCCCTGATTATCAACCGGACAGTGATTTATTGGACGTGGTATGCCAGGCAATGATGCGTGGTCCAAACCAGTACGCCCCCATGATTGGCGTTCCTGCATTGCGTCAGGCCATTGCCAATAAGGTATTAGCGCTGCAAGGCAGGCAATACGATGTGGATCAGGAAATTACGGTGACTTCAGGCGCTAGCGAGGCCCTGAGCGCGAGTATTTTGGCCCTGGTTCATCCCGCCGATGAGGTGGTGCTGATCGATCCTGCCTACGATCTCTATGCGCCCATGGTGACACTGGCTGGTGGCAAGACAGTACGGGTGGCCATGACACCCCCAGGGGGGGGCCAGTCAAACTTTGCATTGGACTGGGATGCAATCGCTGCAGCAATCAACCGCAATACCCGATTGCTGGTACTGAACTTTCCTCATAATCCCAGCGGATTGACCTTACGCGACGCAGACCTGGATGCGTTGGAGCAACTTGCAGCACAGCATCCGTTTTTGATTCTTTTGGATGAGGCTTATGAACACATTGTGTTTGATGAGCGAGCTTATTGCAGCCCTGTTGCCAGACCACAATTGGCCGAGCGTTGCGTGCTGGTTTCGTCCTTTGCGAAAACGCTGCAGATCACTGGTTGGAAAATTGGTTACTGCTGCGCACCGGCTGCAATCAGCAAGGAAATCCGCAAGGTGCACCAGTACATGGTTTTTTCTGTCAATACCCCGCTGCAGCAGGGGATTGCGACTTACCTGAGCCAAAGCAATGCAACCCAGACGCTATCGCCATTGTACCAGCGTAAACGGGACCGCCTAGTGCAGGGCTTGAGCAAGACCCGTTTGCAGCCATTGCGCTGCGAAGGGACTTTTTTCTTGTTGGTCGATACCAGCAAGCTGGGTGATCAACAGGAAAGACAAATGGCCATCAGGCTGGCCAGAGAAGCCGGGGTTGCCACGATTCCTGTGTCTGCATTTTATGAGAACCCACAGGCTGCGGAAGCCAACCATCAACTGCTGCGTTTCTGTTTTGCCAAGCAGGATGCAACCTTGGACGCTGCAATTGAACGCCTTTCGGTCTTGTAGTGCGTGGCAAGTGGTGAGTTCTTGTTTGTATTACTGATTTCTTTTATATAAAACTGATAAAACTAATGGATGCCTGTGGGTAAGTGGTACAAGTCAAATTTCAATTAATTTTCAATGACTTGTATTATTTTTTTCAGTGGATTGTTCTGTGACTGAGAGTGGCACAGATTGGGGACATTTTTTTTGTTGCCTGGTAAATCCAGGGTTTTGCACGGTGCATCCACATGCAATGCACATCTGCATGTCATAGAGCTTATCCACAGGGCAGACTTTTCCCTGGCGTGAAGATCAAGTCGGTATTTATGTTTTTGTTTGGAAGCCGGCAAATTTCGTTGTTTTTTGTCAGACAGGTTTGCTGTCAAAAAAACATGACTGCCACCATCATTTCTTATTAACTTCAATATCTATATAAGAATAATAATGGGTGTCTGTGGATAAGTAGAACATCTCTATTTTTTCTTATTTGTCAGAGGCTTACAAGGATTTTTCCTGTGGCTGACAATGTGGACGACTGAGGGACGATTTGTGGATGCATTCAAAACTTGGACATGGAAATGACCTTGTCACCAAGTTATCCCCTGGATATGCACGTCATTGCTGCTTAGTGCTTATCCACAGGGTGTTTGCTTGGAAATTTCAGGTTTTAGTTGATTTCAGGTGGTTTTCAAGCACTGCCCGTTGTCGAATACCAGTTGGTTTTCGGGCCATAGCAGGGCAGCCAGGCGATAGTGGGCAGGGTCGATTTGCTTCCCCTGACGACGTTCGCTCCAGCGGCCGCCGACGGAATAGTCGATACAGAAGGCTTGTTGGTGAGCACCATGCCAAGCTGTGGGGCCGATATCCCGAAACAAGCGGCTGTAGCGCCAGGCATCGAGGTGGTTTGGTGTTTGAAAAAGCCGCCAGTAGTGTCCGATGACGACAGGCGTAGGGTCTTGATCCTGATCCCACCATGCAATGCGATCGGAATAGCGCCAGCGGTGGCCAGAATAAAAGGGTTGTGGGCTGCGGGCTTCTATGCCGGATGTCATGCGTTTGATGGGGTTGAATCGCTGCTGCAGGGATTCAAAATCAGCCACAGCATCCAGATAGGGGGGAGGGTTGTCCGGGTCTTCCAGCTGTTTTGCCCATCGTTCTCGTTCGGCCAGGTAGCGTGCCTCCAGGTCGTTTTCCTGGGCAAGACGCTGGATGTGCAGGTCTGCGTCGTGGATCAGTTCCAGAATGCTTCCCAAGGGGATTTTTGCGACGGCCTCGACCGAGGCTGCGTCCCAGGCCGCGTGTACGATGCGTAGGCCGGGCATGCGGATAGCCAGGGGAAGATGGCAGAAAAAATCGCGGATTTCCGGGCGTTGACTGGCATTGGCCCTGGCAAAAGGAGCGTAATGTGGGGTATCTGGCGCGACGCGGCTATCGAAAAACCAACCAGATCCATCTTTTGCATCGTTGGCCAGAAGATTGATTTCGTGGTTGCCTAGAATCGCCAGCGCACGGCCTTGGTCGATCAGTTCGCGGACCCGCTGGATGACGGCAACACTGTCGGGACCGCGATCGCAGAGATCGCCAATAAAGACCAGCCGACGGGTTTTGGTCTCTGGATTGTGATCCAAGTGTTCCAGCAGCTCGTCCAGCGCCTGGATCTCGCCGTGGATGTCGCCGATAATGGCCAGAGGCTGTTGAGTTAGGTTAAGGACTAGTGTTGGGTTCATGTCCCTATTTTCCTTCGCACCGGGATTAAGGACAATGGGCATTATCCGGGGGTATCCAGGGGGCACTCTGATGAACCGATATCAGGTCAGCGGCTGGCAGAACACTAACCAGGAAGGTTCTGGTGGCGAGGTCTTGAAAAATAGATTGGACATCGTCACGCGAGACGATATGGATCATGCCGAGCTGATGCTGCTGCATAAGCTCTACGAGGAGGTTCTACGTTCGCCGCCGGATAGTTCTATCACGGTGCGACTGATCCGCCAGTGGCATCGACGTTGGCTGGGTAATGTGTATACCTGGGCGGGCTACGAGCGCTCGGTCAACATGAGCAAAAACGGATTCCCTTTTGCGGCAGCCGACCGAATCTCGGCCTTGCTGGATGAGTATGACCAGCGTTACCTGGCGCGTTATACGCCGTGCACAGGCATGCAAAGGGCCGACTTGATCGAAGCCATTGCCTTGACGCATGTGGAATTTATTTTGATACACCCTTTTCGGGAAGGCAACGGGCGAATTTCTCGGTTGCTGGCCGACGTGATGGCTGTGCAGGCGGGTCTGGGGCCTTTGGACTACAGTCCCTGGGAGGCTCACCGGACGGATTATATTCAGTCGATTCAGATGGGGCTGATGGGGGATTATCAGCCGATGATGTTCTGGGTGGACAGAATTGTGCCGTCTTTGCCACAGGCCTGATGCAGAGGATGCAATCAGACCAATGCAGGCGAGGCGAGATCCAGGGCAGGAAAGCGGCTGGTGGATCGAAGCTGGGTTTCTATGTCCTGGATGGACTGGCCGGTTTCAATCGCGGTAGAACTGGCGACAGCACGAATGATGCGGCCCGGACTGATGACAGGGGCCGCAGCAGGAAGATTTTGGGCGAGAGGCAAGGCATACGAATGCATGGCTCATTATACTGTGTCGTTGATAAAGCCGCCGATTTTGTTTCAAAGTTTTTCTGTCATAAACAACCATGTAATTCTGATGTATTGTCGCCGACATGGGTATAGCAATATTGCCTGCCTACGGAGATCTGCATGTCGAAAAACCGATTCATCGGTGCCATTCCTCTGGTGCAAAATTTGCGCCAATATCATGCCCGTTATCAGGCGGACATCCAGCGATTCACCGGATTCGCCCAGACATCGTCGCCTGTCATTTTTCTGCGTGAATGGTTGGCACGTCCTGGAACTGTGGGGGCTGTGTGGCCTAGTTCACGCCAGCTTGCCTGCCGCATGGCAGATCAGGTGCCGCTATCGGGCGATGGGCTGGTCATTGAACTAGGCGCTGGTACGGGGGTGGTTACCCAGGCCTTGCTGGATCGTGGAATTTCTGCTGGGCGACTGTGGGTGGTGGAACGCTCGCCGACATTTGTACAGCATTTGCGACACAGGTTTCCTGCCCTGACGGTAGTAGGCGGCGATGCAGCCAATCTGGAATCCCTGCTGCCGACCAATAAAAAAATCGATGCCATCGTATCAAGCCTGCCGCTGCGTTCGTTGCCGCCGGATGTGGTCAGTGCCATCGTGCAGCAATGGCGTACCTGCTTGGCGCCTGATGGCCGCCTGGTGCAGTTCACTTATGCATTATGGGGTCAGAATACCGAGCTTTTGGCTGGATTTATTCCAGAACCCAGCCACTTTGCCTGGCTTAATACACCACCCGCGCGGGTCTGTGTGTATCGGCGGGCCGAATCCTGTTGATATCCAGAAAAATTGGCTAATTATTTGCAAATAATTAGCCAATTTTTTCGTCCTCATTACACATCGACACGGATCAGAGTCACAGACATTACGATCACTGAGGCCTTGTCGTGGACACACCACTTAACAGGCGCTTGAGGCGATGCAGCCGTTCGCGCTGCAGGGTATCGGCCAGCGGTTCGGGCGCATGCCCCAGTGCAACAGAATCAGCGGCCACGGCCTGCACGGCAGCGTCCAGGCACGATGATTCTGCCCGCCACCAGTCGGCCAGCAATTGATCGGGGGAATACGCATCCAGTCCCTGGCGTCGCAATTCGGATCGATTGAAATCTTTCAGATTCCATGTCATGACTTGCACGACAAGGGGGCGCTGCAAGCCGCAGCGTGCTCGCCGCGCCAGGCCGGCTGCAATCACGTGAAAATCCTTGGGGTCGCTGTAGCGCAACCCGACTTCGTAGGGAGTGGTGTTGGATTCCATTGCGCTGGGGAAGCGCTGGTTCATGGCGCTCCATTGTTCTGCCAGTTTTTCAGACGGAATCTGCCACAAACGCGCTGCGTTGCGGCGCCATTCTTCGCCGATGCGTTCGGTCCAGATCGGTTGGAATATGCCCTGATCGGCCACACGCAGCAGTAATTGGCGTTGTACCGTGGACATCAGCACACAGGCATCGAGAACGACGAAGGGAGGGACGGGGCTGGACATGGGCGCAACAAGTCAGGTTGCAATGAAGTTGGCGGATTTCCACTGCAACCCCAATGCCACCACCGCCAGCACCAGCGGTACAAACGAAACCCACAGCACCATATCCCAGTCGTAAGCTGCCAAAATCCCGCCGGATGCAAACGACCCAATCGCCATCGTCCCAAAAACAATGAAGTCATTCAGCGACTGAACCTTGGTTTTCTCTTCAGGCCGATGGCATTCCAGCACCAGCGCCGAGGCACCGATAAAGCCGAAATTCCAACCCAGTCCAAGCAAAATCAGCGTCAGCCAAAAATGGGTGATATCAATACCCATCAGGCCCACCGCTGCAGACAAGCCGCTTAGCAGCAACCCTGCCATCACAACCCGTCCAGCGCCAAAGCGCGCAATCAGTCGGCCGGTAAAGAAGCTGGGTGCATACATGGCGATGACGTGCCACTGCAGGCCCAGGTTCGAGTCGACCTGATTATGGCCGTACAGCTGCATGGCCAGCGGGGCGACCGTCATCAGAAAGTTCATGAGCATGTACGAAACGGCGCCGCAGATGACCGCAGTCGCAAACAGGGGCTGTTGCGCGATGACGCGTATCGGTCGGCCCCCTGCGCGTTCTGCGGCTGTCGGCATGGGCAGCTTGACGCCGTACAGCACGACGGCGGATAGCGCCGCCACGATGGCTTGTGCGATGAAGGTGGCGGCGAACAGATGGGGCGGCCACATGTCCATGGTGTAAGTGACCAATTGCGGTCCGACGATGCCCGCAGCAACGCCGCCTCCCATGACGAAGGACAGAGCGCGTGGCCTGGCCGCCGGGCTGACGCCATCAGCGGCGGCAAAGCGGAACGACAGCACGACCGCCGCGTAGGCGCCGCCAAATAAGGTGCCGAAACAGAACAGCCAGAACGAGCCGATCAGCACCGCCAGTGTCGCCAGCAGGCCTACCAGCACGCCGCAAGCAGTCCCGGCCAGAAACGCCGCGCGACGGCCATGGCGGCGCGCAATGGCGCTGGCTGGGCAAGATGCAGGCCGCCATGCCCACGACGAAAATGGAAATCGGCAGGGTGGCCAGCGTCTTGTCCGGGGACAGCATATTGCCGATGATGGCGCCAGTGGCATACACCACGATGGCGTTTGCGCCGGCCAGCGCTTGCGCCACGGTCAGGCGCATGATGTTGCCGCGCTGATCTTGGGCGGATGGCTCAGAGGGCTCTATATGCGCAGCTGTGGATTCTGTGTTTGCCAAGGGGATTTTGCATCATCATGTCGAGTCTCACAATTCCTGAAAAACGGTCCATTGATTTCAAAGGGCTTTTTCACTAATTGTGAGACTACAAGCAGCCATGTTCTCATAATTACTGAAAAAACGCGGAATTTTTCTCACAATTGCTGAAAATTTTCGAGAGGCCTCTGGCTGTACTGAACATCAAGGTGCTGCATTCTTGGATGAAAACAAAGATTTGTGTCGAACGCTAGGCGACTTCAACTGGATTTACGTTGATGGCTCGTCGGCTTTTGCCTTGGCCCACGATTTGAAATCTGACCAGATCCCCTGTCTTCAACTGTAGGATGCTAGCAGAACAGTTGCTCGCATGGAAAAACACTTCACGCCCCTTCATCGGGGTGATAAAGCCAAACCCTTTCAAGATATCAACAACTTTGATTGTGCCGGTTTCATCCATTTGATGTCGCCTTTGCATATGAAGTACGCATAATTTTGCGAAGGGCACTTGCTTTATGGGGTCTTGTTCTGTGCAAAATTGTTAGACAGTGCATCAGTACATGGAAGCGGCGAGTAAGCATGGCTACCGAGTTTGGACGCATTTTTATTGCAAGGTCTTCGCACGCCCGTTCCAATTGTCGAGCCTTCTTGGAACTATATATTGGCATGCATGAACGTAAATCTTCCGCATAGGCATCTGCACATTTATATTTCAGTCTTTTCAACAGCGTGACATCACCTAAAGCAGAATTATGGAGCTGGTGATACCCGGCTGAGGTTTGCTGACCTGCTGCGTACCGTTGCACGCAATGATGTACTTTCGCTCGTGTTTTTTCTCTATAAGCTGGTGGCAACCCTGCTCTACCATTCCTTATTGATATGCCAGTAACAATCGCCGGGTTTGGAGATTTTTCTAGAGAGTGGATTCTTTGTTTTCCGTCATGGAGCTTAAAGCCCTTCTCGGAACACATTACTCGGACTTTGCCGATCACATTTCTCTTCAGTTTTTCACTTGAGAAACGATTGGAGAAGCTAAGCGTAATGTCGTCTAATAGCCTAGTGTAACGGACTCCTGACCGAACAAACTCTTCGACTAGTTTTGGTTCTCGGTCGTAGAAAACCATATTCGCTATAAAGCTACTTGTAGGTGCGCCTTGTGGTACAGAGCCGTTCAAAGTTACTAATGAAGTGAGTGAGTCCGCCACTTCGTCAGTAAACCTAAGCAAATACTTGAATATCTTGAAGACTTCTTCCCGTTTAATGGAAGGGTAAAAGTTTCTAATATCAAGAGTTATTATGTGGTTTGCTGCTATGTGTTCGCTCGCATTAGTCAGGAAATCTCTCGGTGCGTCGATGTCCTTGATGGAGCCATGTAAATAGCGAGGAAATTTGCAGCCCGAAAAAATTCGCGAATTTATGCGCCGCTGAATCTGCATCAGTGCGGGTTTTGGTGCTGTTATGCTTCGCTTTCCATCACCATGCTTCTTCGGTCTTTCAAAGAACTGGTAACGCGACCCTGCGTTCTTTTCAAAATCGAGAAGAACGTGTTTATCTATGCTTAGAGCTTTTGCTAAAGCCTCTCTTGAAGCAATTGACGTCGAGGCAAAAATAATTCTATCCATACGACTCGAAGAGAGAAAGGGAGGTGAGTCGGTTAATTCAATAAATTGAATAAACCACTCAGGAATAAAACGATGCGTGATACACGCATACTAATCCCGAGTCGCACATTAAAACCGGTTTGCATCATCATGTCGCAGTTTTCCAAGCTACGACACTGGCTGTCCCAACGAACATCAATAAAGCACTTCATAGTTAATACTCCAAGTTAATGTTGCAGCACCATGCTGACAACTGCCATTCAGAGTTCACTAATGAAGCTAAAGAAAGAGCGGAAGTACCGGTTATAACGCTAACTCACCACCATTTATGCCTGACAACAGAAGCAGGTAGGGCGAGGGGCGCTGATACGTCTACGCCGGGGCGACCTCCCTGGTAGCGATCCGAAGATCGTTGCGAATGCAACACGGACGCTCTAACACTGTGTTGGAATAATGACAGCGCGCAACTGGGAGAACCTCCCAGACGAGACAAGATTAAACCAAACGTATCTTAATTGCAAGGGGACTACCACGGGGTTATGTCAGACAGAGTATGGCTGTAGTAATACCTAGTTTGGTGAAATAGGGCATCCAGAGTTGCTCGGGACAGACTCATTGAGTGTTGGAGCTTCAGCGTACTCAAGGAACGCTTGCCCTCATGGCGATGAGGCCCGAAAATATGAGTACAGCTAGATACGCGTGGGTGATCTACTGCCAGCACTTCTGCTTGATAGCAGGACGCTGACAATAGGGGAGAGGACGACCTATGACTTTGACGATTTCCTCGATAGGAGTGGCGTTCGTGCTGGGCCTGATGGCCCTTGGTGTTTTGCTTGCCCAATGCGGTAGCCAGATAGGAACGTGGCTGATCGTCACCGCCGACAAAATCGAACAATGTGGCGAACGATGGAGGGTTCAGCGATGACAGCAAAGTTTCCATGGGGGGCTATCATTGCCTGGTGCGTAGGGCTAGCCCTGCCGTTGGGTGTGATGGTCTGGCAGCAGCCGACTGAGATGCAGGCGATCTACCTGTTGATGGCGCTCACCGTGTTCTACGGTGGTGGTGGTTTGGTTGGATTTTTTGCCAGCGATTGGGCGCAGGAGCGGTGGGGAGGTGAAGCGATATGAGCCTGACGGAAGGTTTTATCTGGGGCACGTCCATCATGATGCTGGGATCAGTGGGACTGCTCGCATTCGCTATGTGGATACGAGTCCAGGATGAACGGTGGCGGGAAAAAGAGGCTCAAGACGCAGAGCGCCAGGCCTTCAGAAAGGCTTTCACGATCCATCAGCACTGACACACTGGAGACTGCGTATCACAGCGAAGCGGACATCGATCGGCCCAACTGACGTTGGTGTCCGCCTTGGTGACTTCAAACCACCGCCCTTTCCGCAGTGTCATCCATTCATCCCTTGCTGTCGAATAGGAATTTACCATCGAGTTTTTCGATCAGTTAGTTTGGCTTGTAAGTACAGAGATTATCTTTCAGCGCTTGAAACAATAGTCGGTGACCTCAATAAATCCAACCTCTTCTCGTTCTAGCTTTGTCTCCAGTTCGTTCAGGTGAGAGATGCTCGGTAATTTATCTGTTCCAGATATCGAGACTGAAAAATCGGCGTTGTAGCGCTTCCCAATTTTTGAAAGTTCATGGCTAAGCTGTTCTAGGATGCTGTCTCTTAATAAAAGCTGATTCCTACGAAACCGGATCAGGCGATGGCAGTCAAAGAAGTCTGAGCGTTTTGTTGAGTCATACTTTCTACCATTCCAACCCGTGCTTCGTGTGGCGCGATATAAAGCGCGTTCTTGGGTATCGTTCCAGGCACTAAAGTCAAAATGGTTTATCGGATTCGGATTTTCGTATGTGGCCGTAGGAGGGAAGCCGACGTTCTCAAATCTATGCTTGTCGAGGGTATATAGCATTTTATTTTGGATGGAAAGTAGTTTTTTTATGGCTTTAGGTATATCGAAGCGCATGACTTTGCTGGCGTCCAATATTCTTATTTCCCTTGGGTGCTCTTCGTTGTCCCGGTCCCAGTGATTTTCTCTGCGTTTCGGTACCCATTGAATGTACCTGCCAAAGAGGGCGATCACTCCCTCAGGTCTGAATGATGCTATATGGATTTCGTCTTGCTCGGTATTTTCGTAAAGAAAATAGTAGGCCCTGCCGAAGAAGACTAGCGACTTGGCTACCTTTTCCACTAGTTGGATTATTGTTTTTTCAATCGAGCGTGAAGAATATCTCGTTCTCACGTTCGATAGTAGCTTTAGCGTGAGAGGCTCGTCGGTCGATTCTATCTTGAAGCTATCCCCATCATGCTGATTCAGTGACGATAGCAATCTTGCAAAGTCCTCATCGAACATTCGACGATTAAAACCAGGGTGTAGCTTTTCTTCAGGGCAAAAGAGTCGATCTATGCCTACTTTGTTTCTTTCGATGAACGAAGGCCGATAAAAAGGTTCAGCTTTAAAGATCTTCATGCTGATCCCCCCTGTTATCACGTAGAGTCTCGGAAAGAGACGTGATGTGGTAATCGAGCTTAAGCTCAGTGGGCTCGATTTGGGGCAATACTTGCGTAGCAAAAAATAGGTGGGATGCTTCCGAAAAATTACTTAGCAATGCATTTACTATCTTGTTTTGGTGCTTTTTTCCCCTTGTCATAGAAAACTGGTCTTCGAATCCATCGTCCCGAGCTTTCTGTTCGAAAGCTATCCTCCAATTTGTCCGAATCAGGGTCCGGGGTGAAGCCGCAATACTAAAGTTGGAGATGTCTGAGAGTCCTATCATCCTTTCGAGATACTTCTGCTTATTGGTGGTGTGATCCAGAAAGGCATTGAAGCGGCCAAGGGCAAAGTCTGCCATCTTGTTGTTGTCGTAATACGCCCCGTACAGGATGGCATAGCCTAAAACTGAGGCCAAATCGTTAACTACTGTCGACATGAGATGCAGACGGAATTCTATGTCTAGGTCTGGGTGTTCCTCTAGGATTTTTGAATCTGCTAGTATTGCTAGAGATAAGAACATAGGGAAAACTTTTTCTAGCGTGCTTTGATCATTTTCCTCAAGTGCGCTGACGCATGCCTCTGCTAGTTCGAAGTAGATTTGCCCGAAATGATCTGGGAGAGCGTCATTGTGTTTTGACTCAAATATATGTTTGACGATATCCGGATTTCCTAGTCTAGTAATTGCGTCCTCCCGGGCAGAGGTTAGTCGCTGAGAGAGTGCTTGGATATCAATTTCAGGCAGGGCATATTGTTTTTCGGTGTAGTGCTGAAACATCCGATATCGACTCATTAACTGGTCGATATCGTCAAACCAATTTGGTAGTTTCCAGTGGCTATGTAAAGAGCTTAAAACGACTTGTGTTGCGGGCTCTGACATTTTTAGCTTGACCAATGTATCAACGAAATCAGGAATCGCCTTTTGATGAAAATCGCAGATTAAAGGAAGTATTTTTGCGTAATGCTGCATCAGTTTCTGTACTGAGAGCTGTTGAACATATTTGGGTTTGGATAGGCGTCTCCCTTCGATCTCTTTCTCGAATTCAATACGGTCGACAATGATTGAGAGTTGCACTTGTAGAAAAGCAGGTAGACTACGGAGAGAGCTTTCAGTCCATTCATCCTTTTCAAAGAACTGCTTTAGCTCTTTCTCGAAGATGATCATTCGACGTAAGGTTTCTAGGCAGAGGGTGCTGCCCAGCGTGGCCCATGTGTCTGCGATAGCTACTTTTAAATTAGGGGCTTCCGTATCTGCTATCAGTTCTGCTGAAACTAAGTATTTTTCGATAATGCTCTTGAGCCTTCCCAGTTCTTGCATTCCAATGTCGAATTGAAATTGCTTCGCATACGAGTCAGCGCGAACTGAGAATCTATTGAGTAACCTCAGGGCCAGGTTGAAGTCGCCAATTTGGAACGCTAGCTCGATATGACTAAGCAATCTATCGATAATTTCGTTTTCAAGCCATTGATAGTCGGTTTTTTGCTCCATCAATGTTTGCTGACTACGTGTTTGTAAAGCGAGGGATGTAGCACTGTCTCCGGCTAAAAACCATTGCTTGTATTTCGGCTTTCGTGGAAACCAATAGCTTTTCTGATCTATTTGATGCTTTTTCTGGAGATAATGAAGCAACAAGATCGTATAGCTCCTGTTCAGAGCGGGGAGGTTGTCTTTTAACCCCTCATTGTCTTTTTTTATACGGTCATCGATGTAGGAAAGTTGTTCAAGCGCTTGCTGTGCTTGCTTGGAATGGTGGTTGGCCAGAGTGTTTGAGTTGCGTGGATTTGCTGCGCTTTCGATGTGGCGTGCGATTTTAGGGAGTACTTCGTTCTCGATCAGTAGCTTGAGGTCAAAGAAGTTGAACAGTCTTTGACCAAGTGGGAACAAAGCTAATGCACTAAGTACTGTCAAAGCCGTACCGACTGAATAGACTAGCAGGCCAGGATCTATTCCAAACGCGGGCAGGGCCGTTGCTGATAAGCAGAACATTGCAGCAAGCACCAAAATCTTTGAGTACACACTGCCTACATGTTCATTGGTGAGCATGTAGATGATGTCCCGGCGTAGCCTAGTGTAGCCGGAGCTTAGAATGATTCCTATGGTGGCGAAGTAGATCGAGAAAATCGCGGTGAGCAGCTGGGCGTATAGCCTGAGCTGTTCGATATTGAAGTTTTTATCTTCTGCATTGAGTGATGGGAGCCCTGATGAGTCGTTCCCAATAGACTTTTCACAAAAAACTAGCCCAGCCAGGAGCAAGGCTACCCAGAGCAGACTTTTCACTCCAATCCAGGCAAAAGCGCCAAAAGTACGGACATTGGCTTTCGTTTGTCGAATTGAAGAGTCTTTCTTGTACAAGACGTTATCGGAGATAAGTTCAACTTGTCTCAGTTTCGTCCTGAGCTTCCAGTACCAAGGCTTGGAGTTCATCCAGATTTTCAGTCGATCAATCACGCACTCTCGCCCAATATTTAATACACCCGGTCTAGCAGGTCTGATCTGTTCCCCAACGAGGGTAGGTAAGGCTCAGAATTCAGGTTTTCCTGTGAGGGTGCGGATATGCCTGTTGCCCTGGATGAGGGCATCACTGTGTCTTTCCAACTCAATCTGCACAACCATCCCGTGACAAGCGGGGTTTGGCATCTCGAAAAAAGCCCTCACAAAATCTTGTTAACCAGTTGACTAGCTGGATGCTTCTCAAGCATCCAACGAGCCATCTGGCCCAGATCGCCATCATCATCGACAAAGATATGCGCTGTTCTTGGACTCACAATAGGACTAGATTTCGGGTAGGGGTTTTCGAGTTTTATTATTTCATTTCGGAATCCGTACCCATAATTAGAGATAGCTGCCAACGAAAGAGCAATTTTGGAATCCTTGACGGCTTTCCAAATCTCTCTTTGGTGTTCGGCACTCGCCCGCTCCCCTAACGTTATGGATTTTATACACTCCACTGGTATTGACATGACATAAACGGGAAATTTTGAGTCATTCGAAACTCTATGGCAATTTGATAGACTACGAACCAGTCTTACTTCTTGTTCGTACCGCCACTCTTCTGGTTTCGTACATAGTTCAGCAATTGGAACGGGATTTCCATCAGAGATATATGCGGTTATATCTTTCTTTGGCCGCACACTCTTATACTCCACCTCTATTTTCCCATGGAAAAATTCATGGGAGTCATCGAATTCCACCACGGCCCCAGCATACTGATCCGCGTAATGAGACCACATCAAAAGAGAATCTCTAGCCTTGGATAAGCAGAGAATCCCAATCGATTCATTTAACTCATATAAAATATCCCGCGAGTTGAGATCATTGCAGAAATCAGACTCAAAACCATTCGCCAAAGAACCGTCACCCTGAAGCCTTCTCTCAGAGAACAAGTCAAATTGAATAGCAATTTTGTTGGCAGAAAAAGATTGGGGAACATGTAATTCAGGCAGCATCTCGAATGGATCATTAAATGCTCCTGGTTGGGTGAGGCGAATGTTCCCATTCAAAATTTTCTTCAACGTATCAATAGAAACGTATTTATATAGTGACATAAACACCTCGCATCACAACGAAGCAGGCCTCAACCGGCCTGGCCGACATTGATGTCCGCTTTGTTGGTATCAAACCTTCAGCTTCAAATCCTCTTGCATGGTCTCGCATTCCGCGAGCCACTGCTCCCGACCATAGCGATACCCAGGAAACTCCTGCTCCAGCGTAGTTTTCCCCTGCAGTAGCCGCTTTCCAAGATCAGCCAAAACCCGGAGCTCGGCCTCATCGCGCACCTCTAGCGGCACGACGAGATGGACGCTCGTGGACCATGACAGTCGCTCACGGCGGTAGCTGGCGTGAACGTCGAAATCAATGCCGTCAGTCCGCAAGGTGTTGGTGATGGCATCAACCTTGTCGTAATACGCGCCTAGTTCGCCCTGCGGCGTTGGCTGTGTGTAGCTCGCAATTCGCTTGCGTGAACGGCCTGCCTGTTGATAGTTGGGTATGAAGTCGGCAAAGATATCGTGCTGCGGGGGCTCCCCCGCCTGGTTCCAGGCCCTCTCCTGGGTTTCATCTTCGTAGACCATGCGAGGATGTCTCCACCGAACCATGACGCGCCGATCACCCAGAATGAAGCCTACGTCGTCCCACCATGACAACGCGGTGCGGCGGCTTTCCTCATACACATGCGGAATAAAGAGCCCGTCTTTCATGACCCATTGGCAGCGGCGATGGTAGTTCCGCTGCGATTCGCGCATCTGTTCAAGGCGTTTGATTTTCACGTCACGTCTCCCACCTTCTTGACCAGCCGGTTCGTGGTGTTGTCCATCCGGTACTGGACGATGCTGCCATCAATGATCCGTCGGACCACCTCACGGGCGGTATCCAGGGGGACTGAAAACCATTCCCTGGGTTGGTGGGTTTTTCCGTCCCGACTGTTCAAGGTGATGTTGAGTCGTTGCGTATGCAAAAAGCCGTGGATCAGCGTCTCGAACTTGTTGGGGTTCATGTTGTAGCACTCGACGCATGCCAGAATCCTGATGGGCGCTTCGAGGAAGGCTACGTCCCGCACAGCGTTTTTGGTCCGATCTTCCACTGTCTGCTCGGTATACCCGATCTTCAGCAAGTTCGGGATGGCCTTCAACTGAGGATCGTCGCTGAGCGTGGTCACAAAGTAAATTTGCCCGGCCCGCTTGTCCCGGTGCGAGATGTTGTTAAAGGCATCGACCACAGCGTCGGCCTCTCGAATGATGCGGCGGCCCGTCTCGTCAGCGAACAGACGCTTTGCCAGGGACTGCAGCAGATGATTAGATTCAGTGCCGTTCTCAAAGATGACGCGCAGCCGGGGGTCATACCGGCCTGTGCTATCAAGGCGGTACTCGCCGATCTTGTCGATCAGACACAGCACACCTTCCAGAATGAAGGCATCGCCTTCTTGCACCTGTGAGGACTGCTGAAAACGTATGGTTTGCACTTCACCAGATTTCAGGCCTTCGTGCAGATCGCGGAAGATGTGCTCGAATTCGTAGAAGTCGTCGCATACCCTGCGCTGGGCGATTTCATCGGGGGCCTCTCTGTCGGACACCACTGGCACATGCTGGATGTCGAAGATCTCCTGGTCCCCCGGGTCCAGTTCACCAAAATCTGCGCTGGCAAAGATCTGATCCAGGGAGGTGATGTTTTCGGCTGCGGCGACCGCCGCCGGTGTTTCGGCCACCGTTTCATCAGATGAGGGGGCGGGCGGGGATTCCCCGGTAGGGGCCTGCTCTCTTTTGCCCGGTGCGTCTTCCGGCTTGGCTAACAGGCCGTGACGATCATAGGGGCGCAAGGCCTCGTGCAGGCTGACATTTTCTGCATAGCCCGCAAGGCGTCTGGCAAGCAGCTTTTCGGACAGTTCGCCCTGATCGCTGGGCAAGCGACGGTGTTGATCCACGAACGCGCTGATTTCCTCAAAGTGGGCGAACTCCAGCGGCGCATGCTTGCCGATTCGCTTTGCGGCGACATCCAGCAGGCCGAACTCGTCGGGGCCGCTGAAGATGTCATCCAGTGATGGGCGGGTTTCAGCCTTGCCCTTATTGTGTCGAATCGCAGCCATGAGCCGTCCCTATTAGGCCTGTTGCGCTTTGCGTTCCTGGGCCTTGCGCTTGATGTAGATAAGGCCTTCGGCCAACCGCCGTTCGTATTGATCCCCGGAGGTGGCCGAAGGCTCCCGACCCTGTTCCTTACGGAACTCGACGATGCGGGGCCAGAGGATTACGGCCTCTTCTTCCGACATCTGGGAGCGCATGCCTACCACGGTTTCCTGAATTGCCTTCAGGACCGCAGGCGTCACCGCCTTCGAGAGAATCTCATAGGCCCCCTGAAACGGGTTGATCTGGCGGATGAGATCAACGTTCAGGTGCTCGATGTTGATGAACTTGTTGCCGATCAGCACGAACTTGCGGTTGGGTTTCGGATTGCTGGGGTCAGGAGCCGAGACTGGCGTCCTGCCGGTGCCTGTCGCATCGGCGGTGGTGTCAGACGGAGTGGCCGACGCACCTTCAGCACCAGGCGGCACCATGATTTCAGCGCCTTCGGGCAAGTCCGCCTCATCAAACAACCCACCCGTCGATTGAATGCCCAGAGAGGTATGTACCGCCTCGGAAACCGTCATGACCTCGCTGGGCTCCAGGTCCGGATAGAGCTTTTCCACGATCTTGGGGATTTCGACCGACCCCAGGACCTCGGGATCGGGATCGCCGGTCACAGCCGGGGCGATGACTTGGGGTGTCTGGAGGATAGCCGCCTTGATGTTGTCCATGTTCTCCAGGGCTTTGACCACCTTGTCCGAGACGGGGGCAGCCGTATCATCAATGATGACCGTCCCCGGGGCAGCAACCTCGCCAGGAGCCATGCGTGAGCGCGGCTTGAAACTGACCGAAGGGGCCAGAACCTGTTCCATCAGCAGCGATACCGTGATGGCCTTGAGCATGTTGTTGACCGAGATCTTTACGTCGTCATCTTCGGCATCGGGCTGCGCAATGAGGTTGGTGAACTGCGCATGCGACTTGCCTTCGCAGTCGCGTGTGGCACGCCCGATGATCTGGACGATTTCCGTCAGCGACGAGCGATAGCCGATAGTCAGGACATGCTCGCACCAGGGCCAGTCAAATCCTTCTTTCGCCATCCCCAGCGCGATGATTATGTCCATCTCATCGGCTTTGGTCACGTTGCGCAGGTAGTTCTGGACCCCTACCCGCAGGGGGTTGTCGTCTACCAGATCGGCGACCTTCAATAGGCGGCCGCTTTTTTTATCCCGGACGGTGATGATGCCGGTGTCCATGTTCTTTTCGACCACTTCGCCAATGGCGTCAAGAATGTAGTCAACCTCGGAATACTTGTCCTTGGTGGACTCAATCGAGTTCACATTGGGGATGTGGATGATGGTCTTTTTGGAGGTGTCCAGCACCTCAGGCAGCGCATCCAGGTACTGCCTGGTGTAGAAGTGATAGCCGATGCCCAGGGACTTCAGATATTTGTAGCCGTTGAGCTGCTCGTAATAGGAATACGTGACCTGGGTGAACTTCTCTTCGTCCTCGGGCAACAGGATAGGAACGGCATCGCCCCGGAAGTAGGAGCCTGTCATGGCAATGATGTGTGCGTTGGAGCCAGCCATCACACCATCAATCAGCTCGCCCAGACGGTTTTCTTCGCCAGCAGAGGCATGGTGGAACTCGTCGATGCCCAGCAGGACTTCATTTAAGTCCGAAGGCTGCAGCGACTGGTACGCAAATCGCAGCGTGGCATGGGTGCAGACCAGCGCTTTCGCGTTCGGGTCGGACATGAAGCGCACGAAGGTATTGACCTTCTGAGCCTCACCGCCCGGAATACACAGGTTGTAGCTAGGTTGCACGGCCCAATCGGCAAAAAAGCCGTTCGCCGTGAGCTTGGTGTCCTTGAACGAGCTGCCGATGGACATTTCCGGCACGGCCACGATCACTTTTTTCAGGCCCTGCTGGTGCAGCTTGGCGAGGGCAAGGAACATCAAGGCACGCGATTTGCCCGAGGCTGGCGGGGCTTTCAGCAGGAGGTACTGCGCATGACGCGCCTCATAGGCCCGAGCCTGCATCTCCCGCATGCCCAGGTCATTGAGGTTTGCGCTCTTTCCGGTTTGCTTGTAGTTGACGGTCAGCAAATTCGCCATGTCACTTGCCTCCTCGGGCTTTCTTGACCGGAGCTTTTGCTTGCTCTTCGGTAATGAGCTTCTCGTAGCGATTGAACAGATGCTCCAGCCGTTCCGATGCGTCGCGGAAAGGCCGGTCACGGTACAAGGCCTCCACCGCACGATCCAGGGTCTTGTGCGCGGCCAGCAGCGGCGCGGGCATCTTGTCCGGGTCGTACAGATCCGCCAGGGACTTATCCGGGTAGTCTTCGCGGATCAGCAGTACTTCTTCGGCCAGGGACTCGATGTGCTTGCGTTTGGCCTCAGAGGCGTCAGGCCAGGGGAAGGTGTTGTAGACCAGCGTGGCAGAGTAGCGATAACGGCTTTCAAGGCGCCCTGCCACGGCCCGCATCCAGTCATTGTGCATTTCCGACGTGAGGATGCCGAATTCGTAGAGGGTGGCATTGGGGATCATCATATTCAGATTACTTGAAATGATGTCCGCACTTTGGAAGCCTATGGGTACATAGGCCCTGCGTTCAGAAGACACGCTGGGCACCAAAATGTAGTGGCCGTCCTTAGGTTGTGCGACTTGGAGAAAAGTATGCGGCCTTTCAGCGCCCTTCAGGGCTGCAGCGTGTCCAGCCGCCACTCTTAAATCTCTAATTTTCTTGCAACGCTCGGCGACCTCGGGAATGGTCATTACCTCGTCAAGCGGAACATCCACCAGCCAGAAGCACCAGCGGTAACCTCCGTTGATAAATTCGCTCGCGCCTACTATTTTTTTGATCCAGTTAACATGCTGTGGGTGTTTGTTTATGAAGTCCTGTTTTTCTTGTTCTGAAAGATAAAAATTTCCACCGTCCGTAGGCTTGTTGCCAAAAATCATTCGGCTTACTTGAGCCAATGGTTTTGTTCGAGGGGCGATGCAAAGGTTTGAGCCCGGGGTTAGATATGGGCTTATGTTTTCTACTTCGCTCACCCGGAGCTCCTTACCCAATATTTCAAAAATTTTTGGGGCTGATCTAAGGTCGTTACTGTTTTTCAACCCAACGATGATGACATGCACCGCCGCTTTTCCCTTGGCATTATTGCTCCAAGGAAAGGTTTGATAGCAGAAGTCGATTGATACCATCAAGTCAAAAATTGGCCGCCAAAGCAGAGATACTTGGTCGCCCTGGCAAACGGAGTTTGTTGACACGAATGAACACTTCGCGGTCTTTCCCCGGATATAGTTTGCCCCTTTCCAAAACCAAGCGGCAACAATATCCAAATATCCTATGGACTTAAAGGAAGAAAAAACGTATTTCATGTCGGCGGACTGTTTTTCCGTTCGCTCTGTCGTGCCCAGAAACGGCGGGTTCCCGCAGATATACACTTCGTATTCATTACCCTGCTCATCTTTTGGGGGGCACACTTCCTCCCAGTTTCGGCGCAGGCTGTTGTCGCAAATAATGTTGCCACCGTCGCGCAGTGGCAGGGCCGCCTCGGCATAGCCAAACTTCTCTTTGAACGCCAGGTTCATCTGGTGTTCTGCCAACCAGAGAGAAAGCGTGGCGACCTCATGGGCGAAGTCATCAATCTCGATGCCGTAGAACTGGGTCAGCTTGATACCCGAGTAGTACATCTCGCCTTGTTTGCCCAGCACATTCAGCGCATTGATGATTTCCATCTCCAGCTTGCGCAATTCCTTGTAGGCAATGATCAGAAAGTTGCCTGAACCGCAGGCCGGGTCGAAGATGCGCAGGTTCTGCAGGCGCAGTAGCAGCTCCTTGAGCCGCTTTTCACTCCGACGAGACTTCTCCAATTCGGCATACAGGGTATCCATGAACAACGGCTGGATCACCTTCATGATGTTCGAGACCGAGGTGTAGTGCTGGCCCAGGTTGCCGCGCTGTTCCTCATCAATCACGGCCTGGAACATCGAGCCGAAAATGTCGGGATTGATCTGCGACCAGTCCAGCGACCCACAGTCGAGCAAGATCCGGCGAGCCTTGCGCCCGAACTCGGGAATGGGCTCATCGGCGCGGAACAGGCCGCCGTTCACATACCTGAACTGGCGGAAGTGCTCCGGCATGCGCTGGCGCTCGGGTGACTGATCCGGCAGGTTCAGCACGGTGAACAGATCACTGAAAAACAGGTCTACGTCCGAGCCGTCCTCTTTCGTGCAGGCTTGCAGGGTCGAGGTCATCTGGCGTTCTGCGAAGATGCCGGTGTCTTCGGCATAGAAGCAGAACAGCAGACGGGTCAGGAACACATTCAGCGCGTGGATGTCCTCTGGCTTGGACAGGTCGTTGCGCTCGCGGATCAGGTCAAACAACTGCCCCATCTTTTCAGAGGCTTTCAGGTCGGCCTGGTGCTCCGAGTGCATCACGGCCTTTTCATACCCGGCAAGAGGCAGGAAGAAGGCGTAGTTCTTGCTTAGCTCGCCCAGGCTGGTTTCCAGACGCTCGTCGGCACTCAGGTCAAATGCCACCAGCGTCTCAAAGTCGGTAGCGATCACGAACCGGATGTCGTTACGGCCAACGATGTCACTATCTTTGAGCGCTTCGGCCTCGGCAACCACATCGCCACCCGTCGGCACGACCCGGAAGTACAGTTTTTTCTTGAGCCCAATGTCATTGCCTTGGCCAACGTTGCGGCTATCGCCGCCATTGCGGAGTCGAGTGATCGTGCTCTTGGGGAACCCATACGCATCCAAGAAAGAGAAAATGAACTCATCCCGATTCAAGTCGGAATACATTTTCTCCAACGCCTGCATGATGCTTCCCTGACCGACCGCCATGTATTTAGTCCTTGCTCTAGCAGAGTGCTACCAATGTCCTATACCCGTGAAATATTCGCACAAATATTGAAACCTTGCGACTACACTGGCCGGTTGCTTACTGGATTTATGGCTATGGGTCATTCCTCAGGTCTCTCTGCGGGCCATGAGATCAGCAATCCGGTAAAAATATTGCCGTGTCCCATCCACAGTAGGGCCAGTCACCGGCTCGCAAAGCAGCTTGCCCAAAAGGGCCTTTGGTGAGGTTTTCTGGCGGCGGGCCAACTCGGCCAGTGAGACATAGGTGCGCTGAAAATCCTGCAGATCGACGTTGCGCACACGCACCTCTGTACGGTTTGGCACTTGATAGCTTGTCAACAGGCCCTGGTGGACGAGCTGATACGCCACCTGCTGTTTGATGCCCAACACTGTCGCAGCTTCGTCAACGGACACCGATCCGTTCTTGCTGGCCCGTTGTTGCAGGCGCCAGCGCCGTAGGTCTTCGCGGCTCAGCTCAATCAGCCCCAGCGGGATGTTGTCATCGCAGGGGAGATTGACCGCATCGAGTTCCTGAGCCAGCAATGCCTTTGTCAGGTCGATAAACTCCGCCTCACTCAGCTTTCCATAGTGCAATACATGGTGCAGCGCCACACCTCCCTCTTTTTGCCCGGTGGAGTGGAAAAACAGACGACGAAGGTGCTCTTCTGAAATGAACCATGCAGAAGCGGAGGTGCTGACGGGGGAGATGTCTGGCTGGATGACATCGGCCGCGATCAGCCCGCGAATGCGCCGTTTTGGGAGGTGCAGTCTATTAGCCGCTTGCGTCAGGGTCACGCCCTTGATCTGAGGCAGATGGCTTGATTCCAGCGTGTATAGCCGCCGACCGGACGGGAATGCGATCTCGTGCGCCTGCAGCCTGGGGCGCATGCGTTTTAGTTGCGCGGGCGTAGCGTCGGCCAGGCGTGCCGCTTGTCTGAAGGTCATGCGTGGATGGCTGCGGCGAGTCTGCTCTGAGAGACGTTTGTTTCGCGCGCTGAGCATGCCTGCCCAGTGGGCGTTCACATAGTTTTCAAACGTGTCTCGCAGGAATTGGTACGCCTCTCCCTTCAACGAGCGGTACAGAACGACGTACAGATTCCCAAAATCACGCTGCAGACTGTTGGTGGCCGGTACGGTCTGTACCAGCGCCAGCATCGTGACGAAAGTACTCGGCCAGCGTGTGAGGACGCCGGATGCCGCGTTCATCAGTAGCCGGTCGTGTGGCATTCTGCGTGACGAAGCATTCTCCTGGAGGGAGCCCTGACGGCCACTGCACGCCAGGATGCCCAGATAGTGGGCCAGCTTCGCGGCTTGGTAGTAGTTGAGGTTGAAGAGTGCGGGGTGCTGCTGGCCCTGGACGAGCGCTTCGTCAAGCCAAGTTTGCAGTTGGAACAGCGGTTCAGGCACATCATCGCTGACAGGCCTGCAAATCGATGCACCGCACTCGCCACAGGTAGCGGTAAATTCCGAAGCCCTCTGTGGGGCGTGGCAGTGTGGGCACTCATCACGCATGAAGCAGTCATGCAGGGTGCAAACGACGGTAGTCCGATACAGCCAGCGGCCCAGGAGGACAGGTTCTTGTTCGACGCACTGCGGGCACCAGCGAATGCGGGGAGTCAGGAGAATTTTCACATCCTCCTGTGCCTGTGAAATATCAGAGCTGGGTTCGGTCAGCCTAGCCAGTTCATTGGCGGATAGACCGACCATGTGCTGCAGGAAGGCCCGGACCTCTACCGCATCGCTCTCCCCGTCATGCAGGCTACGCAGCGAACTGTGACCATTGGCACGGAGGACGCGATGCAGGTAGGCCTGCAATAGCTCCCCGGGCACTGGCCTGGGTCTGCAGGGGAAACAGGCATCGAGCGCCTCCATGGTCGCCAGATCATCGGAGCGCATCACAAAGCTCCTGATGCCGCTGCGCCAGATCCGCCTCGATCTGTGTATTCCAGGTGGTGAGTTCTGGTAGTGGACAGGTCATAAGGTACGCCGTCAGCCGTTTGTATATAGGCCTGCGCGTGTTGGCTGGCAATGACCGGGGCAAGATGAAGGAGGAACAAAACCCCTGCAGATCATGGGCGTTAAACATCATGCATGCGGCGAACAGTAAACGGTCCAGCAGCGTAACCACTGCGGTTTCGACCCGCATCCGATGCGCGGCGGTCTGACGGCGCTTCGGCGTGTGGGCATCCCGCCCGTCGAGACCGTGACGGCTAAGGAGTCCTGCCGCTTTGGCTGCTTGAACAGTTTCCGGCCACCAGTGGTCAAGGCAACTGAGCGCTGACAGCCCGACTGACCTGGGAACAGCTTCATTCAGTTTCACCAATATATGCGGCAGTTGCATGACCCGATGGGCGTAAAGAGACTCTGCGGTGGCTGAGGTGCGTTTCCTCTGTCGTTGCTGGGATGTGTGGGTGCGGGTCGGCCGTCGTCTCGCCACATGGCTAAGGACCGTCAGCGGCATAGGGATATGTGCCCCGAGCGGTCTCATTACGATGCGCCAGAGATATACCCAACGCAGGAATGCATGGGACAGGGGAACTGCACTGACATTAGCAGGTTCCGGTTTTAGTGGTGCCGGATTGTTCGCTGTAGCACGGGGTCGAGGCAGGCTAAGCCCCCATGCCGCTCCGACCCTCCTGGGGGCCGTGACCCAGTAATATGCGACATGCATTTCATGAATGGTCGCGTCATCTCGATACCGCTCAAGCAGTGGCTTAGCCCCACCATCGAAAGCAAAATGGTGATGGATGGAAAATAGCCGGTCGCGGGCGGCGGATTTTTCGGCTGCCATGGGTTGTACGTCGTAGACGACATGCCCTCTGGCACATCGCCACCCCGCCTGCAGAGTGGTCCAGGTCAGGGCCCCGCCACACACCCCACAGCAGGCGCTCAGCGACACGCCATGCCGAGGACATGTGTTTGCCAGGGGGAGAGTCCAATACTCACGATGAAATGGGTTTTCTTGCATGCATAGTGGGCATAGCCACGGGCTATCTGCCCGCAGTTTTGGAAAACTGAGACCTGCGGGGTTTCCACCCGAATACAGCATGCATAGGCGCTCTTCCCAGAACTTGGAGTCCTGATATGTCGAATCACCAATAAACTCAGATAGTTGCTGCAGAGGCTCTCGGGATCGCGTCAAATCCCCACGATAGAGCTGCTGCACCGCCCGATAATGCCCCCCTGCAGAAATGGCGTGTCCGTTAGCGGACATCAGGCGATATACGTATCCAACTAAACTCTCCCCATTCTGGCGCTGGGGCCTACACGGGAAATCTCGGTACGTGATGAACCTGCTCATCGTCATGCTGTACGGTCCCCCGCGAATGGCTCGCCCACACGGTCCAGCCGCCTATAGACGAAATCTCGGCTGAACGGATTTAGGCTGCCCACACCCTCGCGCCAAATGTGGGTAAATGCATTCTCCAGTGTGTCAAGGGTGATTTCGTTATCATCGTTCTCCCATGCCCCTTGGAGAGCAATGGACAGGAGTCGTTTTAGGTATCCGACTCGCCCATCCGTTGCAAAATAAATTCTCTGGGTTAAATCGGCAGGCGTGATTTTTCTCAGCGAGAGCGGAATTGGTAATGCCGGTGCTAGAGCGTTAATTACATCGAAGTTTGCATCCAGAAATCCAATATCGCTCGGGCTCCCAATAGATAATTCCATAGGCGCGGCAAATCGCCGTCGTAGCTGGACGTTGACTTCCAAAATATTTTCGAGGCGCGGAATTCCAAATAGGCTGACAGGGATTTCTATCCCATTGATCAGCGTTTTGAGCCAATCTGCAGTAGCGTATTGGGTTTTACTCCGTCCTCGATCATAAATATGCTGTGCCTCGTCCAGGATGAGCATTTCGGTTTTACAATTCCGTATCAGAACCTCGATCCGGGCCGTCTGATCTGCGACGCGACCTTTCTCCGGGTAGGGATCTCCCAGCGCCCGGAGAATGGCGTGTGCTACTGCCCCCACGGTGCCTAGAGAGGGTACCTCCACCAGCAGTACCGGCGTGATCGTTTGTTCCGCGAGATGAGCTTTGGGGTATCGCATTTGAAATGCTCGGGCCAGACTGGTTTTGCCGCAACCGCTTTCGCCTGTAACGAGCAGATTTCTTACCATGCCCGTATTTCGGGATAGGTCGAGTATCTGCTCCATCTCTGTGATGATTTTTCCGAATGACGAAAAATTGACATACTCGTTATCAAATGCCCGAAGGGCGTTATAGAACTCGCCCTTGTCCATTACATCACCCCTGGGTTGTGCATTTTGAATGTGCCGATTCTTGGCCGGTTTCCTGCATCTAAAGCCGACTTTTTGAAAGACGGAGATGTTTTGGGGGTGGGCTTTTCAATGACGGATCTGGCTATCCTAGGCTTAGCTGATTCAACCTGTTTTTGCGCTCCACGTAGGCGTGCGGCCAAGCGCCTTTTCGAGTGTTTTTTGCTGACGGCAAGTTCCGCTATTTTTTCCCGGAGCGCCTGCTTTTCCTGCTCCAGCTCAACTGGGTCTTCTGCGGATCGTCCCTGGCGCACGAGTTCCTGGCGAATCAACCGATGCTGATTGAGCGAGAGTCCGTTGGCGTAGTAAAAATTTTTTGCGTAGGCGGTGTATGCAATTTCGTGCGAGACGGGATCAAAAACCCGAATCGACCCGAGATCACTGGGGTCGTAGGAGAGGGTGAGTTCTGTTCCAGGCCCAAATTTACGTAGAATCGGAGCTAAATCCTCACCGCTGTAATAGATGCCGTGCAGCCGGAGACCGTCATGTCGTAAATGTCGCGTGCAGGGTATACCCATTTCACTGATCAGCTTCTGAGCGGATTCAGGCAGTTTGGGGATGTAGCTTTTTGCGCTAGAGGTCCATTTTTCCAGCGGTGTCGTTCCTAGGGTGCTGTGAACGGTTTTTGCATATACGTCAATAAACCATTTCTCCAGCAATTCCTGAAATTCACCTAGGGTCAGCACGGCATGTTCCTGAGGGTCGTAGTCCCCCCGTTCATAGTATTTAGAAAATGACGTGCCTGGTACGAGATGCGTGAACGAGTAGTTGATCGTTTTTAAGTAGCGCTCAACGCACCCCTTAAACTGCGGTTGTTTTTTAGGACAATACTGAATACGCATTCCCAAGGTGAATGCCAAAAATTCCAGCGCTTGGCTATGAAATTCCAAGCCGTTATCGACGACGAGTGTTTCTGGAATGCCGTGACACGGCCAATCACCTTTTATCTCTAACCCAATACTCGACTGCTGTTTTTTTTTGGGCAGGATGGCATGGCGCAATGCGGCTAAAACTGCCGCCGTAGAGGGCGCATTGAATCCCAAATAATAACCAAGAGGCATGCGGCTATAGTGATCCAGCAGCATAGTCAGCGTAGGTCTGCCCAGCGGCAACTGGGTTTTTTCGTCGATCAAAAATAAATCAAGTGGAGTATGGTCCAGCTCCGCCCGTTCGAGAATTCGAGAGGTTTCGGCACCTTTTCCAGAAAGTTTGAATTTCCGCATAGCGATTCTCTTTCCTTCGCGTAAAACAGATACCTGATATTGATCTAGTCGTGAAAAAAGGCGATAACAGGTTGATTTTCCGGGGATTCTGTATTGTTGATTTTTCGGGCGTAGAGAATTTTCTTTGCTTATTAACGTGAATAGCTCTTCCCGCACTCTCTTCACGGTGGCTTGAGGGCTACTGCCGAAAGCCCGTTCTGCTGCCTCTTCAAATAGCTCTACGACTCGTGAGGGCTGTCGAACATTTTTCGGCCCACGGCGGTCGTAGCGCGGTATCAGTGCCCTGAAGTCACGCTGCAGTGCGGCACAGCCTACCCACCGATAAATGCTTGTGAAGCTTGGCGGCTTCGGGTCAGCAATTTTTCTCGCTACGGCATCCCGTATCGGCATGATTGATTCCGGCGTCATGCTGTCTGGAGACGCATCCCGTATTGCCGCCACATAGGCGAGCCTCCTATCCAGCTCGGCTCGCGTGAAACCGTTTAGCTCAGAGATGGGCCTCTGACATAGCGGAGGCTCATCACCATTTGATGCAGCGTTCAGAAATCGGAGGTTTCCATCACCGAAGGCGTTTAGAAGGTCGTTGATGTTTAGACAGAAAATCTGTCCATCAATGATGCGCTCTGCCACAACACTGGTCTGGTCAGGGTTAATTCGCTGCACCTTATATTCCTCGCTATGGTGCTCAAAGCGAGAGTTCTTTTGAAAGCTGAATCCAGTCATAATCACGCTCCTCGCTGATGGAAACCAGTGTTGAAGAATTCAACGGCTGTGTTAAATCACAGGTCATATATCCACCTGCAAAGAGGTCAAAGGCGGATATCTTGTGAGGCCTCAGTATTGAGTTGACCAAGTGAATGCTCGGGTTCTGTAGAGCAATAAGCTGAGGTAGGAAGCTCTCCAGGCGTGCTTGTGAGGGACTGTGTGCGGCCAGTGCTCTATAAGCAAGGTGTAGATTGCTGAGGCGCGGCTCCCTCCGTATGCATTCGTCAGTAAGGATGCTGAATGGCTGGTCGTCGCGCTGCATGTGGCCAGAGATCAGGTCATATTTCTGGCGAATTTCTGGGCGAGCCAGAATGGCAGCAAGTTTTACTTCGACGAGTACGGTATTACCGTCGTCGAGAACCAACTCAAAGTCAGGGGTGTAGACGCGTAGGCGGTCATTGTCCGCGTACTGGATTTTCGGTGGCTGCTCTTGGTACGAGATGACACGCGGCGAGAGTTCAAAAAATAGACATGCCCCAAGCTCCAAGAGGCCTTCGTGGTGGACCATCCGGGCTGCTTTCCGGCTAGGGAATTTCCCTCTTACGATTCCCCCAGATGGGGTGATCACCGTGCGTGATCGCGGGGTTTTTGGTGTATTGGACATGCTGCTGCTCCAGTTTTTGGGTGAAAGAGTCCCCAGTGCCTAGGCCGACCGTGCAGGAAGGAGGCGCAAGAACACCCGCCCTGCGCCTGGACGCAGGGAAACGAAGTGTTACTTTTGAGGAATCTCGGCTTGACTTAAGCCACTGGAAGCAGCAATACTGTATTTACGAGATGCAGTATTCTCCCTTCCCAGGGGCAAAAGCCGAGCGACGAAAGTTGTTCGGCTTTTATTTTTCTGGCTGGCATTCCTCCTTCGAGTCAGGGCGTGTGCCCGCGTTGCGAGGTTGTGGTCGGTCTTTATAACGATCCGGCCAGAGTTGGTGTGCATCGACCCCGATCACTGCAGCGATATGGGAGGCGACTCGCAAGGACGCGCCTCTGTCATGAATGACGTCGTTCACCACGCCGCGGCTGACCCCCAGCTCTTGGGCTAGGCTTACTTGGGTACGCCCGGCACGCTTCAGTCGATAGATCAGCTCGATAACGTCCATATGCATGCCGGGTTCAGGCAGTTTGTAAAGGGTTTCAGTCTATGCAATCCGATCTAGCAGGACAAGTCCTGAACTATCAATTTTCTATTTTCGATAGCTAACATGAATTAAATTAACTCATGCGCTAAAATACTCTGGCTGAATATTTTCCAATAAAATCAACAACATAGATTTTATTGACCAGAGCGACTCCCAAAAAAGGCATTTGCTGTTTTTGTTCACTTCTATATTTATTTTGAAACTATATGTGTCTTATGAATATAGCGAGACTGAACTCCCGAACACGAGCCTCTTAAAAGACGCTTCGATTGACTTCTTGGCTTGGCCGAGCGACTGCCTCGATATACGTGACCAAAAAAACGGGCTCCGCTGTAAGTATCGGAGCCCGCCTGCAAATCTGCACTGCTACAGATTTTTCACTAATTATGGGAATCGATTTTCATTAATTGTCGGAATTTTTCATTAATTATGGGAATCGACACATCAAACGTCGATGTTCCCCGCCTGCAGGGCGTGGGTTTCGATAAAGGCGCGGCGGGGTTCTACGTTGTCGCCCATCAGGGTGACGAAGATTTCGTCGGCGGCAATGGCGTCTTCGATCTGGACGCGCAGCAGGCGGCGTACGGCGGGGTCCATGGTGGTTTCCCACAGTTGGCTGGGATTCATTTCCCCCAGGCCTTTGTAGCGCTGCTTGCTGATGCTGCGTTCGGCTTCGGTGCGCAGCCACTGCATGACTTCGCGGAAGTCCGAAACGGGCTTTTCTTTTGCTTTGTCGCCGGTTCCGCGGCGGACCAGGGCGCCGTCGCCCAGCAAGCCCATGAAGGTCTTGGCAGTGCGGGCCAGCACGGCATAGTCACCGCCACGCACGAATGCGCGGTCGAAGATACTGACGCGTTGGTTGCCGAAGTGGGGGCGGATGACGGCCAGTTGCCAGGAGTCTTCGATGTCGTCGTACTGGGCTTCGACGTGCACACCATGGGTGTCAGCCGGATCATGCAGGGCATTTTCCAGAGCCTGGGCGCTGGCGCGGGCAGCAGCTTCGTCGACCAGGCTGATCTGTACGCCTTCGGCCATGGCGGACAGGGCTTCGATGTCGAGAACGCGCGATAGGCGGGCGATGATGTTGTCAGCCAACACATATTGGCGGGCCAGATCCATCAAGGCGGCGTCGCGGATAGGGGCCGCATCGGCGTGAGGGACGAGTTCGGTGTCCTTTAGAGCCAGTTGCAGCATGAATTGGGCTTCTTCGGCATCGTCTTTCAGGTAGCGCTCTTCGCGGCCAACCTTGACTTTGTACAGGGGGGGTTGGGCGATGTAGATATAGCCGCGCTCGACCAGTTCGCGCATTTGGCGATAGAACAGCGTCAGCAGCAAAGTGCGGATGTGGGCGCCGTCGACGTCCGCGTCAGTCATGATGATGATGCGGTGGTAGCGCAGTTTATCCACGTTGAAATCAGGCCCGATGCTGGTGCCCAGGGCGGTGATCAGGGTGATGATCTGTTCGCTGGACAGCAGGCGGTCGAAGCGGGCTTTTTCGACGTTCAGAACCTTGCCGCGCAGCGGCAGGATGGCTTGAAATTTACGGTCTCGGCCTTGTTTGGCGGAGCCGCCAGGCCGAGTCCCCTTCGACAATATACAGTTCGCACAGGGCGGGGTCTTTTTCCTGGCAATCGGCCAGTTTTCCGGGTAGGCCGGCACCTTCCAGCACGCTTTTGCGGCGCGTCATTTCGCGCGCCTTGCGGGCGGCTTCGCGGGCGCGGGCCGCTTCGACGATTTTCGAGCACAGGGCGCGGGCGTCGTTGGGGTTTTCGAGCAACCAGGTTTCCAGGGTGCGACTGACGGCTTCCTCGACGGCAGGGCGGACTTCGCTGGAAACGAGCTTGTCTTTGGTCTGGCTGCTGAATTTTGGCTCGGGGACTTTGACGGACAGCACGCAGGCCAGGCCTTCGCGCATATCGTCGCCGGTGGTGTCGACCTTGGCTTTTTTGGCCAGCTCGTTATCGGCGATGTATTTGTTCAATACCCGGGTCATGGCGGCCCGCAGGCCGGTCAGGTGGGCGCCGCCGTCGCGTTGCGGGATGTTGTTGGTGAAGCACAGGACGGTTTCGGTATAGCTGTCGTTCCATTGCATGGCGACTTCGACACCGACGCGCACGCCCCCGGCGTCTGAATCCGTGGAGACGGCGAAGACATTGTCGTGCAGGGCGGTCTTGGATCGGTTGATGTATTGAACAAAACCTTTGACCCCGCCCAGAAAGGCCAGATTTTCGTCCCGGCCAGTGCGCTCGTCGACCAGGCGGATTTTGACGCCGTTATTCAGGAACGAGAGCTCGCGCAGGCGGCGGGCCAGAATATCGTAGGTGTAATCGATATTGGCGAAGATTTCGGGATCGGCCTGATAGTGCACCAGGGTGCCGGTGCGATCGGAATCTCCGACCACGGCCAGGGGGGCGACGCGGTCACCTTGGCGGAATTCCATGTGGTGTTCGTGGCCGTTGCGCCAAATGGTCAGGCGCAGCCATTGGGACAGTGCATTGACGCAGGACACCCCGACGCCGTGCAAGCCGCCGGAGACCTTATAGGAATTTTGGTCGAACTTGCCCCCGGCGTGCAGCTCGGTCATGACGATTTCGGCGGCGCTGCGGTGGTGTTCGTCGTCTTTGTGGATGGCCGTGGGGATGCCCCGGCCATTGTCGGACACCGAGATGCTGTTGTCGGCGTGGATGGTGACGACGATGTCATCGCAGTAACCAGCCAGGGCTTCGTCGATGGCATTGTCCACGACCTCGAAGACCATATGGTGCAGGCCGGTGCCGTCGGATGTGTCGCCGATGTACATGCCGGGGCGTTTGCGTACCGCCTCCAGGCCCTTGAGCATCTTGATCGAGTCGGCACCATAGCCGGGCGCCGGCGTATTCGGGGTAGTGGGTTCTGACATGAAAATCCTGTAATTGAATCAGTCGGGTGATGAGGGATCAGATGCGCATGGGCATGACGACGTATTTGAATTCGTCATCATTGGGCACGGTGATCAGGACTGAAGCATTGACATCGGGCTGGACGGACCAGCAGATGGATTCGGTTTTGGTGTTGCCCAGCACGTCCAGCAGATAGCTGACGTTAAAAGCCACGTCCAGGGGTTCTTGGGCGTAATCGACTTCAATTTCTTCGCGGGCTTCTTCTTGTTCGGCGTTGGACGAGGAAATACGCAGCAGATTGTCGCCTAGTTGCAAACGCACGCCTTTGAGCTTATCGGTGGTCAGAATGGCGGCACGTTGCAGGCTGGCCTGCAGGAGTTCGCGGGAAATCTGGATATGGCGCGTGTAACCCGCAGGGATGACGCGTTTGTAGTCAGGAAATTTGCCCTCGACCAGTTTGGAGATGAGTTCGATCTGGTCGAAGCGAAAACGGATCTGGCCGGGGGCCAAGTCGACGAGCACCGGGGTGTCGTCATCGGCCAGCAGGCGCAGCATTTCGTGGATGGTCTTGCGCGGGATGATGGCGTCCATCTGGGTATCCAGGCCGTCAACTGCCATGCCGCTGTGGGCCAGACGGTGGCCATCGGTGGATACGGCACGCACAAAGCCGGGCTCGAGCACCAGCAGCAAGCCATTCAGGTAGTAGCGGATGTCTTGCTGGGCCATGGAAAAGTGCACCTGATTGAACAGCTGCCGCAGGGATTTCTGCGGCATGGAAAACGATGCTGTCCATTGCTCGGCCTGGGAGACCGTGGGGTAATCGTCGGCACTGAGGGTCTGCAGGGCGAAGCGGCTGCGTCCGGCCTGGACGGAGAGCTTGGCCTCGTCCAGCGACAGGCGCACATCGCTGGTATCGGGCAATGCCCGCAGGATATCGAGAAATTTGCGCGCGGCCACAGTGATGAACTGGGTTTCGTCGCCCACCCCGAATTCGGCCTGCGTGGTGATCTGGACTTCCAGATCGTTGGCCAGGAATGAGACCTGATTGCCTTGCTTGCGGATCAGCACATTGGCCAGAATGGGCAGGGTATTGCGCCGTTCGACAATACCCACCACGGTTGTCAGGGGCTTGAGCACGGCATCGCGGCTAGCTTGGATCAGTAGCATATTCTCTTATCCTTTGAGGGTTTGCTCGAGTACGTGAAGTTCGTGGTTCAGTTCGGTTTGCTTGCCGCGCAGGTCGGTGATTTTGCGCACGGCGTGCAGCACCGTGGTGTGGTCTCGCCCGCCAAACAGATCGCCGATTTCAGGCAGGCTTTTTTGGGTGAGTTCCTTGGCCAGGTACATGGCGATCTGGCGTGGCAGGGCGATATTGGCCGGCCGTCGCTTCGAGTACATATCGGCGACCTTGATTTTATAGAAATCAGCCACGGTTTTCTGGATGTTTTCCACCGTGATCTGGCTGTTGGACACCGATAGCAGGTCTTTCAGGGCTTCCTTGCAGACCTCGACGCTGAGAACCTCGCGCCCATGAAAGCGGGCATAGGCCGAGACCTTGCGCAAAGCGCCTTCGAGTTCGCGCACGTTGCTGCGCAGGTGTTTGGCAATGAAGAAGGCAACTTCCTCGGGCATGGTGATGCCTTCGGTCTGGGCCTTGCGCAGCAGAATCGCCACGCGCATTTCGAGTTCGGGGGGTTCGATGGCGACGGTCAGGCCGGAATCAAAGCGGGAAATCAACCGACTGTCGATGTTGGCGAGTTCTTTGGGGTAGGTGTCCGAGGTGATGATGATTTGCTTGCGCTGGGCCACCATGGCCTCGAAGGCATAGAAGAATTCTTCTTGGGTGCGGTTTTTTCCGGCGAAGAACTGGATATCGTCGATCAGCAGCAGATCAAGCGAATGGTAGTAGCGTTTGAAGTCATCGAAGGCGCGGCGCTGGTAGGCTTTGACCACGTCGGACACGTATTGGTCGGCATGGACGTAACGGATGCGTGGATTGGTGCCGCTGGCCAGCAAGGCGTTGCCGATGGCGTGAATCAGGTGGGTTTTCCCCAGCCCCACGCCGCCATACAGAAACAGCGGGTTATAGGACACACCGGGGTTTTCAGCGACCTGCATGGCGGCTGCGCGGGCCAGCTGGTTGGCCTTGCCGATGACGAAGTTGTCGAAGGTCAGGTCCAGATTGAGGCGCGAGCGGTCTTTGATGGCCTCGTCGGTGGCCGTGTGAACGGCGGTGACGGGCGCGCCGGGCGGTGGGACCGCCGGGCTGGCGGCGCCTGTGGCCTGAGCGGCGGGCGCAGCGGGCAGGCGTACGCCGGGGGCCGGGCGGGCCTGAGCGGCGTGGATCTCGACCTGAACCTGAACGGCCTGGGAGTACCAGTCGCTGGCCAGGGCCTCGATGCGAGTGCAATAGTTCTTGCGCACCCAGTCGAGCTTCATGCGATTGGGCGCACCGATGCGCAGGACGGCCAGTTCCGTGTCGTAACCGAGCGGAACCAGGGGTTTTATCCAGGCGCTGATTTGTTGGGGGGGAAGTTCCTGTTCCAGCTGCTGGAGACAGGCCTGCCAGAATTCATTCATAGGAGTCAACGTGCTAAACCTCGATTCTACCCTTTCCTGAGGGTAGTTATCCACAGATCAACCCTGGATAAGTGGGCAATGCGGGGGATAAGTCCCCAAGTGATTGACGGGATGCCAAAAATTTGTTGAAATAATGGGCTTTTCGATGCTTTGGGTGATTCGGGCCGGTTTTGGTCCGACAATGGTGCCCGGGCGGTCGAGCCTTAAAAACCATTCCCAAGCTCTTTTGGATTCGCCATGAAACGCACTTTCCAGCCTTCTGTTACCCGCCGCAAGCGCACACACGGATTTCGTGTCCGCATGAAGACGCGTGCCGGCCGTGCCGTCCTTAGCGCCCGTCGCGCCAAGGGCCGCAAGCGCCTGGCCGTCTAATTGTCGGATACGGTGCCTGGCTTATGCCAGACACCTGACAGACTGCCATGCCTTCCGATTTTCCTTCGGCGGCGCGGCTGCATCGCCCCTCGGAATACGCGGCGGCCTTAAAAGGCCGGCGTATTGCCCGAGGGGCTTTGTTCGTTGTGTCTCGCCCCCGCACTGTAGCGGATTCTCCGGCCCGTTTGGGCCTGGTCGTGCCTAAGCGCTATGCGCCGCTGGCAGTGACGCGCAATGCAATCAAGCGAGTGCTGCGCGAGGCCTTTCGTCTGCAGCGCAGTCATTTGCCCGATGGCGACCTGGTGTTTCGTCTGGTGAATCGGCCGTCTCCGGCCAGCCTGACGCAACTGAAACGCGACGTGCGTGCCGAGGCCGATCAGCTGTTGGGCAAGATCATGCGATGCTGATCCGCCAGATCTTTATCGCGCCGATTCGTTTCTATCGGTATTTTCTAAGCCCTTGGGTGGGCCAGCAGTGCCGCTTTACCCCGACGTGTTCAGCTTACACGATGCAAGCCATCGAGACCCATGGGGTGGGGCGCGGTATTTGGCTGGGTGTGCGGCGGATCGCACGTTGCCATCCAGGTTGTCCGGGGGGGCACGATCCGGTCCCGCCGCTGCGCAGGCCGCCGTCGGCACATGAATGAGCGCAGGCCACAGAACCGGCCTGCCAAGTTCCTGTCAGCAACCCTGCGTTAAACTGGTGGGCTTTTTGCTCTGACCTTATTCGAAAACAGGCGCCAATGGACATTCGACGCACCATCCTCTGGATGATATTTACTTTCTCGCTTCTGCTGTTGTGGAACAACTGGCAGCAGCACCATGGCCAGCCGTCCCTGTTTGCGCCGGCGCCTGCGCCTGTGGCTCAGACTGCGTCGGCGGATGCGACGGGTCGCGCCGATCTGCCTTCGGTTGCACAGTCGGGCGCGGCCAATGTGCCTGCCTCAGAGGCCCCGGCCGAAGGCCAGGAGGTGCATGTCAAGACTGCGGTTTATGACCTGACCTTCGATACCCTGGGCGCCCAGCTGGTGCGCTCGGAATTGCTGAAGTTCAAGAACGTGGACGAAACCACGGGCATTATTCCCTGGGTGAAGGGCTTGTTCGGGATTCATCCGCCCCAGAATGCCGGTCAGGTCATGTATCTGCTGAATGACCAGCCGGGCGATATGTATGTGGCCCAGACAGGCCTGGTAGGGGCGCCGCAAGGCCAGTCGTATCCCACGCACCTGACGCCGTTTGCGCTGGTGGGCGATGGTCCGGTGAACAAGGGTGACATCACCGAGATCGCCTTCGAGGCGACATCCGACCAGGTGCGCGTGGTCAAGACCTTTATTCTGTCCGAAAATAGTTACGACATCCGTGTGCGTACCGATATTTTCAATCTGGGTGATCAGCCAATTGATCCTTCCTTGTATCTGCAGCTGACGCGCGACGGCCATGAACCCGCCAGCACGTCGGGCTTCTACAGCACCTTTACAGGGGTGGCGGTTTATTCCGAGCAGGATAAGTTCCAGAAGGTGACGTTCGAGGACATCACCAAGAACAAGGCCAGCTATATCCAGCAGGCTGACAATGGCTGGGTAGGGATGGTGCAGCATTACTTTGCCACGGCCTGGGTGCCGCAGCAGGGGGTGGTGCGCACCAACCAGACCCTGTCCCTGCCAGGCGGACTGTTTGCCGTGCGCACGATCGAATCCGTCGGATCGATTGCGCCGGGGGCCCAGAAGACGGTTGAATCCCATCTGTGGGTGGGGCCGCAGGATCAGCAAGCCATGGGCGCCGTGGCGCCGGGCCTGGATCTGGTGGTCGATTACGGCTGGGTCACCATCATTGCCAAGCCGATGTTCCAGTTGATGATCTGGCTGCATGACATTGTCGGCAACTGGGGCTGGACGATCGTGGTCCTGACGCTGCTGATCAAGCTCGTGTTTTATCCCTTGTCGGCGGCCAGCTATCGGTCGATGGCCAAGATGAAGCTCGTCGGTCCGCGCATGAAGCACCTGAAAGAAAAATTCGGTGACGACAAGGCGAAGATGAACGCCGCCATGATGGAGATGTATCGCACGGAAAAGATCAATCCGCTGGGGGGATGTTTGCCGATGCTGGTGCAGATTCCGGTGTTCATCGCGCTGTACTGGGTGCTGCTGGGTAGCGTAGAGATGCGCGGAGCGCCGTGGATACTGTGGATTCACGATCTGGCGATCAGCGACCCGTGGTTTATTCTGCCCGCGTTCATGATGTTGACGATGTTCCTGCAGATCAAGCTGAACCCGACGCCGCCGGACCCCATGCAGGCCAGGGTGATGATGATCATGCCGCTGGTGTTTGGTGGGATGATGTTCTTGTTCCCGGCAGGACTGGTGCTGTATTGGTGCGTCAATAATACGGTTTCGATCATCCAGCAGCGGGTCATCATGAACCGCCTGGATAAGGAAAAGGCAGCGTCGGCTTCCAGCTGATGGTGAATTTTCCAGCGTGATGATGGGCGGCGCTCTTTTGGGTGTCGCCCTTTTTTATGATGTTGCCATGACTACATTTTCTTCAGATCCTATTATTGCCATCGCCACCGCGCCGGGTCGGGGGGGAATCGGTGTCATCCGAGTGTCGGGGCCGGACTTGCGTGCCTGGGCCGAGGCTTTGTTCGGGCAGGCGTTGCAGCCGCGGCACGCGCATTATCTGGCGTTCCGGCATCGGGATGGCGATGTCATGGATGAAGGGCTGGCGCTGTTTTTTCCGGGGCCGCATTCATACACGGGTGAGGACGTGCTGGAATTGCAGGGGCATGGGGGACCAGCTGTGTTGCGCCGAGTGCTGGATGACTGTCTGGCGCGGGGCGCTGGAATAGGCTTGCGGCTGGCACAGCCTGGGGAATTCACGCAGCGGGCGTTTCTGAATGAACGCCTGGATCTGGCCCAGGCAGAGGCTGTGGCGGATCTGATTGAGGCCAGTTCGACGGCGGCGGCGCGCAGTGCAATGGCCTCGTTGTCGGGGGCGTTTTCGGCAGAAGTCGATGCCCTGAGCGAGCGTATTGTGCAGTTGCGCATGCTGGTCGAAGCCACCTTGGATTTTCCAGAGGAAGAAATCGATTTTCTGGAGAAATACCAAGCGGCGCAGCGTCTGGATGCGGTGACAGACACCCTGGACAAGGTGCTGTCGACGGCACGCCAGGGCTTGGTATTGCGCGAAGGCCTGCATGTGGTGTTGGCGGGCCAGCCGAATGTGGGCAAGTCCAGTCTGCTGAATGCGCTGGCGGGCGAGGACGTGGCGATTGTCACTCCGATTGCGGGGACGACGCGGGATCGGGTGATCCAGCAGATCCATATTGATGGGATTCCGCTGCATATTGTGGATACGGCGGGCCTGCGCGAAACCGATGACACGGTAGAGCGCATCGGCATTGAACGCAGTTGGGCGGAGATCGCCCGCGCCCAGGTGATTGTGCACTTACAGGATGCGCGGCATCCAGACGATCCGCTGGACGCGGCGATTGTGCAGCGTCTGCCGCCGGGGACGCCGCAGCTGCGGGTGCTGAACAAGGTCGATTTGTTGGATGAGCCAGGACACAGCATAGCCCCTGCGGGCTGTGCTGTGCCTGGCGAATCGGAGTGGCCTGCAGGCCGCGAGGTGGATGGAGCTAATCAGCCGGAGTGGCCTGCAGGCCGCGAGGTGGATGGAGCTAATCAGCCGGAGTGGCCTGCAGGCCGCGAGGTGGACAAGACTGAGGAAATCCAGATTTCCGCCCGCACGGGGGCTGGGCTGGATAGCTTGCGCAGACGCTTGTTGCAGATCGCGGGCTGGACGCCGGGGGCGGAATCCCCCTGGCTGGCGCGGGAACGCCATGTGCGGGCGTTGGAAGACGCCCGCGCACACCTGCTGCTGGCGCGGGAACACGCGGCGCACAGCGACCAAGTGCTGGATCTGTTTGCCGAGGAACTGCGTCTGGCGCACGAGGCCTTGTGCGAGATCACCGGACAGTTCACCAGCGATGATTTGCTGGGTGAGATTTTTTCTCGTTTTTGTATTGGGAAATAAATCGGGAAAAAAGATCAAACAGGTTTCCTGCCTTGTCGCAGATATCAGCTTCTGATTTTAAAAACATTTAATTGAGGATAACCACTATGAAGAAGTTTGTATCAACATTGGTTATTGCATGTGTTCCGGCATTCGCCTTCGCTACAGGGCAACATCAAGGGGAACATGCCGTGGGCGGTCACCATATGAGCGACCACAACATAACGACCATGTCCGGAATTGGCAGACCTGGAGATCCGACCAAGGTCGATCGAACCATCGAAGTGGTTATGGATGACACCATGAAATTTTCGCCAGCACAGATTGAGGTCAAAGCGGGTGAGACCATTCAGTTTCTCATCACAAACTCAGGCAACCTGGATCATGAGATGGTCATCGGGCCACTATCAGAACTGAAAGCTCATGCCGAAGACATGAAAAAGACGCCCGGCATGCAGCATGTTGAACCCAACATGATCACCCTCAAACCAGGTCAGCGCGGTGACTTGGTCTGGACGTTCGACCAAACAGGAACGGTTGACTTTGCCTGCCTGATCCCCGGTCACATGGAAGCCGGAATGGTCGGCAAAGTAAAAGTGAACTGAGATCGTAGCGATTCCAATGCCACGATTCCGATGGGTGATCGGGATCGTGACATTGCTCACCATTAATTTGGGATACGGTACTTACTCTGAGTTAATTGAGACAAAGTGCGTGAATAGCTTGAGTTCGCCTCAATGCCCGGACGTTCAGATGCGGAAGGACTGCACAAGTCGTTATACGCGCCACGCAATGCCAGCCACTTCGCGACTGGAATAAACGTCGTCCCGAGTTCGATTTCGAACAAGGCATCGTAACGATATCCCAACGTCTCGACCGGAACAGCCATGGACCCATTGGTCTGGAGATATGGCCACATACGATCGTCGCGATTACTACCGCGCGGGCCTCCACTGACCGGCAAGTATTGGTAATTATTGGCTGCCCACCACGTTTCGGTCAGCAAGTCGATATAGGCATGGTGCAACCAGAAAACCGGGTCGTTCGGCGACGTTGCCGTATCCGTCAGAGAGCCCGGATTACCTTGGTCGTCTGCCCCACCTACCCACATATGTACTGTGCCATGCACCAACGAAGTCGTCGCACCCGTGATCGAGACGATCCCACCATCACACTCCGTGCCGGTCGCATTGACCGAACCATCCACGAACGCCCGAAAACTCACATCCAGATCAGAGACCACTCCCCAGGGGGCCACATCGTATTGTGTGCGCAGCATGGCCTGCTGAACTTCCTCCCTGCTGGGCAGGGTACTCATACCAGGCATGTTTCCGACGGCCCGCACAAGCCAGTCAAACTGCCCGGGATTGGTCGATTCGAAACCCTTGACGTTAATGCGCCAATCCCCTTTCTTGAACGGCCCCGACATCACGTAATAACCCGCATTGGGATCGCCCATCCCCCCCATGAAATCATCCGCGAACACCGTCGCAATACTGGCTGGATCCGTCCAATCCCAATAAGGAATCGCCATGGGCTTGCCCATGACCGTCGACATGGCCCGCTCGAACTCCAGAAGAAAGGCGCGATGCCATGTGAGGATGTCCGGCCCATTGTGACCAAAGCCGCCCTGATTGGGCTCATCGGTCCAGCAAACCAGCTTGCGCATATGCGAAGCAACGAAGTGATCGTACCAATTACCCACTTCATCGCTCTCGGGTGGACGTGCCTGTTTGAGACGTAGGATGGCTTCGACGAATTCAGCCTTTTCTTCCAACGTCAAGTTGTTGACGTTCTTGCGAACAACCGGCTGAACCACCGCTGCACGCTCTGCGCCCGGTGATGGCGGCACGTCGGAGCGTATACCGCCATCACAGGCGCTGATTAGCATCACAAGGCTCACCAACACCCCTGCGCGACGTCCCCAACGCATCCACGTTCCCTGTAGAAATGACTGACTCATGAATCCTCTCGCTCGAAATGGCGAACACACCCGCACACGCCCAATCTCACTTGCCTCCAGCCAGTTGGTGTAACCATGTCTCCACCACTGATGCGTACTGCGTCTTGCCTTGTTCATCCCGGCCTGTCACACCCAGATCGAACACGGTCAAATTCGCATGCTTTGTCGCGGACACATAAGCGGCCTTGTCTTTTTCTGCAATTCTGGCCGCATTGAAAGGCTCAACCACTCCCTTGAACTGGATGCCTATGAAATAGGGAAAACTATTCTTTTCAAGTCGATCGGGATCATCCAATTTGGCATTGAATGGAGTGACATAGTGATAAATCGCTTCATCGCGATCTGGAATATAGCTCTCGATTCCGTTATAAAAATCCAGATCACCATAACCCGGTATAAATTCGTAATCTTCTGCAAACGAACCCATAACGGCCGTAAACATGAATTTTTCCTGATCCGCCTCCTGATAACTGGCGGGCAAAATCCGTTCTGTCAAACCCGGCCCCCATAGCGAGGAGGATTTCAAGAGATAGTTACGCACTTCCGCCTTCCCGCCATCCGGTTTCTCGACTTGGGCGGTCCAATACACATACCCCTGCTCATCTCGCTCCAGTCCCGGATTGGCACTAAGCGCTTCGATCAGGGCCGCCAATTGAACATCATCACCGGTATACCGCAGCGGGCCGCTGCTTGCCCCATCGGAAAACAACATGTCGGCTTTGGCCATGCCCGCCAGATTCAACAAATCATTGCCCTCATCACGACCATCCCAATTCCTTACAACCCACCCTGGCAACGAGCTGCGCGGACCATCGCCCAACCAGGTGCGCTTGACGTAGCTGCTTTGAAGCGGCTTGATTCCCGAAGACGTATCGCGTGAGCTGTAGCCCAGGGGGCCGTAGATCGGATAACTATCGATGGCAAACCCGTAAAGACGTGAATGCTCTGCCACCCCCCGAGCGAAAGGATCGTCGGCCCGCGTAAGAATCTGCCGCGACATCTGGTGATTATGGAAAATCCCCCGGCTGGCAGGAAAACCAGCAATCTGACTCGGTGTCGCATGCGCGATATCGTCATTGACGATCGGCACCTCTGCCACATTGGCATCAAATGACCAAGCGCCCTGGTTCCGGTAGGTGAACGTATCGGTGTAATTAAAGATACTGTGGCCGTTCACAAAAATACCTACTGCTCCCTCTGGCGCTTTCTGATGCACTGAACGGGGATCGGGCTGCGGGAACGCCGATAATTTATAAACGGTATACAGATTGCCCGGTTTGAAACTCGTGAATAAACTAGGCGTGCCAATGGTGTAATCGGGCAACCCTGCAAAATAGATCAGGGCGTGATCTCCCAGGCGACTGACTTGTATCGCGGATATATTGGCTGGTATACGCGATACGACCTCGTTCCAGGCCGGCGTGTCACTCTGACCAAAACATGGATTATTCCGATCTGGATTCATCCACAGATGACGAAGAACATCCTTGCCAATCCGTGAGTCCATCAGGCTGGCAAACCTCTCTGCCTGAGAGTAAGGGGGGGTCAAATGCGGCATCATGCCCTCGCCAAACAACATGGCCTGCTTGCAATAATGTGCATTGGCTACATCATGCCCCGAATGCGCCTGCGCCGAGCCTGGCCACGCCAGCGTCGCCAGCACTCCCCACACCATACACAGAGAACGAACGGGAACCGTTAAACGTATACCGAAACCTTGCGTCATGCCTGTAAACCCCCTGTCAGTCATCAATTGACAATGAGTGTAGGCAAATTTATTCCGGGAAAGCTCTCAAACCCTAACAACTGGCCAGACTATGGCGCTGCCAAATCGGCGCCGAACCAGCCAACAAGTCCTGCCGCGTTTAATCTTGCCTGACACAGGCAAGTAGCAACCGATAGCCGGCCCCACGCGCTGCACGAATGGCCGCGTGGTCCGCTGAGAGCGGCTCGACCTTGCGACGCAAGCGACTGATGGCAACCTCCAGTCTGTGATCGGAAAAATCCAGATACGTGCCCCCCACGGCCTGAATCAGTGCATGCCTCGGCGCCGGCCGAGGCGCGTGCAGAAGCAACACCTCGAACAATCGCGCTTCCGCATAAGTCAGCACGACGCTACGCCCGTCGGGCGCTGTCAGCAGGCTGCTGCGGGCACTATATCGCCAACCAATGGGGTCGTTGGACGGCAGCTGTTGACCCGGTGCAGGCAAGCGACGCAGAAGATTGGTAACGACCAACAACAATTCCTCGGGCCGCGCAGGCTTGACCAGATAGGCGTCTGCGCCGCCTTCCAACCCTTTTAGCCGATCACTCATCATACCCCTTGCGGTCAGCATCACTACTCCCACTCCAGGGTGCGAAGCGCGCAAACGCTGGCAAATCTGCAACCCATCCTCTCCGGGCAAACCAATATCCAACAACACCAGCCGGCAAGGATGTCGTGCCAGATGCTGATCCAGCCCCCCGCCGTCCTGGACACCCATGACTTCGTAGCCGGCGCGCTCAAAATAAAACGTCAACTCCGCCCGCAAATCAGCCTGGTCCTCCACGATGACAATAGATGCCGGCATACTCTTACTCCTTGGGTAAGGCCACAACAAAACACGCCCCCTGCGACCAGTTGCCATACTCCAGCCGCAGCGTTCCGCCATGTTGCTCGATAATTTGACGCGCCAACATCAACCCTAGACCCAGACCCGGCTTGCCGGACGCCTCATCCAGTCGGTGATAACGTTCGAATACGGCCTCCTGCTGCTCGGGGGGGATGCCAGGACCAACATCCCGGATACGCCAAAGCAGGCAGGAATCACGCTCATTGAAAACGATATCAATCTGAATTGGGGTATCGGGATACGCGTATTTAATAGCGTTATCCAGGAGATTGGATAAACCGATATGCATCAAACGGCTGTTGCCGCAGATTGTCGGCAGCGTATCGGCAGCCCGGATTTCCACCCGTTTTTCCGTCTGAAGATCCAGCGCGTTGCGCAGCGCTGCACTCAGATTGACGAGATCAAGCCGTTCTTCTCTCGGGGCCGCAATTTTCGTATGCCGCAGATGCTCCATGGCTTCGATCAGCTCCATTAGATTGCGCAGACGCCCCACCGCCGAACGGATACTATGATAACGAGCCGCTCTCAGTGTAGCGCTGGCCGGCCCATCCTGATCTAACTGCGACAAACTGTAAGTAGCCATATCAATGACAGAAACCGGTGTCCGGACTTCATGCGTGAGAACGGAAATCACCCGTTCCTGCTCCTGGCGAGTGTAGCGCTCCATTTCAGCGGTCGCCCTCGCCTGCGCTTCTCTCGTTCCGGCTTCATTACGTTCCCGTTCCAACGCTCGCACTTTCAATCCTATCCCCGCATGCAAAGCCAAGATGACAGGCAAACTTGCATAGCGAGCCAGATCGATATAAGCCGGCAGAAAAGGTATGAGACCGATGTTACCCAGCGTTGCGGGTAGCATCACCAGAAAATGAAATGGCAACGCCAATGCAATACAGCGCCCGGACACGCTTCCATCGCGCCACAATCGCAGGTAAGCGGGAATAGACAACCAAAGCGCAGGCAACAGAATGATGAACATCGCGCGCGTTGCCTGATCGAATACTGGGCTGGCACTAAGCGCCATGATCAGCAATCCGGGCACAATGCCGCAATACTGATAATAGCGCAGCAACAATGGATGATACTTGCGCAACTCCAGAAGATGGATCTGACACAGCGAACCAGTCACCATCTGCGCCCCCAACAAGGCGTTTGCAACCCACCACATACCTGGATCATCGGTCAAAAAACCGGCTGCAAGCCCATCGACGGCGAACCATCGCATCCCAGTACTGGCCACAAATAGGGCAAACCAGACATGCAGCGTGCGCTGCGCGACAAAGCCAGCGACCAGATTAAGCACAGAAGTAGCAAGGAAAAATCCGGTATACAGACCAGTAAAAAGCAGACTGGTACCTACTGCAGCGTCAAGATCGCTGTTTTCCGGGATTACAGACAACAGGAGGGCAAGAGGATCGTGCACAGAAAGAGGCATATCATTCGTATAGAAAAATCGGTATAGCCTTGCAGACCCTCAACCACAGCCCAACGCTAAAGAATCTGAGACATCTAAACATATTGTAATGACCCGGTAGTATCTGCTTCGTTCAGGCGGCTAATTCAAAGACCTAGTCTGGTGAAATTACCCCTCGGTTTACAATTTTTCAACCACTATTTCCGTGATCCGATTGCACTCCGAAGATTTCCTAACCAATTGATATATAAAGAAACTTCAGTTTCTGTATCGGGAAGTAGGTGGGGGGAGGGTCTTTTACCGATACTGCACTCAAAGCGCTCATGCTTAGGGAAGCCTCATACATTGTCAGCGACGATCAAGGACATTTACCCCGGCATGTATTCCAGAGCGCTGGTGCAGTTCGGAAATTGCATTACTGATCGGTTTTCTTTTTCAACTGTTTTTTCTTTGTTGATTCGAGCTGCTGGATGCTGCTATCCGGTACCGGTAGGCTTTCGGGCATGGTGCCACCCAGATCTTGGATGGTCTGGCGCACTTTGCGACCCACGGCGAAATGCGTTTGATTGGCTTGCGTCTTGCCGCGAACGTTATCGCGACGGAGTTTTTCTTCCGTTTGCGTGGCGCGGAACAGATTGGCAGCCAGCTCCGTACTACCCATATGGTCAAGGATTTTCTGGCTTTTCTTCAAGCCCTTGCGGGTCTGGATATCCTTGGCACCCAAGCCACCATACAGGCCCTTGTAGCCGTGGTCCTGGAAGATGGCGTAGCCCAGCGGGCTGTCTACACCCGCATCCTTTGCGGCAGCCGCAAGGTGCTTGTTATGCAGCGCCAGTTCGTTACGGATGGCCAGACGCTTATCGTCTTCGGACAACTGCACGAACTTCGCATCATCGGCTAGTTCCTGACGACGGGTCTGGAGGGCGAAGTAGGTCTGGCCGTTAGCGATGACGGGCTTGGACGGATCACCGTTCTGCACGATCAGGTAGCAGGCATAGCGGGACAGATGCACATCTGGCACATGACGCTGCGCACCAGAGCCAATGGTGACCATTTTGGTGACGTCACCAAAATGGTCTTCAGGGGGCTTGCCGGACTGAGCACACGCTATGCGGGCTTTGTCCACCACCTGCATGAAGTTTCGCCAATCCTGATAGTCCAACAGCGGAGTCAGGTCGCGTGCCGACCAGAATTCTTCGCCAGCAGGGTCGAACTGTCGGATGCTCTCGAACGTAATGACATGCCGTTGGGTAATGCACTTGTTGGTCATGGTGCGTTTCCTTATTCGTGGAATGCCTGCACAAGGAACTGCTGCGGCAGACGCTCTATTTCTTCCTGCTGTAGTCGAGCATACGACCCAAACCGATGAGGCTTGCAACCCTAGATGCAAGCGTAATGCAGTTATATCTGGCGCTTATTCGCCCACTACCACCTGGGTATGCACGACATGCGGGGGTTGGGCGAAAAATCCGCCGACGATTCCGCGCCAGGTTTGGAAGTCGTCGGATTCGCGGAAGTGCTGCATGTGGTCTTCCAGGGTTTGCCAGTGGATTTGCAGCACGTATTGTTCGGGATGCTCGATGACGTGGTGCAGTTCCAGGCGGTGAAAGCCGCGGGCGCGCTGGAATAGCGGCAGGGCTTGTTGTACGCCGGCTTCAAAATCGGCCTGGGTGCCGGGTTTGACGGTGATGTGGGCCATTTCGCGAATCATGATCTGTTTCCTGTGTGTGATGAAAATGGATGGAATATCCGCACAGCAAAGTTGCGCGGACAGGGGATTGAGTACCCCTGGATTATGCCTTGTTGATGCAGGACAGGTCGCAACCCGGCGTGCGGCGGTCAGCGGGGGTGTTGCAGGCGGTGCAGCACTTCGTCGGCGATGGCCAGGCAGGCGGTCAGGCCGGGGGATTCGATGCCGTACAGATTGATCAGGCCGGGTATCTGGTGGCTACGGGCGTCCTGGATGATGAAGTCGGCATCCGGGCCATTGGGCTGGGCCAGTTTCGGGCGGATGCCAGCGTAGCTGGGGTGTAGGGCCTGATCGGGCAGCGCGGGCCAGTATTGGCGGATGGCGGCGTAGAAACCATCTGCTCGGGTGGGGTCGACGTCGTAGGCTATGTGATCGACCCATTCGACATCCGGGCCGAATCGGGCCTGTCCGGCCAGGTCCAGCGTCAGGTGGACGCCCAGCCCACCGGGCTGGGGCACGGGGTAGATCAGGTGGGAAAACGGGGTCTTGCCGGTCAGGGCGTAGTAGCTGCCTTTGGCGTAGCGCAGGCCGGGGATGCTGGCGGGGGCGACGTCCTGAATGCTGGCGGCCACGGCCTGGGCCTGCAGGCCGGCGCAGTTGATGACGTGGCGGGCGATGATTTCTGTTGGGTCGCTGCCGCCGATGCGCAACAAAATGCCTGCTGGGCTGCCAGTGACCTTGCCGCCCAGCAGCGGGGATCGCAGCACCAACAGGCCGCCGGCGGATTCCAGGTCGCCTTGCAAGGCCAGCATCAGGCCGTGGCTGTCGATGATGCCGGTGTCCGGTGAATGCAGGGCAGCCGTGCAGCGCAGGGCGGGTTCCAGCGCTTGGGCTTGCTGCTGGTCCAGCAAGTGCAGGTGTTGGACACCGTTGGCGTGAGCCGCCGCGCGAATGCGCTGCAGGGCGTCCAACTGGCTGGAATCAGTGGCCACAATGAGTTTGCCGCAGCGCTGGTGGGCGATGCCATGGGTAGCGCAATAGGCGTATAGCGCTTGGCGGCCCTGCACACACAGCCTGGCTTTCAGTGAACCCTGCGGGTAATACAGGCCAGCGTGGATCACCTCGCTATTACGCGAACTGGTGCCGCTGCCGATGGTGGATTCGGCCTCGATGACCAACGTGTCCAGCCCGGTCTGGGCGCAGGCCCGTGCCACTGCCAGGCCGACCACACCCGCACCGATCACGACACAGTCAATGATATCCGTCATGGGAGCTTCATGTTTGAAAGAGAATCCAGTCTACCTATTTTTCAGTGTCGGGATTGGGAGCACGATATGGGGTCAGACACCATTGTTTTTGAAAATGGTGTCTGACCCCATTGTTTTTTTGATGTCGTATAAATTAATAGCTTGCTATTTAATCGTACGCTATGTACCATGAAGCTATGAACCGCAAAGACCAATCCTCAACCGATCCGCAGTCCGCCGCACTGACGCTGGATGCGCAACTGTGCTTTGCGCTGTATTCGGCGCAGTTGGCCATGAACAAGGTATATCGACATTATCTGGCTGACCTGGGGCTGACTTATCCGCAGTATCTGGTGATGCTGGTGTTGTGGGAACACGATGGCCTGACGGTGTCGGCGCTGGGGCAGCATCTATATCTGGATTCGGCCACGCTGACGCCATTGTTGAAGCGCTTGCAGGGTCTGGGTCTGTTGCAGCGTGACCGTGCTCAGGCCGACCAGCGTCAGGTGCTGATCAGCCTGACCGATGCCGGACGGGCATTACGCCGACAGGCGCAGTCTGTGCCCCAGGGTGTGCTGTGCGCTACAGGCTGTACGCCGGATCAGATCCAGGGCCTGAAGGCCCAATTGGAAGCTTTGCGGGCGCGTTTGCAAATGATGCCGACAGGATCAAGCCAGGAATCAGGACAATAAGCGTCAATCATAAAGGGGCAACATAATGGGGTCAGACTCCATTTTTGGAAAACAGGAAAAATGGAGTCTGACCCCATTAACCTGGAGTCTGACCCCATTAAAACCATTAAAAGTCGCCGTTAGTGGTGCCGGGGCTTTCTCTTTAACTGCACCACCAGGAGTCCAATCATGACCGTTGAAAACGTACTTTATACCGCCCATGCTACTGCCACGGGTGGCCGTGATGGCAGTGCCAAATCCTCGGATGGCCGCCTGGAAGTCAAACTGTCCGTGCCCAAGGAAATCGGCGGTGATGCCGGCCCAGGCACAAACCCTGAACAGCTGTTTGCTGCTGGTTATTCGGCCTGCTTTCTGGGCGCGCTGAAGTTGGTGGCCGGTCAGGAAAAAGTCTCTTTGCCGGATAGCACTCAGGTTGCTGGTTCCGTGGGTATCGGCCCCATCCCCACGGGTTTTGGGCTGGCGGTGGAACTGAAAATCTCCGCCCCAGGCGTGGATCATGCAACGCTGCAGGGTCTGGTTCAGAAGGCAAACATTGTGTGCCCGTACTCAAACGCTACCCAAAATAACATCAAGGTCACGCTGACCGTTCAGTAATTGATGTTTTTCCAACCCGGATCTATCTGATCTGGGTCATATACCGGCACGACCAGTGTGGGTATGATCTCCGTGAGTGTCCTGTTCACGGAGATCACCATGCCATCTGCCGACAATACGCAGCCTGCTTCGCGGCAGGCGTTGTCCGTGCTGTTTTCCAGCACGTTTGCCTTCACGATTTGTTTTGCCATCTGGACCATGTTTTCGGTGCTGGGCGTGCCCCTCAAGGCCGAACTCAGCCTAAGCGAAACGCAATTCGGCCTGCTGATCGCCACACCAGTGCTCACGGGGTCGTTGATTCGAGTGCCGCTGGGCATGTTGACGGATCGGTTCGGGGGGCGGATCGTTTTTCTCCTGGTCCTGCTGATCTGTATCCTGCCGCTATATATGATGGCGTATGCGACAACGTATACGCAGTTTTTGGTTCTGGCCCTGTTCGTGGGCCTGGCGGGTGGCACGTTCTCGGTGGGGACGCCTTATGTGGCGCGCTGGTTTGCGCCGCAGCGGCGCGGCTTTGCCATGGGGGTGTTTGGCGCGGGTAATTCGGGCTCGGCTCTGAACATGTTTGTGGCGCCGCTGATTATCGGTGCTTTTGGCTGGGCGATGCTGCCGCAGGTATATGCGGCGTTGATGCTGGGCACGGCAATTTTGTTCTGGTTGTTCAGTCATACCGACCCTGCGCACCGGGTGCCATCGAATGTGGGGATCATGCAGCAACTCAGTGTGCTGAAAGACCCGCGCGTGTGGCGTTATTGCCAATATTATTCGGTGGTGTTCGGCGGCTATGTGGCGCTGGCGCTATGGATCACGAAATACTATGTGTCCGAGTATGGCTTTGATCTGACGCTGGCCGCATTCCTGGCAATGATTTTTTCTTTGCCAGGGGGGGTGTTGCGGGCGCTGGGTGGCTGGTTCTCAGACCGGTTCGGGGCATACACCGTCACCTGGTGGGTGATGTGGGTGTGTTGGGTGTGCTTCTTTATTCTCTCCTATCCGCAGACCCAGATGACGATTCAGACGCTGAATGGTCCCCTGTCGCTGAACATCGGGTTGAATCCGGTGGTATTCACCGGTCTGTTGTTCATCGTGGGCGTCGCGATGGCGATTGGCAAGGCCTCGGTCTTCAAATTCATCAGCGATGATTATTCGGACAATATCGGTGCGGTGTCCGGGGTGGTCGGATTGGCCGGCGGCCTGGGCGGGTTTATCCTGCCGATCATGTTTGGTGCGCTGCTGGATCTGACCGGGGTGTATTCCAGTGCCTTCATGCTGCTGTACGGATCGGTATGTGTGTCGCTGATTTTCATGCATTATTCGTATCGGCATGATCCGCGAGCGGGGACAGAACTGGTGGAGCCCAGCTGATATTATCGGTGAGTCTTGTTCGACAAAAAGCAGCCTGTGGGCTGCTTTTTTGTGCCTTGCAAGGCGCTCGGATAATCCTGGCAAAAGACAGCCCGCAGGGGCTGTCTTTTGTCCGGAATTATCCCCCGCAGCCGCCGCAGCAGTTGCCGTCTTCGCCGTGGACGGGCTTCAGGGCTTCGTAGCCGGCGTCGGCGACGGCGACCTGGATGCGCTGAACGGAGAGCTGAGCGGTATCGAAGGTGATGGTGGTGTTTTCATCCGCCAATGACACGCTGGCCTGGGTGACGCCGGGCAAGGCGGACAGGACTTGGTCGAGTTTGTCGGCGCAGGCTGGGCTGTGCAGGCCGACCAGGCGCATGGTGGCGGTTTTTTGGGATGAGCGTTTCAGGGTTTCGGCTTGCATAGGTCCTCGCGAACAGGGCAGTAGCCCTGGGTAGGGCGGTTTGTAGATGACTTTTAAATATACCTTAAGATTCGCCTAGTATAGCAGTGCTGGATTTTTTTGAATATGTTTTTGAGTTTTTAATGTCACCATCCCCTGTGCGCCGCATCGCCCATCTGGATATGGATGCGTTTTTCGCCTCCGTCGAGTTGCTGCGCTATCCGGAATTGCGCGGGCTGCCGGTGGTGATCGGCGGGCGCGGCCCTCGGCCTGAAAACGGGGTGTATGCCCGCTTGCGAGATTATGTGGGGCGTGGGGTGATCACGACGGCAACTTACGAGGCGCGGGCCTTGGGGGTGCATTCGGCCATGGGCATGATGAAGGGCGCCCGGCTGGCGCCGGATGCGATTTTATTGCCGGTGGACTTTGTGGCGTACCGGGATTATTCGCGTCGCTTCAAGGCGGCGGTGGCGGCGATTGCCCCACAGATCGAGGATCGGGGCATTGATGAAATCTATATCGATTTAAGCGCGCTGCCCGAGGATTCCGCCACACTGGCGCGGCGCTTGAAGGATGCGGTAAAGACGGCGACGGGGCTGGTGTGTTCGGTGGGGATTTCACCGAACAAGCTGCTGTCCAAGATCGCCTCGGATCTGGACAAGCCCGATGGCATCACCCTGATCGGGCCGGGGGATCTGCAGCGGCGCATTTGGCCGCTGCCGGTATCCAAGGTCAATGGCATCGGTCCCAAAGCCACGCGCCATCTGCAGCAAATGGGGATCGAGACGATTGCCCAGTTGGCCGGTGCGGCGCCGGATCAGTTGCAGGCAGCGTTTGGGCTGGGGATGGCGCGTTGGCTATTGGATGTGGCGCATGGTATTGATGAACGGCCGTTGGTCACGGAGTCCGAGCCGCGTTCGATCAGCCGGGAAACCACCTTCGAGCGCGACCTGCACGTGGTGCGGGATCGGGCGGAGTTGTCCGTGATTTTTCGGCGCTTATGCGAACAACTGGCCGAGGATTTGCGGCGCAAGCAGGTGCGCGGGGCTACCATCGGGATCAAGATCCGGTTCGATGACTTTCGCATCGTGACCCGCGACCTGACCCTGCACGAGGCCGTGGGGGATGCTGATGCCATACACCGGGCCGCCGGGCAGTGCCTGAAGCGGGTGACCCTGGATCGGCGTCTGCGTTTGCTGGGGGTGCGGGCCAGCAAGCTGGAATCCGTGGATAAACCAGGGGCCGAGGCACACCCGGTGCAATTACCGCTTTGCTGAGTTTCCCCAGGGCTTGAGCATCGCCGATACGCCCAGCGCCAAGGCTAGAAATCAAATTCCGCCTGGATGGGGTCGCCGACCTGCAGCCAGCGTTCGCCGTCGGGCATGGCGGCGATGGCGTTCATGCCAAACAGCACGCCGTCCTCGAATTGACGGTGCCGGGCCAGGGTCTGACCGGGTTCGGCGGCGGTCAGCCCAGTGCGGGGATCGACATTGGGGATGGGGCAGCGGGCGCAGGCCTTGACGAAGGCAAAGCCGATGTCGCCGGTGTGAAACCCCGCCAGGTGGTCTTCGTCGTAGGATTCCAGCCCCTGCAGCACGATATTCGGGCGAAAGCGAATCATGTCGACTGCGGCATGGCCCCCATCAGTCAACTGCTGGTTCAGTTCTTCCAATGAATGCTGGTTGGTGACCAGAAACGGGAAGCCGTCGGCAAAGGCAAAGGCGTGGCGGTCCACTGGCAGAAACGACTGCGGCCAGTCGGGGTGGGTCTGAATCCAGTGCGTCATGTGGCGCATGCTGGCCAGGCGGTGGGCCTGAGGGTGGACGTGCAGCAGGCGGCAAGGCGTGTCCAGAAATGCACTAAGCCATTGGGCCACCGCATCGCCCTGGTCGGCCCCGATGGTGGGCGTGCCCCAGATGCTGACCGTCACCGGGGGCTGGTCGTCGCCGATGATGGGGACAAAGCAGTCTGCCTGACCAGGAGCCTTCAGCCCTAAGCCATCGGCCTGGGGTCTGGGCTGAATCAGCACCATGCGCGGGTGCAGGCGCTGGCTCATGAACTGGCCTTGGGCGTTCACGATCAGCCAGTGGCGGTCGAATTCCAAGCCGGCACTGTCGATGCGGATGCGCTGGTGTTTGATGCCTGCGCAGGATTTGACGGGGTAGCTGTACAGGCTGTGAATAGTCGGCGGCATAGGCTAAATGGTTTTTGCGATCAAACCGTTATTCTAAGCGGAGCTTTTAACGTAGCATGTCTGCTTTATGCTGCGCCGCACGCGCCTGGAACCCGGAGTTTTCATGCCGTTTAAAGATGTGGTGGCCGCCCTGATCGTGATTGTGGTCTGGGGGGCAAATTTCGTGGTGATCAAGTTCGGGGTGGATGAGGTCCCCCCGATGTTGTTGGGGGCTTTACGGTTCTTTTTTGTGGCGTTTCCAGCGGTGTTTTTCGTGCCGCGCCCGGCGGTGTCCTGGCGTTATGTGGTGGGGTATGCGGCCACGATCAGCCTGGGGCAGTTTGTGTGTCTGTTTCTGGCCATTTATCTGGGGATGCCCGCCGGGCTGGCGTCGCTGGTGTTGCAGGCGCAGGCTTTTTTTACCGTGGCGATTGCCGCCCTGGTGCTGCACGAGGCCATCCGCCTGCACCATGTGCTGGGGATCGGCTTGGCGATTGCCGGGCTGGTGCTGCTGGATGCGGGGGCGGATTCCACCGTGGTGCCGCTGCTGGGGTTTGTGCTGACCCTGCTGTCGGCCTTTAGCTGGGCCTGCGGCAATATCGTGCTGAAATGCGCAGGCCAGGTGCGCATGCTGTCGATGGTGGTCTGGGGGGCATTGTTGCCGCCTATCCCGTTTTTATTGCTGTCGGTCACCTTCGAAGGCTCGGACTTGATGCTGGATACTTTGCTGAATCTCAGTTGGCGGGCGATTGCCGTGGTGGCGTATTTATCGGGGGTGGCGACGCTGGTGGGCTATGTGCTGTGGGGGCGTTTGCTGTCGCGCCATCCGGTGGCGCGGATTGCGCCCCTCAGCCTGCTGATTCCGGTGGTGGGCTTGTTGTGCGCCGATTGGGTGCTGGATGAAAAGCTGGGGATGTGGCAGTGGGTGGGGGGCGCTGTGGTGCTGATCGGACTGGCGGTCAATCTGTTTGGCGCCCGCTGGCTGTCCCGCCTGCGAAACCAGGCGCAAGCAACCTAAAATAGGAACTTTAGTGCGGCGTGCCGCGTGGCTTGTCTTGATTGGAATGTACTCATGACTATGGATCGTGCAGGGATCAACGCCCTGATGGAAATCACCTCGCGCCCGGATCTGGTGTTTGTCAGCGGACAGGGGGCTTGGCTGCAGGATAATGCGGGCAAGCGCTATCTGGACTTTATCCAGGGCTGGGCGGTTAATTCGCTGGGGCATAATCCGGCCCCGATGGTGCAGGCGTTGGAAACTCAGTCGCGCCTGCTGATCAATCCGTCACCGGCTTTTTATAACCAGCCTTCGATAGACCTGGCCAAGCGCATTGTCCAGGCGTCGTGCTTTGACCGGGTGTTCTTCGCCAATAGCGGGGCCGAGGCCAACGAAGGCGCCATCAAACTGGCCCGTAAATGGGGCCAGCTGCACCGCCAGGGCGCTTATAAGATCATCACCTTCGATCATGGTTTTCATGGCCGGACGCTGGCCACCATGTCGGCTTCCGGCAAGGCGGGCTGGGATCGGAAGTTCGCCCCTCAGGTGGATGGCTTCCCCAAGGCGGATCTGAATGATCTGGACTCCGTGCGCGCCCTGATCGACGACCAGACTGTGGCGGTGATGCTGGAACCAGTCCAGGGCGAGGCCGGTGTCATCCCGGCCACGCGGGAATTTCTGCAAGACCTGCGCGCCCTGACGCGTGAACGCGGGCTGCTGCTGATCGTGGACGAAGTGCAGACCGGCATGGGCCGCACTGGCCGCATGTTTGCCTACCAGCATGCGGGGATCGAACCCGACATCATGACGTTGGGCAAGGGCATCGGCGGCGGGGTGCCGCTGGCGGCTCTGTGTGCCCGCGAGGCTGTCAGCTGCTTCGAGCACGGGGACCAGGGTGGCACCTACAATGGCAATCCCTTGATGACGGCGGTTGGCGTAGCGGTATTCGATGCCCTGGCCGCGCCGGGCTTCATGGAAGCCGTCAACGACCGCGCCCAGCAGTTGTCGGTCGGCCTGATGGCCCTGTCGGACAAGTGGGGCATGCAGGGCGAACGCGGGGCAGGCTTGTTGCGCGCCCTGATCATGGACCGCGACGATGGTCCGGCACTGGTCGAAGCCGCCCGCAACCGCGCGCCCGAAGGCCTGCTGTTGAATGCTCCGCGTGGCAATCTGCTGCGCTTCATGCCCGCCCTGAATGTTTCCGCCGAAGAAATCGACACCATGCTGGCGTGGCTGGACGAACTGCTGACGCAGGTGCGCGGCTAGGCGGGCTTACGCCCAGTTGTCCAGTTTCAGCCCGGGAATACGTTGGAATTCCCGGGTATTGTTGGTCACCAGACAGGTGTCCAAGGCGAGTGCGTGGGCAGCGATCAGCATATCCAGCGGGCCGATCGGAGTGCCCTGGCTTTCTAGTGTGGTGCGCAGTTGCCCGTAATGCCACATGGCCTGGGCGTCAAACGCCAGAATATCCAGCGGGGCCAGGAATTTTTCCAGCGCCTGGTGGTTGCGTGTGGCCCCGCTTTTGGCCACTCCGAAGGCGAGTTCGGCCCCAGTGATGCTGGAGATGGCTACATCGCCGATTTGCAAGCCCTGGAAATGCTGGAAGATGGCCGGTGGTTTGCGATTGATGATGTAAATGCAGATATTGGTGTCCAGCAGATACCGAGGGACAGACGGCTGGATCATGGCAGCAGCGGGGATCGGGGTTGCTGTTCGGTGGGTTGTTCGCGCACCAGGGTAAAGCCCGGTTCAAAGTCGTCCAGGGCCTGCTGCATGATTTCCCAGGGGGCATCGGTTGGCAACAATAAAACGCCATTGCCCAGGCGGCGGGCAATCACGGTGTCGCAGTTAAAACGCAGGTCTTTAGGCAGACGCACGGCCTGGCTGCGACCTGACATGAATATTTTGGCAAGGCTGCTCATGGTGGCTCCGCTTTTGGTATTTGCTTGATACCAATGGTATATACCATGTGCCTGGCCGTCAATCCCCCGCAAACCGATTGTGCATCGTGCGCGATGATCCGCCAGGCCGCTTAGGCCTTGGCCCCGTGTATTACCGGGGTGCAGTTTCGTTGATGATGTCCAGGCATTGGTGGCGCCGCCAGATGTCTTCCTTGACCTGTTCTTGGGCGTCGAACAGCACTTTGTATTGGCAGACCAGAAAATTATTGGATTCGGGCATGGCCAGTTTGATGTGGTAGTTCCATACCGAGCCACTGGCTTGAGCGCCTGCGGGCACCACCCTGAGCGGCATGCCGGGGGCCGCCTGCCATCAGGCAGGTTGCGCCAAGGGTCGCAAGGGCGCGGATGGATGGGTGTCTGTTCATGCTCATCCCATCGTGTAGGCGCTGGTCAGGCTGTCTTCCAGCTCGTCATTCAGCGGCAGGGCATCGGGGGTCAGCGGCGTGTAGCCTGATGCGTCGCTGTTTTGGGATGGCGCATCGGACGGTGAAAAGACGCCCATGCCGTCGCCGTCATCAGCATCCGTGTCCGGCAGCGAAAAACTTGTTGTGTCGCTTTCCCCTTTCGCATTCTGCGCCAGCATGGCATCCAGCGTGGGCAGTTCGCCATCGTGTTGGAACATGAAACTGGCCGCCCCCATACCGCCGTCGTCCAGGCCGTCCAGGCTGAAACCGGTCTCCAGGGTGACCGCTGCGTCATCAACGGTCGCGCCGCCGGTCACCTTCAGGGTGATGGTGGTCGTGCCGTCCGCCAGGGTGCCAGTCCAGGTGCCGCCGCCGCTGTCGGTCCATGTCCCTTTCAGCGAGACCATGTCGTCCGCGCTGCCCTGGATCGTCAGTGAGCCAGTGCCTGAACCCAGGATGGCCTTGACCTGCTCCGGGGCCAGCTCGGTGATCTGGTTGGCACCGTTGATCCCCAGGTCGATGATCACTGGATCGGCCCCCTGAAACACCGGACACAGCCACTCACTTAAAATAGCAGGTAGGCATACGACTGTGTTTATGACCAACAGCAAGCAGGAAGTGATGGAATTACTGACCCAGCCGGAACGCCGACGGCGCTGGTCGGTGGAGTAGAAGCTGGCCATGGTGCGCGAGAGCAACGAGTCTGTGAAACCCTCGGCGTGGCGCGCTCGAATATGGCAGTCAGGCTGGCTCGATCAGACGCCGCAGCAGATTGAGTGGCTGAGCGATAACGGCTCGGGCTACATCGCCGCCAAGACGCGGGAGTTTGCCAGACGCATTGGCCTGAAACCGCTGACCACGCCCGTGCGCAGCCCCCAGAGCAATGGCATGGCCGAGAGCTTCGTGAAGACGATCAAGCGTGACTATATTTTGTGTGATTGTTTTAATCATGTGAATATTACATAAATAGACATGCTTTTTCGATGGCCATCATGCAAAAGCCGCTGGACCTTGGGTAGGGTCCAGCGGCTTTTTAGTGGCGTAGAAAAATCGATTTATGCCTGGGCGAGTTCTGCCTTTTTCACCTGTCGCCAGTGGTGCAATAGCGGTTCGGTGTAGCCGTTGGGCTGTTCCAGACCCTTGAAGATCAGATCGCTGGCGGCCTTGAAGGCGCAGGACGTATCGAAGTGGCCATCCATGGGCTCGTAGGCGTCGTCACTTGCGTTTTGCTGATCGACCACGGCGGCCATGCGGCGCAGGGTTGCTTCTACCTGGGCCTGGTTGGTGATGCCATGCAACAGCCAGTTGGCGATGTGTTGGCTGGAAATTCGCAGGGTGGCGCGATCTTCCATCAGGCCGACATCGTGGATGTCGGGGACTTTGGAGCAGCCCACGCCTTGGTCGATCCAGCGCACCACGTAGCCCAGAATGCCTTGGCAATTGTTGTCGAGTTCCTGTTGGACTTGCTTGGGCGTCCAGGTGGGGGCGGCGGTGACCGGCACGGTCAGGATGCGGTCGGTGTAATCCTGGTGTTGGGTTTCCAGGGTTTTCTGGACTTCGACCACATCGACCTGATGATAGTGCAGGGCGTGCAGCGTGGCGGCGGTAGGGGATGGCACCCAGGCGGTGTTGCCGCCGGCTTTGACGTGGTTGATTTTCTGTTCGAGCATGGCGGCCATCAGGTCGGGCATGGCCCACATGCCCTTGCCGATCTGGGCGTGGCCGCGCAGGCCGCATTCCAGGCCGGTCTGGACGTTGTTCAGTTCGTAGGCCTGAATCCAGGCCTGGGATTTCATGTCGCCCTTGCGCACCATGGCGCCGGCCCGCATCGAGGTATGCATTTCGTCGCCGGTGCGATCCAGAAAGCCGGTATTGATGAAGACGACGCGCTCGGTGGCGGCGGCGATGCAGGCCTTGAGGTTGACGCTGGTGCGGCGTTCCTCGTCCATGATGCCCATTTTGACGGTGTTGGGCGCCAAGCCCAGCAGTTGTTCGACACGGCTGAAGATTTCGCTGGCAAAGGCGACTTCGTCGGGGCCGTGCATTTTTGGCTTGACGATGTAGATGGAGCCGGTGCGGGAGTTCTTGCGGGCTTTCAGGTCATGGATGGCGATCAGCGAGGTGCAGACGGCGTCCAGAATGCCTTCGGGGATTTCGTGGCCGTCGCGATCGAGGATGGCCGGATTGGTCATCAGGTGGCCGACGTTGCGCACAAACATCAGGGACCGGCCATGCAGGCTGGCGGCGCTGCCGTCGCGGGCCGTGTATTCGCGGTCCGGGTTCAGGCGGCGGGTGACGGTCTTGCCGTTTTTCAGTAGGTCTTCGGTCAGGTCGCCCTTCATCAGGCCCAGCCAGTTGCGGTAGGCGACGACCTTATCGTCGGCGTCCACGGCAGCCACGGAGTCTTCGCAATCCATGATGGTGGTCAGGGCGGATTCGACGACCACGTCCTTGATGTGGGCCGCGTCGGTTTGGCCGATGGGGTGGTTGGCGTCGAATTGAATTTCGAAGTGCAGGCCATGATGGCGGAACACCAGCGCCTGGGGGGCGGCGGCGTCGCCGCGATGGCCCAAAAAGGCGTCGGGCTGGGCCAGCCCGGTGGTGCTGCCGTTTTTCAGGGTGACTTGGAGTGTGCCGTTGACCACGGCGTAGCCGGAGGCGTCGCTGTGCGTCCCCTGCGCCAGGGCGATGCTGTCGTCCAGGAAGTGGCGGGCGAAGGCGATGACGCGTTGGCCACGTACCGGGTTGTAGCCCTTGCCGCGTGCAGCGCCGTCGGTATCGGGGATCGCATCGGTGCCATACAGGGCGTCATACAGACTGCCCCAGCGGGCATTGGCGGCATTCAGTGCGTAGCGGGCGTTCATGACCGGCACCACCAGTTGGGGGCCGACCTGTGCCGTGATTTCGGTGTCGACGTTGGCGGTGGTGACCTTGGTCTGGGCTGGAACGGGCTTCAGGTAGCCGATTTCCTGCAGAAAGGCACGATAGGCGGCGGGATCGGCGATCGGGCCGGGGTGCTGGTCGTACCAGTCGTCCAGGGCGGTTTGGAGGCGGTCGCGTTCGGCCAGCAGGGCGCGGTTTTTAGGGGCCAGGTCGTGCACGATGGCGGCCAGGCCTTCCCAGAAGGCGGCGGGCTGTACCCCTGTGCCGGGCAGTGCTTCCTGTTCGAGGAACTGGTGCAGCACGGCTGCCACCTGGAGGCCATGGCTGGAAATGCGATCGGTCATGATGGTCCTTGGGTAATCGAAGATCAATCCTGGGATTATAGGCAGTCTTCTATAAGAGTTAAAGGGCCAGACTTTCGTTTTTTGTTTCCGTTTTTCCGGCTAAGGCCTTGCTGCCACAAAGAAAAAAGCCCGCTGACAGGGCAGCGGGCGGGGTATATGCGGGTTTGGATACTGCTTATTCGGATGCGACCTGGGTGATGTGCAGCAGGTTGGTGCTGCCGCTGCGGCCAAATGGCAGCCCCGCGATGACGATCAGGGTATCGCCTGTTGCCGCCAGACCGGATTGCTGGGCGGCCTGGGTGGCGCAGGCGATCATCTCGCTGGATTCGTGCAGTTGCTTGGGAAAATGCACCGGGTGCACCCCCCAGGCCAGGGTCAGACGGCGGGCCGTGCGTTGTTCCGATGTCAGGGCCAGGATGGGGGAGGTGGGCCTTTCGCGGCTGGCCCTCAGGGCGCTGAAACCGGATGCGGTATAGGCCACGGTGGCAGCGGGCTGCAGCAGACCGGCCACGCGGCGCAGGGCGCAGCAGATGGCGTCTGGAATATTGGCTTCAGCCGGGCTGTGGGTGGCATCCAGGTTGCTGCGCCAAGCGGGGTCGGCCTCGATTTCGCCGATGATGTGGTTCATGATGGTGACGGCTTCGACCGGATATTGGCCGGAGGCGGATTCCGCCGACAGCATGACGGCGTCCGCCCCGCTGTAGACAGCCGTGGCCACGTCGGATGCTTCGGCCCGCGTGGGTACGGGCGAGGTAATCATCGATTCGAGCATCTGCGTGGCGACGACTACGGGCTTGCCTGCCGCGCGGGCGTGGCGCACGATGCGCTGTTGCAGCACGGGGACGCGCTGGGGAGGCAGTTCGACCCCCAAGTCGCCGCGTGCCACCATGATGCCGTCGGCTTGTTCGATGATGGCATCCAGGTGTTCGATGGCGGCGGGTTTTTCCAGCTTTGCCATGATCCAGGCCTGATCGCCGATCAGGGCGCGCGCTTCGACGATGTCTTCTGGACGCTGCACAAAAGACAGCGCGACCCAGTCCACGCCCAGCGACAGGCCAAAGGCCAGATCGGCGCGGTCTTTTTCCGTCAATGGGGAAATCGGCAAGATGACGCCAGGTACATTGACGCCCTTGCGGTCGGATAGCGGGCCGCCCACCAGGACGGTGGTGTCGGCAAAATCCGGGCCGTGGCGCTCGACGCGCAGGCGCAGCTTGCCGTCGTCCAGCAGCAGGTCGGTGCCGTCTTCCAGGGCGGCGAAGATTTCCGGGTGCGGCAAATGGGCGCGCTGGATGCTGCCTTCGGTGGGGTCCAGGTCCAGGCGGAATGGCTGGCCCGCCTGCAGGGTGATTTTGCCGCCGGCGATTTTGCCGACTCGCAGCTTGGGGCCTTGCAGGTCCATCAGGATGCCGATGGGGCGGCCAATGTCCTGTTCGATCTGGCGGATGATGCGGTAGCGCTCGGCGTGGTCTTCGTGGCTGCCGTGGCTGAAGTTCAGCCGGAATACGTTGGCCCCGGCGTCGATCAGGGCGCGGATTTGTTCTGGGGTTGAGCTGGCGGGGCCCAGGGTCGCCAGAATGCGGGCGCGGCGTTCGGTGTTCATGCCGGTTGTCCTTGATAGAGATGCTCGGCCAGGTGGCCGGGGCCGTCCAGAGCGGCGACGCCTGCGCGGGCGACTTGGGCGTCCTGGCCGGCCTGTACGCCGGACACGCCGACGGCGCCGACGACTTGATTGTCGTAATAAATGGGTTCGCCGCCTTCCAGGGGGACGACCGGCATGGACAGGGCGGCGATGCGACCCTGGTTGACCATGTCTTCGTAGACCTTGCTGGGTTTGCCGCTGAGGACGCAGGCGCGGGCCTTGTCGGGGGCAACCATGGCGCTCATGATGGGGGCGGCATCCATGCGTTGCAGCCAGAGGGGGTAGCCACCGGCGTCACAGATGGCGATGCTGACGTTCCAGCCGTTCTGACGGGCTTCGGCCTCGGCGGCGATGGCCATGCGGCGGGCGTCGTCCAGGGTCAGGACACGAATTGTTTTCATGCAGTGTCTCCTTCTAGGGGCCTTTGATCAGAGGATCAGAAAGGCGCGAAAATCATTGACGTTGGTCAGGGTAGGGCCGGTGATCAGGGAATCACCGAGTCGTTCGAAAAAACCGTGGCCGTCGTTGTCGTCCAGGTGGGTGTGTGGCGGCATGCCGATGGCCCAGGCGCGACTGAGGGTGTCGGGGGTGATCAGGGCGCCGGCGATTTCTTCCTGGCCGTCTACGCCGTCGGTGTCGCCTGCCAGGCCGTAGACCCGGTCGGTGCCGTCCAGGGCGATGGCGGCTGACAACAGGCATTCGACATTGCGTCCGCCGCGCCCTTGGCCGCGCACGGTGACGGTGGTTTCGCCCCCGGACAACAGCACGCAGGGGGCGGGGACGGGCTGGTTGTGGGCGCGCACCTGCAGGGCGATTCCGGCCAGGACCTTGCCTACATCGCAGGCTTCGCCCTCGATGCGGTCGCCCAGCAGCACGGGGGTGATACCGGCTTTGCGGGCCACGTCGGCGGCGGCTTCCAGCGCCAACTGGGGGGTCGCGATCAGGTGGGTTTCCACGCGGGCCAGCCGTGGGTCGCCGGGCTTCAGGGTTTCGCCTGCACCGGATTCCAGCAGTTGGCGCGCGCCGGCGGGCAGATCGATCTGGTAGCGGCGCACAATGTCCAGCGCGTCGGCGCAGGTGCTGGGGTCGGCCACGGTGGGGCCGGAGGCGATGTCGCAGGGCTGGTCGCCGGGTACATCGGAAATCAAGAGGTTTACCACCTGGGCCGGGGCGCAGGCAGCCGCCAGGCGCCCGCCCTTGATGCCCGACAGGTGGCGGCGCACGCAGTTCATCTCGGATATCGTGGCACCGGATTTCAGCAGGGCGCGATTGATGGATTGTTTGTCGGCCAGGGTGACGCCTGCGCCAGGCACCGGCAGCAACGACGAACCGCCGCCGGAAATCAGGCAGATGACGAGATCATCGGCAGTCAGCCCCTGGACTTGTTGAAACAGGCGCTGGGCGGCACGCTCGCCGGCCTCGTCGGGGACCGGGTGGGCGGCTTCGATGATTTCCAGGCGCTGGCAGGGCACGGCATAGCCGTAGCGCGTGACCACCACGCCTTCCAGCGGGCCGTTCCAGTGTTGCTCAAAGGCCTGGGCCATGGCGGCGGACGCCTTGCCCGCGCCGATGACGATGGTGCGGCCCTTTGGGGGCGGCGGCAGGAAGGCGGGGATGCAGTGTTCGGGCTGGGCGGCGCGCACGGCGGCCTGGAACATGCGGGTCAGAAGATCGCGGGGCTCGGTCATGGGCTTCCCTATTGAGGTCATACAAGGTGGCTGACGATGGTGCGCCATGCCGACCAAAGGACAGGGTCCGGGGGTTCAGGCCCTGTCCTTTGATCGAACGGCTGCCCGCCCGGCTGGCTGATGCACTCGGACTCCGGTGAGTGCAAAGCCGGGCGGGACGCCGAACCGCTTTACTGGCCGATTTCGTGGTTGGCCAGGATTTCCAGTGCGCGCACCATGCCGGAATGATCCCAGGCTGCGCCGCCGTGGGCCACGCAGGCGTTGAACAGTTCCTGGGCCACGGCCGTGCTGGGCAGCGACATGCCCAGTTGGCGGGCTGTGGTCAGGGCCAGGTTCAGGTCTTTCTGGTGCAGATTGATGCGGAAGCCCGGATCAAAGGTACGGTTGACCATGCGTTCGCCGTGGACTTCCAGAATCCGCGAGCTGGCGAAACCGCCCATCAGGGCCTGACGGACCTTGGCGGGATCGGCCCCTGCCTTGGATGCCAGCACCAGGGCTTCGCCCACGGCTTCGATGGTCAGTGCGACGATGATCTGGTTGGCGACCTTGGTGGTCTGGCCGTCGCCGTTGCCGCCCACCAGGGTGATGTTCTTGCCCATCAGCTTGAAGATGGATTCGCACTGGTCGAAGGTGGCCTGATTGCCGCCGATCATGATGGTCAGGCTGGCGGCCTTGGCACCGACTTCGCCGCCGGACACCGGGGCGTCCAGGTATTCGCAGCCCAGATCGTTGATCTTCTTGGCGAATTCTTTGGTGGCCACGGGCGAAATCGAGCTCATGTCGATGACGATCTTGCCCTTGGACAGGCCTTCGGCGACGCCGTTTTCACCGAACAGCACAGCTTCGACGTCCGGGGTGTCGGGCACCATGACGATAATGATGTCGGCGGCCTTGGCGACTTCGGTGCTGCTGGCGACGGCCTTGGCACCTGCGTCCAGCAGGCTTTGCGGGGTCTTGCCGACCGTGTAGGTGACCAGCGAGTGGCCGCCTTGGATGAGGTTCGCGGCCATGGGGGTGCCCATGATGCCCAGACCAATGAAACCGATATTAGCCATGAGTGTTCTCCTTGTGGGTATTGAGTATTAAGCCAATGCCTTGATCCAGCCCAGACCGTCTTCGGTGCGGGCAGCGGGCTTGTATTCGCAGCCGATCCAACCGTCGTAGCCGGTCTGATCGATGTGGCGAAACAGCCATTGGTAGTTGATTTCGCCGGTGCCGGGTTCGTTGCGCCCGGGGTTGTCGGCCAGTTGGATGTGGCCGATGGACTTCAGCTGTTTGCTGATGGTGTTGGCCAGTTCGCCTTCCATGCGCTGGGCATGGTAGATGTCGTATTGCACGTGCAGGTTATCGGACCCGACTTCGGCAATGATGGCCAGAGCCTGATTGGTGGTGCTGAGGAAAAACCCGGGGATGTCGAAGGTGTTGATGGGCTCGATCAGCAGGCGGATATTGGCTTTTTTCAGCTCGGCGGCAGCGTAGCGCAGGTTGTCGACAAAGGTCTTGTGCGCGGTGGCCTGGTCTGTCCCTGCCGGGATTTTCCCCGCCAGGCAGTTGACCTGGGGGCAGCCCAGCGCCTGGGCGTATTCGATGGCCTGGGCCACGCCTTGTTTGAATTCCTGGACCCGATCCGGGTGGCAGGCGATGCCGCGTTCACCGGCTTCCCAGTCGCCAGGCAGGTTGTGCAGGACTTGCGCCAGGTTGTTGTCCTTCAGGCGCTGGACCAGGTCTTCTTTGGCATAGGCGTAGGGGAACAGGTATTCGACGCCTTGGAAGCCAGCCTTGGCGGCGGCCGCAAAACGGTCGAGAAAGTCGATCTCGGTAAACAGCATCGAGAGGTTGGCAGCAAATTTTGGCATGTGATGACTCCGTATGTTCTAAAGCCCGGCTTGTCGCGGGTTCTCGTTGCCGGGGGCAGGCGAGAGGGGCTGGGGCGACAAGTCGGCGGGCTTTGAAGTGCCTTAATCCAACAAGGTGAGGGCGGTGGGGGCGTCTTCGCCGCGTTCGGCCATTTCCTCGAACTCGTTGACCGCGTTGATGTCGTTGCCCATGGAGATATTGGTGACGCGCTCCAGGATGAACTCAACCACGACGGGCACCTTGAATTCCTGAATCCAGGCACGGGCCTGCGCAATGGCGGGCTGGATGTCTTCAACCTTTTTCACCCGGATGGCCTTGCAGCCCAGACCCTCGGCGACCTTGACGTGATCCACGCCGTAGCCTTCGGTTTCCGGCGAGTTGATGTTGTCGAACGCCAGCTGCACGCAGTAGTCCATATCGAAGCCGCGCTGCGACTGACGGATCAGACCCAGGTAGGCATTGTTCACTACGACATGGATATAGGGCAGCTTGAATTGCGCGCCGACGGCCAGTTCTTCGATCATGAACTGGAAGTCGTAATCGCCTGACAGCGCGACGATTTCGTCGCCGGTGTTGGCGGCAACCACGCCCAGGGTGGCCGGGACGGTCCAGCCCAGGGGGCCGGCCTGGCCCGCATTGATCCAGCGGCGCGGGCCGTAGACGTGCAGCAACTGGGCAGCGGCGATCTGCGACAGACCAATGGTGGTGACGTAGCGCGTGTTACGGCCAAAGGCTTTGTTCATTTCCTCGTAGACACGTTGCGGCTTCAGGGGCACCTGATCGAAGTGGGTCTTGCGCTGCATGGACTTTTCGCCCTTGCGGTGACGGCATTCCTGCGCCCAGGTGCTGCGGTCGCGCAGTTGGCCAGCAGCCTTCAGTCGCTTGGCTTCTTCGATCATCAGGGCCAGGGCTACGCCGGCGTCCGAAGCGATGCCGAAATCCGGGCCGAAGACCTTGCCGATCTGGGTGGGGTCGACATCGATGTGCACAAAGGTGCGGCCTTCGGTATAGACGGGGGTAGAACCGGTGTGGCGGTTGGCCCAACGGTTGCCGATGCCCATGACGAAGTCCGACGCCAGCATGCTGGCGTTGCCGTAGCGATGGGAAGTCTGCAGGCCTACCATGCCGGCCATCAGGGGGTGGTCGTCGGGGATGACGCCCCAGCCCATCAGGGTGGGGATCACCGGCACGCCGGTGAGTTCCGCGAACTCTTGCAGCAGATCGGAAGCATCGGCGCTGAAGATGCCGCCACCGGCCACCAGCAGCGGGCGCTCGGCGGCATTCAGCATGGCCACGGCCTTGGCGGCCTGCGCCGGCGTGGCGGATGGCTTGTAGACGGACAGGGGTTCGTAGGTGTCGATGTCGAATTCGATTTCGGCCATCTGCACATCGAAGGGCAGGTCGACCAGCACGGGGCCGGGACGGCCGGAGCGCATGATGTGGAAAGCCTGCTGCAGAATGCGCGGCACCAGTTCCGGTTCGCGCGCCATCACGGCCCATTTGGTGACGGGCTTGGCGATGGTCTCGATATCCACGGCCTGGAAGCTTTCCTTGTGCAGCTGCGAACGCGGCGCCTGACCGGTGATGCACAGAATGGGGATGGAGTCGCCCAGTGCCGAGTACAGGCCGGTGATCATGTCGGTGCCTGCGGGGCCGGAGGTGCCCAGGCAGACGCCGATGTTGCCGGGTTGGGCGCGGGTATAGCCTTCGGCCATGTGCGAAGCGCCTTCGACGTGGCGCGCGAGCACATGGTGGAAGCCGCCGTTTTTGCGCAGCGCGGAATACAGGGGGTTGATAGCAGCGCCGGGCACGCCGAACAGGGTGGTGATGCCTTCTTTTTGCAGGACAGCGGCGGCGGCGTCTACTGCTCTCATTCGAGCCATGTGGATACTCCTTGATGGATAGTGATGAATGTTGGTGTTCTCAAATCCGTCGTGGCGGACCAATGGGGTATTGGCACTGGCGCCGGATCGGGGATTTCTGTGATTGGGACCAGAATAAGTCTTGTGGCGATGGGCGGGAATCCCTGAAAACCTCATTTCTATAGATACTAAAAGTATTGAATAAGGAAAAACTAAGGTAGAATTTTTCTAGGCTCAAGCAGGGTTGGATACAGCAACCTATCTTGATGTCTATGGGGTTTCGGGCTTTTTTCAGGGATTGGAGGTCAAGGTGGGGCGCTATACAGACATCAGCAGTTTTGTATTGATTGCCGAAAAAGGCAGTTTTGCGGCGGCAGCCCTGATCGAACAGGTGACGCCGGTGGTCATGGGCCGCCGCTTGACGGCCCTGGAAAAACGCCTGGGCGTGCAATTGATGCACCGTTCCACCCGGGGGCTGGTGCTGACGGAACTGGGTGAACGCTACCTGGAACAATGTCAGCAACTGATTCAGGACTTTGACAATGCCGATGCCAGCATCACGGCGCGCCGTCGCAGCCTCAGTGGCCATCTGGTGGTGTCGGCGCCAGCCTCGTTCGGGCGTCAGCATGTGGCGCCGCATGCGCTGTCGTTTCGGACTCGCTATCCAAGCCTGGCACTGTCTTTCAATTTCACCGACAGCGTGGTGGATCTGGTGCGCGAGGGCTATGACATGGCGATCCGCATCGGCGAAGTCACCGATCCAAACTATGTAGCAGTGCGCTTGTTCCCCAATCGCCGGGTGGTGTGCGGCACGCCGGCCTATTTTGATTCGCATGGGGTGCCGCGTGTGCCCGAAGACCTGGTGCGGCATAACTGTCTGGCGTTCAATCTGCAGGGTGGCCAGCATCGCGGCTGGACGTTTGTGCGGGACGGCAAGCCCTTTGCTGTGCGGGTGCGCGGCGATCTGGCCTGCAACGATGGCGAATTGCTATATCAATGGGTGCAGCAGGGGCTGGGGATAGGCTGGCGCTCTACCTGGGAAATCCAGCGTGAACTGAAGCGCGGCGAATTGGTGACGGTGCTGGACGAATACGCGCTGCCGGCCTATGACATCCAGGCGGTCTACCCGCAGCAGCGCTACTTGCCGGCCAAGGTACGTTATTTCATCGATGACCTGAGAAACCATTATCATGAACCTGCTTACTGGGAAGGACAGAGAACATCCACATGACTGATAAAACGACGCGGGCGGCGGCGGGCCAAGACTCCTCCGCGACGCCTGCGGACAAGCAGGTTTCCCACCCTTCCGGCCAGACGATCCCGGCCCAGGAAGCCGCCATGGCCCGGCGCAACGAGCGTCTGGCCTTGATGGCTCTGGCGGGTATGGCGCTGGGCTGGGGCTATAACTGGGTGGTGATGAAATCGGTACTGGCGTATGTGGGCCCGTTCGATTTTTCCGCGCTGCGCACCTTGCTGGGGGCGCTGGCCCTGATGGGGGTGTTGCTGGCGCTGCGCAAGCCCATGCGCATCCGCGCCTGGCCCAGGGTGCTGCTGCTGGGGATTTTACAGACGGGGGTGTTTTCGGCCCTGATTCAGCTGGCCCTGCTGAACGGCGGGGCGGGCAAGACATCCATCCTGGTCTATACCATGCCCTTTTGGGTGATTCCCATGGCCTGGTTCGCCTTTGGCGAGCGCATCCGGGGCTGGCAGTGGCTGGCGCTGTTGCTGGCCGCCGGCGGGCTGACGCTGATCCTGGAACCCTGGGGCCGACATGAGGATTTTTCCAGCGAACTGTTGGCGGTGGGGGCGGGCCTGTGCTGGGCGCTGGCCACGGTGGTAGCCAAATGGATCAAGCGCGACTATCCCATGGATGCCCTGCCGCTGACGGCCTGGCAGATGCTGCTTGGGGCCTTATTTCTGTGCCTGGCGGCCTGGGTGGTCCCCGAAAAGCCCATCGACCCGACGCCCTATTTCTATGGGGCCTTGTTTTACAACGCCGTGATCGCCACGGCGCTGGCCTGGTTTTTATGGCTGTTTGCCCTGCAGCACCTGACTGCCGGGGTGGCCGGCATGTCGTCCCTGGGGGTGCCTGTGGTCGGGGTGCTGGCCGGCTGGCTGCAATTGGGTGAACAGCCCGGTGTTCTGGAACTGGCCGGGATGCTGTTGATTGCCGTGGCGTTGGTGGTGATCAGCTTAAGGCGGTGATCAGGCCAGCGCCGGAATGACGCTGGCGGCTTCCATTTGCACGATGTCGCAGTTGTCGCCGGGGCCTGCGCGGTCAATGATCAGGAAGTCCGAGACGGCATCCAGGCCCAATAATGGGTGATGCCAGACCCCGCGGGCATAGTTGACCCCCTGGTCGCCCTGGCACAGAAATACGCGTAGATCGCCGACCGTGGGGGTGGTGTCGGCCTTGGCCACTACCACCAGATAGGGGCGTCCGGACACGGGGATAAAGGCCTGGCTGGCCTTTGGGTGGCGTTCCATCATGGTCACGGTAAAGGGCAGGGTGCGCGGCTTGCCCCGGAAGATCGAGACAATCGCACGGCCATCGGCGCCTGGGTCGATATCGGCCAGATCGTGATAGCGCTCGGTGTTGCCTTCGTTGATGGTGAAGTGCTTGGCTGCGTCATCGGCCTGGATCACGTCGCCGAAAGGCGCAAAGGCTTCGCGCGACAAGGGTTCGATGGTGAGCTGGATGAGATTGCCGGAAGTCATGGTGGTCCTTTAAGGTTTAAGCAAACTGGGCGTCCAGGCGAAACCGCGCGATCTGGGCGATTTGATCCAGGCAGGTGGCCAGTTCGGTATCCCGGTCATTTTGCAGCCGATCTTCGATGGCGTCCATGATCTGGTAGCGGTTGCGGCCCTTGACGGCAATCACAAAGGGAAAACCAAAGCCTTGCTGGTAGCGGGCATTCAGGCTGCGCAGGCGTTCAAGCTCGTCGGCGCTGCATTGATCCAGCCCCGCGCCGCGTTGCTCGCCGGTGGATGCCTGGGTCAGGGTGCCTGCGGCGGCTTCCTTGCCGGCGAGTTCCGGGTGGGCCGTAATCAGGGCCAGTTGTTCGTCCAGGGATGCTTGTTGCACCACCTGCACCATGGCTTGGTGTAGAGCGTCTACGTCGGCAAAAGGCCGGGCAGCCCAGGCGCGTTCTGGAATCCAGGGCGAGTGTTCGAAGATATCCCCGAGCGTGCGGGAGAAATCGGACTGGGACAGGGAGGAAAGTTCGTTCAGGGTCATGGCAAAAGTCATTGAGTGCATCATGAGGGAAAGTCTACGGGGTATCCGAGGTCAAAAGAAGGGTGCAACAACGTATAAGTGGTATAAGCTTGGGCGCATTCATGCCTGAAGGAGCCCATCATCATGGCCACACGACGCAGCACCGCCGCATTGGACACTTATTTGCTGAAAGTGTTTTGTATCTTGATGGCCGAACGCAGTGTTTCGCGCACTGCGCTCAAGCTCAATCAGTCACAGCCTGCCATCAGCGTGGCCTTGAAAAACCTGCGCCTGATATTCCAGGACCCGCTGCTGGTACGCGAAAAAGGCGGCATGGTGCCGACGGATCGGGCCCAGGCAATTCTGGAACACGCCAAGGCCGCCCTGGAATCGATCGATTTGATGCTGGAAGCCGATGAAGGTTTTGCGCCCGATAGCAGCCGCCAGGTGTTTCGCATCGGTTCGCCGGATTACCTGGCGCCGGCCTTTGCGGCATCTGTGGTGGCGCGGTTCCGGCGCGAGGCCCCGCATGCGCGGCTGGTGCTGCATGCGCTGGGCCCCGATTTCGATTTTGAGCAATCGCTGGCCGAGGGCAATCTGGATGTGGTGATCGGCAACTGGCCCGAGCCGCCCGACCGCATGCATCTGTCGGTCTTGCTGGAAGATCCGATTGTCTGCCTGATGTCGGTGGATCATCCCTTGGCTTCGCGGCGACTGACGGTGGATGATTTTCGGCGCTTGCAGCATGTGGTGCCGACGCCGTACTCCATGACGCAGCGCGGCATGATTGACACCGAACTGACGTCCCTGCGGATTCAGCGCGAAGAATGCGTCGAGGCGCAGTCCTTCATGCTGGCGCCGTATCTGTTGCCGGGCACCGATCTGGTTTTCACCACGACCCGGCATTTTGCGCGCTATTACGCAGGCCTGCTGCCCTTGGCGATTGTCGATTCGCCGATCGATTTTCCGCCGATGCGGTTTTACCAGCTGTGGCATCCTCGCAATCATCATGCGTCTTCTCATCAGTGGTTAAGACACCTGCTGGGGGATTGCGGCCGGGCCATGCAGGCCCCGGCCTGACCGGGTTTAGATGGCCCAGCCGCCCAGATAGAACACACCCAGCGCAATGGCAATCGCCACGGTGCCGACGTTCAGCTTGCGCCATTCGCCAGCGAATATCCGGCCAATCACCAGGGTGGTGAAGCCCAGCATGATGCCGGTGACGATGTTGCAGGTCAGCACGATGAAGACGGCGCAAACCATGCCGGCCATGGTATCCACGGTGTCGTCCATGCGCAGGTGGCGCACGCCGCCCAGCATCAGCAGGCCGACGTACATCAGGGCAGGTGCCGTGGCGTAGGCAGGCACCAGGCCAGCCAGGGGCGACAGGAAAATCAGCGCCAGAAAGCCCAATCCCACGATGGTGGCGGTCAGGCCGGTTTTACCGCCGGCGGCGGTGCCGGCTGCGGATTCGATATACGCAGCTGCAGGTGCGCCACCCAGGCCGGCCGACACGATGGAGCTGACCGAGTCCGCCGTCAGGGCGCGCCCGCCATTGATGATCTGGCCGTTATCATCCAGTTGCCCGGCCTGGCCGGCCACGGCGCGGATGGTGCCGGTGGCGTCGAACACCGCCGTCATGACCAGGGCAAGCACGCTGGGGATGACCAGGGCGTTCAGCGCCCCGCCCACATCCATGGCGCCGATCAGCGAGGTTTCGCCGCTGAAGGACGGCAGGGCGAACAGGCCGTTGAAGACCACGGCGGGGTCCCAGATCAGGCCGACCACCGACAGGGCCAGGATGACCACCAGGATGCCGCCCGGCACGCGGCGACGTTCCAGGCCGAAGATTGCGGCCAGGCCCACGACGGACAGGATTGCCGGCATGGCGGTGATGGTGCCCAGGGACACGGGCAGGCCGGGACCGGGGTTTTTCGTGACCAGGCCGACTTCGTTTGCGGCAATCAGCAGCAGGAACAGGCCGATGCCGATGCCGGTGCCGTGCGCGATGCCGATGGGCAGGTTGCGCAGTATCCAGGTCCGGATGCCGGTGACCGAAATCCCCGTGAAAATAATCCCCATCAGGAAAATGGCGCCCAGGGCCACGGCGGGGGACAGGCCCTGACCCAGCACCAGGTCAAAGGCCGTAAAGGCAGTCAGAGAAATCGCGCAGCCGACGGCAATCGGAAGATTGGCCCACAGCCCCATCAGCAGAGAGCCGAAGGCGCTGGTCAGGCAGACCGCAATGAACACGGACGAGGTATCGAATCCGGCCTTGCCCAGCATGGCGGGCACGACAAACACGGAATAGACCATGGCCAGGAAGGTGGTCAGGCCGGCCAGGGTTTCCTGGCGTACGTTGGTGCCACGGGCATGCAACTGAAAGCGCTGTTCCAGCCAGCCGGTGGGGGTGGGGGCATGTATTGGGGATGCAATGGGGTCGAACCCCGCAGGCAATACGGTTTCCTGCTCGCTCATGAGCCTTGTCTCCAGAAGATAACCGGCTCGTGGGCCGATCTTTATGATGTCGATGCACGATCAGGAATTGATCGGCTTAAATTATTCTAGGGACAAGGTTTTGCGCTGTGCGCCGTGCCGGGTGATGATAATTATCAAGCCCGACTGATGTTCTCGCGTACGCGCGATCCTTAGGGCTTGGTCAGAGAATTACCCAAACTGGCCTGCAGCATGGCGGCCACGCGCACGATGCATTGACGCAGCCAGATGACCTCGGGGGCCCCGTGACAGCGGCGGTGCCATAGCAGATAAAAACGCATGGGCGGGAATTCAAAGGGCGAGGGCAGGATGGTGATGGGCAGATAGCGGGCGTAATGCTGGGCAAACTGCCGCCCGGTGGTGAAGATCAGATCGGTGCGCAGCAGCATCCCGGCCACCTGGCCGAAATACGGGATGGTCATCTGGATGTTGCGCCGCAGGCCCTGGGATGCCAGATAGCCATCGATGAAGCTTTGGCGTTCTGACACGTAGGGAAACGGGGCCAGGTGGGGCAATTCCAGGTATTGCTTCAGGCTCAGGTCGCGCCGGGCGAAGGGGTTCTGGCTACCCACCATGCAGACGACTTCGTCGTCGAACAGCCGCGCCATGTGCATCTGGGGTGGGGGTTCCAGCCAGTTGCCGATGACCACATCCAGACCACCGTCTTCCAGGCCGCTGGCGTAGTCGTAATCCGAGTTGATCGGGTGTACGATGAACTTTGCATGGGGGGCTTCGCGACGCAGGATTTCGGCGATATTGGGCAGAAACATCGCGTCCAGGTAATCGGGCGCCCCCAGGTGGAATTCACGGGTGGTGGTGGCCGGGTCGAACGCCCCCGGTGGATCAGTGATCTGCGCAATGGCCGACAGGGCGTTGTTGGCGTGGGCCAGCAGGTCCAGGCCGCGCTCGGTGGGTACCATGCCGGTTTTGCTGCGCACCAGGATCGGGTCGCCGGTGATATCGCGCAGACGGCGCAGAGAATTACTGATGGCCGGCTGCGACAGGCCCAGCTTGATCGCCGCGCGCGAGACGCTTTGCTCGGTCAGCAGGATTTGCAGGATGCGCAGCAGGTGGGTGTCTATGGATTCGCGGGTTTTGCTCATGTCTGCATTATTCCTGTGTGGACGGCTGGCGTCCATGATCAGAGACCCTGATACCCGCCATCATCAATGGCAAATACTCAGGCCGACTGCTTGATGCTATCTTGATCCCATTAACGGCCCCACAATAAAAGGTAACCCCATGGAGACAACTGCCATTCGCTTTCACTATCGTGGACAGGTCCACGAAGTCACTGATCAGCCTACCACGCGCACCGTGTTGCAGTACCTGCGTGAAGACTTAAGCTGCATGGGCACCAAGGAAGGCTGTGCCGAGGGCGACTGTGGGGCCTGCACCGTGATGGTGGCCGAACCCGACGGTCATGGCGGCGTGACCATGCGTGCCGTCAATTCCTGCATACAGTTTCTGCCCACGCTGGATGGCAAGGCCCTGTATACAGTCGAGGATTTGCGCCAACCCGATGGCGCGTTGCACCCTGTGCAGCAGGCCATGGTGGATTGTCACGGTTCGCAGTGCGGGTTTTGCACGCCGGGGTTTGTGATGTCGATGTGGGGCATGTACCTGGCCCAGGGCCCCCAAGGCCCGGCACCGGACCGCACCCAGATCGATGATGTCCTGTCCGGCAATCTATGCCGTTGCACGGGCTATCAGCCCATTGTGCGTGCCGCCACCGAGATGTTCGACTACCCCGTCGTGGATTTCGACCGCGCCGCTTTGGCAAAAATCCTGTCTGCTTTGCAGCGCGACGAGGTTTTTTCCTATACGTTCGACGGCCATACTTTTCATGCGCCGCGCACCCTGGCCCAGCTGGCGCAATTGCGCTTGGACTACCCGGATGCCCGCATTCTGGCAGGCAGCACGGACGTGGGCCTGTGGGTCACGAAACAACACCGCGATCTGCCGCACCTGATCTACATCGGCCAGGTACAGGAATTGCGCGATATTCACCAAGAAGGCGACGACCTGATCATCGGCGCCGGTGCTTTGCTGAATGATGCTTTCGATGCGTTGGTGGTGCATCTGCCCGAACTCGCCGAATTGCGCCAGCGTTTTGCGTCCTTCCCGATCCGCAATGCCGGCACCTTGGGCGGCAATGTGGCCAATGGCTCGCCGATTGGCGATTCCATGCCGGCCCTGATTGCGCTGGGCACCCGGATCATTTTGCGCCGGGGCGACCGCGTGCGTGAAATGCCGCTGGAAGACTTCTATCTGGCCTACCAGAAAACCGCTGCGGAACCCGGCGAGTTCGTCCAGGGCATGCGGGTGCCGGTCCATGTCGAAGGCCGCCAATTCCGCACCTATAAGCTGTCCAAACGCTTCGATCAGGATATTTCTGCCGTGTGCGCGGCCTTTGCGGTGCAGCTGGATGACCAGGGCGTGGTGCGCAGCCTGCGCACAGGCTATGGTGGGGTGGCGGCTACGCCCAGCCGGGCACGGGCGGTCGAGGCCGCCCTGCAAGACCAGCCTTGGGACGAGACCCATGTGCGGGTGGCCATGACGGCCATGGCCCAGGACTTCAAACCCCTGACCGATATGCGGGCCAGCAGTGATTACCGACAGCTGGCATCACAAAATCTGCTGTATCGCTTTTATCTTGAAACCGCCCCTGGGGCGCCGTTGGCGACGCATCAGGTGAATACGGCCAATCTGGCCGAGCTTGCTTGAGGAGGCCATCATGAACATGCGCGTCAATATCCCCGTTGAACTCGACCGTCTGGCGGTCAGCAACGACAGCATCCCCCATCCTGTGGTGGGCGAACCCGCCGCCGGGGCTTCCAGCCCGCACGAATCCGCCCTGCTGCATGTCAGCGGCGAAGCCGTCTATACCGACGATATCCCCGAACTGCGCAATACCGTATATGCCGCGCTGGGCTTGTCCGAAAAACCCCATGCGCGGATCACCGCCATGGACCTGGATGCCGTGCGCCAAGCCCCGGGCGTGCTGGCGGTCTATACCGCCCAGGATATCCCGGGGGTCAACGACTGCGGCCCGGTGATTGCCGACGAGCCCATTTTGGCCGATGTCCTGGTGCAATATGTGGGTCAGCCCATGTTTGTGGTGGTGGCCAAGACCGTAGAGCAGGCCCGCCGCGCCGCCCGCCTGGGCAAGATCAGCTACGCAGAACTGCCGTTCATCCTGACGCCGAAACAGGCCAAGGATGCCGGCCTCGGGACGACGGATGAGTTGCGTCTGATTCAGGGCGATGTACAAGCAGCCCTGGATCATGCCCCGGTGCGTCTGACCGGCGAATTCTCCTGCGGAGGCCAAGAACAGTTCTACCTGGAAGGCCAGATTTCCTACGCCATTCCGCGCGAAAAAGACGGCATGCTGGTGCTGTGCTCTACCCAGCACCCCACTGAAATGCAGCATGCCGTGTCACATGCCCTGGGTTGGGCGCGCCACCAGGTCGAGATCGAATGTCGCCGCCTGGGCGGCGGGTTCGGCGGTAAAGAATCCCAGTCCGCAGTGTTCGCCTGCGTGGCATCGGTATGCGCGCATCTGTTGCAGCGTCCTGTCAAGCTGCGTATCGACCGCGATGACGACATGACGATCACCGGCAAGCGCCACGGTTTCTATTATGAATACGACGTGGGCTTTGACCAGGATGGCCGCATCCTGGGTGTGAAGCTGGACATGACCCTGCATTCAGGGTTTTCGGCGGATCTGTCCGAGGCCGTGGCCAGCCGCGCCCTGGCGCACTTTGACAATGCCTATTACATCCCGGCTGCCGATATCCACACCATGTGCGGCAAGCTCAATACCCAGTCGGCCACGGCGTTTCGCGGATTCGGCGCGCCGCAGGGGGCGCTGGTCACCGAAATGCTGCTGGACCGTGTGGCCCGAGCACTGGGCAAAGACCCGCTGGATATCCGCTATCTGAACCTATATGGCACGGATACCCGCAACACCACGCCGTATGGCGAGGTCGTGGCGGGCAATATCCTGCACCCGCTGATCAGCGAACTCGAAGCCAGCTCTGATTACCGCGCCCGGCGTCAGGCGGTCAAGGATTTCAACGCCCACAGTCCGATCCTGAAAAAAGGCCTGTCCATCAGTGCCGTCAAGTTCGGCATCTCCTTCAATGTGCCCGCCTTCAACCAGGCTGGCGCACTGGTGCACATTTATCGCGATGGCTCGGTGCTGCTGAATCATGGCGGCATCGAAATGGGCCAGGGCCTGAATACCAAGGTCGCGCAGATCGTGGCTAATACCCTGGGGCTGGATCTGGAATGTGTGCGGGTCACCGCCACCGACACCTATAAGGTGGTCAATACGTCCGCCACGGCGGCATCCACCGGGTCCGACCTGAACGGCAAGGCTGCCGAGGACGCCGCCCTGACGCTGCGCGCGCGGCTGGCCGACTTTGCGGCCCGCAAATATGGCGGCAAGGCCGATGATGTCACCTTTGCCTGGCGGCAGGTCAGCGTCAATGGCAAGACCCTGCCCTTTGCCCAACTGGTCGAGGAAGCCTATTGGGATCGCGTGCAGCTGTGGTCCGATGGGTTTTACAAAACCCCCGAGATCAGCTGGGACAAGGCCACCAGCCGGGGCAATCCGTTCTTCTACTATGCGTTTGGGGCGGCGGTCTCCGAGGTCGTGGTCGATACCCTGACCGGCGAATGGCGGCTGCTGCGCGCCGATATCCTGCACGATGCCGGTGCGTCCATCAATCCGGCCATTGATATTGGCCAGATCGAAGGCGGCTATATCCAGGGCATGGGCTGGCTGACCACCGAGGAACTGGTCTGGCGTGAGTCGGACGGTCGCCTGACCACGCACGCGCCGTCCACCTACAAGATCCCGGCCATCAGCGATTGCCCGCGCGACTTCCGGGTGCAGCTGTTCAAGACCCGCAATCATGTGGATTCCGTCCACCACTCCAAGGCGGTGGGCGAACCTCCGCTGGTGCATGGGGTCAGCGCCTTCAATGCCATTGCCGATGCGCTGGCGTCGCTGGGGGATGGGAAGCAATCCCCCGACCTGGATGCGCCCGCTACCCCCGAGGCGATTCTGAAGGCCGCCGAAGGACTGCGCCGTCACAGCCTTGTCTAAGGAGGCCATATGAGCACAGCCTGGATCGATCAGGCGCTTTGGTGCCTGGAGCGCCAACAGCCTGTCGTGTTGATCAGCGTGGCCTCGATACGGGGGTCCGCCCCGCGTGAGGCCGGTGCCAAGATGCTGGTTTCAGCAGGCCACCAATGGTTGACCATTGGGGGTGGACAGCTGGAATGGCAGGCCACGCACCTGGCGCGTGCCCAGTTGCAGGATGCCGGGCACGCGGACCGCTGGGTGCGGGACATCCCGCTGGCGGCTTCGCTGGGGCAGTGTTGTGGCGGGCTGGTGACGCTGATGTTCGAACACCTGCGCGAGAGCGACCGGGCCTGGCTGATGCAGGCGCGCCAGCGCCTGTGCCAACAGGAAGCCTTCGAGCGCGAAGTCGGCGTCGGTGGCCCTGAGCTGGCGTCCTGGGTGCATCTGCAGGACAGCACGTCTGCCTCGCATCCCCGCGATCGTTTTCAGGCCAGCCGCCTGCTGGACATGGCCGATGCGCGCGGCTGTCCGGTCTTGACCGAGCCGCTGGTGCCGGACGCTTTGCATGTCGTGGTGTTCGGGGCTGGGCACGTGGGGCATGCGCTGGTGAATATCCTGGGGACCTTGCCGTGCCGGGTCACGTGGGTGGACGCCCGCGATGATTTATTCCCGGATCAGGTTGCGCCCAATGTCACCATCGAGGCCACGGATACCCCCGAGGCCGTGATCGATCAGGCTGCGCCCGATAGCTGTTATCTGGTGATGACACACGATCATGCGCTGGATCAGCATTTGTGCGAACAGGTGATGAAGCGCGACGATGTGGCCTATCTGGGCCTGATCGGATCGGCCACCAAATGGCATAAGTTCAAGCAGCGCTTTGCGGCGCGAGGCATTGCACCGGATCGCTATGCCCGCATTACCTGCCCGATTGGCGAGCCCGGCATCGAGGGCAAGCAGCCTGCCGTGATTGCCGTTTCGGTGGCGGCGCAACTGATGCGCCTGCGCACGCAGATGATGCATCGGCTGGCCGCCATGCAGGATGAAGCCGCTACCGCCACTCTTTAAATATCCCGAATTCGTGCTGGCGCACAGCCAGCCATCAAAAATATCCCCGAAGGAGACACCCATGACCTCGTCGTCAAACACCCCCGCTGTGCCTGACGTTCAGGCTTACCGTGCCCAATTGCTGTATTTCCGCGACACCCCCAAGGCCGAGGACGAGGCCTGTGAATGGATTCGCGATGGTCTGCTGGTGGTGCGCGATGGCCGCATCGAACAATGCGGCGAATACGATCAGCTGGTGCGGGATCTGCCACCCGGCATGGCGGTGCACGACTGGCGCGGGCGTCTGATCACACCGGGCTTCATCGATACGCACATTCACTATCCGCAGACGGACATGATTGCCTCGCCGGCCCCCGGCCTGCTGCCCTGGCTGGAAACCTATACTTTTCCCACCGAGCGGCGTTTTGAAAACCCGGAGTACGCCCAGGAGGTCGCCAAGTTCTTCCTGGATGAATTGCTGCGCTGCGGCACCACGACCGCGCTGGTGTATTGCACCGTGCACCCAGGCTCGGCCCAGGCTTTCTTCGAAGAAAGCCACGCCCGCAATCTGCGGATGGTGGCGGGCAAGGTCATGATGGACCGCAACTGCCCGGAATATCTGCGCGACACCGCCGAAACCGGCGCTCGCGACAGCGAAATGCTGCTGCAGCGCTGGCATGGCACGGGCCGTCAACTGTATGCCCTGACGCCGCGCTTTGCACCGACTTCCACCCCGGAACAGCTAGGCCGTTGCGGCGAGCTGGCCCAGCGCTATCAGGACGTATTCATCCAGTCGCATGTGTCCGAAAATCAGGACGAGGTCAAATGGGTGATGAGCCTGTTCCCCGGCCATCGCAGCTATCTGGATATTTATGATGACTATGGCCTGCTGCGTCCGCGGTCGGTGTACGGCCATTGCGTGTGGCTGGACGATGATGATCGCCGCCGTATGCGCGATGCCGGGGCAGTAGCCGCACATTGCCCCACGTCGAACCAGTTTCTGGGCAGCGGCCTGTTCGACTTTGCTTCGGCCAGTGATTTCAATATGCCGGTGACCTTAGCCACCGATGTGGGGGCGGGCTCGTCGTTTTCCATGCTGCAGACCATGAACGAAGCCCATAAGGTCGCCCGCCTGTCCGGCCACCACCTGACCGCCCGGCGCATGTTCTGGCAGGCCACCCAGGGGGCAGCCAAGCACCTGGGCCTGACCGGCCAGATCGGCACCCTGGAAGCCGGCGCGGAGGCCGACTTTGTCGTACTGGATCCCAAGTCCACCCCGCTGCTGGAGCGTCGCACTGCGCGTGCGGAATCCCTGGAAGAGCTGTTGTTTGCCTTGGCGATGCTGGGCGATGATCGGGCGGTTGCCGCGACTTATGCAGCGGGGCGGGAAGTGCATCGGCGGGTTGCTTAGGTCGATCAGCACAAGCCAATATCCACTTATTTCGAGCCATAAACACCTCCGTCGAGTAGACATTATCTAGTACAGATTCGGAACTGTGGTTAGCCGAGGCATAAACTACACCGGCAGGATGTTGCCCAGCGATGCATGCGGGCGGTATTCGTTGTAATCGATCAATCACTGGCAGGTAATGGTTTGTGCCTGTTGCAGGTTTGCAAACAGATGTGCATCGAGCGCTTCTGTTCGTGGAGTCCTTGCGGGTGGTTCGGCGCGCAGCAGCCATTATGAGCCTGATCCAGCCAGCGAAGATGAACGGGCATGATCCGTGTATGCCTATCTGAAGGATGTAATCACGCGCTTGCCGACGCATTCGAACGGCCGGATCGAGGAGCTGCTGCCCCATCTATGAGCACCAGAAACTGCTGGCTAAATGACGAACGGCCGTTCGCGTGGCGGTTCGTCACTGTGTATTTCCCCTGTGCTTACGGGCTATACTACTATGAACAGCCAAACATCAAGCAGCAGGCGTAGGAAGATGGCATACCACTGAAAGTTGACTTAGTCAAGTTAATGCGTTATTCAGTCATTTTTGATAAACTCGCTGGTTGATTGGAGAGAAAACGATGCGGACGCTGGTACTTGACAAAGCTTCTTGGGCGACACGCTCCGAGGTTACGCGTGGTGTAATTCAAGATGTCTGGGGGTGTATCTCCGATCTAGCCGATCAATATCCGGATTTCCACCAATGGTTCGAGCAGAAAGTTATTCCCGGAATACGCATTGGTGAGAGAACTCTCTTGGTCGAATATAGGAGCGGTAAGATCGCAGGACTAGTGGTTCTAAAAGAAACTGACGAGGAGCAAAAGCTATGCTGCCTGCGGGTGATGGAAGATTTCCATTCAACCGGTTTGGGTATACGGCTCTTCGAGAGGTCCTTTGAACTGCTGAATAACGACAAGCCACTGCTTAGCATTTCAGATACGCGTTTTCCATCATTCGTGCGCGTATGCCACTATTTTGGCTTTCGGTTAGAACAAGAATTGACAGGCCTCTACCGACCTGGTCATACTGAGTATGTTTTTAATGGTGTGCTATCCGACAACCGGCATGAAAGGGAGCTTCACATCCCACACTATCAGGGCACACTCTCAAAATTGGCCCCACCAGCGGTCGAGATTGTTTTTCAGCCTTCTCGCGTTTTGCTTCGCCCAGGTTAATAGGTTTCGTGCGGATTGAGCATCAACATGGATGATCAGCACTGGCACTGACAAAAATATCATCCACAACATCCACGGGTATGACAGTATCTCGGCGTATACGCTCTCAATGAAATGTAAATTGCTACCCCGTGTAGCAATAAAACCCGAATGTATTACGCTCCAGATGGCGCTACCAAAAGCTCCCAACCAAAGCATCAGGGCCACGAACTTATAAGACTTCATGGTGGACGAGGCTGTTCTCACAAAACGACCTAATGCGACCAAATCTTTGACTGATTGATTTTCATTTTTTCCAGACGCACTCCATTGATAACCCAAATACCCTTTGATGGTCTCATCCTGTCGATTGCTTACTCCCGGTAAACCCAAGTAGTAATTCCAAATCGCTTCGTCCTCAAGCGAACGACACCCTTTATAGTTCTCGCTGTGAAAAGGAAGCTCGGTATCCCGAGAAACAATAACAAAAACATGGATTTTAGAGATTTTTGGGAACTTCAGAGTAGGGTCATGTAAGAGAATTTCGTCAGGCACTCCTCTTCTTACATTCACGCGCAGATCTAATAAATGTGTTATTGAACTGGAGCTCAGAAGATTCCGATCTTTAGGGTGGAACTCAGTAATGAAAACTGCACGAGGAACATCGCGAAAACGTAGGCGCATGTAAGCTCTGTCCATGATTTCAGTCTCTGAGGTTGACTTTACTTCCTTTGGAATAGAGATATTTACTCGCGTAAGAGAGTAATCACCGGCTACGATCTCCTCTAACTCAATTCCATTAGCACTCAGACGTAATAAAGTAAATTTAGTCTCTGATTCCCCAGACCCTAAAGTCACATGTGCGATATTTTCGCTGGAAGCACTCCTATATGATACTGACTCATTAAAGACCGCCGTTAGCAACTTCTCGTTGTCAAGTTTGCCCCCAAGGTCAATGACACTTCCATGTCGCAATGTCCAAGGAAGATCGATCACGACCTTCCCAACGCGTTGAATATTATGAATCATCATGCCAAGGTCAAGATAATGGCCCCCCCTCAAGTCCCAGAGGTTGACATGCAAGTCCGCCTTTGGATGATGGTCCTTGGAATCGGTTGTATTGGGCTGAGCATCTTCAAACCTAACGATGATCCCAGAGAATGGATACATCATATTCTTGTAAATGTGAAATTCTGTGGGGCACTGCCAATACCTAAATCCTCAATGGTTATGCCCTCTACGCGCCTAATGTTTTCTAGGCATATATAGTAGATTTTATCTCTCCCACTGATATATTGAAGATATGTGTTTTGAGAAATGCCTGCTTGCTCACAGAATTTTCTCCATCCATAATTCACATCTAAATATTCTGTCTTGCCCACAGTTGACTTCCCCACAATGCGGCCACCAGAACCCTTTTCGCAAAACCATATATCTTGGATGGGTGTAGAGGTCCAGCGTTTTCTTAATTCGATTTTTTTTCTCACCAACCAAAATTCTATGGAGGTGGATTTTATCGACTGTTATAACAACATCACGCTTTTTATTCAAACCACGTCTCTCATGAGCTTTGGAAGTGCTTATCTATTATGCCCTTCAAAGTATTAAATTTGATAACGAATCGATCTAAATATATAGGGTTGAAACCTTGATGCCACATCATTCCTGGCCGCCACCCTTCCCCGCCTGTCAGAATAGTTGGAGCATCTACCGATGTTAGAGTCTGGCGCTCGAACCCGGAGCATAGAGAAGGTTCTCAATGAGATATTCACCCGAAGCGCCAACGGTACCCTGCGAGTATTATCGTCCACATCGGGGTAGCCCGGCTCCAGTTCCTTCTTCGCTGCCGTCTCGTAGTTATCGGAGAGATAGCGCAGGAACAGGAAGGACAGCATATAGTCGCAGAAGTCGTCCGCGCCCATCGCCCCGCGTAGTTGGTCGGCGATGCTCCAGAGGGTGTTGTCCTGTTGTTTTTGCTTGATTTCGGTCATTTCTTGGAGCGTCGTTTGATTTTGGTTTCCAGCGCTTGGAGGTCGGCCTCGTCCTGCCGGTCGGCTGCGATGGCTTCCGCCCGTTTGCGGTCCTGGTCGAATTGGAGGTAAAGCTCGCTCGTGCGCGCTTGCATCTGCTCATGACGGATGGTTCCGGCGTGCGTGAGCAGAGGGAAGCCGTTGGACGTGGTGATTTGGTCCACATTCTGCTTCCAGAAGGCCATGCGTGTCTCCCGCTTGCTTTTGGCTCGCAGTTCGGCGGTTTCCAGAAAGATGACCACTAGCCGGTTCAGCGTGTCGACCTCGTCTTCGGTCAAGTAGTTCTTCGCCACCACAATGTCTGCCTTGCGCACCTTGTCGCCCTTCCAGGCGAGCAGGCCAAAATGTGGATCAGTCGGGTTTGCCCGGGCGGTGATGAGTTCAGCGGCGGTCTTTTGCGTTACGGCAAAGATCAGTTGATTCTGCACCGTGGCAAAGAAAACCTGCGTAGCCTTGTCTGTCTTGTCGTAGTCGCTAGAGAGCGCAAAGAGGTCACGCACCTTTTGGTAGAACCGCTTCTCGGAGGCCCGGATGTCCCGGATACGGGCCAGCATCTCGTCGAAGTAATCCGGGCGGCCGTCTGGGTTTTTCAGCCGCTCGTCGTCCATCACGAAGCCCTTGGTCAGGTACTCTTTCAGAACGGTGGAAGCCCAGAGACGGAACTGTATGCCGCGTGGTGATCGCACACGATAGCCTACAGCCAGGATGGCGTCGAGGCTGTAAAGCATGACGGGGCGCTGCACCTCGCGTTCCCCCTCGATTTGAACTACCGAGGATTCCTCGGTAGTTGTTTCCCTGCTCAGTTCGCCATCCTCGAAGAGGTTCTTCAGGTGCAGACTCACATTGTCCGTGCTGACGTCAAAGAGCTGGGACATTTGCCGCTGCGTCAGCCAGACGGTTTGGTTCTTTGCCCGCAGTTGGATCTGGCTACGCCCGTCTTCGGTGGTGTAGAGAATCAACTCATTCATGGCGCAGGAGCTCCTTTCTTGGCGGCAGGTTGAGGAAAAATTTCGAGCAGCTCGAACTGGTAACGCTGCAAGAACGCATCCAATATCTGCTTGAGCAGTCGCTTGTTGCCCTCCGCCAGTTCCCAGGGCTGATAAAGGGTATAAGCCTCGTGGCTCATGAGGTTGAGTGCTCGGGCATAGGGAAAGGACGTACGTTGGCTATAGGTCAAAAGGTAATACGCGAGGTGGATTGCTATGTATTATGCCCGTTGGGATGGCCATCGTCTTGGACTGCTGCGACTGCGCAGCCATGAGCTGGTCGGCGACCACCGTCGGCCATAGTGGCGACGTGGTGCGCAATGTAATGTTGGCGGCGCTGGAACACCGGTTCGGTAAAGTGGACCCCGGAATCGAGACAGCGGTTTAAGCTGTAATCCGAGGAGGAAAGCAGCGTGACAGAGGTTAAGAAACGCAAGGTTCACAGCGCAGAATTCAAGGCGAAGGTGGGCATGGAAGCGATCCGCGGGGAGAAGACGCTCAACGAAATAGGACAACAGTACGGTGTGCATCCCGTGGTGGTCAGCCAGTGGAAGAAGGCAATCCAGGAACAGGCAGCCACGCTGTTTGCCAGCAAGCGTGGCCCAAAGCCTGCAGAGCACGCCGACGAGGACCGCTTGTACAGCGAGATCGGGCGCCTGAAGATGGAATTGGATTGGCTCAAAAAAAAAGTCCGGACTATGAACGCAGACGTACGGATGAACTGGGTCATGCAGGACACGTCCCTGCCGATTACTCGCCAGTGCGAGCTCGCGCAGGTGCCCCGGGCAACTTTCTATGGCCGCAGGCCCGCCAATCTGGCCAGTGATGAAGACTTGCTGTACATGCGGCTGATCGACGAGGAGTACACCCGCCACCCGTTCTACGGCAGCCGCCGCATGGTGGTATTTCTGCAGCGTGGGGGCCACGAAGTGAACCGCAAACGGGTGCAGCGTCTGATGCGCGTCATGGGCCTGGCAGGTATGGCGCCGGGTCCGGCAACCAGTCATCCACACCCCCAGCACAAGATCTATCCGTACCTGCTGCGAGGTTTGCAGATCGTGCGGCCCAATCAGGTCTGGAGCACTGATATCACCTATATCCGGCTGGCGCGTGGGTTTGTCTACCTGGTGGCTGTCATCGACTGGTACTCTCGACGGGTACTGGCCTGGCGCATCTCCAACAGCATGGACACGGCGTTCTGCGTGGACTGTCTACAGGAAGCATTGGATCAGCATGGATGTCCGGAGATCTTCAACAGCGATCAGGGTTCTCAGTTTACGAGCGAGGCCTTCACCGGCGTGCTTAGAGTTGCCGGGATCGCCATCAGCATGGACGGGCGTGGGCGTGCGCTGGACAACATCTTTGTGGAACGGCTCTGGCGTAGCCTCAAGCACGAGGACATCTACCTGAAGGGCTACAGTACGGTGGCTGAGCTCACGCTCGGACTGGTCGAATACTTCGCGTTCTACAACGGCGAGCGGCCCCATCAGGGACTGGGAAACCGCACTCCTGACGAGGTCTATGCCGATGGTATTGGCGGCGGCGCCAGGATTGCTAATCACTTTGACCGGGACGGAAATCCTTCCAGCCCGGTCGCATCGGGGCAGCGCCGTTCGGCTGCAGTAGAAGCAATGGATTTAGCTTAAACCCGGATGAAATCTGTCTTGACAGATGGGTCCACTTTACGGCAATGCTGGCCGATGGGCCCGCATCTATTGTGATCGAGGAAGGGGAATAAGCACGTCACACAGGGTTGCTTGCCAAGCAGCGCCCGCCTAAAGCGGCCATTCTTCAATCACCTGGACAAAGCGCGTCAGCCAGGCGTTGGTTTGCTGGCCGTCCAGCGCACGGTGGTCGATGGTCAGCGAGACATATGCCATGGGGCGGATCTGTATCGTATCGACCCCGTCGATTTCGCGCACGACTACGCGCTTTTCGACTTTGCCCACGCCCAGGATGGCGGATTGCGGCTGGTTGATGATGATGGGGGCGGCAAACAAAGAACCCGATGTCCCATGATTGGAAATGGTGAAGGTGCCGCCTTGCACGTCCTGGCGGCTTAATGTGCCCTTGCGTGCCCCGGTCGTGATGTCCTGCAGGCGGCGGGCAATGCCCGTCAGAGAGGCTTCTTGGGCGCGGTGGATGACAGGGACGATCAGGCCGTCGTTATCCAGAGCAATGCCGATGCCGATGTGGATGTCGTCGAAAATTTCCAGGCCGTCGTCTGTGCCAGCGGCTGTTGATGGCGGGGACTTCGCGCATGGCGACAACGCTGGCGGCCACCAGGTAGGCGGTATAGGACAGATGGATGCCGTTGGCCGCAAAGACCGCCTTGTGGTGCTCACGGTGGCGGATGATGCGGCTCCAGTCGGCTTCGAAAACGGCGGTGACGTGTGGCGCAGTGGCGACGGAGGTTGCCATGTGCCTGGCAATGGCCTGCCGCATCGGGGTGTGCGGCACGATGCGTGATCTGCCCGGCCGGGCGATTGTCCCCGAAGGGGTTGTCGTCGGCGGGACTGGTGGTGTGGCCTTTGGATGGGGGGCGGGTGGTGATGATTGACCTGCCTGTTGCTGCGCGTAGGCTGTCTGCATGTCGGCGCGGGTGACCCTGCCTCCGCGTCCTGTTCCATGGACAGTCGCCGGGTCAATGCCGAATTCCTGGGCGGCATGCCGGACGGCGGGCGAATGGCGCATCAAGGCCTGGGGGCTGAATGGGCTGTCATCCGTCGATGACGCTGCACAGGACTGCAGGGTGGGTGCCGTGGAGGCCTCGGCTGTATCGTGTGCTGGTGTTTGGGTGTCGGTGGCGTCGGTGTCGATGCGCCCCAGGATGGCGCCGGTGGGGACATCCGCCCCCACCGCCAGCAGGATTTCAGTCAATCGGCCCTTGGCGGGCGAAAAGACTTCCTGTGAGACCTTGTCGGTTTCCAATTCCAGCAGGGGTTCATCCAGCTCGACGGGGTCGCCAAGCTGTTTGACCCAATGGGCCACGGTAGCCTTGGTGCCTTCTTGTTCGGCGGGAGCCGTGATGTCGATGAGATGGCTCATGTTTAAAACCTCAGCAGTTCGACCATTTTGTTGCGGATGCGCTGCACGGAAGGCACGGCCCAATCGAGCATGGCAGGGGTGTGCGGGCTGGGAATATCCGGCATCGTCAGCCGGGATACGGGGGCATCCAGCGCCATAAAGGCTGCGTCAGCGACCACGGCGGCAATTTCGGCACCGAAACCCGCCGTGCCCAGGTCTTCGTGCACAATCAGGCAACGCCCCGTTTTGCGTACCGATGCCAGCACGGCTTCGTGATCCCAAGGCATCAAGGTGCGCAAGTCCAGGACATCGGCGGCATATCCTTCGGCGGCTTCTTCGCAGCGCGGCACCATCGCCCCCCACGTCACGATGGTGATGTCGTCGCCTTCGCGGCATAGGTGGGCCTTGCCAAACGGCAGCGCGTAGTCGTCGCCTGGGTAGGGCCGCCGCGCCCAGCTGTGATCCAGCATGGCGCGGTGTTCAAAAAAGATGACGGGATCGTTTCCGCGCAGGGCGCTGCGCAACAGGCCCACGGCATCGGCGGCGTTGGATGGCACAGCGACTTTCCAGCCTGGTTGGTGCACAAAGGCGACTTCGTTGGTTTGGCTATGGGACGGGTCGCCACATTTAAAGAAGCCGCCTGGGATGCGCACCACGATGGGTGCCGCACAGCGGTTGTTGGTGCGCCAGCGGATGGTGGCGCAGTCGTTCAACTGCTCGGTGGCCGGTTCGGCGTATTTGCGGAATTGGATTTCTGGCACAGGCACCAGGCCTGCCAATGCCATGCCGACGGATCGGCCGATGATGCCTTCTTCGGACAGCGAGGTATCGAATACGCGGTTTGCACCATATTTTTGCTGCAGGCCCAGCGTCACGGCGTGTGCCCCGCCCTTGGGGCCGATATCTTCGCCCAGCAGCACGACCCGATCGTTGATGGCCAGTTCGTGATCCAGTGTTTTGCGGATGGCGGTGACCATATTGATGCGTTGACCCCCGGTTTGTGCCTGCTGGGTGCTGGCCGGGGCAATATAGCCATGGGCATATTGCCCGCCCATTTGTTGCAGTTCTCCTTCGTCGAAACGGTAGCGCAGTACGCTTTCGGGATCGGCCAAGGGGCGAGCTTCGGCCTGCTGGCGCGCCTGTTCGACCTGCTCTTTGGCCCGTGCGGCCAGGGCCTGCCAGGTAGATTCGGACAGGATGTTGGGCACCAGATGATGCTTGAGCTTAGGTAAGGGATCGCGCTGCCATTCTTTTTGGATGGTGTCGGCGTCTTTGTAGCTTTGCGTGTCTTGGAAACTGTGGCCCTGCAGACGCGGGACAGTCAATCGCAGCAGGACGGGCGCACGGTGTTCTCGGACGTGCTGGACAGCGGTTTGAATCAGGTGGGCGGCTTCTTGGGGGTCGGTGCCATCGCCGTCGTAAAGGGTCAGGCCCTGCCAACTGGCCAGGTTGGCGGCGATGTTGCCGCCAGGGGTCTGGGTGGTGGATGGGACGGAAATACCATAGCCATTGTCTTCGATATAGAACAGCATGGGCAGTTGCTGTGTGGTGGCGATGGTCAGAGCCGACCAGAAGCCGTTGCTGGCGACGGACCCGTCGCCGCCCAATACGACGGCGATATCGCTGGCGTAATCCATGTTGCCCAGATGTTCGGTGTAGTAGTGGATGGCTTGTGCCCAGCCGGCTGTCGGCGTGTACTGGACACCCACCCCGCCGGACATGGGCAGGGCGCTGGCACCATTAGGGTTGGGATAGTTGAAGACGACGCCGATGTCGCGCCCGTCGGAATATCCGCCGGCGCGGCCCATGGCCGAGCCCAAGGCATCTGCGGGGTCTACACCCAACGCCAGCAGCAGCGGGCGCGAGCGGTAATAGCCACTGGCGGCATCGTGCTGACCGGTCAGTTGCAGGCCCAGCAGGATTTGGGCCATATCGTGGCCCCGGGCTGAAAACTGATAGAACATCTGTTTGCCTGGGATCAGCGAGGTTTCTTCCAGATGATCCATTTCCCGTGAAAGCAGGGTCAGATAGGCGACCTTTTCCCAATCGATTGCTGTCACAGGCGACGGGTCAGGGGCGTGTTTGGATATCGCCTGTAGCATGTCTCCACCTTTTTAATTAAAGATTTATTGATGGAAATCCTATCACGATGAAATGGTTGAATTATTCCAATTTTCACTGGTTTTGATCTAATATTGAAATAATTATTTCACATTAGGCCAAACTTATGGAAAACCCTGATCTGGATCTGATCGATCGCAGCATTGTGCGCATCCTGCAGCGTCAGGCCGATATCGGCCAGGCCGCACTGGCGGAAAAGGTCGGTGCCTCGCCGACATCATGTTGGCGGCGCATCCGCAGGATGGAGGCCATGGGGGTGCTTGGGCCTGCCGTCCGGCTGGTGGACCCTGGTGCCGTCGGGCGGGACTTGAACGTCTTTTGCCATATCCGGCTGAAAGAACACAACCGGCACATCCGTCGGGAATTCGAGCACTTCATCGAAAGCCATGAAGAAGTGATCGAATGCTATTCGATGTCGGGCGAATGGGATTATCTGTTGCGGGTGGTGGTCAAAGACATGCGCGGCTACGAACGCCTGCTGATGGAACATTTTCTGATCCACGAGGCGGTGGCGACGTCTTCATCCAGCTTTGCGTTGAAGCAGGTTAAATACACTACTGCGCTGCCGATTTAATTCGGCAAGCGATGTTGGCATGGTTTTAAATGCTGTCTTTCAGCCCTAAAGCCAGCTGGAGTTCCTGACGGGATGCGTCTGCTTTCAGGGCTGCAATCACCTTTACAACTTCCGGGGTGACTTCCGGGGTGCGTAGTGTCAGGGTGACGCCTTGGTGTTGCTTTGCCATTGTGGCGGAGGCAGGCCTTTCCGGGAGACATCTATTCGTCACAAAGTCCTGCCATAATCAGGTATGGAAAAATTCATGGATACTGCGCGTCCGACGCGCCTGCCCCCGTTGGTGCCCTTTGCCAGCTTTGACAATGCTGACGCTGCCGTCGACCAATTGATTGCGCTGTATCAGCGCAATACCACTTTTATTCGCGAGGCTTTTCGCGAATACATTGCCGGTAATCTGGTTGTTGGTCAGCGGGTGCGCGCGTGCTATCCCGCGATCCGCATCCGCATCAATACCTACCCGGAAATCGACAGCCGCCTGTCCTACGGCCATCTGGTCGAGCCCGGCGTCTACATGACCACGATCACGCGACCGACCCTGTTTCGCGATTATTTGCGCGAACAAGTCCGGCTGTTGCTGCGCAACCATCAGGTGCCGGTCGAGATCGGTGAATCCGATCTGCCCATTCCGCTGCACTTTGCCTTTCCGGAAGGCGAATACGCTCAGGGCGAATATTCCGAGGTCCCCGGCCATACGTTGCGCGACCATTTCGATGTGCCGGATCTGGTCGTTACCGACGATGCCATCGTCAATGGCACCTGGCGTGGCCGCGCCAACCAGCCCCGCCCGCTGGCGCCATTCACTGGCCCGCGCATCGACTATTCCCTGCAGCGCTTGCAGCACTACACCAGCACATCGCCTGCGCATTTCCAGAATTTCGTGCTGTTCACCAACTATCAGTTCTACGTGGATGAATTCGTCAAATGGGCCAAGGAGTCCCTGGCTGCCGGGACGGGCGGCTACACCGAACTGATCGAGCCCGGCAATCACGTCGTCACCCGGGAAACTGTCGGCCAACAGGCGCCGGATCTGGCGTTTACACCGCAGATGCCGACCTACCACCTGAAGCGCGACAGCCACACCGGCATTACCCTGATCAATATCGGGGTGGGGCCATCCAACGCCAAGACCATCACCGACCACGTGGCGGTGCTGCGGCCTTCGGCCTGGCTGATGCTGGGGCATTGCGCGGGCCTGCGCACCACCCAGCGCCTGGGCGATTACGTGCTGGCCCATGGCTATGTGCGCCAGGATCATGTATTGGACGATGACCTGCCTTTGTGGGTTCCGGTGCCGCCGCTGGCCGAAGTCCAGGTCGCTTTGGAAGACGCGGTGGCCGAGGTCGCCGGGCTGTCGGGCTGGGAACTGAAAAAAATCATGCGGACCGGCACGGTAGCGACCATCGATAACCGCAATTGGGAACTGCGCGACCAACAGGAGCCAGTGCTGCGCTTGTCGCAATCCAGGGCGATTGCACTGGACATGGAATCCGCTACCATCGCGGCCAATGGCTTCCGGTTCCGGGTGCCATATGGCACATTGCTATGTGTTTCGGACAAGCCTTTGCATGGGGAACTGAAGTTGCCCGGCATGGCCAGCGCGTTTTACCGCACTCAGGTCAACCAGCACCTGCACATCGGCATCCGGGCGTTGGAGCGCTTGCGCGACATGCCCAGCGAACGTCTGCATTCGCGGAAATTACGCAGCTTTATCGAAACGGCATTCAAGTAAAAAATCGATCACGGTAGACTGCTGGTTTGCGGCCATGCGCCGCCCAGCAGAATCCGGGAATCATCATGGCCTTGCGTGCCACTATCTATAAAGCAGAATTGAACGTGGCCGACAACGACCGCGGGTATTACGGCAGCCATGCCGTCACGGTGGCGCGGCATCCCTCCGAGACTGACGAGCGCCTGATGGTGCGCCTGTTGGCCTATGCGCTGTGGGTACAGGCCGACGAACGGCTGGTGTTTACGCGGGGCCTAAGCGATGCCGACGAGCCTGCGCTGTGGAACCTGGACCTGACCGGGGCGGTGCAGCAGTGGGTCGAGATCGGCCTGCCCGATGAGCGTCGGCTTCTGAAGGCCTGTGGCCGCGCCGATCAGGTGATGGTGCTGGCTTATGGACGTGGGGTCGATGTCTGGTGGGCAGGGGTGCAGCATAAAGTTGCCCGGGCCAATAATCTGCAGGTATTTTCCCTGGATGCCGAGGCGACTAAAACGCTGGCGGCGCTGGCGGATCGAAACATGAGCCTCAGCATCAATATCACCGATGGCAGCGCCTGGGTGTCTTGCGAGCGGGGTGATGTCAGTCTGGATGTGTACCGCTTGCGGGAAGCGGGCCGGGCGTCCTGACTGGGCCTGCTTGCCGAGGTGGCCAATACAGCTGGTAGTCGCGGCTTATTCCAGCAGCATTTTCACCGAGATCACCGTGGCCATGACGACCATCAGGATGCGAATCAACTGGTGGCCTTTTTTGACAACCAGGCGGGCACCGATGGTGCCGCCTATCCACTGGCCTGCCAGCATGGGCAGGCCGTAGGCCCAGATGATGTTGCCATGCAGGGCAAAGAAAATCAGCGCGGCCAGGTTGCTGCACAGATTCAGCAATTTGGCATGCGCCGTTGCCTTGACCAGGTTCATGCCTAGCAGCGTGACGCAGGAAATGGCCAGGAACGTGCCAACGCCAGGGCCAAAAAATCCATCGTAAAACCCCAGCAGAGGAGCCACTGTGGCGGCATAGGCCACCACGCTCAGCCGCTCTTTGTGATCTTGCGCCCCGACCTTGGGCGTGAGCAGAAAATAAAGCGCAAAGCCAATCAGCAACACCGGGATGATTTGCTTCAGGTGGCTGCTGTCGATGAGGGTCAGGGCGATGCCACCGAAGAGCGACCCTAGAAATGTCCCCACCATCATCCAGCGGCAGCGGGCCAGGTCAAGCTGTCTGATGCGCAGGAAATGCAGGGTGGCCGCCGCCGATCCGGCGATGCCGCCGACTTTGTTGGTGGCGATTGCGGCGCCAGGCGGCAGCCCCACCGCCAGCAGCGCCGGAATGGTGATCAGCCCGCCGCCGCCCGCGATGGCATCGATGATGCCGGCAAGCAGAGAGGCGAAGAACAGTAAGGCAGCAACGTCGAAGGTGATTTCCATGGAGCTGCCGACGGTGGGTCAGATTTGTGGGGCGTCAATGAATGTGGTGAGCAGGTCCAGGAATGCCTCGGGCTGTTCGAACGGCGCCAGGTGACCGCTGTCCAGTTCGGCGTAGCGGGCGCCGGGGATGGCGTCCGTCAGGGCACGGGCGTGTTCTTTGGGGACCATGGCATCGTGTGCGCAGCCGATGACCAGGGTGGGCGCCGTGATGCGCGGCAGCAGCGCACGGATGTCCAGGCGCATATCGAGCATGATCTGGCGGATGATGCCTTCCCAGCGGTTGGACACGACAACGGCATCGGCCCATTGCGTCAGTTGGGTCTCGTCCATGCGATCAAGAAAAGCGGGGCTGAAGCCGGTCAGCAGGATCAGCCGGGCGAAGTCGTGTGGATCGTTGCGGATCAGATTGAGCCAGAGTTCGGATTGCATCTGCATGCGGGGGGTCTTGGCCATGGGAAAAACCCGCGAGCAGGGTCAGGGAACGAACACGGCCAGGATGCGTGGCAGCAAGCTGCGCCGCCACGCAGGCACCCAGCGAAAAGCCGACCAGATCGAAGCGGTCAGCACCTGCCGCCTGGGCTGCCGCCAGCACCTGGGCCGCCAGCAAGTCCAGGCTTAGTTCCCCGGCTGGGTCGGTGGTTTCGCCCGAGCCGGAGTAATCGGGCCGCACCACCATGCGATGGGTGGCCAGGGGGTCGACCAGGTGCGCCCAGTTGCTATCCAGATTGCCGCCGGTCCCCGCGACCAGCACCAGCGCCGGTCCCTGACCGTTGACGGCATACGTGACGTGTGTATCAAGGACTTTGACGACGGGCATGCGGGATTCCGTTTTGGATAGGTAATGGGATTGGAGCCTGATTATCGCTTGGCGATGTCTGCCTGGGCTTGCTTGACCAGATCAGGGCCGATTTGCTGGGCCCATTTGTCGAACACTGGCTGGGTGACCTTGGCGAAGGTAGCGATTTGTTCCGGTGACAAGGCCGTGACGGTGACGCCATGGCTTTCGATTTCCTTCAGCAGGGAATCATCCGTGTTGGTGACGCCTTTGCGGGCAATCACGATTTCCTTCTGGCCGGCCTCGAGGGCGGCTTCGCGCACGATTTTCTGATCGTCCGGGGTCCAGGAATTCCAGACATCCTGGTTGACCACAAAGACCAGCGGATCGGCCACGTAATTCCACAGGCTGAGGTATTTCTGCCCCACGTCATAGAGTTTGGCGCCAGCATAGATGGACAGGGGGTTTTCCTGACCGTCCACGGCACCACTGGCCAGGGCCGGTTGAGCGTCGGCCCAGCTCATTTGGGTGGGGTTGGCCCCCAGCGCCGTGAAGGTATCGATATACAGCGGCGAACCCACCACGCGCAGCTTCATGCCCTTGATGTCCTCGGGGGTTTTGACCTCGCGCACCGAATTTGAAAGCTGGCGGTAGCCGTTCTCGCCCCAGGCCAAGGGCACCACGCCTTTTTTGGACAGGATGTCGAATAGCTGTTCACCGACCTTGCCTTGGGTCAGGGCGTCGATGGCGGGGTAGTCCGGCATCAGGAAGGGCAGGGAAAACAGATTCAGTTCCTTGACCTGCGGCGACCAGTTGATCGTGGAGCCGATGGCCAGATCGATCACGCCTTGGCGGATCGCCGTGAATTCGCGGGTCTGGTCGCCTTGTACCAGCGAGGTGCCTGGATAGACTTTGATGTTGATGCGCCCATCGGTGCGTTCGCGCACCAGATCGGACCAGATCACCGCCCCCTGGCCCCAAGGGAAGTTCGTGCCTACCACGATGGAGAGCTTGTATTCGGATTTGTAGTCGGCTGCCTGGGCGGAAAATGCCGTGGCCAAGGCTGTCACGGACAGGGCAGCGGCCCCGATGAATTTCATGATACGCATGGTTGAAGTCTCCTCGGTTGAAAAAATCAGATCAATATCCCAGATAATGCGGCAGCCACAGGGCAATCTGCGGAAACACCACCACCAGCACCAGCGTGGAGAGCATGCCCGCCACCATCCATAATACCCAGGGCACGGTGGTTTCCATCGGAATGCCGGCGATCTTGCTGGATACCATCAGGTTGACGGCCACCGGCGGGGTGAACTGGCCCACTGCCACCATCAAGGTCAGCACCACCCCCAGCCACACCATGTCCCATTGGAAGGCCATGGCGACCGGCTGGATCAGGGGCACGAAAATCAGGAAAATCGAAATGCCGTCCAGGAACATGCCTGCCACGATCAACAACAGGATCAAGAGTGTCAGCACGCCATACTGGCCCAACCCCGAATGGACGATGGCATTGGTGATGGGATCGATAATGGACAGCGTGGATAATGACCAGGCGAAAATCCCCGCCAAGGTCACGATCATCATGATGACGGCCGACAATTCGCCGGCTTCGCGAAAGATCGGGAACAGGTCGCGCCAGCCCATGGTGCGGTGCACAAAAAGCCCGATCAACAAGCCATAGAAGACCGCGACCACTGCCGCCTCGGTGGGGGTGAAATACCCCATGCGCATACCGCCCAGGATAATCACCGGCGCAGCCAGGCCAGGGATGGCCTCGAATAGGCTGCGCCAGAACGGCGGACGTGGTTCGAGGCGGGATTGTGCGCCCATTTTATGGCGCCGGGCCAGCCATACCGCCGGGATGATCAGCCCGATCCCGGCCAGCATGCCGGGCAGCATGCCGGCGGCAAACAGGGCGGGCACAGAGGCCTGCGGCACCAGAATCGAATACACAATCATGGCGATGGACGGCGGAATCAGGATGTCGGTGGCAGCACCGGCCGCCACCACGCTGGCTGAATAGGCCCGCGGATACCCGGCGCGGGTCATGGCACCGATCATGATGGCGCCCACCGCCGCCGCGCAGGCTGGGCCGGAGCCGGAGATGCCGCCCAGAAACATGGCCACGGTGATGGTCACCACTGCCAGCATGCCCGGGCCGTTGCCGGTGATGGATTGCGCCAGGCGCACAAGCTTTGCCGCCACACCCGAGCGATCAAAGATGGAGCCCACCAGCACGAACATGGGGATCGCCAGCAGCGGATATTTCGCCAGGCCGGCATAAAAGCTTTGAGACACGGCCATCAGGCCGAACCAGTGTGTATCAACGTTGGCCAGGGCGATGGCCAGCGTGCCTGCGCCCCCCAGAGCCACGGCGACGGGGACCCCCACGGCCATCAAGACGGCAAACAGGCCAAACAGCAGGGCGGCAATCATGCGACAGCCCTCCAGGTGCGGTGCAGCATGCCCAGCAGGCGCAGCGTAATCACGCCGGAGAGCACCGGCAGCCACATGGAATACCACCAAGTGGGCACGCCGATGGCCGGCGAGGTGTCGCCCCAGTTGAATTCATCCAGCGCCATGCGGCCCAGCAAGACCGTCAGGACAATGAAAAACAGCAGACAGATGGCGTCGCTGGCCAGCGCAAAACGGCGCTGCCTGTCGGATGGCCCTTTATCGGCCAGCAGTTCGATACGGATGTGCAGGCGTCGCACAAAGGCAGATGAACCGGCGCTGAGGGTCAGCACCACCAATAAAAAAACCGAGATTTCCTCGGTCCAGGCAAAAGATTCGCTGGTCAGATAGCGCACAATGACATTGCCCAGTGTGATGCAGGCCAGCAGCGCCAGACTGAGCACAGTCAGCCAGTCTTCGAATCGTAGCGACACGCGCACGGGCGGATCGGCTGGCGGGGTATCGGATAGCAGGAGGTTTGGGTCGCAGGGGGTGTGATCGGGCATGAGAGTCGGCAAGGAAAACAACAGCCAGCTGATACTAGCGCGGAATTGTGGCCTTGCCTGTTCGGGACATCCCGTGGTGTTGGAAAGAGATACACTTAAAGCTTCTCTTTTGCTATCAGGTTCCGCCGTGAATGCCCCCACCCCTGCGCCTGTGCGCGCCACTGCCACCGCTGCTTCTTCCGCCACCCGCAATGGTGCCGAAATCCTGCTGGACACCCTGGTGAATCTGGGGGTGGACACGGTGTTTGGCTATCCTGGCGGCGCGGTGCTGCCGCTATACGATGCCTTGTACGCTGAACCGCGCATCCGCCATATTCTGGTGCGCCACGAACAGGCCGCCATGCATGCCGCCGAGGGTTACGCCCGCACCACGGGCCGCCCAGGGGTGGTGTTCGTCACCTCGGGGCCGGGGATGTCCAATACCACTACGGGGCTGCTGGATGCCTTGTGCGACTCTATCCCTGTGTTGTGCATCAGTGGTCAGGTGGCCACCAGCGCCATCGGCACGGATGCTTTCCAAGAGTGCGATGCCGTGGGCATTTCCCGCCCGGTCACCAAGTGGAACGCCCAGGTGCGCCGTGCGGAAGATATTGCCGATTTGGCTGCAAAGGCCTTGCGCCTGACCCAGTCCGGGCGGCCCGGTCCGGTGCTGCTGGATTTCCCCAAGGATCTGCAGATGGCGCCGGTCGCCCCGGAACACGCCTTGCCTGCGCCAGAAACGGAGATTGCCACCGAGGCCTTCCCGCCCCAGACCGAAGCCGCCATCAAGCGCGCCGCAGCCCTGATTGCGCGGGCGCGTCGGCCAGTTTTCTATGGTGGGGGCGGCCTGATCAATTCCGGGGTGGATGCCTGCCAGGCGTTTCGCTCATTGGTGCAGGCCACGGCGGCCCCTTGTACGCTGACCCTGATGGGCTTGGGCGCATATCCGGCGGGGGATAGCCAGTTTCTGGGCATGCTGGGCATGCACGGCACCCTGCAGGCCAATCTGGCGATGCACCATGCCGATCTGATCATTTGCATCGGCGCCCGCTTTGATGACCGCATTACCGGGCGTCTGTCGGACTTCTGCCCGCATGCCGACAAAATTCACCTGGATATCGATCCGGCCTCGATCGACAAGGTCGTGCGTGCCGATGTGGCTCTGGTGGGGGATTGCTATCCCTTGCTGCGTGCCTTGCATAAGGAATTGGGCCAGTATTCGCTGGAAGCCATGCGGCTGGATGATTGGTGGCAGCGCATCGGGGTCTGGCAGGCCCGTGATTGCCTGAAAGTCGAACCGGCAGCGGATGTGATCCTGCCGCAGGATTTGATGCAGCGCGTCAATCATCTGCTGGCCGGGCGCGATGCCATTGTGGCCACGGACGTGGGACAGCACCAGATGTGGGCCGCCCAGTACATTCGACTGGACCGCCCCAACCGTTGGCTGACCTCGGGTGGGGCAGGCACCATGGGCTATGGCTTGCCTGCCGCGATTGGCGCCCAGGTGGCCCACCCCGATAAGCCGGTGATCTGCATCAGTGGCGATGCCTCTGTCCTGATGAACATCCAGGAATTGGCCACCGCCATGCAGCACAAGGCCCCGGTCAAGCTCATTCTGTGCAATAACGGCCACATGGGCATGGTGCGCCAGTGGCAGGAACTCATCCACGAAGGCCGTTACAGCCATAGCTATAACGCTTCCCTGCCGGATTTCGTCGCCCTGGCGGCGGCCTTCGGCTGGGGGGGCGCACGGGTGGATCATCCGCGCGATCTGGATGCTGCGCTGGCGGCCTGCATGGCCCACGATGGCCCGTATTTCCTGGATGTGGCCGTGGTGCCGCTGCAAAACTGCTTCCCCATGATGCCTGCCGGGTACGGCCATCAACAAGTGATGCTGTCTGAAGACACCTGGTATGTCGAAGAATAAACGGCAGCCCTGATTCGCGCCTGCGGCGCCCGACCCGGTAACCGCGTTGCGAATCAGGTCTGCTTCGTGTTAGAAACACAGGGATCAATCACCACGCCGTGGTCTCGGTCTTTGCGACAGTGCATCAGAACCGTCAATGCTGTATCCCCAGGAGACAATATGCTACACACCAAGAAAATCGCCGGCTGGTTGGCCGCCTTTGCACTGACCGGCCTCAGCGCGGCTGCCCCTGTCTTGGCCGAGACGCCTCTGAAAATGGCCTATGCCTTATCCGAGAATTCGCACTATGGGGCGGGCGCGGCGGCATTTGCCCAGGCACTGGAAGCCAACAAGTCGGATTTCAAGGTTCAGCAGTTCCCCAACAGCCAGTTGGGTGGCGAGCGTGAAGTCATCGAAGGGCTGCAGCTGGGCACCATCGACATGGCCATCGTCTCCACTGGCGCCACGTTGAATTTCGTCCCGCAGACCGGGGTGTTCGATATTCCGTTCTTGTTTCGCGATCTGGATCACGCCCGCAAGGTACTGGATGGCAAGATCGGCCAGGACATGCTGGCGGCATTCCCCGAGCGCGGCCTGGTGGCGCTGGCATGGGGCGAACAGGGCTTTCGTCATCTGACCAACAATATCCGCCCAGTCAAGGAACCCGCCGACATCAAGGGCCTGAAGATCCGCACGACTGAAAACCCCATCCACATCGCCGCCTTCCGCGAACTGGGTGTGCTGGCCACGCCTATGGCCTGGCCTGAAGTCGCCACCGCCTTGCAGCAAGGCACCATCGACGGCCAGGAAAACCCCCTGTCTGTGATCGTTTCCGTCAAGATGTGGCAATTGCAGAAATACCTGTCGCTGACCGCGCACGTGTATGCACCGGCATTGATTTTGATTTCGCCCTCTGTCTATGACGGCCTGTCCGATGCCGATAAGGCCAAACTGAAGGAGGCTGCCCTGGCCGGTGCCCAAGCCATGCGCCAGTTTGTCGACAAGGTCGAAAAAGACGGTCTGGAAACGTTGAAGGAAAACGGCATGCAGGTCAATACCGTGGACCATGCTGCCTTCGTCAAGGCGGTCCAGCCGGTATACCCGCAATACTACAAACAGTTCGGCCAGGAATTGGTCGAGTCGATCCAGAACACGCAATAAATCATGCGCGTGCTGGGGCTGATTGATCGGGGCTTGTCGCGGCTGGTTTCCTGGGTGGCCCAGGCGATGTTGTGGTCTGCCGTGGCAGCCGGGTTTTATCAGGTCCTGGCGCGGTTTATTTTGCAGTCGCCTTCGGCCTGGTCTGAGGCCTGGACGCGTGCCGCCATTATCTGGGCGGTGATGCTGGGGGTGTCGCTGGCGTTTCGCCAGGGCGCCATGCTGGGGGTGGACTTGCTGCACAATCTGCTGGCGCCGCGCCGTGCGCGCTTGCTGGAACACCTGGTGTTGCTGATTGTGGTGGGATTTCTAGGGTTTCTGATCTGGATCGGGATCGATATGACTTGGCGCGTGCGCTTTCAGTCTACCCCCAGCTTGGGGATATCGATCTCCTGGATTTACCTGTCTATTCCGGTGGGGGCGACTTTATCTTTATTTGGCGCCTTGTCCTATTGGGCAGAAGATTCCCGCGTGCCGTACGTTGAAACCGTTTAGGGGCTAGATCATGTCACAACTCATGGTCGTGTCCATGTTGCTGTTTTTCGGCCTGACGGTGCCGGTGGCCGTGTCCATCGGACTGGCCACCATGGTCGGGGTGGGCTTTGACGGTCATATTACCTGGCTGGTGATTGCGCAGCAGCTGTATGCCGCCCTGGATAAATATCCATTGGTGGCCGTGCCGTTTTTCATCTTGGCCGGCAATCTGATGGAGGCCGGCGGCATTTCCGAACGCATGGTCGAATTCGCCAAAAGCGTGGTTGGCGGGATGCAAGGCGGGCTGGCCTGCAGCTGTGTGCTGACCTGCATGATTTTCGCGGCGGTGGCAGGCTCCAGTGTGGCCACGACCTTTGCCGTGGGGGCGATTTTGATCCCCGCCATGGTCAAGGTCGGCTATCCGGCACCCTTTGCGGCGTCCCTGCAGGCATCGGCGGCGGAACTCGGTGTGATTATTCCGCCGTCTATTCCCATGATTCTGTATGCCGTGTCCACGGATACCTCGGTGGGCGAGGTCTTTATCGCTGGCATAGGCCCTGGGATATTGATTGTCTTGGCCCTGATGGGTTATGTGTGGCTGTATGCCCGGCGCAATGGCCTGGGCAAGCATGATGGCGATGGCCGACTGCCTTTATGGGCGTCCTTCAAGCGCGCCTGGTTGGCGCTGTTGATGCCGGTCATCATTCTGGGGGGAATTTACGGGGGGATATTCACACCCACCGAGGCCTCCGCCGTGGCGGTGGTCTACGCTTTGTTCGTCGGCGTCTTTGTCTATCGCCGACTGTCGTTTGCGGCGCTGGGGCGGACTTTTCATCGCTCGGTGGTGTCCACCGCCATCATCATGTTCATCATTGCCAATGCCGGGGTATTCGGTTTTCTGCTGAATCGTGCCGGTGTGCCGATGGCCCTGGGCGAATGGCTCAGCCATCTGTTCGGCAGCGAGATCACCTTCTTGTTGGGGGTCAATGTAGCCCTGTTCTTTATCGGCATGTTCATCGAAACGTCCGCGTCCATCGTGGTGCTGGCGCCTTTGTTGCTGCCGGTTGCGATGCAGTTCGGGGTGGACCCGGCGCATTTCGGGGTGATCATGGTGGTCAATCTGGCCCTGGGCATGGTGACGCCGCCTTTTGGCGTCAACCTGTTTGCCGCCTGCACGGTGGCCAAGGTTCCCATCGAGCGCCTGGTGCGGCCCCTGCTGCCCTTTGTGGGGGTGGTGGTGGTCTGCCTGTTGGTGATTACGTATTGGCCGGATCTGGCGCTGTATTTCAGGGATCTGGTGTATCGCTAGAAAAGCAGGTTCAAAACACGGCAAATATAAGTAATATGTTCTAAGCACTATTCTGGTGTTGTTGCGATGGTTTTGATCCCTGAAACCGGGTGTTCAGACGGGCTGCCGATAAATTTGTGGATCACATAAAGCAAGGCTTTCCTGCGGCTGATGGATGGTTCAATTCTTCAAGGAATTCATCATGGTTAAAAATATCCTGGGCCTGCTCGCTGTGGCGGTCGCAGTCGTTGTTCTTCTTCCCACCACAGTGGGCACCCCCGTCACGGGGGCGGTGGCCATTGCTGCGGTGCTCTTGGCACTGGGTTTGGTCGTGGCGGGGGTCAAAACTGTGCCGCAGGGCCAGCAGTGGACCATCGAACGTTTTGGCCGTTATACCCGGACCCTGACTCCTGGGCTTGGCCTGATCATTCCATTCATTGATGTGGTGGGTACAAAACTCTCCATGATGGAATCCGTGCTGGATGTGCCTGCCCAGGGTGTTATTTCAAGCGACAACGTGGCCATCACCGCCGATGCGGTTGTGTTCTACCGGGTGGATGATGCCGCTGCCGCCGCCTATCAGGTAGAACGCCTGGAAGACGCCATCCTGAATCTGTCTACCACCAACTTGCGCTCGGTATTGGGTTCCCTGGAACTGGATGCCATGCTTTCAAACAGAGAGGTCATCAATGCCCGGCTGCTGGATGCCATGGATGCGGCGACCAGCCCCTGGGGCGTGAAAATCACGCGGGTTGAAATTCGCGACTTGTCCATGCCGCCTGAAATTCAGGATGCCATGAAGTTGCAAATGACCGCCGAACGCAAGCGCCGCGCCATGGTGACCGAAGCCCAAGGCAGGCGCGAAGCCGAAGTCGCGATCGCTGAAGGGGAAAAAACCGCTGCGGTGCTGCGCGCAGAAGGCGAGCGTGAGGCCGCTTTCAAGCTGGCCGAGGCCCGGGAACGCGAGGCCGCAGCCGAAGCCCGCGCCACCGAAGATGTGTCCCGCGCCATTGCGGGGGGCAATGAACAGGCAGTCCAGTATTTTCTGGGTCTTAAATATGTGGAGGCCCTGAAGGAAATCGGCACGGCCAATAACAGCAAGCTGGTGCTGATGCCGCTTGAAGCCAGCGGCATCACCGGTGCCGTGGCCGGGATTTCCGAACTGCTGAACCATAAAAATCAGCCGTGATGGACGATTTTCTGATTAATGCCAGTACTTGGGTCGTGCTGGGCGCGGTGCTTTGCATCCTGGAAGTCTTTGTTCCTGGCGGATTTTTGCTGTGGCTGGGTGTGGGAGCCTTGGCGACCGGGATTTTGCTGGGCATTTTTGATCTGAGCCATTTGCCTTATATTTTGATGGTCTTTGGTCTTTGCACATTGATCAGCGTCGCCCTGGGCCTGTTCGCTCAAAAACGGAAAAAAGAGACGCATGTTCCGGTGGTGAATACAGGGCTTTCCGCTTATGTGGGGCGCAGCGCGACGGTATTGCGGGTAGACGGCGGCTTGAGAATCGCTGTGGATGATAGTTCCTACCCGGCAACTTGCGTACCGGGCGTTCAATTAAAAGTTGGCGATACAGTGCATATTGTTCAGGTCACGCCTGATCGTGCTTTTTTAGTGGAGCCGGTGGGCAGGACATATTCAGAGAATCTTTAGCTGACCGCCCAGTTTTCTATTTCTAGTGCAGGCACACGTGCGAATTCCGACGTATTGTTGGTCACCAGGATCAGGCCTTCGCTGCGTGCATGTCCGGCGATGTGCAGATCATTTACGCCGATGGTTTGACCCTGTTTTTCCAGGGCGGATCGGATGGCTCCGTAATGTTGGGCAGCCTTTGTACTGTAGGGCAATATTGCTAGTCGGCTGCAGAAATCTTCGATCACCGAAAGATTTTCGCTGACACGATTGCTTTTTTTCTGCACCATGTAGAAGTTCAGCCAAGGTGATGGTTGAAATGGCCATGCGGGTGGCATTGGCATTAAAACAGGCCAGCACTTCGATGGGCCGCTGCTTCAAGACGTAGATGACGATGTTGGTATCCAACAAATAACGCAGCATCAAAGCGATTCTCGCTCTGCCTGGTTTTGGTCGGCACGATCTGGCATGAAATCGTCACTGACGGTCGGGCCGTTCAGGAAAAAGCTATCCCAGGTTTGGCCGACAGGTGAGATGATGCGTTCGTTTCCTTTTGCCCGGATTTCTACCTTATGTACGCCTTCAGGCAGGCGTACATCGACAGGAAAACGCACTGCCTGGGTGCGGTTATTGATGAAAACGGTGCCAATGGACATCTGATAGTTCCTTGATGATGCGTGTATATGGCAATCGTATATAGCAAGGTCGCCTTAGTCAAGCCCGAGGCGCTTTGAGTCAGAAAGCAGGCCCATCGTCATCCGTTGCAGCGACGGCTTTCTTTGGGGCCGCGGCTTTCTTGGGCGCGGCCTTTTTGGCGGTGGTGGCCTTCGTTGCAGGTTTCTTGGCAGCAGCGGTCTTGGTTGCCGTGGTCTTGGTTGCCGTGGTCTTGGTTGCCGTGGTCTTGGTTGCCGTGGTCTTGGCTGCTGTTTTCGCCGCTGTGGCCTTGCCTGCCGTGGCTTTAGCCCCCGCCTTGGGTGCGCGCGCCTCGAATTCAAAGCCGACCTTGCCGTCTGGCTGCAGCACCAGATAAGCCTTGAATTTGCGGTTGGTGCGGCTGGAGACAAAGCCGTCGAACAGGTCTGTTTTCCCGGTTTCCAGCAGCTTTGTGACCTGGGCGGCGGCGATTTCCTGCTGCAGGATGATCTTGCCGGTGCGGAACGTGCAGGCTTTGTTGGGGCCGACGGCGTGTTCGCAGACGTAGTTCATGCCGTATTCAAAGACCCGGCCCTGGCATTTCGGGCAGGCGCCCAGGGACGTTTGGCCAGAAAAATCGACAGGTTCGGTGTCTTCATCTTCTTTTTGGCCAAAGTCGAACTCAAGCTTGAATTCGTCGGTGATGCGCAGCACTGCGGCAAAGGGGCGGCCCATTTTGCTGATGAAGCCGGTTAGTGGCCCCAGGGTGCGATTGGTCAGCAGTTCTTCGACCTCGGGGACCTCGAAGGTGCGTCCGCCGGGGTGTTTGCCGATGGAAAAATCGCAACCGGTGCAGGCATAGCGGCGATAGTTTTCCTTGACTACCGCGCCGCACTTGGGGCAGGGAGAGGTCAATGTGGCGTAGTCGCCGGGGACGGTGTCGCGTTCGTATTCTTTGGCGCGCTTGACGATGACCTGGGTCATTTGGGCGATTTCGCGCATGAAGGATTCGCGGTCCAGCTGGCGTTGTTCGATCAGCTTCAGCTGGTGTTCCCAGCCGCCGGTCAGTTCCGGCGAGGTCAGTTCATTGACCCCCAGACCGGCCAGCAAGGTCATCAGTTGGCGGGCCTTGGCGCTGGGGATCAGGTCCCGGCCCTCGCGGCGCAGATAGGTTTCGTTGATCAGCCCTTCGATGATGGAGGCCCGGGTGGCTGGTGTGCCCAGGCCGCGTTCGGACATGGCCTCGCGCAGGGCCTCGTCATCCACCAGTTTCCCGGCACCTTCCATGGCGGACAGCAGGGTGGCTTCATTGAAGCGGGCTGGGGGGTTGGTGACCAGGGCGCGGGATTCAATGTCTTCGGTGCGGACGGGTTCGCCGTCGGCCACCGCCACCAGCGAGGCTTCGTCGCCTTGGGCTTCCCGGCCATAAATGGCCAACCAGCCGGGCGACACCAGCACCTTGCCCTCGGTTTTGAATTGATGGCCCGATACCTGAGTGATGCGGGTGGTGATGCGGAATTCGGCGGCTGGGAAAAACACGGCCAGAAAGCGCCGGGAGATCAGTTCGTAAATCTTGAATTCGGCTTCGCTGAGCTCCCGGGGCACCTGCAGGGTGGGGATGATGGCAAAGTGGTCCGAGACCTTTTTGTCATCGAAGATGCGGCGATTGGGCTTGACCATTTGCTGGGCCACGGCCTGGGCGGCAAAGGGCTGTACTGAGCGTGCCACGCTGGATTCGCTATCGGCCAGCACTTGCATGGTCTGTTGCACGGTGCTGACGTAGTCTTGGGGCAGGTAGCGCGAATCGGTACGCGGGTAGGTCAGGGCCTTATGGCGTTCGTACAGGGTTTGGGCCAGCGCCAGGGTAGTTTTGGCCGAGAACCCGAAGCGTGAGTTGGCTTCGCGCTGCAGGGTCGTCAGGTCGAACAGGGCTGGGGACTGCTGGGTGCTGGGCTTGGATTCCTCGGTGACGGTGCCGGGTTGATCACGACAGGCGCTGACCACGCTTTGGGCGGCACTGGCGGACCACAGGCGTGAATCGCGTGCGTCGGGGTCTTGTTCGTTTTTCTTGAAGCTGGGATCGAACCAACGGCCTTCGTAGAGGCCGGCGGCCGCCACGAAGGTGGCGTGGATTTCCCAGTAGTCGCGGCTGACGAATGCGCGGATGCGGTCTTCGCGTTCCATCACGATGGCCAGCGTGGGGGTTTGCACGCGGCCTACGGGGGTCTTGAAAAAGCCGCCGTCCTTGCTGTTGAAGGCGGTCATGGCGCGGGTGCCGTTGATGCCGACCAGCCAGTCGGCCTCGGCGCGCGAACGAGCGGCGGCCTCCAGGGGCTTCATGGTCTCGTCGTCACGCAGATTGGCAAAGGCCTCGCGGATGGCGGCCTGGGTCATGGACCGCAGCCACAGACGCTGGACAGGTTTTTTTACCCCGGAATATTGCACGATGTAGCGGAAGATGAGTTCGCCCTCGCGGCCCGCGTCACAGGCGTTGATCACGGCATCGACGTCCTTGCGCTTCAGTAGCTTGACCAGCAGCTTCAGGCGTTCGGCAGAGCGCTTGTCGGTGGGGCCGAGCTCGAATTTCGGCGGGATCACCGGCAGGTGAGCGAAGCTCCATTTGCCGCGCACAGGGTCGTTGGGTGCCACCAGACTGAGCAGGTGGCCCACGCTGGACGACAGCACGTATTGTTCGCTCTCGAAGTAGTCGCCTTCGCGGGTGAAGCCACCCAATGCGCGGGAGATGTCCAGGGCAACCGACGGTTTTTCAGCAATAATCAGGGTTTTAGTCATGTGATTCCATAGGTGGCCGTTTTGCGACCACAATAGCGCGGATCATACGAGGGGGCACCGCACCATGCAAGTCAACGCGTTCTGGCAGGCTACCGGCAGTCAGGCTGAATGGCGCCACACTCTGGTCCTGGGCATCAGTCTGCTGGCGGTTTTGCTGGCAGGTTCGGCCCTGGTGTTCTGGGTGGCGGCCAACTGGCCCCGGATGGGACCGCAGACCCGGCTGTGGCTGGCCCAGGGGGTGCTGGCCCTGGTGGTGTTGCTGGCGGCTGGCTTGGCGCTGCGCGGCAGCCGCTGGGCTGGCCTTTGGGCCGGATTTGCGGCATTGCTGAGCGGTGCTTTGCTGGCCCTCGTGGGTCAAATATATCAAACCGGTGTAGATCGCTGGCAAATGTTTCTGCTTTGGGCTGTTTTAGTCACGCCCTGGGTCGTGTTGTTCCGGACGGTTTTCTTGGTGTCGCTGTGGGTCTGCCTGCTGAATCTGGCGTTATGGCTGTGGGCGGGTGGCAGGACGCCGTCCGAGGGCTGGCTGTGGTTGGATGTCGACATGCCGCTGGAACTGCTGGCCTTGTTGTTGCTGAATGCGGGCTTGTTGGCGCTGGCTGAATGTCTGCAGCGATTTTTCCATGATCCCTGGTATTTAGTCCGGCGTGTCTTGGTGCTGCTGTTATTGGGCGCTTCCTTGATGTTGGCGTTGCAAGGGGCTTGGTCAATCGGTGATGCCGATTGGGTATTCGGGGCGATTGTCAGCCTGTTGTTCACGACGGGTCTGGTTGGCATCTATCGGTATTGGCGCACGGATCTTGCCGTGGTTGCCCTGTCCTTGCTGGCGGGCATCGGTGTGGTGGGGACCTTGCTGCTCAGCGGCCTGGACTCGATCGGCGGGGTGCTGGGGGTGGCGCTGTTGCTCCTGGTCCTGATGTGGCTGGCCGTACGGTATATGTTGCGGCTGCAGCAGGCCCTGCGCGGTAGCGTGCAGGGCAGCAATCCGGAAGCTTCGCCAACCTGGCACCTGACGCTGTTGCGGGCGGGAGCCATGATGCCTGTCGTGCTGCTGCTCGGAATCTGGCTGGCCATCAGCTTTGATCTGGAATCCGCCACGGAGGTGCTGGGAGTCGGCATCGTGCTGTTGCTGGCGGGCGTGGGCATGGCGCGCTGGACCAAGCTGGGGGCGGAAATCAGTGCGGTGCTGGCCGTTCTGGGCTTGTTGTTGTGTGCGGGGGCGGCGCTGTTTTTAATGGAAGCCCCTGCCGATCGGTTTTGGCAGTTGGCCGTGCTGCTGCTGTCGGGGGGCTTGGTGTATGCCCTGGTGCCGCAATTTGCAGTCCGCTTGATTGCGGCTAGCCTGGTCCTGTTTGCGGGTCTTTGGGTGTTGGTGGTGTCTGAACTGGGTTTTGATGGCCATGGGGATCGTGCCGGGCTGGTTTCAGCCTGGCTGGCGGTTCGCCTGTGGGGCCTGTTATTCCTGGGGACGGGGCTGTGGGTTTGGGCCATGGCCTCGGACAGATCCAGGCTGCATGCTGGCCAGCCTGTCTTGTGGTGGCCTTTGGCCTGGGCCTTGATGGGGATGGCGGCGGCGGTGGCCTTGTCGGTGCAGATCACAGGACAGGCGCCGCAGCAGGTCTGGCCCATGACGGGGCAGTTATCGCTATTGTTGTGCGCCGCTTTGCCGGGCCTGTTGCTGGCGGCCTGGATGGCCAGCGCCCGGCCTGCTTTGCCGCAGGGGTGGCGGATTGGGGTGCCCTTGGCGATTTTGCTGGCGGGCCTGGGCTGGCTGATGATACCTGCCCTGTCCGTGGCCCTTGGTTGGCTGGTGCTGGGGCGGCTGTCGGGTCGGCGCGGCCTGCAGGTACTGGCGGTGCCGCTGGGGCTGGCCGGTCTGTTTGCTTACTATCAGAGTTCGGTGGATGGCTTGACGCTGTTGGATAAAGCGGTGGTCTTGGGGGCGCTGGGGCTATGGCTGGCAGGCTTGGCGCTGGCCCTGCAGCGCTGGCCTCAGGGGGTCGGCACTGATCAGGCAAGCCCTGGACACACGGCGGGTCATGGCCGACAGACGATCTTGGCCTGGGCCGGCTATCGGGCGTTGGGTGTTTTGGCCGGAGGCGTCTTGGTGCTGGGGCTGATACAGACGCAAGTCACGCGCTACGAGTCTATTTTGACGGGCGGGCATCCAGTGATCCTGGCGCTGGTGCCGGTTGATCCTCGGTCTCTGATGCAGGGCGATTACATGGCTTTGGATTATGCGGTGCGCCAGTCGGCGGATGATTGGCTGCGCGTGCAGCCCAGACTCGAAGAACGCGGCACAGGCCATGGCTGGCTGCTGCTGCGGCCAGATGCGCAGGGTGTCTGGCAATTGCAGCAGGTATTGATGTCACCGTTGCCGGGGCAGCGTGCCTTGTCGGGCGCGTCGGCCGACCATTTGGTGGCGGAGTCCCTGGATACTGTGGCAGTGGCCGTGCGCTGGACGGATGGGCGCATGGATTTTGGGGCCAGCAGTTGGTTTTTTCCGGAAGGCCAGGATAGCCATTATGCGGCTGCCCGTTATGGCTTGCTGCGGGTGGCGGACGACGGTACTGCGTTGTTGGCCGGTTTGCTGGATAAGGACCAGCAGCCTTTGTAATCAGCTGACGAAACGCTGCGCCCATTGGGCGGTGGCGGCGGGCCAGAAAGCCTCCAGGCTGGACACGGACAGGGGGGTGAAGCCCAGACCAACCCAGGCCTGTTGCAAGGCAGCCAGCGGCTGACAGAGGTCCAGGGCGGGGGCGTGGTTTTGCTTCGACAGTTTATGTCCCAGTGGGTCGAGCAGCAGGGGCACATGCAGCAGGCGCGGACAGGGCAGGCCCAAGGCGCGGGCCAGCTGCCGCTGCCGCGCACTGGAATCCAGCAGATCGGCGCCGCGCACAATGTCGGTAATCCCCTGCAGACCGTCGTCTACCACCACGACCAACTGGTAAGCCCATAGGCTGTCCGTGCGGCGAATGATGAAATCCCCCACCGTGGCGGCTACATTCTGTGATTGGCTGCCCAGCCAGCGATCCTGAAAGGCCTCCACTCCGGGCTCTACCTGAAACCGCCAGGCAGGCTGGGAGTGTGGCTGGGGAAGGCCAGGGTTGCGCCCAGGCCGACAGGTGCCGGGATAGGGACCAGACGGCGGCAGCTCGCGCCGTCGGCAGTAGCAGGCATAGGTGCGTCCGGCTGCGTGCAGTTGATCAAAGGCCTGTTGATACAGCGGATGGCGGCGGGTCTGCCAGACCGGGGCTGCATCCCAGTGCATACCCAAGGCCAGCAACTGTTGCAAAATCAGTTGATCCGTCCCCGGAATGCAGCGGGGTTCGTCGATATCTTCGATCCTGACCAGCCAGCGGCCCGCGTGCGCCCGGGCATCCAGATAGCTGGCCAGCGCCGTCACCAGCGATCCCGCGTGTAGCGGGCCACTGGGACTGGGGGCGAATCGGCCGGTGTAGCCCTGGCGGGTCAGTGCCGGGTGCGGGGCTGAGCGGGTATCCGCATCGGGAGGGTGGTGTTGCACCAGGGGCCTAGTGCGATAGACGGCCTTCGTCGTCGGCCAGCAATTCTTCGAAGATCAGGTGATCGACCTCGGCTTCTTGGCTCCAGAGGACCATCAGGGCCAGAACCTTGATTTCAGCCAGCGACAACGGAGAATGATCGGCGACCTGGGCTGTCTCGATGAGAATTTCCCGCAACGCGGGCGGCAGGCTGTCGGAGTTTTCCAGGAAGCTGATGAAGCCGATGGCCTCGGTGCCCAGCACGGCGTATTCCTGCTCGGTATAGATGCGGGTATTGTGCAACTGGGTATCGTGCGAGATCGCCAGCGGCAGGCAGTGCTCGGTGGTGCTGGCCAGGGTGCGCAGCCAGTTCAGGGCATCGTTGATATCGTCGTGTTCGAAGCCTACGGCCGCGAGCTTATTGGCCAGCACGTCAGCGCGTGGACAAGCTTGCGGGGTGTAGTAGTTTTCGAATAGATAGACCAGAATATCGTACATGGTGTTCAGCGTGGCGGGTTACCTCGATAGTGTACTTGGCTTGGTGTCTGTAAGGGGGCGGTGGCTTGGGTTCTTCAGCCGGGCCGTGCCCGTGTTCGCCGGCGCGTGCGGTCTCCTCTGCCATAACATCGCGGCATAACAGAAAGAATGATGGCGTCATGGTCTTTGGTGGGATTCCACGGTTTAATTGAAGCGCCACTTTTTCATTTCAGGCGCAGGCAGGGTTTGCGCGACACAGGCGCCCCAAGCATCTGGCCAGGACGAGACAACACCATGCGTAATTTCAAAATAGGCACCCGGCTGGCGCTGGGGTTTGGCCTGGTCATCATCCTATTGCTGGTGCTCTCGGGGATAGGCGCCTGGCGTATTCTCAGCTCGCAACAAGACAACCAGGTGCTGGGCCAGCGCCTGCAGGCCAATACTTTGATTCAGCAGCTGGCGCGCCAGGTCAGTATCGGTGCCAATCAGACCCAGGCAACGCTGGCCGCAGACCCGGATGCTTTGCGCAATCTGAAGACCAGCATTCTGGCCCTGGATCAACAGATGCAAACACTGGGCGGCGATCTGGCTGTGCAAATCACAGACCCGGATGCATTGACCGTGTTGCAGCAGTTTATGCAGGCATACGAGGCCTATCTGGTATCTCGCAATCAGGCTTTCAAAAGCCTGGACGAGGGTGACTACGGCGCCGCCGATGCGTTCTTCAGCCGCGATCTGCCCAAGATCACCAGTGGCTTGCTGGCTCAGGCGGATCAACTGTCGCAGTATCAGGCCGAATCCGTGCGGGGCTTGTTTGCCGACAGCGCACAGTCCAGCCGCTTGGGCTTGATTATTCTGGCACTGGCGACTTTGCTGGCGGTATTGCTTAGTCCTTTGCTGGCCTGGCGGGTGACACGCTCGATCACGTATCCGCTGTCCTTGGCACTGGGCCATGCCCGTGCGGTGGCAAGACGGGATTTAAGCCACGAATTCCAGCCCACCGCCAAGGACGAAGTGGCTGATTTGGCCCGAGCCCTTGCTGAAATGATCCGCAGCCTGCGCGCTGCAATCAGCGAGGTCCACCGGGGGGCGGGTTCGGTGGCCACTGCGGCTGCCCAGATCACCCATGGCAATCTGGATTTGTCCTCGCGTACCGAACAGCAGGCCAGTTCTTTGGCGCAGACAGCAGCCACCATGGAAGAACTGACTGCTACGGTGCGACACAACGCGGACAATGCCCAGCAGGCCAATCACTTGGCGGCTGCTGCGGCACAAACCGCCACCGAAGGGGGGGCCATGGTGTCCCAGTTGGTGGACACCATGGGTGACATTCACGTCCGCTCACAGCAGGTGGCCGATATCATTGGTGTGATCGACGGCATTGCCTTTCAGACCAATATCCTGGCGCTCAATGCCGCCGTGGAAGCGGCCCGGGCGGGCGAACAGGGCCGAGGCTTTGCCGTCGTGGCCGCTGAAGTGCGCGCACTGGCCCAGCGCAGCGCATCCGCCGCCAAAGAAATCAAGACCCTGATTGATACGTCGGTGGCGGCAATCTCAAGCGGCAACGAACAGGCAGCGCACGCTGGCGACACCATGCAGGGTATTGTCAGCGGCGTTCGGCGCGTGACCGACATCATGGGCGAAATCAGCGCGGCCAATCGGGAACAGACCACCGGGATTGAGGAAATCAATACGGCGGTGGCGCAGATGGACGAAGTCACGCGCCAAAATGCCAGCCTGGTCGAGGCCTCCGCGTCTGCGGTTTCTGTTTTGCAAGAAGATGCAGACGCATTGGCGCAACTGGTATCGAGCTTCAGCTTGGGGGCATCGCAGGCCAGCCAGCAAATCAGCCATGCCGGGGTGACCCCTGTGCCCTCAGGGCGCACACGGCCTTTGCTTGGTGCGCCCTGAGGGCTTTTAGTCCCCGGCTTCCAGTGCGATCAGGGTCACGCCCTCGGTGACCTGATCGCCCACGGCATAGAACACCTCCTGAACGATCCCGTCGTGCGGCGCTTCGATGGTGTGCTCCATTTTCATCGCCTCCATCACCACCAGAGGCTGACCCTGGGTGACGGCATCGCCGGGAGCCACGCTGACGGACAGGATTTTCCCGGGCATGGGGGCCGTCAGCCCGCCTGCGGCATCGTCGGCCTGACCGGTGGCCAGGGCAATGGGATCTTGCCATTGCAGGGTGTGGCGTTGGCCCTGGGTATAAAGGTCCAGGCGCAGGCCCTGAAGGTATGCGTCCCCGCTGCATTCCTGGACATCCCCCTGAGCCGGATCGCTACCCAGGCGGATATGCAGGCGCTGCGGCTGCCGGGGGTCGGCCTGCCATGCGAATGGCTGGGCCGGCTGGCCGTTAATGGCCAGCAGCCATTGGTCGCCCTGGCGCTGGACGTGCAACGTGTGTTCGCCCAGCGGATCTTGCAATACCAAGTCGCGCTGGTAAGTGCCGCCGACGCGCCAGCCATCGACCTGTTGCCAGGGGCTGGCTTGCTGGCCGCCGACACTTGAGCTGTGCGGGCTTGGCCCGCTGCCTGGGTTAGCGCTGCTTAGTCCGTTTGCGCACAAGATGGCTGCAGCGCCCAGGGCCAGCACCCGGTCGGGCGTGGCACTGGGCGTGGGGAACAGGCGGTCGTGTTCGCGTGGGATCAGCCCGGTGTCCAGGTCCGCAGAGACAAAGGCGGGGTTGGCCATCAGCCGCCCCAAGAAGGCAATATTGGTGTGCAGCCCGGTGGCGCGTACAGCGGCCAGTGCGTGCAACATGCGCTGGCGGGCATCTTCGCGATCGCGGCCATGTACGATCAGCTTGGCGATCATGGGGTCGTAATACGGAGTGATGGTGCCGCCTTCGCGCACGCCGCCATCCACCCGTACCGGGCCGGGCTCAAAAGCAACGTGCTCGGGCCATTGCAGCACGTCCAGGTGGCCGATGCTGGGCAGGAAGTCTTTGTCCGGGTTTTCCGCATAAACGCGGGCCTCGATGGCGTGTCCCTGGATCTGCAGCTGATCCTGTGTCAGGGGCAGAGGCTGCCCGGCGGCGACTCGCAGTTGCCATTCGACCAGATCCTGGCCGGTGATGGCTTCGGTCACAGGGTGTTCCACCTGCAGCCGGGTATTCATTTCCATGAAGTAGAAGCGTCCGTCGGGTTCGACGATGAATTCCACCGTACCCGCGCCGACATAGCCGACGGCCTGGGCCGCGGCCACGGCGGCCTCACCCATGGCTGCGCGGCGTTCCGGGGTCATGCCGGGGGCGGGGGCTTCCTCGATGACCTTCTGGAAGCGTCGCTGCACGGAGCAGTCGCGCTCGAACAGGTAGACGCACTGGCCCTGGGTATCGGCAAAGATCTGGATTTCAATGTGGCGTGGTTTCTGCAAGTAGCGCTCGACCAGGACCAGGGGGTTGCCGAAGCTGCTGGCGGCTTCGCGCTGGCAAGAGGCCAGAGCGGCAGGGAAAGCGTCATTGGATTCGACGATGCGCATGCCCTTGCCACCGCCCCCGGCGCTGGCTTTGATCAGCACGGGGTAGCCGATCTGGCACGCCTGATCCTGCAGAAAGCCGGTGTCTTGTGTGTCGCCATAATACCCGGGCACCAGGGGTACGTGGGCTTTGTCCATCAGGGCCTTGGCAGCGGATTTGCTGCCCATGGCGGCGATGGCCTGGGCGGGGGGGCCGATGAATACCAGGCCTGCATCCGCGCAGGCATGGGCAAAGTCGGCGTTTTCCGATAGAAACCCATAGCCTGGGTGGATGGCCTGGGCGCCTGTGCGTAGCGCAGCCTGCAGAATGACGTCGGCCCGCAGGTAGCTGTCTTTGGGTTCAGGGCCACCGATAAAAACGGCTTCGTCGCAGGCTTGGACGTGGCGTGCCTGGGCATCGGCCTGGGAATATACCGCGACGGTGCGGATGCCCATGCGGCGGGCGGTGGCGGCGATGCGGCAGGCGATTTCGCCGCGATTGGCGATCAGAATGGAATCAAACATGGTGGTTTCCTTACATGCGGAACACGCCGAAGCGGGTGGCTTCGACAGGCGCGTGGCGGGCGGCGGCCAGGCCCAGGCCGAGCACGCGGCGAGTGTCGGACGGTGCGATGATGCCGTCGTCCCACAGTCGCGCAGTGGAATAGTAGGGATGGCCCTCGTGTTCGTATTGGGCGCGAATCGGCGCCTTGAAGGTTTCTTCTTCGTCGGCTGACCACTGGCCGCCCTTGCGTTCTATATTGTCGCGGTGCACTGTGGCCAGCACGCTGGCGGCCTGCTCGCCCCCCATGACCGAGATGCGGGCATTGGGCCACAGAAACAGCAGGCGCGGGCCGAACGCCCGACCACACATGCCGTAGTTGCCGGCACCAAACGAGCCGCCGATCAGCACGGTGAACTTAGGCACGGCGGCGGTGGAGACAGCGGTGACCATTTTGGCACCGTGGCGGGCAATGCCCTCGTTTTCATATTTGCGGCCCACCATGAAGCCGCTGATGTTTTGCAGAAACACCAGGGGGATATTGCGCTGGCAGCATAGCTCGATGAAGTGCGTGCCTTTTTGAGCGGCCTCGGAGAACAGAATGCCGTTATTGGCAATGATGCCCACGGGCATACCGTAGATTTTTGCAAATCCGGTGACCAGGGTGGTGCCAAAACGGGCCTTGAATTCTTCGAAGTTCGACCCGTCCACGATGCGAGCGATGACCTCGCGCACATCGTAGGGTTTGCGGGTGTCCTGGGGGATGATGCCGTTCAGTTCGGCCGGATCGTACAGGGGTTCGTCCCAGGTCTGGGGGATTGGCGTGGCGGGGCGGTTCAGGCGGGCCACGGCTTCACGGGCCAGGCGCAGGGCATGAGTATCGTCCTCGGCCAGGTGATCGGCCACGCCTGATAGGCGGGTGTGCACGTCGCCGCCGCCCAGGTCTTCAGCCGAAACTTCTTCGCCGGTGGCCGCCTTGACCAGTGGCGGACCGCCCAGAAAAATGGTGCCCTGATTGCGCACGATAATGGACTCGTCGCTCATGGCGGGCACATAGGCACCACCTGCAGTGCAGGACCCCATCACTACCGCCAACTGGGCGATGCCCATCGAGGACATGACTGCCTGGTTGTAGAAAATCCGCCCGAAGTGGTCGCGGTCGGGGAAGACTTCATCCTGGTTGGGCAGGTTTGCGCCGCCCGAGTCCACCAGGTAAATGCAGGGCAGGTGATTTTGTTGGGCGACTTCCTGGGCACGCAGGTGTTTTTTGACCGTCAGCGGGTAATAGGTGCCGCCTTTGACGGTGGCGTCGTTGCAGACGATGACGCATTCGGTGCCGCCCACGCGGCCTATGCCGGTGATCAGCCCGGCCCCGGGCGAGGCGTTGTCGTATATATCCTGCGCCGCCAGGGGGGAGAGTTCCAGAAACGGGGTGCCGGGATCCAGCAGTCGTTCGACGCGTTCCCGGGGCAGCAGTTTCCCCCGGGCCAGATGTCTGGCGCGGGCGGATTCGCTGCCGCCCTGGGCGGTGCGGGCCAGATGAGCACGGAGATCGTCGATCTGTTGGCGTGTCACCTGGGCGTTGTCCTGAAATTCCTGTGATCGCGGATTGACGCGGGATTCAATGACCGGCATGGGGTTTCCTGGAAAAAGGGTGGCTCGGGGGCGGCGCGCAGGCGTCGCCCCTAGAGGCTGGAAAGAGTGTGATGAACAGGGGCCTTGGCCCCTTATTCATGGGCGGATTGATGCGCTGATCAGACCATTTCGATGGCCAGGGCCACGGCTTCGCCGCCGCCAATGCACAGCGAAGCAATGCCACGTTTGCCGCCGGTCTTGCGCAGGGCGCCGATCAGGGTGGTCAGCAGGCGGGCGCCCGATGCCCCGATCGGGTGGCCCAGGGCGGTGGCGCCGCCGTGGACGTTGACGCGGTCGTGCGGCAGGTTCAGATCCTTCATGGCAGCCATGGTGACGACGGCAAAAGCCTCGTTGATTTCGTACAGGTCTATGTCCTCGGCCTTCCAGCCGGTCTTGGCCAGGAGCTTCTGGATGGCCCCCACCGGCGCGGTGGTGAACCATTCGGGTTCGTGCGAGAACTGGGTATGGCCGACAATGCGCGCCAGCGGCTTGGCGCCCAGTTCAGTGGCCTTGGATTCGCGCATCACCACCAGGGCGGACGCCCCGTCGGAGATCGAGGACGCATTGGCCGCCGTGATGGTGCCGTCTTTTTTGAAGGCGGGCTTCAGGGTGGGGATTTTTTCGGGCATGGCCTTGTAGGGGGCCTCGTCCTTGTCGATCACGGTGTCGCCTTTGCGGCCGGCAATCGTGACCGGGGTGATTTCCCATTGGAAGCTGCCGTCTTCTGTGGCCTGGCGGGCGCGTCGCAGGGACTCTAGTGAGAAGGCGTCTTGCTCTTCGCGGGTGAATTGGTATTTAGAGGCGCAGTCTTCGGCGAACACGCCCATGGCGGTGCCGCGCTTGTAGGCGTCTTCCAGACCGTCCATCGCCATGTGGTCATAGACCGTGGAATGGCCGTAGCGGTAGCCCTGACGGCCGCGCAGCAGCAGATAGGGGGCGTTGCTCATGCTTTCCTGACCCCCGGCCACCACGACATCGGCGGATTCGGCCTTGATGATGTCGTGGGCTAGCATGACGGCCTTCAGCCCGGAGCCGCAGACCTTGTGCAAGGTGCTGCAGGCCACGCTTTTTGGCAGGCCTGCGCCGAGGGCGGCCTGGCGGGCGGGTGCCTGACCCTGGCCGGCTTGCAGCACATTGCCCATGATGACTTCTTGGACAGCATCGCCGGCGATGCCGGCGCGTTCGACGGCAGCGCGGATGGCGATGGCACCGAGTTCGTGGGCCGAGAGGCCTGAGAGGTTGCCCATCATGCCACCCATGGGCGTGCGGGCGGCAGAAACGATGACGATGGAATCGGACATGGTGAGCTCCTGGTCGTTAAGACGTCGTGACTGGTTCCGGGATGGAATCAGCCGGTTTTTGGGGATACAGCCGTCTGGCTGAAGCGTAGGGGAAAATGTCTTCAATGCGGCCCTGAGCGGCGCGATGACGGCATTCCTGCCACCATTGTGCATCCAGAAGCGCGGCATGGTGTTTCATGAAGGCACTGCGCACACGAGCATCGCCCAGCAAAAAGCGTGCGAATTCTTCGGGGAAAACGTCGTTTCGGCCCACGGGATACCAGGGTTCGCTGGCCATCTCGGCTTCTTCATTGGGGGCGGGGGGGATACGGCGAAACTGCATTTCGGTCATGCGCTGGATTTCGTCGTAGTCGTAGAACACCACGCGGCCCAGGCGGGTGACGCCGAAGTTTTTGTACAGCATATCGCCGGGAAAAATATTGGCGGCGGCCAGTTCGCGGATGGCCTGGCCGTATTGCCGCACGGCGGCTTCCAGGGCGGCATCCGAGGCGCTGGTCAGGAAGATGTTCAGCGGCGTCATGCGGCGTTCGATGTAAACGTGCTTCAGGACGATCAGGTCGTCGGTTTCTTCGAGCAGGCTGGGAACTTCGGCGCGCAGTCCATCCAGCAGACGGGTGGAGAAACGGCTGCGCGGCAGGGCGACCTGAGAGTATTCCCAGGTGTCGGCCATGCGCCCGACGCGGTCGTGTTTTTTGACCAACTGGTATTTTTGCAGCACGGTTTCTTTGTCCATGCCTTCCTTGGCGATCCGGTCGCGGATGAGCTTGAAGACATAGGGATAGGAGGGCTGGTTGAACACCGTCATGACCATGCCCTGAATGCCGGGGGCGTAGTCGAAATTATCGCGCGAGTGCGCCAGATGATGTAAGAAATCCCGATAAAACAAGGTTTTACCCTGTTTTTGCAGGCCGATGGTGGTGTAGATTTCGGCCTTGGGCTTACGCGGAAACAGGGTGGCCAGAAAGTCCACATAGGCAGCCGGGGCCTCCATGTCGACCAGAAAATACGCCCGGGTGAAGCTGAACAGCGTGCTGAGATCATCGCTGGTATGCAGTAGGGCATCCAGCTGAATATGCCCCGAAGGCGTGTGCAATAAGGCAATCGAGAAGGGGTGAATCGCGGTCTGATTGACCAGTCGTCCCACGATATACGCGCCCTTGTTGCGGAAAAACAGGGTGTTCAGGACTTGCAGCTGGCAGTCTGGCGCCAGGCGCTTTCCCAGGCCGCGCGGCAGGCTGCGGCGCAGGTGGCGCAGGCCCATGAAAGCCAGGCGGCGGGCATCGCTGGGCAGGTCCTGGTAGGGTGCGGCCAGGCCAAAATCAGCCACCAGGCGCACCAGGCTGGGCAGCAAGCCTTCGGTCAGGGGATAGTACGAGCGGTAGGCGGATTGTGCGCCGTCCAGGTAATCCGTGGCGACGGCAGGCCGCACGAATAAAAAATCATTGTTGAAGTAATTGCGGTGCAGAATGCGGCAGGAGACGGAATTGAAGAAAGTCTCGGCGCATTCGGGTTGCAGATGGCTGCTTAACAGGCCGATATAGCTGGATTTTGCGGCCTGCCAGTACGCCAGTTGTTCGGGAGTCAGGTCAGTGCCGGGGGCGGTCTGGGCCGATGAGGTGCCGCGCAGCGCCTGACCCAAGGCCATGGCGCATTCGCGCACGCGGGTGTCGTAGTATTCGATGCGTTCGCGTGAAAGCTGTTGTATCCCGTGCCAGTCGCCGGATTCAAACAGGGATTTTGCGCGTTGGGCGCCATAGCGAAACAGCGAGTAGTGGCGGTCGAAGCCCGCCAAAATGATACGCGCCACGGCCTCGGGGGTTTTCCCCCGAGGGGCGACAGGTTGGATGTGCTGGTGGTCGCCGTCGTCGCGCATGGAATCAGAGTGTTTCGTTAAAGAGTTCTCGTCCTATCAGCATACGACGAATTTCGCTGGTGCCGGCGCCGATTTCATAGAGTTTTGCGTCGCGCCACAGGCGGCCCGTGGGGTAATCGTTGATATAGCCGTTGCCGCCCAGGATTTGAATGCCTTCACCCGCCATCCAGGTGGCTTTTTCGGCGCAATACAAAATGACGCCAGCGCAATCCTTGCGGACTTGGCGAGCGTGCTGGTTGCCCAGGCGATCCAGGTTTTTACCCACGGTGTAGCAAAATGCGCGACTGGCCTGCAAGGTGGTGTACAGGTCGGCCAGCTTCGCCTGGACCAGTTGGAACTCGCCGATGGCCTGGCCGAACTGGCGGCGTTCGTGCACATAAGGCACCACCACGTCCATGACGGCCTGCATGATGCCCAGGGGGCCGGCCGCCAGCACGGCGCGTTCGTAATCCAAGCCGCTCATCAGCACACGCACCCCGCCGTTGAGCTCGCCCAGGATGTTTTCAGCCGGAACGACGCAGTCCTGGAAGACGAGTTCGCCGGTGTGCGAGCCGCGCATGCCGAGCTTGTCCAGCTTCTGGGCCACGGAGAAGCCAGGGAAGGATTTTTCAATGATGAAGGCGGTGATGCCGCGCTGCTTGGCCTCGGGGTCGGTCTTGGCATAGACCACCAGAGTATCGGCGTCCGGCCCGTTGGTGATCCACATTTTGGTGCCGTTCAGGACGTAGTGGTCGCCGCGTTTGTCGGCCCGCAGGCGCATGCTGACGACGTCCGATCCGGCACCGGCTTCGCTCATGGCCAGGGCGCCGATCTGTTCGCCGGAAACCAGGCCCGGCAGGTATTTTTGTTTTTGGGCTTCAGTGCCGTTGCGATGGATCTGGTTGACGCACAGGTTGGAGTGCGCCCCATAGGACAGGGCGATCGAGGCGCTGGCCCGCGAGATTTCTTCCATGGCGATCATGTGCGCCAGATAACCGAGATTGGCCCCGCCGTAGGCTTCGTCCACGGTGACGCCCAGCAGGCCCAGGTCGCCGAATTTGCGCCAGAGATCCATGGGGAATTGATCGTCGCGATCAGCGGCGGCGGCGCGCGGGGCGATTTCAGCCTGGGCAAAATCACGCACGGCATCGCGCAACATGTCCAGATCGGAACCTAGGTCGAAGTTCAGGCCGGGTAAATCCATGGGGTGGTCTCCTGGTGGGGATTATTTGGCAAATACGGGGAGGGCGTCCGAAACCGGATGATGGACTGCTGCCAGGTCGGCTGCTTGGCGGCTGCGCAGCAGAGCGACGCATTCAGCCTGCTGGCGGTGCAGTTCTTCGAGAGTCTCGTCCAGGTCGTGGCGCTGTTGTTCCAGCTTTTGACGGTGGTTGTCCAGCACCTGGGCGTAATGCTGCAGCTGGGCCGTGGTGCTGGCGTGGCTGCGATCGTACAGGTTGATCAGGGTAACGATTTCGGCCAATTGCAGGCCCAGACGACGGCCACGCAGGGCGAGCTTCAGGCGGGTGCGGTCACGTGTGGCGTACACGCGATTGCGGCCTTCGCGCGCCGGACTGACGATGCCCTGGTCTTCGTAGAAACGAATGGTGCGCGGCGTGATGCCGAATTCGCGGGATAGCTCGGAGATGGTCCAGGTAGGATGGCGCATGGGCATGGGTTCGCGCAGTGCTCAAGGAAAGATTCATTATGCATCTAGTTTACGTTAACGTAAAGTGCTGGTTCTGACATAATGGTGTTTTTGAATCAAGGAGACTTCGCATGAACCCGCAGGAACAAATGCTGGAATATCCCTGGGACATGACCCAGCCCGAACCCGGCTACGCGATCAATGTGGCTGATGGGGTGCGTTGGGTACGCATGCCCCTGCCGTTTGCGCTGGACCACATCAATCTCTGGCTGTTGCGCGATCAGATCGACGGACGCGATGGCTGGACGGTGGTCGATTGCGGTATTGACCGCCCCGAGGTGCGCGAATGCTGGGAGGCCGTATTCAATCAGGTGCTGGAAGGGCTGCCGGTCTTGCGTGTCATCGTGACCCATATGCATCCGGATCATATCGGCCTGGCGCACTGGCTGTGCCAGCGCTGGCAGGCGCCCCTGTGGATGAGCATGACGGACTATGCCCTGGCCCGCTTGTGGACGGGGACCACGGCGACGGACACATCTGTCGAAGGCAGCGGCCCGGCAGGCGAATCCGCAGCACGTCATTTTGGCCGACATGGCCTGGTGGACCCGGAGGCCCAGGCCCTGATCCGCAAGCGCCATGATTATTATGCCCGTCTGGTGCCCGACGTGCCCAAGCAATACCACCGCTTGCTGAATGGCCAGACGCTTTCCATCGGCGGGCGGGATTGGCAGCCGATCGCCGGTTATGGCCATGCACCGGAACACATGTCCCTGTGGTGCCCTACCCTGGATGTTTTGATTTCCGGCGATATGGTGCTGCCGCGCATTTCCACCAATATCAGCGTATTTGACCTGGAACCCGAGGCGAATCCCTTGCCTTTGTATCTGGAGTCGCTCAAGGATTATGACAGCCTGCCGGAGCGTACCCTGGTGCTGCCTTCGCATGGACGGCCATTTCGTGGCTTGCATGAGCGGATCGCACAGCAGCAGGCGCACCACGCCGAGCGTCTGGCCGAAGTGCTGGCTGCCTGTCATCACCCCCAAAGCGCGTATGACCTGCTGCCCGTCCTGTTTCACCGTCAGCTGGACATGCACCAACTGGGTTTTGCCATGGGGGAAGCCGTGGCCCACCTGCACGCCCTATCCTTTCAGGGGGACTTGATTCGCAGCTTGGGTGAGGACGGAGTCTACCGTTTCTGCCAAGCCTGAATCCGGCATTCCGGCGATCACTTTTAACCTCATACAGGACACATATCATGGCACGCGACGCAACCGGTCATGCTGATGAACGCATCGACACTTCGCTGCAGCACATAGGCCAGGCCCCGCTGGACCCCGTCACTGGGGCGGGGCCGGTGGCCTTGCCTTCGATTCGCACCAGCACGGTGCGTTTTGCGTCCATGGATAAACTGGATCAGGCCCAGGCGGCCAAGCAGCGCGGCGAACGCGCCCCGACCTACGGACGGGTCGGGCTGGAAACCCATGCGGCGCTGGAAACCCTGCTGTGCCGCCTGGAGGACGGCGAGCGCGCTTTTCTGGCGCCGTCCGGGATGGCGGCCATCAGCATGGCCCTGATGGCGTATCTCAGCCAGGGCGACCATGCCTTGGTGGCGGATTGCGTGTATGGGCCGGTGCGCTATTTTCACCAGACGATACTGTCGCGCATGGGGATAGCCATGGATTTCGTGCGCCCGGATCTGGCAAGTCTGCAGGCGGCTCTGCGGCCCGAGACGCGCGTGCTGTACCTGGAATCCCCAGGGTCCTTGCTGATGGAAATGCTGGATTTGCCGACTTTGTCGCGCTGGGCGCACGACCATGGCCTGGTGGTCATCGTGGACAATACCTGGGGCTCGGGCTATATCTACCAGCCTTTGACCCTGGGGGCGGATATATCGGTACTGGCCGCCACCAAATACATAGGCGGGCATTCGGACCTGATGCTGGGCGCAGCGGTGGCGCGCGACCCGGCGCTGATCGCCAAGCTGCATGAAACCCACTATGCATTGGGCAACACCGTCAGCGCCGATGATGCCTGGCTGGCCTTGCGGGGGGCGCGTACGCTGGGACTACGCATGCGCGGCTGCGCCGATAATGCCTTGACGGTATGCCAGTGGCTGGCCGTCCAGCCGCAGGTATCGCACATTTTCTTTCCAGCCTGGGCGCAAGACGCGGGCCATGCCCTATGGCAGCGCGACGCCAGGGGCTCCAACGGCTTGCTGGCGGTAGCGGTAGATTTCAACAATGCCCAAGTGCGCCGCGTGATCGATGCACTGCACTTGTTTGGCATCGGCTATTCCTGGGGCGGCTACGAGAGCCTGGTGACCCAGGTCGAGCCTGCCGCCCTGGCGTCCCATGGGTATTGGGCGCAGACAGCCTCCGCCCGCATGCAGGCCGGCACGGTGCTGCGCCTGCATATTGGCCTGGAAGATCCTGCCGACTTGATCGATGATCTACGGCAGGCTTTTGCGGCGGCAACCTAGTTTTTCTGGGCGAGTAACTGCTTGACCAGCTTGTTGGCCTCGTCAACTGCACCCTGGTAGCTGCCAGTGTGTGACGGCGAGGTCACGTACTGGCCACCAATTGCAAGAGACGGCGTGCCGTCGATCTGATAGGACTTGGTCAGTTCGTCGGCGCGGGTGACTTTCGTCTGCACGCCAAAGGAATTGAAGGTATCGGTAAATGCCTGGCGATCCACGCCCTGGTTGGCGACCCAATTGATGATGTCTTTGGCTTCGAACAGGTTTTCGCGTTTTTCGTGGATGGCCTGGAATACGGCGTCATGCAGATCCATGCGGTCAAGGGCCTCTAGCGCGTAATACAGCTTTTGCAGATCCTTCATGCTGGCATTGAAGGCCACCGGCACACCTTTGTAAACCACCGAGTCGGGCAGGGTGGGCACCCATTTATCAATCAGGGGCTGAATCTTGGCGCAGTGCGGGCAGGTATAGGAAAAGAATTCCAGGACTTCGATCTTGCCCGGTGTGTCCGAAGGCTGGATCGGGTCCAGGGTATCAAAGGAAGCTGCCTGGGCGGTGGAGGCCATGGCCAGGGCGGCCAGACCCAGCAACAGGCCGGAAGCAAAGCGGGAAATCAAAGCGGTCATGGATGCTCCGAAATAGGGGGTGAAAAAAGAGGCTACCCTGGGATGCCTGTTAGGGGGTTGAAGGCTTCCAGAAGCCACCCGGAATATCTTCAGGGACGAACGACGGTGGATTCTATCTTTTCGTCACCTAGTTTAGTGCGGGCACGGTTCATGTCGTCAATGCCCTTGAAGGGGCCCACGCGCACCCGATTGATGGAGGCGCCGTTGGATTCGCCGGCCTCGATGCGGACCGGCAGGCCCAGCATCACCACCCGGGCCAGCATGGTCTGGGCTTCGGCGGCAGAGCGAAATGCGCCGGTTTGCAGGTAATACGTGGTCTGTGTGTTAGCCGCTGGTTTATTGGCTGGCGGTGGTGGCGGTGGGGCCGGCAGATTGACAGCCGGTTTTGCAGGGTCCGGGGCCGTGATGGGCTTGGGGGCCGCCGGCGCGGACGCCGGTGCCGTGGGGGCCGCCGCCGGTGTGCTTGTCTGGTCCAGACCGGCAATGATCTGGTTGATGGCGTCGGTCAGGGGTTCCTGAGGCTGGCCGGGCGCGGGCGCGGCACCCGGCGGGGTCAGGGCGCTGCCGCCTTGGGCGGGCGTGCGGGTGCCCGCAGGGCCATCTTTGCCATACAAGGCAATATTCGGATCTGGCGCGTTTTTCACGTCAGGCAGCAAGGTCGTCGGATCGTTGCGGCTGGCTTTGTCCTTGAAGGGCATGGGGGCCTGAGTGACGAACAGAGCCACGGCCACGGCGGCCGCCACGCCCAGCATCATGCCCAGCACCAGGCTGAGCCAGGAGCTATTGGATTTTTTCTTGCGTGTGGCCATGCGGCTTACATCCGGACCGGGGCGCTGACCCCGAGCAGATTCAGACCATTGGCGATGACTTGGGCAGTGGCCTGGGCCAGACGCAGGCGTGCAGCCATCAAGGCAGGGTCATCCACCAGGATGCGTTCGGCGTTGTACCAGGCATGGAAATCCGCCGCGCAGTCGCGCAGCCAGAAGGCCAGTTGGTGGGGGGCGAGTTCGTGGGCAGCCTGGGTCAGTACGCCGGGGTATTCGGCCAAACGCTGTAGCAGGGTGATCTCGGTGGCGGCTGTCAGCAGGGCCGGCTGGGCAGCTTGCGCCTGTTGCGCGGCGTCGTGCTGGCGCAGCAGCGAATGGATGCGGGCGTGTGCGTACTGGATGTAATAGACCGGGTTTTCCTCGCTGTGGGACAGGGCCAGGTCGATGTCGAAGACGAACTCCGAATCCGCCCGGCGCTGCGCCAGGAAAAACCGCACAGCATCGCGTCCCACCCAATCAACGAGGTCGCGCAGCGTGACATAGCTGCCTGCGCGCTTGGAAATCTTGACTTCGGCGCCGTCGCGCATGACGCGCACCATCTTGTGCAGCACATAGGCGGGGTAATCCACCGGGATGCCCAGGCCCAGACCCTGCAGGCCGGCGCGCACCCGGGCAATGGTGCCGTGGTGGTCGGTGCCCTGGATGTTGATGGCGTGATGAAATCCGCGTTCCCATTTGGCGACGTGATAGGCCACATCCGGGACGAAATAGGTATAGCCGCCCTCGGATTTGCGCATCACGCGGTCTTTGTCGTCGCCTGTGCCCAGTTCCGTCGTGCGCAACCATAGGGCGTTGTCCAGTTCGTAGGTGTGCCCGGCGTCGATCAGGGCCTGGACGGTGCGCTCTACCCGTCCGCTGGTATAGAGCGAGCTTTCAAGATAGTAGTGGTCGAAGCGCAGATCGAAGGCCTGCAGGTCCAGGTCTTGTTCGTGGCGCAGATAGGCCACGGCAAAGCGGCGGATCGCGTCCAGATCATCGAGATCCCCGCTGGCCTGGATGGGGTCGCCGTCGCTGGCCTGGACTGCGGCTTGGGCCAGATAATCCTGGGCGATGTCGGCAATATATTCGCCCTTGTAGCCATCGGCCGGGAAGGCCGGGTCGTCAGGCTGAATGCCGCGGCCCCGTGCCTGCACGCTGATGGCCAGGTTATTGATCTGGTTGCCTGCGTCGTTGTAGTAGAACTCGCGCGAGACCTGGGCGCCCTGGGTGGCGAACAGCCGACAGATCGAATCCCCCAAGGCTGCCTGGCGGGCGTGGCCCACGTGCAGCGGCCCGGTGGGGTTGGCTGACACGAACTCGACCAGGATGCGGTCGGTATTGACCGGGCGGTGGCCGTATTGGCTGCCCTGGGTGGCGATGACGTCCAGTACTGCCTGATGGGCGCTGGCGGTCAGGCGGAAATTGATGAAGCCCGGTCCGGCGACCTCGGCCTGAGCAATCAGGTCGGTGGCGTTGGGCTGGGCCAGCACGGCATCGACGATGGCCTGAGCCAGTTCGCGCGGGTTGCGCCGGGCGCTGCGCGCGGCCTGCATGGCGATATTGCAGGCCACATCGCCATGAGCGGCGACCTTCGGGCGTTCCAGGGTGATGTCCAGGGTATGCCCGGGCAATAGCGTGTCCAGGGCGGACTGCAAAAGAGAGATAAGTGTGTTGGTGTGCTGTGGCAGCATGGCTGAATGGTGATCGGTGACAGCGGCGTGGCCGCAAGAGGCATCTCGAAATGATAGCCTGATTTGCATGGTTTCGTGGTCAGGGGCCATTTTGCTGGGTGGCCAGCCAGGCACCGTAGCCTTGCATGTCCACGGTGCCGACCATATTGCCGGCATTCAGTTGCCAGAGGGCAATGCGCTGGATGAAGGTTTCAAATAGCGCCCGCTGCCCGGCGCCCAGGCGGGGATGATTGCCTTGGGGGCCCAGGGACCGGGTCTGGGCGTCTTGCAGGTCGCGGTCACCATCCAGCATGCGCTGGGCGGGCATGCGCTCGTCGTGCAGCAAGGGTTGGGTGATTTGCTGGTCGTCGGCGCTCAGGGGCCGCAGGGGCACCAGGGCGGCGGCAGCCTGCCAGTACATCCAGTTCAATGCCACATCCGATAAATCCCCCTGGGATGCAGCCTGAGCCGTGTCGTCCAGCAGCCCGCCGCCGCCGATATCGGCATGGGCGCCGATGAAGGGGGTTTCGGTTGTATTGCCCATGCCGCCCGCCGAGACTAAAGGAAACAGACTGCGCATTTCATGCGTCGCCACGGCATGGGCGACCCGACTCCAGGCGTCACTGATGCCCAGATCGAATCCGGCATTGGCTGCGCCCAGCAGACCAAATTGGGCCACTGTATCGAACAGGCCCAAAAACCGCAGGTCTACACACAGGCCAATGGTGCCGCGCAGCGGGTCATCATATGAAAACCAGCCGTTGCGGGTCTGTTGGGCGATGCGGTTGGCAAAGTCACGGGCCAGCGCCGCGCCGCGTGAATAGCCCAGAATATCAATGGGTGCGGTGGTGCCGACGCGCTGGGCGCGCTGCAGGGCGTTCAGCAGGGACTGCCATTGATTGCGCAGGATCTGACCGCTGCTGGCGGCGGTGATGGCATCCCAGTTCATGTATAGATTGCTGCCTGGCCCGGCATGATAATAGCTCTGGCCATCGCTATAGGCTTGGGCCAGCTTCCAGACATTGCTTTGGTTTGCCTGGCCGTAGCGTGTGCCGTCGAAGGCCAGCAAGATCAATCCCAAGGGATCGGTGTGACGCAAGGGCTGCTGGGCGGCGTAGCCCAGGGCCTGCTGGCCGGGCAGCGGCCCCAGGGGGTCGGGTTCCAGGTAATGCCCGGATTGGGGCAGGTAGGTGCGAAACACATTGTCGTGCCAGCCCGTGAAAGGGTCTTCGTCCTGACCGGGCAGGCGCAGCACCACGGGCAGGTCGCCGCTTTGATGGTCCAGCCTGCCCAGGGCATCGTAGCGTGCCTGCCAGCGTACCTGGCCCTGCGCGTCTGTCGTCAGCACGGGGACGCCCAGCAGGTCGCTGTGGATGAAATCCAGCTGGGCATTGCCTTGGGCGTCATATCGCAGGCGGCCAACCAGCGCATCCTGGGCGTAGATATAGCGTTCGCTGAGCCCAAACCGGGGGACTGCCGTTGTCGCCTCGGCAGGCGGATTCGTTCGCGGGCGGAGCCAGCGTCCCACCAGGCGGTTATCCAGGTAATAGCGTTCGATATCCAGGGTTCGGCTTTGCTGTCGGATCTGCTGGCCACGGGCGTTATAGGTATAGCGCACCAGTTCGGCCTGACCCTCGTGGACGGCGGACAGGCGCTGCTGCGCCTGGTATTCCAGCTGCCGCAGGCCGATGGATTGCGGCAGACCTGCCGCATCGCGCAGCAAAGTCGGCAAAAGGTCAAGCTGGCGTCCTTGGTGGGTGCCTTGGTTTTGCGAGGCGGTGGCGGGTTGCGCACTTGGCTGGCGATGCTGGCGGAGCAGGCTGCCATCGGCTGACCAGGCCAGCCAGCGGGTGGTGGCGGTATCCTTAATGCCAACCAGCCGTCCTTGGGCATCGTGAGCCAGGGCTTGGCCGCTGATCTGCCCATCGGAGTCCAATATCAGGCGCTGCGCCACCCGGCCCTGGTCGTCGTAATGTCGACGTTCGCCCCAGACTGCCTGTCCGGTGCGGCTGAGTACCAGCAGGTCCGTGCGTCCAGCGGCGTCGACCCGGGTTTGCAGATGCAGGCCGTTGCCATAACGATATCCGGCCAGACCGTCGACGGTGTCGATGACCGCATGCTGCCTGCCTGCGGTGTCTTCCCAGCGTATGCCTTGCAGGATGCCGTCGGGCGCCCAGCGATAGTGCAATGCCCCGCCTTCGGGCAGGTCATGGCGCAGCAACTGGCCTGCGCGGTTGTAGACAAAGTTTTCCTGGTATTGCAGCACACCGTCCGACAAGGGGCGCCGCACGTGGCGGGTTTGTAGCCTGCCATGTTCGTCCGTGTTCAGGAATTCGGTTTCGGCCGGATGCTTCAGTCGGCTGGGTTGGCGCCCGCGCCACTGGATCTGGACAGAGATAGGCGCCTGGTCGAGGCGCTGGTGGGTCAGCGTCACAGGACGGTTCACGGCATCCAGGCGAATGTCCAGGCGGTCGCCATTGGCGTACTGGAAGCCCTGCAGATGGCCTTGCGGGCTGCGCAGTACCTGGGTCTGACCGCTTAGCGTAGCGGACCAGCTGCGGCGCAACCCGGTGGGCGCGTAGTCCAGCACCAGCCCGGGCCAGCCGCCCAGGGGGTCGCGCAATTGACCGATGCGTCCGTCTGGGTAGCGGCGGATCTGCAGGCCGTCTGCGGGTGCCGCCGCTTGCCATCGTTGATGATTTTGACCCCAGCGCAGCTCGATATCCGCTGCGCCAGGCGGGTAGCTCAAGGCCAGTCGGGGGGCGGTGGGGCTGCGATCGCCTGGGATGGCTTCGATGACCCGGCCCCGGCTGTCGTAAGTCCAGCTGCGCGCCTGCCAGCGGGCCCCCGAGGGGCGGCTGAGTGCAATGCCGGTAATGGCATGGGGGTGACCTGCCTGGTAGGCGGCCTCGTGGAGGTAGTGACGCTGCATGCCGTCGGGCCGTTGCACGCGGATCAGTTGCCACGTTGTGGGTTTGTGCGCCAGATGTACTGGCTGATAGGTGTAGCTGAATGTGCCCAAAGGGGTCTCCAGCGACTGCAGCAGGACGTGTCCGGCATGCTGGGCATAGTGCAGGTTCAGGTCTTGCTGGCCTTGTCGGATATGCTGGATCAGGCCCTGGTAGGGGCCTTGGGCGTGGCGCTGAATCTCAATGGCGGGGTGGCCAGGGTGGTGAATCGACCGCAGTTGTCCCTGCGCGTCGAACCCCAGACGGCGGCCATCCGGCCCCAGCCAAACCCATTCAGTACCGGGCGGGTATGCCGGAGGCTGATGGACTGCGGGTCGGCGGTCGTCATCCAGTGCCGCAGCCCGCGTCATGATGTGGCCATCCAGGTAGCGGGTCGTGCCTCCCAGGCGGTTGTAATGCACCGCGCGGCCATCGGCCAGCATCAGGGTGTAGCCATCGGCGTCTGCTTGCAGATGGATGTCATATTCCAGCGACCAGCCTGTGCCCAGCGGCCCGCTGCGCTGGTTGCTGGAACGGTATAGACGAATAAATGCGGGACTGCTGCCCAGAATGGATTCGGGGAGATCAATGTCGCGCAGGAATTTTTCGCCACTGACGACCTGGATGGGGTTGCTGATGCCCGTGTCCACGCGGGGCTCCGGGCTGGGGCCCAGGCTGCTGCTGGCGCCACAAGGCGGGGTGGATACGGGGCTGTCCGGTATCGGACAGGTCAGGGCCGTCTGGCCAATAGCGGGGGGGCCGATCAGCAGGCTGCCGACCAGCCAGCAGGCCGATAGCAAGCACTGTTCCGTGGCGGTGTGCACGCGTAGGTGCCTCGATGCCAAGGTGCTTGGAAAGCCTTTTTTCTGGCGGTTTTCGTGCATGGCTGGACTCCTGTGAAGGCAGGATATTGTCCTGCTTGGCAGGGGGCCAAACTTGGGTTAGTGTATGTTTATGTCCATTGCGGAAGACCCACCATGCTAATTTTGTTTCAGTCCAAATCAGCGGCCGAGGTCCTGATGTTCGCCCAGCACGCAAAGCCCATTTTGCTGGCTGCCGGCAAACAATTCGATACGCCCGATCTGCCAGAGCGCGGCGTCATTACCCGTGACCAGATGGACACCGCCATCGCGGGGATCGAGTCCTTGGTGGCGGCCGACACCAGCCGCGACGATTCCACCCAGCACGATGATGCTGCCGAACACCCCATCGACCAGCACGTCGGCATGCGTCGGCGGGCCTGGCCTCTGCTGGCGATGTTGCGTTTATCCCGGGAAAAAGGCGAAGACGTTACCTGGGGGCCTGCCCCGATCTGGTAGGTTGCTGTGCCAGGGCCGCCCCGCACGCGCGAGGCGGCCACAACCATCTATCAGGCGGCGGCGCTGGCCCGGATGGGCAGTGCCTTGCCGCTGGTGGTATGGCGGTTGACGGCGCTGAGGATCGCCAGGAAAGAAGACGTCACGATGTCTTCGTGGATGCCGACGCCATAGCCGCCGGCCTCGTCGCCGATTCGCATTTCGATATACGACGCGGCGCGGGTATCGGTGCCGGTGCCGATGGCATGTTCCTGGTAGTCCATGATGCGGGCCTCGATCCCCAGGGCATCCAGAAAGGCGGAAATCGCGCCATCCCCCTGACCGGACAGATTGCGTGTCTGGCCGTCGGCCTGGATTTCGACGTCAATCGAGAACTGCTTCTGGCCGGTGGCCTTGGGGCTGCCGGTGATGCGATGACGCACCAGTTGCCAGGGGGTGTCGCGATCCAGGTATTCATGCTTGAAAATATCGTAAACCGCCTGGGGTGTGACTTCGCTGCCGGTTTCGTCGGTGACGCGCTGGATGGCGCGGCTGAATTCGATTTGCAGGCGGCGCGGCAAGGTCAGGCCGTGTTCTTGTTCCAGCAGATAGGCGACGCCGCCTTTACCGGATTGGCTATTGACGCGGATGACGGCATCGTAGCTGCGACCCAGATCGGCCGGATCGATGGGCAGGTAGGGGACTTCCCAGATGGCGTCGGCTTGTTGGATGGCAAAGCCTTTTTTGATGGCATCCTGGTGCGAACCGGAAAAGGCCGTGAACACCAGATCGCCCACGTAGGGGTGGCGCGGGTGCACGGGCAACTGGTTGCAGTCCTCTACGCAGCGGCGGACCTCGTCGATATCGGAGAAATCCAGGCCGGGGTGGATGCCCTGGGTGTAAAGATTCAGTGCCAGGGTGACCAGGTCTACGTTGCCGGTGCGTTCGCCGTTGCCGAACAGGCAGCCTTCGATGCGGTCGGCACCCGCCATGACGGCGAATTCGGCGGCGGCCACGGCGGTGCCGCGATCATTGTGGGGGTGTACGCTGAGGACGATTTTGTCGCGCTGCGCCAAGTGGCGGTGCATCCATTCGATCTGGTCGGCATACAGATTGGGCGTGGTGGCCTCGATGGTGGCCGGCAGGTTCAGGATGATTTTGTCCTGGACGGTGGGCTGCCAGGTATCGACCACGGCATTGCAGACTTCAAGCGCAAAATCGGGTTCGGTGGTGCTGTAGACCTCGGGGGAGTATTCGTAGCGCCAGTGGGTTTCGGGGTACTTGGCGATTTCGGCCTTGACGATCTTGGTGCCTTCGACGGCTACGGTGCGGACTTCGTCGCGGTTCATGTTGAAGACAATCTTGCGAAAAGCAGGGGCACAGGCGTTGTACATGTGCACGATGGCGTGTTTGGCGCCGGCCAGGGCCTGTACGGTGCGCGGAATCAGGTCGTCGCGCGCCTGGGTCAGGCCAATAATGGTGACGTCGTCCGGGATGCGGTTTTCGTCGATCAGTTTACGGACGAAGTCGTAGTCGGTCTGGGATGCGGACGGGAAGCCGACCTCGATTTCCTTGAAGCCGATTTTGATCAGTTGATCAAAAAACCGCAGCTTGCGGTCTACGCTCATGGGTTCGATCAGGGCTTGGTTGCCGTCGCGCAGATCGGTGCTCATCCAGATGGGCGGCCTGGTGATGCGCTGGCTGGGCCAGGTGCGCTCGGCGTAGTCTTGGGCGAACGGGACGAACGGAACGTATTTGGAGGCTGGGTTCTTGATCATGATGATACCTGTCTTGGGGCAAGGTCCGGATCACGGACTGAATGGAATCGCGGATGGCGAAACTGTGGCTCTGGAAAGGCTGCCGAACTGCCACGCGGCGCTAGGCCCGGCAACCGATCGGTAGTAGTAGCAGGCCAGACGAGGCAATCAGTGGACGCGCAGGCGCACCGTGCAGTACGGTTCCTGGCAGACGCACAAACCCGGCTGCAGGTGCCTGCAGGCTGGACGGGGTCGGTGCGTAAAGGATGTTCATAAGGTGTAAGTCGAACATATTTTTGAAATTTTCGCAAGTGCCATAATGGCCTTGTCTTGACACAATGCGCGCGTCATCCACAATCCAACTTGGCTTGTGGCCTGTGCGTCTGATCCTGGAGATTATTATGAACAGACAGGTGCTTCAGTTGGCTTCGGCTTACATGAGCGTCATTATTGGTGGCGGTTTTGCTTCCGGACAGGAGGTCCTGCAGTTTTTTACTAATTTCGGTTTGTGGGGGGTGGCAGGCACCCTGGTATCCGGGCTCTTGTTTGCTTTCTTGGGGATGCAGGTGGCGCGTATGGGGACGCAGTTGCATGCGCATTCTCATAAAGTCGTGCTGGATGCGATTTTCGGCCAACGACTGGGGTCCATTGTCGATCTGGCGCTGATTTTCTTTTTATTCGGGGTTGGCGTTGCCATGCTGGCGGGGACGGGGTCGCTGTTTCGCGAGCACTTCGAACTGCCGGTGCTGGCCGGTGGCCTGTTCATGGCCGTGCTGGTGTCCTTGACCTTGTGCCTGAATGTGCAGCGCATTGTGGATCTGATCAGTTCGGTCACGCCGCTGCTGCTGGCCCTGGTGATTGTGTTGGTCATCTATGCCCTGGTGCGCAGTGATACCAGCGTGGCCACGCTGAATGCCCTGGCGGCAACCCAGGAGGATCGCGCGGCCCCCAACTGGTTCTTGGGTGGGGTGTTGTACGCGTCCTTCAATATTGCCGTGGGTTTTCCGCTGCTGGCGGTTTTGTCGGGTAGTAGCAACAATCTGCACAATACGACGCGCGGCGGCATACTCGGTGGGGTGGGATTGGGCGTACTGATTCTGCTGCTGAATATCGGGCTGTTCGCCAATCTGGATCAGATCCAGGGGGCGGAAATGCCCACGGTGCTGCTGGCAAAAACGCTTAATCCCTGGCTGGGCTGGCTGATGATGCTCTCGCTGTGCTGCATGATCTATAGCACGGCGGTGGGGATGTTCTTTGCCTTCAGCGCACGTTTTGCAGACCCCGAGACGCCGAAGTTCCGGGTGATCAGCATTGTGTCCACCTTTGTGGGGCTGGGGTTGAGCTTCGCCGGCTTCACGACGCTGGTCGGGACGGTATATCCGCTGCTGGGATACCTGGGGATTGCCTTGATCCTGGGCGTGGTGGTGTATTGGTGGCGCAACCGCTGATCGCGGGTTTCTGCTGTCCGGGCTTAGCGTCCGGACAGCAGAAAAATTACAGTAATTCTCCCGTGCCGCTGTCCAGGAATGCTTCGATTTTCGTCCTCCATGCACCGATCTCGAAGCCTTGGGCCTTGAGCCAGTCATTATCATAATAGGTAGTGGCGTAGCGATCTCCGCTGTCGCAGATCAAGGTGACGATCGAGCCGGATTCGCCTTGCTGGCGCATGCGGGCAGCAAGGCTCAGGACGCCCATGAAGTTCGTGCCGGTCGATCCGCCTACGCGTCGAAACAGACGTGCCGACAGCACGTGGGCTGCGGCAATCGAGGCTGCATCGGGGATGCGGATCATCTCGTCGATCACGCCGGGGATGAACGAAGGTTCTACCCGAGGGCGACCAATGCCCTCGATGCGCGAACCCTGGGCCGTGATGTTTTTATCGCCGGTGCGCCAGGCATCGTAAAAAGCCGAGCCTTCGACATCCACCACGCATAGGCGGGTGTCCAGGTTGCGATAGCGGATGAAGCGGCCAATGGTGGCCGAGGTGCCGCCTGTGCCGGCACTCATGACTACCCAGCGGGGCACAGGATTGGGTTCACCTGACATTTGGCGGAAAATGCTGTCGGCGATGTTGTTGTTGCCGCGCCAGTCGGTGGCGCGTTCGGCATGGGTGAACTGATCCAGGTAATAGCCGCCGGTTTTATCGGCGATGGCCTGCGCCACGGCATAGATTTCGTGGGTGTGATCCACGAAGTGGCAATGGCCGCCAAAGCATTCGATGGCCTGGATTTTCTGCTGGCTGGTGGACTTGGGCATGACCGCTGTAAACGGCAGGCCCAGCAGGCGGGCGAAATAGGCTTCGGAAACCGCAGTTGATCCGGATGAGGCCTCGACCAGAGTGGTCTGGCGGCGGATGTGTCCGTTGCAGATGCCGTACAGGAACAGCGACCGCGCCAGCCGATGTTTCAGGCTGCCGGTGGGGTGGGTGCTTTCATCCTTGAAGTAGATGTCGATGCTGGCCAGGCCGGGGAAATCCGGCTTGACCAGGTGCGTATCCGCCGAGCGTCGGCCGTCGGCCTCCAGGATGGTGATGGCGTGTCGGGTCCAGCTGCGGTCATCGGCTGACAGGGCCGAAGGGGTGTCGGAGGGGCGTGCGGTCATGAGGGCAGTATCCTGTATCGTGCCCGACGATCGATCAGGGGGCACTTGGCCTTGAGACTAACAGATCATAATCCTTGCCGCGCCGCCGCTTTCCTATTGGCTGTTTTGCTGGCGGTCGCGGGCGTTTTTCAGCGTTGCCAGCTGCAAGGCGGCCTGTTGCAGGCGTGCAGAGCGCCCGCGGCTGAGCTCTTGTTGGGCCAGCTGCAGGTCGCCTACGCGCAAGGGGTCGTCCTGGGGCTGCCAGGCCCACAGCAGCACATCCAGGGCGGGGGCCGACAGTTGTTGGGCCAGTTGTTGAAACGAATGGTCGTCTACCGTTTTGCGGCGTGCTTGGGCCATGATGCGACGGATGGCCAACGAGACCAGCCAGGCCAGCATGATGGTGACCAGGGCGACCAGCGCCCACCAGAAGTAAGGGTTATAGCGCTGCAGCAAGGCCGTGGCTTCAGTTCCCACCACATGGTTTCCGGCATAATCAATACCATTGCCAAAGGCCAGCAGGCGATTCAGCAGGTCATACCAGACCAGTACCACCAGTACCACAACGGCGGTGGCCATGAGTTTTGCTGCGGCGGTCAAGCGCATCAGGGTTTTGCGCAACAAGCTGGAGTCCTGAGGGCTGGGAGTTTTGAAGGCGTCCTGAGTCATGGTGTCAGTCAAGTGAATATGCGTACGCAAGCGTCCCTGGAGCTGGGGCAGCATCAGCAATTGGTGCTGACCCCGCAACTGCGTCAAGCGCTGAACCTGCTGCAGTGTTCGACCCAGGAACTGGATTTGGAAATTGCCCGGGCTCTGACGGAAAACCCCTTGTTGCAGCGTGATGAAACGCCACCCGAGGCGGCATCGGCACAAGCTGAAATGCTGGAGCACCGTTGGGCGCAGCCCACGAGCCGGACAGTAACGGATGATATGCCAGAATCGCCTGCCGCGCAGAGTCTGGCCGATCATCTGTTGCAGCAATTGCATACGACCCGGGCCTCGGCGCGGGATCAAGCCCTGGTGACTCTGTTGATCGACGATCTGGATGAACATGGGCGGCTGGATTTTGATCCCGCTGCTTATACGGCAGTTTTACCCAGCAGCCTGGGTGTTGAGGATGAAGAATGGCAGACGGCCCTGCGGCTGTTGCAGTCTTTTGATCCCGCCGGAATCGGTGCACGCAGCCTGTCCGAATGCCTGCGCTTGCAGCTGCGTGCCCGGGCCGCCGAATGGCCTGCCGCCGTGCTGGCGACGGCCTTGCAGTTGACGCGGCACCTGGAGGATCTGGCGGCTGGCCGTTGGGCCAAGCTCTGTGCAGCACTGGCTTGCGACCGGGATCAGTTGGAACTGGCCCGCCAGGCCATTCTGCGGCTTGATCCCCACCCAGCCAGTGCCTGGACAGACGAGGCACCTGCTTACATCGTGCCGGATATCCTTTTTTATCATGCGGCCAGCGGCTGGCAGGCCAGCCTGAATCCGGCGCTGGAACCGCGCGTGCGCGTCGATCCGGATTTATTGGCCCAGATGGAGGACACTACCACTGGGCCGGTTCTGCGCGAGTCTCTGCAGCAGGCGCGCTTGCTGATTGCGCAACTGGGCCAGCGGCGGCATACGATTTTGCGGGTGGCCGAATGTATCGCGGTGCACCAGCAGGCTTTTCTGGATCATGGGCAGGCTGCCCTGCGACCCTTGGTATTGCGCGAGGTGGCTCAGGTTCTGGGTTTGCATGAGTCTACGATTTCCCGGGCGACGCGCTTGAAATATGCCCAGACCCCCTGGGGGATTTGCGAGCTGAAGTATTTTTTTGCAACAGGTGTCCAGACCGATACCGGTGAGGATGCGTCGGCCCAGGCGATTCAGGCGGTGATGCGCCGCCTGCTGGCTGCCGAGCAGCCGGAAAAACCCTGGTCTGATGCGCGTTTGACCACGTTGCTGGCCGAGCAAGGCTTTGTGATTGCCCGCCGCACTGTCGCCAAATATCGTGAAGCCATGGGAATACCGGTGGCCAGCCTGCGCAAGAAACGCTTGTCATCGGCGTAATAAAGGATAATAATGATTCGCATGTATATTTGTGTATGCAACGCGATCAGCGAACGCCATGTCCAGGAAGCCATTGCCCAAGGGGCAAAGGATCTCAGCGACCTGCAGGCCCAACTGGGGGTCGCCACCTGTTGCGGCCAATGCGCCGAGACTGCCACCGACTATCTACCGGGTGGGCAGTATGCCGCCGATGCCATGCCGCCGGCAGTCGAGCCTGATCACGTGGTGCAAGTCCCCATGCTGGCCAGCACCGAGATTCGCCGCGTCGCTTGATGCGTTTGGCCTTCTGCCAGCTTCAGACCCTGCTCATCTCATGAGCAGGGCATCCCTGTCTATCTGTCCGATTACCTGCTAGCCTTATGGCTTACAGTCTGCATAGGTGTAGGCTGCGTCAGCCAGGAGCACATCATGAAGGGCGATAAGACCGTTATTCAATACCTCAACCAACAGCTCAAAAACGAGCTCTCCGCCATCAACCAGTATTTTCTGCATGCCCGCATGATGAATCACTGGGGCTACGAAAAACTGGGCAAACACGAATACGACGAGTCCATCGGCGAGATGAAACATGCCGATATGCTGATTCAGCGCATCTTTACCCTGGATGGTCTGCCTAATCTCCAGGATTTGCATAAGCTGATGATCGGTGAGTCCGTGCCGGAGATCCTGTCTTGCGATCTGAAGCTGGAAACCGCCGCTCAGGCCACCGTCAAGGAAGCCATGAAATACTGCGAATCAGTGCAGGATTATGCGTCGCGCGATCTCTTTCTGACGATCCTGAACGATACCGAGGAACACATAGACTGGCTGGAGACCCAACTGGATCTGGTCGAACAGCTGGGCCTGCAGAACTATCTGCAATCGCAGGTGTAATCAGGCGCTGTCGGGTTGGGGGGCTTCCTGCTTCCTAGCCAAGGCCAAGATGGCTGCGTAGCGTGTGGCCTTGGTATGCGCGCCTGAAAAGCCCGCGATCCTGCAGGATCGGTATCACCTGCTCAATGAAGTCGTCCAGGCTGCCTGGCAGCGAGGGGGGCATCAGATTGAAGCCGTCTGCCCCCTCGTTTAGAAACCAGTGCTCGATATGGTCAGCGATCTGATCCGGGGTGCCAACGACGGTGCAGTGGCCTCCCCCGGCGGCCAGCCGTCCAAGCAGTTGGCGCAATGTGGGTTGTTCAGTCTCGATGATGCGCAATATGGTGGCATAGCGGCCTTTGGGGCCCGAGAAATCCTCTAGCGCAGGCAGTGGCGGCACAGGCGCATCCAAGGCCCAGCCCTGGCAGTCCTGAAAAATAAACCCTTCTAATTGCCTGAGCGACGACTGAACAGGCAGCAGAGCGTCCAGCGCCTGTTGTTTGGCGCGTGCCTCTGCCTGGGTGGATGCCACATAAGTCACCAGGCCAGGCAAAATCGGTACTGGCTCGGATCTGCCCGCCGCTTTGACGCGTTGTTTGATGTCACGATAATAGGCCTGGGCGGCAGGCAGGTCGTGGGCGACAGCGTAGATGGCTTCGGCGTGCCGTGCAGCAAGCGCCCGGCCTTGTGGTGAGGCGCCTGCCTGGAATAGAACGGGACGGCCCTGAGGCGGTCGCGGAACGGTGAGTGGGCCGTCTACCCGAAAATAGGCGCCTTGGTGTTTGATGGCATGCACGCGGGCGGGATCGGCGTAGGGCCCTTGGCGATCACACAGCAGGGCATTTGTGTCCCAGCTGTCCCAAAGCGCTTTGACGACAGACACAAATTCCTCGGCGCGCGCATAACGCTGCGCATGGTCGGGCATGGCCTCGTAGCCGTGGTTGCGGGCCTCGGCGTCAAACATGGACGTCACGACGTTCCAGCCCATGCGCCCACGGCTGATGTGATCCAGAGAAGCCAGCATCCGGGCGGCATGAAAGGGGGTGCAGAAGGTGCTGGATAGTGTGCCGATCAGGCCAATATGCTCGGTTGCCCGCCCGATGGCGGCCAATGCGGTCAAGGGCTCCAGAAACCAGCGTGGGCCGTCTTCGATATGGTCGGCTGAATGGCCATCAGCCAGAAATATCGCGTCAAGCTTGCCGCGTTCAGCCATCTGGGCCACAGATTCGTAATAAGCGATATTGCCTAATTGGTCGGCGCATGAGTCGGGCGCACGCCAAGCGGCTTTGTGATGGCCGCAGGCAAACAGGAATAGATTCAGGTGCAGGCTGCGTTGGCTCATGGCGCAACCCTTAGTTTTTAACCAAACCGCCGTCGACCACCAGATTTTGTCCGGTGATGGCGCGAGCCCAAGGCGAGGCGAAGAACAATACGGCGTCGGCGAGTTCGTCTGGGGTCACCACCCGGCGCAAAGGCGTATTGGCGGCAATCAGATCAAAGACCGCAGGGGGCGTGGCTGCTGAGGCATCGGTGGTTTGCAGCAGCCCTCCCGATACCATATTGACCGTGATTCCGGCTGCGCCAAGGTCCTGGGCTGCTGTCCGCGTCAAAGCCAATAAGGCCGCTTTGGCTGCGGTGTAATCGTGGTAGGGAACCACCGGGTTCTGGAATAGATTTGTGCCGATGTTGATGATGCGTCCGAACCCCAAGGACTTCATGCCAGGCAAGGTGGCTTGCATGGTATTGAGGGCGCCTTGTACGGCACCCATCTGTGCCTGCATCGAGCCCCAGGACAGATTTTCCAGGGTGGGCCGGGCATCGCCATTAAAAGAAAAGTCGGGCAGAGCGTTGTTGACCACTGTGGTGATGGGGCTGCCGAAATGGGCCTGGGCCTGGTTCGCCATATGTTGCACGGCAGCGGGATCGCAGACATCGGCTTTCAGGGCCAGTGCGTGTGCCGGTGCCAGGCTGGCCCGCTGGTCTGCGGCGGATTGGCTGGTGCGGTAGTTGATGACGACGCGTGCACCAGCCTGCAGGAAGGCGTTGACCAAGCTGGCGCCCAGGCCGCGTGCCCCGCCGGTGACGAGGACAATTTGCTGGTCGAAATTAAGTGCAGGATATCTTTCTGTCATGATGCGCCCTAGGAAAATGGCGGGGGCACATCAAGATGCAAAACAGTGCGAGGCATCGATGACATCCCTCCGCCGGTATGATCCGGATCAGGTTCGGCGGGTGTTGTCTCAGCCCTGTGGGGCACCCCGTGTCTGTGGTCAGTACCATAGCACGGAAAAACAGAATAGGGCCATCGAAGGCCCATAGAGATATCAGCGTTCTGCCGGGCAGTCTGGGGCCTTGCCCCAGGCGTTGTTGGGCCCGCAGTATTTATTGCGGGCCGCCCAGGCACAAGAAGGCCGCGAAAAGAATCCCAGGGCTTCGCAGGATTTCAGCTCGGCCTGGAATGTGGCCTGCCAGTTTGCGTTGGTGACGGCGGCGGGATTGGGCGCAGGCGGTGGTGGCGGAACATCGATGGGCTGCACGGTCTGGCTGTTCAGCAGCATGTCGATGTTGGCAATGCCCTGCAGGCCGCTGTCATCCATCTGACTTTGTGCCGCCAGGGCAATGGCTTCGTCCATGGTGATGGTGGTGGTGGCCAGGGCGATGGGACGGTTTTCGTCCATCAGCGGGGTCGGCTGCAGTTGCCAGTCTACGGGTGGGGGCAGGCTGGGCACGCCCAAGCGCCCGTTAGATAAGGGCTGGGGGGCCGGAGCCACGAAAGGTCGGCCATTGGCATCCAGCACAGGTACATCGCCCTGCGTGCTGGCGGAGTCGGATATTTGTTGTACCTGGGACGGGCTGTGGATAATCAGCCAGTCGCCCAGGCGTAGGCCACCCCAGGCGGCAGCCCCGGCGGCAAGCAGCAAGATGGCAGTAATCACACGCCAGGACATAAGGGAACACCTTGGTCGGTCAATGCTTCGTTCGTCCTATTGTATCGGATGCGGCCATCAGATCCCGGCACCGAAGACTCGACCAGCATGTTCGCGCATGGCGTGGAATTCAACGTCGGGGTAGCGTTCCTGGGCGACCCTGAGCTGGGCCGGAGAGCTGGCCAAGAACGCGATAGCGTCCACGACGTCGGTGGCAATGCTGGCAGGGTTGGCATCCATGAATTTCTTCAGGGCCTTGGGGTCTTTGCTGGTGATCCAGCGTGCCAGGCTGTAGCGTGAGGGCATCAGGCGGGCATCGACACCATATTCGGTTTTCAGGCGATGGGCCACGACCTCGAACTGCAGTTGGCCCACGGCGCCCAGCAATAGCGCACCCCCAGCGGCTTCGGGGCGAAAAACCTGGATTGCGCCTTCTTCGCCCAATTGGGTCAGGCCGGTGCGCAGTTGTTTGGTGCGCAGCGGGTCTTTGACTTCGACGGCCTGGAAGAGCTCGGGGGCAAAGAACGGCAGGCCGGTGAAAGTCAGGGATTCGCCTTCGGTCAGCACATCGCCCAGTTGCAGCACGCCGTGGTTGGGAATGCCGATAATGTCGCCGGCATAGGCTTCTTCGACGATCTCGCGGCGTTGCGACAGAAATGACACCACATTATTGGGCCGGATTTCCTTGCCGTTGCGGGCGACTTTAAGCCGCATGCCGCGCTGGAAGTGGCCCGAGCTGACGCGCACAAAGGCCACGCGGTCGCGGTGGGCCGGGTCCATATTGGCCTGGACCTTGAAGACCACGCCGGTGAACTTCGCCTCGTCCGGTTGGACAGTGCGTTCCAGTGCCGCGCGCGGGCCTGGGGCGGGGGCAAGTTCCACCAGGGCGTCCAGGACTTCGCGCACCCCAAAATTGTTGATGGCCGAACCAAAGAACACTGGCGTCTGGCGACCGGCCAGAAAGGCTTGGTGATCGAAGTCGGGCACGGCGCCGGTGATCAGCTCGATTTCTTCGTGAGCCTTGGTGTAGGCATCACCGAATCGTTGCTGCAAGACGGGATTGTTCAAGCTCTCGATGGTCTCGTCGTCGTGCCGGTCGCGTTCGCCACCAGGACGGAATACGCGCATGTGGTCGTGGCGGATATCGAATACTCCGCCGAACTGGCGTCCCATGCCCACGGGCCAGGAAAACGGGATGGCGTCCATGCCCAGGTGGCCTTCGATCTCGGACAGCAGCTCCAGCGGCTCGTGCACCTCGCGGTCCAGCTTGTTGATGAAGGTGATGATGGGGGTGTTGCGTGCGCGGCAGACCTGCAGCAGGCGAATGGTTTGCGGTTCGACGCCATTACCGGCATCGATCACCATCAGGGCGGCGTCCACGGCGGTCAGCACGCGGTAGGTGTCTTCAGAGAAGTCCTGGTGGCCCGGAGTGTCCAGCAGATTGATCACGCAATCGCGGTATTCCATCTGCATGACCGAGGAGGCCACCGAGATGCCGCGTTGTTTTTCGATTTCCATCCAATCGGATGCGGCGTGGCGGCTGGCCTTGCGGGCCTTGACGCTGCCGGCGATCTGGATGGCGCCTGCGAATAGCAGGAGCTTTTCCGTCAGCGTGGTCTTGCCGGCGTCAGGGTGGGAAATAATGGCAAACGTGCGTCGGCGGGCGACTTCGGCGGTCAGGCTCATGGGAAATAGTCGGGTGTGTCAGCTTTTGTGACTGAAGGTGGCCAGCGCGGTGCCGGCCAAAACGAAGACAGATCCAAAACCGCGATTCAACCAGCGGATGTGGCCGGGCTTTCGCAACAGGCGCAGAATCTGTGAGGCCAGCGAAGTATAGCAACTCATGGCGACCAGATCGGTGAATGTCAGGGTGGCGCCGATCAGCACATACTGCAGGTCTAGCGGGCGTCCCAGATCCAGGAATTGCGGTACGACGGCCAGCAGAAACATGGTGCCTTTCGGGTTGGTGATATTGACCAGATAGCCGCGCAGCAGTTGATCGCGGATCGGGTGGACACCCGGCTGTGGCTGTGCCACGACAGCGACTGGGGCAGCGTCCGTGCGGAATTGCTTGACCCCCAGGTAGGCCAGGTACAGGGCGCCGGTCCATTTGACGATGGTAAAGGCGATTTCTGAGGTGGCCAGCAGGGCGCCTACCCCGACGGCCACGATGAACAGCTGGCAGATAAGACCAAGCTGCAGGCCGATAGTGGTCCAGAACGCATGGCGAAAGCCATATTTCAGGCCCGAGGCCATGGAGCAAATGGCCCCCGGCCCGGGCGAGAAGGAAATCGCCCAGGCAGCGGCAAAAAAAGCCAGCCAGGTGGACAAGGCCATCAAATGCTCCGCAGTGGTTGCACAAACAAAGGCGTAGTTTAATCCGCCTTTTGTTGTAACAGGGCGGCTGCGCGGCCGCCTTGGGGGCGAGGGGAGCTACTGCTGCTGTTGCTACTGCGACGAGCATCGCTGCGGCGGCCTTCGGTGCTGGGGCGGGCATCCGTCGAGGGGCGGCGGTTGCCGGGGTTGCCATCGCGGCGGCCACCGGGGCGGCCTTCGCGGGCGGCTGGGCCATCTGGACGACGGTGGCGGCCATCACGCGGCGCATCGCTGCGTCCGCCCCGGAAATCGCCCTGGACGCGAGCCAGCGCGCGCTTTTCGCGGGCATCTGGCGCGGAGTCTGTCGTCACCATGGCAGTCGGATTCCAGCCCTCGATACTGATGGGCTCGATGGTTTGCTTGGTCAGGCGTTCGATGGCGCGCAGCAGCTTGATCTCGGTCTGGTCGACCAGCGACAGGGCCGAGCCGGTGCTGCCTGCGCGGCCCGTGCGGCCAATGCGGTGCACGTAATCTTCGGGCACATTGGGTAGCTCGAAATTCACGACTTGGGGCAGTTGGTCGATATCCAGGCCACGGGCGGCGATGTCGGTCGCCACCAGGACGGCGACCTTGCCGTCCTTGAAGCCGGCCAGCGCCTTGGTGCGGGCGGCCTGACTTTTGTTGCCATGAATCGCGGCGGCAGTCAGGCCGTCTTTGACAAGCTTTTCAGCCAGACGGTTGGCGCCGTGCTTGGTGCGGGTGAACACCAGCACCTGATGCCAGCCGCTTTCGCGAATGATGTGGCTGAGCAGGTCGCGTTTATGCGATTGCTCGGTGGCCACCATGCGCTGGCTGACGAGTTCAGAGGTGGTGTTGCGCCGGGCGACCGAGACTTCGCCGGGGTTGCGCAAAATACCCTGGGCCAGGCCGCGGATTTCATCCGAGAAGGTGGCGGAGAACAACAGGTTCTGACGCTTGGCCGGCAACAGCTTCATGATGCGGCGGATGTCATGGATAAAGCCCATGTCCAGCATGCGGTCGGCTTCATCCAGCACCAGAATTTCCACGCCGGACAGATCCAGGGTTTTTTGCTGGGCGTGGTCCAGCAAACGCCCAGGGGTGGCCACCAGGATATCCAGCGGTTTTCTCAGGGCTGCTATCTGGGGCTTGATGTTGACGCCGCCAAACATCACCATGGAGTGGATGCGCGTGTGCTGGCTGTATAGCCGTACGGACTCCTCGACCTGGGCGGTGAGTTCGCGGGTGGGGGTCAACACCAGCACGCGGGGCCGCCCGACCTGGCGGCTGCTCAGGGGGTTTTGGATCAGATAGTGCAGAATGGGCAGCGTGAAGCCGGCGGTCTTGCCCGTGCCGGTCTGGGCGGCAGCCAGCAAGTCGCCGCCTTCCATGACGCGCGGGATGGCCTGGGCCTGGATGGGCGTGGGGTGGGTGTAGCCTGCGTCATGTACGGCACGCAGCAGGGGTTCTGCCAGGCCAAGCGAGGCAAAAGTAATGGAATTGTCCAACAGTGTGACTCCAGCGACCGCCTACCGCTCGAGTCGAGAGATACCAATCGAGGCTGACGAATTGAATGAAATGAGGAAATGGCCGCCGACGAGAGCCGGGCAATGTCTGATGGAGCCGCCTGACGGAGGCCCCCACATGCCAGCGTCGGGGAACGTCGCGCGACGGACTGGTAAGCCGCGCGAAAGCGACCATTATAGCGTGTCGGATGTCCCCGAGCTTGCTGAATGTCTTTAAAATACATCAGTCTCGATTTGCTGAGGCGCACAAGCGTTCTGCGATGATCTGGCAAGTCCTGATCGGGACAGCTCATGAATCAATATCCCTAACGAGGTTCCGATGATCCGACGTTTTTTCAATTGGACAGTGGTGGCGGCTGCGGCGCTATTGCTGTCAGGCTGTGGCTACAACGAAATCCAACAGCAGGATGAACAGGTCAAGGCGGCTTGGTCTCAGGCGCTCAACCAGTATGAACGCCGGGCGGATCTCGTGCCTAAGCTGGTCTCCTCGGTCAATGCCTATATGGTCAACGAGCGCACGGTGCTGGAGCAGGTGACCAAGGATCGGGCGCGGGTAGGTCAGATTCAGATCAATGCGGACGATCTCGGAGACCCGGCGTTGATGGCGCGTTTCGAGCAGGCCCAGGCGGCATTGGGGGCCAGTCTGGGGCGCTTGCTGGCAGTCTCTGAAAACTATCCGCAACTCAAGAGCGACGGCTTGTTTCGCGACCTGATGACGCAGCTGGAGGGCACGGAAAACCGCATTGCCGTGGCGCGGGAACGCTATGTCGGGGCAGTCCAGACCTATAACCTGACCATACGCCAGTTTCCGACGCTGATCACGGCCCGGATCTTCGGCTATCAGACCAAGGTCCAGTACGGTTTGGATAAGGCCGATACCGTGATGCAGGACCCGGCCGTCAAGTTCGACGTGCCGGCTGCGGGTGCGACGCAATGACTGCAATAGGCCGAGGGTGGCTGGGGCACGCTTTCCTGGCGCTGTGCTTGTGGCTGTTCTGGTGCATGCCAGCCCAGGCGCAAAATAGCGCCGGGGCGCCGTCAGGCGGCACGATTCCCGTGCCTGCCTGGACCGCTCCGGTCATGGATTTGACGGATACCCTGGATGCCACTCAGATCCAAAGCCTGGATGCGCAGTTGCGCGCCTGGGAAAAGGCTCGCGGTTCGCAGCTGTTTGTGCTGTTGGTGCCGACGACAGGGTCCGATACCATTGAACAATACGCCCGGCGGGTGTTTGATGATTGGGCCGTCGGGCGCAAGGGACTGGATGATGGGGTCTTGCTGCTGGCGGCTTTGCAGGATCGTCAACTGCGTATCGACGTGGGCTATGGGCTGGAAGGCACGGTCACCGATATCCAGGCCGGCCGCATTATCCGCGAACAAATCACGCCCTATTTTGCCCAAGGGGATGTGTTTGCAGGCCTGCAGGCGGGGGTGTCTGCGCTGCAGGCCCTGATCAACGGCGAAGACCTGCCCCCGCCTGTGTCGCAGGGCGATGACGACGAAGATGTCGTACTCGGGATTCTGGGGTTCTTGTTTTTCATGGCGCTGGTGGTACCGCTGTGGATGACTGCCGTCTTGGCGGCAGGCTTCACCTGGATGATGACCTCCAGTGCCCTGTGGGCCTTGCTGGGGGCTGTGCTTGGTTTGCTGGTGGGGGGCGTGGCTCGTGCGCTGGGGATTACGTCGCGCATGCGCAGGCATTCAAGCTCGCGTGGTCGAGACGATGGGTTTGGTGGCGGTGGTTTCGGCGGTGGTGGTGGCGGTTTCGGCGGTGGTGGTGGCGGTGGCGGTGGCGGTGGTGGTCGTGGCGGTGGTGGTGGCGCCTCCGGCGGCTGGTGAGGCCATTGCCGCCGCAGGCATCACAGCGCCAGAAACAAAGCGTGGGCCATTTGGCCGATCAGCAGTTCGCGCTGGAGATCAGGCGCCGGGTTTTCGCCGATAGTGGACCAGGACGGATGGCTGCGGGCCTCGTTCAGGATGGTCTGCACGGCAGGCGGCAGGCGATTCAGAGGCTCGGTCGGCGGGCTGGCGTTCTCAGTGGGGGCGGCGTCCTCAGCGGGGGCATCGGGGACGGCATTGATCTGGGCCATCAAGTCCTGGCTGATGGGACGCATGGCTGCATGTCCGCGGCATTCCAGGGCCCGCACCAGCGCCAGCTGGCGCAGTCCCAGCAGGTGCAGCACGGGATCGTCCACCGTCATTTCCACCTGGCCGGCGAGCCTGCCGATCAGGCGCTTGCCCCATTGGTTGGCACCTTGCCATACCCCGCCGATCGCAGCCCCCAATAAGGTGGCGGTGCCCAGGCTCAGGCCTCCGGTCAGGACGTCTACCGTGGCGCCGGCCATGGCGCCTGTGGCCAGGCCTTTGCTGACCTTGATGCCAAAGTCGCGCATTGCCATCGGGCTGAACAGATCCATGCCCCAGCGCTCGCCTTCCAGGGGTAGTGGGTAATGGGGAAAGGTAGATTTGCTGAAGCGGTAACGTTTCAGCAGTGCATGTACGCAGCTTTGCTCCCGGTCACGGGTACGTTTGCGCAAGACCAGCGTGATGGCGGCCAGTTCGGCCGGCTCGTGCAGACAGGGCAGCCGCAGGGCCGCAGCATCCATCAGCAATTCTGCAATCAGTCGGGTGGCATCCTGCAGGCGCTTCAGACGTTGCTGGCCCAGGTCTGTGCGCAAGGCCATCAGCCCAGGCGCCTGTTGGCTCAGCATCAGGGCCAGGCGGTCCAGCATTTGGCTTTCACCGTCCAGGGCGGGCGCCACGGTGTCGAAATCCACCGTAGCGTGCAGGCCCAGGCGCGCCAGGGCCTCGCGCCAGGCGAGTACATCGGCCAATGGGCTGCGCGTGAAGTTCAGCACGGGCAGGATCGGACGGCCGCAGGCGGCCAGCAGGGTGAGTTCGTCACGATGCTTGGGCAGCACCGGGTCACGGACATCAATGACATAGAGTGCGGCGTCGGTTTTCAGCACCGTATCCAGCACCCGGCATTCCTGTTCGAATCGCTCGGTGGATTCTGGGCTGTCCAGCAGGCGCTGGATGCGCTCTGGCCCGTCAGGGCGTTCTTCGCTGGGATCGGTCTGGATCAGTTGGTCCAGGTAGTCCAGCACGCCCATGGCGTCTTCCAGGCCCGGTGTGTCACGCAGAATCAGCATGGGCTGGCCGCTGCCGGACAGCAACTGGGCGCTTTCGACATGCCGGGTCGTGCCGGGTTCGTCGGCGACTTCACCGAATAGCTCATCACGCAACAAGGTACGCAGCAAGGATGTTTTGCCGGTATTCGTGTGGCCAACGACGGCAAGGTCGATGGGGGAAAGAATATCAGTCATGGAGATGGGTTTCCGAGGTGTTCCAGCCAGCTAGCCAGGCTGCTTGCTTGAGGCAGCGAATGTTGGGACAGCGCCTGCTGCCAGACCTGCCGACGTGCGGGCGAGCCCTCAAGGCAGAGAATCTGGAAATCGGCACAGACGTGGCGGAGTTCGTTGAACCAGACCGCCGCGCCACGATCCGGCGTCAGCCGCGCATCGCACACCAGCAGCAGGTGCTGGGTGGGCAGCATTTGGCGGATGCGAACGCGGTCTGCGCGACTGTCGCAGCGGCCCAGATCGTCAATGGCATCGGGTAGGTCGGCGGGGGGCCAGAGAATATCCGGGCCTAGTTCGTAGGCCATGATGGCCGCGTGACGGGTGGCCTGATATGGCTGCCGGGTGGCGCTCAGGCGCGCGTCGGCCCGGCCTGCTGGGCGGTCCACCCCCAGTATCTGATGGGTGGGCAGCAGGCGGTCGCGTAGCTCTAGCCAACCGGGTAGATCCGGGTCGACATGCAACTGGCGAATGCGCCGGTGCAGCCACAATCCGCAGGCGATCAAGCCCAGTACCCGAGGCAGCACTCCCCAGGCCAACAGACAGCCGATCAGCCACCATGACCATTGCGTTTGCACGGCGGCGGGCGCCGGGGTGGCCGCCATGCTTTGCGCGACCGACAGTTCGGAAGGCAAGGGAAATCCCAGCCAGTGCGGCACGCTGCCCAGCCACTGGCTAAAGGCCAGGAACGCATCCGGCGACAGCAGCGTGGTTTCCCAGTAGAACGTATAGCTGCGGGTGCTCAGCAAGATCAGCAAGGTGGGTATGGCCCCTGCGAAGACGGCAATCCAGGCGCCGTGACTCAACAGCCCCAGGGCGGGCTTCCAGGCATGGGTACGGGACAGCAGGGACAAAAATGCCTGTGCCACCAGGGCTGCATCCGGGCCGCGCACGATTTTGCGTGTCAGCCATAGCCACGCATGCGAGAGCGTGGTGCCCCCCGCAGGCCAGCCCGGCAGGCAGCCGATCAGCCAGATCAGGAACATCAGGGCATGCAGCCCCAGCAGCCCCAGCAAGGCCAGCGCCAGATTGACGGTGCCCGTCGGATTGCCCAGGACGCTGATGGCGGCCCCCACTCCGGCCAGCCCAGCGCTTAGCCATAAGGCCAGCAGCGCCCAGCGGGCGCCGGTCGTCCATTGCTGCAGGCAGGTCTGCAAAGATCCCCGGGCAGCCAGCCAAGCCGCCCGGGCGAGAATACGCTGCTGCAGATCGGCAGGCTGTCGCAAGGCTGCCTGGCAAGCGGCGGCATCTTCCAGGGGGCCCCAGTGGGCCTCGCGCAGCCGCACGGCTTCGGCTCGCCAGTGCTGCTGCAGTGGCGAGCCAGAAGGCGAGGTGGCGGTGGGATGCTCCATGTGGCGGTGGGCGACGATAAAACGTCGATAATACCGAGTTTTAGAAATTAAGGATCGGAGAGCCCTCAAGGGCGCTGGCAGGGTTTCAGCAGCGTGACGTCTCCGTCAGTGGGCATGATGGCGCGCAGCGGTCGGCAGTGGCCTTCGACGCACCAGTCATAATCTGCCGTATAGATCGACCGGGTCAGGCGCAGGACTTGCAACGGGGGCGTTTGTGGCTGGTAACTGTACCAACCGTCGGCATGGTGTATGGCGTCGGGCGGTGGGTCCATCCCAGCCCCCGAACCCAGTACCCGGGCCTGGCCTGCCACCAGCACGGCTTGTCCACTGGCGTCGCGCTGTACCCGATAGTCTTCTTCCCAGCGGATTTTCTCGATGGAGTGCGTCCAGGCCAGCGTGAAGGCCCGCACAGGCACAAAGCGCGGCGGCAGCGCGGGGGCCGCCGCCAGCGTCAGGCAAACACCCAGTACGCCTAGCATCAGTTTGCCGTGGGCTGCGGATCGGCTCTTTGCATCAAACGGCCTGGGGACCGACAGCCCGATCACGGCTGCGCAGCCAGTGCCAGATCAGGAAAAGACCCGTGGCGGCAAAACCGATTTCGTCGGTCAGGGGCAAAGCCGCCACCAGCAGGGACGCCGCCAGAATAATATAGATGCGTTCGGCGATGTTCAGGCGAGTCTTGAGAAAGCCGGTCAGGCCAGCCGCCCACAGGGTGATGGCCAACAGGGCCTTGAAGACGACATAGATCGTGTCCAACGCCGTGCCGCCCTGCAGCATAAGGGCCGGGGAGTACACCGCCATATATGGGACAACAAAGCCGGCAGCCGCCACGCGCAGCGCCTGAATGCTGATCTTCAGGCCGTTTTCTCGGGCAATCGGCGCGGCAGCAAAGGCCGCCAGCGCCACCGGCGGGGTGAGATCGGCCATGATGCCGAAATAAAACACAAACATGTGCGAGACAATCAGCGGCACCCCCAGCTTGAGCAGGATAGGGGCGGCCAGTGAACTGGTGATGATGTAGTTGGGAATGGTGGGAATCCCCATGCCCAGCACCAGGCAGGTGATCATGGTCAGGAACAGTGCCAGGAATAGGCTGTCTTCGCCGATGGCGATGACTTGGCCGCCGAATTCAGCCGCCACGCCAGTGAGATTGATGATGCCGATGATGACCCCCACCAGGGCGCAGGCCGCCGCGACCGACAAGGCGTTGCGTGCGCCCTCGGCCAGCGAATTGAGGGCTAGATTCAGGGTGTCTCGGCCATGGCGGCGCACCAGCAGAATGGCGGTCAGCACGGCGACGATGACGAAGAAGTCTGTCACGCCGAACTTGACGAAGCCCGCACAGGCGATCCCGAGCAACAGCCAGAACAGATAGCGCAGCATCAGGGGGCGGGCGCCTTGGATCACCGCAGCGCCAAAGATCAGGATCACAGTCAGCCCCAGGCCGATCGTGCCGGAAAACAGCGGCGTGTAGCCGGAGAACAGCAGGGCGACCAAGCCAATCAGAGGAATCAGCAGGTACCAGCGCAGGCGCACGGCGGTCCAGGGGTTGGGGCAGTCTTTTTTGTCCAGCCCATGCAGGCCGCGGCGGCCGGCTTCGAGGTGCACCGTCATGAAGGCGGTGGTGAAATACAGGATAGCCGGGATGATGGCGGCCTTGACGATTTCAATATAGGGGACGTTCAGGGTTTCGGCCATGATGAAGGCCACCGCCCCCATCACCGGCGGCATGATTTGCCCGCCCATGCTGGAGGTGGCTTCGACCCCGCCGGCAAAGGCAGAGGAATAGCCGAAGCGCTTCATCAGGGGGATGGTGAATTGCCCGGTGGTGACGACGTTGGCTACGCCGGAGCCGTTGATGGTGCCCATCAGGCCGGAACTGACCACCGAGACCTTGGCCGGACCGCCTCGCGTGTGGCCGACCAGGCCCATGGAAAAATCACTGAACAGCTGGATCATCCCGGCCTGTTCCAGGAAGGCGCCGAACAGGATGAACAGGTAGATGTAGGTGGAGGACACATAGGTGGGGGTGCCGTATATGCCCTCGACGCCGAAGCTCATGGTGCTGACGATCTGGTCCAGCCCATAGCCACGGTGCATGAAAGGTCCGGGAATATATTGGCCAAACAGCCCGTAGGCCAGAAACAGCCCGCAAATGATCGGCAGCGCCCAGCCCATCATGCGCCGGGTGGCTTCGAAGACCAGCACAATGGTGATGATGCCCACCACCATGTCCTCGTTGGTCATCTGTCCGGCCCGGGCGGTCAGATCGGATTCGTATACCCAGTGATACAGGCTGATGACAAAGCCCAAAATCCCAAGGGCCCAGCCGCTGGCTGTCCCGAAGCGCCCGCTGCGGGCATACAGGGTAAAGACCATCAGCAGGACAAAGCCCACGTGGATGGTGCGGATCACCTGACTGGACAGCGGGCTGTAGGCAGCAGTCCAGATCTGGAAACAGGAGAAGGCGACAGCAATCCAGAAGATGCTGCGCGACATGGGCTTGTCAGCCAGATCGTGGGCGTTGCTCATGCTTATTTAACCAGCCCGACTTCCTTGTAGTAGCGCTCTGCGCCGGGGTGTACCGGGACCGGCATGCCCTTGAGGGCGTTGGCGAGCTCGATGGTTTTGGCGGAGTTATGGGTGGCTTTGAGGGTGTCCAGTTGTTCGTAGAAAACCTTGGTCATTTGATAAACCAGGTCATCGGACACTGCGGCGGACGTGATCAGGAAGTTCGGCACGGCCACGGTGGCCACGCTGTCGGTCATGCCTTCGTAGGTATCGGCCGGAATGGTGGCGGGCTGATATGCAGGGTTGTTGATTTTGGCCACGACATCGGCGGGAATCGGCACCACGGCGATTTTGACCGAGGTGGCTAAGTCGCGGATCGATGACACGCCCAGACCGGCGGACTGCAGGGTGACGTCCAACTGGCGGTTTTTCATGAGTTCGACGGACTCGCCAAAGGGCAGGTATTCGACCTTGGCAAAGTCATCGTACGTCAGGCCGGCAGCCTTGAGGACGGCGCGGGCGTTCAGTTCGGTGCCCGAGCGTGCGGCGCCGACGGAGATGCGCTTGCCCTTGAGGTCGGCCAGGGTGTGGATGCCGGCATCGGCATTGGCCACGATCTGAATGTAGTTGTTATACGTGCCGGTCATGCCGCGCAGGTCTTTCAGTGGAGCCTTGAAACCAGCATCGGCACTGCCGTTATACGCATCGGACACCGTATCCGCCAGGGCGAATGCCAATTCGCCGCGTCCAGCCTGGATCAGGTTCATGTTTTCGGCCGAGGCCTTGGTGACCTGGGCGGTGGATTTTGCGTCGGGTATGTGTTTGTTATAGATCTGAGACAGTGCCACGCCCATGGGGTAATACACCCCGCTTTGGCCGCCCGTGAGGATATTGATGAATTTCGTGTCGGCGTGGGCCGTGCCGGCGGCAACGGTAGCGACAGCCAAGGCGGCTGTGGCCAGCCATTTGGTCATTTTCATGGTGTGATTTCCTTATTGTGCTGGCAAAGTCAGACCGGCCATGTTAGCAGGGCACTGATGGTCTCAGCACCCCGTAATCACCCTGATAAACCTTATGTGGATTGTGGTTTATAGGCGGTCACATCCATTTCGATGCGGGCGTCGATCATCAAACGGGATTCGACGGTGGATCGGGCGGGCCGATGCTGACCCAGACATTCCATATAAATACGATTGAAGGCACCGAAGTCGCGGGCATCCTGCAGCCAGACACTGATTTTGCAGACGTCGTCCAGGGTGCAATCGGCCAGCGCCAGTGCGTGGCGCAGGTTCTCGAAGACTTGGCGCGTTTGTGCCTCGATGCCGCCGATGACCAGTTCGCCACTGGCCTGCACAGGGACTTGGCCGGATACAAACACAAAGTCGCCTGCCCGCACGGCAGGCGAGAACGGACGGATCTGGCGGTCGGATGAATTGGGTTCGCTGCCGAGCATGATTAAAGAAGACATATGGCCTCCGATGTAATAAATTTACAGGGAAAACCCTGAAGCTGGTGGGGCCCAATGCCTTTGCCGCTACCGGCAACAAGAATGCAGTCAGTCTGGCCATGATCGGCGAGCCGCAGACACTTGATCCGATGCTGACGACGGCGGATCTGGTCGGCACCTTGATGCAGCATGTCTATGAGCCCTTGTATACCTTTGACTCTCATTGGCGCATCGTGCCCATGCTGGCGGAAGGCATGCCGATCACGAAGAATGATGGTAAACAGGTGGACATCCCCCTGCGCAAAGGCCTGATGTTCCAGAACGGCAAGCCGGTGCAAATGAGCGATGTCGTCGCCTCCATCAAGCGCTGGATGGAAATTTCCCCGCGTGGCAAATCTGTGGCCAACGAGGTGGAATCGGTCGAGGCGTCGGCAGACGGCGTCCTGACCTTCAAGCTCAAATCGCCCTATGCGCCTTTGTTGGCCCAGTTGGCGTTGCCCACCAGCATGGCGGCCATCATGCCCGAAAGCACGATTGCCACGCAGATGACGGAATTCATTGGTACCGGCCCTTATCGTCTGAAGGAGCGCCGTCCGGATCAATACACCATACTGGAGAAATTCGACGGGTACGTGGCCCGCAAGGAAGCGCCGGATGGCTATGGCGGGCGACGGATTCCTTATATTCAGGAACTGCGCTTTATTCCGGTGCCGGATTCCAATACCCGGGTCGAGGGCGTTTTGTCCGGGCAGTTCGATTTCGCCGATCTGCTGCCGGTCGAAACAGTGGGCCGCCTGGAGCAGGGCGGTGCCGAGATCGTGCCGCTGATCGGCAAGAACTTCGGTTTTCCTTATCTGGTCTTCAATACCAAGGGCACCCTGAATTCAGCCGCGCTGCGCCAATCGGCACAGGCCGCCGTCAGCGCCGAAGAACTGATGGCCGCCGCATTCGGGGACCCTAAATTCTTCAGCATCGGGGCTAATTTCTTTCCCCAGGGCACACCCTATTATTCCCTGGATGGCCAGCAGAATTACAACGCCAATGATCCGAAAAAGGCAGCTGACCTGGCCAAGGCTGCGGGTTATGCCGGCAAGCCCATTCGTATCCTGGCCAGCCGCCAGTACGAGTTTCACTACAACATGGCGCTGGTGCTGGCCGAACAATTCAAGCGCGCCGGATTGGAAACCGATTTGCAGATCGTGGATTGGGCGACTTTGTTGCAGCGCCGCAATGACCCGGAGCTCTGGGATATCTATATCACCCACTCGGGTATTTTCCCCGAGCCCATGCTCTCGCCGCCTCAGCTTGGCGACAATGCGCCGGGCTGGTGGGAAACCCCGGAAAAGAAAGCCGTGCTGACTGCATTCAACCAGGAAATGGATCTGGACAAGCGCGGGCCTCTCTGGGGGCCGGTGCAGGCTTTGGTCTACGAACAGGTTCCGTTCATCGAACTGGGCAAGTTCAATAGTCTATCGGCGCGTTCCGCCAAGCTGCAGGGTTATACGCCCAGCGCCTGGCCGGCGTTCTGGAACGTCAAGCTGGCCTAATGGGGGGAACATGCGTACGGCCTTGAAAATATTGGCTACCCGGCTGCTGGGTGGCTGTGTGGTATTGCTGATCGTCGCGGTGATGGTGTTTTCGCTGGTCCACCTGGCATCGGGTGACCCCATTGCTGTCTTGCTGGGTGACCAGGCCACGGCCAGTGATATTGCTCAGGTACGTGCGCAGTTCGGCCTGGACCAGCCGCTGATGACACAGTTTGCGCTGTGGCTGGGACAGGTCCTGCAGGGCAACCTGGGGACTTCGATCTTCATGCAGGCGCCGGTGACGGAAGTGCTCTGGAACCGCGCCGAGCCCACGCTGATGCTGGCTTCGCTGGCGGTGCTGATCGCCACCTTGATCGGGGTGCCTTGCGGGGTGCTGGCCGCCGTCTGGCGCGGCTCGCGCACCGACCAGGTGTTCAGCGCCGTCGCCATGTGCGCGGCCAGCATCCCCAGCTTCTGGCTGGGACTGATTTTTATCCGTTTGTTTGCAGTGCAGCTGGGTTGGCTGCCCGCCTCGGGCTACGGACCGCCGGATGCCAGCTTGTGGGTGAAACTGAATCACATGATTCTGCCGGCCGCAGTGCTGGGCATTCTGAATTCGGCCTTGATCATTCGCTTCACCCGGGCGTCCATGCTGGACACGCTGGGCGAGGATTACGTGCGGACGGCGCGGGCCAAAGGCCTGTCCGAACCTGTGATTATCCTGCGCCATGTCTTGAAAAATGCCTTGATTCCCATTGTGACCGTGATTGGCCTGACCATGGCCCTGATGATAGGCGGCACCGTGGTCACTGAAACCGTCTTCAACCTGCCGGGCGTGGGCGGGTTGGTGGTGCGTGCGGTGTTGCGCCGGGACTACCCGGTGATTCAGGGCACTTTGCTGGTGGTTGCCTTTATTTATGTGGTTATCAACTTCATGATTGATCTTCTGTATACCGTGATTGATCCGCGCATCCGGGGTTCCCGATGAGCGCCGCCCCTCATACTCCGCCTGTCCTGCAGGATGACCTGCCCGATGGCGGCCTTGGGATGTCGCGCCTGTTGCGCCAATCCAGCCCTTGGCAACTCTGGTTGGGCCGCTTGTTTGCCCGCCGGGTCGTGGCCTTGTCCGCCGGGGTATTGCTGCTGATCATAATATTGGCGGCGTCGATTTCCTGGCTGTCGTCCGCAGACCCCAACGCGATTGCCATCATGAGCCGCCTGCAGGCGCCTTCCTGGCAGTTCTGGGGCGGCACGGACCAACTGGGGCGCGATGTCATGTTGCGCGTGGCGTATGGTGGCCGCTATTCATTGATGATCGGCTTTGTCACGGCGATTGGCGCGGTGGTGATCGGCACCTTGCTGGGCATGCTGTCGGGCTATTTCCGCCGCATCGATCCCGCCATCATGTGTGTGATCGATGCCATGATGGCCTTTCCCGATATTCTGCTGGGGATTGCCCTGGTGTCCATTCTGGGGCCGTCTTTGTGGAATGTGGTGCTGGCCCTGATCATTGTCTATACCCCCCGGGTCGCACGGGTGGCGCGGGCCTCTACCCTGGTATTGCGCGATCTGCTGTATGTGGATGCGGCCCGCGCCCTGGGAACGCCCACTTGGAAAATCCTCTGGATGCACATTCTGCCGGGGCTGGTTTCGCCTATTTTGGTGCAGTTCACTTTTATCTTCGCCTATGCGATCTTGGCCGAGGCCGGCCTGTCGTTTCTGGGGGTAGGGGTGCCGCCGTCCATCCCCACCTGGGGCACCATGATTGCCGGCAGCCTGAACTACATGGACAAGGCGTTCTGGACGATTATCTTTCCGGGCTTGGCCATTGTCTTTACCTCCTTGTCCTTGCAGATGGTGGGCGATGGCATCCGGGATTCCCTGGACCCCAAACTAAGGAAAGCCACATGAGCGCCCCGAATCTAAAACAGGCGCCGACACGGCCCGACATGGCCGAACAGACAGACCCGGTCGCGCAATTGCCGCGCCTGCAGGTGACGGGCTTGTCCACCTCGTTCATGACCGAGCGTGGCCGGGTCCAAAGTGTGGCGGATGTCTCGTTTACCGTGCCCGCCGGTCGTACGCTGGCGTTGGTGGGGGAATCCGGCTCGGGAAAATCCGTCACCAACCTCAGCCTGATGGGCCTGCATGATCGCGGTTCGCGTCCACAGATTGGCGGTCAGGCCTTGTTTCAGTGTCGCGATGGCCGGGTGATCGACCTGATCGGTCTGTCAGCAGCCCAGTTCCGGCAAGTGCGCGGCAACGAGATCGCCATGGTGTTCCAGGAACCCATGACCAGCCTGAATCCGCTGCTCAAGGTCGGCGAACAAATCGCCGAATCCGTGCGCCTGCACTGGGGCTATGACCGGAATCGTGCCCTGGCCCATGCTCAACGCATGCTGGCCATGGTTGAAATCCCCGCTGCGGCTCGCCGCCTGAATGAATACCCGCATCAGTTGTCGGGGGGCATGCGCCAGCGCGTCATGATTGCCATCGCCATGGCCTGTACGCCCACGCTGCTGATTGCCGACGAACCCACGACTGCGCTGGATGTCACCATCCAGGCCCAGATTCTGGCGCTGATGGGGCGTTTGCAAAAAGAATCCGGCATGAGCATTTTGTTCGTGACCCATAACCTGGGGGTCGTGGCCCAATACGCCGATGAGATCGCCGTCATGTATGCCGGGCGCATCGTGGAACGCGGCGAGGTGCACCAGTTGTTTGCCCAGCCGACGCACCCTTACACTCGGGCGCTGTTGGATTGCCTGCCTGCGTTGGCGCGTCGTCGTCGTGGGCCGGATGCCGATGATCGGCCCCGCCTGCCGGCCATTCAGGGCCAGGTGGCAAGCCCCTTTGCCATGCCGCCGGGTTGTGCGTTTCGACCGCGCTGTCCGGTTGCCACCCCCGAGTGCGACCTGGCCATGCCGCCGCTGTACCGCGTGAACGACACACACTATGCCCGATGCATCCGGGTAAAGGACCATCCCGATGAACCCTGATCAGCCACTTATTGATATTCAGGGTCTGTGCAAGAACTTCGGCTCGTCCGCAGTCCCTGTGCGGGCCGTGGTGGATGTCAGCTTCTCCATCAAACGGGGCGAAACCGTCGGCCTGGTTGGGGAATCGGGCTCGGGCAAGACCACCATAGGCCGCATGTTGACGCGCCTGGCGGACCCTTCTGCCGGCCACGTGCAATATTTCGGCGGACCCACGCCAGTAGATTTGGCCACCATCAGCCAGCATCAGTATCGGCCCTTGCGTTCGCAGATCCAGATGATCTTCCAGGACCCTTATGCCAGTCTCAATCCCCGGCTGCGGATTCGCCACATCATTGGCGAGGCCCTGGATACTCATGGCCTGCACCGGGGGGCGGCCCGTCTGCCGCGTATCCACGCATTGCTGCGCCAGGTAGGCCTGAACGAAGAACATGCCGAACGCTATCCGCATGAATTCTCCGGCGGTCAACGCCAGCGTATCGGCATCGCCCGGGCACTGGCGGTCGAGCCGGAATTCATCGTGGCGGATGAGCCGCTGTCGGCGCTGGATGTCTCCATCCAGGCGCAGGTCATCAATTTGCTGTCGGATATCCGTGATCAGTTGGGCCTGACCATGCTGTTTATCTCGCACGACCTGGACGTGGTGGAATATCTGTGCGATCGCGTGGTGGTGCTGTATCTGGGGCGGGTGGTTGAAATCGCCCCGACCAAACAGCTTTATGCCCATCCACGCCACCCTTACACGCGCGCGCTGCTGCAGGCCTCGCCGACCCCCGACCCCGCCCAGCGACGCGATATCCCCTTGCTGGAAGGCGATTTGCCCAGTCCGGCCAACCCGCCCTCGGGCTGTGTGTTTCGCACCCGCTGCCCTTTGGCCGAGGCCCGTTGCGCCAGTCACGACATGACACCGCGCCGTCTGGCGGATGGCCACTGGAGCGCTTGCTGGCGCGACGAATAAAATTGATATCGAAGGAATACGACTCATGACACAGGAAACCCTCGTGCTGGATGGCCGCCTCAAGGGCTACCCCCTGGGGGCAGCCCCTTGCGCCCCCGAACAGATTGCCACCCTGGGCTGGAATCTGTATCAGGACGATTTGCCCTATCCGATTGCCGTCCTGGATGAGCAGGCACTCAGCCATAACCTGCAATGGATGCAGGCGTTTGCACAGGCGCGCGACATTGTGATCGCACCGCACGGCAAGACGACGCTGTCGCCGCAGATATTTCGCCGGCAACTGGACGCGGGTGCCTGGGGGCTGACATTTGCCACGGTCTGGCAGGCGGGAGTCGGCGTGCGGGCCGGTGCCCAGCGCGTGATGATCGCCAACCAGGTGGTGGCCGATGCCGATCTGGATGGCGTCGTCGCCTTGCTGAATACAAACCCCGGATTGCGCCTCTGGTTTTTGGTGGACTCCGCCGAGCAGCTTGCTCGCATCGAGGACTGGGCCCGGCGTCGCCAGCACCGCACCCCGCTTGATTGTCTGTTGGAGATCGGCATCGCCGGTCAGCGTACAGGCTGCCGGACGGCGGAGCAGGCCATGACCCTGGCCCGGCGCATCCACGCCAGCCCGGCCTTGCGCCTGGGCGGAATCGAATGCTACGAAGGCGGTCTGGCTCATGGAGATGCGCAGGCGGATCAGAAGGCGGTCACGGCATTTCTCGATGGCGTGCGCGAGATTACCCAGGATTGTGACCGCGTCGGCCTGTTTCAGGACGAGACCATCATCCTGACAGCAGGGGGCTCAGCCGTCTTTGACGTGGTCGCCCCCGCGCTGCGGGCCAGCGTCTCGCGGCCCTTGCTGGGGGTGTTGCGCTCGGGCTGCTATATCGCCCATGACCATGATTTCTATGCAGGCTTCATGCGCAATATCCAATCCCGTTCCGGGCTGGACGATGGTTTGCGTCCGGCCCTGACTGTCTGGGCACTGGTACAGTCAGTGCCTGAACCTGGTTTGGCCCTGCTGTCGGTGGGCAAGCGCGATGTTTCGTTTGATTTGTCCTTGCCCCAACCGGTTGGCCTGGCGCCGCACGGGGCTTTGGCGAATCAGCCGGTGCCGACTGGCTGGTCCATCACGGGTTTGAATGATCACCATGCCTATCTGCGGTTTGATCCGTCCGGCGCCGTCATCCCTGCCGTGGGAGATCGTGTGATTCTGGGGATTTCCCACCCGTGCACCACTTTTGATAAATGGGCCTGGATGCCTTTGGCGGATGCCCGGGGTCATGTGGTGGGCGCCATTACCACCGCTTTCTGATCTGCGAGCCCGACGATGAATTCCTGGACAGAAGAAGAAGGTCTGCAGCAGAAATTGCGTGCCCGCCAGCCCACGCTGCCCAAAGCGCAGCAGCAGGTCGTGGCGGTCTTGTTGGCCGATCCCGCCACGCTGGTCAATCAGACCGTCGAAACCATTGCCGCCCAGGCCGGGGTGTCCATGCCATCGGTGGTGCGTACCTGCCGCAGCTTTGGCTATGACAGCGTGCGCGAATTCATGTTGGCGTTGGCCCAGGACCTGGCCTTGTCACCGCATCACCTGCATCGCAATGTGTCTCTCAGCGACGAAGGCCCCGAGGTTGTCCGCAAAATCATCCAGGGGGCCATGTCCTCGCTGGCTGGTCTACAGCGTCGCCTGGATGTCGCCGTGCTGGATCAAGTCGCACAGCGTCTGGTGGGAGCTTCCCGGGTGGATGCCTATTCAGTCGGGGCGACTTCGGGCTTTATGGCCCAGGAGCTACAGGCCCGTCTGTTTCGCCTGGGGATCCGCGCCCATGCTTTCACGGACCCGCATCAGCAGCTGATCTCGGCCAGCTCGCTGGATACGGATGGGGTGGCTTTTGTGATTTCACACGTGGGCAGCATGCCCTTTGCGCTGGAGGCTGCCCGCTTGGCGCGTAGCCGGGGTGCCACGGTGGTGGCGCTGACCCAGCCAGGGACGCCCTTGGCGCATTGCGCCGATTTGTGCCTGGAGGTCTCCGTGCCCCAGGACACCACCATGCGGGTAGGGACCGAGGCTTATCTGGCCCACCTGCTGGTCATTGAAATACTGATGGTGCGGGTGGCCCAAACCCTGGGGCCCGACACGCTGGACAATCTGAAAGAGTTCAAGCGCGTGCTGGAGCAGCATGGCGTGGACAGCTCCGTCTATACCGGACTTTACTGATTTCATGAATGAAGCGAATGAAACAAGCTTGACCGTGCTGTGCAATGGCCTGCTGCATGATGGTTCGCAGGCGCCTTTGCGGCCCGCAGATGTGTGGATACGGGGTGATCGAATCCTGGCGGTATGCGAACCGGGGCAGGTGCCTTTATCCAATGTCGTCAGCGTGCGTCGCGTGGATTGCCAGGGTCGGGTGGTGGCGCCGGGCTTTGTGGATGTGCATACCCACGATGACGCCATCGTGCTGGATCAACCCGACATGCTGCCCAAATTATCCCAGGGCATTACCACCGTGATCGGCGGCAACTGCGGGATTTCTCTGGTTCCCGTGGTGACCGAGACACCGGCTGCGCCTTTGTCCTTGCTGGGCAATCGACAGTTTCGTTACCCGGATGTGCCGTCTTACCGGGCAGCGGTCGATGCCACCCGGCCAGCCGTGAATATTGCCTTGTTGATTGGTCATACGGCCTTGCGCATGCAGGCCATGGCTAATCTGGACCGGCCTGCGAACCCGGCTGAATTACAGGCCATGTGCGCCTTGCTGGATGATGCCATGCAGGCGGGGGCGGTGGGGCTGTCTTCGGGCGTGTTCTACCAGCCCGCCTTTGCCGCCGACGTGGACGAGTTGGCGGCCCTGGTGCGCGTGATTGCGCCCTATCAGGGCGTGTATGCCACGCATATCCGCGACGAGTTGAAAGGCATTATGCAGGCCATCGACGAGGCGGCCCTGACTGCGCGTCTGGGTGGGGCGTTTTTGGTGCTGTCGCATCACAAATGCGCGGGCCCCTTGAATTGGGGCCGCACCCGGGAAACCCTGGCGCATATTGAAGCCCTGGCGCAACAGCAGCCGGTCGGCCTGGATGTCTATCCGTACACGGCGGGTTCCACGGTGCTGCGCGAGGATCTGGTGGATGGCATTATCGACATCCTGATTACCGGCAGTCGGCCACATCCCGAGATGGCAGGCCGCTATCTGGCGGATATTGCCGCCGAATGGGGCTTGACGCAGGTCGAAGCCTGCCGTCGCCTGCAGCCTGGCGGGGCCTGTTATTTCCAGATGCACCAGGATGATGTGGACCGGGCCGTGTGCCACCCCCTGACCATGATCGGATCGGACGGGCTGCCACACGATGAGCGCCCACATCCGCGCCTGTGGGGGGCTTTTCCCCGGGTGCTGGACCAATATTGGCGCGTCAAGGGCCTGCTGCCGCTGGAGCAGGCCTTGTATAAGATGACGGGCTTGTCGGCCGGCCGCTATCACCTGGAAGGCCGGGGAAGGCTGCAGGTCGGCGGCTTTGCCGACATCGTGGTGCTGGACCCGGATCGAGTGCGGGATTGCGCCACCTATGCCGAACCAGCGCAGTTCAGCGAGGGCATTGAACAGGTCTGGGTCAATGGGTGCCTCAGTTATACTGCACAGGGCCGCGCTTGCGTCGGCCGCGCGGGGCGGTTTGTGTCTCGTGCCACGCAGCCTGGATAGGCTTATTTTTCTCGAATCCTTTATTGATGCTGGCCACTGCACATGACAAATAGTCCTGAATTGATGCTGGCCAGCATTGGTGCGATTGCCATGGCCGCCCAGTGGTTGGCCTGGAAGATTCGTGTCCCAGCCATCCTGATCCTGTTGCTCTCCGGGATTGCAGTGGGTCCGCTGGCCGGTTGGCTGAACCCAGACGAACTCTTTGGGCCTTTGTTGTTCCCGGTGGTGTCGCTGGCGGTGGCCGTCATCCTGTTCGAGGGCAGCCTGACGCTGGAATTCCACCAGACGCGCGGCCTCAAGCGTGTTGTGCGCCGCATGGTGTCGGGGGGATTGATCCTGGCCTGGGCCGTGGCGGCGCTTGCCGTGCATTATTTCCTGGACTTTCCCTGGGATCTGGCGGTGCTGTTCGGGGCGCTGACGTGTGTGACGGGGCCCACTGTGATCGCGCCGCTGCTCAAGACCGTCAAGCCCGTGGCGCCCGTGGCCCATGCCTTGCGCTGGGAAGGCATCCTGATCGATCCCATCGGCGCGATCCTGGCGGTGCTGTCCTATGACCTGATGATGGCGCTGCGCACCAACGAGACCTTGGGGCATGCGCTGTGGTCGCTGGGGGCCACTTCCCTGACGGGGCTGTGTTTCGGGTTGGCGGGCGGTTGGCTGCTGGGCATGCTGTTGCGCCGTGGCTGGATACCGGATTCATTGCTCAACCTGTCCGTGCTGGCCTCGGTGTTCGCGGTGTTTGCCCTCTCCAATACCGTGCAATCCGAATCCGGCCTGCTGGCGGTGACGGTCATGGGGATCTGGCTGGCCAATCGGCCCGGCATTCCGGTGCGCGATATTCTGGAATTCAAGGAGACCCTCAGCCAGATTCTGCTGTCCGCCTTGTTCATCTTGCTGGCGGCGCGCGTGGCGCCTGGTCAACTGCTGGATCTGGGGTGGCCTGCGCTGGCCGTGCTGGCTTGCATGCTGTGGATCGGCCGTCCCCTGAAGGTCTTGTACTCGACCTGGGGCTCGCGGCTCAGTTGGCGCGAACGGGCGCTGATTACCTGGATTGCGCCCCGCGGCATTGTGGCGGCAGCTGTGTCTGCCTTGTTCGCATTGCGGCTGGAGTCCCTGGATGTGCCGCAGTCCGACCGCCTGTTGCCCATGACCTTTCTGGTCATCATCGGGACGGTGATTTTGCAAAGCCTGACGGCCCGGCCCGTGGCCCGTTTGCTGAAGGTTGTCGAACCCGACCGGGTGGGCTTTCTGATTGCCGGGGCCAACCCGGTCGCGCGCGCCATCGGGCAGGCCCTGCATGATCAGGGCGTGCCTGTGCGCCTGTGTGACAGCGATTGGTACAGTCTGTCCAAGGCCCGCATGATGGGGCTGCCTACCTACCATGGCAATCCGCTGTCCGAACACGCCCAACGCAACTTGGATACCAATGGCTTGGGCCGCCTGTTGGCCTTGAGTACGCGGGATGATGTGAATCAACTGATCATGGTGCGTGGCCGCGATGAGTTCGGCAAGAACAAGGTCTTCAGCCTGCCGCTGTCGCACGATGGCGATCCGGCTGAAAAACACGCACTAAGGCCAGAATACCGGGGCCGCACGCTATTTGCGCCGGGACTAGGCTACTGGAAACTGTCCAATCTGCTGATGACCGGGGCGCAGATCAAGGCTACGCGTCTATCCGAGACTTTTGATTTTTCCCAATATCAGGCTCTGAATATCCCGGAACGGGATGTGGTTCCCTTGTTTGCCATCAATCCCAAGGGCTATGCCATTCCGTTTACCCTGGACCAGGATGTGCAGCCGCAATCAGGCTGGATGGTGATCGGGCTGCATGTGGGCGTGGACACTAATCAAACGGTGGATTAATGCGGGGAGTTGGCCGACCATGATTGCTGCCTGACCGAGTAGGTGGCAAGTCCCGAAAAAGGCTTAGGCCATCCTGCAAGGGATGGCCTAAGCCTTTGATTTTGGTGCCGGTTAAAGGAATCGAACCCTCGACCTTCTCATTACAAGTGAGCTGCTCTACCAACTGAGCTAAACCGGCGAAAGACCGCCATTCTACAACAATCGCGGATTTATTTGACGACCTTCAGGTGCGAAGGTTTTGCGGGCGGTGCCGGGCTTGGTTCAGGACTGGGCGGTGTCGGTTGACTGTCGTCACCGCCCGGATATGGCTGGGATGCCGCGACCTCGAAACCCATGCCGGCGCCGGTTTCTCGGGCGTATATGGCCGACACGGTCGCCACCGGGATGAACAGGTGTTCGACCGCGCCATTGAAGCGCGATTCGAATTCGATGTATTCATTGCCCAGCGTCAGGTGGTTCGTGGCCAGATGGCTGATGTTCAGCGTGATCTGGCCGTCGTGCACATGCGCGACCGGCACCACGGTGTTGGCGTCTACCGTGACCACCAGGTAAGGCGTGTAGCCGTTATCCGTGCACCACTCATGCAGGGCACGGATCAGGTAGGGTTTGGTTGACGTTTCTTGCATATCAGCGGCGCATGACCTTTTCGGATGGCGTCAGGGCCTCGATGTAGGCAGGGCGTGAGAACAGCCGCTCGGCGTATTTCTGGATGGGCGCGGCGCTTTTCGGGAGTTCGATGCCGTAGTGCACCAAGCGCCACAACAAGGGCGCGATGGCCACGTCCAGCATGGAAAAATCGTCGCCCAGCATGAACTTGTTTTTCACTAGCAAGGGCGCCAGTTGGGCCAGGCGGTCGCGAACATTGGCGCGCGCGGTATCCCGGATTTTTTCGTCGGTGATGCTGCGATTTTCCAGTACGGAAACATGAACAAAGAGTTCTTTTTCGAAGTTGTACAGGAATAGCCGCGTGCGCGCCCGCATGATGGGATCGGCGGGCATCAGCTGAGGATGCGGAAAGCGCTCGTCGATGTATTCGTTGATGATGTTGGATTCGTACAGGACCAGGTCGCGTTCGACCAGAATGGGTACCTGGGCGTATGGATTCATCACCGCGATGTCTTCGGGCTTGTTGTACAAGTCGATATCGCGGATTTCAAAATCCATGCCCTTTTCAAACAGCACGAAGCGGCAACGTTGTGAAAACGGGCAGGTCGTCCCGGAATAAAGCACCATCATATCGAGGATTCCAATACAGAGAAAGCAGGGGATGCGCCCCGCTGGTTGGCGGGGCGCGCGAATTACCGGACGTGTTTCCAGTAAGCGCGATTCATGCGAATGGTTACGAACAGGAACAGGAACAGGAACAGGAGCACGACGGCGCCGATTTGCTTGCGCAGGGTCTGTTGCGGTTCGGCTACCCAGCCCAGGAAATTACTGAGATCGGCGGCATCGCTTTCGAATTGGCTGAATTTTTTGGGGTCAGCCGAATCGAACTGGCCCGATTGCGTGGCTTCGCCAGTGTAATTGGCCAGGGGTTCGTTTTTGACCGTGGCAAAGCCGGCTTCGTCGTAGACCGTGGTGGTGCGGGTCCACTGGGCCTGGCCCTGAGCATCGCTGACCTGGTGCACCTGGACGTTGGTATAGGTGCGTGGGCCTTCGAGTTCCCAGAGGACGTTAGGCATGGCAACGGTCGGGAAGACCGTGTTGTTCCAGCCGGTTTTCTGGGCGGTATCGCGATAGAAGCCGCGCAGGTAGCTATAGACGTAATCCACCCCGGAAGGGCCGAAGCTGGAGTTCTTGGCGCGTGTGATCAGGGAGAGATCGGGGGGCGTGGTGCCAAACCATGCCTTGCCTTGTTCGGGCGACATGGAGATGGTCATCAGGTCGCCGATCTTGTCGCGCGAGAACAGCAGGTTTTTCTTGATTTCGGTTTCCGTCAGGCCGAGGTCAGTCAGCTTGTTGTAGCGCATGGCGCTGGCGCTATGGCAATTAAGACAGTAGTTGACGAAGAGTTTTGCGCCGTTTTGCAGAGCAGCCAAGTCAGTGATGCGGTCTGGCGCCCGATCCAGGTGTGCGCCGCCTTCTGCGAAGGTGAGCGTGCTGATCAGGGACAGGGCCAGGGCACCGAGCATTTTTTTGATCATGATCTTTCCGTAGCAGTCAGTGGGCCATTAATGGGCGCGAAAGGTGACGCGATCGGGGACGGGCTTGAACGTGCCAAGTCGGCTCCAGATGGGCATCATCAGGAAGAACGCCAGGTAAATGATCGTGCAGACCTGACCCATGAGGGTATTGGACGGGGTGACGGGTTGCGTGCCCAGCCAGCCCAGGATCAGGAAGTTGACGATGAAGATGGCATACAGGAACTTGTGCCACGTCGGCCGATAGCGGATGGATTTGACCGGGCAGTGATCCAGCCAGGGCAGGAAGAACAGAATGACCACGGCACCGCCCATGGATACCACCCCCCAGAATTTCGCGTCCAGGACTTTCAGCAGGACGGCGACCAGGAGGAGGATGGCGGGTATCGCCAGACGCCAGATGCCCGAGAGCTTGCCCTTGGCAAACAGCACCACGGCGGCAAAGACCGCCCCGGCAGCCAATACCCAGGTGAAGTCGCTGGTGGTGGCGCGCAGCATGGTGTAGAACGGCGTGAAATACCAGACCGGCGCGATATGCGACGGGGTCTTCAGGGGATCGGCCGGCAGGAAGTTGTTGTATTCCAGGAAGTAGCCGCCCATTTCAGGACCAAAGAAGATGATGGCGGCAAAGACGATGAGGAAACCCGCCACGCCGACCATGTCGTGCACCGAGTAGTACGGATGGAAGGGGATGCCATCGACCGGGCGGCCATATTTGTCTTTGGGGCCTTGCTTGATTTCGACGCCATCGGGGTTGTTCGAGCCGACTTCGTGCAGGGCGATGATGTGCGCCACGACCAGGCCGATCAGGACCAGCGGAATGGCGATTACGTGGAAGGAGAAGAAACGGTTGAGCGTGGCGTCGGACACCACGTAGTCGCCGCGAATCCACAGGGACAGATCGGGGCCGATGAAGGGAATGGCCGAGAACAGGTTGACGATCACCTGGGCACCCCAGTAGGACATCTGGCCCCAGGGCAGCAGGTAGCCAAAGAAGGCTTCACCCATCAGGCACAGGAAGATGGCCACACCGAAGATCCAGACGAGTTCGCGAGGTTTGCGGTAAGAGCCGTAGAACAGGCCGCGCAGCATATGCAGGTAGACCACGACGAAGAACAGCGAGGCGCCCGTGGAGTGCATGTAGCGGATGATCCAGCCGCCGGGGACTTCGCGCATGATGAATTCGACGGACTCGAAGGCAAAGCGCGCATCGGGCTTGTAGTTCATCACCAGGAAGATGCCGGTGACCACCTGGAGCACCAGCACCAGCAAGGCCAATGAACCAAAGAAGTACCAGAAATTGAAGTTCTTGGGAGCATAGTATTCCGACATATGCTCTTTGAACATTTTACTAAGGGGGAAGCGGCGGTCTACCCAGCCCAGCAACCCGGTCGTCTCGACGTTATTTTCGGCCATGAACGGCTCCTGTCAGTATCTCGAAAAGATGAACGCTGCGTTCATCAGGCCTTGGAGGGGTACTCATCCAACCCGATGATGACGTGAGTCCCGTCGGCGGAGAATGCATAAGGCGGGATTTCGAGGTTATCGGGGGCGGGTTTGTTTTTGTATACGCGTCCGGCCAGATCGAAGGTGGAGCCATGGCAAGGGCACAGCCAGCCGCCCGGCCAGTCGTTGGGCAGGCCAGGCTGGGCGCCGGTCTGGAAGTACGCAGTGGGCGAGCAGCCCAGGTGCGTGCAGATGCCGATGCAGACGAAGATTTCGGGCTTGCGGGAACGGAACTGGTTTTTCGCCCAGTCGGGGGTGAAGCCAGGGCGATCCGAGTCCGGGTCCGCGAGTTCGGGGTCCAGTTTTGGAAGTTCGTCGATTTCGGCCTGGGTGCGATGCATGATCCAGACGGGTTTGCCGCGCCATTCGACCGTCATCATCTGGCCTGCGGGCAGGCTGGAGATATCGGCTTCGACTGGGGCGCCGGCAGCTTTGGCTTTTTCGGAGGGGGCAAACGACCCGACCAGGGGCACGGCAGTGGCAACGCTGGCGACGCCGCCCAGGGTACAGGCCGAGGCCACCCAGAAACGGCGCGAAGGATCGGGGGGCAGGTTCGGGTCGACTGCGCCCTGCTCGTCGGACTGTGTCGGATTCTGACTCATTTGTTATCCCTGGTAGCCGCCCAGCGGGCGGAGCGTTTGACAATGATCTTTGGGGGATGCTTTGCGCAAGTATCCCTGGTCGCGAGACGGCGCGGCTATCGCGCACTGCCGCCCCACGAGGGTTCTTCAACCGCGTATTATAGCGTTACGACCAATGGGGTAAATGACCAGGAGGATTGACACATGCCCAGTGCCCGCAGTTTCATCAAGGAATTCCAGGAATTTGCCGTCAAGGGCAATATGATGGACCTCGCCATCGGGGTCATTATCGGAGGGGCCTTTGGCAAGATCATTGACTCGATTGTCAATGATCTGGTCATGCCTTTGATCAATTTCATCCTGGGCGGCCAGGTGAACTTTGATAACTTGTTCTGGGTGCTGCGCCTGCCCGAAGGCTATACCGGCGCCATGACATCCGATGCCTTGGCCAAGGCCGGGGCCGTGGTGTTCGCCTGGGGACATTTTTTGACGATCTTCGTCAATTTTGTGTTGTTGGCCCTGGTGGTGTTCATCATGGTCAAGATGATCAACAATGCGCGCCGTCGCTTCGAAGCCCCTGCGCCCGAAGCCGCAGAGATCACGCCCGAGGACATCATTCTGTTGCGCGAAATCCGCGATGCCCTGAAAAAATAGAAAAAAAGGGGCACACAAAGAAAAAGCAAGAAAAAGGGGTCAGACACCATTTAATCGAAATGGTGTCTGACCCCTTTTTCGTTTTTCACACTGGATTGTCGATGTCCACGAAGGTGCAGGGCACCCCGAATTGGGCCTCGATGGCTGCCCCCAGGGCCTGCACACCATAGCGCTCGGTGGCATGGTGGCCTGCACCGATGTAGGCGCAGCCGGTTTCGCGGGCCAGGTGCACGGTGGGCTCGGATATTTCCCCGCTGATATAGCAATCCACCCCGGCGGCGACGGCGGCGTCCATCATGCCCTGGGCGGCGCCGGTGCACCAGGCCAGGCGGCGCACCGGCCGGTCCAGTTCGCCGACGATGATGGGCTTGCGGCCCAGGCGTTGAGCGATGTCGGTGCTTAATTCTCCGATGGTGCATTCCCAGGCGGGGGTGCCCAGCCAGATCAGCTGGTCGGGGCCACAGCGCTGTGGTGTGCCATCGGGCAAAATGTCCGGTGTCCAGTCCATCACCCGCGCCAGTTGGGCGTTATTGCCCCATTCGGGATGGGCGTCCAGCGGCAAGTGGTAGGCGTATAGATTGATGTCTTGTGCCAGAATGGCGGATAGGCGGCGATGTTTGGGGCCGCGGATGCAAGGATCTTCGTTTTTCCAGAACCAGCCGTGATGTACCAGGATGGCGTCGGCCTGGCGGGCAATGGCCGCTTCGATCAGGGCTTGCGAGGCCGTCACGCCGGTGACGATATGGCGGATCTCGGCGCGGCCTTCAACCTGTAGGCCATTGGGGCAGTAGTCCTTGAAGCGATCAATCTGCAGGGTGCTGCTGAGCCAGTGTTCCAGTTCCTGTCGTGAAATTTGTGGTTTCATGCTGGGTTTCCTTGGGATAGAGCAATAAATAATGAAACGATTGTGGCTGATTTTTGCCCAGACCGTGACGATCTGTCTGGCAGTCCTGTTTTTATTGATGACTTTGCGCCCGCAGTGGTTGCCGGGTCCAGCGAGCCCCCAGCAGGCCCGGGCCGTGGATAGCTATGCATCCGCTGTGGCGCGGGCCACGCCATCTGTGGTCAACATCTATACGCGCAAACATGTCGATGTGCCGTTGCTGCGGCTGCCGGCCGACCCGGCGTTGCAGCAGTTGCTGTTGAACCTGCCCGGATTCACCCAGCGGCGGGATAGCACCAGCCTGGGTTCAGGGGTGATTGTGCGTGCCGATGGCTATATCTTGACCAATTATCACGTCATAGACGCTGCCGATGCGATCGAAGTCCGGCTGCAGGATGGCCGCCAGGCGACGGCACATCTGGTCGGGGCGGATCGCGTCAATGATCTGGCAGTATTGCGGGTGGGCCTGGATCATTTGCCCGCCATCGTGTTCGACCCAGCCCAATCCGTCCGGGTGGGCGATGTGGTGCTGGCCATCGGCAACCCTTTCGGGGTGGGGCAGACCGTGACGCAGGGGATTGTGTCGGCCCTGGGGCGCAATAATCAGGATGCCCAGACCCACGAAGGCTTCATCCAGACGGATGCCGCCATCAATCCGGGCAATTCCGGCGGGGCACTGATTGATACCCTGGGGCGGCTGGTCGGCATCAATACGGCGATTTATTCATCCACCGGGGGATCGCTGGGGATAGGTTTCGCCATCCCCTCCGGGCCTGCCCACCAGATCCTGGACCGTATTATTCGTCAGTCAGGGCAGTGAGGCTGGTGTCTTAGGCGCGCAGCAGCGTGGCGGCAGCGATGGCAAAGTACGTCAGGATGCCGTCGCCTCCGGCACGCTTGAAGGCCAGCAAGGATTCCATCATGACTTTGTCGTGATCCAGCCAGCCGTTGGCGGCAGCGGCCTTGATCATGGCGTATTCGCCGCTGACCTGATAGGCATAGGTCGGCATGCCAAAGGCGTCTTTGACTTCGCGCAGCACGTCCAGGTAGGGCAGGCCGGGCTTGACCATGACCATGTCGGCGCCCTCGCGGATGTCGGCGGCCACTTCGCGCAGGGCCTCCAGGCGGTTGGCCGGGTCCATCTGGTAGGTGGCCTTGTTGGACGCGCCCAGGTTGGCTGCCGAGCCCACCGCATCGCGAAACGGCCCGTAAAAGGCGCTGGCATATTTGGCCGAGTACGCCATGATGCGTGTGTGGATCAGGCCGCGCCCGTCCAGCGCCTGACGCACGGCGCCAATGCGCCCATCCATCATGTCGCTGGGGGCCACGATGTCTACCCCCGCCTGCGCGTGGACCAGGGCCTGGCGCACCAGCATGGCGACGGTGGGTTCGTTCAGCAGTTGTCCCTGGGTATCGATCAGCCCATCCTGGCCGTGGCTGGTATAGGGGTCCAGCGCCACGTCGGTCAGCACGCCCAGTTCTGGAAAGTGCTGTTTCAGCAGCGCCACCGTGCGTGGGATCAGCCCGTCGGGATTGGCGGCTTCGATGCCGTCAGGGGTTTTCAGGGCAGGGTCTATATGTGGAAACAGGGCCAGCACCGGGATGCCCAGGCTCAGGCAGTGCTCTGCGGTGCGCAGCAGCGTGTCCGGCGAATGGCGCACCACATCCGGCATGGAGGCGACGGGTTCTCGCACGCCGCTGCCTTCCTGGACGAAAACCGGATAGATCAGGTCGTCTGTCGACAGGTGGTGCTCGCGCACCAGACGGCGGGAGAAATCATCCCGCCGATTGCGCCGCAGACGCGCAGTGGGGAAGTCAGCGAGTGGGAGAAAGTGTGTCATGGCTGTACCTTTGTTCAGGCGTATGGAGGTGTCCTTGGGGTGGGGTCAGGACGAACAGGAATGAGATTTCCGACCCGCTGTCAGGGCACCATTTGCGGTGAAATCCAGTTTTCGATATGGCTGGCGGCGTCTTCCAGGCCGATGCGGTGGGTGGCTGAAAAGGGCAGGGCAGCCAGGGTGCCGATTTCCGCCAGGTCTTTGCGGACTTGGGCCACGGCCTTGATGCGTTGGCCATAAGGCAGTTTGTCGGCCTTGGTCAGCAGGGCCAGCGTGGGCAGGCCGCGCAAGCCGATCCAGTGCGACAGGCGGCGATCAAGGTCTGTGATACCTCGGCGGATGTCGATCAACAGCACTACGCCGGCCAGGCTGCTGCGCTGGTGCAGATAGCCGCCCAGGACCTCGGCCCATTCGTCGCGCGCGGTGCGATCCACGGCTGCGTAGCCATAGCCCGGCAGGTCCACCAGAAAGCCCAGCCATGCATCTGGCGTCAGCGGGTCCGGGATGCCGAATAAGTTGATCAGGCGCGTGCGCCCTGGCGTCTTGCTGGAAAACGCCAGGCGGCGTTGATTCGTCAAGACGTTGATGGCCGAGGATTTTCCCGAGTTGGATCGACCGACAAAACAGACTTCGGCTGTGGTCGGGGCAGGGAGCTGATCCAGCCGGGCGGCGGATACAGTAAAGCGGGCACGATGCAATAAAGACACGGGGAATCCGGGGTGGTGGGCAGGATGGGGCAGGCTGCCTTGGGGCAAGCACAAAGCATGCCTGATCCCTATTGTATAATCTTCGCTTGTATTTGTTATGTCGGCTATCGTGTGCCCAATTGGGTGATGCGTTGGCCCTACGACCTGATGGCGCCCACCGGCGCCCGTACCAAACATCCGAGGACCTCATGAAGCGTGCGCTTTCCAGTATGTTTATGGTCGGCAGCCTGGTGCTAGCCGGCGCCCTGCCTGGCCTGGCCTACGCTCAGGACGCAGCAGTCCCCGACGCCAAGGCCGGCGAGCAGCTGTTCGTTCAGGGCGATATGTCGCGTGGCGTACTGGCCTGTGTCACCTGTCATGGGGCGGCCGGCAACAGCACCATCCCGGTCAATCCCAATCTGGCCGCCATGCCGCACGAATACCTGGCAAAGCAGCTGCGTGATTTCACCCCGCAGGGCGATAAGCCTGCCGTGCGCACCGGCGCGGATGGCGCGCCGTCGATCATGTCCACCATTGCGCCGGCCCTGACGCCCCAAGACGTCCAGAATGTCTCTCTGTATCTGTCTCAGCAAGCCATGGACTGGGAAGTCGCCGGCACGGCAACCGACGAGGCCACGATGGAACATGGTCAGAAAATCTGGCGTGCAGGCATCGAGGACCGCAAGGTTCCTGCCTGTGCGGCCTGTCACTCGGCCAATGGCGCGGGGGTTCCGGGCGAATTCCCACGGCTGGCAGGCCAGCATCCCGAATATATTCTGGATCAGCTGAAGCTCTTTAGTTCCGGGGATCGCGCAAACGCCATCATGCATGATATCGCCAGCCGCATGACACCGCCGGATCTGGCTGCTGTGGCCAATTACGCTGCCGGTTTGCGCTGATCGGGTGGGCCGCCCTTGTCATAGGGGGGCGGGCGGCCTGAAACCTAGCGTATTTCCCGGTTGCTTCAGGGGTTTTGATAGGGCTTCTGGCAGCATCCGGTGTATGGTTTAACTTTAAAATTCACCAGGGGGATACGCGTTGGCGTACCTCCTTTTTTTTGAGCTGCTTCTGTGACATCCACTGCCAGTCCTCGCGCGCGGGGTGCCGACATCATCGAACTCCTGGGGTCGATGCGTTTTGCCATCAGTCTGTTGATGTTTATTTGCATCGCCAGCCTGATCGGCACAGTTCTGCCTCAAAATCAGGCATCCAACGCCTATATCGATCAGTTCGGACCTTTTTGGTTTGCGGTCTTCGATCAGTTCTCCATCTGGCATATCTACAATAGCCCCTGGTTTCTGCTGATCATGGCGTTTCTGGTGGTCTCCACCTCGCTGTGCGTCATGCGCAACACCCCGAAGATGCTGCGCGATATGCGAACCTTTCGCGAGTACGTGCGCGGCAGCAGCCTCAAGGCCTTTCATCACAAGCTTGATGTTGACAGCGCCCTGACGCCGGATCAGGCTGTGGATCAGGTGGGGAGCTTGTTGCGGCGTCAGGGTTTTCGCTATCGCGTCCGTGTAGATGGCGACAGCCGCATGGTGGCAGCCAAAAAAGGCGCGGCAAATCGCCTGGGCTATATTTTTGCGCATGTGGCCATTGTCGTGATCTGTCTGGGGGGGCTGTTGGACAGCGAACTCCCGGTGCGCCTACAGACCTGGCTGTTCGATAAACAGCCAATCATGGGCAATATGCTGATTTCCGAGGTACCGGAATCCGGGCGATTGTCGATGCGCAACCCCAGTTTCCGGGCCAATATGCTGCTGCCTGACGGCAAGCAAAGCAGCATGGGCATTATTGCGGCCGGTCAGGGTGTTTTGCTGCAGCCGCTGCCCTTTACCATCCGTCTGAAAAAGTTCTATATCGATTATTACGACACCGGCATGCCCAGCGATTTTCGCAGCGATGTGGTGGTTACCGACCTGGCCAGCGGGCATTCCTTCGAGCAGACCATCCAGGTCAACGAACCCTTGCACTACCAGGGTGTCACCGTATACCAGTCCAGTTTCGATGATGGCGGCAGTGGCCTCAGCTTAAAGGCCTGGCCTTTGTCTGGCCCCTCGGCCCAGCCGCAGGATCTCTCGGGCGTGGTGGGCCAAGCGGAAAAACTGCCTGCCAATCTGGGTGGGCAAACCATTGATTACACGGGCTTGCGCATTATCAATGTTGAAAACCTGGGCGACCCCGAGCCTCAGCCCAAGGATCTGGTGCGCGATGTGGCCGCCGTGACGGGCAGTGCCGTGCGTCCGCGCAGCGACAGCCTGCGAAATGTCGGCCCCAGTGTGCAGTATCGACTGGTGGGCGCAGATGGCCAGGCCCACGAATTTACGCAGTACATGCTGCCCGTGAAAATCGACGATTTTGCTATGTTTCTGTTGGGTACACGGAATACGCCTGCCGAGGCCTATCGCTATCTGCGTATCCCGGCAGACGATCAGGGCACGATGCAGGAATTCATGCAGCTACGCGCCGCCCTGACAGATCCTGCGCTGCGTGACCAGGCCGCCCGCCAGTTCGCGGCCGGCAACGCCCCCCAGGGCGAGCAGCGCGACCTGATGTTCCAGGCGGCCCAGGGGGCCTTGCGCACGTTCTCATTGCGCGGCTTTAATGGCATACTGGACTCCGCGCCGGCAGACCAACGCGAAAAAATCATGAACTTCGCCGTGCCCATGATTCAGATCAGCCTGCACGAATTGCGCGTGTTGATGCGTGACCAGCAGGGCTTGCCCGCCCTGGCCACCGAAGGCGAACTGGCCGAGCAGCAGACACAGTGGCTGCGGCTGGCCGTATTGGCCTTGGCGTCTTTGCCGGATTACCCTGCCGCCGTGGCGTTGCAGCTCTCCAGTTTTGACCAGGTCCAGGCCAGCGTCTTCCAGGTTGCCCGCAGCCCAGGCAAGACCACTGTGTATATCGGTTGCCTATTGTTGGTCCTGGGGATATTTTCGATGTTCTACATCCGTGAACGGCGTGTCTGGGTCTGGATCCGTCCGTCCGATACAGGCAGCAGTTGGCTGGCCGCCATGACCACCCAGCGTCGTAATATGGATTTCACCCACGAATTTGAACGCTTGAGCGCTGCTTTGCGCCACCTCGGAGGTTCCCGCCATGACCACTGACACCCTCACCCAATCCGCTGCCGCCCTCTGGGCCGGCGACATGAACACCAGCGGCGATCGGCGTGGCCGACGCGGCAGACCCGATTGGACCGACCTGGCGTTTTTCCTGCTGTTGTCGTTGGGGGCGGCCCATGTGATTGGCACCTACGGGCAGTTCATGGACTACTACGAGAAGCTGATTCTTGTCGGGGCAGTGGGCTTGTTCAGCTGGATGGCCTGGCTATGGCGCCCCTTGCGGACCCTGATGGTGGTGGCGGGTGGCTGTGCCTTACTGGCAATCTGGCTCTATAGTCCCACCGGAGACTTGCTGCAGGGCGATCTGTCGCGTGCCGAATCCGCATTCCTGCTGAAGTACCTATTGTCTTCGCAGTCGGCGATCCTGTGGATGTGTGCCTTGTTTGTCCTGGCCACCGTCTGCTATTGGGCGGGTTTTGTCAGCAACACGGCTGCGTGGCTGGGTACGGTGCTGACCTGGACGGCAGTCTATGCCGGGACGATCGGCCTGCTGGTGCGCTGGCGCGAAGGCCATCTGATGGGGCCTGACATTGGCCATATTCCAGTCAGCAATCTCTATGAAGTCTTCGTCCTTATGTCACTGATTACGGCGCTGTTCTATCTATACTACGAACGCCGCTATGCGACCCGGGCGCTGGGTGGTTTTGTGCTGCTGGTGATTACGTCCCTGGTGGTGTTTCTGTTGTGGTATTCCTTTACCCGCGATGCTTTCCAGATTCAACCCCTGGTGCCGGCCCTGAAAAGCTGGTGGATGAAGCTCCACGTACCGGCCAACTTCATCGGCTATGGCACCTTCAGCCTGGCGGCCATGGTGGGCTTTGCCTATCTGGTTAAATCCCACGGTGAAACCCGCAACTGGAAGCCGCTGCTGCCCGTGTTTGTGCTGGGGGCGGTTCTGTGTGCCGAGCCCTTTGTGTTTGGTTCGCGCGAACTCTCGGTCACCTGGATGCTGTATTTTGGAATCGGTGCGCTGGTCGTTGGCACGATTCTGGCTTTTCGCGCGCCCATCGCCCGGCGTTTGCCCTCGTTGGAAATGTTGGATGACATCATGTATCGGGCGATTGCCGTGGGCTTTGCGTTCTTTACTGTGGCCACGATCCTGGGGGCGCTGTGGGCGGCGGATGCCTGGGGTACGTACTGGCAATGGGACCCCAAGGAAACCTGGGCCTTGATCGTCTGGCTGAACTATGCCGCCTGGCTGCATATGCGGCTCATGAAGGGGCTGCGTGGGTCCATGGCGGCATATTGGGCGCTTAGTGGTCTGCTGGTCACCAGCTTTGCATTCCTGGGGGTGAACATGTTCCTGTCGGGACTGCATTCTTACGGCGAACTCTGATTCTGATAAGTTCAGTGTTTGCGGCTGCAGGAACATGCATAGGCTAGGATCTTGAGTATCCAAGACCAGGGCTGGGTTTGAGGCGAATGTGCTTTGGCGCTGAATGGATGTGTGTTTCCAGAGCGACTGGCCGGGGTGCGTGCTGAACGGTGCTATGGCTCGTATCCAAATTAAAGGTAGCGACCAGTTCAGCGAGTGTGGCTGCCTGTTCTTCCAGGCTGGCGGCGGCGGCAGATTCGTCGACCAGGCTGGCGTTCTGGCGGGTGACATCGTCCATCTGGGTGATGGCGGTATTGATTTCCTCGATGCCAGTGGTCTGTTCACGGCTGGCCGCGCTGATCTCGCTCATGATGTCAGTGACGCGATTGATGGAGACGATTTCCTGCATGGTGTCGCCCGCGTTGGCGGCCTGTTCATTGCCCTTGCTGGTGGCATGGACAGAAGAATCGATCAGGTCCTTGATTTCCTTGGCGGCACCAGCGGATCGCTGGGCCAGGGCGCGAACTTCGGCGGCGACCACGGCAAAGCCGCGGCCTTGTTCGTCGGCGCGGGCGGCCTCGACAGCGGCGTTCAGGGCCAGGATGTTGGTCTGGAAGGCGATGCTGTCAATCACACCGATGATGTCGGCGACCTGCTGGGACTTGTCGTTGATCTCGCCCATGGTGCCCACCAGTTCAGCCACCAGGCTGCCGCCGCTGGATGCGGTCTGGGCGGCAGTGGCGGCCAGGGAGTTGGCCTGCTGGGCGTTGTCGGCGTTCTGGCGCACGGTGGCGGTGATTTGTTCCATGGTGGCGGCGGTCTGCGCCAGGGAACTGGCCTGTTGTTCGGTGCGCGAGGACAGATCCAGGTTGCCCGCCGTGATCTGCCTGGCTGCGGAGGCAATCGTGTTGGCGCCGCCGCGAACCTCGCTGACGGTGACATGCAGGCCTTGAACCATCTGTCCCAGTGCAGTTTCCAGATCGGTCAGTTCGTCTTTACCGATAATCTGGACTGTTTGCTTGAGATCGCGATTGGCGACAGCCTTAGCCAACGTGATGGTGTGTTGCAGGGGTAGGATGATGGAGCGAGTGATCAACCAGGAAAATAGCAGGCTGGCTAAGGTAGCTGCTAGGGTAATGACGGCAATTAGAATAATGCGGATTTGATCTTGGGCTTCATTTTGTTCGACCTGATTGGCGACAGATTGAGTCAAGAAATTATTTAGTTGATGGATGGTTTGTATATACTGAGTTGCCAGCTTCGGCATTGTTTCAGTGAAAAAAATCTGGGTATCGGCCGTTGCGCCCTTTTGTAATAATATCTGAAAGGCTTGGTCCCGAGGAGTTACGTACTGTTTTTGGGCCTCGAGTGCCTGCAGAAACAAGGCCTTGCCTTCTGGGGTGAAAAGCAGAGATTCGACATCGTCGCGGTATTTTTTTGCAAGCGCAAAAGACTCGTCCATCCGAGTATTGAGCGAGGGGTTGTACTCCCCTCGCTCGATCGACTGGCCAGGCTGGCTGATATTTTTCAGTGCCAAGTCTCTGATCTACTGACAGAAATCAGTCCACGACGCGTGGATCAAATGGGCTATATGAATAATATGCTTGAACGATTAGACGCGAGGGATCGGTCTATGGTGCTGGAAATGATTGAGATGCTGACAAACCGTTTATGCCAAGGGCAAGGCCCTGGCGTTCTATCCAATCACCAAGTCGGTGTTACCCGTGGGGCACGAGTGCCACAGCCGAGCCTCAGTGGGCGGTGATGATAATCAGATCCGCCGTCCACTGATTTCTTCCACGAAGGCCCGGGTCGCCGAGTTGTTGATCAGCGGCAGGATGTTTTCGTGCAGCAGCATCTCTGATGGCATGCGGGCCGCTGAAATCACATAACCCTGCACGTAATCGACTCCCATCTCGGCTAGTGTCCGCAGGGTCGCTACGTCCTCGACCCATTCGGCAATGCACTCCATGCCCAGGTTGTGGGCCAGATCCACAATGCTGTTGACGATGGCGATGTTGGCCTCGCTGGTCAGCATGTCGCGGATCAAGGAGCCGTCGATCTTGATGGTATCGGCCGGAAGTTCCTTGAGGTATGAGAACGAGGTATAGCCCGCGCCGAAGTCATCCAGCGACACGCGCGCGCCCATGCGCTGCAGACGGCGCATGAACTGGCGTGTGCGCTCCAGATCCTGCAGGGCCACGCCCTCTGTGATTTCTACGCAGAGGCGTCGAGTGAACTGCGGTTGCTGATTCAGGATGCCAAACAAGCTGTTGATGAAACGGTCGTCATTTAGCGAGACGCCGCTGAGGTTGACATTGACCTGCTGGGTATTGGCGAGTGTCAGGTGGTGCTTGGAAATCCATTCGAGCGCAGTGGTGAAGACCCATTTGTCGATGACGGTAATCATGCCGCTGTCTTCGGCGGCCTGAATGATTCTTTGGGTTTGCAGTGGGTGGCCGCCGTTGCTGCGCACACGCAGCAATACCTCGAAATTCAGGGTTTTCAGGGGATGGCGCAGCGACATGATGGGCTGCATGACCAAGTAAATATCATCAGGTGTTTTGCCCTGATCCAGTTCTTCGAACACGCGAAGTTCATTGATGTGATCGAACAGTTCGTGGGTGTTTTCTTCGTAGAGGACGATGTCCTGATGCTGCTTGCGGGCATCGCGGCAGGCGCGGGATGCTGCTGCGATGGCGTCTTTGGGACGCATGCGTGCATCCAGGTCGATGACCCCCATGGCGCTTTTGATCTGGAAGGACCGATCGCCCACATAAATGGGGGCGCTGTTCAGGCTGTCGATCATGTCCTGGGCCAGGCGCCGGGCTTCGCGGGCGCGGATGCCGGGAAACAGGATGATGAAGTCATCACTGCCGATACGGCCGAGCTTTTGCTGCTCAGTGAGAGAATAGCGCACGCGTTCGCAGGCGAGTTGCAACAGCTGGTCGCCTGCCGAATGGCCAAACAGGTCGTTGACGCGCTTCAGGTGGTTCAGGCTAAGAAAAGACATGGCGCAGGGGGTGCCAACCTGCTGCAGCTGCTCGATCGCGCCTTCCATGGCGGTTTCGATGCCGTGACGATTCAGGGTGTTGGTGAGGACGTCGCTGTCGGTCATCAGACTCAGATTGCGGAGCGTCTCGGTGCGTGCAGTCACATCCTGCAGCGAGCCCTCGATGCGGCTGCCCACCAGGGTCGCGCGCAGCAAGAAGCAGCGCGGGGGGGCTTTGGGGTCGTCGCTGATCTGCTGGATTTCAGTGTCTTCGCCTTTTTCGGTGGCCAGCGACACCGCCACCCAGTCGACATCGCTGAAGAAATGCTTCCAGCCCAGGGCTGGTGCTTCGGTTTCGTTCAGGATCTGCAGCATCTGGCGGGCGTTGTTGTTCAGGTGCTCGAAGTGGCGCGTGGCCCCTAGCGTGAACAGACCCAGCGGCGAGAGCGAGTCATGCACAATCAGTTCGTTGCGCTGACGCAGCCGGTTGTGGCGATCTTCGCGGATGCGGTTGGCGGTAGCCAAGGCCACCAGCAGGTTGCAGAACAAAAACACGCCGATGGTGGGCCCATTGCGAAGCCAATGCGTTTGTTCCAGGCCGATGAATATCAAGCCGATGCCCAGCAGGCCGGTGGCGACGCAGACCCCCAGCGTGTGCCAGAACAAAGACCGCGTGGTATAGCGAAACAGGGCATGGATCAGGATGGTGAAGGTGAGCGCCGTCCCGGCCCAACCCGCCAGAAAAGAGGCACCCAGGAACAGGTTGGCGGAGGGCATCACCAGCATGACGGCCAGCACCAGGGACAGGGCCAGCCCTGCCAGTTGCAGGCGACGGTGCAGCATGACCCCCAGGCTGTAGCGGAATAAGCGGGTATATAGCAGCCAGGTCGTGATAAATGACAGCAGCAAGATGAGTTTGCGGGACCAGAGCAGGTCAGCCGGGGCCAGTTGGTGGCCTAGCCAGAGGTGGTCCCAGCCCAGGGCCCAGGCCACAAGACGCAGATTGCAGACGAACCAGCAGGACAGCAGCACATACAGGTGGTCGCGGGTGGTCAGGCTGACAATGGCGGTAAAGGCCGCCAGGATCAGCAGACCGCCTTCCAGCAGGCCCAGGGCATAGGAGCTTTGGGCGCGAGCCGTGGCCATGGCGCGAGAAGGCCACTGTGTGATGGCGATGTCGCCGGGCGTTGCGTTGTCCATGCGGCATGCTACTTGGCCAGAGGCCTGCGTTGGCAGTGCGGCAACGTGGCCCAGCACGTTGGTGTGCAGTTCCAGGGCAACCGGGGGTTGATGGGCTGGCAGTAGCCAGCAGGCGAGGGATTCGATCAGGGAGCTGGGTAGCAGCAGGGCGCGACCCAGATCAGGCTGGCGTTCGTCCAGGGTGGCCAGTAGCCAGACCGGGCCTTCCGGCAGGTAGGCGCTTAGGCGGGTAGGGCTGTCCTGCAGGGCATTGAGCGCTTGCTGGGGGGTGTCATATGCGGTCGTGGAAAAGCGGGTGGTCAGGCCCATGCCGCTGCTGGTGCTGGCATAGTGGTTGGGAAACAAGCTGGCGCTGAGGACCAGGCCCAAGGCCAGTAACAGGGGGATCACGTAATACACCAAGAACACCCGTAGTCCCCGGCGTCTGACGGCAAACGGCAGAAAAAACCGGTTGGAGGAGTGCTGCTGAGTTGGCATATATGACACTAAATAAATATGGAGAACGGCCTTGGTACTTGGTTTCGTGAAACAGGCAGACTCTGAAATTATTATCCCGATACAGTTTTTACGGCTGATCGCACGCCGATTTTAGTCGGAGTTGTTTGTGCGCTGCACCAAGGGATTTCCAGCACTGCTTAATCGGGACCAGGAATGATGCGCTCTTGGGCGTACAAATCCTGGATGGTTTCCCTGGGACGAACCAGCCAGCTCTGGCTGCCATCGACCAGAACCTCGGCTGCCCGGGGGCGGCTATTGTATTGGCTGGACATGGAAAACGCATAGGCGCCAGCGGATTGAATGGCCAGCAGATCCCCCTGGGCGAGGGCCAGTGATCGGCCACGCGCCAGCCAGTCGCCGCTCTCGCAGATTGGCCCCACAATGTCATAGGTGTGTGTACTTGCATCGGCGTGGGGCTGAACCGGGGTGACGTCGTGCCAGGCCTCGTAGAGTGCGGGCCGCATCAGATCGTTCATGGCGGCATCGACGATGGCGAAATTGCGCGCTTCAGTGTGTTTCAGGTATTCGACCCGGGTCAGCAGTACGCCGGCGTTGCCCACCAGGGATCGGCCGGGTTCCAGAATCAGTTGCAAATTGTCCAGGCCGTGTTGTTGCAGGGCGGCAAAAACAGGGTTCAGCAGGTCGGCAGGGTGAGGCGGGTTTTCGTCGATGTAGCGAATGCCCAGTCCGCCGCCCAAGTCCAGATGGCGCAGGGTGATGCCGTCTGCCTTCAGTAGATCGATCAAGGTCAGGAGTTTGTCCAGGGCGTCCAGATAGGGACTGATTTCCGTGATCTGTGAACCGATGTGGCAATCGACCCCCATGATTTCGAGTGAGGGGTGCTGCTGGGCCTGGCGGTACAAGGCCGGCGCCTGGCGGATATCAATGCCGAACTTGTTGTCTTTCAGGCCGGTGGATATATAGGGGTGGGTCTTGGCGTCCACGTCCGGGTTGACGCGCAGCGATACCGGGGCGCGTACACCCATTTCCTGGGCGATGGCGGCCAGACGAGTCAGCTCGTCGGCGGATTCGACGTTAAAGCATTTAATGCCTGCGGTCAGCGCCTGCCGGATTTCCCAGGCTTGTTTGCCGACGCCGGAAAATACGATGCGGCTGGCGGAGGCCCCTGCCGCCATCACGCGGGCGAGTTCGCCGCCGGAGACGATGTCGAAACCTGCGCCCAGGCGCTGGAATTCGTGCAGCACCGCCAGGTTGGAGTTTGCCTTGACGCCATAGCAGACCAGCGCATTGCGCCCGGCGATGGCGCTTTCGTAGCGCTGCCAGGCAGCCTGCAAAGCGGCGCGCGAGTACACGTACAGCGGAGTGCCGTGCTGCTGCGCCAAGTCGGACAGAGGGATGTCTTCAGCGTGCAGGACGCCATGCCGGGTCGGGAAGTGGAGTGCTGTATTCATCGAGGGTCAAAGAGGCGTATCGGGCGGCAGAGTGGGAGGAGCCATCAAGGCAGGATCAGCTGGCGGGGGAGATGCAGCGGGCTGCAGCGGGCCCTTCATGCCACAGGCGGTCAGCAGCAGCATCAGACAGCTGGCTGCGACATACGTGGGCAGTCGCGAATACAGGCGGGTAGTCATTAAAAAGGCACTCGGACAGGTTGGGGAATGGCGGCCGGGTTATTGTCGGCGCTGCCGCCGAGCTGATCCAGCAGGGCTCCGATGCCGTCCTGGGCCGAGTCAGCAGGCGCGCCTGGGTCTGGGTCGCCAGGGGCAGGCAGGCCTACCCGGGCGATGGCGGTGCCCGGTGGGAATTCAGAAAAGTAAAAATCGCCGCTGGCACGCGACAGGCCGCTGGGGATGGGGCCTGGTGGAATTTCTGGCTTGCCTGCCAGGGCGACTTTCATGTAGTTGGCCCAGATCGGCAGGGCTGCGCCACCGCCGGTTTCTCCTTGGCCCATGGATTTTGGCTGATCGAAGCCCATCCAGGCGATGGTGACGATTTCGGGATTGAAGCCTGCGAACCAGGCATCCTGAGAGTCGTTGGTGGTGCCGGTCTTGCCGCCGATGTCATTGCGCTTGAGTTCGCGGTGCGCGCGCGCGCCGGTGCCGGAGGTTGCGACGCCGCGCAGCAGGTCATTCATGACGTAGGCGGTGCGCGGATCGATCACGCGGGCGAGGGTGTCGCCCGCCACCGTCGGGCGCGCGCGCATGATGACCGTGCCGCTGCTGTCGGTGACGTAGTCGATCAAATAGGGCGGCACCCGATAGCCGCCATTGGCAAATACGGCATAGCCGCCCGCCAGCTGGAGCGGCGTGACGCTGCCAGCCCCCAGGGCCAATGGCAGGACGGCGGGCTGACGTGAGCGATCAAAACCGAAGCGTGTGATGTAGTCCTGTACATACTGAGGACCTACGGCTTGCATGATGCGGATGGACACCATGTTTTTGGATTTATACAGGCCCTGGCGCATGGTCAACATGGGTTCGTAGGCGCGGCCATAGTTTTTTGGGTTCCAGGCCTTGGAGCCGGTCTGTTCGGCGGTCAGGGAGAAAGGCTCGTCAGAGATCTGCGTGGCCGGCGTCAGGCCGCGTTCCAGGGACGAGGCATAGATGAAGGGTTTGAAGGATGAGCCCGGCTGGCGCCAGGCCTGGGTGACGCGGTTGAATTTTCCTTCTTCGTAGTCGAATCCCCCCACCATGGCGAGGATGCCGCCGTCCTGGGCACGTAGCGATACCAGGGCCGCCTGGATCGTGGGCTTATTCAGTAATTCCCAGGTGTCGTCGGGGGTTTTGTGTATATACACCACGGCGCCGCGGCTGATTTTGACGGGGGGCTTGGCGTTGGCGGTCAGCCCACGGGCAATCACCCGTAAGGCGCTTTTATCGGTGATGTCGATGATCTGGCTGGCGCTGCGGGCGACCCGAACCTGGGTGGGGCTGGCCGACAGGACAATGCCGGTCAGCAAGTCGCCGTTATCGGGGTATTTTTCCAGGACGGAATCCAGGATGTCATTGAAGGCGTCGGTCTGGTTTTCGATGTCGGCGGGCAGGCTGATGGTTTCCTCGGGGCCGGGGTAGTATGCCCTGCGGGTGTAGTCCAGGACGCCATCGCGCAAGGCCTGATAGGCGGCCTCTTGGTCTTTGGAATTGATGGTGGTGTAGATGTTGAAGCCACGGGAATAGATGTCGTCCTGATAGACGCCATACAGCAACTGGCGGGCGAGTTCCGCAGGGTATTCGCCATGCACCGCATAGCGCCCAGTGGGCGTGCCAGCGGCGGATTGGATGATGATGGGCTGCTCTATCGCTTGTTTGTATTCGGCTTCGGTCAGGTAGCCCAGGTTGCGCATGCGACCCAGAACATAGGCCTGGCGGGATTTGGCACGTTCGAAGTTGGAAATCGGGTTGAAGCGTGAGGGGGCTTTGGGGATGCCGGCCAGCATGGCGGCCTCGGCGGGGGTGATTTCAGCCAAGGGCTTGCCGAAATACGTGCGGCTGGCGGCAGCAAAGCCATACGCCCGGTGCCCCAGGAAGATCTGGTTCATGTACAGGTCCAGAATCTGGTCCTTGGACAGCGTGGCTTCGATCTTGAAGGTCAGCAGCAGCTCGTAGAATTTCCGGGTGTAGGTTTTTTCGGATGAAAGATAGAAATTGCGCGCCACCTGCATGGTGATCGTGCTGGCGCCCTGGGTCTTGGACATGTGCACGACGTTGGCGATGGCGGCGCGCAGCACCCCGGTCCAGTCGATGCCGCCGTGCTGATAGAAACGGTCATCCTCGGCGGCCAGAATGGCCGACTTCATGATGTCGGGGATTTCATGGAAGCGCAGCACATTGCGGCGCTCTTCGCCGAATTCGCCAATCAGGACGTGGTCGGCTGTATAGATGCGCAGGGGTACCCGGGGCCGGTAGTTGGGTCATGGCATTGAGGTCTGGCAAATTGGGCCAGGCCAGTGCCAAAGCCAGCGTCAGCAGCAAGGCACCGCATACGCCTAGGCCGGCAAACAGCACGAATGCCTTCAGCATCAGGCGGCCCAGCCACGAACGAGCAGGCGCCTTGGGCGTGGAGGTTTTGTTGGTGGTTCTCATCAGGGACGATTGTAAGCTCTGGCGGGAGCGCGCCAGCGATCGATAGCGGGGGGAATGTAAGCAGATGCAGCAAGCCGACAGGCCGTGTCAAGCATGGTCGATATGGCACCAAGCTCTTTGGCACCAATGCGATAATACACGCAAATCAACGCCAACCCGAACCTCTATGTCGCTGTCTGCTGCTCCTGTTGTTTCATCTACATCCCCCGATCCCGCTGCCTGGGTGCGGCCGATCTTTCTGGTGGGCATGATGGGGGTGGGTAAAACCACCATCGGTCGCCAGTTGGCAGCGGCGCTGGGCCGTCAGTTCGCCGATCTGGACCATGCCATCGAGGCGCGCTGCGGCGTGCCGGTGGCCACGATTTTCGACATCGAAGGCGAGGCCGGGTTCCGGCGTCGTGAAACCGCCTTGCTGGACGAATGCACGCGGATTTCCGGGCTGGTGCTGGCCACGGGCGGGGGCGCGATTCTGGCACCGGAAAATCGCGCCATGCTGCGCGCGCGCGGCTATGTCGTGTATTTGTATGCGGGCGTGGACGAGCTGTACCAGCGCGTGGCGCGGGACCGTAATCGTCCTCTGCTGCAGACCGAGGACCCGCGCCAGCGCATTGCCGACCTATTGGCACAGCGCGAACCCCTGTACGATAGTGTGGCTGATATCCGCCAGGATACCGCTTCGCAACCCATTAACCAGGTTCTGCGCAATCTGATTGCCAGTTTGCCTAGCACCGCTACTCCTAGACGCATGCATACTGTTCAAGTCTCTACCCCCGGTGGGCAGTACCCCATCCATATCGGCCGCGGCCGTCTCGACGCGTTGGACACCAGCGTGCCTGCCGATGCCACGGCGCTGGCGGTGATCACGAACACCACGGTGGCGGCTTTATATGGCGATCGCGTACGCGCGGTGCTGGCCAAGACCGGTAAACCTATCCATTGCGTCAGCCTGCCTGATGGCGAGCAGTTCAAGACCTGGGATTCGCTGAACCAGATTTTCGATGCCTTGCTGGGCGCAGCCCTGGATCGCAAGGTCGTGCTGATTGCGTTGGGCGGGGGTGTGGTGGGTGATATGGCCGGTTTTGCAGCGGCCTGCTATATGCGTGGCGTGCGCTTTATCCAGGTGCCCACAACGCTATTGGCCCAGGTGGATTCCTCGGTGGGGGGCAAGACCGCCATCAATCACCCCTTGGGCAAGAACATGATTGGCGCCTTTTATCAGCCGCAGGCGGTTGAAATCGATCCTCAGGTACTGGCGACGCTGCCCGCGCGTGAAATCTCCGCCGGCTTGGCCGAGGTCATTAAGTACGGCATGATTGCCGATGCGGATTTTTTCGCCTGGTGCGAATCCCATGTCCAGGCCTTGCGGGCGCTGGATGAGGATGCCATTGCTTATGCGGTGCGCCGTTCCTGCGAACTCAAGGCCTGGGTCGTGTCCCAGGACGAGCGTGAATCCGGTATCCGGGCCATTCTGAACTTTGGCCATACCTTTGGGCATGCCATCGAGTCCGGCCTGGGTTATGGCCAATGGCTGCATGGCGAGGCCGTGGGCTGCGGCATGGTGCTGGCGGCCCAGTTGTCGGTTCAGGTCTGCGGGCTGGACCCGGCCGTGGCCCAACGTATCCGAGCCCTGGTCCAGGCCATCGGCTGCCCGGTGCAGGCCCCCGACCTGGGCATGGATCGCTGGTTCGACCTGATGCGGGTGGATAAGAAAACCGAAGGCCGGCACATACGCTATATCTTGTTGCCCGGCCTGGGTCAGGCCCACTTGCAGGCCGTGGATGATGATCAGGTCCGCCCGGTGCTGGCGGCCGGAACAGGAGACTGACCATGAATGTGCTCGCCCCTTATGCCTGTGATCCACAAGCCACCCGGGGGCGGCGCCATGCAGAGCCCCCACCTCAGGGGCGCAATCACTTTCAGCGGGATCGCGACCGTATTGTGCATTGCTCGGCCTTTCGCCGCCTGGAATACAAAACACAGGTTTTTCTGAACCACGAGGGCGATTTGTTTCGCACCCGGCTGACCCACAGCCTGGAGGTCGCCCAGATTGCCCGTACCCTGGCGCGTAATCTGGATGTACACGAGGACCTGATCGAGGCGATGGCGCTGGCCCATGATCTGGGCCATACGCCTTTTGGTCATGCAGGCCAGGACGAACTGAACGCCTGCATGCGCCGATTCGCCCCGGATGCCGGTGGCTTCGAGCACAATCTGCAGAGCCTGCGCATTGTGGATACCCTCGAAGAACGCTACGCGGCCTTTGATGGCCTGAATCTGTGTTTCGAGACCCGTGAGGGCATACTCAAGCACTGTTCACGCAGCAATGCGCGCCAACTGGGCGATGTGGGGGTGCGCTTTCTGGATGGCACCCAGCCGTCCCTGGAGGCCCAGTTGACGAATCTGGCCGACGAGATCGCCTATAACAATCATGATATTGATGATGGCCTGCGTTCGGGCCTGATCACGCTGCCCCAGTTGCTAGAGGTGGAAATTTTCGCGGCGCACCATGATCACGTCCTGCGGCGCTACTCCGTCACGGATGAGAAACGCCTGGTGTCAGAGATCATCCGCGCCATGATCAATACCCTAGTGCAGGATCTCACCCGGACGACCGCAGCGTGCATTGCCCGGCTGCGGCCCGATAGTGTGGATGCGGTGCGTGCCGGCCCGTCATTAGCTGCATTCTCAGAGGCCATCGGCGCCCAGGCCAACGACCTGAAACAGTTTTTGCGCAGTAATCTTTATCGCCATGCTCAGGTCATGCGCATGACCCACAAGGCCCAGCGCATCGTGCGCGAACTGTTTTGCGCCTTTCTGGAAGAACCCCGCCTGCTGACGGCCGAATACCGGCGGGAAGACGCCAACGAGCAGGCCCGCGCCATTGCCGACTATATCGCGGGGATGACCGATCGCTATGCGATCCGCGAGCACCGCATGCTATTTCTGATGGATTGATTCTCGGACGCGGGCCAGTGCCAGCATCTGGGCGGCGGTGCGCTGCGCCTGGACCAAGCCCTGGCGCATGGCCAGTAGCGCGGTGCGGGCTTCTGCCGGATCTCGTGCCTGTTCATGCCAGCCAGCTGGCCAGTTCCGATTCATCCTCGATCAGCAAAATACGCATGGCGTCTATGATAGGGGCAAGCAGCTTACTTGCCCAGCATAGAGATCAACCAAGCGCCGGTATGGCTGTCCGGGCAGGCGGCGATGGTTTCCGGGGTTCCCTGCGCCACGATCCGGCCTCCGCCCGCGCCGCCCTCTGGCCCCAGGTCCACGATCCAGTCGGCGGTTTTGATCACATCCAGATTGTGTTCGATGACCAGCACCGTGCTGCCGGCATCCACCAATTGTTGCAGCACATCCAACAGCACGGAAATATCCGCAAAATGCAGGCCGGTGGTGGGTTCGTCCAGGACATACAGGGTGCGCTCTGAACCGCGTCGGGAGAGTTCCTGAGATAGCTTCACGCGCTGGGCCTCGCCGCCCGACAGCGTGGTGGCGCTTTGCCCCAGGCGGATATACGACAGGCCCACATCCATCAGCGTTTGCAGCTTTCTGGCGACCAGCGGTACGGCGGCAAACAGGTCCAGGGCCTGGGCCACGCTGAGATCCAGGATGTCGCTGATGGTGTGGCCGCGATAGCGGATATCCAGGGTTTCGCGGTTGTAGCGTTTACCGCTGCAGACCTCGCAGGGCACGTACATGTCCGGCAGAAAGTGCATTTCCACCCGGACCATGCCGTCACCCTGGCAGGCCTCGCAGCGGCCGCCCTTGACGTTGAAGGAAAACCGTCCGGCATCGTAGCCGCGCAGGCGGGCTTCGGGCACGTTGGCGAACAGGTCGCGGATCGGCGTGAACAGTCCGGTATAGGTGGCCGGGTTGCTGCGCGGGGTGCGGCCTATCGGGTTCTGGTCGATGCTGATGATTTTGTCGACATAATCCAGGCCTTCCAGGTGATCGAAAGGCGCGGGGCTGGTCTGAGCCCGATGCAGTTGCTGGGCCAAGGCCGCCACCAGCGTGTCATTGATCAGGGTGGACTTGCCCGAGCCAGAGACGCCGGTGACGCAACTGAGGCGCCCGATGGGGATGGAGAGATCCACCCCCTGCAGATTATTGCCCTGGCAGCCTTTGATGCGCAGCCAGCGAGCGTCAGGGTCGTCGGGCTTGACCGGTCGGCGCGTGGGGATGGCAATACGCTGGGTGCCCGCCAGGTACTGTCCCGTCAGGGATTGGGGTTGCGCGGCTATTTCTTGGGGCGTGCCCTGGGCGACGACTTCGCCGCCGTGTTCGCCGGCGCCTGGTCCCATGTCCAGCACGTGATCGGCGGCGCGGATCATGTCCTCGTCGTGTTCGACGACGATCACGCTGTTGCCCAGATCGCGCAGTTGTTGCAGGGTGTTGATCAGGCGCTGATTGTCGCGCTGGTGCAGGCCGATGGAGGGTTCATCCAAGACATACATCACCCCCGTCAGGCCAGAGCCGATCTGGCTGGCCAGACGGATGCGCTGGGCTTCGCCGCCCGATAGTGTGTCGGCACCGCGATCCAGCGACAGATAGCCCAGTCCGACGTTGTCCAGGAAATCCAGTCGCACGCGGATCTCGTGCACAATGCGTTCGGCGACTTCGCGCCGGGCGCCGCCCAGCACACTGGTCTGGAACCAGTGCCGACAGTCTGCCAGGGATAGGGCTTCGATCTCGAAAATAGCGCGTCCGCGGCGTTGTCCGGGGCCAGGGTCTTCGCCGATCAGCACGTGGCGAGCCTCAGTGCATAAACGGGCCCCGGCGCACTCAGGGCAGGGACGGGTGTGGCGCAGCCGCGATAGTTCGTCGCGGACTGCGTTGGAGTGTGTCTCGCGCCAGCGGCGCTCCAGGTTGGGGATGACGCCTTCGAAGGGATGCCGCCGGACTGTGGGGATGCCGCCCTCGCCCAGATACTGAAAGGCAATTTCTTCGTTGCCCGAGCCGTGCAGCAGGTGCGCGCGCACAGTGGCGTCCAGATCCTGGTAAGGGGTGTCCAGGCTGAAGTGATAATGCTGCGCCAGGCTGGCCATCATGGCGTAGCTAAACGCATTGCGCCGATCCCAGCCATGGATGGCGCCCGCCGCCAGGCTGAGTTCAGGAAAGGCCACGACGCGGGCGGGGTCGAATGAATCCACCAGCCCCAGCCCGTTACAGCATGGACAGGCCCCCACCGGGTTATTGAAGCTGAACAGGCGTGGCTCCAGCGAACCCATGCTGCGCGCGCACACCGGACAGGCGTAGGTGGCTGAAAAGGCACGTTCCTGCTGTGTCTCCAAATCCAGCACGACACTGCGGCCCTGGGCCAGGTTCAGGGCGGTCTCGAAGCTCTCGGCCAGGCGTTGACGGCTGTCGGGTCGTGCGCGCAGGCGGTCCACGACCACATCCAGGCCCCAGGGGCCGTCTATTTCAGGCAGTGGCAGGCTGCCGTCGATCGAGTGGATTTCGCCGTTGATGCGCGCCCGCACAAAGCCCAGGGCCTGCAGACGACGGCATTCGGACGACAAATCATCCAGCCGCTCGCGAGCCATGGGGGCCAGGATGGCCAGGCGCGTGCCTTCGGGCATGGTCAGGACCTGATCCACCATCTGGCTGACGCTTTGGGCCTGTAGCGGCAAGTCGTGGTCCGGGCAATACGGGGTGCCGACCCGGGCGTACAGCAGGCGCAGATAGTCGTGGATCTCGGTGACGGTGCCCACGGTGGAGCGTGGGTTATGCCCCGCAGTCTTCTGCTCGATGGCTATCGCCGGCGACAGGCCCGTGATCACGTCCACGTCGGGCTTGTCCATCATCTGCAGAAATTGCCGGGCATAGGCCGACAGGCTTTCGACGTAGCGACGCTGGCCCTCGGCATACAGCGTGTCGAAGGCCAGGGAGGATTTCCCCGAGCCCGACAGGCCGGTGACGACCACCAGTTGGCGACGGGGGAGATCCACCGAGATATTTTTCAGGTTGTGGGTGCGAGCACCACGGATGCAGATGGCGTCCATGCCGATAGGGGAGTTCAGGTTTTTCAAAGGGCAACTTGCTACTATAACGCGCAGCGCTTGCTTATCCTCGATTGGAATCCTGTCTCCCATGAAGTCGCCCCGACCATCATCCCCCCCTCGTCTGAAGCTTACCCCCCTGGAACGCCGCAGCAGCATTGCCTTGGCCATGCTGTTTGCCGCCCGTATGCTGGGCCTGTTCTTGCTGACCCCGATTTTTGCCGTGGCTGCGGTTACCCTGGTGGGGGGAGACGACCCCGTGCGTGTGGGGCTGGCGTTGGGGGCGTATGGCCTGACCCAGGCAGTCATGCAGATCCCGCTGGGCATGGCCTCCGATCGCTATGGCCGACGCCCCGTCATCGTCTTTGGCATGGTGCTGTTCGTGCTGGGCGGCATTATTTGCGCGCTGACCAACGATGTGGACTGGGTGACCGTGGGGCGTGTCATCCAGGGACTGGGGGCGGTATCGGCCGCTATCACGGCCTGGATCGCCGATGCCACCCGTCCAGAGGTGCGCACTCGGGCGATGGCGATGGTGGGAGGCTCCATCGGCATTTCCTTTGCGCTGTCGCTGGTGCTGTCACCCTTGCTGGTGGGGCAGTTCGGCTTGTCGGGCTTGTTCTGGGCCATCAGCTTGCTGGGTTTCGTTTGTCTGCTGATTGCCATGTTTTTTGTGCCGAATGTGCCGAAATCCGAGGCCGACATCATCCAGGCCACGGCGCATGATGTGCTGGCCCAAAAAGATTTGCTGCGTTTGAATTTCGGTGTCTTTTGCCTGCATTTCATCCTGATGGCGCTGTTCATGGTGGCCCCTGGCCTGTTGGGCCGCCTGGGAGACTTTGAGACAGCCACGCTGTGGCAGGTGTATCTGCCGGTCATCCTGGTATCTTTTGTGCTGATGGTGCCCGCAGTGTTCTACACCGAAACCCGCAAGGTCCATAAAGCCGCACTCGAGCTATCCGTACTGGGCCTGGCCTTGGTATTGGGGGCCCTGCCGTGGCTGGATGGTTCCCTGGCCTTGGTCGTGGCCGCGTTGATCGGGTTTTTCGTGTTCTTCAATATTCTGGAGGCTCTGCAGCCTTCGCTGGTCTCGCGGGTGGCCCCGCCGGCTTATAAGGGCCTGGCCTTGGGCTTTTACAACACGGCCCAGTCATTGGGGGTGTTTGCCGGGGGGCTGTTGGGCGGCATTCTGGTGCAGTCCAGCGGGCCGAACATGGTGTTCTGGGTGTGCGCCATGATGGCCGTGGTCTGGCTGTATACCGCGCGGGGGTTCAAGGATATTCGCGGGGATCGCTGAGGGTTTTGGCGGGGGGTTGTGGGTTCTTTAGGGATAGCTCGTCGTTGTGTGAGGTGGCTTTTGGTTCTTCAGTGATGCCTCATCGTTGTATGAGGTGGCGGGCGGGACAGGTCGTATTTTGGCGGCTTCGCCGAGTATGTTGAGGTTGACTCCAACAGTCCCGCCCGCCACCTCACACAACGATGTGACGACAATTGGAATGCTTGGGGTCGGGGTATATCCACGATGTCGCTATTTTGGGAGTTATTTCACGCTGCTGTTTTCAGCTGTTTCTTGTGGGTAGATCTGTCGCGTCGCTGTTTTCAGTTGTTGCTTGTGGGGTAGCCCCTGTAGCGTCGCCATTTTCGTCGATTGCTGTCCAGGGGGTGGGCAGGACTGTTGGAGCTGGCCCCAACATCCCCGGCGCAGCCGCCAAATTGCGACCTGTCCTGCCCACCCCCTGGACAGCAATGAAACCCCCCAGAAGAACCCCCCCCCCCCCAGATTTCGGAAGAAACTTTAAGGCGTCCCCAAATCCTGTTCCACCGCATAACAGGCCACCAGTCGCCCACCCTGGTCCTTGAGCGCAGGCAGTTTTTCCCGGCAAACCGGCATGACGCGGGGACAGCGGCTGCTGAAAGGGCAGCCGGGTGGCGGATTCAGCGGGCTGGGCAGCTCGCCGGTGATGCGGATGCGCTCACCGTGGCCGTCCTGGTTCAAACGCGGGGTCGCTGACAGCAGTGCCTGGGTATATGGGTGCAGCGGCTGACCGAAAATCGCTGCCTTGCTGCCCTGTTCGACGACCTTGCCCAGATACATCACCATGACTTCGTCGGCCAGGTGTTCCACCACCGACAGGTCATGCGAAATAAATACATAGGACAGGCCGAGTTCGGTCTGCAGATCCTTCATCAGGTTCAGCACCTGGGCGCGTACCGACACGTCCAGCGCCGAGACGGCTTCGTCGGCCACCAGGATTTCCGGGTCCAGCATCAGGCCGCGGGCGATCGCGATACGCTGGCGCTGACCGCCGGAGAACATGTGGGGATAGCGGCTGTAGTGTTCCGGCCGCAGGCCCACGCGTTCCATCATGGCCTGTCCGCGCGTGCGTCGCTGGGCAGCATCCAGATCGGTGTTGATCAGCAGGGGCTCTTCCAGAATGTCGCTGATGCGCTTGCGCGGATTCAGCGAGGCGTAGGGGTTCTGGAAGATGATCTGGATTTTCTTGCGCCGCAGGCGGGCGAGTTCGGGACTGGTCTGCGATACATCCTGTCCACGGTACAGCAGCTGTCCGGCGGTGGGCTGCTCAATCATGGTCAGCACCCGGGCCAGGGTGGATTTGCCACAGCCGGATTCGCCCACCACGGCCAGTGTCTTGCCCGTCTGCAGCGTGAACGATACCCCGTCCAGTGCCTTGACGGATCGTTTGGGCTTCAGGAAGCCGCTCTCGACTGCGTAGTGACGTTTCAGATCGATGGCTTGCAGGACCACGTCATCGGCGTTGGCGCCTGCGGCGGGGGAGGGTGATGCTGTGCTGTTCATGCGGAAACCCCGGTGGATGCTTCGACGGGCTGGCCCAGGTCATTGAGCGGTGTGTGACATTTGACCTGGCGGCCTTCGGGGCCGTGCAGTGCCGGCTCCTCGGTGTGGCAGCGGGCCGTGGCATAGGGACAGCGTGGGCTGAGCAGACAGCCTTGAGGACGGTCATAGCGCCCCGGCACTACGCCCGGCAGAGACACCAGCCGGTCGGCATCCCTGGAGAACTCCGGCAGCGCGCGCAGCAGCGCCTGCGTGTATGGGTGGCGTGGATGACGGAAGATTTCGCTGGCTGGGCCGGATTCGACCAGTTGGCCGGCATACATCACCAGAATGCGGTCAGCCGCCTGAGCGACCAAGGCCAGATCGTGGGTGATCAGCACCAGTCCCAGGCCCTGTTGGCGCTGCAGATCCAGCAACAGATCCATGATCTGTGCCTGGATGGTAACGTCCAACGCGGTGGTGGGCTCGTCGGCAATCAGCAGGCGCGGATTGCAGGCAATTGCCATGGCAATCATCACCCGCTGGCTCATGCCGCCCGAGAGTTGATGCGGATAGGCCTTCAGGCGCGAGATCGGGTCGGGGATGCCGACCTGGTCCAGCAGCTCCAGCACCCGCGCCCGCAGAGCCTTGCGCGAGCCACCCTGGTGTACGCGCAGTGCCTCGGCGATCTGGTATTCCACCGTATAACAGGGGTTCAGGCTGGTCATCGGGTCCTGGAAGATCATGGAGATCTTCGAGCCGACGATTTCGCGGCGCTTTTTCTCGGGCAGGGACAGCAGGTCCTGGTCCTCGAAGCGCAAGGCGTCGGCATGCACCCGGCCTGGGAAATCGATCAGGCCCATCAAGGCCAGCGAGCTGACGGATTTGCCTGACCCGGATTCGCCGACCAGGCCGACGACCTCGCCGGCATTGACGTGGTAGCTGACGCGATCCACCGCCTTGAAGGGGGCGGATTCTTCGCCAAAATGCACGGACAGATTGCGGACTTCCAGCATGGTCTGCCCTCCTTAGACTTTCAGGCGCGGGTCCAGCGCATCGCGCAGACCGTCACCCATGAGATTGAATGCCAGCACGGCCAGCAAAATGGCCAGACCTGGAAACGTCACGACCCACCAGGCACTTTGTGCGAACTGCAGCACATCGGCCAGCATGGTGCCCCATTCGGGGGTGGGCGGCTGGGCGCCCATGCCCAGAAAGCCCAGTGCCGCCATATCCAGGATGGCATTGGAAAAGCCCAGCGAGGCCTGTACGATCAGCGGTGCTACGCAATTAGGCAGAATATTGATGAACATCTGGCGCCAGGCGCCCGCGCCTACTACCCGGGATGCAATCACGTAATCCCGGGTCATTTCGCGCAGCACGGCGGCACGGCTTAGGCGCACATAGTGCGGCAGCGCCACGAAACTGAGCGCTAAAGACGCATTGACGATGGATGGCCCGAAAATCGCCACCAGCACCAGGGCCAGCAGCAGGCTGGGCAGCGCCAGCATGATGTCCACCACGCGCATGATGGAGATATCCACCACGCCGCCCGTATAGCCGGCCAGCACGCCGAAGAAAATCCCCAGCACCAGCGAGATGCTGACCACCAGAAAGCCCACCAGCAGCGACAGCCGCGCCCCGAAGATCAGGCGCGAGAGCACATCGCGGCCCACGTCATCGGTGCCCAGCAGGAATTGCCAGCTGCCGCCGGTTTCCCAGACGGGCGGTTGCAGCAGGTGTTCGCGGAATTGCTCGGTTGGGTCGTGCGGCGCGATCAGGTTGGCGCCGATAGCCACCAGCAGCATGACGACGATGTAGATCAGGCCGATCAGGGCGCCACGGTTGCGGGAGAAGTCCTGCCAGAAGGATTTGAAGGGCCCCGGAGGGGCGGGCATGGTTTGGGTGAGTTCAGTCATTATCGCCCCTGTTTCTGACGAATCCGCGGGTCGGCGAAGCCATACAAAATATCGACAAACATATTGACCACGATGATGATGGTGGCGACGATCAATATCCCGCCCTGGACGACCGGGTAGTCGCGTTGTTCCAGGCCTTGAATCAGCCAGCGACCAATGCCGGGCCAGGAGAAGATGGTTTCGGTCAGGATGGCGCCCACCATCAGCACCCCGACCTGCAGGCCGATGACGGTGATGACGGGCAGCAGCGCATTGCGCAGGGCATGCACAATGACCACGCGCAGACGCGACAGGCCCTTGGCGCGGGCCGTGCGGATGTAGTCCTCGTTCAGGACTTCCAGCATGGACGAGCGCGTCATGCGCACAATCACCGCCAATGGAATTGTGCCCAGCACAAACGCGGGCAGCACAATATGGTGCAGGGCGTCCAGGAAGTCACCGGGTTCACCGAACAGCCAGGTGTCGATCAACATGAAGCCGGTCAGGGGCTCGCTAGGGTCCAGAAACAGGGCGGCGCTGACGCGTCCCGACACCGGCATCAGATCCCATTGCACCGAGACCAGCATGATCAGCATCAGCCCCCACCAGAATACGGGCATGGAATAGCCCGTCAGGGCGGCGGTGATGGAGGCGTGGTCGAACCAGGAGCCGCGCTTGACAGCGGCCAGCACGCCGACGGGGATGCCGATCGCCAGGGCGATGCACATGGCCATGAAGCTGAGTTCCAGGGTAGCCTGGAAACGCGGCACGAACTCTTCCCAAATCGGGGTGCGGGTCGTCAGCGATGTGCCCAGGTCACCCTGCAGCAGGCTCTTGATGTAGTGGAAATACTGGGTGGTCCAGGGTTGGTCCAGGCCCAGCTGCGCCATCATGGCGGCGTGCTGCTCTGGCGACAGGCCCCGTTCGCCCGCCATGATCAGCACGGGGTCGCCGGGGATCAGGTGGATGAATACAAAGGTCAGCAGGGTAATGCCGATGAACGTGGGGATAGCCAGCCCGACGCGCTTGAGGATAAAGGAAAACATGGTGCGAGTAGCCCCTAAGGGTCTCGCCCAGCCGGAGGCCGGGCGGGAAGGGAAGCGATTGCCGGGCAGGATGGACCAGAGCCCGGCAAGCCCCTTCAGCGCCTATGGGTGCCATAGGCGCCAAAGCGGCATCCGGGCGGTTACTTGCCCAGACTGACCTGGTCGAAGACGTGTCGGCCCAGGGGGGACACGGTATAGCCTTCGACGTTCTTGCGCAGCGGTTCGAATACCGTCGAGTGCGCGATCATGACGGCAGGCGCCTGGTCGTGCATCACCTGTTGGGCCTGCTTGTACAGTTCCACGCGTTTGGCGTGATCTGCCGTGGTGCGTGCAGGCTGGATCAGGTCTTCGAAGGGCTGGTAGCACCAGCGGGAATAGTTGGAACCTGATTTGGCGGCGGCGCAGCTGAACAGGGTGGCCAGGAAGTTATCGGGATCGCCGTTATCCCCTGTCCAACCAATCAGCATGGTCTGGTGTTCGCCATTTTTGGTGCGCTTCAGGTATTCGCCCCATTCGAAGGACACGATCTTGGCTTTGACGCCGACCTTGGCCCAGTCGGCCTGGATCATTTCAGCCATGCGCCGGGCATTGGGGTTATAGGGGCGCTGTACCGGCATGGCCCACAGATCGGTTTCAAAGCCGTCGGGATAGCCTGCTTCAGCCAGCAGAGCCTTGGCCTTGGCAACATCGAACGGCCAGTCCTGAACAGCGTCGTTGTAGCTCCACATCGTGGGCGGCAGCAGGTTCTTGGCAGGTTGGCCGGCCCCCTGGAAGACGGCTTCGATGATGGCGGGCTTGTCGATGGCCATGGACAGGGCCTGACGCACCTTGACGTTGTCAAAGGGTTTCTTGTCGGTGTTGAACGACAGATAACCCACGTTCAAGCCGGCTTGCTCCAGGAGCTGCACGTCTGGGTTCTTTTTGATGGAATCCAGATCTGCCGGGTTGGGGTAGGGCATGGACTGACATTCGTTTTTCTGCAGCTTGGCATAGCGCACGGAGGCGTCCGGCGTGATGGCAAACACCAGACGATCAACCTTGGCCTTGTTGCCCCAGTAGCTGTCGAATTTCTTGTACAGAATACGGGCGTCTTTCTGGTAGGTGACGAATTCGAAGGGGCCCGTGCCGACAGGGTCGGAATCGACCTTGGTGGGGGTTTTGGCCTTCATCATCGCATCGGCATATTCAGCCGACTGGATCGAGGTGAAGTCCATGCCCAGGTTGGCAATGAAGGGTGCTTCCGGGCGGGCCAGCACGAAGCGCACCGTGTGGTCGTCGACCTTTTCGATTTTTTCGATCAGTTCGCCCATGCCCATGTCATTGAAGTACTGATAGGCGGCGTTCGAGACCTTGTGGTAGGGGTGGTTGGCATCGAACTGGCGCAAAAAGGAGAACAGCACGTCGTCGGCATTGAAGTCGCGCGTGGGGGCAAAGCCTTTGTTCGAATGAAATTTGACGCCCTTGCGCAGATGGAAGGTGTAGGTTTTTCCGTCTTCGCTGACATCCCAGGATTCTGCCAGGCCAGGAACCACTTCGGTGGTACCGGGTTTGAATTCGACCAGACGGTCAAAGATGGGGTGGATGGCGTCGTTGGATGTGCCGGAAGTAAAGAAGGCGGCATTGAAGCCCTCGGGCGAGCCTTCAGAGCAGTAGACGTAGGTGGTGGCGGCTTGGGCGGAGCCAAAGGCCAGGGCCAAGGAAATCAGGGATAGACCTAGTGTACGTTTGGAAATTTTCATTTTTCTCCTCGCTTGTGTGCGTGAATCAGCGAGAACATAGCATGAAATGCCGTATTTACCGTAGCCCCAAGGCATCAAGGATTACCCGAATGCGGGTTTGTGAAACTTTCTTTAAAGCCGCGTATTCATTGGGTTTTTGGTGGTTTTATTGATTTTTATTTAATTGAATATTTTGTGTATACAACCGGGCGGGTGTTACCTTTTTAGTGGGCAGGTATAACTTTTTCAGGCAGGATGCAAGATTTGCTAGACCTGATCGGGCCATGAAAAAGGCCTGCGCCGCGTGGTTCGGGGCAGGCCTTTGAAGCCGCAAGTAATGTGGTTTTGTTTCAAAACGGAATATCGTCGTCCATATCAGCCAGGTTGGCAGCCGGTGCAGCAGCCGGTGCGGCAGGGCGTTGCTGTTGGGGCGCTCGGCGTGCCGGCGCTGGCGCCTGGGAAAACCCGGCGTCGCCGCTCGGCACGTCACTGACGGAATCGCGGCCACCCAGCATCTGCATCTGATCAGCGACGATTTCCGTGCTGTAGCGGTCGGCACCGGTGTCCTTGTCCTGCCATTTGCGGGTTTTCAGGCGGCCTTCGACGTAGACGGAGCGGCCTTTGCGCAGGTATTCGCCGGCGATTTCAGCCAGGCGGTTATAAAAAACGACACGGTGCCATTCGGTTTCCTCGCGGCGGTCGCCGGAGGCTTTGTCTTTCCATTGGCTGGTGGTGGCGATAGAGACGTTACAGATGGCGGCGCCATCGGGGCTGTAGCGGACCTCCGGGTCGCGCCCCAGGTTGCCGACGAGGATGACTTTATTGACTGAGGCCATGGTGGAATCCTGTGGTTTGAACAAAACATGGGTGCCATTATCGGGGATAGGCCCGGCGCTTGTCCCAGCGCAACTGGCAAAAGAGATATTATCGCCCAAGCGGGTAAACCCGATGTGACGAATCGGTGCCTGACCCCGGAATTGGTGTCTGACCCCATTTCTGGCTCGACTTTTGGGCAATAATCTGTTTGTTGTCTATACAAAAAGGACGCCATCATGCTTGCGTCGCCCGCCCCGATTCTTTGGCAGAATTTACGCATAATCCCGTCTGGCTGGCAGGCAGGCCCCGTGCCGCTCTCGGACTTGGTCAGCGAAGGTCGGCGCATTGTCTGGCTGGGGGAAGCGGGTCAGGCGCCCGACCAGTATCAGGCGGCCAGCCGACACGATCTGGAGGGCGCCCTGGTCACCCCCGGTCTGATCGATTGCCACACCCATCTGGTGCATGGTGGTCAGCGGGCCGACGAGTTTGCCTTGCGGCTGGCGGGCGCCAACTACGAAGACATTGCCCGCCAGGGAGGCGGCATCCTATCCAGTGTGCGGGCAACCCGTGCTGCGTCTGAAGATGTCTTGTTCGAGCAGGCGCTCAGGCGTCTGGACGCCTTGCGGGCCGAGGGCGTGACCGCCATCGAAATCAAGTCCGGTTATGGTCTGGATCTGGCTACCGAGCGCAAGATGCTGCAGGTGGCCCGCCGTTTGGCTCAAGCCCGCCCTGTGACCGTGCGCACTACATTCTTGGGGGCGCACGCCCTGCCGCCGGAATACGCAGGCCGGGCAGACGATTACATCACCCAGGTATGCGATGTCATGCTGCCTGCCTTGCAGGAGGAAGGGCTGATCGACGCCGTGGATGTGTTCTGCGAGGGCATCGGCTTCAGCCTGACGCAGTCTGAACGCGTGCTGCAGGCCGCCACGCGACATGGCCTGCCCGTCAAGATGCATGCCGAACAATTATCCTTGCTGGGCGGCACAGCCTTGGCTGCCCGCTATGGGGCCTTGTCGGCAGACCACCTGGAGTGGCTGGACGAGGACGGCGTGCTGGCCATGCGCCAGGCCGGTATGGTGGCTGTGCTGCTGCCGGGTGCGTATTATTTTTTGCGGGATACCCACCTGCCGCCGATTGATTTGCTGCGTCGCCATGGCGTGTCCATGGCCGTGGCGACCGACTGCAATCCGGGCACTTCACCGGCCACGTCGCTGTTGTTGATGATGAACATGGCTTGTACGCTATTCAAACTGACCGTGGCCGAAGTCCTGGACGGCGTTACCCGCCATGCTGCCGATGCCCTGGGGGCGCCAGAGGTCACGGGCCGCCTGGCGGTGGGGCATCTGGCGGATTTTGTTGTCTGGGATATCGACAGCCCGGCGGAGCTGGCCTACTGGATGGGCCTGCCGCGCTGTCGGTTGGTGGTGTGCCATGGGCAGGTGGTCGCCTAGAGGCGGTAAGCGCCTTCCAGCACCCGCTGGCCGATGATGTCCAGGTCTGGCGCCAGCAGCCGGTCTTTGTCATAGAAGGCCACATCCTGGCGGATCTGGGCATGCAGCTTTTGCAGCGGGACGGATGTCTGCAGCGGCGCATGAAAATCAATTCCCTGGGCGGCGCACAGCAGTTCGATGCCCACGATATGCGCGGTGTTGCGCGCCATGTCGGTCAGTCGCCGAGCGGCAAATGTGGCCATGCTGACGTGGTCTTCCTGGTTGGCCGAGGTCGGCAGGCTGTCTACGCTGCCTGGGTGCGCCAGGGATTTGTTTTCCGACGCCAGGGCGGCCGCCGTTACATGGGCGATCATGAAACCGGAATTCAGTCCGGGTTCGGGCACTAGAAAGGGCGGCAGGCCGGAAATGCTGGCGTCGATCAACAAGGCCACCCGGCGTTCGGACAGGCCGCCGATTTCAGCAATGGCCAGCGCCAGCGTATCCGCCGCAAATGCAACCGGTTCGGCGTGGAAGTTGCCGCCTGAAATCACTTGGTCCGGCTGGCCGTCGCGCCCGGCAAACACCAGGGGGTTGTCGGTGACCGCATTGGCCTCCGTCAGCAGCGTCCCGGTGGCCTGCGCCATCAGATCGTGGATGGCGCCCATGACCTGCGGCTGGCAGCGTAGGCTGTAGGGGTCCTGGACTTTATTGTCCGACACCAGATGAGACTGGCGGATGGCGCTGCCCGACAGCAAAGCCCGGTAGCGTTGCGCGACTTTGATCTGGCCCGGCTGGCCGCGGATTTCATGCACACGCGGGTCGAATGGCGCATCGCTGCCCTTGGCGGCATCCACGCTGAGCGCCCCGGCCAGCACGGCGCTGTCGAACAGGTGTTCAGCCAGGAAGAGTCCATGCAGGGCCAACGCGGTGGAGACCTGGGTGCCGTTGATCAGCGCCAGGCCTTCCTTGGCGGCCAGACGGATGGGGGTGATGCCGGCCAGTGCCAGGGCTTGGTCGGCGGGCAGCCACTGGCCGTCGTGGCCAATCAGGCCTTCACCGATCAAGGCCAGCGTCATGTGCGATAGCGGCGCGAGGTCGCCCGATGCCCCCACCGAGCCTTTTTCCGGAATATGCGGGATCAGACCGGCATTGAAAATTTGCAGCAAAGTCAGCACGACGTTGGATCGGATGCCCGAGTAGCCGCGAGCCAGGCTGGCCACCTTCATGGCGATCAGCAGGCGCGCGACGCGGGCATCCAGCGGCTGTCCGACGCCGACGGAGTGCGACAGGATCAGATTGCGTTGCAGGTCTTCCAACTGATGGTCGGGGATGCGGGTCTGGGCCAGCTTGCCAAAGCCCGTGTTGATGCCATAGGCCGGGTCGCCCCGATCGATGATGGCCTGCACGATGGCGGCCGAGGCATCCATGTCATGGACAGCCTGGTCGGGCAGGGATAGCGTCACGTCGCCGTGCCATATCTGGCGCAGGATGGTCAGGTCCAGGGCACCGGGATTTAAGATCAACTGCTGGGTCATTTTTCTTCACCTGTTGTTGTGGCCATGATATTCCCCCGGCGCAGGTCTGGGGCGTACCGCAGGCCGCTTGATTCAGTCGGCGCTGGCCAGCATGGGCAGATTCAACCCGAAAGATCGGGCGGTTTCAATGGCCAGCGGGTAGCCCGCATCGGCATGGCGCATGACGCCACTGCCGCAATCATTGATCAATACGCGTTCCAGCCGCCGGGCGGCGGCATCGGTGCCGTCGGCCACGATCACCATGCCGGCATGCTGGCTGTAGCCCATGCCCACCCCACCGCCGTGGTGCAACGATACCCAACTGGCGCCGCCCGCCGTGTTCAGAAGGGCGTTCAGCAAAGGCCAGTCGGATACAGCATCGGTGCCGTCGCGCATGGCCTCGGTCTCGCGGTTGGGGCTGGCCACCGATCCTGTGTCCAGATGATCCCGGCCAATCACAATGGGCGCCTTGAGTTCACCCGTGCGGACCATGTCATTGAAGGCCAGTCCGGCCCGATGGCGCTCGCCCAGGCCCAGCCAGCAGATGCGGGCGGGCAGGCCCTGGAAGGCGATGCGTTCGTGCGCCATGTCCAGCCACTGGATCATGTGGTGGTTGTCGGGAAACAATTCTTTGAGCTTGCGGTCTGTGGCGTAGATGTCTTGTGGGTCGCCCGACAGCGCCACCCAGCGGAATGGCCCCTTGCCCTCGCAAAACAGAGGGCGGATGTAGGCAGGGACAAAGCCCGGGAAATCGAAGGCGTTGTGGATGCCTTCATCGTAGGCGACCTGGCGGATATTGTTGCCGTAATCCACGGTGGGAATACCCAGGGCATGCAGGTCCAGCATGGCCTGCACATGGCGTGCGCAGGACTGTGCGGCCTCGGCCCGCAGGCGGGTGTGTTGTGCCGGATCGGCCTGGGCGGCCTGCCATTGCTCGACGGTCCAGTTTGATGGCAGATAGCCATGGATCAGGTCGTGGGCCGAGGTTTGGTCGGTCACCAGGTCTGGCCGTGGTCCGCCGGTCTGGGCGCGGCGGGCGATTTCCGGCAGGATATCGGCGGCATTGCCCAGCAAGCCGATGGAGACGGCTTCTTGGCGGGCCGTGTGCTCGGCGATCATGGCCAGGGCCTCGTCCAGGTCGCGTGCCTGCCGGTCCAGATAGCGTGTGCGCAGGCGAAAATCAATATGCGCTTGCTGGCATTCGATGGTCAGTGAACAAGCCCCGGCAAAGCTGGCGGCCAGCGGCTGCGCACCGCCCATGCCGCCCAGGCCTGCGGTCACGATCCAGCGTCCGGCAAACGAGCCGCCAAAATGCTGGCGGCCCGCTTCGATGAAGGTCTCGTAGGTGCCTTGCACAATGCCCTGGCTGCCAATGTAGATCCAGCTGCCCGCCGTCATTTGGCCGTACATGAACAGGCGGCCTGGTCCAATTCGCTGAATTTTTCCCAGGTGGCCCACTTGGGGACCAGGTTGGAGTTGGCCAGCAGCACGCGCGGGGCATCGCGATGTGTCTTGAACACACCCACTGGCTTGCCCGACTGCACCAGCAGGGTTTCGTCCTCTTTCAGCGTGCGCAGGCTGGCCAGGATGGCGTCGTAGCATGCCCAGTCGCGCGCCGCCCGGCCAATGCCGCCATAGACCACCAGATGCTTGGGGTTTTCCGCCACGGCCGGGTCCAGATTGTTCTGGATCATGCGATAGGCCGCTTCGATCGTCCAGTTGTGACAATGCAGTTGCGTGCCAGTCGGGGCGTGGATTTCACGGCTGGCATCGTAGCGTGGGTCGCTGGCATGGGGGGGTGTGCTCATCGAGGTCTCCTGTTGGTTTTATGTATATACATTTAGATAGTAGAAAAAAGACTGTCTTGCTGCAAGCATTGCTTTGGTTTCGGCTGCGGGGCACAAGAATGTTCGGCGTTGAGCGTATAAAGGCCAGGCTGAACCCGTAAACTGCATCTTTGGCCAGGAGCGTCTGCGACGCCCGGGCGAGTATCGACAATGCAACCGGAGGCGCCATGCCCAGTCTTGAAAAAATGACCTGTGTGGAGGACTTCCAGCGCCTGGCCAGACGCCGTGTGCCGCGCATGTTCTATGACTATGTCGATAGCGGCTCATGGACCGAGCAGACATACCGCGCCAATAGCGCCGACCTGCAGCGCTTGCGCTTTCGCCAGCGGGTCGCGCTGGATATTGCACACCGGGATTTGCGCACTACCGTGTTGGGAAGCACCCAGGCGATGCCGGTCATTCTGGCCCCCACGGGGCTGACCGGCATGCAATGGGCGGATGGTGAAATTCTTGCGGCGCGTGCCGCACAACATGCGGGCATTCCCTTTACGCTGTCCACCATGAGCATCTGCTCGATCGAGGATGTGGCCGCCCAAACGCAGCAGCCTTTCTGGTTCCAGTTGTACGTCATGCGGGATCGCGACTTTATCGGCGACCTGATCGATCGGGCCAAAGCGGCGGGCTGCTCGGCCCTGATGGTGACGCTGGATCTGCAGGTGCTGGGACAGCGGCATAAAGACATTAAAAATGGCTTGTCCACGCCGCCGCGCCCTACCTTGGCCAATTTGCTGAATCTGGCGGGCAAGCCTCGCTGGTGCTGGCACATGCTGCAGACGCGTCGGCGCGGGTTCGGCAATATCCTGGGCCATGCGAAAGGCGTCAGCGACCTGCATTCTTTATCCACCTGGACGGCAGAGCAATTCGACCCGACACTCAGTTGGGCGGATCTGGAATGGATCAAGCGGCGCTGGGGCGGCAAGCTGATTGTCAAAGGGGTGCTGGATGCGCAGGATGCCCGGCATGCGGTGGATGCGGGGGTGGATGGCCTGATTGTGTCCAATCACGGCGGTCGACAACTGGATGGCGCGCCATCCACGATTGCCGCCTTGCCGGCGATCGTGGATGCGGTGGGGTCCCAGACTGAAGTCCTGCTGGACGGCGGCATTCGCAGTGGACAGGATGTGCTGCGCGCTTTGGCGCTGGGCGCCCGGGCGGTGCTGATTGGCCGCGCTTTTTTATATGCCTTGGGCGCGATGGGCCAACCCGGTGTGCAACGCTGTCTGGAACTGATTGCCAATGAACTCAGTGTATCGATGGCCTTTTGCGGTCGCACCAGGATGCAGGATGTGGACGCATCCATTCTGCTGAATCCGGATATTTTTTAATTTTAAGATGCCTGATCTGCGCTGAACTCGTATCAATGCCTTCGGAGTCCGTCCGCAGGCTTGGTGGGCCGCAGACTGCGTCTTAAATTTTCCCGGCCAGCTTATATCGGTTTCCGGGATACCACATCACCGCCTGCGAGGTAAATGCATCGCTGGAAAACGTGACGCGATCCAGCACCAGACAGGGTTGATCCAACGGGATATCCAACGGCTCGGCTGTGTCGGCGGATGGCAGCTTCACTTCGATCGTGTACAGCCCGGTTGGGTCGGGGGCGACACGCATCAAATACTCATTGGGCGTCATCTGAGACCAGTCCTGCTGCAGGTACTCTGGTACGCGACGGGCATCCACCAGCCGGTCTTCCAACTGGATGGGGATCTCGTTTTCGTAGTGGATGATCAGGGAATGAAATAAAGGGGCGCCAGCCCGCAGGCGAAAGCGTTTGGCCTGAGCGGATGAGGCCTGGAGCTGCTGCAATTGCAGCACCTTGCACGAGTGCTGGTGTCCACGATCCCGGATGTCCTGTGCAATGCTGCGGATTTCGATCAGGGTGGCTGGGATTTTGGCGGGTGCCACATAGGTGCCCGAACCCTGATAGCGCAGCAGCACCTGGTCGGCAGTCAGTTCACGCAGTGCCCGGTGCACGGTCATGCGCGACACGCTGAATTGCTTGCACAGAGCCAATTCGGTGGGGATGACTGCGCCTTCAGTCCATATACCGCTGCGGATTTGCTGCAATACATAGTTCTTGATGCGCTGATACGCGGGTATCGCCCCTGCTGTGCGTTGAGAGGCCTGGGCCTGGCGAGGCATACGCTGCTTCCTGTGTATCGAACGCGCTCTATTCTAGTCGGTGCGCTCGGGATCGTCGGTCGATACGCTAGGTGTTTTCCCGACTCATCCGCATGGCTTAAGCAAAATCCCTAGGGTTAACCCAGGATTATGCGTGAAACTTAAACCCCCTTATCGGGCTATTCCTATAGCTCATGTGGCGGGCCTTCGGTACATTGCATCAAACCGTTTGATCAGCGCCTTGGCCATATCGGGCCACGGGTACTCCAAACATATTGAAAATCTCTTTGGAGACAACCATGAGCAAATCCGTTGCCCCGGTCGATGAGGTCTTGCCGATGGGCCAGCTCACCGCGCTGGGATTGCAGCACGTGCTGGTCATGTATGCGGGTGCCGTCGCAGTGCCCCTGATCATTGGCCGCGCCCTGAACCTCGATTCGCACGAGGTATCCCTGCTGATTGCCGCCGACCTGTTTGCCTGCGGTATTGCCACCATCATTCAGTCGATGGGCGCCACCCAGTGGTTTGGGATCAAGCTGCCCGTCATTATGGGGGTCAGCTTTGCCCCGGTGGGGCCCATGCTTCATATTGCCAACAGCAATCCTGGCCATGAAGGTGCCCAGCTATTGTTTGGCACCATTATTGCGGCGGGGATCATCACCATCATCATTGCGCCCTGGGTCAGCAAGCTGCTGCGGTTTTTCCCGCCTGTGGTGACGGGCACGATTATTGCCATCATCGGCATCACCTTGATGCGGGTCGGGATCAACTGGATTTTCGGCAATCCCTTCGGCCCCACCGCGCCGTCCGTGGTTGATCCGAATTACACCGAGTGGCTGAATAATATCCAGGCGGCTTCGGGGGCGCCCGGGTCGCCGCTGACTGCCGTGCCAAAGGGCCTGTCGATTGTGCCCACTGTGCCCAACCCAAGATATGCCGACCTGACCGGTGTGGGGATTGCCGCTGCCGTCCTGGTATCCATTTTGCTGATTGCCAAGTTCTGCAAGGGCTTTCTGGCCAATATTGCCGTGCTGCTGGGCATTGTCGTGGGCGCTGTGATCGCGACGTCCATGGGCATCATGAATTTCGACAAAGTCGCCAAGGCCGACTGGGTCGATATTGTTCTGCCCTTTCACTTCGGCATGCCGAAATTCGACTTCTGGATGATTTTGACCATGACGCTGGTCATGATCGTCATCCTGATCGAATCCACCGGCATGTTCCTGGCCCTGGCCGACATGACGGGCAAGGAAATCAAGCAAAAGGACCTGGCGCGCGGCCTGCGTACCGATGGTCTGGGTACTTTGATCGGCGGGATCTTCAATACCTTCCCGTATTCCAGCTTCTCGCAGAACGTCGGGCTGGTGGCCGTGACCGGCGTGCGTAGCCGTTATGTCTGCGTGGCCAGTGGCGTGATTCTGCTGGTGCTGGGCCTGCTGCCAAAGCTTGCCGCTCTGGTCGAGTCCCTGCCCACCGTCGTCTTGGGGGGGGCGGGTCTGGTCATGTTCGGCATGGTGACTGCGACGGGTATCCGCATCCTGGGTGGCGTGGACTTCAAGGACAACCGCAATAACGCCATGATCGTCGCCATTTCCATCGGCATGGGCATGATCCCCGTGGTCGCCCCCAAGTTCCTGCAATGGACCCCGCATGCAATCCATCCCTTGATCGAGTCCGGGATTTTGCTGACCTCGTTGTCCGCTGTCGTGCTCAACGTCTTCTTCAATGGCGCTCCGCATGACACCAAGGCAGCCGTCGAGGCCGCCAAACACGCCGAAGCCTGATCGCTAGCATCGGTGGGGGCTGGCCACAGCACAGTGCTGTGGCCAGCCCCTTTTTGCATTGCCTGCACCTCTGCAGTGCCGAGATTTCACTACCCTGCTTGCTAGATTGTTAAAATGCCGTGATCAGCAGCTAATCCTGGCTAAAAATCTTCATGCCTAGAACATCCATGACACAACAACGCAAGGGAATCATCCTGGCCGGCGGTTCCGGAACGCGCCTGTATCCAGTGACTCAGGTCGTCAGCAAGCAACTGATGCCGGTCTATGACAGCCCCATGATTTACTATCCGCTGACCACGCTCATGCTCAGCGGCATTCGCGAGGTCCTGTTGATCTCCACCCCGCGTGATACGCCGCGCTTTGCGGAGCTTCTGGGCGACGGCAGCCAGTGGGGCATGAATATCCAGTATGCCGCCCAGCCCAGCCCCGATGGCTTGGCCCAGGCTTTCATTATTGGGCGCGATTTCATCGGCAATCATCCCAGCGCATTGGTGTTGGGGGATAATATTTTCTACGGTCATGACCTGGCCCGCCGTCTGCAGGCGGCCAATCAGCAAGTCGATGGGGCCAGCGTCTTTGCCTACCACGTCCATGACCCGGAACGCTATGGCGTGGTCGAGTTCGATGCCGCCCACAAGGCCCTCAGCATCGAGGAAAAACCCCTGCGCCCCAAGAGCAATTACGCGGTCACCGGGCTGTATTTCTATGACGAACAGGTCTGTGATATCGCCGCAGGCGTCAAGCCGTCGGCGCGTGGCGAATTGGAAATCACCGATGTGAATCAGCAGTACCTGCAACAGGGTCAGCTCAATGTCCAGATCATGGGCCGTGGTTACGCCTGGTTGGATACCGGCACCCACGACAGTCTGCTGGACGCCAGCCAGTTCATCGCGACGCTGGAAAAACGCCAAGGCCTCAAGGTCGCCTGTCCCGAAGAGGTCGCCTGGCGTCACGGCTGGATTACCGCGGATCAGGTCCGTACGATTGCCGGCCCTTTGGCGAAGAACTGCTACGGCCAGTATTTGCTGCGCTTGGTTCAGGCAGGTGACGCATGAATCTCCAGCCCAGTGCCATTCCCGAGGTTTTCACGGCGACGCCCCGCATTTTTGGTGATGAGCGCGGTTTTTTCTTTGAAAGTTTCAATGCCCAGGCCTTTCGCGAGGCGACCGGTCTGGAGGTCAACTTTGTCCAGGATAATCATTCCAAGAGCGTGCGTGGTGTGTTGCGTGGCCTGCACTATCAGTTGCCGCCCCATGCGCAGGGCAAGCTCGTGCGCGTTGTCCAGGGCGAGGTCTTCGATGTGGCGGTCGATATTCGCCGAGGCTCACCCACGTTTGGTCAGTGGGTGGGCGAAACCCTGTCGGCCGACAACAAAAAGCAGCTCTGGGTGCCGCCGGGCTTTGCCCATGGTTTTGTCACCCTGTCGGACACGGCCGAGTTCCTTTATAAGACCACAACGTTTTATGCGCCCACCCACGAGCGCTGCATTCGTTGGGATGATCCCGCGCTGGCGATTGATTGGCAACTGAATGGCCAGGCGCCGATTGTGTCAGCCAAGGATGCGGTCGGCGTCTTGCTGGCAGATGCCGAGGTCTTCTGATTTGTCTGCCAGCCTGCCTGACCAGGCCTCGGCATGCGCCGAAGGCGAGCGCCCGCCCGCCCAAGTCGCCATTTTGATGGGGACGTGGCAGGGAGAACAATATCTTGCGCCTCAGCTGGATTCCTTTCTGGCCCAGCAGTACCCGCACTGGCGGCTCTGGGTGTCTGATGACGGCAGCACTGACGGGACCTTGGATATTCTGCGCCGCTATCAGGCGGGCGCCATGGCCGGACGCCTGCAGGTGATTCAGGGACCGGCCCGAGGCTTAGCCCCCAACTTTCTGTCCCTGGCCTGTCGTGCCGATATCCTGGCCGACTACTATGCCTTTTCCGATCAGGACGATATCTGGGCGCCTGCCAAGCTCTCCCGGGCGCTGGCCGCCTTGGCCGCCTTGCCGCCGGATGTGCCGGCGCTGTATGCCTCGCGCACGCAGTTGGTCGATAGTGCCAATCGCGATATAGGTGCTTCAGTGCGCTTCCAGCGGCCTCCTGGGTTTGGTAATGCCCTGGTACAAAATATCGGCGGTGGCAACACCATGGTCTTCAACCAGGCCGCCCGCCGCCTGCTGTGTCTGGCGGGTGCCGATGTGGATGTTCTGGCCCATGACTGGTGGGTCTATATGCTGGTGGCAGGCTGCGGCGGGCGCGTATACTACGATGACTATCTGGCCTTGCGGTATCGCCAGCACGGCAACAATCTGATGGGCAGCAATCTCAGTCTGGCTGCCCGCTGGCATCGTGTCAGCCTGTTGTGGCAGGGTGATTTCTATAACTGGAACACCGCCAATATCGCCGCCTTGCAGCGTGTCCAGGATCACCTGACGCCGTCGTCGCGACAGATGCTGAATGCCTTTGCCCAAGGCCGGGATCGGTCCTTGTTGCCGCGCCTGTGGTGGTTTGCCCGCAGTGGCCTGTATCGCCAGACCTTGCTGGGCAACCTTGGCCTGCTGACCGCTGCCCTGCTTGGCAGACTCTAAACCCAACGGAATGACTCATGCCTGATTTTCACGCCATTACTCCCACGAACCATGCAGATAAAGGCTGGCACGCCAGCCCTGGCTACGGCTTTGCTGCCCACGACACCATGGCCGTGTTGGTCATGCAGGAAATCCCCCGTGCGTGCCTTAGTCTGCCGCTGGCCCTTACCCAATCTGATGGGCATTACATGCCGGTGGCCCTGCAGGGCCTGGCCCAGGGGCAGAATCTGCTGGTGGCCCCGGACGGGCGCTGGCTGGCCGATTACATTCCGGCCGCCTATCGTGGCTATCCTTTTGCCTTGGCGCGTGTCGGGGACGACCGGACAGTGCTGTGTTTTGACCACGATAGCGGTCTGCTCGAGACCGGCGGGGCCGCCGGTGCGGCCAATGGTGGCAGTCAGCCGTTTTTTGATGAACAAGGTCAGCCTGTAGAGCGCGTGCGCCAGATTTTGCAGTTTCTCAGCCAGGTCCAGGCCAATGCCCAGCCCACCCAACTGTTATGTGATGCTTTGCAGCAACACGGACTGATCGAGCCCTGGCCGATCAATATCCAGGGCGACGAAGGCAAGACCACGACGCTGCAGGGGCTGTTTCGCATCAACGAAACTGCCCTCAACGCCTTGTCGCCCGAGTCATTTCAGGCCCTGAGAGAAGCTGGGGCCCTGCCCTTGGCGTATTGTCAGTTACTGTCCATGCAGCACCTGCAGCGCCTGGGAATATTGGCGCGCGCTCACGCCGCACAGGCGCCGGTCTTGCCCGAAAGCCCCACAGGCGATCTGGATCTGGAGTTTCTGAATAGCGGCGGAACCATTAAGTTCCACTGACCATGCCGCACGCCTTTCCAGGCATGCGCGCTTCGTGAGATTCAGCGAGGCGCGCATGGTGAGAAGCACTGAATCGGGGGGGGCGGTGTCAGAATAAATTCAGCCTACGTTCAAGCGATGTTCAGGCTTAACATGTTATATTGAAATGCTTTTCTGCTTTTGCTTTTGGTAAGTCTTGCGTCATGGGCGTTAGATGTTCTGATCCAGAAGCGGATGATTGCATCAGCGGCCCCTTTCGATGCCGCCTCTTATACTCTCGGTTCAATGACTCCACACAACCGCACCGAACTGGGCGAAGCGCTATTCCGCTTTCGCCGTATCCTCTACAGTCTGGCGGCTTTCAGTTTCGTCATCAATATGCTGGCGCTTACGCCATCGCTGTACATGCTGCAGGTCTATGACCGCGTGCTGAACAGCCAGAATGAAACTACGCTGCTCGTCCTCTCGTTGCTGGTGGTGGCAATTTTTGCCCTGTCCGGCTTGTTGCAGCTGGTGCGGTCCTCGGTGCTGATCCGCGTGGGCAACCGCTTTGACACCATGCTGAACCAGCGGGTCTTCACGGCTGCCTTCGAGCGCAACCTTCGTCGCGAGGGCGGCAATCCTTCCCAGGCAATTCAAGACCTGACCCGCCTGCGCCAGTTCCTGACCGGCAACGCCTTGTTTGCCGTGTTTGATATCCCCTGGACACCGATTTACATTGCTGTGGCCTTCATGGTGCACCCGCTGTTGGGGGCCATGAACGTTTTTGGTTCCTTTGTGCTGGTCATTATGGCGTACCTGACCCACGTCGCGACCCACAAGCCGCTGGACGAGGCGAACCAGGCATCTGTGCGTGCCAATGCCTTTGCCAACAGCCATCTGCATAACGCCGAGGTCATCGAGGCCATGGGCATGCTGCCGGGCTTGCGTTCGCGCTGGCTGTCCCAGCATCGCCGCATGCTGGGCCTGCAGACGCTCGCGTCGGATCGCAATGCCCGCATTAGCGGCATTTCACAGTTCGTGCGTATTTCGTTGCAGTCCCTGATTCTAGGGGTGGGCGCATTGCTGGTGATTCAAGGAAAAATCACCGCCGGCATGATGATTGTCTGCTCCATCCTGATGGGCCAGGCGCTACGCCCGGTGGAAATGGCCATCAATTCCTGGAAACAATTCATTGCCTGCAAGGGCGCCTATGCCCGTCTGGACGAAATGCTGAAAACCGCGCCTGCGCGTGGGTCCAGCCTCAGCCTGCCTGCGCCGCGTGGTCACTTGCTGCTTGAAAACGTGTTTGCCACCCCGCCGGGTGCACGCGCTGCAGTACTCAAGGGCCTGAATTTCAGCGTGGATGCCGGTGATGTGGTCGGTGTGATTGGCCCTTCGGGGGCGGGAAAATCCACGCTTGCCCGCCTACTGGTGGGGGTTTGGGGCGCCCAGGCCGGCAATGTGCGCCTGGATGGCGCCGATATTTATCGCTGGAATAAAGACGAACTCGGCCCCCATATTGGCTATCTGCCCCAGGATATCGAACTCTTCGAGGGCAGTGTGGCCGAGAACATCGCCCGTTTTGCCACTCCGGATTCCAATAAGGTGATTGCGGCGGCCCAGCAGGCCGGCGTGCACGACATGATTCTGCGCCTGCCTCAGGGCTATGACACCCAGATGGGCATGAACGGCTCGTCCCTGTCGGGTGGACAGCGCCAGCGTGTGGCCCTGGCGCGTGCCATTTACGGCAATCCGGCGCTGATCGTGCTGGATGAGCCCAACTCCAATCTCGACGAGGCCGGCGAGGCATCCCTGGTCGAGACCTTGAAAGTATTGAAGGCCCAGGGCTCCACCGTCATCGTCATTACCCATCGCACCAGCGTGTTGTCTGCTGTCGACAAGCTCCTGGTGATGCGCGATGGCGTGGTCATGATGTATGGCGCCCGAGAAGACGTCCTCAAGGGCCTGCAACAGCAACAGTTGCAGGCACGCAGCCAAGCGGCGGGCAATGGCCAACTGCAGGTCGCCGCTGGCCGATAGAGACACCCCATGAAGCTATTTTCACGTAAATCCACCGCAGAAGACGATATCAACGAGGCCCTGGAAGCCCCCGGCAGCCAGGTGGACGAAAATTTCGTCCGGCCCTTGCGTATTGGCCTGCTGGCCCTGGTCATCGGTTTTGGCGGTTTTGTCGGCTGGGGTGCTTTTGCCCCTCTGGACGAAGGCGAGCCCGCCAATGGCGTTGTCGAGGTCGTGGGTAACCGCAAGACCATCCAGCACCTCGAGGGCGGGACCGTCGACGCCATTCTGGTGCGCGATGGCGACCGTGTCGCTGCGAATCAGGTGCTACTGCGCCTGAATCCCACCCGCGCCTTGTCTGATCGCGGCGTGGCCAGTTCCCAGTACATTATTGCCCGTACCACCGAAGACCGGCTCCAGGCTGAACGCGACGGTTTGGAAAATATTGCCTTTGACGAGGAGCTGGCCAAGCGCTTTCACGATGACCCCCGCTATCAGCGGGCGATTTCAGCCCAGGAAGAACTGTTTGGCACGCGTCGGGCAGCCCTGAAGGGCGAAATCGCCATTTTGCGCGAAAATCTGGCAGGCGCCCAGACCCAGCTGGATGGACTGTTGCAGGTCCAGGCCAGTCGCAAGGAACAAATCAGCTATATCAACAAAGAACTCGCCGGGGTGCGCGAACTTGCCAAAGACGGTTATCTGCCGCGCAATCGCCTGCTCGAACTGGAACGCGATGCCGCCCAGCTACAGGGGGCGCTGTCCAATGCCGTGGTGGATGCCGGGCGTACCCGCAACCAGATCGCCGAACTGAAGCTGCGGGTTTTGCAGCGCGAACAGGACTACCAAAAAGAAGTCCAATCCCAGCTCAGTGATGTGCAAAAAGAAGTGTCTTCATTGGCCAATCGTCTGGCCTCGCTGGATTATTCCGTGGCTCAGACGGAAATCCGTTCGCCCATCGAAGGCACGGTGCAGAATCTGAAGATCCATACGGTCGGCGGCGTGATTGCACCCGGCGCAGAACTCATGGAAATCATTCCGGACGACGCCTCTTATGTCGTTAACGCTGAGGTCCCCGTGCAGGCGATTGATCGTGTTTATCCTGGCTTGCCTGTCGAAATCACCTTTCCAGCGCTGAATCATGCGAAAACTCCCAGCGTGCCCGGAGAGCTCGTCACGATCTCTGCTGACCGCATCACCGATCAACGCACAGGCATTCCTTACTATCAGGCCAAGGTGAAACTTCTGCCCGAAGGCGAGGAAATGGTCAAAGCAGTCGGCGGAGACATACGCGCCGGCATGCCGGCCACGGTGATGATCAAGCTGGGCGAACGCACGCTCTTCAGCTACCTGCTCAAGCCCTTCCTCGAACGCCTGCACACATCATTGACCGAAAAATGATCTTCCGTACCCGTGTCTTCGCGCTTATGCTTATGCTTGTGCTGCTGACTCCGGCAGCCATCTGGCCGCAGGCTGCATCGGCAGCGGACTCTGCCGGAGACACGAAAGCCCAGGCGATTGCCAAGCAGTCCTCGGTTTCGCCCCTATCCGCCTGGCAACTGGCCAAGGCCAACGATCCCAGCTATCAGGCCGCCATCAGCGAGCGCGAGGCAGGTCAGGCGAACCGTGCGCTGGGCCGTGCAGCGCTGCTGCCGCAGATCAACGCCAGCGCAGGGCGCAGCCGGACGCGAGGTACTTTGCAGGCCCCCGATGCGCGGGGCAATGTGGTCGAGACCGATCTGGCCTATATGACCCGCACCAACCAGATTCAGGCCAGTCAGGCACTGTTTGACTGGGCCAAGATTGCCGGGGCTCGTCAGGGCTATGCCCGGGCAGACCTCAGCCTGGCGGTGTTTGATACCAAGGCCCGTGATATTTCCACGCGGCTGATCAGCCGCTATCTTCAGGCGCTGCTGTCTTACGAAAACGTGGCCCTGTCTCGTGGCGATCTCAATAACAGCGATAAGAACGTCAATATTGCCCAGCGCCGCTATGATGCGGGCGAGGGCACCATTACCGACGTACGGGAAGCCACCTCGCGCCGCGACCTGTCGCGAGCCAACCTGATTCAGGCGGAAGACGGCCTGGCGATTGCGCGTCGCGAACTGCAGGCCATGATAGGCACAGACCCCGCTGAGATTCTGGGCCTGTCGCCGGACTTCAAGCCCGTGCCCCTGGACCCGCCTGATCTGGCGGCTTGGCAAGCGCGGGCCGAGCAGGCCAATGCGGATATCCAGAGCAGCCAGCAAAATCTGCGGGTCGCCGACCGCGAGGTTGACAAGGCCATCGGCGGTTTTTTGCCCACGGTCAGTGCTGTTGCTTCGCGCAGCGTCAACGAGTCTGATTCGATTTCCACCCGCAGCCAGAACAGTTATTACAACAGCATCGGTGTGCAGGCCAGTTTGTCTATTTTTGCAGGTGGCCAGACCTACGCACAGGTCCAGCAGGCACGCCATAGCCGGGATCAGGCAGGTCATCAGCTCAATGCCGCCCAGGCGCAGGTTGGTGTTGATGTGACCCGCCAATATCAGGGGGTCGTCAGTGGCGCTCAGCGCATTGCTGCCCTGGAAACCGCCGTCAGCACCGGGGCCTTGTCCCTGGAGGCCATGCAAAAAAGCTACCAAGGGGGCACGCGCAGCATCAGCGATATTCTGGACGCCCAGGATCAGTTGCTGACTGCCCAGCGCGATCTGGCGCAGGCGCGCCTGGAGTACGTCAATGCCCATATTGGCCTGGATGCCGTCTCGGGCGCCCTGGACGATGAAGCCATTGCGGATGCCACCAAGGCCTGGTTCGGCCCCAATATTGTCCAGCTGGGTTGATTGGATGGCCCGCCTCTTTGCCATCCTGCTGTTGTCTGTAGGCCTGTCTGCCTGTTCTACGCTGACGGACATGTGGCCGTCCAGTGTTCCGGCGGATTCATCGTTGGCCGGTGACGTGTCGGTGGCGACAGAAAGCCAACATTCCGCCTTTGAAGCAGGTGCGGAGAATATCCAGCCCGAGGGGCAGTTGCCTGCAAAGCATGAGCAGCAGGAATCGGCGGCCTTGTCTGCCGCGCTGGATACGCTGGATCAGGCCCAGGCCGCCCAGCTGACTTTGGCACAGGCTTGGCCCATGGCCCTCGCGCACGACCCCAGCTGGCTGGCGGCGACCAGTGCCCGTCAGGCGACCGACACTTTCCGTACCCAGGGTCTGGCGGGCTTGTTGCCTCAAATCCAGGCAGGATATTCCCGCAGCCGCATCGACGGCTTGCGGCGTCAACCCTGGCTGTTTGGCTTGATGCGCGAATCGATTCTGGAATATGACTCGAGTAACGCCTATGTGCAATTGCAGCAACCGCTGTTCGACCTGGGCAGATATCACACGTGGCGCTGGGCCGAGGCCCGTGCGGTCCAAGGCGATGCCGACTGGCTGGCGGCACGCCAGCAACTGGCGGCGCGCCTGAGCGATGCGTGGATTGCCCTGTTGGGCGCGCGCGATGCACTGGAATTGCGTCAGGCGCTGGCAGACTCCCTGAGCGCACAGCTGGCTGGCCAGGAGGCCTTGTTTCGGCACAATGAAGGCAATGTGATCGACATCCAGCAAATACGCTCGCGACTGGAAACTGCCCGTGCCGATGCGATTCGCGCCCAAGCCAGCCTGGATGTGGCCCAGGAAGCCCTGCAAAGTATGCTGGGCGTGCCCATCGGTCGCGGCCCCGGCCAGCGCCTGCCCGTGACGCCGCAGTTTGCTGCCACGAGCAGCGCACCCGCCACTGCATCCGATCTGACCACCATACATCCCACGGTCTTGCCGCCGCTGCAGCCCGCCCAATTGGTGGATTGGCTGGATATGGCGCGTGCGCGCAATGCAGATATCATTGCGCAGCGGGCCAGCCTGCGCGTGGCCCAGGTCGATGTCGCCCGCGCCGCCAGCCGTCATGCACCCACGCTGGCCTTTGTAGCCAATTGGTCCAAGGCCGACAGTGAAAATCTGTCCTCATTAAGCCAGCGCACCAATACGTATGTCGTGGGCTTGCAGCTGAGTGTGCCGTTGTTTTCTGGTGGTTACGATACTGCTTTGCATGCCCAGGCCCGTGCTCAGGCCAGCCAGGCCAGCCATGAGCTGGATGCTACTCAGGAACAGACACTGGCCGATGTCATGCGGCATTATCAGGGCATCACCGGTGGCGCTCAACGCATCCGTGCACTAGAGTCCTCTGCTCAGTCCGCAGCCCTTGGTCTGGAGGCAACCCGCAAGACCCACCAGTTTGGCCTGGGCAGCAACCTGGATACCCTGAGAATGCAGGACCGCCTGTTCAATGTTCGTGCCCAACTGAATCAGGCGAGACTGGAATACCTGCGCGCCCGGATTGCCTTGTTGGCAGCGGCTGGGATTCCCCTGGACGAGATATTCGTCGGTCAAGCCTTCGAACACTAGGCCGACAAAACCTGCTCTGTCAGCGACAGGGCAGGTTTTAAAGCGTCGTCGGGCCGCAGCGCTTATCCGTTACGACACCTGGTATTGTTCACGAACCTTGAATACCGCGACGGATCGCACCAGATCCTGGGCTTGCTGATTCAGGTTGCCTGCCGCTGCGGTCATTTGTTCGACTAGTGCAGCGTTCTGTTGTGTGTCTTGATCCATTTGTGCCACTGCCTGACCGATCTGGTTGACGCCAGAGCTTTGTTCATGGTTCGAGGCGCTGATTTCGCCGACCAGGACTTTGACCTTGTCGATGCTGTTCACCACATTGTTCATGGTGGACCCAGAGCGCTCCACCAGTTCGGACCCCGTATTGACAGACAGCGCGCTTTCATCGATCAGATGGCGAATATCCTTGGCAGCACTTGCTGCACGCTGGGCTAGCGCCCGTACCTCGGCAGCCACGACGGCAAAGCCTCGGCCGGATTCCCCTGCGCGGGCGGCTTCGACAGCGGCATTCAGCGCCAGAATATTGGTCTGGAAGGCAATCGCATCGATCATGCCAACGATATCTGTGATCTTTTGTGACTTATCACTGATTTCATGCATTGTGTCAATGACTTGCGTGACAATGTTGCCACCTTCCTGGGCGATGTGGGCGGCTTCCTGTGACATGTCATTGGCCTTTTTGGCATTATCGGCATTGTGGCGGACTGTGACAGAGAGTTGTTCCATCGAGGCCGCAGTCTGCTGCAGTGCGCTGGCTTGCGACGATGTGCGGGCGCTGAGATCCATGCTGCCTTGAGAAATTTCAGCACTGGCCATGGCCACAGAACTACTGCTGCCGCGCACCAAGGTAACCAGGCTGCCCAGGCCAGTCTGCATTTCATTCAAGGCCTGCATCAGTTGGGCAACCTCGTCGGTGCCGCTGTGTTTGACGTCGGTGGTCAGGTCGCCGCGGGATACCGATTGGGCGAAACCCATCGACAGTCTGATAGAACGGATGATGTATTGGAAACTGGAATACAGCAAGGCAAAAAATACCGCCAACATGATCAGGACAACAATGGCCTGTGCGATTTGCCAGGTATGGGTTTCGTCTTGCGCCTGCGCGATGGAATCAGCAGTGCGCTGATCCAGCAGCTTGAAGAAATCATTGATGGGTACCATGATGGCCGCTTTTTTCTGGAGATATTCAGCTCCGTTGACCATCTCATTGGCGCGAATGAAAGCTTGGTTCTTGGTATCCAGGCGGCCCTCGCCCTGGGCAGCCAAGGTGGCGGTCAGGCCAATGGCCTGTGATTCTGTCTGGGCCAGGCTGGTGGATAAATCATTGGCTTCTTTGAGCTTATCCAGCTCTTCGGTATCGAAGCCCTGTGCCCGCATCATGTCCAGCAACGCAACTGTGGGACCCGGCTGGCCGGACATATTGATATCGGCGGCTCGAAAGTCCCAATAAATACCTTCGTACCCCGCAGGTCTGGCCTGTTTGCCGGCACGGATATTGACGACCTCGTCATACTGGTCTTTCCATTTCTGCTGGCCTGTTGCTACGTAGGCACGGACTAATCTGGTGAGATCGTCCGAGCTTTGCCGAAGTTCGTCCGCCAGCAGGTAAGACGTATAGCGGTTTTGGTAGGCACGCATGATCTCATTGTTGGCCTTGATGACTACCCATTGACTAACGATGATGACCCCTGTTGTAAGTAGCAACAGGCCTGACAAGATAATGAATTTCTGCTTCAAACTGAGTTGGCTAGTGATCGTCATGCTAGTCTCCCGAGAGCATTTGAGGCCAACTGCGGGTGCTGGGCGAAACGCAATTGGCATTATTAATATAGTCGCCCCTGAAGTATCAATAACACATTGATTTCATGTAATAATATTGACATCCAAAACCAACAAATCTCCCAGAAACGCCTCCGTTGCAGGTCATTTTCTGGGAGAAATGCCAAACGCCCCATGAGTGAAATCGACGATTTTTTCCGCAGTCGCCTGGATCAAATGATCGATCTGCGCAAACCGCTGGCGGTACTCGCCACGCATATTCCCTGGCAGGAATTGGAGGCCTCGGTGGCCCATCGATTTGCACGCCAAGTGCGCACAGGAAAGAAAGTTTCCGATGTGGATTTGTTTGGCCCGAGCGTGGCTGTCGTGGGCGGTGCGATTTCAAACGCTGGGCGCCCGCGCCTGCCGATGCGCCTCATGATCTCCTTGCTGTATCTGAAGCACACCTTCAACGAAAGTGATGAAGGCGTATGCGAACGCTGGAGCGAGACGCCAGTCTGGCAATACTTTTCCGGCCAGGAATATTTCGAGGATCGCCTGCCGTGCGATCCCAGCGCGATCAGCCGCTTCCGAGGCCTGCTGGGCGAAGAAGGCGTGGAAGAATTGCTGGTGCAAACCATTATGGTGGGCATGAAGCTGGGCCTGATTGAACGTCGGGCACTGGAAACCGTGATCGTGGACAGCACGGTGCAGAGCAAGGCGGTGGCACACCCCACTGACAGCCGCTTGCTGGAAGTGGCACGTGACAAGCTGGCTGAGGCTGCCAAGGCCCATGGCATTTGCTTGAAGCAAAGCTACGCCAAAGAAGGCCGGGACCTGGCCAGGCGGGCTGGGCGATATGCGCACGCCAAGCAGTACCGCCGCATGCACAAAGCGATCAAGCGCCAGCGCACGATTCTGGGCCGCTTGGCCCGCGACATCGAGCGCAGCAAGACGGTGCTGGCCCAAAGCATCCAGCAAGCCCTGGATCCGCTGCTGGCCCGAGCACATCGAATCGCGGAGCAGAGCCGTCGCAAGCAGGCGGTGAAGGGCAAGGACAAGATTTACAGCTGGCATGCCCCCGAAGTCGAGTGTATCGGTAAGGGCAAGGCCCGCACCCCATATGAGTTCGGCGTCAAGGTGGGTATCGTCACCACGTTGACAGGGAACCTGATCGTGGGCGCACGCAGCTTCCCAGGCAACCCGTACGATGGTCATACTTTGGCGGAGGCATTGGAGCAAGCCAGTATCCTGCTGCAGGACACCGGCGTCAAACCCAAGACGATCTATGCGGATCTGGGGTATCGCGGGGTAGATGGTGAAATCCCGGAATATGCACTGAAGCACCGTGGGAAATTCAAACGCTTGACACCCAAAGAGCAGCAGTTGCTGAGACGGCGCCAGGCGATTGAGCCGATCATTGGGCATCTTAAAAGCGATCACGGCATGAATCGCTGCCACTTGAAGGGACAAATTGGGGACGCTATCCACGCGGTGCTATGCGCGGCGGGCTTCAATATGAAGTGGCTGCTGCGCATGATTGCCCGCAAGGGCATCCGCCCTTTTTTTGCGCCTTATTTTTTGACCTGGATCTGGCAGCGAATTCAGAAATCATCCCTGTGGGGTGAGCTACCCCGCCAGGATGCGTGGCCTCAGATCGCCGGAAATCCGGCGTGATATAGGTGAAATGAATTCTTCAGGGACGACTAATATAGGGATACATCAAAAGAAGGCCTATGCGGCCTTTCCTGCATTGTCAGGGTTTTTGTAAATGCTATATTCATAGCCTGTGAATACTCATTATTCGTTGTGAATTGATCATGGCTATCAAACATGACTCATCGACGAATTCATGGATGGCGCCGCCCTCGAGTCGTCCAAAGACGGTTAACATGGGCTCTTGTTGTTTTATTTCTACTTGCCCCGTGACCAGCAGGCCAGTTCCCTCACATCCTGACATCCTGGCGCAGCTCCCGTATTTTCAGGGCGTGCCTGCCACGGTGTTGGCACCGATCCTGCAAAGCGCGCGTCAGTTATCCGTGCGGCGTGACGAAATCATCGCCCACCGAGGCGAACCTTGCCTGGGCATGCATATTGTGGTGCAGGGGCGGATAAAACTCTGCTACGAGGCCGCGTCCGGCCTGGAACGCATCATGCGTATCGTCAGCCCCAACGACAGTTTTGGCGAGGCCCTGATGTATCTGGGGCGTGAATATATTGCCAGTGCCGAAGCCTTGTGCGACAGCCATCTGATCTATATCCCCAAAGACATCATCCTGACCCAGATGGCGCACAGCCCGCAGCTTTCCCAGCAGTTGGTGGCGAGTCTCAGTCGTCAGCTATACATGATGATGGGAGATATGGGGGCGTATACGGTGCGTAATGGTCATCAGCGCTTGATTGGTTATTTGCTGCGTGCGTCCAGTCACCACCAAGGCGTTCCGGTGCGCTTGACCATCCCCAAGGGTGTGATTGCATCCCGGCTCAATCTGACGCCACAGCATTTCTCGCGGATTTTGCACGACCTGATCCAACGCAAGCTGGTTCGCGTCCAGGGACGCGAATTCACGATTCTCGACTTGCAGGGCTTGCTGGACTATCGCGATCAACAGGCCCTGTAGCCTTAAGCCTTATGCCGAGAACCCAACCGGGTAGTTGGCTTGATCCGCAGAGTGCACCAGGCCGGCAGCCTGTGCGTGACGCAGTTCGGACAGGACCTCAGCGCGGGCCTTGTTGTTGTCGTGCTGAGCCAGCATCGGATAGGCGGGGTTTTCACCGATGATGAGCAGGCCAGTGGCCTGGGCCTGTTGCAGTTCCTGTTGCACTTGAGCGCGAGTCAGGGTGCTGGTGGCGGTTGCTGCTGTATCGACGGGATAGTTCGACAGGCTGTCAGCGTAAGCAAAACCTGTGGTGCTTAGTCCCAGGGCCAGGGCAGTCAGAGTAGCGGCGATTTTCATGATGGTTTCCTTCATGGTAGGTGAGTCAAATACATTGCGTACTAGAGTTTTCGACGGGTACGCGCTGTTTCAGTGACGCTAGTGTGCTGCTTTTTCGCCGATCGATAAATACGCAAAATGCCAATTCATCTTTCCATTTTTAGTGGTAATCTGACTTACATATATAATTAACAAGTCTATAAATATAGAATTTATTTTGGTGTTAACCCTAGAGTTCCTGGATGAAACCATCTCTGGATAATTTGGAATTGTTCGTTGAAGTCGCTCGCAGCCGTGGGTTCACCCGTGCTGGAGCAGTGTTGGGCCTGCCCGCTTCCACCTTGTCGCGGCGGATCACCCAGCTCGAAAAATCCATTGGGGTCCGCTTGCTGAATCGCACCACTCGCAAGGTCGCACTGACTGAAGCCGGGGCGGTCTACTTCGAGCGTTGCCGTCTGATCGTCGAAGAAGCTCGTGTGGCGCACGAGTTGCTGCAGGAGGAAACCCGCCTGCCTCGGGGGCATTTGCGCGTGTCCTTGCCTTCAGGTCTGGTGCTGGAGTTTCTTCAAGATGCCTTGCACGATTTTTCCCGGCAGTATCCGGATATCGAGTGCGAATACGACCTCAGCATCCGCAAAATCGACCTGCAGATGGATGGCTATGATGTGGTGGTCCGGATAGCCCAGCTGCCCGATTCCAGCATTGTGTCGCGGACCCTGGGGACATTGACGCTGGGACTGTACGCATCCAGGGATTATGTGCAGACGCATGGCGTGCCTGCAACCCCGATGGATCTGGCCATGCATGACTGTCTGCGGACCAGCACGCAGCGCGAAGACTCGGTCTGGCATTTGCACAATGCCTCGGGCCATATGCAGCCAGTCCGGGTGCGGGGCAGGATTGCCGTCAATCAGGTCTTGATGCTGCGCCAGTTGATCAGGGCCGGCGCTGGCATCGGGCAGCTACCCATCCATGGGATGGAGGGCAGTGCGCTGGTCCGGGTGCTGCCCGAGTGGGTGTTTGAGCCCAAACACCTGGTAGCCCTGTTTCCTTCGCGCATGATGCCTGCCCGCACGCGGGTCTTTTTGGACTTCCTGGCGCAGCGCCTGAGCAAGGTCCAGGCTTTGCACGCCCGCTGAGGCTTAGGCCCGCCTGACGCCTGGTGGACTGCGGCGAAGGTCTGCCGCCTGTATCCCTGCTGCGGTGGATTCGTGCTCGTCCTCGTCGTCGGCAGCAAAGGCCGACAAGGCGTAGTCTTCTGCATCAAAGGCATGATCACCATTGGCATCCGCCAGGCCTGTAGGCCTGAGGCCCGCAAAGTCCATCAGATCCCGATCCATCAGGTGCGAGGGCGCCACATGCGAGAGCGCCCGGAATACACTGGCGTTGCGCGTGCTGAAATGCCGGTTCCATTCTTCCAGCATGCGGTTGATTTCCTGGCGTTTCAGATTTTCCTGAGAGCCGCACAGATTGCAGGGGATGATGGGGAAGTCGCGTAATTTCGCATAGGCGATCAGGTCTTTTTCCTGCACGTAGGCCAGTGGCCGGATGACGATGTGTTCGCCGTTGTCGGAGACCAGTTTCGGTGGCATGGCCTTTAGCCGTCCGCCATAAAACAGGTTCAGGAAAAACGTGGCCAGAATATCATTGCGGTGGTGGCCCAGGGCGATTTTATTGGCGCCTAGTTCACGAGCGACCCGGTACAAAATCCCACGCCGCAGGCGCGAGCACAGCGAGCAGGTGGTCTTGCCCTCGGGGATCAGGCGTTTGACGGTAGAGTAGGTGTCCTGGTTTTCGATATGAAACGGCACCCCGCGTGCGCGGAGGTAGTCCGGCAGCACGTGTTCGGGAAATCCGGGTTGTTTCTGATCCAGGTTCACGGCGATCAGATCAAATTGGATCGGTGCGCGTTCGCGCAGGGTCAGCAAAATATCCAGCAAGCCGTACGAGTCCTTGCCGCCCGACAGGCAGACCATGACCCGGTCGCCTTCCTCGATCATCTGATAGTCGCTGATTGCCTTGCCGGTCTCGCGCAGCAGGCGCTTCACCAGCTTGTTCTCGTTGACGCTGGGGTGACGGTTGGAATGTGTCATGGGTGTGCTCATGAGGCTGCGCGAGTCCTGGATTGTTCGATGCACACGGCGGCGCAGTCATCGAAAGCCTGCGGCTTACAGATACGGATGCGGGCCGATTGCACGGCAGGAAAGTCCTGCAAGATGCGCGCCAGGGAGCGTGCCACCAGCGTTTCCAGCAGGTCGGTGTGAGCCTGACCGGCCTCGTCGATCAGCGCTGCGCGCAATTGGCGGTAATCCAGTACCGTGCCGATATCCGCGTCGTTGACCGGCTGCGCAGCATCGACGTCGAATTCGGCGTGGATGTGCAGCGGCTGGCGCGCCTGACGCTCGTGCTCCAGCATGCCGATGGAGGCCGATACTTGCAGGTCGTCCAGAATCACCTGGCGTGTCTGCAAAGGTGCAGATGGGGTGGTGTCAGCCGCAGGCCAGCGATTGCTCGAGGGGCCGGGTCCGGCCTGCGTGATCTGGCGTTTGATGGGGGCTGCGGCCAGACGCACAGAGTAGGCGCGAAGCTCGTCGCGCCGGAATACATGCACGGTGGCTTGGTCGTCGGCCTGGCGCATGTCCAGGAGATGATCCAGGTCGGTCGTGGTGCGGATACGCAGGCCATCCAGGGCTATCAGCAGGTCTCCTGCTGATAGGCCGGCTGCGTGCGCAGCGCCGTGCTCATGGACGGTGGCCAGATGTACCCCTTGGTGGTCCGCCCGCAGGCGGGCACCCAGGCTGGGCCGGGGGGCTTCGGGCTGAGTGGAAATCTGCCAGCCTTGGACGGCCAGCGCGGGTTCCAGGGGCACATCGGCGCAGTTTTCCGCATATCGCTGGATGAAGTCTGCGACATCTACTCCAGTGGCCTGCAGGATCAGGGCGGGCAGGGCGTCTTCGGCCACCCCGTGGGCTTGGCCGCGAAAGAAGCCTCGCCCGTATTGCGTCCACAGCAGCCGCATGACGTCATCCAGACTGCGGCTGCCCCCGCTGTGCTGGCGAATTTCAAGATCCAGCCCCAGCGCCACCAGTGCGCCCTTGGTGTAATAGCTGACCAGAGCATTGGGGGAGTTCTCGTCTTGCTTGTAGTAGCGGGTCCAGGCGTCAAAAGAGCTGTCGGCCACGGACTGTTTCAACCGCCCGCCGCTGCCCAATACCTGGTCCAGGGTGCGCGACAAAACCTTCAGGTAGGCCGGTGTGTCGATCACGCCCGCGCGCAGCAGCATCAGGTCGTCGTAATACGAGGTAAAGCCTTCAAAGACCCACAAGAGCCGGGTGTAATTGGGCTGGCGCAGATCGTAGGGCGCAAAGGCGGCAGGCTTGATGCGTTTGACGTTCCAGGTATGAAAATACTCATGGCTCAGGAGACCCAGAAATGTCGTGTAGTCGTCGGGCGCAGGCCGCCCACGCATGGGCAGGCTGTGGCGGCTGGCCAGCAAGGCGGTGGATGCCCGGTGTTCCAGCCCACCGTAGCCGTCGCCAGTGATGGTGGTCAGGAATACATAGCGCTCGGCACTGTCCAGAAAGGGGGCCTGACGCGTCTCCGGTTCAAATAATGCAATTTGGGCGGCGCAGATTTTTTCTGCATCGGCCGCCAGGCGCGCCAGATCCAGCTGGGGCGCGACCCCGGTGAATACCAGGTCGTGGGTAGCGCCGTGCACCTGGAAGCTGATGCATTGCGGCGTACCGATTTCGACGGGGTGGTCGATCAGGGCATCGTAGCCCGGAGCGCGGTAATAGCCAAAGCCCCGCAGCGCAGCGCACCCTGGGTGGCCCGTGGCAGCAGGCAGGCTGGTGTACACCCGCCAGTCCTGGGCATGATCCGGCGGGCAAAGATCCAGCAGGCATGGTTGGGATTCTTGGCCTTCCACGGCTAGAAACAAGCTGCAGCCATTGAAGAACGCATGGCTTTCATCAAAGTGGGCACCACGCACCGACAGATCCCAGGCGTACACTATGTAATCCACCACCAAGGCCCCTCGGGCCGGGGTACAGTGCCAGGTATGGCTGTCGCTTTTTTGGCAGATTACTGGGCCATCCGCATCTCGCGCCTGCAAAGATTCGATCTGTCGGGCAAAATCACGGATCAGATAGCTGCCTGGTATCCAGGCAGGCAGGCGCAGTGTCTGGCCGTCAGGGCTGGGCTGCGGGATGGTCAGCCGGATGGCATAGCGGTGGCCGACGGGGTCGGCCAAGCGCACTTGATAGCAAATCAGATCATTATTCATCGCGATAGTTTACTGTGGAGACAACATGAGTGAAGCATTGGTAAAGGTTGAAGTCCGGGGCCGCGTCGGGCTTCTGACCCTGAATCGGCCCCAGGTTCTCAACGCCCTCAGCAACGAGGTCATCGACGAGCTGTCCGCCGCCATCCGGGCTTTCGAGGCCGATGACAATATTGGCGCGATGGTGCTGACCGGCAGCGAAAAAGCCTTTGCCGCCGGCGCCGATATCGGTGCCATGGCAGATTGGTCCTTCATGGACGTCTATCAGGCCGATTATCTGGGCGGTAACTGGGATGCGCTGCGGCGCGCCCGTAAGCCCATCATCGCGGCGGTCTCGGGCTATGCGCTGGGCGGCGGTTGCGAACTGGCCATGCTGTGCGATTTCATCATCGCGGCCGAAAATGCAAAATTCGGCCAGCCTGAAATCAAGCTCGGGGTGATTCCTGGTTATGGGGGCACACAGCGCTTGCCGCGTGCCGTTGGCAAGGCCAAGGCCATGGATCTGGCCCTGACCGGACGCATGATGGATGTGCACGAAGCCGAACGCGCCGGCCTGGTTGCCCGCATCGTCCCGGTCGACAAACTCCTGGACGAGGCCATCGAGGCCGCCACCGTGATCGCATCCATGTCGCTGCCTTCCGTCATGATGGCCAAAGAATGCATCAATCGTGCCTTCGAGTCTTCCCTCAGCGAATCCTTGCTGTTCGAGCGCCGTAATTTCCACGCATTGTTCAGCACCGAGGATCAGAAGGAAGGCATGAAAGCCTTTGTCGAAAAACGCAAACCCGATTTCAAACACCGCTGAAACCGGGTGTTTTTCCCGGTTCGCGCATCATTTTCCTTTCTGGGTTAAAATGGTGCGCCTTTTGGGGTAAGGACATAAGTTGTCCGCTAAAAGGCAGCTATAATTCAAGGGTTTGACTGTCAGCTGGCGTATCAAATGGTATGTCAGCTGCTTGGGTGTCAAGGCATATGCGCAAGCAACACACATCCGATCTCGCGGGCGGGGTCGGGGATGAAACTGGCGCGATCCAGCCGCTGGTACTGAGTGATCAGGATCGCGCGCAAATTGCCAGACGCTCGCAGATCGGCCTGTATCGGGCGCTGGCAGCGCAGGCATTCATGGGAATGTTGGTGGTGCTGGGCGCTTGGGGAATTGCCGGGAAGGACGCTGGGGCTTCCGCGCTGATAGGGGCGGCGGCTTATTTTGTGCCCAACGCTTTGTTCGCCTTGCGGCTGCTGCTTGGGTATTTCGGGCCTAAACGCCCGGGGTCGATTGCCTTTTTTCTGGGCGAATTCCTAAAGCTGTTCGCAGTGGCAGGGATAGTGGTCCTGGTGGCGTGGCAGTGGGGCAGCTGGTTGAATTGGCTGGCCTTCTTGCTGGGGCTGCTGGGCGTCATGAAAGGGTACGTGGTGTTGCTGGCCTTGCGCCGCTTGCCATGATTTGATTACGTTTGAAGGGCTTACCGATGACCGACGCAGTAACGACGCCTCAGTCCGAATATATTCAGCACCATTTGGTGCACCTGAATAATCTCGGCGGAAAACAAGAAATCATCGCCAACTTCGGCGTCGTCAACTACGATTCGCTTTTTTGGTCCGCCCTGATGGGCTTTGTGGTGATCTGGTTTCTTTGGCGCGCAGCCAAAAAAGCCACCACCGATGTCCCGGGCCGTTTTCAGATGTCCGTCGAAATGCTCGTCGGCATGGTCCAGGAAGAAGCCAAGAACATCGTTCCGAACGAAAAATCCCGCCTGTATGCCGCGCCGCTGGCGCTGACCGTGTTCCTGTGGATCACGCTGATGAATGCGCTTGATCTGATTCCGGTCGATCTGGTGGGCTGGATCTTCCGCATGACAGGGCTGGGTGCCGATCACGCGGACCCCCTGTACTACCACCGTATCTTGCCGACCGCCGACCTCAACATCCCGATGGGGATGTCGCTGGGCGTGCTGTTGCTCACGCTTTATTATGGCGTCAAGATCAAACACATCGGCGGTTTCGTCAAAGAGCTCTTCACCGCGCCGTTCCATGCGCATGGGGTGGCCGCCATCGTGCTGGCGCCTTTCAATCTGCTGCTCAATCTCATCGAATATGTCGCCAAGACCGTCTCTCTGGGCATGCGGCTGTTCGGCAATATGTATGCGGGCGAACTGCTGTTCATGCTGATCGCCTTGCTGGGGGGGGCCTGGGTCGGGACCGATGCAACAAGCATCAGTCTGGCATTCGGGCACGTGCTGGCCGGCTCGGCGTGGGCGATCTTCCATATCCTGATCGTGCTGCTGCAGGCATACATCTTCATGATGCTGACCCTGGTATATATCGGGCTGGCACACGAAGGCCACTGATTTCTGATTCTTTTGTTTTCTGACTAAACAACGTTTACTTACCAAGGAGTTGTTATGACCAACGTTGCATTCGTTGCGCTTGCTTGCGGTTTGATCATCGGTCTGGGCGCCATCGGTGCTTGTATCGGTATCGGCTTGATGGGGGGCAAATACCTCGAAGCTTCTGCTCGCCAGCCCGAACTCATGAACACCCTGCAAACCAAGATGTTCCTGCTGGTTGGTCTGATTGATGCCGCTTTCCTGATCGGCGTGGGTCTGGCCATGCTGTTCGCGTTCGCCAATCCGTTCGTCGGCTGATCGCACAGGCCTGCTGCGGCAGGCCAGGGGCTGGTCTCGCGCCTGCGGGTGGCGATCGGCCAGGTTTAGTGTCTTGTGGATTTGCCACAAGACACGAGAGGGTAAATTAGGGAAACGACCGTGAATTTAAACGCGACTCTCTTTTTCCAGATGATCGTGTTTTTCGTTCTGGGCTGGTTTACGATGAAATTCATCTGGCCACCCCTGACGAAGGCAATCGATGATCGTCGCCAGAAAATCGCCGACGGTCTGGCTGCCGCCGAAAAAGGCAAGGCAGATCTTGCCCAGGCGCAGGCGCGTGTCAGTCTGATCGAGGCAGCAGCCAAGAACGACAACCACGCACGTCTGGCCGAGGCCGAGAAACAGGCTGCCATGCTGATCGACGAGGCGCGCCGCGAGGCCGAGGCTGAGAAGGCTCGGATTGTGGCTCAGGCACGTCAGGACGCTGCCCACGAGGCTCAACGCGCACGCGAAACTTTGCGTGCCGAGGTCGCCGTGTTGGCGGTTAAGGGTGCCGAGCAAATCCTGCGCCGCGAAGTCGATGCCAAGGCACACGCTGATCTGCTGGATCAGCTGCAGGCACAACTCTGATCGGGGCGGCTCATGGCTGAACTATCTACTATCGCTCGCCCATACGCCGAGGCTCTTTTCGAGGCCGTGCGCAATGACGCGCAGGGCCTCGATTCCTGGTCCGGCATTTTGTCCTTGTTGGCACAGGTGTCCAGCCTGCCCGACGTGCAGGAAGCCATCGGTGATCCGCGTCTCAATGACGCGCAGCGCATCCAGTTGCTGATCGGGCTGGTGCCTCAGGCCCTGCCGCCTCAGGCAGCCAACCTGATTGCGCTGGTTATCGAAAACGGCCGCATCCAGGCCTTGCCGCAGGTGGCCGAACAATTCGAACTCCTGCGCAATCGGCTCGAGGGCACGGCCCTGGCCGAGATCACCAGTGCCTTTCCGCTGGACGATGCCCAGGTTGCCGGTTTGCTGCAGGGGCTCGAGCGCAAGTTCGGTCTCAAGCTCAAATCTCAGGTGACTGTCGATCCCTCATTGATCGGCGGGGTGCGCGTCTCGGTTGGCGATCACGTGCTCGACACTTCCGTGCAGGCCCGTCTGGCCAGTCTGCGCGATACGCTGGCCGCATGATGGCGGGCCACACAACAGGATTCCAGGAGTCTTACCATGCAACTTAACCCGTCCGAGATCAGCGAACTGCTGAAGAGCCGCATCGAAGGCCTGGGCGCGTCCACCGATGTCCGTACGCAGGGTACGGTGGTATCCGTCACTGACGGCATTACCCGCATCCACGGCTTGTCCGACGTGATGCAGGGCGAAATGCTCGAATTCCCCAATAACCGTTTTGGTCTGGCCCTTAACCTCGAGCGCGACTCCGTCGGCGCTGTGGTGCTGGGTGACTACGTGGGCGTGTCCGAAGGCGATTCGGTCAAGACCACCGGCAAGATTCTGGCAGTGCCAGTCGGCCCCGAACTCAAAGGTCGTGTGGTCGATGCACTGGGTGCCCCGATCGATGGCAAGGGCCCGATCAACGCCAAAGAAACCGACGTCATTGAAAAGGTCGCGCCGGGCGTGATTGCGCGTCAGTCCGTGTCCCAGCCCCTGCAAACGGGTCAAAAGGCCATCGACTCCATGGTGCCTATCGGTCGTGGTCAGCGCGAACTGATCATTGGCGACCGTCAGACCGGCAAGACCGCCGTCGCTGTCGACACCATCATCAACCAAAAAGGCAAGGGCGTTACCTGCGTGTACGTCGCCATTGGGCAAAAAGCCTCCACCATCAATAACGTGGTGCGCAAGCTCGAAGAACATGGCGCAATGGAATACACCATTGTCGTGGCTGCTGCCGCCTCTGATTCCGCCGCCATGCAGTACCTGGCTGCCTACTCAGGCTGCACCATGGGCGAATATTTCCGCGACCGCGGCGAAGACGCCCTGATCGTCTATGACGACTTGACCAAACAGGCCTGGGCCTACCGTCAGGTTTCGCTGCTGCTGCGCCGCCCACCTGGGCGCGAAGCCTATCCCGGCGACGTGTTCTACCTGCACTCCCGTTTGCTCGAACGCGCAGCCCGCGTCAACGAGCACTACGTAGAGCAATTCACCAAGGGCGCCGTCAAGGGCAAGACCGGGTCGCTGACCGCATTGCCGATCATCGAAACCCAGGCGGGCGACGTCTCGGCTTTCGTGCCGACCAACGTCATCTCCATTACTGACGGCCAGATCTTCCTGGAAACCGACTTGTTCAACGCCGGTATCCGTCCCGCCATCAACGCCGGTATTTCGGTGTCGCGCGTGGGGGGGGCAGCCCAGACCAAGATCGTGAAAAAACTGTCTGGCGGTATCCGTACCGACTTGGCCCAGTATCGCGAACTCGCCGCTTTTGCCCAGTTCGCCTCCGACCTCGACGACGCCACGCGGCGCCAGCTCGAACGCGGCAAGCGCGTGGTCGAATTGCTGAAGCAGCCTCAGTACCAGCCTCAACAGGTCTGGGAACTCGCTGTTGCGCTGTACTCGGTCAATAACGGCCACTTGGATGACTTCGATGTCAGCCGGGTTCTGTCGTTCGAAAAGGCCCTGAAGGACTACCTCAAGACCAAGCACGAAGCCCTGATCCAGCGCATCGAAGACGTCAAGGAACTCTCCAAGGAAGACGACGCCGAGTTGGCTGCCGCCATCGCCGAGTTCAAAAAGCACGGCACGTTTTAAGTTGCATCCGGGGCACCTGATGGTCGCCCCGGTCAGCCCAAGGGAATAGTGGAATGGCCGGAATCAAGGAAATTCGTACCAAGATCAAGAGCGTGCAAAACACGAGCAAGATCACCAAGGCGATGGAAATGGTCGCCGCATCGAAAATGCGCAAGGCGCAGGACCGCATGCGGGCTGGCCGTCCCTATGCCACCAAGGTTCGCGCGATTGCTGCGCACCTGATGCAGGCAAACCCGGATTACACCCATCCGTACATGATCGAGCGGGCCAAGCTCTCTGCCGTCGGCATCGTGCTGGTCACGACCGACAAGGGGCTGTGTGGTGGTCTGAATACCAACATCTCGCGCCTGGCCTTGGCGCGGATCAAGGAATTCGAAGAACAAGGCATTCGCGTGCAGGCAACCGCTTTGGGCTCCAAAGGCCTGAGCTTGCTCAGTCGCGTGGGCGTCAACGTCGTGTCCTCCGAAATTCAATTGGGGGATGCCCCCAATCTGGATCGCCTGATCGGTGCCATCAAGGCACAGATCGATGATTTCATCAATGGCAAGGTCGACGCGGTGTATGTGGCCACCAGCCGCTTCATCAACACCATGAAGCAAGACCCCAGTTTTATTCGTTTGCTGCCCCTGCCGTCGGGTCTGGGAGATCCTTTCCAGGCCGGCAGTCAGGAAGACGATACGCTGGACACGAAGTATGGCTGGGACTACATCTACGAGCCCGACTCCCAGACCGTCATCGACGATCTGTTGATGCGCTATGTAGAAGGCCTGGTATATCAGGCAGTGGCAGAAAACATGGCCAGCGAGCAGTCTGCTCGGATGGTGGCCATGAAGGCGGCTTCTGATAACGCCAAAAAAGTCATCGGCGACCTCCAGCTGGTCTACAACAAGACCCGTCAGGCGGCCATCACCAAGGAAATTTCGGAAATCGTGGGCGGCGCGGCGGCGGTCTAACCGACGCCAACCAGGGCAACCCAGAGATACTTATAGGACTAAACATGAGCAACGGTACCATCGTTCAGTGCATTGGCGCAGTGGTGGACATTCAGTTTCCCCGCGACAGCATCCCCAACATCTACGACGCGCTCACCTTGACCGACGAGTCCTCCGCATTCGCGGAAAAGGGCCTGACGTTCGAAGTCCAGCAGCAGCTGGGCGACGGCGTGGTGCGCACCATTGCCATGGGCTCCTCCGACGGCCTGCGCCGCGGCATGGCCGTGGCAGGCACCGGCGCCCCCATTTCAGTGCCAGTCGGCCTGGGCACCCTGGGCCGCATCATGGACGTCCTGGGTCGCCCCATCGACGAGCGTGGTGAGATCCAGGCCACCGAAAAGCGTTCGATCCACCAGCCTGCCCCTAAATTCGACGAGCTGTCTCCTTCCGTGGAACTGCTTGAAACCGGCATCAAGGTGATCGATCTGGTCTGCCCGTTTGCCAAGGGCGGCAAGGTCGGCCTGTTCGGCGGTGCCGGCGTGGGCAAGACCGTGAACATGCTGGAACTCATCAACAACATCGCCAAGGCCCACAGCGGTCTGTCGGTGTTTGCCGGCGTGGGTGAGCGCACCCGCGAAGGTAACGACTTCTATCACGAAATGTCCGATGCAGGCGTCATCAAGCTCGACAACCTGGCCGAATCCAAGGTCGCCATGGTGTTTGGCCAGATGAACGAGCCTCCCGGCAACCGTCTGCGCGTGGCCCTGTCGGGCCTGACCATGGCCGAGTCCTTCCGTGACGAAGGCCGTGACGTGCTGTTCTTCGTGGACAATATCTACCGCTACACCCTGGCTGGTACCGAAGTCTCCGCCCTGCTGGGCCGGATGCCTTCCGCCGTGGGCTATCAGCCTACCCTGGCCGAAGAAATGGGTAAGCTCCAGGAACGCATTACGTCCACCAAGACCGGCTCCATCACGTCCATCCAGGCCGTGTACGTGCCTGCCGATGACTTGACCGACCCGTCGCCTGCCACGACCTTCCTGCACCTGGACTCCACCGTGGTGCTGTCGCGTGACATCGCCGCCCTGGGGATCTACCCGGCTGTCGACCCGCTGGATTCCACCAGCCGTCAGCTGGATCCGCAAGTGGTCGGTGAAGAACACTACCAGATCGCCCGTGGCGTGCAGCAAACCCTGCAGCGTTACAAAGAACTGCGCGACATCATCGCCATTCTGGGGATGGACGAACTCTCGCCGGAAGACAAGCAGGCCGTGGCCCGTGCGCGTAAGATTCAGCGCTTCCTGTCGCAGCCTTTCCATGTGGCCGAAGTCTTTACCGGCTCGCCCGGTAAGTACGTCCCGCTGGCTGAAACCCTGCGCGGCTTCAAGATGATCGTCGAAGGCGAATGCGATGCATTGCCCGAACAGGCCTTCTACATGGTGGGCGGCATTGATGAGGCCTTCGAGAAGGCCAAAACCCTCCAATAAGGATTGCACATGGCGACTCTTCACATCGAAGTGGTCAGTGCGGAGGCCTCGATCTACTCGGGCGAGGCAACGTTTGTTGCCCTGCCCGGTGAATCTGGCGACCTCGGCATTCTGCCGGGGCACACTCCCCTGATCTCCCGTATCCGTCCGGGTACGCTCAAGATCAAGAGCAGCGACGGCACCGAAGAAAACATCTTCGTGGCCGGCGGCATCCTCGAAGTTCAGCCCAATTCAGTTACGGTGTTGTCCGATACGGCCATCCGTGCGGCTGACCTCGACGAGGCTCGTGCGATCAAGGCCCGCGAACGCGCCGAGGAAGCCCTGCGCAACACCAAGGACAAGGCCGATCTGGCCGTGGTCGAGGCGGAACTCGCGATGTTGGCTGCTCAGGCGGCCGCAGCGCGGAAATTCAGCCACAAGCGTTCCTCGCACTGATTCCGGCAGCTTGCTTCCGGCATGAAAAAGCACCTCACTCGAGGTGCTTTTTTTGAGCCGATAGAAAGCAAGAAGAATGGGGTCAGACACCATTTCCAAACGAAAATGGTGTCTGACCCCATTCTTCTTAGTCGGGTGGAGAAAATTCCTGTCGAATTTTGTTTTGCAGCACGCTTGCCTGCGCCAGCAGCGCAGGTTGTTGCCTAGCCCAGGCAGTCTGCCGATCCTGATCATGCGCTTGGCCCGTCGCCCAGATCGAGTCTGGAAAACAGGGATCGCCCCGCCAGCGGGGGATCAGGTGCCAGTGCAGGTGCGGCACCTGGTTGCCCAGACTGGCCAGATTGATCTTGTCAGGCTGCAGAATATCGCGTTGCAAGGCCTCCAGCCGATAGACCACCAGCATCAGCCTGTCTCGATTGGCCTGGGACAAGTCAGTCATTTCGGACACATGGTCGCGCCAGATCACCCGCAGGTAGCCAGGAAATTGCGCATCATCGACAGTGATGATGCGCAATTGCGCGTCTTCGTGCAGCAGCCCGACCGGGGCCGGGCCGCACAAGGGGCAGGTGGCGTTATGCATTGGGCTTGAAGAACAGGTCATTCAGCGCGGCCCCCGGGTCGCTGGCCCGCATGAAGGCCTCGCCCACCAGGAATGCCTGCACGCCGTGGGCGCGCATCTGCTCTACGTCTTCGGGCAGCAAGATGCCGCTTTCGGTGACCACGCGCTTGTTCGCCGGGACATCGGCCAGCATGCTTAGCGTGGTATCCAGGCGTGTTTCAAAGGTGCGTAGATTGCGGTTGTTGATCCCCAGCAGCGGCGTTTGCATGGCCAGGGCGGCGTCAAGTTCGCTGCGGTCGTGGATCTCGACCAGCACGTCCATGCCAAGCTCGATGGCCACGGCTTCGAGTTCCAATAATTGATTGGCAGACAGTGCGGCGGCGATCAGCAGCACGCAATCCGCCCCCAGCGCCCGCGCATGAATCACCTGATAGGGATCAATCATGAAATCCTTGCGCAGCACCGGCAGGCTGCAGGCGGCCCGCGCCTGGCGCAGGTGGTCGTAGCCTCCCTGGAAATATTGCACATCGGTCAGCACCGACAGGCAGGCTGCTCCCTGGCAGGCATAGCTGCCGGCGATCTCGGCCGGGTTGAAGTCGGTCCGAATCACGCCTTTGGAGGGAGATGCTTTTTTGATCTCGGCGATCACAGCGGGCTTGCCTTGGGCGATCTTGTCCTCGATGGCGCGGACAAAACCACGAATATCCTGACGGCTGCGCGCTTCGCGCAGCAGCTCGGCTTCACTGCGCATCTGCCGCGCGGTGACGACTTCAATGTGTTTGGTGTCCAGGATCTGCTTGAGGATATCGTTCATGACGCAAACCTTTGAGTGTACTGGCGGAATTGCTCGAGTTTTTCGCGGGCAGCACCCGAGGCGATCAGTTCGCCTGCCTGGGTGATGCCGGCTTGAATAGAGCTGGCCTGGTTGCCGGCATACAGCGCCAGCCCGGCATTCAGCATCACGATATCGCGTGCTGTGCCGGCCTTGTTGTCCAAGGCGGCACGGATCAACTGGGCGGATTCGTCGCGGTTGGTGACCTTGATGCTGCGATTGGATACCATGGCCATGCCGAAGTCTTCGGGGTGGATTTCGTATTCGCGCACTTCGCCGTCTTTCAGTTCGCCGATCAGGGTGGCGGCGCCCAGGGAGGCTTCGTCCATGCCGTCCTTGCCGTGGACGATCAATACATGGCGCGATCCCAGCCGCTGCAGTACGCGCACCTGGATGCCAACCAGATCCGGGTGGAAGACTCCCATCAACTGGTTTTCAGCCCCGGCTGGATTGGTCAGTGGCCCCAGGATATTAAAAATCGTGCGCACGCCCAGTTCGCGGCGGACGGCGGCGACATTTTTCATGGCGCCGTGGTGGGCCGGCGCGAACATAAAGCCAATGCCGGTGGCGTCGATGGACTCGGCGACTTGTTCAGGGCTGGCGGTGATGCAGACCCCCAGGGCCTCCAGCACGTCCGCGCTGCCCGACGAGGACGAGGCGCTGCGGTTGCCGTGCTTGGCGACTTTTGCCCCACCGGCGGCGGCCACGAACATGGCGGCGGTGGAAATATTGAAGGTATGTGATTTATCGCCGCCCGTGCCGCACATGTCCAGCAGCTCGTCGGGATAGGGGGTGGAGACTTTCAGGGCGAATTCGCGCATCACCTGGGCGGCGGCGGTGATTTCGCCGACGGTTTCCTTTTTCACGCGCAGGCCCATCAGCAGGGCGCTGGCCAACTGGGGCGACACTTCGCCGCGCATCAGCATGCGCATGAGTTCCAGCATTTCGTCGTGGAATATCTCGCGGTGTTCTATGCAGCGCACCAAGGCTTCGTTGGGGGTGATCAGTGGCATGATTGGCGTCCTTTGGCGTCAGAGATTGAGAAAGTTACGCAGCAAATCATGGCCATGTTCGCTGAGAATGGATTCCGGGTGAAACTGCACCCCGTAGATGGGCAGTGACTGGTGGGCGATTCCCATGATTTCGCCATCTGCGGTTTCGGCGGTGATCCGCAGGCAGTCCGGCAGAGAGGCGCGTTCGATGGCCAGCGAGTGATAGCGGGTCACCTGGAAGGGCGAGGGCAGATCGGTGAATAAGTCAGTGCCGGTATGTGTAATGGGCGAGACTTTGCCGTGCATCAGCGTCTGGGCGCGGACGATGCGTCCACCGTAGGCAGCGCCAATGGCCTGATGCCCCAGGCACACCCCCAGAATCGGGATGCGGCCGGCAAAGTGCTGAATCAGGTCAATGGAGATACCTGCCTCGGTGGGGGAGCAAGGGCCGGGCGAGATGCAGATGCGGTCGGGCTGGATGGCCTCGATGCCCGCCAGGTCGGTCTGATCGTTGCGCACGACGGACACCTGGACGCCCAGTTCGCCGAAATACTGCACCAGGTTGTAGGTAAAGGAATCGTAGTTGTCGAGCATCAGGAGCTTCATGATCAAGTATTTCCTTGGTCAGGCGCCACCGTGCTGGAGACAGAGAGGAGAGAAAACTTTGCCAGCCAGAACGGCGGCAAAATGCGATGTAACACGCATGTGGATGCCGCCCCGATTAGGAGCGCCACCAAGTGCAAACGTGAGGAATCGCGTGGAATGTCATGGCGGCATTTTACTGTGACGTGGCGATGCTGTCGAGCAGGGTAAGTACGGACCCAGTGCGATTAAATTTGGTCATACCAATATTGTGTTGAAGCCATATCGAACTAAGTTAATTCGCCCTTGTTTCGGTAAAACTTCAAAATTTATTGACGTGGCATGACCATTACTTCTATAATTTACGAACTTATCCTTAAATGGTCATACCAATAATGGCGCTGTGCCAGGGCTCCTGGCTGTTCACCGAATCATTCTATGCGTTTGTCGGACCGTCTCGCTGAACAACTGTTGGCTCTGATCGCAGATCAGGGCCTGCAGTCCGGCGACCGTCTGCCGTCCGAGCGCCAATTGGCCCTGGATCTGGGGGCCTCGCGGCCTTCGGTGCGTGAAGCCATCCAGCAATTGGCCAGCCGGGGCCTGCTGCGTAGCCGCCAGGGCGGAGGCACTTATCTGCAGGACGCGCCTGAAGCAGATGTGGCGGCATTCTGCCCGCCGTTGCTGGAATCCCTGGGTGACTTGATCTCGGATGACCCCGGATATCGCTACGATGTGCTGGAAGCGCGCCACGCCCTGGAGGGCGGAACGGCTTGGCATGCGGCACTGCGCGCTACCGATGAGGACCGTGCCCGCATGTGCGCCCGGTTCAATGATCTGCAGCGCTTTCAGGGGCGCGATGATGCGGATTTGCTGGCGCGCGCCGATGCCGGCTTTCATCTGGCCATTGCCGAGGCCTCGCATAATATCGTGCTGCTGCAGATGATGCGCGGCCTGTTTCAACTGCTGCATGCCAACGTGACGGAAGGCCGCCAGCGCATGTATACCGTGCAGCATACCCAGGAACAACTGGTTGACCAGCACGAGGCCGTCTTGCAGGCGATTCTGCGCGGCGATGCCCCCGCAGCCCGGGCATCTGTCTGGCTGCACCTGGAATTTGTGCACACCACCGTGCGCACCCTGGACGAGGACGAGGCCCGCCGTGCGCGCTCGTCGCGCCTATCTCCCTTTGTCTGACTGCCTAAATGCCATGATTATTTCTGCTTCTACTGACTACCGGGCTGCCGCCCAACGCCGCCTGCCGCCCTTTTTATTTCATTATGCCGATGGCGGGGCCTATGCCGAATACACCCTGAAACATAACGTCAGCGATCTGTCCAGTGTGGCGTTGCGCCAGCGGGTGCTGAATGACATGTCCAGCCTGGACCTGACAACCCGCTTATTCAACGAGACTTTGTCCATGCCGGTGGCGCTGGCGCCGGTCGGCTTGACGGGTATGTATGCCCGTCGCGGCGAAGTCCAGGCGGCCCGCGCGGCGGATCATCATGGCATCCCTTTCACCATGTCTACCGTGTCGGTCTGTCCAATCGAGGAGGTCGCCCCCGCCATCAGCCGTCCCATGTGGTTTCAGCTGTATGTGCTGAAGGATCGCGGCTTCATGAAAAGCGTACTGGAACGCGCCCAGGCCGCCGGGGTATCCACCCTGGTGTTTACGGTGGATATGCCGGTGCCCGGCGCCCGCTATCGTGATGCACATTCTGGCATGAGTGGCCCTTATGCTGCCTGGCGCCGCTACCTGCAGGCAGTGCTGCACCCGCGCTGGTCCTGGGATGTGGGTGTGCAGGGTCGACCACACGACTTGGGCAACGTATCCAAATACCTGGGCAAGCCAACCGGCCTGGAAGACTACATTGGCTGGTTGGGCAATAACTTCGATCCGTCCATTTCCTGGAAAGACCTGCAGTGGATCCGTGATTTCTGGCAAGGCCCGATGATCATTAAAGGCATTCTGGACCCAGACGACGCACGCGAAGCCGTGCGCTTTGGTGCGGATGGCATTGTGGTGTCGAATCATGGCGGGCGCCAGCTCGATGGTGTATTGTCCACGACCCGCGCCTTGCCGGCCATCGCCGATGCCGTCAAGGGCCAGATCGCCATCTTGGCGGATTCCGGCGTTCGCACAGGGCTGGATGTGGTGCGTATGCTGGCCCTGGGGGCGGATACGGTCCTGCTGGGCCGCGCCTGGTTGTACGCCTTGGCGGTTGGCGGCCAGGCCGGGGTGTCCAATTTCTTGAGCCTGATCGAAAAAGAGATGCGCGTGGCCATGACGCTGACCGGCGCACGTACTATTGCGGACATCACCCGGGACTCCCTGGTTCGAGATTGATTGGGTGTTTCCCCATATTCGGCGAACTCGATTTGATCTAAGATAAGAGGTTTGGGGTTTGAAACTTGTCTGAGAGGCCTCTGGCGCCATGCCATGCAGGCAGTATTTCACCCTGACTCACCGCGCCGGCTGCCCGCCGATCCAGGCTGACCGGCACTTGCCAATCAGCCGGCTCAAAAGGCAGGCTTACATTCGGGCTTACCCATGGACATGCACATCAATACTCCCGCCGTCTTCTCCCAACGCGCCATGCAGCTGACCAGCTCGGCCATCCGCGAAATTCTCAAGATCACCGAACGCCCAGAGGTCATTTCCTTTGCCGGTGGCTTGCCATCCCCTAGCGGTTTTCCGATTGCCGAACTACGTGCGGCCTTCGACCGCGTGCTGGATACTCAGGGCGCCACTGCCTTGCAGTATGGCCGCACCGAGGGCTATACCCCCCTGCGCGAATGGGTGGCCCAGGATCTTTCCCGCGAAGGCGCACCCATAGACCCCGAAGAAGTGCTGATTGTCTCGGGTTCCCAGCAGGCTCTGGACATGCTGGGCAAGCTCTTTATCGATCCGGGTTCCAAGGTTCTGGTCGAGGCGCCCAGCTATTTGGGGGCGCTGCAGTCATTTTCCCTGTTTCAGCCGCAGTTTCAGGCGGTCCCCACCGATGCGGGTGGCCTGGTGCCCGACGCCCTGGATGATGCGCTGGTGCGCGACGCCCGTTTTATTTATGTATTGCCTAATTTCCAGAACCCCACGGGGCTGACCCTGGACCGCGCCCGACGCCAGGCCCTGGTCGAACGCTGTGCGGCTCTGGGTCTGCCCATCATCGAGGACGATCCCTACGGCGAACTGCGCTATGCCGGCCAGCCTCAGCCTGGGCTGCTTGAGCTTGGCCGTCCGGCGGGTGCCACCGTCATCCGTCTGGGTTCCTTCTCCAAGGTGCTGGCCCCTGGCATGCGCCTGGGTTATGTCGTGGCCCCGAAAGCCATCATCAGCAAGCTCGTGCAAATCAAACAGGCGACTGATCTGCATACGGCCACGGTCACCCAGATGGCGGTTTATGAAACCGTGCGCGACGGGTTTTTACAGCGCCATCTGCCGTTGGTGCGCGATCTGTATCAGCGCCAATGCGGCTATATGTTGGACGCTCTACAGCAGTATTTTCCAGCGGATGCGCAGTGGACGCGCCCGGAGGGCGGCATGTTCATCTGGGTCACCCTGCGCGATGGCATGGATACCACGCAGCTGCTGCAGCAGGCCATTGCCAAAAATGTCGCTTTTGTGCCGGGTGCGCCGTTTTATGCCGGGGTTCAGGCGCCGACCAATACCTTGCGTCTCAGCTTCGTCACCGTGCCGGAAGATCGTATCCGCAGCGGCATTCAGGTGCTGGGCCAACTGATCGGTCCTGCAGGGCAGTCCTGATGTCGGGGCAGCCGCCCGATCCCGCGCGCGTCCAGCCTGCCGCTCCGGATCTGTCCGACATGCGTGCGGACGACTGGGTGGCGCGCTGGCTGCCGGCCGCCTGGGGGCCTTATGCCCGTCTGTGCCGTCTGGACCGGCCTGTGGGGACGTGGCTGACCCTGCTGCCGGCCTTGGCCGCGCTGGTGCAGGCTGCCGATGGCTGGCCGACCCTGTGGCGCCTGGTGGTGTTCTCGCTGGGGGCTTTGCTGATGCGCGGGGTGGGTTGCTGCTTCAATGATATTTTCGATCGAAACTTCGACCATCAGGTCGAGCGTACCCGCTTTCGGCCACTGACCAGTGGCCAGCTTAGTCTGTCGGCGGCTTTGTGGTTCGTGCTGGCCCAGCTGTTGGTCAGTGGCAGTCTGTTGCTGGCGATCAATGCCTATAGTCGCTGGCTGGCCTTGGCGCTGTTGCCGCTGGTGATTATCTACCCCTTGTGCAAACGCTATACCTATTGGCCGCAGGCCGTGCTGGGCATGGCATTCAACTGGGGCATGCTGATGGCCTGGACCGACACGCGCGACGTGCTGCCCTGGTATGGGGTGGCGATGTGGCTGGGGGCCGTGCTGTGGCAGATCGGCTATGACGCCATCTATGCCTATATCGATCTGCGCGATGACCGCAGGCTGGGTCTGAAATCGGTGGCCATGCGCTTTGGCAACCATGGCCGCTTCTGGATTGGTGGCTTTTATGCTGTGACCGCCGCGCTGTGGACCGCAGCGGGTTGGGGCATGGGCATGGACTGGCCATATTACGTGGTCATGGCCGTCATTGCGGGGCATTTTATCTGGCAGATGTCGCTGTTCGACGTGCATCAGCCCGAGCATGGCTTGCGTTTGTTTCGTTCCAATATGCAGGTGGGCGTCTTGCTGATCGTGGCGGCGCTGGCTGGCACGGTGCTGCTTGTTTAAGCTAGACTGATTCGATAGAACCAGACAAGGCTGCAAAAGCCTGGGGAGACATCGCATCATGGCAGACTCCGCCCCCTCGGATACGCAACTCGCATTTGATTACATCGTCGTGGGGGCCGGATCAGCCGGTTGCCTGCTGGCCAACCGCCTGTCGGCCAAGCATCGTGTCTTGCTGCTTGAAGCCGGTGGCCCTGACGACTGGCGCTGGATTCATATCCCGGTCGGCTACTTATATTGCATCGGCAATCCCCGCACCGACTGGTGCTATCACACGCAGCCGGACCCCGGCCTCAATTATCGGTCGCTGGGCTATCCGCGCGGGCGGGTGCTGGGGGGGTCTTCATCCATCAATGGCATGCTGTATTTGCGGGGCCAGGCCGCCGACTACGACCACTGGGCGGCGCTGGGCAATCCCGGCTGGTCCTGGGCGGATGTGCTGCCCTTGTTCATGGCTGTCGAGGATCACCACGCCGGGGCCAGCGATTTCCATGGGGCGTCCGGTACCTGGCGGGTCGAGTCCCAGCGTCTGCGCTGGGATGTGCTGGATGCCTTTCGCGAGGCCGCCGACCAAGCTGGCATTCCCCGCACGGAAGACTTCAACCAGGGCGACAATGCCGGTTGCAATTACTTCGAGGTCAACCAGCGCCGCGGGGTGCGCTGGAATGCCGCCAAGGCCTTTTTGCATCCGGTCATGGGGCGGGAAAATCTTCAGGTACTGACCGATTCCCGCGTCGAGCGCCTGGAGTTCTCCGGTCGGCGTGCCACCGGCGTGGCCTTTGTCCAGGGGGGGCGACGTCGCCATGCCCAGGCCACCCGGGAAATCATTCTTGCCGCCGGGGCCATTGGTTCGCCTCAATTGCTGCAGGTTTCCGGGATTGGCCCGGCCGATCGCCTGCGTCAACTGGGGGTGCCGGTGGTGCATGACCTGCCGGGGGTCGGCGAAAACCTGCAGGATCATCTGCAACTGCGCATGATCTATCGTTTACAGGGGGCGCTGACGCTCAATACCCTGGCCAATGCGTGGTGGGGCAAGGCCTGGATGGGCCTGCAATACGCTCTGTTGCGCCGTGGGCCACTATCCATGGCGCCGTCGCAGCTGGGCGCTTTTGCCCGATCCGATCCCTCGCGTCACCGGCCCAATCTCGAATATCACGTCCAGCCGCTGTCACTGGATAAATTTGGCGATCCCTTGCATCGTTTTCCGGCCATGACCGCATCGGTCTGCAATCTGCAGCCCAGCAGCCGGGGTTATGTGCGCATCACGTCGCCCAACGTGGCCGACCAGCCCGATATACTCTGCAATTATCTGCAGACGCCCGATGATCGGCGGGTCGCCGCCGATGCCTTGCGCCTGACCCGTCACATCATGGCCCAGCCTGCGCTGGCACGTTATCAGCCCCAGGAATACCTGCCCGGCGATGCCGTGCAGACCCAGGATGCCCTGGAGGCCTGCGCAGGCGATATAGGCACCACGATTTTCCATCCGGTGGGGACATGTAAAATGGGTGTCGATCCGCTGGCGGTAGTCGACCCCACCTTAAAGGTGCGGGGGGTAGAAAACCTGCGGGTGATTGACGCATCCATCATGCCGGTCATCACCTCGGGCAATACCAATTCGCCCACCATCATGATTGCTGAAAAAGGCGCCCGCCTGATCCTGGGTGGCGCCTGAGTCTTTCTTCGGGCTGGCGTGGCGCTGCAGTTCTGGTGCCGTCGGCTTCTTTAGCCCTGGCCTGTCGGGCGGCGTTATTGTCGCGCAATGGGCCGGTCACATCGTTTTTTTCTGGATTCGGATATGGTCAGTCACACCGAAGTAGTGGCCAGTGTATTGTTTGCCATTGCTATCATCCACACGTTTTCGGTGCCGGTTTTTGCGCGCTTGGCGAACAAAGGCGGGCGTCATGCCGGTTTATGGCATTTATTGTCCGAGGTCGAGGCCGTGTTTGGCGTGTGGGCCTGTGCCTTGTTTATCTGGATGGCGGTGGCGCTGGGGGTCAAGGGGGCGGTCGAATACCTGGATACCCGTAATTTCACCGAACCTGCTTTTGTCTTCGTCATCATGGTGGTGGCCGCCAGTCGGCCCATCATCGAACTCGTCCATTTGGTGGTCGATGGCGTGGCCAGGGTACTGCCTGTGCAGGCAGAGCTCGCGCGCTTTTTTGTCATCATGACACTGGTGCCGCTGTCGGGTTCGCTCATCACCGAGCCCGCCGCCATGACGCTGGCGGCACTGCTCCTGCGACAGGCCTATTTTCGTCGTCCGGGACAGGATGGTTTCAAATATCTTGCCGTGGGGGTGCTGTTTGTCAATATCTCCATCGGCGGGGTGCTCACAGCCTATGCGGCACCGCCCGTGTTGATGGTCGCCCAGACCTTCGGCTGGGATACTGCATTCATGGCGACACATTTTGGCTGGCGGGCAGTCACCGCCGTATTGATTAACGGTCTGGTGCTTACTTGGCTATGTCGGCCCTTTTTGCTCAGTGGGGATATCGGCGGCACCCAGGCTCAGGATGATCCGCGTCCGCCCGTATCGCGGGTGGTGATGGCCGTGCATGTGTTGTTTCTGATCGGGGTGGTGCTGTCCTCGCATCACATCAAGATTTTCCTGGCGCTGCTGGTGCTGTTCATCGGTTACGCGCATGCCTATAAGCGCCACCAATCGCCTTTGTTGCTGCGTGAAGGCTTGATGGTGGGTTTCTTTCTGGCGGGCCTAGTGGTGCTGGGTGGCCTGCAGCAATGGTGGTTGCAGGATCTGCTGGGTGGCCTGTCGCCATTTGTACTGTTTGTAGGGGCCACGGCGTTGACTGCGTTGACCGATAACGCCGCCCTGACCTATCTGGGTTCGCTGGTCGAGAACACGGGCGAGCTCTGGCGCTATATGTTGGTGGCCGGCGCGGTGACCGGTGGCGGCCTGACAGTGATTGCCAATGCGCCCAATCCCGCAGGGTTTTCCATCCTCAAAGGCTGCTTTGGCGATGGCACGATCTCGCCGCTGCGGCTGCTGGGCGCGGCGGCGGTGCCGACGCTGGTGGCGGCCATCATGTTTTTGATACCCACCTCGTTTACCTAAAAAGACTAAAATTCAGACAGTTGAGACTTACAGGACATTCGCTGTGCCTATTTATGTATATCGTTGCAGTCATTGCGGTCATCAGCAGGACGTATTGCAAAAGATTTCTGATCCGCGCTTGACCACCTGCCCGTCGTGCGGCCAGGAGGCCTACGAAAAACAGGTCACTGCAGCAGGCTTTCGCCTTAAGGGATCCGGCTGGTACGAAACCGATTTCCGGGGCGGCACCAAGTCCGGTTCGCATTCTGATGGGGTGTTGGGCTCGGCCTCTCCGGGGGCATCATCCGAGGCCTCGGGCAGTGCAACGCCTGCTGCGGGCGGGGGGGCGAGTACCTCCCAGCCCGGCGCTGCCAGCGGCTCTGCGGCAGCTTCCAGCTAAGCCCTGATCCAGGTCACATGCGATTTTTCAAACGTTATTTCATCACAGGCCTGTTGATCTGGCTGCCATTGGTTGCCACGATCTGGGTGCTGACGGTGCTGGCGCGCACCCTGGGCTCTATGGTGCCGGCGTTTTTGTCGCCAGAGGCCTTGTTTGGGGTGGCGATCCCCGGCTTTGAACTGGCGCTGGTTCTCTGCATTATTCTGTTTACCGGCCTGTTTTGCGCCAATTTTATTGGCAGCGCCATTTTATCGCGTTGGGAAGCCTTGCTGGGGCGCATCCCCTTGGTGCGCTCCATTTATAATTCGGTCAAACAGGTCGGCGATACCGTCTTTGCCCCTAATGGTCAGGCCTTTCGCCAGGCCGTCTTGGTGCAGTATCCGCGCCAAGGGGCCTGGACGATTGCGTTTCTCACCGGTGTCCCCTGCGACGAAATCGCGGGTCGGCTGGTCGGAGACTATGTCAGCATCTATGTGCCGACCACGCCTAACCCGACTTCCGGCTTTTTTCTGATGATGCCGCGCACCGATATTCAGGTGCTGGACATGTCCGTTGAAACCGCCCTGAAATATATTGTTTCCATGGGGGTGGTGGCGCCATCCGCCCTGACACCACCGCCCACAGTGCGGTCGGCGTCGGCCGCTGGCGACATTGCCCAATAAAATCCAAGCACAGTCTTGCTTTCAAATATTCGGAGCTCTTCTTGAACCGTACCTGCTACACCGGCGAGGTGTCCAAAGCCCACCTTGATCAGACCGTCACCCTGTTTGGCTGGGTGCATCGTCGCCGCGATCACGGCGGTGTTATTTTCATCGACCTGCGTGACCGGGCAGGATTGGCGCAAATCGTGGTCGATCCCGACAACCACGAAGGCTTTGCCACGGCTGAGCGGATTCGCAATGAATATTGCGTGCGCATCACGGGCTTGGTGCGCTTGCGCCCGGAAGGCACGCGCAATCCGGATCTGCTGTCCGGTGACGTGGAAATTCTTTGCCGCGAAATCGAAATCCTGAATGCCTCACTGACCCCGCCGTTTCAGTTGGATGACGATAACCTGTCCGAGACCACCCGCCTGACGCATCGGGTGCTGGATCTGCGCCGTCCGCAGATGCAGCGCAACCTGATGTTGCGCTACCGTGTCTCCTTGGTGGCCCGAAACTACCTCGACAAACTGGGCTTCATCGACATCGAGACCCCCATGCTGACCCGCAGCACCCCCGAAGGCGCTCGCGATTACCTGGTGCCGTCGCGCGTGAATCCCGGCGAATTTTTCGCTTTGCCGCAGTCGCCTCAGTTGTTCAAGCAAATGCTGATGGTGGCGGGTTTTGATCGCTACTACCAGATCACCAAGTGCTTCCGTGACGAGGATTTGCGTGCTGACCGTCAGCCTGAATTCACCCAGATCGATTGCGAAACATCCTTCCTGGACGAGGTCCAGATCCGCGAGATCTTCGAAGGTATGGTGCGCGATATCTACAGTCAGGTGCTGGAAGTGGCCCTGCCCAATCCTTTCCCGGTGATGCCCTGGTCCGAGGCGATGGGCCGTTTCGGCTCGGATAAGCCCGATCTGCGGGTCAAGCTCGAATTTATCGATGTGGCCGACCTGATGCAGGATGTGGATTTCAAGGTCTTTGCCGGTCCGGCCAAGGACCCGGCCTGCCGGGTGGTGGCCTTGCGGGTGCCCGGTGGCGCCAGCATGCCGCGCAGCGAGATCGATGCCTATACGCAGTTCGTGGCGATTTATGGCGCGCGCGGTCTGGCCTACATCAAGGTCAACGACGCCACGGCCATCCCCGAGGGCCTGCAGTCGCCCATCGTCAAAAATATTCATGCGGATGCCTTGCGTGGCCTGATTGCACGCACCGGCGCCCAGGACGGTGATCTGATTTTCTTTGGCGCCGACCGCACCAAGGTCGTCAATGACGCCATCGGCGCCTTGCGCGTCAAGATCGGCTTGAGTGAATTTGGCCGCACGCATGGCCTGTTCGAAGCTGGCTGGCAGCCGTTGTGGGTGGTGGACTTCCCGATGTTCGAGTACAACGAGGAAGACCGGCGCTACACCGCTGCCCATCACCCCTTCACCTGCCCAAAGCCCGGCCACGAGGACTTGCTCGAGTCCGACCCAGGCAGCGCCCTGGCCCGTGCCTACGACATGGTCATTAACGGGTGGGAAGTCGGTGGTGGCTCCGAACGCATCCATCGCGCCGATGTTCAGACCAAGGTCTTCAAGGCCCTCAATATCGACGAGGACGAAGCCCGCGAGAAGTTCGGTTTCCTGCTGGATGCGCTGCAGTTTGGTGCGCCCCCGCATGGTGGCCTGGCCTTCGGCCTGGACCGTTTGGTCACCTTGATGGCAGGGGCCGAATCGATCCGCGACGTCATTGCCTTCCCCAAGACTCAGCGGGCTCAGGACTTGCTGGTGCAGGCCCCGTCTGCCGTGGATGAAAAGCAGTTGCGTGAGCTGCATATTCGCTTGCGTCAGCCCGAGACCAAGTAAACGCAGGGCCGCGCCATGTCAGTCCTGCGAGTCGTCAGCTACAACATCCATAAGGGGCGTTCTGCCACGGGTGGGCGTGAATCGCTGGCGGACTTGCGCCTGGGCTTGTATGGTCTGCGGCCCGATCTCCTGTTCTTACAGGAAGTCCAGGGCCGCAATCAGCACCATGGCAGCCTGGACGCTCAGCACGAATCCCTGGCGGCCGCGATGCACATGCACGCAGCCTATGGCTGCAACGCCGTGCATGCCACCACCGATCACGGCAATGCGCTGCTGTCGCGCTATCCGATTCTGTACTACGAAAATCAGGATATCTCCGACCATAGGCTGGAACAGCGCGGTCTGCTGCATGGCGTCGTCCAAGTCGAAGATACCCCGGTGCATTGTCTGGTGGTGCATCTGGGTTTGCTGGCAGGCGGACGATCACGGCAGGTTCATGCCCTGGTAGAGCGTATCCGCCGTCTGGTGCCCGCCCACGAACCCCTGCTGATCGCGGGTGACTTCAATGACTGGACCAATCGACTGGCGCCCTTGTTCGTGCAGCAGTTGGGCTTGGTCGAGGTCTTTGCAGCCGCGCCTCAGGGCACCGACGAGATCTATCGCCTGCGACATCGTGTGGCTCAGTTGCGTCAGCGCATGTTTTGGCTACGAGGCCAATCCCAGGATATCGCACCTGCTTTGTCCATGACGGGGCTGGATGCCCGCCTGACGCCGCCGCCGCGTACGTTTCCATCGGTTTTTCCCTGGCTGCGCCTGGATCGCATCTACCAGCGTGGCTTTGCCGTGCGTCGTGCCCGCGTCCTGCATGGTGCCCCCTGGAAGAAAATCTCCGATCATGCGCCCCTGGTGGCCGAGCTGGAATTGCCCTGATCGGAACTCTCAATCATCTGGCGTGTCTAACTTTAGTTACCAGGAAATTAGCACTCAGCCTCTTAGAGTGCTAAGATTAAGCAATCATCAAGGATATCGCCACCATGAGCCTTCCCTCGTCATCCCTGGCGCTGGCACCGGCCCAGCTCGCGCAGGCTATTTCCAATCCTGGCGCTCTGGGCTCCATCGAAGCCTACATCAGTGCCGTCAACCGTCTTCCGCTGCTGACTGCCCAGCAAGAATCCGATCTTGGGCGTCGTTTGCGCGACGACAATGATCTGGCCGCTGCGCGTGAACTCATTCTGTCGCACTTGCGGCTGGTGGTGTCGGTCGCCCGTCAATACCTGGGCTATGGCCTGGCCCATGCCGATCTTATCCAAGAAGGGAATATCGGTCTGATGAAGGCCGTGCGTCGTTTCGACCCCGAACGCGGTGTGCGACTGGTGTCCTTTGCCGTCCACTGGATACGTGCCGAGATCCATGAGTACGTCGTGCGTAATTGGCGTTTGGTCAAAATCGCCACCACCAAGGCTCAGCGCAAACTATTCTTTAATCTGCGGCGCATGCGTCCAGACGGGCAGACGCTGGGGCCGGATCAGGTCTCGGATATTGCCCGCGAACTCAATGTGCGCCCCGAAGACGTCGCCGAAATGGAAGTCCGTCTGTCCGGCGGCGATTGCGCGCTGGATGCCTCCAACGACGACGAAGATCGCTTTGCGCCCATTGCGTGGCTGGCGGACGACACCCAATCGCCAGATCAGATCCTGGCCCGTCGCCGCATGGATACCTTGCAGACTGAAGGCCTGGCCCAGGCTTTGGGTGACTTGGATGCACGGTCCCAGCATATCGTCCAGTCGCGCTGGCTGGCCGATGACGGTGGTGCCACCCTGCACGAACTCGCCGCTGAATATGGCATCTCGGCCGAGCGTGTGCGCCAGATCGAATCTGCCGCACTCAAAAAACTCAAGATTGCCCTGGCGGATCGCCAGGCAGACTTCGCCGCTGCCTAAGCCTGCACGCACTGCCTGTTGGATAGTCGGCTGACTGTCCATCGGGTCAGGTGGCCGTATGGATATGACACGCAAAATCATCCATGTAGTCATGATTTAACATTTAGTTTCATTTTGGTGCTGCTTTTCCCGGAACTTTTCCTTTTTGGGGCGGACTAATTGAACAATGGACGGATACTCGGCTCCCTGGCCGTGACGTCCTGTCGTCCGCTTCAGTTTCTCCTCTTCCCCTCCCTATCGAAGCGGATGTTCATGGGATGCCTCCCCGGCATCCCTTTTTTTTTTGGCGCGTCCATGCCGGACTGGCTCGGCTGCCGGGCTTCCGCTTGCCCATCAATCTCTTGATGTGCATCAAATTGATTTTTCGGAGGCACGCTTTTTTGCCCCCTGATCAGGCGGCTTGTCGATATGATGGAACTGATCGGGCCAAATCTGCCCGGCAGGTCGCAAACCACAGGAGGATTTCCATGTTAGGTCGCATTGCCATTCATTTAAGTGACGATAAGGCGTGTACACGTCGCATCGAGGCTGGTATTTTGTTGGCCAAGGCACATCAGGCCGAGCTTGTCGGTATCTATGCGCCAGGGGGGATTATCGGGCGCACTTATGAAGAAAGCATCATGCCACCCGATGTCAGCAAACTACTGCGTGGCCGCTACGACGAGGATCGTGCTGCTGTCCAGAAGGTCTACACGGAAAAAACCGCCGCAGCAGGCATACAGGCCGACTGGCGGGTGCCAAAGGGCGAAACCGATGCAGCCCTAAGTCTGCATAGCCGCTATTGTGATCTGATCATCATGAGCAAAGGCGACCAGTCGGATAGTTTCTCCGCCTTTACGCCCAATCTGCCCGAGACCGTGATGATGGCTGCCGGGCGTCCCGTGCTGATGATTCCCAACTTTGGCGCCATCGAATCCATCGGGCAGCGCGTGCTTTATTGCTGGGATCAGCGTCGTGAAGCTGCCCGTGCCTTTGCGGATGCCGCGCCGCTGCTGCGCGAATCCAAGGAATTGGCCGTGCTGGAGATCGACCGCGAGGAAGACGTGTTGCAGTCCCAGGATTTGCGGGATGACGATTTCAGCCGCTATTGCGTCAGCCTGGGCTACCCGAAACCCAAAAGCCTGCTGAAGCGCAGCGAGGGCTTCGGGGTCGGCAATGTCATTCTGAATACCGCGACCGACCTGGCCAGCGACCTGATCGTGATGGGCGCATATGGGCATAGCCGCATGCGCCAGTGGGTGATGGGGGGCGCTTCCCGGACGCTGCTGTCATCGATGACGGTGCCGGTGCTGCTGTCCAACTGATCGGCGTCAGCAGGGCTTCATCCCTGCGGCAAAATAATGGGGTCAGACACCATTTTTAAAAATGGTGTCTGACCCCATTATTCATGGCGCAACACATGCCTGTCATGGGCCCTGGCTGATGTTTGCGCCATGGATCGCATGGCATACTGGCGTATCGGGATTCTCTGAGTCATCATGAAAATTGGCCTCTTGGTATTTGGCCTGGCGGGCTTGCTGGCCCTGATCTCTTTTATGCCGCCCTTGGCGGGGCGCCTGCGCTTGCCTTATTCGGTATTGCTGGCCATCGTCGGCTTTGTGCTGGGGGTGATCATTCATGTGCATGGCTGGGCGCCCGGGGTCGTGGCAGACTTCCTGGATTCGCTTCAGCACTTCGAGATATCCTCCGAGACTTTTTTGTTTGTCTTTCTGCCCGTGCTGTTGTTCGAGACGGCATTGGCCATGAATATCCGCCGTTTACTGGATGATATCAGCCCGATTCTGGTGATGGCGATTGTCGCCGTGGTGGTGTGCACCCTGGCGGTGGGGTTCTCACTGGCGGCCATATCGCCTTATGGCCTGGTGGTCTGCCTGATGCTGGGGGCGATTGTGGCCACCACCGACCCGGTGGCCGTGGTGGGGATATTTCGCGAGGTCGGGGCGCCTCGGCGTCTGACGACCTTGGTCGAGGGCGAGTCCCTGTTCAACGATGCGGCGTCCATTGCGCTGTATTCCGTGCTGCTCAGCGTGCTTTTTAGCGGTGGCGAACCTTCTGTCCTCGAGGTCGCCCGCAGTTTTGTGATCAGCTTTGTCGGCGGTGGCCTGGCGGGACTGGTCATGGGGCGTCTGGCGACCTCTTTATTCAGTTGGTTGCGCGGCTGGCCGACCGCCGAAGTCACCCTGACGGTGGCGCTGGCCTACCTGACTTTCTTCGTGGCGGAACACTACCTGGGGGTTTCCGGGGTGGTGGCCACGGTGATTGCCGGTCTGGTGGTGGGTTCCAGCGGGCGCACCCGCATGTCGCCCACCACCTTCGAACAACTGGAAGGCTCTTGGGCCCAATTTGGATTTTGGGCCAATTCCCTGATTTTTCTGTTTGCCGCCATGCTGATTCCGCGCATGATGGCCGAAATCACCTGGATGGAAGTTTTTTTGATCCTGGTGCTGTTCATCGTGACGCTGGCTGCGCGGGCGGTGATGGTGTATGGCTTATTGCCTTTGTTGGGGCGGTTGCGTTTATCAACCCGGGTCAGCCGGTCGTATCGGGCCGTGATGCTGCTGGGCGGGCTGCGGGGGGCGGTATCCCTGGCGTTAGCGTTGGCGGTCACCGAGCAGCCCGCCGTGCCGCATGAGGCGCGCCAGTTCATCGCCGTGGCTACCACGGGCTTTGTGCTGATGACCTTGTTCATCAATGGCCTGACCCTGCGGCCTCTGATCTCGCGTCTGGGGCTCAACCAGCTCTCGCCCGTGGATCGCGCTTTGCGGGATCAGGCCCAGGTGGTGGAACTTGAATCCCTGCGGCTGCGCATTGCCGAGATTGCCCGTAACGAACATATCGGCCAGGATGTACTGAACCGCTTGAAAACCGTGTTTGATGCCGGCCAGGCCAGTATGGATGCCAATCAGGTGCATCAGTTGTCCATGGATGAGCGGGTTGCGGTGGGGATGGGGATATTGGCCGGGCGCGAGGAAGAGATGTTTTTTGCCGCCCTGAAAGCCCAGGTGGTGGATTGGCGCACCGCAGAATCATTGCTGGCGCGCGCGGAGCGCCTGGGCGATGCGGTGCGGCTGGGCGGAATCGCAGGTTTCGAGGCCGACGTCGAGGCCGACTTGCGCTATTCCAAGGCTTTGCGCCTGGCCTTGCGTCTGCATCATCTGACCGGCCAGCCTTTCTGGTTGGCCCGGGCATTGGCCCAGCGTTTCACCAATCTGATGTCCAAATGGGCAGTCGCTCGCCGCCTGATCCAGTTTGCCCGCACGGATGTGCAGCCCTTGCTGGGAGCCGAGGTCACGGACATCATCATTGCTGCGCACCAGCGCCGCCTGGCCTTGCTGGACGGCGCCTTGCAGGCCATGGCCCTGCAATATCCCAGCTATGCCCAGCATATGCAGGCGTCCTATCTGGCCCGCATGGCGCGTTCGATGGAGCATGTCCGCTACCGGGACATGTTGGCGCAAAACCTGATCAGCGGTGAAACCTATGCCGACCTGGTGGAGCAGGTAGAGACTCGCTGGGGGCCGCTGGAAAAACAAAATGGCCTGGATATATCGTTAAGCGCAGCGGTGCTGGTCAAACGCGTCAGTCTGTTCGAGGGCCTGGATGAAAGCATGATGGCGGCCATCAGCAAAGTCCTGAAGCCGCGTCTGGCGATTCCCGGGCAAGAAATTCCCACCCGGATCGGGCGCAATAGCCGCGCCATGTATTTTGTCGCCTCCGGGGCGGTCGTGCTGGATTTGCCTGATGGCACCACCGCCGAATTGGGCAGCGGCCAGACTTTTGGCGAAATGGCCCTGGTGCTGCACCATGATTTTCAGGCGCAGGCGCATTCGCTGGGTTACAGCCGCCTGCTGATGCTGCAGGAGAAAGACTTCAAGAAGCTGCTGGAACGGTTTCCGGAGTTGAATGAAAAAATCAATACTATCGTGCGCCAGCGCTTGCGGGCGGTTGAGGTCTGGCAGCAGTTCGAGTCTGGCGAGCGCCAGCATGAACCGCTGCCGGACTTAGGAAGCCTGAAGCAATAGCCGGATATCGTGCGCCATGTCCTCGGGGGTCAGGGATGGCCCCAGCAGGGCGCGGGCATTGCCGTCCTGATCCAGCAGGTAAAAGGCCGCTGAATGATTCATGGCGTACTGCTGAGGGGTAGGGCCGGGTTCTTTGGCATAGAAGGCCTTGAAAGACCGGGCGGTCTTTTCCAACTGTTCGGGGGTGCCGGTCAGGGCCACGAAGGACGGATCGAAGGCGCCCACGTAGGCGTCCAGGATTTCCGGGGTGTCGCGGGCGGGGTCGACGGAGATCATGATGACCTGGACATTGCTGGCCTGTGCGCCCAGAAGCTCCAGCGCCTGGGCCGCCTGGGCCATGGCGGTGGGGCAGACATCCGGGCATTGGGTATAACCGAAGAATATCAGCAGGATCTTGCCCTGGTAGTCGGCCAAGGTGCGGGTCTGCCCCTGGGTGTCGACCATGGACAGGTCGCGGCCCAGCCCGCTGTCGCTGATGTCGTTGCCTTCGAAGGGCAGGGGAGTTGCGGTGCTGGGTGAGCAGCCCGTCAGAACCAGCGATAGGGTCGCGATGGCACCCGCCAACACGGTGCGGCGCGTAATGGGAAAAGATGAAATGGACATGCCTTACCTGGAACAATCTGAATAAAGGATAGTTTACGTGTCTTGGCCATCGCCATCTACTACAATGCTTCGATGGATTTGACTGCCGTGGCATTTTCCCTTGAAGAACTGATGGCCCGTCGTGCCCGTCTGGTACGGCGCGCGCAGCAGTTGCCGCCCGTGGGTGCCCGGCCTGTGACGGTGGCCGGCAGGGTGGCGGGCTGGGTCAGTCCCGCCGTGCTGGATGCCATCGCACAGCACCCCGGCGTTCATGTAGAACCCGAGGCCGCGCACCTGATGCCTGTGCCCGCCCAGCGCCTGGGCATGGATGCCGTCTTGCGCGAGATCGCCGTCATCATGCGCGACGCAGGTCAGATCCGCAGTTGGCGCAACGAACTTCTGGATGTCATTGCCGAGGGCCGTGTGCTGGCCCACATCGAGCGCGGCGCGGTGCGACCGCTGGGCCTGCTGACCCACGCGGTGCATCTTAGCGCCTGGGCGCCGGATGGGCGCATGTGGGTGGCGCGCCGATCACTGGATAAATCCACCGACCCCGGCCTCTGGGATACTTTGTCCGGAGGCCTGGTGTCGGCCGGCGAGGACCCCGCATCCGCCTTATTGCGCGAGTCCCACGAGGAAGCCGGCCTGGCGCCCGTGGAACTCGCCGCGCACAGCCCCTTGCGCACGGTGCTGCGCATGCACAGGCGCTTGCCCGATGGCTATCAGGTCGAGACCGTACACCTCAGCGACTGCGTCTTGGATGCCGCCACAGCGCCTGCCAGCCTGGATGGTGAGGTCATGGAGTTTCGCTGCGTCGATATGGGTGTCCTGCGCGATATGATTACCCATGGCGCCTTTACGCTAGAGGCCGAACTTTGTATTCTGGATTCATTGCAGCATCGTCTGTCCGCCGGTCAGACGGCTGTCCTGTTCAGCGGTTGATGCCAGCCTGACGCTGGCAAAGGAGTCATCATGGCACAAGATAAAAACAATCCGTTCGTGCTGCCTGGCTTTGGCCAGACGGGCGATGCTGCAGGTAACCCGTTGATGGCGGGCCTGGATATGATGCGTCAGGCCTGGCAGAATCTGGCGGGCGGCAGTACCCTGGAAACGCCTGCCATGCCGTCCTTGTCCCCCGAGGACCTGGATCGCCGCATTCGCGAATTGCAGACGGTCCAGAACTGGTTGCAGCTGAATGCCACGATGCTGGCCAGCACCATCCAGGGCCTGGAAATCCAGCGCAGTACCTTGAAGACCTTGCAATCTTTTGCGGAAGGGGCGTTTGCCGGGATGACGCCCGGCAGCCAGCCTGCTGATGCCGCGCCATCCGTTGTCGGCAGCGCGGCTGCGCAGGCGGTTGGCGATTCCAGTCAGGCGTATACCCAGGCGGCCAGCGATTGGTGGAATCTCGTGCAGCAGCAGTTCGAGCAATTGCGCGATGCCACCAAGGCCAGTTTCGACACCATGGCCGAGAGCGCCGAGGCCGTCAGCCCCAAGCCTAAGCGTGCGCCTGCCGCTAAACCCGCGCGGCAGGCATCCGCCGCAGAAGCGCCCAAATCCACGGCGCGTAAACCTGCTGCGGCGCCCAAGGCCGCTAAGGCCTCCAAAACTGCCGCTGCCCCAAAAAAGCGCAGCACTTAATTTCACCTCATCATTTATGCTGAACATCATCATCCTGGCGGCAGGCCAGGGCAAACGCATGCAGTCTGATCTGCCTAAAGTCCTGCACCCGATTGCGGGACGCGCCATGCTGGGCCATGTGTTGGCGGCCGCCCAAACGCTGTCCCCTGATCGGGTCGTGGTGGTGGTGGGTCATGGCGCTGCACAGGTGCAGGCCGCGTTTGCGGATGAAAATCTGGTCTTTGCCCTGCAGCAGCCGCAGCAGGGCACGGGCCACGCTGTCATGCAGGCCTTGCCGCATTTGCTCGAAGCCGATGCCGATGACACGACGCTGGTGTTGTATGGCGATGTGCCGTTGGTGCAGGCATCCAGTTTGCAGGCTTTGCTGCAGGCACGCGGGACAGGGCTGGCACTATTGACCGAAACCCTGGCTGACCCCACCGGCTATGGCCGGATCGTGCGTGATGCCCAGGGACGGGTGCAGCGTATCGTCGAACATAAGGACGCTACCGAGACCGAACGCGCCATTCGCGAGGTCAATACCGGCATCCTGGCGGCCCCGACGGCGGCTTTGCGCCGCTGGCTCGGCCAGATTGATAACCACAATGCCCAGGGCGAATACTACCTGACCGATATCGTCGGCCTGGCTGTGCGCGATGGCATGCCGGTCGCGCACAGCCAGCCTGCCGCGCACTGGGAAACCCTGGGGGTCAACAGCCGTATGCAGCAGGCCCAGCTGGAACGCATCTGGCAGGCCGAGCAGGCCCGTCGGCTGCTGGATCAGGGGGTCACCTTGGCAGACCCGGCGCGCTTTGATTTGCGCGGCACGCTGACGTGCGGGCGCGATGTCTTCATTGATGTGGGCTGCGTGTTCCTGGGGGCGGTGCAGTTGGCGGATGGGGTGCGGATTGGCCCGCATTGCGTAGTGCAAGATGCCCGGATCGGTCCGGGGGCGGTGCTGGATGCCTATACCCATGTCGATGGTGCCGTGGTCGGCGAATCTGCCCGGATCGGCCCGTATGCGCGGCTGCGCCCAGGGGCCGATATTGGTCCCGATGCCCATGTCGGCAACTTTGTCGAACTCAAGAAAACCCGCTTGGGACGTGGTTCCAAGGCCAATCATCTGGCCTACTTGGGCGATGCCCAGATTGGCGATCGGGTCAATATCGGGGCGGGCACCATTACATGCAATTACGATGGGGTCCATAAATTCCAGACCATCATCGAAGACGATGCCTTCATCGGTTCGGATACTCAGTTGGTGGCGCCCGTGCGGGTAGGCCAGGGCGCGACGCTGGGGGCAGGCACCACCCTGACCCACGATGCGCCTGCGGGCCAGCTGACCTTGTCCCGGCCCGAGCAGAAAACCATCCCCGGTTGGGCGCGTCCGGCGCGCAAGGCCTGACGCCAGACGCATGCGCGTCCTGCATTTGAATCTTGAAAAAGGCTGGCGCGGCGGTGAGCGCCAAACCTTGCTTTCCTTGCAGGGCTTGCAGGCGGCTGGCCATGCGGTGGCCTTGGCTGCGCGCACGGATGCGCCATTGGCCCAGCGCGCCCGGGCCGCCGGGATTTCCGTATTCGATTGCGCCGGCAGCGCGGCGCTGGTGCGCTTATTGCTGTCGCAGCGCCGCGCCTATGACATTATGCATGCCCAGACTGCTCAGGCCATGAGTCTGCTGGCGGTCTTGCGGCCGGTCTTGTCGGCGGCCCTGGTGTTCACCCGGCGCACGGCCTTCGATAAACCCGGTCATGCGCAGCGCCAGCGCTGGAAATGGTCGCGTGCCGATGCGCTGGTGGCCATCAGCCAGGCCGCCGCCGCTACGCCCAGGGCGCTGGGCCTGGAGGTTTGTGTGATCCCCAGCGCCGTACAGCCCTGGGTGGCTGATCCTGACCGGACGCGTGCCTTGTGCATGCAACTGGGGCTGGTCTCCACGGATGAGGCCCCGTCGGCGGGTCGGACGCCCGCCCCCCTGGGGCGAGGCCCCGTTTTGCTGACGACGGCGGCGCTCAGCCCTGAAAAAGATCCACTGACTCTGATCCGCGCCGTGGACCATCTGCGGGTGGACTATCCAGGTCTGCTTTGTGTGCATTGCGGGGCGGATGGCACGGCCACACAGGCTGCCCACGCAGAGGTTCAGGCCCTGGGCTTGCAGGACCATTACCGCTTCCAGGGGTTTCAGGCCCAGGTGGGGGATTATCTATCCTTGGCGGATGTCTACGTCAGCAGCTCTTTGGCTGAAGCGCTGGGGACCAGCGTGCTGGATGCGTGCCTGGCAGGCGTGCCGGTGGTGGCCACGGCGGTGGGCGGCCATCCGGAGATCCTGGAGCCTGACCGTGGCCTGCTGGTGCCTGCGGGCGATCCCCAGGCCTTGGCCCGGCGGATCGGCTGGCTGTTGCGCCATCCCGATGTGGCGCGGGCCATGGCACAGCGGGCGCAGGCCCATGTGGCGCGGGTGTATTCGGTGCCGGCCATGGTTGATGCCTATGCCCGGCTATATGCGGCTTGTTGCAGGCGCGCCTAGCCGGGTGCTGTTTTACAGTGCGCGCAGGGTGTCTTTGTAGTGGGCGGCGCGGGCGGCGTAGTCTTGGGCGCTGTGCTGCAGATGCGCGACCTCGGCGTCGGACAAGGTGCGTACGACCTTGGCGGGCGAACCCAGAATCAATGAACGCGGCGGGAAGACCTTGCCTTCGGTCACCAGGGCGCCGGCCCCGACTAGGCAGTGTTCGCCAATGACCGCACCGTTCAGAATCACAGCTTGAATGCCAATGAGCGCGCCATCGTGGACCGTGCAGCCATGCAGCATGGCCTGGTGGCCGACGGTGACCTGACGGCCTATCGTGAGAGGCTGTCCAGCGTCTACGTGCAGGACGGCGCCCTCCTGGATATTGGACTGTTCGCCGATGGTGATGGGCTCGTTGTCGGCCCGGATGACAGCCCCCGCCCAGACGCTGGTGCCGGCCTCTAGGGTGGCCGCACCGATAATGGTGGCTTCGGGGGCGACGTAGGCGCTTGGATCGATATGTGGGGTTAGTTCCCCCAGGGCGTAACAGGTCATGATGGTCTCCGATCAGGGTTTCTGACGCCTATAATCGCGCCATGATGACACGTATCCTAATCGTTCGCACGTCCTCGCTGGGGGATCTGGTGCATATGCTGCCGGCGATCAGCGATATTGCCCGACATGTGGCGGGCGCGCAGATCGACTGGATTGCCGAGGAATCCTTTGCCGAAATACCCGCCTGGCATCCGGCGGTACACGAGGTCATCCCGGTGGCGCACCGACGCTGGCGCAAGCATTGGTGGGACCCTCAGACCCGCCAGGAGCGCGCTGCCTTGCGCCTTTTGCTGGCCGGGCGCCGCTACGATGTCATTCTGGATATGCAGGCCTTGTTGAAGTCCGTCTGGCTGGTGCGTCAGGCCCACGGGCGGCGTCATGGCCTGGACTGGAAATCCGCCCGCGAACCACTGGCTTCGCTGTTCTATGACGTGCGGCATCGGGTGGAGTTCTGGCAGCCCGCCATCATCCGCCAACGCACGCTGGCGGCAGCGGCTTTCGGCTATGCGCTGCAGGGGCCACCGGATTTTGGCCTGCAGGCCATCACGGACGGGGTCGAGATCCAGCCTGTTGCCCTGATCATGCCCTCGGCCAGCCGCGACGATAAGCTCTGGCCGACGGAGCACTGGCAGCGAGTCTTCGATCATCTTCAGGGGCAGGGGTTGGGCTTGCGCCTGCTGGCCGGCAATGAGGCTGAGCAGGCCCGTGCCCAGGCGCTCATCCAGGGGCGTAACCAGGCCGAGGTCCTGCCTAAGTTGGGGCTGCGCCAAGTTGCCGATCACCTGGCCCAGGCACGTCTGATGGTTGGGCTGGATAGCGGCTTGACGCATCTCAGTGCGGGCCTGGGACGACCCACCATTGGTATTTACAAGGCCTCTACTCCGGTGCGTACGCCGCTGCAGGGATCGGCCTATACCGCCAGCCTGGGCGAGCGCGGACAAGAGCCAGATGCGGGTCGCGTCATCGCAGCCATCGACGAGGCGCTGAGTACCGCCTGCGATCCGCTAGGCCAGGCGTCGGGATGTCCATGAGCCGCCATCTCTATTCCTGGCTGCTGCGCCTGCTGTCACCCTTGTTGTTGGCCTGGATGGGGCTGCGGGCGCACCGGGCAGGCGGCCACTGGGAGGTCCTGGGCGCCCGCCGTTTCGGTTGGTACGGGGCTGCGCCCCAGCCCCAGTCGGGCTGCGTCTGGGTCCATGCCGTCAGCCTGGGCGAGACCCGGGCGGCGCAGCCCCTGATCCAGGCCTTGCTGGCACGCGGTCATTGCGTGCTCTTGACCCACCTGACCGCGTCGGGCCGGGCCGAGGGGCAGCGTGTCTATGCGTCTGAAATCGCCCAGGGTGCGCTGCGCCAGGCGTGGCTGCCCTATGATTTTCCGGGGGCGGTGCGCCGGTTCTTGCGTCACCATCAGCCTGCCTTGGGGGTCTTGATCGAGCGCGAGCTTTGGCCCAATCTGGTGCATGGCGCGCAGCAGGCCGGTATCCCGCTGGTGCTGGCCAGCGCACGTCTGTCGCAGGCATCCCTGCAAAGTACCTTGCGATGGGGGGGGGTGATGCGCCAGACCTATCGTGGCCTGACGCGTGTCTATGCGCAGTCGCTGGCGGATGCGCAGCGCCTGCAGCAACTGGGCGCCCGCGATGTCAGCGTGTCGGGAAATTTCAAATTTGATCTCTTGCTGGATCAGGACAAGGTTGTCCGGGGACGGGCGTTTTCCGCCCGATTGGAGCGGCGGATCGTGGCCGTGGCCAGTACCAGAGAAGGCGAGGACGCCGATTTCATTCGCGCTCTGGTCCACTACCTGGGTACCCGGCCCCATGCGGATCTGTCGGGTGCGCCGATTTTGTTTCTGCTGATTCCCCGCCACCCGCAACGTTTCGAGCAGGCGGCGGATCAGTTGGCCGCTGCGGGCCTGCCCTATGTGCGTCGATCGCAGCTCTTGTCGTTGGGCGATGGCAGCAGTTCAGCGCTGGCTGCTTGCCAAGAGGCCGCTGTGTTGCTGGGGGATACGCTGGGTGAAATGCCCTGGTATTACGCCTGCAGCCAGGTGGCCATTGTGGGCGGCAGCTTTGCACCCCTGGGGGGGCAGAATTTCATCGAAGCCTGCGCCCTGGGCTGTCCCGTGATCGTGGGGCCGCATGTGGCTAATTTCCAGCAGGCCGTGGCCGATGCCTTGGTGGCTGGTGCCTTGGTGCAGGTCAGGGATGCGGACCATGCGGTGCGCCAAGCTCTGCAGTGGCTGGAGGACCCGGCCGAACTAGCCCGGGTGGGGGCCGCCGGGCAATACTGGGTCGGTCAGCATCGCGGCGCGGTTGCCCGCGTGCTGGATGGCATCGAGGCCTTGCTGCCTCAGGCTGTTATTTAGTCGGGATTTGCAGGCCGTGGTATTTCTGGCCTAAGGCAATGGTGGCTTCAAAAAATCCTTCTTTGCTGCCGCAGTCGTAGCGCTCGCCCTGGTAGCGATGGGCAAAGACGGGGCGCTGTGTGAGCATGGCCGAAATCGCGTCTGTCAGCTGGATTTCCTGGCCTACTCCTGCTTGTGTCAGCCGCAAAAAATCGAAGATTTCGGGTTCCAGCACGTAGCGTCCGACGACTGCTTGATTGGATGGCGCGTCCTGGGGGGCGGGTTTTTCGACGATGTGATCGACCCGCGTGTTGCGGGCATCGACAGGGGTGCCCGCCACCATGCCGTATTTGCGAGAATCCCGGGGATCGATTTCCTGGATGGCCAGCACGCTGCCGTTGTGCTGGTGGGCGGCATCCACCAGTTGGCGGGTGACGGCGATATCGGCGTCCAACAAGTCATCGGCCAGCAGCACGGCAAAGGGCTCGTTGCCCACGATGGGGGCGGCGCACAGTACCGCGTGGCCCAGCCCCAGCGCCTGGGATTGGCGGGTGTAGATGCAGTGCACGTGCGGGGGAAGAATCGTTTGTACGCAATCCAGCAGGGCCTGTTTTCCTTTGGCCTGCAATTCGGACTCTAGCTCTGGGGCGCGGTCGAAGTGATCTTCGATGGCGCGTTTGTTGCGGCCAGTGATAAAGATCAGCTCGGTGATGCCTGCAGCCAGGGCTTCCTCGACGGCATATTGGATCAAGGGCTTATCGACGATAGGCAGCATTTCCTTGGGCATGGCCTTAGTGGCCGGCAGGAAGCGCGTGCCTAGGCCAGCCACCGGAAAGACAGCTTTGCGTATGGGTTTCATCGTGTGGTGAATTCTGGAGGTAGAGGGATGCCAGGCACCAGTGCTTGTTGGCTGCGCTGCGACAGGGGACGGGGTGTACGCCCTTCTTCGGCGGGAGGAGGGCCGAAAAAAACCCTGGCCATAGGCCAGTAGCGCCAGATTGGCAATGACGGCAAGGGTCAGCAGGAAGCGCATGATGGAGTCCGGTAGCCGGGAAGGTGCGGTGGACAGTATATCAACTTGACGGGCTGGTCAGGCTGGCCAGTCCATCCAGGACGGGGCTGTCCAGCGTGGGAATCGTCCAGGCGGGCCGCTGCAGCGCCTGCAGTGCCTGATTCAGGTCGGCTTGCGCCACGTTGCGGATCAGCGGCCAGCCGCCGCCACAGCAAAATACCAGGGGTGCTCGGCCATTGGCGTGCCGCCGCAGGCAGTGCCATTGGTGTAGCAGGGCGCCCGCCTGGGCAGCGGCAATGCCGCTGGCGATGGCATCATGGGTGTTGTGTGGAAAATCCATGGGCTGGCCATCTGCCAAGGGGAGCTGGGCGGTGCCCTGCGCCAGGCTTTGGGCCATCAGATAAGGGCCTGGCAGAATCAAGCCGCCGATAAATTCCGGCAGGCCGGCATGGGTGGCAGGCATCAAGGCATCCAGGGTGGTGGCTGTGCCGAAGCTGGCCAGCAGGGCAGGCTGGCCCTGTTGCCAGGCGGGGCTGTCCCGCAGGTGCGAGAGCAATCCCAGCAATCCCAGCCAGCGATCAGCCCCCATGCGGTCAGGATCGGCGTAGATATTGTGCAGCCTGTCTTGCCCGTCGCGGGGCGTACACCAGCGGATCGGCAGCCCCCAGGCCTGATGGCAGGCCAGTTGGATGCGCGCGGCCACATCGGCCCCGGCGACATTGGAGGCCAGTATCTGGCTGGGGCGACCGGGCGCCTGGCGGGCCAAATCCGGCAGGCCGCTGTAATCCAGCGTCCGGGCAGGGGTGCGTGGGGATGTGGCGGTTGCCTGCCAGGCGAATTTGGCCCGGGTATTGCCCGCATCGATCAGCAGCATCATTGGTGCAGGCGCACAGAGATTTCACCCACGGAAATCGCCTGGGTGCCGCGTGCATTGCGCAGCAGCAACTGGCCTGACGCATCGATGCCGCAGGCCACGCCGGTATGCAGGAGCTTGCCGTCATCGAAGACGTCGATGGCCTGGCCTGCCAGCGCGTCGACCTCGGTATAGCTGCTGGGCAGATCCATGAACCCATAGGCAGTGACGTTGTTCAGGGCCTGATACCAAGCCTGGGCAGCGCTGACCACCAGGCTGGTGATCGGGGTCTGGACGGCTACGCGGTCCTGTGCCGTGATGCCGGCCCAGTCGGCGATACGGCGATTCAGCGATTGGGACAGGGCGCGGGCATCCAGCAGATTCAGCCCCATGCCAATAATGATCAGGTGGTGGTCGGCGGCTTGGGCCATCCCGGCGCGGGTGGATTCGATGAGTATGCCGGCCAGTTTGGCCTGGTCCCATTGCAGGTCATTGGGCCATTTCATGTTCAGGCGTGATTGCTGGGGAGCATCCAGGTGCTGGCGCAGCGCCTGGCAAGTGACCATGCCGATCAGCGGCGCCAGCGTGGATAGCTGGCGTGTCGGCAAGAACACATCAAAGGCGCAGGAGAACATCAGGTTGGACCCCACCCGGTTTTGCCAGGTGCGCCCGGCCCGGCCTCGGCCGTGGAGCTGCAGGTGCGTGCCCAGCAGCCAGGGCCGTGCTGTCTGGCCGGGATCGTCTACCGACCAGCGGGCGCGGTTGATCAGATCCGCATTGGTGGAGCTGGTCTCGGTTTTCCAGTCAATCTGGCGAAACTGGGGGAGGGCAGCCCGCAACGCCGTCGTCATGTCGGCGGGATCAAGCAGCACTGGGCAGGGGCCGGAATCAGGACCTGTCATATGGTTAGAATGGGGGTTGAAAATTTGATTGGAAATCCGGATCATGAGTTTGCTGACCAAACAATCCACTTTTCAGGGTTTGTCCGGTACGGTTGAATATACCGTGGACTACCCCGAGCAGTCACCTGTTGGCTGGGCGCTGGTGCTGCATCCGCACCCGCTGCATGGTGGCACCCGGGATAATAAGATCGTCACGACGGTGGCGCGCACCTGTGTCCAAAACGGCCTGATGGCCATCCGGCCAAACTTCAGGGGGGTGGGCGAATCCTCCGGAGAGTTCGACCAGGCGGTGGGCGAGACTGCCGATATGCAGGCCTGTGTCCAGCATATTGCACAGACCTGGCCGCAGCTGGCTCAGGCGCCCTGGGTGTTGGCGGGGTTCTCCTTTGGATCGGCCGTAGCCGCCCAATTGTATGCAGAACTCGCGGACCAGAACCAGTCCCTGCCGACGCGGCTCATGCTGATCGGTTGTGCGGTAGAGCGCTTTCGCTATCGGCCTTTGGCGATGCCGCCCGACACATTGATGATCCATGGCGAGCACGACGAGGTCGTGCCGCTGTCCGAGGGGATGGACTTTGCCCGGACGCATCAGTTGCCCCTGACGGTGATCCCGGATGCGGGGCATTTCTTCCATGGCAAGCTCTTGCTGCTGCGCCAGATTGTCCAGGCCCATCTGGCTGGACTGGCTTCCGCCTGATCCGCCGATTTCGGCATGTCAGCCGGGCCGCAAGGTTGCAGTTTTTTGCGTTTTGTCTCGATTTCAGACACAGGCATGGGAATTGTCCCTGGACAGCCTGCCTATAATGGGCCTCACGCCTGTTTCAACTCCCTCATTCAATGACGCCCATGAGCCTTCCTTTGCCAACCCTATGTCGTTTTCGCCTGGCACCATTGGCGCTTAGCCTGGCCTTGCTGGTCCCCGGGGCTGCCTGGTCCGCAGACGCGCCTGCCCAGCCTGATGCGCAAGTGGCCGCCGAAACTGCTGCGCCACCCGCCGCCGTGGGGGTCAGCGCACTGTCCAATATTCCCGCGCCGACACTGGCCGCAAAGGCCTGGCTGACCCTGGATGCCACCAGCGGACAGATCATTGCCGCACAAAACCCCACGATGGCGGTCGAGCCGGCCTCGCTCACTAAAATCATGTCGGCCTACGTGATTTTTCAGGCGCTGGAAAGTGGTCGCCTGAAGCTCGACCAAAAAATCCATGTGTCCGAGAAAGCCTGGAAGACCGAGGGCTCGCGCATGTTCATCGACCCCAAGTCCGAAGTCACGGTGGATGAACTGCTGCAGGGCATGTTGGTGCAGTCGGGCAACGATGCCACAGTGGCGCTGGCCGAAGCCGTGGCGGGCAGCGAATCCGCCTTTGCCGCCCTGATGAATCAGCAGGCCAAGGCGCTGGGGATGAACGGCACCCATTTCGTCAATTCCACCGGCCTGCCCGACCCTGATCACACGACCACTGTCGAAGACCTGGCCGTGCTGTCGCGCGCCCTGGTCCAGGCGTTTCCCCAATATCGTCACTACGATAGCCAAAAAGAATTCACCTACAACAAAATCAAGCAAAGCAACCGCAATCGGCTGCTGTGGGCCGACGAGACCGTTGACGGCCTGAAGACTGGCCATACCCAGTCGGCGGGCTATTGCCTGGTGGCCACGGCCTTGCGGGATGGCCGTCGGGTGGTGTCTGTCATCGTCGGTGCCGGCAGCGATGCCGTCCGTACTGAAAGCAGCTTGAAGCTTCTGAACTGGAGCTTCAAGAACTTCGATACGGTCAAGCTTCTGGACCAGGGCACCCCCGCCGTGGCGGCGCGTGTCTGGGAAGGCGAAATCGATACGGCGGACCTGGGGGTGGAAAAAACCCTGTGGGTCACGGTGCCGCGCGGTCAGGCCGACAATATCAAAACCGAGGCCCGCTATACCCAGCCGCTGATGGCGCCTCTGACCGAGGGCAATAAGGCTGGCACCCTGCTGGCGTCATTGGATGGCAAGCCCCTGAAGGACGTCCCCTTGCTGGTCATGCAGTCGGTGCCCGAGGCCGGATTTTTTGGTCGTCTGGTGGATAAGGTCCGCCTGATGTTCGAATAGGGGCGCGGCATGTCGGAAATCCTGCCTGAGGATTCTCTTATCCAGTATCCCTGCGACTTTCCCATCAAGGTCATGGGACGCGCGCACGATGCTTTCTTGCCCGCCATGGCGGACATCGCACGTGGTTTTGATCCGGGCTTTGATGCAGGCTCTATTGAAGTACGCCCCAGCAACAGCGGCAATTACCTGGGCTTGACGCTAACCGTGCACGTCACCTCGCGCGAGCAGCTTGACGCCTTGTATCGGGCCTTGCATGGTCACGAGCTGGTCTCTGTGGTGCTCTAGGACTCTAGGATAGGTCGTCATGTTGTTGCGTTGTCTGGATCGTCCTGCGCCATACCTGCCGATCTGGCAGGCCATGCAGGACTTCACCGAGCAGCGCCAGCCTGATACGCCTGACGAGCTCTGGCTGGTCGAGCACGCGCCTGTCTATACTTTAGGTCAGGCGGGGTTGGAATCCCACATTCTCAACCCGCACGGCATCCCGGTGGTGCATTGCAACCGGGGGGGGCAGGTCACCTACCATGGGCCCGGCCAGGTGGTGCTGTATACCCTGCTCGATTTGCGCCGTCGTGGACTGTTCGTGCGTGATTTTGTGGCCCTGCTGGAGCAATCCGTGCTGGCGGTGCTGACGGATTTGGGGCTGCCTCAGGCCTGCCGCAAGCCCGGTGCGCCAGGCATTTATGTGCCACAGTCGGCCCTGCTGCAGCCCCAGGGCGATGCCCTGGCCAAGATCGCCGCCCTGGGGATCAAAGTCCGCCGAGGTTGCGCCTATCATGGGGTGGCCCTGAACGTCGCCATGGACTTGACGCCATTTTCCGGCATCAATCCCTGCGGTTATGCGGGTCTGCAGACCGTGGATCTGCGCGCCTGTGGCGTGACGGCGGATGTGGTCACGGTGGGCAAGCAGCTGGCACGCCATTTCATGACGCGTTGGCAGGCTGTTTGATACGCCTCAATACGGGTAAACCCTGTTCAACGTTCAATAGAGAGGTCCTCATGAGGTGCCTCTATGTCTGTTGCCCGATCCGTTTCTCGTCTATTTCACCCCGTTCTGTGCGCGTTCCTGCTGGCGGCTGCATCGGGGGCGGTGCTTGCCAGTGGCGGCCCTGCTGCGCCCGTGATCGAGGTCATCCCGATTCCTGGCGGCACGTTCACCTATCAGGCCGCCGGTGAATTCCTGAATCAGGGGAGTCCTGTGGATGCGCCCCGGATTCAAGGGCAGTTGGCTGATGGGCGCGTCATCATGCGCCGTCAAGTCAGTCAGGCTGAATATGCCCGTTGCGTACAGGCTGGCGCATGCAAGCGGCTGGACAAGGGTTTCCGCCAATTGGTGTCCCCGGACTTGCCCGCAGTGGGGGTCAGTTGGGCGGACGCCACGGCGTATGCCGACTGGCTATCCAAAGAAACCGGGCAGGCCTGGCGCTTGCCGGATTACGCCGAGTGGGTGCGTGCCGCTGCCGATCGCTATCGCGAAGAGGGGGCGCTGCCCTCGGACCCCCAGGACCCAGCGGTGCGCTGGCTGGCCGAATACGAGCGCGAAATCGTGCGCCGTCGAGGTCGCGTCAAGCCAGCTCAGGTCTTTGGACATTTTGGGATGAATGCGCTGGGTATCAGCGATATGGGCGGCAATGTCTGGGAATGGACCAATACGTGTTTTGCCAGCCATAGCGTTGGCGCCTTGCCCTTGGCGCCACGGGAAAACTGCAGCGTGCGCATTCTGGCGGGCGCCCATATCGCCGCCATGCCGGATTTCATCCGGGACCCCCGCAATGGGGCTTGTTCCATTGGCCTGCCGCCCGCCAACCTGGGCTTTCGCCTGGTGCGCGATGCTTAGAACCTCAGAGGGCTTCGGCTCTCTGATTGTTTGCCCAAAATTGCGCCATATCAAGCATTTTTGACAACACCTGAATCTTGTCTGAACGAGTTTGATCTAACGCAACAAGGGTTAACCCTGGGCATGACAAGATGAAAACGTCGAAGCAAACGACGTAACCAAAGGGAGTTGTATATGAAGGTATTTCGTCTGTGTCTGGCAGCCTCGGCGCTGGCGTCCTTATTGGCTGGCGGTGTGGCAGTGGCTGACCCCGCCGATCAGTTGGAACATATCCGTCCTGTGCTGGTTGCGCCGCCCAACGTCATGCAACACGAGCAGGCCACCAAGGCCAAGCCGCGTGTGGTGGAATTCACCATGACGGTAGAAGAAAAACAAATCGTGATCGACGAGGAAAACGGCACCACGCTGCAGGCCATGACCTTTAATGGCACGATGCCCGGCCCCACCATGGTGGTGCATGAAGGCGACTATGTGCAGCTGACCTTGATCAATCCGACCTCGAACACGCTGGAACACAATATCGACTTTCACGCGTCGACCGGCGCCCTGGGCGGCGGCGGTTTGACGGTCATCAAGCCCGGCGAACAGACCGTGCTGCGCTTCAAGGCAGACCGCACGGGTGCCTTTGTGTATCACTGCGCCCCTGAAGGCATGGTGCCCTGGCACGTAGTCTCCGGCATGAGCGGCACGCTGGTGGTGCTGCCGCGCGAAGGCCTGACCGATGGCCACGGTAAGCAGCTGCCTTACGACAAGATGTACACCATCGGCGAATTCGACCTCTACATCCCGAAGGACGAGGACGGCAACTATAAGTCTTACGAGACGCCGCTGGAGAGCTATGGCGATACGGTGGACGTGATGCGCGGTCTGGTGCCCTCGCATGTGGTGTTCAACGGCAAGGTCGGCGCGCTGACCGGCGAAGGCGCCTTGCCGGCCAAGGTTGGCGAGACCGTGGTCTTTGTGCACTCCGTGGCCAACCGCGATACACGGCCCCACCTGATCGGCGGTCATGGCGATTATGTCTGGGATGGCGGGAAGTTCGCCAATGCGCCACTGAAGAACCTGGAGACCTGGTTTATTCCAGGCGGTGCCGCCGGGGTGGCCATGTACACCTTCAAGCAGCCTGGGGTGTATGCCTACGTGAACCACAACCTGATCGAAGCCTTTGAATTGGGTGCGGCAGGCCACGTCAAGGTCGAAGGCAAGTGGGATAACGACCTGATGAAGCAGGTCCAGGCCCCCGGCCCGATCCCGACCGCGGCGAAGCAGTAAGTATCTGCTGTCCCGGCCGGTGATTGCCAAGAAGGCAGAGACCGGCCAGGGACAGATTCACAGGAACAGGCCCGTGGGGCCTGAAGCAAGGACGCCCAAAGCAGAAGCCGACGTCCAGTCTAGGAGCAAAAAATGTTGAAAACCCTGAGCATCGCTGTCTTGAGTCTGGCCATCATGCCTGCCCTGTCCATGGCCAGCGATCCTGGCACCCTGAAGCAGGGTGAAAAGCTGTATAAGTCGTCGTGCGTGGCCTGCCACAGTACGGGTGCGGCCAATGCCCCTAAATTGGGCAATAAAAAAGCCTGGGAACCAATCATTGCCCGCGGTATGGATGAAATGATGACGGTCGCCACCGAGGGCAGGGGCGCCATGCCCGCCCGTGGCGGCACCAAGGCCGACGATGCCGCCCTGCGCGCCGCCGTGGAATACATGCTCAGTCGGGTGAAATAAACCGATCAGTCATCGCCCAGGCGGTGCAGGCCCTGAAAGCTGAAAGCCGCCGTGCGCTGACCCGGCGCATAGACATCCCAGCGCACCGTATCGCCGCTGAAATCCATATCGGCGGTGGCCAGGGTGTTTTCCTGGTCGGTATCGCTGGCCGACAGGCGCAGGATGGGCTCGCTGGCATTGCCCGTATCGGCCAGGATATCCAACGCCGGGGTGTCTTGTTGCAAGAGCTCGTCTCCCCGGGTTTGGCGTTGGTCCGACGACGCAGTAATCACCTGGGGCAGATCCTGTTGGCTGTCATGGATGGCGTGATTCGCGTGCAGTTGGTGCGCCTGGCGGACTATCTGCACGGAGACAGCCTGTTGGCTGAATTCCACGCTGTAGGTACCGGCATGGCCGGGTTGACCCAAGCCCAGGTGAAATGCCCCCATGCGCGGATGCGCATGCAGCAGGGCAATGGCCTGGGCTGGGCTTTGGGTGGCCAGCACAGCCCGGGTCAGCACCATGCGCGGCAGGCCGGTGGCCTGGGCGCGCCGGGCCCGGATATTGTTGACGGTGATGCCCAGCCCTGCCTGGGTGACGGCCAGCGTATGTCCTGGCAAGGACCCCGGATATAAAAAAGAGACAAAACCGGGGGCATCGATCGGCCGCACCCAGCCCAGTCCGCAAGCCCCGGCAAAACCCGGATCGCCATCTTCGTTGTGGCTCAGTCGCTGCGGCGCCAGCACGGTGGTGCAGCCGTCGGGGGCCAGCGCCCAGAGATCGCCCCGGCAGTTCCAGAGAAAAACGTCCTCGTAGGGCAGGCCCAGGCCATCGGCCAGGCCGGCGAGTTCGTGCTGTATCCAAGGGAAATGGCGGTGTACCAGGGCCTGGACAGCCGCCATGGCTTCGTCGCCACGGTACTGCATGATATGCGCCCAGGCGGGCGACTGCAGCAGGTGCCGCTGGCAGGCTGACGCCCCCCAACGTCCTAGCGTCAGGCCGATTTCATAATGGGTTCCGTGGGCTTCGAGCCAGGAGAGTGGGCAGGATGTAGGGGTGGACATAGACGATTTATAGATAGGCGCCGGTATTTTGCAGATGGTCTTCGGCCTGCGACAGGGCGGTGATAGCCGTGTCGCCGCTGCACACCAGCCATTGTTGGGCCAGCATCTCGATCAAGGATTGGATGGCCACGGTGGATGGAAAAAACGAATGCCCCTGCGTGGGGAAAGTGAGAACGTGGTCGGCCTGCAGGGCGATTGGGGCGACCTGGCTGTCGCAGAGCGCCATCACGGTGCATCCATGCGCGAGGGCGGCCTGGGCGACCTGCAGGATTTCGCGGGAATACGGGGCAAAGCTGATCAGCACGACGGTGTCGCTGGCCTGCAGGCGGTGCAGATCAAGGCTGAGTGTGCCGCCCGAGTTATGCAGTAGCTGGATATTGCGGCTAAACAGATTGCACAGGTAATACAGGCTGAACGCGGGGGGGTGGCATGAACGAAAGCCGGCCACCAGCACACGGTCGGCCTGGATCAGATGCTGGACCGCCCGCTGCATGGCCTGGTGGTTGGCAGGTTCCAGTGCCTGCAGGTTATGGGATTGCTGGCGGATGGCATTGTGCCAGGCGACCTGGTCGGGTTCGGGGCTGTCCAGCAAGGATTGCGCCCGCGCTGCATAGCCGCCTGGGCGTTGTTGCAGGTCGCGGGTGAAGACAGATTTCAGGGCGTCCCAGCCGGCAAATCCAAGATGCTGGGCCAGTCGCACCAGCGTGGCTGGCTGCACTCCCGCCAGTAAGGCGAGCTTGCGGGCGGACAAGGTGGATACCTGAGCTGGGTGGTCGATCAGATAGCGTGCGCTTGCCTGGAATTGAGGGCTGAGCGCAGTGAACTGGGACTGGATATGCTGGATCAGTTCGTCGGGGGAGTGTGGGGTAGACATGACAGAAACCGATACGGATGACTGGAATAGGTTTGATCTAAGTGTTTCATGATATATGATATTAGAAACGCTTGTTGAGTAATATTTTAGGGCTGCCATGCAAGCCAAGAGATCAGATATGACCCATGTATTTCATCGTAATCCCCAGCATACGCTGAAACGTGCCGTGCGCGGGCAGGGGATTTCCCTGTTTGACGAGGACGGCCGTGCCTATCTGGATGCGTCGGGCGGCGCGGCTGTTTCCTGCCTGGGGCATGGTCATCCAGAGGTGATTGCTGCCATCAAGGCCCAGCTCGATCAGGTGGCCTATGCGCATTCGTCGTTCTTTACGACCCAGGCCTGTGAAGACTTGGCGGATTTTCTGGCGCAGCGTGCGCCAGAGGGGCTGGAGCATGTGTATTTCGTTTCCGGGGGGTCCGAGGCTGTCGAGGCCGCGCTGAAGCTGGCCCGTCAGTATTTTGTGGAAAAAGGCGAGCCCGAGCGCAGCCAGTTCATCGCCCGCCGCCAAAGCTATCACGGCAATACGTTAGGTGCCTTGGCCATTGGCGGCAATGCCTGGCGGCGCCAGCAGTTCCTGCCCTTGCTGGTGCCTGCGCACCATGTGTCGCCCTGTTATGCCTATCGCGATCAGCGCGCCGATGAGAGCGAGGAAGCCTATGCCCAGCGTCTGGCCGACGAGCTGGACGCCATGATTCAGTCGGTGGGGCCGGGGCGGGTGGCGGCGTTTGTGGCAGAAACCGTGGTGGGCGCCACAGCGGGCGCGGTGGCACCGGTGCGGACTTATCTGCAGCGCATTCGCGAGGTCTGCGACCGCCATGGCGTCCTGCTGATTCTGGACGAGGTCATGTCCGGCATGGGGCGCACGGGCCATTTGTTTGCCTGCGCCGAGGACGGTGTCGCTCCTGATATTCTGACCATCGCCAAGGGGCTGGGGGCTGGCTATCAGCCGATCGGCGCTATGCTGGCCAGCCACCACATATACAGCACCATCGCCCAGGGCAGCGGATTCTTCCAGCATGGTCACACTTATATGGGCCACGCCACGGCTTGCGCTGCCGCCCTGGCCGTGCAGCAGATCATCGAACGCGACCACTTGCTGGATAACGTGCTGGCACGCGGCGAACAGCTGCGTGCGCGCTTGCACGAGATCTTCGATGAGCACCCGAATGTCGGCGATATCCGGGGGCGGGGCCTGTTTGTCGGCGTTGAATTCGTGCAGGATCGTGGCACCAAGGCGGTGCTCGACCCTGCGCTGAAAACCCATGCCAAGCTTAAAAAACAGGCCATGGAAAACGGCCTGATGATGTACCCCATGGGCGGTACGATCGACGGTGTGCATGGGGATCATGTCCTGCTGGCCCCGCCGTTTATTTGCACGGCGGCGGATATTGACGACATTGTCGCCCGCCTGCAGCGCACGGTTTTGCAGGTGCTGCCCGCTTGAGGCGCTTATTATTTCCCGGAGAACTGAAATGGCTAGATTGCCTTATGCCGACCTGAGCCATGGTCCGGCGGCGGACTTGGCGCAACGTATCGTTGCCGAACGCGGCAGTGTGTTGCATCTGTATCAGATGTTGTTGCATAGCGCCCCCGTGGCCGAGGGCTGGCTGGGGTATCTGACCGCGATCCGTCAAAAAAGCAGCCTGAATGGCGCCCTGCGGGAACTGGTCATTATGCGTATCGCCCACCTGAACCGGGCGCCCTACGAGGCTGACCAGCATGCCCCCATTGCCCTGCGCGAGGGACTGCGCCAGGATCAGTTGGATGCCCTGGTATTGCCGCAGGTGCCGCAGGCTTTATTCAATGACGCACAGCGTGCCGTGTTGGCGTATACCGATGCCATGACCTTGTCTGTGCAGGTGCCCGATGCGGTGTTTGCGGCCGTGAAGCCGATTTTTTCAGCGCAGGAACTGGTCGAACTGACCGCCACGATTGCCGCCTACAACATGGTGTCGCGGTTTCTGGAGGCCCTGCAGGTGCATTCCGAGGATGCGCGCTAGCGTTCCCACAGCACATCGCCGACACCGGCGGCGCGGTTCAGATAGCGTGCCAGCACAAAGCAGAGGTCGGACAGGCGGTTCAGGTAGTGCAGCACGGGCGGGTTGATCGCGTCTTGATGCGCCAGCGTGACTACGGCGCGTTCAGCGCGGCGGGCCACCGTTCGGGCCACGTGCGCCTGGGCGGCGGCTGGGCAGCCCCCGGGCAGAATGAATTCCTGCAAAGACCCCAGGGCTGTGTTGTAGTGTTGCAGTGCCTGGTCCAGGCGTTGGGTGTGCGCGTCCGACAAGGCAGTCCAGCCTGGGATGCAGAGCTCTCCGCCTAGATCGAACAAGTCATGCTGGATGCGTTTGAGCAATGCGTCTACGTCATCCGGCAGCGCATGGGTGCGCCACACGCCAATCGCGCTGTTCAATTCGTCCACGTCGCCCAGTGCGGCAATGCGTGGGGCGTCCTTGGGCACCCGGGTCTTGTCACCCAGGCCTGTGGTGCCGTCATCCCCAGTGCGGGTCGTGACAATGGAAACGCGTAGGGACATGGATGGCTCCGGTCAGTCTTGGCTAGCCAGGCGTTGCAGTGCATCGCCGGTTATCCGCACGACGCGCCAATCCTCCAGGATCTCAGCGCCGTGGTGTTTGTAGAAGTCGATGGCGTTCTGGTTCCAGTCCAGTACCACCCATTCAAAACGGCCGCAGCCCAGTTCCACCGCCATGGCTGCCAGGTGCTTCAAGACCCAGCCGCCCAGGCCCCGACCCCGGTGCGCGGGCGAGATATAGACGTCCTCCAGATAGAGACCACGGCGGTCCAGAAAGCTGGAGTAGTTATGAAACCACATGATGTAGGCGATGGGCGTATCTGGCGCTGCTTCGGTGGTGATGACCAAGGCGTGCGCCGCAGGTTGCGGGCCAAAAAAACTGGCCTGCAGGCTGGCGTGGCTGGCCTTGAATATATCGGTCAATTTTTCAAAGACCGCCATTTCCATCATCAGATCGTGGATGGCGGGGATGTCAGATTCCGTGGCGGGTCTTAGGGTGTAACCAGAGATGGGGATAGGCAAGATGAACTCGATTTCGCGTTATGCTGGACAGTGACGATGATGGCATTCTCGGCCCCGCTTGTCGGGCAGGATGCTGGATAAGAATCAGACAGGAGTGTATCGCATGCGTTTTCATGCCTATCAGGGGGCTGCGCTGGTGCTGGCGGCGGTGGCATTGCCTGCGTCGGTGGTGGCGCAGGAAATGCCCGTGCAGGCGCAGGCCAGCGGGCAGGTTGTGCGCCTGACGCCCGCCGAGGGCAAGATCGCTATCCGCCATGGGTCTATTTCCAAGCTCGACCTGCCTGCCATGACGCTGGTGTATCACCTGGACCCGGCTTTGCTGGTTGGTATCGCCGTGGGCGACCAGGTGACGTTTACGGCCCAGCGGGCCAACAATCAGTACCAGATCGTGGCCCTGAAAAAGCAATGAATTACAGCACGTAGCGGGCCAGATCCTGGCTGCCGACGGTTTCCGCGAGTTTTTCGTTGACATAGTCGGTGTCGATGACCACGGCTTGCTCGCCAGGGTTCGACGCATCGAACGACAGGTCTTCCAGCAGTTTTTCCATGATGGTATACAGCCGTCGGGCGCCGATGTTCTCGTTGCGTTCGTTGACTTCGAAGGCCAGCTCGGCCAGGCGGCGGATGCCGCTGTCGGTGAAGTCCAGGATCACATCCTCGGTGGCCATCAAGGCGCAGTATTGCTTGGTCAGCGAGGCATCCGTCGAACTGAGGATGTGCACGAAGTCCTCAGTGCTCAGGGAATCGAGTTCGACCCGGATGGGGAACCGGCCCTGTAGTTCGGGGATCAGATCTGAAGGCCGCGACAGGTGAAAAGCGCCGGAAGCAATGAACAGGATGTGGTCGGTCCGGACCATACCGTATTTTGTGTTGACGGTGGTGCCTTCGACCAACGGCAGCAGATCGCGCTGCACCCCCTGGCGCGATACGTCCGATCCGCCGGTTTCCTGGCGGGTGGCGATTTTGTCGATTTCGTCCAGAAACACAATGCCATGCTGCTCGACCAGCGTGACTGCCTGGGTGCGCAAATCGTCTTCGTTGACGCGGCGGGCGGCTTCTTCTTCGCACAGCAGGCGAAAGGCTTCCTTGACGGACAGCTTGCGGGATTTTGTTTTGCCCTGGGACAGGCCGGCGAACATGCCGCGCAGTTGCTCGGTCATTTCCTCCATGCCGGGAGGGGCCATGATTTCCATGTGGGCCGGGGCCTGGGCGATCTCGATGTCGATCATGGTGTCGTCCAGTCGGCCTTCGCGCAGGCGCTTGCGGAATTTTTGGCGCGTGTCGTTTTCCTCGCGCTCGGGTTCTCCGTGGGCGTTGCGCGGCGGGGGCAGCAACACATCCAGGATGCGGTCTTCGGCTGCGTCCTCGGCCTGGGTGCGGACCCGGCGCATTTCGGTTTCCCGGGTTTGCTTGACGGCGACTTCGACCAGATCGCGCACAATGGTATCCACATCGCGGCCCACATAGCCGACTTCAGTGAATTTCGTGGCCTCGATCTTGATGAAGGGCGCATGCGCCAGGCGCGCCAGGCGGCGGGCGATTTCGGTCTTGCCCACGCCGGTGGGGCCGATCATCAGGATGTTCTTGGGGACGATCTCATGGCGCAGGGGCTCGGCCACCTGCTGGCGGCGCCAGCGGTTGCGCAAGGCCACGGCGACGGAACGCTTGGCCTTGTCTTGGCCGACAATGTGCTTGTCCAGTTCCGACACAATTTCTTTTGGAGTCATGGGGGTGGCAGACATGGCAGGCCTTATAGCGTTTCGACGGTGTGGTTCAGATTGGTGTAGATGCACAGTTCCCCGGCGATTTCCAGGGATTTTTTGACGATTTCGGCGGGCGTCATGTCGGTGGCATCCAGCAGGGCGCGCGCAGCAGACTGCGCATAGGCCCCGCCCGACCCAATGGCGGCAATGCCGTGTTCTGGTTCCAGCACGTCGCCGTTGCCGGTCAGAATCAGGGTGTGTTCGTGGTCGGCCACGATCAGCATGGCTTCCAGGCGGCGCAGCACGCGGTCAGTGCGCCAGTCTCGAGTCAGCTCGACGGCTGCGCGCATCAGGTGGCCCTGGTGTTTTTCCAGCTTGGCCTCGAAGCGTTCTTGCAGGGTAAAGGCGTCGGCAGTGGCCCCGGCAAAGCCGGCCAGGACTTTATCGTGGTACAGGCGACGGATTTTGCGGGCGGTGCCCTTGATGATGATGTTGCCCAGGGTGACCTGGCCGTCGCCGCCTAGGGCGACGTCATTGCCGCGGCGTACGCAGACAATGGTGGTAGCGTGAAATTGTTCCATGGTGATCTCTTGGTCCAAGAGCATGAACATGGGGGTGGAGCCGGATTAAACAAGAGGGGCTTGATGCCCCTCTTGTTTAATCCCCGTACAGCTTTTGGCGCATTTCACGCCGTTCCTGGGCTTCCAGGGATAGGGTGGCGGTGGGACGGGCCAGCAGACGGGCCACACCAATGGCTTCGCCGGTTTCTTCACACCAGCCGTATTCGCCGGAGTCGATGCGGGAGATGGACTGCTGGACTTTTTTCAGCAGTTTTCTTTCGCGGTCGCGGGTACGCAGTTCCAGGGCGTGTTCTTCCTCGATGGTGGCGCGGTCGGCCGGGTCAGGCACGTATTGGGTTTCGCGCAGATTTTCGGTGGTGGCGCCTGCGTTGGTCAGGATTTCGTGTTCGAGCTGGTGCAGGCGATCACGAAAGAAGGCCAGCTGGGCATCGTTCATGTAGTCCTGTTCGGACATTGCCAACAGTTCCTGTTCTGTCAGGGGCTTGGCCGATGGTTTGGTGCTGGATTTGCTAGCCATATTGTGTCCTTTTTTATGTGCCGAGGCTGGTCGTCCGCATCCCGTATATGCAGCGGGGCAGTGCGGGGTGGGCGGTGGTCAGGCCAGGCATTGTTCGAGCCCCTGAGTAAAGATGTCTTGAGGCAGTTTACGGCCGATGAATACCAGTCGGGTATTCGGTTTTTCACTGGCTTTCCAGGGGCTGCCGGGTTCGGCGCCCATCATCATGTGCACACCTTGGAAGATCATGCGGCGATTGATGCCTTTGATGTAGAGGATGCCTTTGTAGCGTAGAAGGTCCGGACCGTAGACCTGGACGATGCCACCCAGAAAGTCTTCCAGGCGTTCCGGGTCGAAAGCTTTATTGGAACGGAACACGAAGGCGCCGATCTCGTCGCTGTGATGGGCGTGATGGTGATCGTGATGGCAGCTGGGACTGCATTCGTGGTGGCCGTCTTCGTCGTCGTGCTCATGATCGTGGTGGTCATGGTGCGCGTGGGCGTGCTCGTCCTGGTCGGCCAGAAATTCCGGGTCGATATCGAGGATGGCATCCAGGTCGAAGCCGCTGACATCCAGCAGGGTGTTCAGGTCGGTCTCGCCGAAATGCACGGACGTAATCGAGGCGCGGGGGTTGATATGAATCAGCCGCGAGCGCAGGGCTTCGTAGTCGGCCTCGTTGACCAGGTCTTTTTTGGAGATCAGGATGCGGTCGGCAAAGCCTACCTGGCGCTGGGCTTCTTCCTGGCGATCCAGGGTGGCCATACCGTGTTTGGCATCCACCACCGTGATGACGGCGTCCAGCCGGTAGGCCTCGGCGATGTCGTCATCCATGAAGAAGGTCTGGCACACTGGGCCGGGGTTGGCCATGCCGGTGGTCTCGATGATGACGCGGTCGAACTGGATGGCGCCGGCCTGCCGACGGCTGGCCAGGTCGTTCAGGGTGCGGATCAGGTCGCCGCGCACGGTGCAGCAGACGCAGCCGTTCGAGAGTTCGATGATCTGTTCGTCGCGGTCTTGTACCAGCACGTCATTATCGATGTTTTCTTCGCCGAATTCGTTCTCGATGACGGCGATGCGCTGGCCGTGGAATTCGGTCAGGATGCGGCGCAGCAAGGTGGTTTTACCCGCCCCCAGAAATCCGGTCAGGACAGTGACGGGGATCATGGAGTCAATGGATTTGTCTTGGTTTGCGGCATTCATGGATAAGACCTCTGGGTGTGCTGTCTCTGTGGTCTATTGCGCTTGGTACTTGCCAAATAGAAAAGAGACAGCATGCGATTACATCATAGGCCGGGGTTTAGGGCAAACTTGTCGCTTGGCACCGCGTGCAGATGGCGCGCAGCTCGGTTTCGTGGCCGGCCAGGGTAAAGCCCGCCTGGGCCACGCAATCCGCCAGGCGCTGACTAAGATCGGGGTCGCTGAGTTCAGCCACACTGCCGCAGCGGGTGCAGACGATCAGCAGGTCGTGGGGTTCGCCCCCTGCGTCGCTGCAGGCGCTCCAGGCGCTGATGGCATCCAGGCGGTGGATCAGGCCTTGTTCGGTCAGAAAATCCAGGGCGCGGTAGACCGTGGGCGGCGCGGCACCGGGCTGGGCGACGCGTAGCGCATCCAGTAGTTCGTAGGCCTTCATGCTGCCGGGGTGGCGCAGCAGGGTCTCCAGGACCAACTGACGCAAAGGGGTCAGGCGGATACCGCGCTGTTCGCACAGGGCCTGGGCCGTTTGCAGTTGTCGGGAGATGGCCGTCGCACAATGTGTATGGGCTGTCATGATGGTTATGTTATAACATAACAATTCTTTTTCGCGCATACAGGCCTCCATGCCGCCATTTTCCCCTCGCTCCGATCGTTATCGGGGATCTTCCTTATTGTTGTCGGCGGCCCAGCGCATGCGGCGTGCGGCCGTGGTCGTGCTGCTTTTGTGGCTGCTGACCGGCTGGGCTTTGCAATGGTGGTAGGGGGGGCGGCATCCGCAGGGCAGTCGGGTGCTGGCCAGCAATCCGGTGTTGCACCTGCCATCGAGCTGCGGCAGGTCTGGTTGGGCTGGCACGACCGCATTGCTTTGCGCGATGTCAGCGGCCATTTCACGCAAGGGTCGCTGACCGCGCTGGTGGGGCCGAACGGGGCGGGTAAATCCACCTTGCTGAAATCCCTGGAAGGGCGGCTCAGTCCCCTGCGGGGGCAGGTGTGCATCCGCCCGGATCTGGCGCGCAGCCTGGTGTGCCTGCCGCAGTCGGCCGAGCTGGATCTCAGCTTTCCCATCAGCACGTTCGACCTGGTTGCCCTGGGGGCCTGGCACCATCTGGGCGCCTGGCGCGGCATGGACGCCGCTGGCCTGGAGGCTGTCGAGGCCGCACTGGAGGCCGTGGGCCTGGCCGGGTTCGGCCGTCAGCCCGTGGATACCTTGTCGGGGGGGCAACTGCAACGGGCTTTGTTTGCCCGGTTGATGCTGCGCGATGCGCAGGTGATTCTCCTGGACGAGCCATTTGCCGCCGTGGACCGTGCCACCACGGATGATTTGTTGGCTTTGCTGCATGCGTGGCATGGCCAGGGGCGCACCATCGTGGCGGTGCTGCACGATCTGGACATGGTGCGCCAGCATTTTCCGGAAGCCTTGCTGCTCGGGGGGCAGGTGGTGGACTGGGGGCCGACGGATCGCGTACTCAGTCCTGCCAACCTGCATTTGGCCCGCCACTTGTGCGTGGGGGGGATGGCATGATGGGGCTATGGGACTTTCTGGTGCAGCCGTTCATTGATTTCGGCTTCATGCGCCGGGCCTTGGCGGGGTCCTGGGCCTTGGCGTTTGCCGCCGGGCCGCTGGGGGTGTTTCTGGTGCTGCGGCGCTTGAGCCTGATGGGTGATGCCATGGCGCATGCCATCTTGCCGGGGGTGGCGGTCGGTTTTCTGACGGCGGGGCTGTCCATGACGGCCATGACCATCGGCGGGCTGCTGACGGGCATCATCGTGGCCTTGTTGGCGGGCCTGGTGTCGCGCCTGACCCCGCTGCGCGAAGATGCCAGCTTTGCGGCCTTTTACCTGGTGTCCTTGGGGCTGGGGGTGTTGCTGGTTTCGCTCAAAGGGACGAATCTGGACCTGATGCACGTGCTGTTTGGCACGGTGCTGGGCCTCAGCTCTGCGGCACTGGTGCTGGTCACGTTGGTCAGCAGCATTACCTTGTTGACCCTGGCGGCCATGTTCCGGGTGCTGGTGGCCGAATGCCTGGACCCTTTGTTCCTGCGGGCCGAGGGCCGTGCAGGCGCCTGGGCGCATATGGGTTTCCTGCTGCTGCTGGTGCTGAATCTGGTGGCGGGATTTCAGGTGCTGGGGACGCTGATGGTGGTGGGCATCATGATGTTGCCGGCCACGGCGGCACGCTTCTGGGTCCGGTCGGTGGGCGGGCAGATGGTGCTGGCGGCGATTCTGGGGGCACTGGCCTCTTATGCCGGGCTGTTGATGTCGTACTACCTGGATCTGGCGGCTTCGCCTTCCATTATTTTGGCTGCCGGAGTCGTGCATTTTGTCTCGGTGGGGCTGGGGCCCCATGGCGGGCTGCTGCAGGCCCTGCGCCGGTCGCGTGCGCGGCGGACTCAACTATCGCAATCCCTGGAGAAAGCGCGATGAAGTTTAGGATTTCAATCGGTTCCCCCTTGGTGGGGCTGCTGCTGGCTTTGCTGTTTACCCTGACGCTGCCCGCGCAGGCGCAGTCGTCGCAGCCTGCTGTGCTGCAGGAGGCCATATCGGCGCAGTCCACGCCTCCTGCTGCGCCGCTGCGCGTCGTGGCTTCGTTTTCGATACTCGCCGACCTGGTGCGCGAGGTCGGCGGGGAGGATATCCGCCTGGACGTGCTGGTCGGGCCCTTGCGCGATGCCCATGCCTTCGAACCAGGCCCGCGCGATGCCCAGGCATTGGGGGCGGCCCAGGTGCTGGTGGTCAACGGCCTGGGTTTCGAGGCCTGGCTGCCGCGCCTGCTGGAGGCCTCCGGCTTTCGGGGGGATACTGTGCTTGCGTCGCAGGGCGTGGTGCCGCGCCGGCTGGGGGTGGCCCATGATGATCAGGATCAACAGGATGGCAGGCCTATCGATGCGTCCGGTGCGCACCCGGCAGGCAGCGTCGACCCACATGCCTGGCAATCTCTGGCCAATGGCGTGCAGTATGTGCAAAATATCGCCCAAGGCCTGGCACAGGCCGATCCTGCGCATGCCTCCGCATATTTTGCGCGGGCCGATGCCCTGATTCGCCAATTGCGCAAGGCGGATGCCCAGTGGCGCGGCCAGTTGGCGCGCATCCCGGCGGATCAGCGGGTGCTGGCCACGACGCACGATGCTTTTGGCTATCTGGGGGATGCCTATGGCATCCGCATTCTGTCTCTGGTGGGGGTGTCCACCGAGGCGGAACCCTCGGCGCGCGCCATGGCCGATCTGCTGCAGCAGATTCGCAGCCTGCATGTGCGGGCTATTTTTCTGGAGCAAGGCAGCAGCTCACGCGCCTTGCAGCAACTGGCCGATGAGGCCGGGGTGGCGCTGGGTGGGACCTTGTTTGCCGATACCCTGGATCGGCCCGGCCAACCAGCCGACAGCTATCTGGGCATGTTCCGCTGGAATGCCCAACAGATGCTGCAGGCCATGATGGGCAAAGAACCCGAGTCGTGATCGTTCAGGTTTTTTTACGTTTGGCCCGCGGGTGGGCCTGATCGTAGCTGGCGGCCAGATGCTGGAAGTCCAGCCGGGTGTAGATCTGGGTGGTCGCGATATTGGCGTGCCCCAGCAATTCCTGCACGGCGCGCAGGTCTTGGGCGGACTGCAGCAAGTGGCTTGCAAAACTGTGCCGCAAGCTGTGTGGGTGTACATGCAACGGCAGGCCGGCCGCCTGCGCCAGGGACTGCAACTGCAGCTGCACCACCCGGGGCGTGATGCGCTGGTGGCGTCTGGTCCCCAGAAACAAAGCCGCCTGGGTGTCGGCATCGGGCTGGGCGGGCAAAAACTCTGATCGCACGTCCAGCCAGGCCTGCAGGGCCTGATGCGCCAAGTGGCCCATTGGCACGGCCCGGGTCTTGCTGCCTTTGCCGCGCACAATCACTTCATTTTCCTGCAGGTCTATCCAGCTATGAGACTGATAGCCGCCTTGTCGCAGGGGTTGGCAATCCAGCCCCACCAGTTCGGACACGCGCAGGCCGCAGGCATACAGCAGTTCGAACATCGCCATATCGCGTTTTTCAACGGGCGTCTGGGCCGGGGGCAGTTGCGTGCGATCCAGCAGGGCCTGGGCCTGGTCCACCGACAAGGCTTTGGGCAGGCTGTGGGGGATGCGCGGTGCGCGCACCCCCTGGGCCGGATTGCGCGACAGTTGGGCGTCCGGGGCGCGCCATTCAAAATAGCTGCGCCAGGCCGACAGTGTACGGGCCAGACTGCGCGCCTGTTGGCCGCGGGCATGCAGCTGACCGATGGCTTGGCGGATCTGATGTTCTTGCAGCGCGTCCAGCGGCGTATCGGCAAAACAGGCCTGCAAGGCATGCAGGTCGTGCCGATACGCCGCGATGGTGTGGTCCGAATAACGCTGCTGGATGCTGAGCTTGGCCAGCCAGTCTTCGATCCGTTGCGTGTCGTCAGCCGACATGAGGCCGACCGCGTCAGGCAACCTGGGGCGTGCGCTGGGCCAGCCGCCCCAGGGCCGCCCCCGCCAGGGCGGCGATCTGGGCCAGAAAGTCGGTAGCCATGTCGCTGGTATAGCGTTGCGTGTCGGCCGACCCTAGCACCAGCAGGCCAATGGGAGCGGGGTCATGCAGCGTGCGCAGCGGCAATATTGCCAGCGAAACGGGTTCGATGGCCAGCCAGGCGGCAGCTTCCTGGCCCTTCAGGGGGCCGCAGTAAGGCTGGTTCAGGTCGGCGGCATACTGGCGGATCTCCGGGCTCACATCCTGGGCGAATTCACTGTCCTGCAGCATATCCAGGCCCCAGACCCGCAGGGCAACTGCATCCAGATCGAACTGATCGCCCAGACTGCGAATGATGTGGCCGGGGATCTGGCTGGCATCCGGCTCGGCCAGCATGCGGGCGCACCAGTGCATCAGCGACTGGCTGATGCGTTCGTTGCCGCCCGCGTGTTGCAGCAGTTGCATCAGCCGATGCTCGTGTTCCTTGATGCGGTTGCGCAGCGTCATGATCTGGCGCTCGCCTAGAGAAATCGCCCGACCCTGATGGGGGTGAGGCACGCTGAGCGTGGCGAATACCTCGGCGTGATCCTCGAAAAACTGAGGATTCTGGCTGAGAAAGCCGGCCACCGCCTGGGGGGTGAGGGCGTCTGGGCTCATGGTGTGATTCCTTCTGGGCAATGCAGCCGGGTGTGCGCGGCTGGTGTGGCGGAAGAAAACATAGGCTTATCCCTTGTTTTCCAGTGTGTGTGCGACCAGGGCGTCGATGTCGACCTGGCCTTGAAAAACCGTGGTGGCCGGACCCTGCATGCGCAGGGATTGCCCGTCCCAACTGATCTGCAGAAGTCCGCCACGGGTCTGGACCTGCACCGGGCTGTCCAGCAGACCCTGGCGAATCCCGACGATGGCGGCGGCGCAGGCGCCTGTGCCGCAGGCCAGGGTTTCACCCGCGCCGCGCTCGTAGACCCGCAGGCGAATCGCGTGGCGCGTCATGATCTGCATGAACCCGACATTCACGCGCTGGCGAAAGCGCGGATGGCGCTCGAGGGCGGGGCCGATGCGATTGACCGGATAATCGTCCAACTGCTCAACCTGGAGCACCGCATGTGGATTGGAGATCGCCGCGATTGAGAACCAATGCGTGTCGTCGCCCAGGTCCAGTGCGTACTGGGTGTCTTGGCCCACCGGACGTGTGGCCAGGTTGTCGGCGTCGAAATCCAGTTGCTGTGGGGTAAATCCGGTGCTGCCCATATCGACGGCTACCTGGCCGTCCGGGGACTCGTGCAGCACGATCAGGCCGGTGGCGATTTCAGCGCGCAGGGGATTGCGTCGGGACAGGCCGTGTTCGTGTACAAAACGCACAAAGCAGCGCGCTCCGTTGCCGCAGTGCTCGACTTCGCTGCCGTCGGCATTGAAGATCCGGTAACGAAAATCAGCGGCCGGGTCCAGCGGGTCTTCGACCAGCAGAATCTGGTCGGCGCCAATGCCAAAATGACGATCGGCCAGTGCCTGTGCACGTTGTGGCGTCAGCGTAATCGGTTGTCGCACGCCGTCCAGCACAACGAAATCGTTGCCTGCGCCATGCATTTTGGTGAAATTCCAGAGCATGCTGTGGTCTTTAATAAAAGCCGACCTGCCCTTCGGGCCGGGTCTTGAATCGGCGGTGCACCCAATAGTACTGGGCGGGGTCCGTCCGGATTTCGGTCTCGATCAGGTGATTCAGCCGCGCCGTGGCGCTGATCGGGTCATCGTCCCCAGGGAAATCCTGTACCGGCGGGCCGATAGTGACCTGGTACTGACCGGTATCGGGGTCCAGCCGACTGATCACCGGGACGATGGTGGCATCCCAATTGGCCGCAATTTGGGCGGCTGACAGCAGGGTAGCGGCCGGCACATTGAAAAAAGGCACAAAGGCGCTGCCCTGGCGACCAAAATCCATGTCTGGCAAATAATAAACCGGGATGCCCCGGCGCAACTGCCGGATCAAACCGCGCACGCCGTCGTGGCGGCTGATCAGATGCACTTGATTGAAGCGTCCGCGCCCCTGGCGCACGACTTCATCCACATCGGCGTCGCTCTGGCGGGTGTAGAGCGTGGCGGATTCCTTCAGGAACAGCGTCAATCGGGTGGCGGCGGCATCCAGGGCGATAAAGTGCGGGGCAAACATGATGATGCGGCGCCCTTGCTCCAACAGGGTCTGCAGGTGTTGCTCGCCGGTGAGCAGCACGCTGTCCATGATGCGCTGTTGGGTGCCGAACCAGCATAGGCCGCGATCCACAAAAGACTGGGCCAGCAAGTGAAAATGGCGCTGCGCCAGGACGTTACGCTGATTTTGCGACAGTTCCGGAAAACAAAGCGCCAGGTTGACGCGCACGATGTGGGCACGGGATCTCAGCAGGCGTGGCAACAGCCAGCCCAACACGCGGCCCCAGCGCAGCCGCGTGGGCGTGGGGCAGCGGCCAAAATAGCCCAACAGCGCCCGGATCAGCGGTTTTTTATCAAATGCCATGATTTGCGCATTGTAGGCCTTCGTCTGCTCTGTATGAAGCATCTCTCAGTGCGTATTCTGAGGGGACAGGCTTCTTCTGAGGGAAGGCCGATGGTGGGCTTTCTTTGGGGGGATTCTGGCGGTGGGTTTTCTTTGAGGGAGTGGGTTTTTCTGATGAGGGGCTTTCTTTGATGCGGGGGCTGTGGTGGTTGGCCTCATCGTTGCACTGGCCATGAAACGGGACAGGTCGCAATTTGGCGGCTTCGCCGGGTTTGGTGGAGCCTAACACCACATACTCGGCGTAGCCGCCAAATTGCGACCTGTCCCCCCAGCCCCCTCGAACAACGATGAAGCCTGCCAAAAGCACCCGCAACACAAAGCACCCGCAACACAAAGCACCTGCATTACAAAAGAACCAGCAATACAAAGCACCATCACCCCAATAAAGCCAGCAATCACCCCCCCGTTTTTTCGTCCGGATGCGGCGGCGCATCATCCGGTTCCTTGTAACGGTTGTAGCTCCAGAGATATTGCTCTGGAAATCGCCGAATCAAGGTCTCCATCGCCTGATTGATGGCCAGGGCCAGGGCCTCGGGCGTGTCGGGCAGCGGTTCGGGCAGGCGCAGATAGTGGATGCGCCAACCTTTGCCGCCTGGCAGGCGCTCGCCAGCTGTCAAAATCACGGCAACGCCGGTCTGCAAGGCCAGGCGGGCCGCCAGCGTCATGGTCAGGGCGTATGCGCCGAAAAAAGGCAGCCATAGGCCATCGCCTTCGCGCGGGACCTGGTCGGGCAGCATGCCGACCGCCTCGCCGCGCTTCAGCGCACGGACAAAATCGCGTACTCCTTGGCGGTTGGCGGGGACGGCGCGCAGATTGTGCATGTCGCGGGCAGACTCCACGATGGGGTCCAGGCGGGGGCTGCGCGAGGGGCGAAACATCACGGTCAGCGGGCCATGCTGGGTCAGGTGGCGGGCAGTGATCTCGAAGCATCCCAGGTGCGGGGTCAGATACAGCACCCCTCGACCCTCGGCCAGCGCGGATTGCACAATGGCTTCCTGGTCGCTGTGCGTGATGGCCAAACATTGGCGGGTGCGCCACCAGACCTTGGGGATTTCGCCAATCATGGCGCCGGACTGTGCGGCTGCCCGGCGGTAAAACGCGGGGCTGTCATAGCCTGCGCGGCGGGCATTGGCCTGCAGCCGGTGCCGATAGCGGCCCGGAAACAGATAAACAGCCAAACCGATCAGGCGGCCCGTTGCCTGTAGCCAGGACAGTGGCAGAAAAGCCAGGGAACGAACAAGAAACAAAAGCATGAGGGGGGCAATATCCCTGTTGGTTTAGGTATTCTGTGCGAGACGGGGGTATTTTCGCTTAAAATTGATGGGATCGCTGAGTTAACCGACAACTTGCGGAGCGATCCCCGCGCCGGTTCTGGTGCGGTCTAAACCGCTAAAGCGTCGCGCCCCGATACATCCAGAGGTGCAACGCGTTTCGTTCAACCTCACACCGGGCATTCCGGTGTTCATACAGGACGTATCGCTGTGGCAAACAACGATTTTCTTTTTACCTCGGAATCCGTCTCCGAAGGTCACCCCGACAAGGTCGCCGATCAGATCTCTGATGCGATTCTCGACGCCTTGCTCGAACAAGACCCGCATTCCCGGGTCGCGGCCGAAACCCTCTGCAACACCGGGCTGGTCGTGCTGGCGGGCGAAATCACTTCGCGCGCCAATGTCGATTACATCCAGGTGGCCCGCGACACCATCCGTCGCATTGGCTACGACAACACCGATTATGGGATCGACTACAAGGGCTGCGCCGTGCTGGTGGCCTACGACAAGCAATCCCCGGATATCGCCCAGGGCGTGGATCGCAACCCCGAGGAAATCCTCAACCAGGGTGCGGGCGACCAAGGCCTGATGTTCGGTTATGCCTGCGACGAAACCCCCGACTTGATGCCTGCCCCGATCTGGTACGCCCATCGCATCATGCAGCGTCAGGCCGAACTCCGCAAGGACGGTCGCCTGCCTTGGCTGCGTCCGGACGCCAAATCCCAGGTCACCTTCCGCTACCTGGACGGCAAGCCCGCCGAGGTCGATACCGTCGTGCTGTCCACTCAGCACCATCCGGATATTTCACAGGCGGATATTCGCGACGCCGCGATTGAGCACATCATTCGCCCGGTGTTCGCCGACGGCCTGCTGACCGACAAGACCAAGTTCCTGATCAACCCTACGGGCAAGTTCGTCATCGGCGGCCCGCAGGGCGATTGCGGCCTGACCGGGCGCAAGATCATCGTCGACACCTACGGCGGGGCCTGCCCGCATGGCGGCGGCGCGTTCTCCGGCAAGGACCCCTCCAAGGTCGACCGTTCCGCCGCCTATGCCGCGCGCTATGTGGCCAAGAACATTGTCGCCGCCGGCCTGGCCCGCCAGTGCCAGGTGCAGGTCAGCTACGCCATTGGTGTGGCCGAACCCATCAACATCACGGTCTACACCGAAGGCACGGGCGTGATTCCCGACGATCAACTCGCCCGTCTGGTGCGCGAGCACTTTGATCTGCGCCCCAAGGGGATTATCAATATGCTGGACCTGCTGCGTCCTATCTACACAAAATCCGCCGCCTATGGTCATTTTGGCCGCAGCGAACCGGAATTCAGCTGGGAAGCTACTGACAAGGTCCAGGTACTGAAGGCCGCTGCCTGATGTACTAGCTGGACCCCCCTAGGGCCGCCGCGCACCCGTAAGGGTGCGCTGTCGTTTCTACGACCAGGCCAGGGCCAGCTCGCCTGTTCCCGCGATGGCGGGACGTGGCGCCGCGATTATCTGAGTGGTCGTGTCGGGATAAGGCGGCGCGGTGCTGTCACCAGCCGGTTCATTCAGCGTGAACCGACTCAGGGTCGCCACCAGGGCGCGTGACTGAGTCTGTTGCAAGGCGGTCGCTTGCGTGGCCTGCTGTACCAAGCTCAGGTTTTGCTGGGTGATCACATCCAGGTGGCTGACCGCCTGGCTGACCTGATTGATGCCGTTGGCCTGTTCCAGCGACGCATCGGCGATCTCATTGACCATGGTCTGTACCTGATTGACGGATTGGATGATGGCGTGGATGCTGCTGCCCGCTTCATCGACCAAGCTGGCGCCGTGATCCAGCTGGGCGACCGAATGCTTGATCAGTTGCTCGATGTCTTTGGCTGCGTCGGCAGAACGCTGTGCCAGGCTGCGAACTTCGGCGGCGACGACGGCGAATCCCTTGCCGTGGGTGCCGGCGCGGGCCGCTTCTACGGCGGCATTCAGGGCCAGGATATTGGTCTGGAAGGCAATCGTGTTGATCAGGTCGGTGATGTCGGTGATTTTTCTGGACCCCTGACGCACTTCGTGCATGGTCGCCACGGCATGGCCGACGGTGCTGCCGCCGGTTCTGGCGGCGGCGACGGCTTCGGCGGCGAGTGTTTTGGAACGTTCTGCGTTGGCGGCGTTCTGCGCCACCGTTGCCGCCAATTCCTCCATTGAGGCGGCAGCTTGCTGCAGCTTGCTTGCTTGTTCGTTACTGCTGTTGGCCAGACGCAGGTTGCCGTCGGAAATCTGGTGTGAAACCTGGGCAATGTGCCCAGCATGGTCTCGCACATCTTCGACGGTTCGGTGCAGCCCTTGCCCGATGCCATTCAGGGCCAGCAGGAGTTCCCCCAGCTCGTCGCTGCGCAGGACGGTGGTGTGGGCAGTCAAATCGCCTTGCGCAAGCCGCTGTGCCAAGCGCACGCCTTCGTTCAGGGGGCGTTTGATGGCGCAATACAGCTGCCATAAGGCAAGCATGCTGCAGGCGAGCAAGGCGGTGATTGCCGCTATCGCTAGAATGTGGGCATGCCGGTTGTCTCGGCTGGCCTGCTCCACCGATTGGGCGTAGCGCCCAGCCTGCATGGTGTCGAAATCGTCGATGGCCTGTGCGATATCAGCCGAGGCTTGAGCATATTGCTGACCAAAGATCATGACCTTGGCCAGCAAGGCATTGGGCAGCGCCACTTTGATGCCGCCCTGCCCGTCGTCCAGTTGCCCGCTGGCGGTGTTGATGGCGTTGACCTCGGTCTTGCCCAGTTCAACGAGCTGGGCATGTGCGGACTCCAGCCGTGCCATTTCCTCAGCGGTGAAGTCCAGTTGCCTGAATCGGTCCAGCATGGGGCGTTGCACACCATTTTGGTCGGGTGCCCGTCCGTGCAGAATATTCGTCAAGTGTTGGTAGTTTTCCTGAAATTCGGGCTGTTCGCTGGAGACAAAGGCCATGACGTCCCGCGACATCGCCTGGATCAGGTTTTTGTACTCCGTCGCAAACTGCGTGGCTTGGTAGCGCTTGGACTCGATGGATTTTAAGTGATCAATACTTTGGGTGAGGTGCTGCAGGGCGCCCAGCACCAGCAGTGACAACATCGTCAGGATGATTAAAAAAAAAGATGAAACCTTTCTTTAGAGTGAGGGTTTTTTTCATGGCCGCGTGATGTCCGTGTCCTGGTTGATCGGTGCGGTGATGCCGCCCGTGGTCGCAGGCGAATTATTGCAATGCAACATTACCGTTTCGTGTCTATTCGTTATCTTGGCAATCCACGAGCCAACCATGAACAGGAGCCGAAGCAGGGCGGGAGATCTTGCCTGTCTGGGTTACAATAGTCCTCCTTTCCTGAGGGGCGCTGCACCGGCCCTGCCGGCCACATGGGCCGCTTCAGCAGGCCGCCAGGCTCAGGAACCTTCTTTACGAACGGCGCCCATCGTTGTCCTGTGCGGACAGGGGTGGGCGTCCATCGCTTTCCGGTCAGCACAGGCTCTACAGGATCAGTATGAGCACTGCACACGACTACGTCATCGCCGACATCTCCCTGGCCGATTGGGGCCGCCGCGAACTCGCCATTGCCGAAACCGAAATGCCGGGTCTGATGGCGACGCGCGAAGAATTCGCCGCTGCCCAGCCCCTCAAGGGCGCCCGCATTGCAGGCAGCCTGCACATGACCATCCAGACAGCAGTCCTGATCGAAACCCTGACGGCACTGGGGGCCGAGGTTCGTTGGGCTTCATGCAATATCTTTTCCACCCAGGACCATGCGGCGGCAGCCATTGCGGCTGGCGGCACACCGGTATTTGCCGTCAAGGGCGAATCCCTGGAGGACTACTGGCAATACACGCATCGCATCTTCGATTGGCCAGGCGAACAGGCCAATATGATTCTGGACGATGGCGGCGATGCCACCTTGTTGTTGCACCTGGGTGCCAGGGCCGAGACCGATGCTTCGGTGATCAGCCAGCCTGACAACGAAGAAGAACGCGTGCTGTTTGCCGCGATCAAAGCCCAACTGGCCCAAGACCCCACCTGGTATTCCACGCGTCTGGCACAGATCCGGGGCGTGACCGAGGAAACCACGACTGGGGTGCACCGCCTGTATCAGATGTCGCAGCGCGGCGAACTCAAGATCTCCGCCATCAACGTCAATGATTCGGTCACCAAGTCCAAGTTCGACAACTTGTACGGCTGCCGCGAATCCCTGGTCGATGGCATCAAGCGCGCCACCGACGTCATGGTGGCAGGGAAAGTCGCCATCGTCTGCGGCTTTGGCGACGTGGGCAAGGGTTGTGCCCAGGCCCTGGCCGCCCTGCGCGCGCAGGTCTGGGTCACCGAAGTCGACCCCATTTGCGCCCTGCAGGCATCCATGGAAGGCTACCGGGTCGTTGACCTGAACGACCCCGATGTCGTCGAGCAGGCGGATATTTTCGTCACGGCCACCGGCAACTACCATGTCATCGACCGCGACCACCTGTACCGCATGAAGGACCAGGCCATCGTCTGCAATATTGGTCACTTCGACAGCGAAATCAACGTGGCTTCGGTGGAAGACCTGCAATGGGAAGAAATCAAGCCCCAGGTCGATCACATCATTTTCCCTGATGGCAAGCGCGTCATCTTGCTGGCCAAGGGCCGCCTGGTCAATCTGGGCTGCGCCACGGGTCACCCGTCGTTTGTGATGTCGGCATCGTTCACCAATCAGACCATCGCCCAGATCGAACTCTTTACGCGGGGCGATCATTACCAGACTGGTCAGGTGTATGTGCTGCCTAAGCACCTGGACGAAAAGGTCGCCCGCCTGCACCTCAAAAAGTTGGGTGTGAACCTGTCCACGCTGTCACAAAAACAGGCCGACTATATCGGTGTGCCCCAGCAGGGGCCCTTTAAGTCGGATCATTACCGCTATTAATCACCTTAAAGGACGTCATCATGCTATTGCTCGTTTGGATTCTGAACGCCGTGGCCTTGCTGGTTGTGGCCTATCTGCTGCCCGGCATTACGGTGGCGTCCTTTGGGTCGGCCCTGATTGCCGCCTTGGTGCTGGGCTTGCTCAACACCGTGGTCAAGCCCCTCTTGATTCTGCTGACCTTGCCGTTGACCGTGGTCACCCTGGGGCTGTTCCTGCTGGTGCTCAATGCCTTGGTGTTCTGGTGGGCGGGTTCTATCCTCAAGGGTTTCCAGGTGGAAGGGTTCTGGTGGGCCGTGATCGGTGCCATCATTTACAGCCTGGTGTCGGGGGCGCTGGCCAGCCTGCTGCTGCCTTCGGTCTGATTGCCTGTCTGCAAGGCACCAGCCGCGCTGATTTTTGTATTTCCAGCCCCGTCTGCGGGGCTGATTTTCTCTGGATATCATGCCAAACATAGCCCCCTCTCGGACCTCGGTCCTTAGTCTGGAGTATTTTCCCCCCCGCGATATCGCGGCCCAGGAACGTCTGGTGCGCTCGGCGAAACGTCTGGCGGCCCTGAATCCAGCGTATGTCAGTGTCACTTTCGGGGCCGGGGGATCAACCCGTGCCGGCACCGTGGATACGGTGCAGATGCTGCGCAACCTGGGCACGGATGTTGCCCCGCACTTGTCTTGCATCGGGGCCACCCGGGATGATTTGCGTGTCATCCTGGACGATTACCGTGATCGAGGCATCCGCCGTTTGGTTGCGCTGCGTGGCGACTTGCCGTCCGGGATGGGTGGCGATACCGGCGATCTGCACTATGCCAGCGAACTCGTGCGCTTTATTCGCGAGCAGTACGGCGATGCCTTTCACATCGAGGTCGCCGCCTATCCGGAAATGCACCCACAGGCCGAGAGCGCAGATCGGGATCTGCAGTATTTCGTCCAAAAAGTGCAGGCTGGTGCCGATGCCGCGATTACGCAGTATTTCTTCAATCCGGATGCCTATTTTGATTTTGTGGATCGGGCACTGGCCAAGGGCGTGGACATCCCGATCACGCCGGGCATCATGCCGATCACCAATTACACCCAGTTGGCGCGGTTTTCATCCATGTGCGGGTCCGAGATCCCGCGCTGGGTGCGTTTGCGGCTACAGGATTTCGGCGATGACAAAGCCTCCATCCGCGCTTTTGGGATGGATGTGATCACGCGGTTGTGCGCGCGCCTGCTGGAAAACGGTGCGCCGGGTCTGCATTTCTATACCTTGAATCATGCCGATGCCGTGGTGCAGATTGCCGAGAACCTGAACCTGAGTTGAGCTGAGCTTGCACCGGATCGTCGGCTGTGTACGCGCTGTAAAAAAAGCGTGCGCAGGATTTCGGGGATTGATGACAGATCCGGCGCGGAGAATTACAGGTCTGGCGCGGGAACAGGCCAGCCCTTGTCGGTCAGGATGCCATCCAGCGGGATGTCGTGGGACGCCGGGCTGTAGGGTTCGGCACTGATGTCTCCGGTGGCCCAGGCGATGCCGATGGCGGTGAAAGTATGGCCGCTGGCCCGCAGGGCGGCCAGGGTGCGGTCATAGTAGCCGCCGCCATAACCCAGGCGGTCGCCGTGGCGGGTGTAGCCCAGGGTGGGCACTAGCACCACATCGGGCAATGGGGCAGCAGGGCCGCAGGATTCCTGGATGCCATAGGCGCCGGCCCGCATGTCGGTATCCGGCGTCCACAATCGGAAGCTCAGGGCCGTATCCGGGGCAGTGACGACGGGCAGGGAGACGCTCAGGGTTTCGTCGTCGGCCCATTGGTGCAGCAAGGGCTGCAGCGCGGGTTCGTCGGGCATGGACCAGAATGCCGCAATATGGCGGATGTCGGGGCGCCCGGCCTCAAGCAGGCGGGTACGCTGGCTGGCCAGCCAGGTATACAGGCGTCCACGGATCAATAGGGCGCCGCGGCTGCGTTCGGTGGTGGTCAGAGCCTGGCGGCCTTGTTTCAGTCGCTTGCGCAGGGCGACTGCGTTATCCTGTGCGTTCTTATTCATATCGTATGTGCTGGTGGGGTAGCTAGATGGGCTTGGACATTCTACGGGATACGGCTGTGCCTGGTCAGGGTCGCCGGGCAGAAGCATTGTTGCTGCGCGGACGGGTACTGGCTTGGGGGTTGGTGGCGGCGCTGGGCCTGGCGGGCTGTGCGGCGGCGCGGGCGCCCTCCGATGCCGAGACGCAAGCCGGCGAGGCTGCTGTGCCGGTCAGCCAGGTGCTTGCCAAGGCCAATGCCAATGCCGGAGTAATCGCGCCGGATGTCCCGACCTACGTGCCGCCCGTGGTGCCGCCGGCCGCCAGGCAAGCCGTGGTTGACGCCTACGATGCTGTGCAGAAACGGCGCTGGGGCGATCTGGCGCGTCTGGTGCCTGTGGCGGCAGCAGACCCTGTGCTGGGTCAGTATCCGCGCTATTGGTTGCTGCGCAACCAGGTACAGAACCGCACTTTGCCGGTGCCCGATGCCGAGGTGCGGCAGTTCCTGGTGGATAATCCGGGCACCTATCTGGAAGATCGTCTGCGCGCTGATTGGATTATCGCGCTGGTGCGGGCGGGCAACTACGAACAGGCCCGGCGGATCGCCGTCCCATCCCGTCCGTCATCATCCCTGCAGTGCGCCTTGCTGCTGGCGCGGCACATGGCCGATAAGCGCGTCAAGGCCGTTGAGGTCATCGATGCCTTCGCGCCCAATCCCGATTGCTGGGGGCTGCTGGACCAGGCTGCCAACGACCATGTGCTCAGCCGCAACGAACTCAACGCACTGTTGCGCAATACCATGGAGTCCGGTCGCGCCAACGAGATCAATCGCATGGCGGCAGTGGTGTTCGATGATGATGCCATGGTGCAGTTTGCGGCCCTCATGAAGAACCCGCGCAAATGGCTGGAATCCCGCAGCCAGCCACGTCCTGGCACGGATACCGAACTAGCCGCCATTGCCTTGTCGCGTCTGGCGCGCAGCGATGACCGCCTCGAAGCCGCCAAATATGTGCAGGATCAATGGGCTGCCCGCATGCCGAAAGCCGACATGGAATGGGTCTGGGGCCAGTTTGGCCTGGTGGCAGCCCTGAATGTGGCCCCCGATGCTGCGCGCTGGTATCGTCAGTCAGGCCCTGTTCCCATGACGGATTACAACCATGCCTGGCAGGTGCGTGCCGAATTGCGTGCCGCCCCGATTCAGTGGAATCGGGTGGCCGATGCCATCCGCAAAATGACCTCGCTCCAGGCCGATGAGCCTGTTTGGCGCTACTGGTATGGGCGTGCGCTGGCGGCCCAGGGCAACGGCAAGGCCGCCCAGCAGTATTTCCAGTCCATCCGCTCGGATCTGGGTTTCTATGGCCAGCTTGCCGCTGAAGAACTGGGCGGTCTGCCTAGCTTGCCGCCCCAGCCGGCGCCCCTGGACCCCGCCTGGGTGGCTCAGGCCCGCAGCAATCCGGGACTACAGCGGGCGGTGGCCCTGTTTGATCAGGGCTGGCGACGCGAGGCCGTACCCGAGTGGAGTTTTGCCTTGCGCGGCATGTCGGATACCCAACTGCGTGGGGCGGCCGAGTTCGCCCGCAACGAGCATATCTACGATAGGGTGGTGAATACCTCCTTGCTGACCAAAAACGAGATCGACTTCAGCCAGCGTTTTATCGCTCCCTTCGAGGGCCGGGTGGCGGCCCAGGCGCGGCAAATCAATCTGGACCCGGCCTGGGTGTATGGCCTGATCCGTCAGGAATCGCGGTTCATCACGGATGCCCGCTCGCGCGTCGGGGCGTCGGGCCTGATGCAGCTGATGCCGGCCACGGCTAAGCACGTAGCCAAAAAAATCGGCATGAAGGACTTCAAGCCTAGTCAGGTCAACGATTTTGATACCAATACGGTGCTGGGCACCAGCTATATGGACATGGTGCTGCAGGGCTTGGGGGGATCACAACTGCTGGCCACAGCCGGGTATAACGCCGGGCCGGGCCGTCCAAAGCGCTGGCGTTCCCAGCTGCAGGCACCCGTCGAGGGTGCGATTTTTGCCGAGACCATCCCGTTTACCGAAACGCGCTTGTACGTTAAAAACGTCATGTCCAATGCCGTCTGGTATTCCATGCTGTTCAATGGTCGGCCTGAATCCCTGAAGGCCCGCCTGGGCATGGTCAATCCATGACGGATGCCGCCAGTCTGCCGCCAGCGCCTGATCGGGGATTTGACCCCCAGGACCCTGCCATTGCTGGTCTGGAGGTCTACCTGGTCGGCGGCGCCGTGCGCGACCAGTTGTTGGGCTTGCCTGCGGGGGATCGGGATTGGGTGGTGGTGGGGGCTACGCCGGAAATCATGGCGGGCCGGGGCTTTACCCCGGTGGGCGGGGATTTTCCCGTGTTTCTGCATCCGCGCACCCACGAGGAATACGCCTTGGCCCGCACCGAACGCAAGTCGGGCCGAGGCTACCATGGCTTTGTCTTTCATGCGGGACAGGATGTCACGCTGGCAGATGATCTGCAGCGGCGCGATCTGACCGTCAATGCCATCGCCCAGACGCCCGATGGCCGGTTGGTAGATCCGTTGGGGGGGGGCCAGGATGTGCAGGCCAGGGTCTTGCGGCATGTCGGGCCTGCATTTACCGAGGACCCGGTGCGCTTGCTGCGGCTGGCGCGTTTTGCCGCCCGCTTTGCCGACTTTTCCATTGCGCCGGAAACGCTGGCCTTGTGTCAGGCTCTGGTGCGGGATGGCGAGGTCGATGCGCTGGTGCCGGAGCGCGTCTGGCAGGAATTTGCCAAAGGCCTGATGACGCCGCGCCCTGGTCGCATGCTGGATGTATTGTCCGACTGTGGGGCGCTGGCCCGGGTCGCCCCTGGTCTGGTCTGGGATGCTTCCGTGGCGGTGGGCTTGGCGCGGGCGGCAGCGCGGGGCCTGTCCCTGGCGCAGCGTTATGCCCTCTTGTGTCGCGCCTCCACGCCGGATCTGCAGGATCATCTGCGCGCACCCGCTGCTTGCCGGGATTTGGCGCGCTTGCTGCCTGGGATGCTGGCACAGCTGGGCCTGATGGTCGTGGCAGATGATCCGTTGATGGCGGCGGCCTTTGGCCTGACGGAAGCTGGCGCTTTTTCCGCAGCGACTGCAGCCAGTCCGATTGTGGTTGCTGGTCCGCAGGCCTGGCTGGCCTTGTTCGAATCCTGTGATGCCATGCGCCGCCCCGATCGTTGTCTGACCTTGCTGGCTGCCGCCGCCTGTGTGATCCGGGGGGTGGATATTGCCGTCTGGGAGCACCGCCTGCAGGCAGTGCGTTCGATCGATGCCGGGGCAATCGCCCGCGAGGCAGGCGGCGATGCCGTTCGTATCCGCGAGGGCCTGCGCCAGGCACGCTTGCGCGTATTATCTCTTCCAGGGGGCATTTCTGCCCCAGCTTGATCGCTTCTGGTGATCCTACTTTGACTATGCCCGCCACCCTCGAGGACAAGCCCGTCCTGGTTTTTGATTCCGGCATCGGAGGCTTGACCGTCCTGCGTGAAGCCCGGGTTCTGATGCCGGAGCGTCGATTCGTCTATGTTGCCGATGATGCGGCTTTCCCCTATGGCAGCTGGGCGGAAGACGCACTATGCGAACATCTGCTGGAATTACTGGGGCGTCTGCTGCAGGATCACGCGCCTGCGCTGTGCATCGTGGCCTGCAATACGGCCTTTACCATTGCGGGGGGGGCGTTGCGTGCGGCCTATCCGCAGGTACCGTTTGTCGGGACTGTGCCTGCCATCAAGCCTGCTGCTGAACGGACGCGTTCGGGTCTGGTGTCGGTGCTGGCTACCCCCGGAACGGTGCAGCGCGACTATACCCGAAGCCTGATCCGATCCTTTGCCGCGCGTTGCCGGGTGCAGTTGGTCGGCTCGGATCGCTTGGCGGGCATGGCCGAATCCTATATGCGCGGCCTGCCGATTTCCGATGCGGAAATCGGTGCCGAGATCAACGATTGTTTTGTCTGTGATGGCGACGCCCGTACCGATATCGTGGTGCTGGGGTGTACGCACTATCCATTTCTGGCCAATGTATTTCGACGCCTGGCCCCTTGGCCGGTGGATTGGCTGGACCCTGCCGAGGCCATTGCGCGGCATGCGCGCAGCCTGCTGCCGCTGGATGGTCAGGCGCTGCATCCGCAGACGCCTGACCGCGCACTGTTTACCCAGGGGACGCCGGATTTTTTGACGCGCCGCCTGATGAACAGCTTTGGGCTGGTGGTCGATTGAATGGATATCCAGGGTGTTTTGTCGTGCCCTGGGCCTGCGGGCCTGTCGTCGGACTACAGGCTATCCCGGCGGTCGCCGCGTGTAAAGCCCAGCAGGGGGCCATCGATGTCGCGGCCAATGGCCAGCACCTTGAAGAGCTCGCCCATTTCGGCTTCGGAGAGCAGAGTATTCAAGGCAGTCAGTTGCTGCGCCCGTTCGGCGGTTTGCTCGCCAGGGGCGTGAATCAGGTTCATCAGTCCCGTATTCATCAGAAATCGTGCCTGAGTGGCATAGCCCAGCACGTCCAAGCCGCCGTCCAGGGCAGCATCGGCCATGGCGGTGAAGTCTACGTGGGTGGTGATGTCTTGCAGTCCGGCCAGGATCAGTGCCTGGTCGTGTGCGTGATGGCGGAAATGGCACATTAACGTGCCTTGTATGCGCTGGGGATGATAGAACTCGGCCTGGGGAAAGCCATAATCGATCAGCAAAGCCGCACCGCATTGCAGCCAGTGGCCCAGGTCGCGAACCCAGGCTTCGGCTTGCAGATTGATTTCCGATTGATAGCCCGGCAAGGCGGGCATGCGGGCTGCAATCAGATCGGCAGTATCCGCAGATGCCGGGCGCAGTGCCCAGGCAAAGGGGATATCGGGGGTATTGTCCACCTGTGTGTTGGCGGTCACGCCCAGCACGTGGGGAGTGCCAGATTCATCCCAGCAAAACAGCGTGGCGGGCATGGCATCCAGCACTTCATTGGCCAGCACGCATCCGTTGAAATTGGCGGGTGTCTGATCCAGCCATTGCACCTGGCTGCCCCATGGGGCGAGCCGGGTCTGTTGGCGGGCACGCAGATCGGCCGATAATTCCAGAATCTGATAGTCCACCTGATGACCCAGTGCTTGCAGGGCTGGGATCAATGCGGCAGCCAATGCGCCTGATCCAGCACCGAATTCCAGTACCGTATTGCTGTGGCTGGCTTGCAGGATCTGTGCTATTTGGGGGGCCAGGGATTGGCCAAACAGCGGGCTGATTTCCGGGGCGGTGGTGAAGTCGCCATCCCGATGAAACTTGATGCTGCCCGCGCTGTAATAGCCCAGGCCGGGCTCGTACAGGGCTGCCTGCATCCAGGCTTCAAAAGACAGCCAGCCGCCTGCATCCCGGATGCGGTCCAGCAGCATGGCCTGCACGCGGGCGCCATGAACACAGGCGTCTGCGTCAGGCGTGGGCAGGCCAGCCGGGATCTGGACGGCAGGCGGGGCGATCATTACTTAGGCAAAGCGGGGGCGCGGGGCGGCTTGAGTGCTGTGCTCTGGCCGGGCTTGGCGCTTGAAGCCGGGCTTGGCGCCCGCTTTGCTGTCTGCACGCGGGGCGAACTTGCCTGGGCCCGAACGGCTGTCTTGGCGGCGGGAATGACCAGCGCGGGCAGCGTCGCTTGCGCCGAATTCGCTGCGATGTGCTGGGCGGCTACGTGCCGGGCGCGTATCGCCGCCGTCATCGGTGCGGGCTTCCCAGGGCTTGCGAGGAGCACCTGCGAAACCTTCGCGTTCCTTATGCCAGGGTTTGGCGCCACCGGCAGAAGCGTCGCGGTCCTTATGCCAAGGCTTGGCGCCACCGGCAGAGGCGTCGCGTTCCTTATGCCAGGGCTTGGCGCCACCGGCAGAGGCGTCGCGGTCCTTATGCCAAGGCTTGGCGCCACCGGCAGAGGCGTCACGGTCCTTGTGCCAGGGCTTGGCACCACCCGCAGAGGCGTCACGGTCTTGCTGCCAGGCCGCTGGCTTGCGGCCTTGGTATCCGCCACCCGGTTTGCCGTGTGCTGGCTTATGGGTAGGACGGTCTTTCCAGGTGGGGCGCACGGATTGGCGCGGCTCCAGGCCGGGGATGATGTCGGTGGGGATGGACTGACCGATGAATTGTTCGATGCGACGGATCTTGTGGCGTTCGGAGGCGACCGCCAGGGTGATGGCCTGGCCATCACGTCCGGCGCGACCCGTGCGGCCAATCCGGTGCACGTAGTCTTCGGCCTGCATGGGCAGGTCGTAGTTGACGGCATGGGTGATGGTTTGCACGTCGATACCGCGAGCGGCAACGTCGGTGGCGACCAGCACGCGGACCCGGCCATTTTGTACCAGACCCAAAGTGCGGGTGCGTTGGCGTTGGTTCATGTCGCCATGCAGGGCGGCAGCGGAAAAGCCTTCTTCGGACAGATGTTCGGCCAGATCGTCGGCGCCGCGTTTTGTGGCGGTGAAGACAATGGCCTGATCCAGGCTGGTGTCACGCAGCAGGTGGTCCAACAGGCGCAGTTTGTGGGCGCGATCATCGGCGTACAGCAGATGCTGTGTGATATTGCTGTGTTTTTGGTGGGGTGCCGCGATCTCGATGCGCTCAGGATCATGCATCAGATTGGCGGCCAGCTTTGCCACCGTGCCATCCAGCGTGGCCGAGAACAGCAGCGTCTGGCGGTCATTCGGGGTGGCGCCGACAATCGTCTCGATGTCTTCGATGAAGCCCATGTCCAGCATGCGATCGGCTTCGTCCAGCACCAGGGTCTGTACCGTGGACAGGTTGACGCGGCGTGCCTGCAGGTGATCAAGCAGACGGCCTGGGGTGGCGACCAGCACGTCGACGCGCTTGGCCAGGGATTTGAGTTGGGCACCGTAAGGCATGCCGCCGACCACGGTGGCGACGCGCAGGCCGTCCAATTTCTTGCCATAGGCGCGGGCGGCATCAGCCACCTGCATGGCCAGTTCGCGGGTGGGGGTCAGCACCAGCACCTGTACCCCACGGCCGCCGGGGCCGGTGCTGTGGCTGAGATGCTGCAATGAGGGCAGCATGAAGGCGGCGGTCTTGCCGCTGCCGGTCTGGGATGACACCATCAGGTCGTGGCCTGCCAGCGCTTTGGGGATGGCGGCAGACTGCACCGCAGTTGGCGTGGCAATGCCCTGTTCGTTAAGGGCGGACACGAGCTTGGGGTCGAGCCCCAGAGAGTCGAAAGACATGAGTTTCCTTGGCCCGCATAGAGTGCGGACGATGTGCTGCGGGGCGCTGAAAATGGCCCCGTCGGGTTATTGCTGCGGATGTCTGCCGCGCAAGTCAGTCGCATGTGCCGACCGGATCAACCCAAATAGCGCATCGTGTGGGCAAAAGCATGGTGAAAACCATGTTGCCTTGGGTGGTCCATCGCGTTATTGAAAACAGCGTATATCGGGATCACCAGACGCCAAACCAAGGTCAGGAGGTCAGAAAACAAGCAATCCAAGACTATATCATAGGGATTAACCCTTAGCGAGTAATTTCAATGCTTGTGTCGAATTTACGGCAATCTGTGGCGAAAAAGCTGCGGACGTTGCGGACTCGGGGATCTCCGGTCAGGCAGCGCAGCGCCAACGCCTGATAGGCCGCCATGTCGGCTACCTGGGCGATCAGAACGAAGTCGGGGCCGCTGCTGACCCGATAGCACTGCCGGATGGCGGGCTCGGCCAGCAGCTTGGCCTCGAAGGCATCGGCCTGGGCAGCGCCCTGGCCATCCAGCGAGACCTCGATGATGGCGGTCAGCCCTGTGCCCATCAAGGCAGGGTCCAGAATGGCGACGCGGCGCTGGATGTGACCGGATTGCACCAGTTTGCGTACCCGGCGCAGGCATGTCGGGGGCGAGGCATGCACGCGTGCGGCCAGGTCCTGATTGCTGATGGCGCAGTCATGCTGCAGTTGATTCAGGATGCGCAAATCCAGGTCGTCCAGCTCAGTCATTGAAATATTATTTCATTTATATTGAGTAATGAAATTATAATTCATAAGAACTTATAAAATGAAATCTTATTTCTTCTGATTCGGGACACAATACTAAAAATCAGTCCAAGCCAGGAGCTTCTCTATGTGCGGTATCGTCGGCGCAGTGGCGCGTCACAACATTGTTCCTATCATGCTGGAAGGCCTGCGCCGTCTGGAATATCGCGGATACGACTCCTGCGGGGTGGCCGTACACACGGGGACCGGCCTGCAGCGCGTGCGCAGCACCCAGCGGGTGGCCGAACTCATTGCCCAGGTGGATCATGATCAGGTCCAGGGCCTGACCGGCATTGCCCATACGCGTTGGGCGACGCATGGTGCGCCGGTCACCCATAATGCCCACCCGCATTTTTCCGGCCCGGAATCCGGTTCGCCGCGCATTGCGCTGGTGCATAACGGCATCATTGAAAACCATGATGTCTTGCGTGCCGAGCTGCAGGCGCTCGGCTACGTGTTCCATAGCCAGACCGATACCGAGGTCATTGCCCACTTGGTAGACCATCTATACGACGGGGATTTGCTGGCTGCCGTGCAGCAAGCCGTTCGACGTCTGGATGGCGCCTATGCCATTGCCGTGTTTTGCGCCCAGGAACCCCATCGCGTGGTGGGTGCGCGCCAGGGCTCGCCCCTGGTGGTGGGCTGCAGCGATCAGGGCAATTATCTGGCATCGGATGCCCTGGCGCTGGCAGGCACCACTGACCAGATCATGTACCTGGAGGACGGCGATGTGGTGGATCTCCAGCTCGCGCGCGTCTGGGTCAGCGATGCCCAAGGCAATCCGGTGGACCGCCCCGTGCATACCGTCCAGGCGCATACCGGCGAGGCCGAACTCGGCCCCTATCGCCACTTCATGCAAAAAGAAATCTTCGAACAGCCGCGTGCGGTGGGCGATACCCTGCAGGGGATCGACGCCATCATGCCGGAACTCTTTGGCGACGGTGCGTACGCAGCCTTCAAGGCGATTGATCGGGTGTTGATCCTGGCTTGCGGCACCAGCTACTACGCGGGCCTGACCGCGCGCTATTGGATCGAATCCCTGGCCGGCATTCCGGTCAATGTGGAAATCGCCAGCGAATATCGCTACCGCACCAGCGTCCCCGATCCGCGCACGCTGGTGGTCACCATCTCGCAGTCCGGCGAGACCGCCGATACCCTGGCCGCCTTGAAGCACGCCCGCCGCCTGGGCATGGAACATACCCTGACCATCTGCAATGTCGCGACCAGCGCCATGGTGCGTGAATGCAAATTGGCTTTCATCACCCGGGCCGGGGTCGAAATCGGCGTGGCCTCCACCAAAGCGTTCACCACCCAGTTGACCGCCCTGTATCTATTGACCCTGACCCTGGCGCAGTCCCGGGGCCGACTGGACGATGCCGCCGAGCAGCAGGCCATCAAGGCCTTGCGCCACTTGCCGTCTGCGATTGCTGCGGTGCTTGCGCTGGAACCCCAGATCATTGCCTGGGCCGAGCGCTTCGCCAGCAAGGAAAACGCCTTGTTCCTGGGGCGTGGGATGCATTACCCCATCGCCCTCGAAGGCGCCCTGAAGCTGAAGGAAATCAGCTATATCCACGCCGAGGCCTATCCCGCCGGCGAACTGAAACACGGCCCGCTGGCACTGGTGACGGACGCCATGCCGGTGGTGACGGTGGCGCCGCACGATGAGCTATTGGAAAAACTGAAATCCAATATGCAGGAAGTGCGCGCCCGAGGGGGCGAACTCTACGTCTTTGCCGATGCTGATTCCCAGATCACGGCGACTCCGGGCATGCATGTGATCCGTATGCCCGAGCACTACGGCAAGCTATCCCCCATTGTGCACACCATTCCCTTGCAATTGCTGGCCTACCATACCGCCTGCGTGCGGGGGACCGATGTGGACAAGCCGCGCAATCTGGCCAAAAGCGTGACGGTGGAATAAGTCCAGGGGGGCTGGCCGCGCCGACTAGATCCCCCATTCGCGCTGGCCGACGTGCTCGTGCAGGTATTGCACAAAGGCCTCGGCGGCTGGCGACAGGCTGGCGTGCTGACGGCTGTAGATGAAAAACTGCCGACGGATTTCCGGGTCGTGCAGCAGCCGCATGCGCAGGCCGTACAGGTCCACCAGATGCTGGGCATAGGGCAGGCCGGCGGTCACGCCCAGGCCTGCATTCACCATGCTCAGGGCCGTGCTCATGAAAGTCACCTCGTGGCTGGGCCGCACGGGGGTGATCGAGGACTGCTTCTGCAGGTCTATCGCCAGTTGATCCGTGAATTGCCCCTGCAGCACGATCACCGGATGGCGCATCAGGTCGGCCCAGCCGATTCTTTTCAGGCTGTCCAAGGGGTGCCCCGGCGGGAAGACTGCCATGAACGGCAGATCGAACAGCGGATCGGCGACCACGTCCGATAGCCCTTCGCGGGACGGACCGATGCTGATATCGACCTCGCCGCGCACGGCCTGTGCAATGGCGCTTTCGACGGCGCAATCCATCAGATGGATCTGGATGTCGGGATGTGCCTGCCGAAAGCCGGCGATGACCTCCGGGATCAGCGTGCTGGCCATCAACTGGGGGGCGGCAATGCGGACAATGCCTCGGCGCAGGCGCTTCAGGTTGTCAATATTATCCAGCGCACCGTCCAGGTCGCGCAGCACCCGCGTGGCCACCGAATGAAATTCACGGCCTACCTCCGAGAGCTGAATGCGCCGCGTGCTGCGGTCCACCAGCCGGACGCCCAGTTGGGTTTCAAGCTCTTTGATCAGCCCGCTGAGGGCGGATTGCGTGATGTGCAGGGATTCGGCTGCCCGTGTGAAGCCGCCGGTACGGGCCAATGCCACAAAGGCGCGCAACTGGCGCAAGGTCACATCCATCACAATTCCTTATGAATCAATGGTAAAAAACTGTTTGTATGATAGCTGGAAACCGCTTCTAATGACTGGCACAAGGAGACAAATGATGCATAAAAAATATCACACAGGGCACCAGCATGCTTGATCGTGCCGCTCATCTGATCACCCGGGGGTTCGAAATACTGATTGTCATCAGCTTGGCAGTCATGGGGGTGTTGGTATTTGGCAATGTCGTGCTGCGCTATGCCTTTAACTCCGGCATTGCCATCTCCGAGGAACTATCCCGCCTGTTGTTCGTGTGGCTGATTTTCCTGGGCGCCGTGCTGGCCTCTGCGTATCGCATTCATATCGGCTTTGATTCTCTCCAGCAGGCACTCAGCCCTCGCTGGCGCCGGGTGCTGCAGATCTGTAATGGCGTGCTGATCCTGATTGGTTGCGCGATCTTCATCGTCGGGGGCTGGGATCAGACCTTGATCAATCTGGGCAACAGCTATCCGGTCATGGGGATTTCCTATGCCTGGCTGTATGGGGTGGCGCTGGTGTTCGGGATTGCCCTGATTTTTCCGGTGTGCAATAACCTGCGGCGCGCCATCCGGGGGACGGACGAAGGCCTGACCGAGGACCTGTCCGGGCGCATCGAAGCGCTGGCCGAACGGATGGAGCATGACGCCGACGCGCGCTCATCCAGTGATAAACCTGCCCGGCATGCGGCCGGACCAGGAGACCGGCCATGACTGCCATCGTCTTTATTACCTCATTGCTGGGCCTTATTGCGATGGGGCTGCCGATTGCGTTTGCCCTGATGTTCGCCGGGGTGGCGCTGATGCTGCTGACCGGGCAGTTCGATGCCCAGATCGTGGTGCAAAATGCCATTGCCGGGGCGGATAATTTTGTGCTGATGGCCGTGCCGTTCTTCATTCTGGCAGGCGAGTTCATGAATGCGGGGGGGTTGTCCAAGCGCATCGTCGAGATGGCCAGTGCCTTTGTGGGCCATCTGCGTGGCGGTTTGGGTTATGTGGCGATTTTTGCCGGGATTCTGCTGGCCAGCCTGTCGGGTTCGGCCGTGGCCGATACCGCTGCGCTGGCGGCCATTCTGGTGCCGATGATGCGCCAGGCGGGCTATGACCCTGCCCGGGCCTGCGGTCTGATGGCGGCCAGCGGCATTATTGCGCCGGTGATCCCGCCTTCCATCGGCTTTTTGATTTTTGGCGTGGTGGCCAATGTATCCATCACCCGACTGTTTTTGGCCGGCATCGTGCCTGGCATCATGATGGGTCTGGTGCTGATCATTGCCTGGTGGATCGTGGCACGGCGCCAGCAGGTGGCCGTGTCTCCCCGGGTGCCTTGGGGCCGTCGCCTGCGGCTGCTGGGCCGCGGGGGCTGGGCATTGATGCTGCCGGTCATCATTATCGGTGGCTTGCGCTTCGGGATCTTCACCCCGACGGAATCTGCCGTGGTGGCCGCCGCCTATGCCTTGTTTGTCGGCCTGGTCGTGTATCGGGAACTCGACGGCCCCAAAATCTACGAATGTCTGTTGTCCACGGCGCGCACCACTTCGGTCGTCCTGTTGCTGGCATCCCTGGCCATGGTGGCGTCCTACATGATTACGATCACCGATATTTCAGGGCAAGTCGGCGAGAGCCTGCAGGGGCTGTCCGAGCATCCGATGATCCTGATCGCGGCCATGATGTTCGTGGTGTTCCTGGCTGGCATGGTGCTGGACTTCATCCCCATCGTGCTGATCTTCACGCCCGTATTTTTGCCCATCGTCCGGGCTGCCGATATCGATCCCGTGTATTTCGGGGTGATCTTCATCATGAACTGCTCGATTGGCATGATCACCCCGCCGGTCGGGGTAGTCCTGAACGTCGTCAGTTCGGTGGGCAAGGTCACCTTGTCGCAGGCAGCGCGCGGGATCATGCCCTTTTTGCTGGCCTTGATGGCCTTGCTGATTTTATTGATTCTTTTCCCGGCATTGGTGACAGTGCCAGCCCAATGGTGGCGTTAATGCCCGGCCAATCGCCGCAGCAGTCGCCCCGATCATCATCCCAGGAGACAACCATGAAAATCCGTACAACTTTGCTGGTGGGCCTGATGGCCGCCGCATTATCCGGCACCAGCTGGGCCGCCGTCACGGCAAAATTCGCCGTGACGCTGCCTGAAAAATCCCATCAGGGCCAGGGGGTGGCCAAGTTCGTCGAACTCGTCAAGGACAAGAGCAATGGTGATATCGTCATCAAGCCCTATTACAGCGGCGCGCTGGGCGATGACGTCAAAGTCACCTCGGCCCTGCAAGGCGGCACGATTGAATTCACCGTTCCCCAGACCACGACCCTGACCGGCATGGTCAAGGCCTACGAAATCCTGGATTTCCCGTTCTTGTTCAAAAACGCCGAACAGGCTGAAAAAGTCCTGGACGGGCCAGTGGGCCAGCGTCTGCTGGAAACCCTGCCAGAACACGGCCTGATTGGCCTGGCCTACTGGGAAAACGGATTTTTCAATGCCACCAACAGCAAGCACCCGATTGCCAAGGTCGAGGACTTCAATGGCCTGAAATTCCGCTCCATCCAGGCAAAAATCACCCAGGAAACCATTAAGGCCCTAGGCGCCAATCCCGTCCCGCTGGCCGTGCCCGAGCTCTATACCGCCCTGGAAACGCACACGATTGATGGTCAGGGCACGCCCAATGCCGTGATTGCCGCCCTGAAGCTCGATGAAGTCCAGAAATACCTGTCCCTGACGGGCCATAGCTATGGCGCTTTCATCCCCCTGGCCTCCAAGGCCTTCTGGGACAAGCTCACCCCCGAGCAGCAGAAAATCATCCAGGACTCCGCCATCGAAGCCCGGACGTATCAGCGTCAGGTCGCCCGCGCTCAGTCCCAGTCGGCTCAGGAAAAAATGGCCAAGAACGGCATGCAGGTCAACGAGGTCTCGGATGCCGAACGCGAACGCATGAAGCAAAGCGTCCAGCCGGTCTGGGATATGTTCGTGCCGCAAGTAGGCGAGGATCTGTTCCAACAAGTCCAGGCACAGCTGAAGTAATCCCGCTGCAGCCCCCTCTACTCAGTTTTTATGGAAAGTCTGACATGAAGTTTGCCACCCTGAAAAACCAGACCCGCGATGGTCGCCTGGTTCTGGTCTCGCGGGATTTGTCCTGCTGCGTTGCCGTGCCTGATATTGCGCCTACCTTGCAGGCTGCCCTGGACGATTGGGATGCATGTCAGCCTGCCCTGCAAATCGCCTATGACCGATTGAACGCAGGGACCCACGAGGGGGCTCAGCCTTTCGATCCGGCTGCCTGCCATTCGCCGCTGCCCCGGGCCTATCAATGGGCCGATGGCTCGGCGTATCTCAACCACGTCGAACTCGTGCGCAAGGCCCGCAACAGCCAGGTGCCGGAATCATTCTTCAGTGATCCGCTGATGTATCAGGGGGGCTCGGACAGTTTCATTGGCCCGCGCGACCCGATTGTGGTGGCCACCGAAGACTGGGGCATCGACATGGAAGCCGAAATCGCGGTGATCACCGGCGATGTCCCCATGGGCGCCGATCCCCAGCAGGCAGAAGGCGCGATTCGTCTGCTGATGCTGGTCAATGATGTGTCACTGCGCGGCCTGATTCCGGGCGAACTGGCCAAAGGCTTCGGGTTTTTTCAATCGAAGCCCGCCAGCGCGTTTTCACCGGTGGCCATTACCCCAGACGAACTGGGTGCGCACTGGCACGACGGCAAACTCCACTTGCCCCTGCTGGTCGATCTGAATCAGCAGCCGTTTGGCTGCCCCAATGCCGGTCAGGACATGACGTTCAGCTTTCCCCAACTGGTCGCCCATGCCGCCCGGACGCGCCAGTTGGCGGCGGGGACGATTATCGGTTCGGGGACCGTGTCGAACAAACAAGGCGGCCTGCATGGCTCCAGCATCCGCAATGGCGGGGTGGGGTATTGCTGCATCGCCGAGGTCAGAATGTACGAGACCATCGAAACAGGGGCACCTGTGACACCCTTCATGCGCTTTGGCGATCAGGTCCGCATCCGCATGACTGATGAGCATGGCCAGGACCTGTTCGGCACCATTGAACAGACTGTCGTGCGCTACCAGGGTGCCTGAAGCCATGCGCACACTCTATTCCTACTTTCGCAGTTCTGCGGCGTATCGCGTGCGAATTGCGCTGGCGCTGAAAGGCCTGGAATATGATGTCGTCCCGATCCACCTGCTGAAAGACGGGGGTGAACAGCTCGGGGCGGCCTATCTGGCCCGCAATCCTGAAGGCCTGGTCCCGGCCTTCAGCGAGAATGACCATACTCTTAGCCAGTCCTTGGCGATCATGGAATACCTGGACGAGGTTTACCCCGAGGTCGCGCTGCTGCCTGCCGCACCGGCAGACCGTGCGCGGGTGCGGGCCTTGGCCTTGTTGGTGGCCTGCGATATCCATCCACTGAATAATCTGCGCGTGTTGCGCTGGCTGGCTCACAACTTGAAGGTCGATCAGGCCGCGCGTGACGACTGGTATCGGCATTGGATATTGACCGGCTTCCAGGCCTTGGAAACCCGCTTGCAGGCTGTGCAGACCGGGCTGTTTTGCCAGGGCGACCAGCCCGGTTTGGCGGATTGCTGCCTGGTGCCCCAGGTGTATAACGCCAAGCGCTATCACATTGATGTGTCTGCCTGGCCGACGATTGCCCGGATTGCGACGCATTGCAATACGCTGTCGGCGTTTCAGGCGGCCCATCCGGATCAGCAGCCGGACGCCGCTTGATATCAATCAACAAGCCAGACGCCGCCTGATGACAGGCGGCGTCTGGCTTGTTGGATCAGCGTTTTATTCTTTCCACGAATCAATATATCCCGGCACCTTGACGCTCTCGGTGCTGGAGTCCAGTACCAGCGGGTAGCGCGAGTCGATCATCACGGCGACCTCGTCGGTGTACTTGCGTTCGCCCTGATTGTTGGCGGCAGCAGCGGCGTAGGCCTTGGGGTGGGGACCATGATGGAAGCCCGAGGGATGCAGGGTGAACATGCCGGGTTTGATGTTGTCGCGGCTGAAGAAATTCCCCTGGTGATAGAAGATCGATTCGTCGAACTCATCATTGTTGTGATAGAAGGGCACCTTCAGGGCGCCGGGGTCGCTTTCGATGGGGCGCGGGGCGAATGTGCACACGATGATGTGGTTGGACAAGAAGGTCGCATGCACGGTGGGCGGCAGGTGGTAGCGATCGGATAGCAGTTCGCGGATGTCGCGCCAGTTCAGCTTCACAGGCACGCAGTCGCCATGCCAACCAGCGGCATCCAGGAAGTTGTACGGGAAGGTCACCGTGGTGACTTGCTGGTTGCGTTTGGCGCGTACGCGGGTTTCGTTTTCGCTGTATTGGTCTTTGAAAGCCTCGTCGATCTTCGGGGTATCCAGCACGGCCAGGTCGAACTGTGCATGGTGGCCGAGGATGCCGCGTTCGGGCAGCAGGAACAGGTCCTCGGTGGCTTCGATGGTCAGGACTTCGTTGCGGCAGGTGGTCTCCAGCCGCCAGCTGGTGCCGCGTGGGATATTGATGTAATCGCCCTCGCGATAGCTCATGTGGCCATAATCACAGAAGAATTCGCCTTCGCCCTTGTGGAAAAACAGAATCATGTCGCCGTCGCCGTTGCGGGCCAGGTCCGGCATGGATACGTCGAATTTCCAGAAGCAGACCTGGGTCTGGGCATTGGACATGAAGCGCCGGGCCTTCCAGGGGCAGGGGGCGCTGTCGTCCATCAGGTTCAGGTCCAGCAGCGTCAGCTCCAGGGGGCCTTCCCATTTCGTCCAGCCAGTGGGCTTGTGGGTGTGCAGAATATGGCTGGCCGGCCCGAAAAAGCCGTTGCGGCCATGTTCGCGCTCGTACAGGCCTTCGGGGATGTCAGCGTGTGCCTGGCGGGTGTAGACGCCTTCCATTTTTGGAAAGGTGATGTATTTTTTCATGAAGGTCTCCGGGGTGTTATAAATAGAGTAACGGCGTTATGAAAACAACAACTCTAATCTAAATGAGGGACATTCATGAGTCAAACGATATTTATTGATAGATTGATCGGCCTGGCTTCTGGATGCCGGGTTTTTCTGCTGGGCGCCCGATCCGCATGAGCCCCGCGACTGAAATTCCTGGCATTCAATCCCTGGAACGCGGGCTGGCCTTGTTCGATTTGCTGGCTCGCCAGGAGGCTCCGTGCGGGCTGTCGGATTTGGCGCGCCAGGCGGGCATGCACCGCGCCAAGGCTTATCGTTATCTGGTCAGTCTGGTGCGTGCCGGCTGGGTGCAGCAGGATGCTCATGGCAATTATGGCGTCGGGTCTGCCATGCAGACACTGGCCGTCACTTGGCTAAGCCGACAGGATGCGCTGCAACTGGCCAGAAACGCTGCTCGGGAACTGGCCCAGTCGCTGGGCCAGACCTGCTTTGTGTCTGTTTGGGGGCAGGCGGGGGCGACTGCCGTGCGGGTGTATCAGCCCGATCGGGCTGTGTCCGTGAGTGTGGCCGAAGGCGCGGTGCTGGGCCTGCAGTCCTCGGCCACCGGGCGTGTGTTCGCCACCTGGGGAAACACCCCATCGGCACCACTGCCGCTGGAGATGCAGCAGAAAATTCGCATGGATGGCTTGGCCGCCATCGAGGGCGAGCACGTATCCGGCATCAATGCCCTCAGCGCCCCGGTATTTGATGGCCAGGGCCGACTGGCACTGGCCTTGACCCTGGTGGGGCCGGCGTCATCCCTGCTGGCTGATGCCGACAGTCCGGCCGCTGCCGAATTATGGCAAGCCGCCCGCCGGATATCTGAAACGCTAGGTTGTCCGGGATTATGAGCGTGCCGGCAGCATGCGGCGTAGGGTGTTGTCGCGGCTGATGTAGTGGTGCTTCAGGGCCGCCAGGACGTGCAGGCCAATCAGGCCGTAGCCGATGTTGGCGATCAGCTTGTGGGCACCGATCACGCTGGTGGCCAGATCCTTGTTTTCAGTGGTCAGGGCCGGCAGCGGAATGCCCCAGATGCTCGGGCTGCCGCCAAAAGCACTAATGGCAAACCAGGCCAGCAGGGGCAGGCCGATCAGCATGGCATACAGCGCTATATGCATGAGCTTCGCCAGCAGGTTTTCCCAGGGGGCCGGTGCCGGATAGATTGCAGGCGCATGCTGGAAGATACGGGCCACCAACCGGATGGCGGTCAGTGTCAGGATGGTCAGCCCGCAGGAAGAATGCAGCATCTTCATGGTGGCGTGGGTGCTGCTGTCCTTGGGAAAGAAGCCTTTTAATTCGGCCATGGCATAGACCACGATGATCAAGAGCAGGGTCAACCAGTGCAGGCCGATGGACAGGCGGGAATATTGGCTAGGTGCGGACATGAAAGTCTTCCTGGATACGTCGGGGAATGAAAATCCTGCCATCATTGCCCACCAAGCATGAACCGTAGATGAATGGCCTGGTGCGCTGTGTTGGCAGGCCACGAAGACCACGCCGTTGGAACGACTCGTTTCAGGCGCGCAGCCATCCCTTGCGGATGGGCCAGGCAAAGACCAGACGGTAGGGGATCTCGATCAGGCTGCGCAAGCCCGGCACCAGTTGTCGACGCAAGGGCAGGCACAGCAGGGCGGCCAGGATCGCATTCAGCGCAGCCCCCGCCATGTCCAGGGGCCAGTGGACGCCCATGTAGATCCGTGCCCAGGCCACGGGCAGCCCCAGCAAGGCAAGCAGGCAGGCTGCACGCCGCCGCGCCGGATGCAGCCATAGGCCGGCACACAGCGCCCAGATGAAGCTCAGGTGGTTGCTGGGAAATGACGCGGTGGGCTTGTGGGGCATGTACTGGTGGCCGATGCCGACGACAAAAGGCCGAGGGTGAAACCAGAATTTTGCGATCAGCCAGGACAGCAGCATGGCGACCGCCGCAGTCAGCACGGCCTGAACCAGCGCATCACGCCCTGCCGCGTCAGCGCGCAGCCAGTTCAGGCCCAGGTATAGCGGGAACACATACACCAGGCCATTGGCCAGCCAGCGTCCCAGCAGCAATCCAAGGGTGCTGGGGTCGGTGGCATTGATCCACAGAAACAGGGTCTGGTTCAGGTGTTCCATCGTAGTCGGCGGCGGCGGGCGAAAAGCGCAGCATAGCACTGTCTGCGGGCATCCAATGTCCTGCACGCCGGGCCTTTTTCCTGGGCTTGCAGGCAGGGCATTGGGGGCCGTGCCGTCCTTAACGGGCGTGGCCCGTGCCGGCGGAAAATACGGAAGGCTTTTCCGGTGTGCCGCGCTTGATGTGATTGAACAGCAAGTTCAATGTGATCGCCATGATGGCCGCAGAGCTGATGCCGGAATGGAAAATCGTGGACACCCAGGCCGGGAATTGGCTGTAGAACTCGGGGGCGGCAATCGGGATCATGCCGAAACCCACCGAAGTCGCAACGATGATGAGGTTCATATTGTCTTCGTAATCGACCTTGGCCAGGGTGCGGATGCCACTGGCGGCCACTGTGCCGAACAGCACCAGTCCAGCGCCGCCCAGCACTGCCGCCGGTACGGTGGCAATCAGGCGGCCCATCACCGGCAACAGGCCCAGCACCAGCAAAATAATGCCGCTGGCGGCCACGACGAAGCGACTTTTTACGCCGGTCACGGCGACCAGACCGACATTTTGCGCGAAAGCGCTTTGGGTAAACGAGCCAAAGATCGGCGCCACCACGCTGGACAGCATGTCGGCACGCAGCCCATCGCCCAGTCGGCGGGAGTCAATCGGTGTTTTGATGATATCGCCGACCGCCAGAATGTCGGCGGATGTCTCCACCAGGACCACCAGAATCACGATGAACATCGACAGGATGGCGGCCGGGTGAAACTCGGGCAGGCCAAAGTGAAAAATAGTGGGCAGGGCGACAGTGGGACCATTGAACAGCTGGGAAAAATCTGTAAGACCGGCTCCCCAGGCAATCAGGGTGCCCAGCACCATGGCCAGCAAGATCGACAGGCGCGAGATGGTGGCATTGCCCAGCTTGCTGAGCAGCAATACGATCAGCAGGGTAACGGCAGCCAATCCGATGTTTGCCGTGCTGCCAAAATCTGCCGCCTTGGCATTGCCGCCCATGGACCAGTGGGCGGCAACCGGCATCAGCGACAGGCCGATGGTGGTAATCACCGATCCCGTCACCAGCGGTGGGAAAAACCGGATGATTTTTGAAAAGACCGGGGTGATCAACAGGCCCAGCAATGATGCCATCATGACTGCGCCAAACACGGAAGGCAGATCGCCCCCTGAACTCAGAATGGCCAATATGGTGGCCACGCTGGCAAAGGAAACCCCTTGCACCAGGGGCAGCTGACAGCCAAAAAAAGGAATGCCCACGGTCTGAACCAGGGTCGCCAGACCGCCCATGAACAAGCAGGAAGCAATCAGAATGCCGATTTCGGTGGAGCCCAACCCCGCTGCCTGCCCGACGATCAAGGGCACTGCAATAATGCCGCCATACATGGTCAGTACATGTTGCAATCCGTATAGCACATTGGCGGGCAGTCCCAGACGTTCGTCCTCTGGGCGTTGAAAGCGTGAGCGGTATTGGGTGTTCAAGGCAGTCTCCATCCTGATATGTCGCCGGGGCCGCCGGTCAAAAAGAGGGGCGCCCGACGAGGGGCTTCAGTGCAGCTTGGCCGTGTGGGACGGTTGACTGGGGGCAGAGACCTAGTCGATGTCGTCTCAGGTTGGCTGCTGGGTCAGCCTGTCCTCGGCTCTGGGGGTTATTGTGAGCCCTGTCGGGATATTTGAGGTACAGGTCCAGTCATAGCCTTTATCTGGATTTTCTTATACCAAATAAAGTCCATAGGTATTTTTGCTGGGTTTTTTAATTCCATAATCCTCTGCGGCAGTGACAAAATAATGTCACCATGCAAGTTTCGATCCCATTGAATATTTGGTTTGTGCATGCAATATCCTGCCCCTGTTGACTCGCTATCCGCCGCTCTGGACACTCGTGATCTGGATCTCTTCGAGTCATCTCCCATGGCCTGCTGGCTGGAAGACTACAGCGCGCTTTTTGAGCGTTTTCAGCAGTGGCGGGCCGATGGCATCCAGGATCTTCGCGCCTGGCTGCAACAGGATCGTCGGCGCTTGACCGAGTGTGCTGACTTGATCCGGGTGCTGCGGGTCAATCGCCGGGTGCTTGAACTCTATCAGGCTGAAACCCTCGAACAGTTGTTGGCGCACTTGAGCAGTGTCTTTCGCGACGACATGCTGGACGGACTTCTGCAGGAACTCGATCAGCTATGGCAGGGCAAGTCAGAATTCCAGAGCCTGACCGTCAATTATGCTTTGACGGGGCAGAGCCTCGACTTATCGCTGAAGGGTGTGGTGTTGGCGTCCGCTCAACGGCCATGGGATCGGGTGCTCGTCACCATGGAGGACATCACCGGGCTTCAGGCGTTGCGCCGCCAGGCCCAGGAAAGCGCCCGCGACGCCCGCGAGTTCTTTGAACAGGCCCCCGTGTCCTTGTGGGTAGAGGACTTCAGCGCGATCCGGGTGCTGTTTGACGAACTGCGGCATCGGGGGGTCACAAATTTCCGCACGTTTCTGGATGTGCATCCGGATTTTGTTGGCCGCTGCCTGCAGGAACTCCGGGTGTTGGACGTCAACCGCTATACCCTCAAGCTATTCCAGGCGATTTCGCAGGAAGATTTGCTGGATCACCTCGACGAGGTGCTCACCCACGAAGCCTACGCATCATTTGCCGAGCAGTTGATCGACCTGTGGGATGGGCGTTTGCAACACCAGCGCGAGGTACAGAACAACTCACTGAGAGGCGATAAGCTGTACCTGCACCTGCAACTGTCGGTATTCCGGGGCTGTGAGCAGGACTGGTCCAAGGTCCTGATCTCGCTGACGGATATTACTGCGCGTAAAAAGGCCGAGGCATATCTTGAATACCTGGGCCAGCACGATATCCTGACCCAACTGAAAAATCGGTCTTATTTTGTCGACGAGCTGGCGCGTCAGACCCGCAAGCGCACCGCCCCCATTGCGTTGATTGCCCTGGACATCAATAACCTGAAATACACAAATGACTCGTCGGGCCATGCCGCAGGCGATGATTTGCTGCGCCGCTTTGGCGAGGTCCTGTCGAAGGCTGTCGATGCGCCCGGCATCGCGGCCCGCATTGGCGGGGACGAGTTCATGGTGCTACTGCCAGGCAAGGACCTGGAACTCGCCCAGGGCCTCTTGAATGATATCCGCGCCCTGATTGATCTGAACAACCAGTATTACAGCAATAACCACGCCTTGAGCGTATCGGCAGGCCTGGCTGTATGCCAAGATGTGGCGGAGCTGGAACACGCGATGCGGCAGGCGGACCAGGCCATGTATGCCGATAAGCAGGCGTACTACCTGGCTAACCGCCGCCGCGAGACCGACTCTACTGGATCGTGATCAAGCCCGGCTGGTCAGCGGACTCCAGGATGCGGCGCACGCGATCCTGCCAAACTCGGCCGAATTCCTGTTTTTGTGTATCGTTGGCCTGACCGGACAAGATTTGTTGCAGCAAGGGCATGGCATTAGGGGCGGACGGCACCGCCTGGGCGCTGTACGAGACAGCTACGCTGGCACCCGTGTCGCGACGGGTAAAGCGGATTTCGCCCGGTAGGCTTTGGTTGAAACGCAACAGATTGCGACGGTCGTGCTGTCCTGCCAGCCCCTTGAAGCCCGTGTCCGTGGTTGAGCCCGTCACCAGGCTGACGACATTGGCGATCACGCCTGTGACACCATTGGTGGCGCTGTCCGCGAACTCCACCAACACATTGCCGCGCTCGGGGATAGAGTCCGGATAGAGCGCCTGCAGGCCTTTGACGGTCATCAGCCAGGCACCGGCCACGGTGGGGCAGGAATGCCCGGCCAGACGCACGGCGTCTTCATAGCCGTACTCGATCTGACCATCATCGGACACACCCAGCAATTGGGCCAGTGGGTCATGCAGGGTGATGCGAGGTGCTTGCGTGAAAAATTCGGGAAACGACATAATGGATGCTCCTGATGAAACTGCTTAGTCTTTAGTTTAGGCAGGCTGTCGTTGTCGTGTTGATCTGAATGCTTTAGGCATTGATAAGCATCAATGACAGCGAGTCGATTGTGAGTTCCCGGATTTTGTCCTTGCTGTGACCGTGGTTCCTGCTGCCGCTGGCCCGGCAAATGTCCCCATAGCGCCCGTGGCGGGATACAGACCATGGCGGGAATGCGTGTAAGATTGACCGATACTGGTCGGTTGGGTTTGTCGATGAAGCCCCGCTGGCTTCAATTTCATCGATCCCCGGAGGACTGCAATGGCTCATCCCAATAGTTTCGGCGCGCGAGCAACCCTGGATGTGGGGGGGAAACCCTACAGCATCTATAAATTGGGTGCCCTGAAGGACCACGGCCTGGATCCTTCCCGCCTGCCGTACGGGCTGAAGATTCTGCTGGAAAACCTGCTGCGTACCGAAGACGGTGGCGATGTCACCGCCGATGATATCCGTGCGCTGGCATCCTGGGACCCAGACGCCCAGCCCAACCGCGAAATCTCCTTCACCCCGGCACGCGTGATTTTGCAGGATTTCACCGGGGTGCCTGCGGTGGTGGATCTGGCCGCCATGCGCGAGGCCATGCAGACCCTGGGGGGCAATCCCGGACGCATCAATCCCCTGGCGCCCGTGGAACTCGTCATTGATCACTCCGTGATCGTGGATGATTTTGGCCACAACGATTCCTATCGTCGTAACGTCGAAATCGAATACCAACGCAACGTCGAGCGCTATAAGTTCCTGCGCTGGGGCCAGACCGCCTTTGATGATTTCCGGGTAGTGCCGCCCAGCACCGGCATTGTCCACCAGGTCAACCTCGAACACCTGGCGCGGGGGGTCTTTACCCGCCAGGTCAATGGCCAGACCGAAGCCTATCCCGACACCTGTGTGGGTACCGACTCCCACACACCCATGGTCAATGGCCTGGGGGTGGTGGCCTGGGGGGTAGGCGGCATCGAGGCCGAGGCCGCCATGCTGGGCCAACCGATTTCCATGCTGATTCCGCGTGTGGTGGGCTTTAAGCTATCCGGCGCGCTGCCCGAGGGCACTACCGCCACCGATCTGGTACTGACCATCACCGACATGCTGCGCCAGCACGGCGTCGTGGGTAAGTTCGTCGAATTCTACGGTTCCGGCGTCGCGGCTGTGCCGTTGGCCAACCGCGCCACCATCGGCAACATGAGCCCGGAATACGGCTCCACCATCTCGATTTTCCCCATCGACGACGAAACCCTCAGCTACATGCGCTTTACGGGTCGCTCCGACGAGCAGGTCGCCTTGGTCGAAAGCTATGCCAAGGCCCAGGGCCTGTGGCACGATCCGGATCACGAACCCGTCTACTCCGAACGCCTGGAACTCGATCTGGGCACCGTGGTGCCCTCCATCGCTGGCCCCAAACGCCCCCAGGATCGTATCCTGCTGTCCGAATCCCTGCCGTCTTTCCGCAAATCCCTGGCGGCCTTGCCGGGTTCGCCCACTTCCAACCCGGCCCCCGTGCATATGCCGGGCGGGATCGATTTCGAGATCGACCACGGCGCCGTGGCGATTGCCGCCATCACTTCATGTACCAACACCTCCAATCCGGCCGTCATGATGGCCGCCGGCCTGTTGGCCAAAAAAGCCGTCGAACGCGGCTTGCACCGCAAACCCTGGGTCAAGACCTCCCTGGCGCCCGGCTCCCGCGTGGTTACCGACTACTACGAAAAATCCGGCCTGATGAAATACCTGGAGGCCCTGGGCTTCAATCTGGTGGGTTATGGCTGCACTACCTGCATCGGTAACTCTGGCCCCTTGATCCCCGAAGTCTCCGAAGCCGTGCGCGCCAACGATCTGGCGGTCACTTCGGTGTTGTCCGGCAACCGCAACTTCGAAGGCCGCATCCACTCCGAAGTCAAAATGAACTACCTGATGTCGCCGCCGCTGGTCGTGGCCTACGCGCTGGCCGGGTCCATGGACTTCGATCTGTATAAAACCCCGCTGGGTCAGGATCAACAGGGCCAGGACGTTTATTTGCGCGATATCTGGCCCACCAGCAAAGAAATCCAGGACGTCATCCAGTCCTCGATCACAGCCGATATGTACAAAAAAGGCTACTCCGACGTCTTCGCCGGTACCGACGCCTGGAAGGACCTGCCCACCCCCGAAGGCAACCTATACCGCTGGGACGACACCTCCACCTACGTGCGCAACCCGCCGTATTTTGTGGGCATGCGCCGGGACCCGGACCCCGTGCACGATATCCGGGACGCCCGCGTCCTGGCAAAGCTGGGCGACTCCGTCACCACTGACCATATCAGCCCGGCCGGCTCCATCGCCAAAGACTCGCCTGCCGCGCAATACCTGCAGTCCCAGGGCGTCCTGCCCAAGGACTTCAACTCCTATGGCTCGCGCCGTGGCAACCACGAAGTCATGATTCGCGGCACCTTCGCCAACGTGCGGCTGCGCAACCAGATCGCCCCCGACACCGAGGGCGGCTGGACGCGCGATTTCACACAAGACGGTGCCCCAGTCGCCACCATTTTCGATGCCTCCCAGAACTACCAGAAGGCCGGGATTCCGCTGGTCATCCTGGCCGGTAAGGAATACGGCTCCGGTTCCTCGCGCGACTGGGCAGCCAAGGGCACGGTACTGTTGGGCGTACGGGCCGTCATCGCCGAATCCTACGAGCGCATCCACCGTTCCAATCTGATCGGCATGGGGGTCCTGCCACTGCAGTTCCCCGAAGGCAAGAACGCCGATTCCCTGGGCCTGCGCGGCAAGGAAACCTTCGAAATCACCGGCATCGAAGCTTTCAATGACGGCAAGACCCCGACAACCGTGCGCGTCAAGGCCGGCGACGTGGAGTTCGATGCCCTGGTCCGCATCGACACCCCCAGCGAAGCCGCCTACTACCGCCATGGCGGGATTCTGCAATACGCCATCCGGCAACTGCTGAACTAAGCCACCCGCGCACCCGCGCTGCCACAGACAACAGGCCCCTTGATGGGGCCTGTTGTCTTTCAGATGGTGCCTGTGTAATGCCAAGAAGCTGCAATGTCACGATGCTGTGGATACAGCAATACAGCAATACAGCAATACAGCAATACAGCAATACAGCAATACAGCAATGCAGCAATACAGCAATGCAGCAATGCAGCTATGCCAAAACGCTCGCATAAGCCTGACGGCAGCCCGCACAAAGGCGGGATGGAAGGGCGCCGTTGGAGGCCGTCGGTCGGGAGCTCGGGATTGGGGAGGCAAGCGCGCCACCGTTCAAGCGGGACGTTTGTGAACAGTCCGGGGGACTGTTCACCCCGCGCGTTTGGCGCGCGCCCCAATCCCGAGCTCCGGACCGAGCAGTCCCGGCCATGCCGGGACCGGCCGACCTGCGCCATTCCATCCCGCCTTTGCGCGGGCGGATTTAAAACCCGGGTATCAGTCCGCAGGGACTTATCTTAAGGTGCAGCATCTCCCCACCTCCCCGCCTGCAGGCGGGTCGGATGAGATAGGCAGCGGACAGTCCGCAGGGATTTATCCCTTCATCACATGGAATAGTTCGGGTTCTGGGCCGATGCGGCCATCGGCCTTGTTCAACGTCGCGATACGGGCCATCGCCGCGTCATCCAAGTGCAGATTCCAGAGATTGAAATTTTCGCGGATACGATCCGGATTGGCAGATTTCGGGATCACAATATGCCCCATCTGAATATGCCAGCGCAAAATCACCTGTGCCGGGCTGGCCTGCAGCTGATGGGCCAGTTCCTGGATCACAGGGTCCGTCAGGACCTGGCCCTGGCCCAGCGGGCTCCATGCCTCAGTCAAAATGCCGTGATCAGCATGGTAGGCGCACAATTCGGTCTGCTGGAAATATGGATGCAGCTCAATCTGGTTCACCACCGGCAGCACGCCGGTTTTATCCAACAGATTTTGCAGATGATCCGCATTGAAATTGCACACGCCAATGGACTTTGCCCGGCCATCGTCGCGCATCTGGATCAAGGCCTCCCAGGCCTGCAGATACATTTTTTCCTTGGGGACAGGCCAGTGGATCAAGTAAAGATCCACATAGTCCAGCTGCAGGCGGTCCAGACTTTCCTGCAGGGCGGATTTTGCGCTGTCCAGCTCGTGACGGTTATTCCAGAGCTTGGTGGTGATAAAAAGGTCTTCGCGAGGGACGCCTGATTGGGCAATACCCTGTCCGACTTCAGTTTCGTTATAGTAGATGTAGGCCGTATCAATGGCCCGGTAGCCTGCTTCGATGGCGGCCTGGACGGCCGGTGCAGTCGCATCGCCAGTCACCTGCCAGGTGCCCAGACCCAATTGCGGGGTGCGGCGTCCATCATAAAAGGTCAAATAAGGTTGATTGGATGACATAAAAGTCTCCGATAGTTGGGCGGGCGTATGGCTCGCAGATTGTCGGTCAGTCACCGAGGTCGGATGCCCCGATTATGTCTGTTTTGGGGCGGTCGCCAACAATGGATTTTTTCTGGAGTAGATCAATGAGTGTACATAGACCAGCGCAGCGCGTCACGGTGCCGCAGCTGATGGCTTACAAAGGCACACGGAAAATTGCGGCACTTACCGCCTATATTGCCCCGATTGCCCGCTTGCTGGACGAATCCGTGGACATGATTCTGGTGGGGGATTCCACCGCCATGGTGGGCTATGACATGCCCGATACCCTGTCCATCACCACCGAGATGATGTCAGCGCATGCCGCTGCCGTGGTGCGTGCCACCCAACAGGCCTGCGTGATCGTGGACATGCCTTTTGGCAGCTACCAGCAGTCCCCCTCCCAGGCCTTTGCCAATGCCGCCGCGATGCTGGCGGCCAGCGGCGTGGCCGGGGTAAAGATCGAAGGCGGCCGGGTGCTGGCCGAGACCACGCGATTTCTGGTGGATCGCGGCATTCCAGTGCTGGCCCACGTAGGCCTGATGCCGCAGTACGTCAACACCATGGGGGGCTTCAAGGCCCAGGGCATGACGGATGTCGCCGCCCGCCTGATCCTGGAAGATGCCCGGGCCCATGCCCAGGCAGGTGCCTTTGGCGTCGTGCTCGAAGGCATCAGCGAACCCCTCGCCCGGCAGATCACTGCCGATCTGGACATCCTCACCATCGGCATTGGCGCATCACCGGGCTGCGATGGCCAGATCCTGGTGACGGAAGACATCCTGGGCCTCAGTGGCGATCGAATCCCAAAATTCGCAAAACGCTTCGGCGATGCGGCACAGGTCATCCGGGATGCGGCACGGGATTATGCCCAATCCGTGCGGGAAGAAACCTTTCCTACGTTAGATCACTGTTTTGGCGTGCGGCCAAAGGCATAACATAACGAAACTATCATTTTCAATTCGGGTATTCGTGGGGATGCCTTTGCGTTGCCACGAGGCCCGTCCAGTACATCATGGAAATACGCCAACTAGAGGCGCTCAATGCTGTAGTCACCAGCGGTAGCGTCACGGCAGCGGGTCGGCTGTTGGGGCGCTCTCAGCCCGTGATCAGCCGCCAGGTCAGCGACCTGGAAGCCGAGCTGGGTTTTGTGCTGTTCGAACGAACTCGCCCCACCATTACCCTGACCGAGCCCGGGGTCCAGTTTTATCAGGATGTACGCAGTATTCTGGCGGATCTGCAACAGTTGGAATCCCATGTGATGGGGCTGCGCAGCGGCGAAATCCGCCCCTTGCGCATTCTGGCCACAGCCGATCTGGCGCATGGCTTGCTGCCGACCGCGTTGGCGTTGGTGGATCGCTTCAATGCTGTTTTCCCCCAGAAACTCATCCTGGAAGAGGCCGTCTACGAAGTCACGGCGCGCAGCGTACTCGAACGCCGGGCGGATTTTGCGCTGATCAATCTGCCGATCGATGTGGATGGACTGCAGGTGCATTGGTGCGGTCAGGCGCCGTGCCAGTTGGCAATGCCCGCCTCTCATCCCTTGACCCGGCAGTCCATGATTCACCTTGAAGATATCCACAATACCGATGTCATTACCCTGCTGGGGCGCTACCGCATGCGCTTTCAGTTGATCAACAGCCTGGTGCAACTGACTTCCCGCGATAAACGTCGTCACATCGAGGTCGCCAGCCAGCAGACCGCTTTGTCCATGGTACGGGCGGGTCTGGGTGTGGCCTTGATCGATCCCTTTTCCGTGCATCCGCATTCCGCAGCCGACATCGTATTGCGTCCGATTGCCACGGATATTCCATACCGCATCGGGGTGGTCTCCCCTGTGAATCATATCTTGACTGAAGGTGCCACCCGTCTGATCCGTGGGCTCTATACCCATGTGCGCAGCACCATCCCTCAGTTTCTCGATACTGATGTCAATGGTCTGCAGGCCCAGACCATCAATCCGCTGACTAATTTGAAGCAGGCCTGATCCCTGGCATGTTGCTGTCTGATCTTCCCTGGTTGTTGCTGGCGCTCCTGCTTGGATTGGTCGTGGGGTGGTGGCTGGCCCGTCGCCCCTTTGCGGATCTACAGGCCGAACTTCATGATCGAGACCTGACGCTCATCCAGTTGCAGGCCACCCATCAGGAAAAGCTCGTTGCTCTGGCTGAAATCAAACAGGCCTTCGAGCAATCCAAGGCCTCTATGCAAGCGGAGTTTCAGCATCTGGCCAACCAGGTACTAGAGGAAAAAGGCCAGGTTCTTTCCGCCCACAGCCAGGCCTCACTGGATGGCTTGCTGCGGCCTTTTCGCGAGCAGATCGATGGCTTTCAGAAGCGCGTGAACGACATCCATGATGCGTCCCTGCGCGGACAGGCCCAGCTAGGCGCCGAAATCCGCCATGTGCTGGAGATCGGTCTGAACATGAGCGCACAGGCGCATACCCTGGCCACCGCCCTGAAGGGCGACAAAAAAACCACCGGTAACTGGGGCGAGGTCCAACTAGAACGCAGCTTGCAGTTGGCCGGCCTCATGCCGGGCGACCACTACCAGGCCCAAGCCAGCTTGCGCGATGAGGCGGGTAATCGTCTGCAGCCGGATTTCATCATTAAACTGCCCGATGACAAACATCTGGTCATCGACAGCAAGGTCTCGTTGGTGGACTATGATCGCGCCATTGCCGCAGACACGGATGCCGAACGCGAGTCCGCCCTGGCTGCGCATGTACAGGCGGTACGCCGCCATATGGACGACCTGGCCCGCAAGGACTACAGCAGCCTGATCGGACTGAAAAGCCCCAGTTTTGTATTGATGTTCATGCCGATCGAACCTGCCTACATCGAAGCCATGAAGCATAGTCGGGATTTGTTTGATCACGGCTATCGCCATCATGTCATTTTGGTCTCGCACACGACCTTGATGCCGATTTTGCGGACGGTGGCCAATCTCTGGATGCTGGCCCGCAGCAATGAACAGACCCGGGCGCTCAGCGACATGGCCGGCAGCCTGTATAAACAGGTGGCCACGGTGGCCGAGCGCCTGCAAAGACTGGGCAACACCCTGAATACGGCGAACACACAATACAATAGCGCGGTCGTGGCAGTGGCTGGCCAGCAAGGCCTATATGGCAAGGTCAGTCGTTTCGCCGAGCTTTCCACCAAGGCCAATAAACAGCTGCCGGTGCTAGAGCCCACGCACGCCGATATCGAGGTCCAGCGCCTGGATCTTGTCCTGGCGGACCCAGCGGCATCAGCCGCAGGGGTGGCCGGAGCTTCCACGGATATTGTTCAGGGCGCAGACATCCAAAACCATGATGCATGACGAGACATTGGACAGCGCCTTCCAGCAGGCAATGGTCGCTTCGGCCCTGTATGCCGTTGGTCAGCCTCCCCAGCCTATTGGCTTGCACCAGCTGGGCGAGGCCGCCGCTGCACCTGGCCTGTTGTGGGTTGGATTAAAAGACCCCACTCCCGATCTCTTGCATGCCATTGGAGAGCAGCTGCGCTTGCCAGAGCGCGCGCTTGAGGAGATCATCACACTGCACCGGCGTCCGAAAATCATCGAATATGATGGTTTGACGCTGTTGGTGGCGATTACCGTTGAAGTCACCGAAGAACGGCCTAGCTTCGGGGATACCCAGATGCTGATTGGCCCAGGTTATTTGTTGACGATCCGGCGGCATGCCCAGGGAACGCACCAGATGCTGCGCAGTCTGCTGGCCGAATCACCCGAGTTCCTGGGGCGGGGCGGCGATTTTGTGGCCTCGGCGCTGCTGGATCTTCTGGTGGATCGCTACGTACAGGCGCTGGGTCACATGGAAGCCAGGGTCGAGAGCCTCGAACATCAGTTTTTGCTGCGCGGCTTTCAGGAAAAAGATATCCGGCATCTATACCGCTTGCGGCGGGATTTGCTGCGCATCCAGACGGCAATTTCTCCGTTGGTTGAAATCTGCCGCCGCTTGGCCCGGGTGGAGACCCGGAATATCGACTCGGATAGCCGAGTCTACTTCGGCGAGGTTGCGGATCGCATCCAGCGTGTCATCGAGGGTTTTGCCGGCTTGCGTGAAGCACTGGTCTTCGCCTTCGAGGCCAGCATGATGATCAGCCAGATGCAGCAAACCGACATCACGCGCAAACTGGCAGCCTGGGCGGCTATTTTGGCCGTGCCGACTGCCGTGGCGGGGATATACGGCATGAACTTTCATGATATGCCCGAACTCAGCTGGGCCTATGGGTATCCCGCTATGTTGCTGGGGACAGGCAGCGCATGCGGGTGGCTGTACTGGAAGTTTCGCCAGATCAAGTGGCTGTAGCGGGACGGCGGCGAATCATCCATACGCCTGTGGGTCGGTCGCTATCGATGGCGTTGCCGTGTGCTCAGAAGATAGGCCCCATAGGCCAGGGCGGTAAAGCCCGTCAGAGTGGCAGGGACCAGCAGGGCATGTTCGCCCAAACGCTGGAATAACCAGGCCCCGACAATGCTGCCTGCCACAAAAGGACCCACCACCATCAGGCATAGGCTCAGGCGCAGACGGTCCACTGGTATGCCGCGCAGCATATGTCCCAGATAAATGCCCAGGTCGGTCAGAATTCCTGTGACGTGACTGGTGCGCACCACCGCACCGCTGTAGGCGCTGACCATGCCGTTTTGCAAGCCCATGGCCATGGAAGCCAGATACAGGCCAAGCGGGTCCGAGGCATCCAGGAAGGGCACCGCCGCAAACAGCAGCAAAGACTCCAGCCCCAGGGCCGCGCCGTAGCGTCGGCCCAGTTTCAGCGAGGTCTGTTGCACGATCGCGCCGCTGGTGGCGGCCCCCAGGATGAACGCCGCGATGGTCAGGCCCCAGTGGATTGCCTGCGCCTGATCGAAGTCAGCCAGGGCAATGCCCAACAAGGTGGTATTGCCGGTCAGGTTGGTGATGGGCTCGTGCTGAAATCCCAGATAGCCAATGGCATTGACCAGACCGGCAATCAGGGCCAGGATGGCGGAGCCTATCCAGGCCCAGCGGGGTAATTGTCGTAAGACAGGCATAATAACCAAGGTGATGGATTAATGATGGGCGGCGATGAGCGACTATACCGAAATCATTCGATTATTGAATCAACAGGGCTGGGCGGTTTCCGATACGGTGGTGTCCGAGCAATGGCAGGCCGATCTGCTGGCCCAGGCGCAGCAATGGTGGGATGCCGGGCAGTTTTCGGGTGGGGAAATCGGCCGCAGCGATACTGATGCGCGCCAGCCCGCGATACGCGGGGATTCCATCTGCTGGGTGCAACCTGATGCAAAAATTGTGGAGCATCCCTTTTTTACCTGGATGACGCGGTTTCGACAGGTATTGAATCAGGACTACGGCATGGGACTGCGCAGCCAGGAATTCCATTTTGCGCGTTATGACCAGGGGGCAGGCTATAAAAAGCACATCGATCAGCACCGTGGCACCGACCACCGCAAAGTCTCTATCGTGCTGTACCTGAACCCTGGCTGGGACGCGCGCAATGGTGGTGAACTCTGCCTGTACGACCCTTATGCACCGGATGTCGAAATCCAGCGGTTTTCCCCCTTGGCCGGGCGGCTGGCAATTTTTGTCAGCGGCGTGCTGCCGCATCAGGTATTGCCTGCCCATGCGCCTCGCTGGAGCCTTACAGGTTGGCTGCGGACCGACACCATCGCCGGGGTGCCTGAATAGCTGATCTCAAAAAGGCGGGTCCAGGTCTGCGTCCTCGTCGGCCTGACCTGCTGCGCTGGCCAGATCGGGAATATCCGAGGCGTCCAGGGCCTCGGCCAGGGCCTTTTCCACCGCATCAATCCGTTGTTTGCAGACCTTATAGGCGGCCACGGATTCATTGACGATATCCAGCAGATCGTCGATGTTGGGCTCGGTCTGATCGCGCAATGTGCTGGCGTGCGTCTGCAGTACATCATAGGCTTGGCGAAACGTATGCAGGGTTTGGGTGGTTTTTCGGGTCATGATGGTTTTACGGGCAGTTGCCCGTCCTTGAATTGAATCTGCAGCTGGGCTTGGCCCTGGGCCTGGCTCAGACTGCTGATGGGGCGCTGGTCGGACGCGCGCACAATGACAAAGCCGCGAGACAGGGTTTTGTCCGGGCCTTGACCAATGATCTCGCGCAGCAGGCTCTGGGATTCTGTCTGGGCTGATCGGACCGACACCTGGGCGCGCTCGAAGATACGCTGCACTTGGGTCAGAATGGCTTGGCTGGCAATCTGCCGGGTGGATTGTGATTGCGACAATACCGCCAGAAAAGATCGCTCTGCGTGCCCTTGGGCGTGCTTGATGTGCTGCTGTGCCTGGTGCTGCACGCCCTGCATCAACTGGGGCACCCGTCGGGCAGCGCTGGCGACGTGCAGGCGGGCCTGATCGCGGATACGGGTTTGCATCAGGTCTACGGCGGTAGCGCAGTGGTGGGTGCTCGACTGTGCATATCCGAAGACGGTCTGTACCAGGGCGGCGGCTTCGCGCACGCGCTGCACGATGCGCTGTTCGATGCCGGTGATGACCTTGCTGGGCGTGTCGAACCGTAAATGCGCAACCTCGTCTGGCAGGGTGTTGTCACGCTCGTGACCGATGCCGGTCAGTACGGGGATGCCCAGGTCGCAAATCGTGCGCGACAGATCATAATCATCCAGCCAGGCCAAGTCGCTGACCGCCCCGCCGCCCCGAATAATGGCGACGGCGTCAGGGAGGGCATCAGGCGGGAAGTCCGCCAGCGCGGCGTGCAGGGCCGCCACGATATCGCGGGCGGCGCCTTCGCCCTGGAAGCGGCTGTAGGCATAGACGAAACGGCAGACGCCATGGCGCTGCAGTCGTTCAGCCTCGCGGTGGAAATCGCCCAGGCCAGCCGCCTGGGCAGGGGCAAGCACCAGCACGCAGCGGTAATCCCAGGGGGTCGGCAACTGGCGGTTCTGCTCGAATACGCCTTCGCGTTTCAGGCGGGTACGGATCTCTCGGCGGTGAGCTTCCAGTTGGCCCAGGGTGTAGTCGGCGTCGATGGCGTCGATCTGCAGGCTCAGGCCATATTGCACATGAAAGACGGGGCGGGCATGCACCAGCAGCTTCATCCCGGCCCCCAGCACTGCGCCGGTGGCTTGTTCGAAGGCGGGCAGGATACGGCTGGCCACGGATTCCCAGATCATGGCGCGGGCCTTGGCCAATTGTCGGCCATCGGCATCGCGTTCCGAGACTTCCAGGTAGACGTGGCCTTGCGCCCGGGCCTCGGTAATTTCTACGATGATCCACACGCCTTGGGCGTAGGCCTGGGCGACCAGGGATGAGATGCCCTGCAAGAGCTGCGATAAAGGGATGCCGCGCAGCGTATCCATGGCGCTGCCGGTGCTTGTGTGGGCAGGGCGGGCCAGGGCGGCGTCGGTGTGCTCGTCTGCGGCGGTGGGCAGGCTGGGCCTGCCGACAGACGCCGGCAGCAAGCTGTCCTGCGCCTGCATGGGCGGCAGCCAGCGGGCAAATTGTTCCGGGTCCATGCCTTCCAGGATGTACCAGCGCTTGCTCTCCCAGTCGAAGCGTGCCCCCAGGGACTTGGCTTGGTCTTTTTCCCGGAAGGGGACATCAAGGTACTGCTTGCTCATGGTGCCCTACTGAAAAAAGCGGGATTCGTTTTTTTGCAGAATCACCCGTAGGCGCGCCATGACGTCGAGGTTGTTGCGCTCCATGTTGGCCAGGGCGGCCAAAGCCTGTTCATGCTCGCCGGCATGAAAATACGTAATGGCCGCACGGGCCTGGCGGTGTACTTCGCGGTGGGGGATTTCCAGGGCCAGAAAGCCTTCGTCCTGGGCAAACAGCGAGTCGCCGTCGCCTTGGTAATACCATTGCCCCAGGCGGCACTGGGTTTCATCAGGCACATCGTCGGCGGTGGCGTTGGATAGTCCCAGAAAGATACGGTAGACGTTGAGCTTGATTTCCAGTTCTTCCAGATTGGCCAATTCGACTTCGGACAGAATGGCGGCAAAGGCCAGCGTGGCGTTGCTGCCGTGAGACAGCGCCAGCATTTTCGAGGTGCGCTCCAGCACCGTGTGTGCGTCGGTGCTGAGGGCGTCGGCATGGTTGGCGTTGCGTTGGTTCAGGCCGTCGATTTCGCCCGTCTGGGTCTGGATGTCGGAGATCAGGTGGTTGATCTCGCGGGTGGCGTCCCCTGTGCGTCCGGCCAGGCTGCGGACTTCCTGGGCGATCACGCTGAAGCCGCGTCCGGCGTCGCCCGCCCGGGTGGCCTCGATGCCGGCATTGAAGGAAATCAAGTTGGTGCGCTTGGCCACGTCGTCGATCAGGCCGACGAAATCATCAATGCGCTTGGTTTCGGTCCGCAGAGAGGCCACTCGGGTTGCGGAGTCTCGCACCCCGGTATTCATGTCGCTCAGGCCCTGGACAATGGTCTGCAGCGCGTCCCGGCTGGCTTCGGACTCTTTGGCGGCGCGTTCGGCGGATTCCCGGTTATTGCCCAGCAACTGGGACAGGTCGCCAAAGGATTCTTTCAGGGTGATGACCGAGTCACCGAATCGGGATAGGTTTTCCAGCAACAGGCGACCAAGGGCCTGTTCTTGTTCCAGAACCTGATTGCGCTGCTTCAGGTCGTCGCATTCCTGGGATAGGGCCTCGATGCGTTGGCGGGCCTGAACCGAGCCCAGCAATTGTTCTTCGACAGTCTTGCGCTTGCGTAGCATAAACAAGGGGAGTCTCCGTGGTGTGAGTATCAACCCCTTGATTCTAACGGCTTGGTCCCGCGGCCATGCGGCCGCGCGATGCGGCGGTGGGGATTAGCTGTTGGCTTGGCAGGCCAGCAGGTCGTCGTCGCGGATGGTCCAGCTGTCCGAGCCGTCGATGGTGACCTCCGAGATAATGCATTCGTCGCCGTCTTCATCGACCACGCGCACATCCCACACGCCCTTGCTGACATCCGATAAGGTCAGGGAGTCGCCTTTTTCCAGGATGTCCTTGCCCAGATGGTCCTCGCCCCAGTTGGTCTGACTGGAGGGGGCAAAATAGATTTCCTGGATATTCCAGGACGACTGATTGATGAACTTGACTTGTGCAGCCTGGGCGATCAGCGGAGCACAGAGGATTGCTGCGGTCAGCGCCAGGGTGTAACGTAGTTTCATGTTAACTCTCCTTGGGAAAAAGACGTCCTGTTATAGGACGATGATGGGAGATCGGATTCTACGGTGGCGGTTGACTAGGCAGTAAATTTTTTTCAGGCCTGATGTGAAGATGCAACAAAGCTGTTTTTGGGTGCAACTTGTGCTTGATATTGTCAATATTGACTGTGTGGTTTTTTGATATATTCGTCTAAACTGTCTAACAATCAATAACAACGAGACACCTTATGCCCATTACTCAGATTAGTGCGGGGCCGCAGCGTTCCGTGGCGCTTAAATCCAATGGCATGGCCTGGGGCTGGGGGGCTTTCAAGACCGCCTATCCGCCGGTGCCGGATGATCTTCCTGCTGAATTGTGCGCGCCGGATAAGGCCGAGGTCGGCCACCATCGCTACGCTCAACCATATCCGCAGATGATTAATCCCGGTACGCCATTTCAGTATGTGGCGGATGGGGCGGTGCATGTGTTGGGGGCCTGCGCCAGTGGTGCCTTGCTGGCCTGTCGACCTGTGATCGCGCCAGACCATGGCGCAGCGCACCGGCCTGTACCGTCTGTGCCTGCGCAGATCCAGCAATTGCTCAGCATGCAGACGGTCAGCCTGGCCTTGCTGGCGGACGGAGCCGTCTGGTCCTGGGGCTTTCAACAACAAGGCCAGTTGGGCCGCCCGGCACAGCCCGGACAGCACTCGCCAGCCGTGCTGGACGGCCTGCCACCAGTTCAGCAGTTGGCCTGTGGCACCGCCCATGCTTTGGCACTGGATCACGCGGGAGGGCTCTGGGCTTGGGGCGCCAATCAGGCCGGGCAACTGGGGCAGGGCAACCTGCAGGTATCCATGCGGCCTGTCCAGATTGATATGCCTGTGGCGATCAGCCAGATTGCGGCAGGGGATACCCATAGCCTGGCGCTGGATGTGGCCGGTCGGCTTTGGGCCTGGGGGGCCAATAACCATGGGCAGGCCGGTCGTGCCGATGCGGCCTATTTCACCCGGCCCGTTCAGGTGGATACCGCCTTTGTTCCGCAGCGGCTTGATGCGGGCATGTTTTATACGGTGGCCTTGTCCGACCAGGGCGAGGTCTTTGCCTGGGGCTGGAATGGCCTGGGACAAATTGGGCAGGCGCAGGCCCATTCGTCCCCTCAGGCGGTGCAGATTCAGGGCTTGGCCCATATCACCCAGATTGCCGCAGGCGCTGGCCATGTGTTGGCCAGCGATGATCAAACCGTCTATGCCTGGGGCGATAATCGCAGCGCGGCCTGTGGGCGATCCGCCGACCAGACTATTGTCTTGCGGCCTAACTCCATTTACCTGGCCTAAGGGGCATCCTCATGAATCAGTCTCAGCAACCCGATGCCGCCGACCCCAAGCGCCGCGATATTCTGCGCTGGACGGTAGGCTTGTCTGCCGGTCTGGTGCTGGCCCCGCTGGCGGGCTGTGATGGCGGCAGTGATGACAGTTTTAGCGCCACCGTCGACACCCTGCCCGAGGCCCCCCGCATCGTGGCCAAAAACGGCCTGATCGATATCGACCTGGAAGCCGCCTATGCCCATAACAGCGTCCAGCTTGCCGCCAGCGCCCAGAATGCTTATCCGGGCGAATCGACTCAGCAGGCCACGGATCTGCGCAGTTATAACGGCGCCATGCTGGCACCCACCTTGCAGTTGAATGCAGGCGATACCCTGCGCGTCTTGCTGCATAACAAGCTGCCAGGCAACAATACAAAATACTCGTCCTTGCCATACCTGAACTACCAGAACAGCACCAATCTGCATTTTCATGGGTTGCACGTCAATCCCGGCATCATCCGCCCTGGGGTGTATGGCGATTATGTGGTGGATACGCCGGATGCCGGGGTAGTGCCGGGGGCCAGCCGCCAGCACGAAATCCACCTGCCTGCCGACCATACCAATGGCGTTTATTGGTATCACCCCCATTTGCATGGCTCTACCACCACGCAGGTGGCCAATGGCATGTTTGGGGCGATTCTGGTCAACACGCCGCGCAATGATTTCGATTTGCCGGATGATGTTCGCGACCGGGTGATTTTCGTGCATCGCCTGAACCTGTCCGATGGCGGCCGCAGCGATAATCTATACGACTACGTCAATAACAAAAACAGCGCCTTCATGCTCAATGGCGTCTACCAGCCCACCATCGTCATGCGTCCGGGCGAAATCCAAAACTGGCATTTCCTGAATTCGGATGTGTTCTATCCATTCAATCCCGTGTTGGATGAACACACCCTCTGGCAATATGCCCGCGACGGCAACTCTTTTGATCGCGTGTTCCGTCCGGTCAATGCGGCGACCTCCGTCCAGATGGATGGCCGTCACTGGCCGGGCAATGTGCTCTACCCGGGCAACCGCAGCTCGGTCCTGGTGCAGGCCAGCCAGACCCCCGGCACCTATTATCTGCGGGCGGCAAAAGCCCCTTCCAGCACCGGCGAGGAAATTGTGGCGCGTATCGTGGTCGAAGGCCGTCCGGTCGAAGCCGCCTTGCCCAGCCCGCATCGTTTGCCGCTGTATAACGCGCACCAGCCCATCACGGATGCTGAACTCGCCCAGCATGGTGGAAAAACCCGGGCGGTGATCTTGGCCATGCTGAATAAGGACAGCGACTTGTTGGTGCAGCCCATCCCCGCCGGCGAGGAATGGTTCATTCCGCCTGGTGATGGCGTGTCTTTGACCGACACCGTCTTTGCCACTGGCAATGTCGGCACTAAGCTGGCTCCGTTTCAGTCCGATTTGGCGGTGACCCAGACCATTGCGCTCAATGCTGTCGAGGAATGGACCTTATATAACCTGAACGGCTATCCGCATCCATTTCACATCCATGTCAATGACTGTTATGTCGTCAAGGTCAACGGCGAAGACATAGAACCCTATTGGGCCGACACCATTCCTTTGGCACCCAACGGCACCTCTGATCAGCCTACTTCGATCACTTTCCGGAGTCGTTTCACAGACTTCACCGGCAAATTCGTCTGGCATTGCCACGCACTGGATCATGAGGACCTGGGCATGATGGAATTGGTCGAGGTGCGCACGTAGGAGCAGATATATTGGTTTGTGGGCAGGGGGATGCTGTTAGCATAGGGCGTCTACCATAAAATCACAGCCGGTGGGCCACCGGCTGATTCAGTCATGCCAATATCCAACTTTAAAATCAAACTTCGCCCCCTGGAGCGCGTCGACCTGCAGTTCGTGCATCAGCTGGACAATAATGCCATCGTGATGCGGTATTGGTTCGAAGAACCCTACGCCACTTTCACCGAGCTGCAGTCCCTGTACGATCAACACGTGCACGACCAAAGCGAACGCCGTTTCATTGTGGAATGCGAGGGCGAGAAGGCCGGTCTGGTCGAATTGGTGGAAATCGATCACGTGCATCGGCGGGCCGAGTTCCAGATTATCATCGCCCCCGAATACCAGGGCAAGGGCCTGGCCCCCCGAGCCACCAAGCTGGCTTTGGAATACGGATTCAAGGTCCTGAATCTATATAAAATCTATCTGATTGTGGATCAGGAAAACAAAAAAGCCATCCACATCTATACCAAGCTGGGTTTCCAGGCCGAAGGCCAGCTCAAAGACGAGTTTTTTGTCAATGGCGAATACCGCAGCGTGATTCGCATGAGCCTGTTTCAGCAGGATCATCTGAAACTGCACAAGCCTGTCGCCCCCAAACAAACCGAAAACGCAGCGCTCTAAGGCAGTGGTTCAGGTGGGTGCCTACGCCTGCAATTGGTAAGCTGCAATGCCTTGTTGGCGGGCGTAGTCGGTGGGGCCGCTGCTTTCCTGGGGCTTGCTGGTTTCTTGCAGGAGTTCCTGCTGGGCCTTGATCATCATGGCCATGGCCTGGGCCGCAATCGCGCGATCCTGGCTGGAAGGGTCGCTGGGGGCCGTGGCGGCTGCGCGCACGGTGCGCATCTTGTCGATGGTGGCCTGCGGGTTGCCCGACACGGTGGACATATCGATCGAGACTTCGCCGCCGATGGCGTATAGCTGGCCATCCGGACCGCGTTCGTAGCTGAAGCTGGCCGACCCGGCCAAGGCACCCCCGGCCGCCTGGTGGGCGGCTTCGTGTTGGCGGACTGCCTGATCGCGGGCCTTCAGCTCCTGAATCTGAGCGAGCTGTTCTTCGGAGTATTCCCGATCCTTGTTGCCGGCCTCGGATTCCTGGGGGCGGAATCGACCGGCTTCGGTGCCGTTGGCAACGCGATCATGGTCTGCCCCTGGCGTGTGGGCCACGGCCGACAGATAGGTGGTTTGGGGCTGGACACCCCCGATGGCAGAAATGGGCATGAGTGCCTCTCGGGTGGGATATTCAGCCCATTATAAGGCGTGATCGCGCCGCAGCAGCACGGCGCTGATGGCCACCACCACGCAGACCACGGCCAGGGCGTCTTGCCAGCTGGGCCATTCACCAATGAAGATGCTGCTTAGTATGCCGACAATCGGCACGGCGGTGACGCTCATGGCGCTGGTGGAAGCCGGCAAGGCGCGGGCCATGGCGAACCAGATCACCTGGGCTGCGCCATAGTTCAGCAGCACCGACCACAGCAGCACTCCCCACATGGCTGGGCTGAAATCCCAGGAAGGCGCAGGCTCGGTGCTGGCGGCCAGCACACCAATGGCAATCGACGATAAGCCCAGCATCCAGATCACCAGGGTTTCGGGGGCCAGGGTCAGTTTGGCGCGCTGCATCCAGACGGTGCCCAGCGCCCAGCAAAAGGCCGCCGCCTGCATCCAGACGATGCCTGCGGGATTGCCCGCCAGTGCATTGAGTTCATTCCACAGCAGGAGGGCAATGGCCACCAGCACGGCAGCGACTGCCAAGGCCAGCCGCCTGGTGAAGCGTTCGCCATAAAAAAGCACAGCCAGCAAGACCGTAAAGACCGGCATGGTAAAGCCCAGGATCGCCGCCCGGCCGGCAGGCAATAGCGATACCCCGATGATGGACAGCCCGTGCCAGCCCATGACATTGGGCAGGCCCAGCACCACGACGCTGCGCCATTGGGCCTTGCCGCGCGGCAGCACCGGGATGCCCTGCCGCCGGTAGTAGATCAGCAATGCCAAGGCACCACCAGCCATGGTGATGGCCCGAAACCACAGCGGGCTCCAGTCGCGCAGGCCCAGTTTCATCACAGGCCAGTTCAGGCCCCACATCAAGGTCAGCAGGACCAGGCCGAGCAGTTGGCGAGCGTTCAAGGAAAGGGCCGTTTTGCAAGTAATTAGTGTGAGATGAACCAAGCTCCGGCTGCCGTCAGGATTTTCTGCGGCGTGCAAGAAGGCTTGAGACAGCGTGTTGGTCGCCATCGATCACAGAACCTTATCACGACTGACGGAGCGGGGAGCTGCCGGCAGCGGCGGATTTTCGATTGTCGGCAGTCTTCCCTTGTAAAATTCTGTGGTGCCGGGTGGCATGCTTGTCGTTGATCGCTGTCCTCATAGGGAAAAATCATGTCGGACCCTTCGTCCTCGCTCAGAGAACTCACGTTGCGTGGCGTGCTGCTCGGGGCGTTCATTACGCTGGTGTTTACCGCCTCCAATGTCTATCTAGGCCTGAAGGTGGGGATGACATTTGCGTCATCCATCCCGGCTGCGGTCATTTCCATGGCCTTGTTGCGCGTTTTTCATGACTCCAATATTCTGGAAAACAATATCGTCCAGACACAGGCCTCGGCGGCGGGCACGCTGTCGGCCATTATTTTCGTCTTGCCGGCACTCTTGATGATGGGATATTGGTCTGGCTTTCCCTTGCTGCAGACAGCCATGATCTGTGCCGGGGGTGGAATTCTGGGGGTGGTGTTCACCGTGCCGCTGCGCCGGGCGCTGGTGGTCAATAGCGACCTGACATATCCAGAGGGCGTCGCTGCGGCAGAAATTCTGCGGGTCGGCCAGGCCAGTCAATCGGACGCGAGTCCTCAAAAAGGCCAAGGCTTTCGAGAAATCCTGCTGGGCGGTGTCTTGGCCGGGGGCTTTAGCCTGTTGACGGGCGGGTTCCGGCTGGCCGCCGATAGCGTCAGCCATTGGTTCAGTGTCGGGCGGGCAGTGTTTCAGCTGCCGCTGGGGCTGTCGTTTGCCCTGGTGGGGGCGGGCTATCTGGTGGGTATCACCGGGGGTATCGCCATGCTGGTGGGGGTGTTTCTGGCCTGGGGGGTGGCCGTGCCCTGGCTCACGCAGTTGGTGCCCATGCCGGATGGGACGACGCTGGCGGGCTTTGCCTCCGGGGTCTGGGTGGCCAAGGTCCGCCTGATCGGCGCTGGCATGATTGCGATTGCCGCCATCTGGACGCTGATTACCTTGATTCGGCCCATGCTCGAAGGCATGCGGATTTCCCTGTCCGTCCTGAAAAACAGCCGAGAGACCGTGCAGCAGTCGCGGATGGATACCGACTTGTCGCCGGGGTTGCTGGCCAAGCTGACCGGGCTGATCGTGTTGCTCCTGGGGGCGACCTTCTGGTCTTTTGTGGCGGATTCCGGCCTGCCGCCGGTCGCCGCCTGGACCCTGGTGGTCGCGGGCACCCTGATGGCCTTTTTATTCGGGTTTTTGGTGGCGGCGGCCTGCGGCTATATGGCGGGCCTGGTGGGCTCATCGGCCAGCCCGATTTCCGGCATTGCCGTGATTGCCATTTTGGCGACATCCATGGTGTTTATCGGCCTCGGTCAGGCCCTGCAGGTCTTGGACAGCCCTGAATCCATCCGGTTTTTCACGGCGTTAGCGCTGTTTTGCACCTCGGTGGTGGTGGCCGTCGCGGCGATTTCCAACGATAACCTGCAAGACCTGAAGACCGGCTGGCTGGTGCATGCCACCCCGTGGCGCCAGCAGATTGCGCTGATCATCGGTTGTGTGATTGGGGCGCTGACGATTCCACCGGTGCTGGAGCTGCTGTACAACGCGTATGGTTTTCTGGGCAGCCTGCCGCGCGCGGGCATGGACCCCAGTCAGGCGCTGTCCGCGCCTCAGGCGTCCTTGATGATCACGATTGCCGAAGGCCTGTTCAGTCATACGCTGGACTGGACCTATATTCGCATCGGGGTTTATGTCGGGGTGGCCTTTATTGTCTTTGATGCGTTGCTGGGGCGGTTGGCGGGCCATCGCCTGCCACCGTTGGCAGTGGCCATGGGGGTCTATCTGCCGCCCTCGATTGCAACCGCGCTGTTTGTCGGGGCCTTGATCTCCTGGTACGTCAAGCACCGTATCCGGGTGCAGGCCACCACGGGCAATCAAGACGCAGCCCCCCGCCTGGAGGCCGCCGAACGCCAGGGGACATTGTTTGCCTCTGGCTTGATCGTGGGCGAAAGTCTGGTCGGCGTGGCGCTGGCTATTGTGATCGTGGCCTCTGTTGCCTCCGGCGGCAGTGATGCGCCGCTGGCCCTGGTGGGGGCCAGTTTCCAGCCAACGGCTACCGTGCTTGGCCTGCTGGCCTTTGTCGGCATGTGCCTGCTGTTTATCCGGCGCTTGCTGGCTCGGGCGTAGTGGGTTCGGCAGATAGCAGCGCTGCCGCCTCGCGGGCCGCCACGCGGCCCTCGTCGGTGGGGATCACCCAGATTTCGATGCGACTATCGGGGGCGTGAATGGCCCAGGCACTATGGCCTCGGGCCTGTAGATTGCGCTCGGGGTCGATGCGCAAACCCGTCCAGCTCAGGCGCTCGCAGACCTGTTGGCGCAGGACGGCGTCGTTTTCACCGATGCCGCCGCTGAACGCCAGCAGGTCCAGGCCATCCAGGCAGGCGGTCAGCGCGCCGGCCTCGCGCACGATGCGGTGGGTGAACTGGTCGATGGCACGTTGTGCGTTGACGCTGCCGTCGGCCCGCAGGCGGCGCATATCGGCCGAGATCCCGGAGACCCCCAGCAGGCCGCATTGTTTATACAGCAGCTTTTCGATGCGTTCGTGGGTCCAGCCCTGCTCCAGCAAATACAGCAGCACGCCGGCATCCAGCGAGCCGCTGCGGGTGCCCATCATCAGCCCGTCCAAGGCGGAAAATCCCATGGTGGTGGCGACGCTGACGCCATCGCGCATGGCGCACAGGCTGGCGCCGTTACCCAGGTGCGCCATGATGGCGCGCCCACGCCCGCGCAGCGTTTTTTCTTGCAGCACCGATTGAATATATTGGTAAGACAGGCCATGAAATCCATAGCGGCGGATACCCTGAGCCTGCAGCGACAGGGGCAGGGCGAAGGCATAATCGACTTCCGGCATATGGGCATGAAATGCCGTGTCAAAACAAGCGATCTGCGGAATGCTTGGGAAGGCGGCCTGAAAACGCCGGATGCCTTCCAGATTATGGGGTTGGTGCAGCGGAGCCAGGGAATTCAGGCGGGACAGGTTTTCCAGCACCTGCGCAGTGACGCGGACGCTATGGGTATAGTCGCTGCCGCCGTGCACCACCCGGTGTGCCACCGCCTGGATGCCCTGAGCGGCATCCAGGGTCTGGACCAGCTTCTGCAGCCGCTCTAGTGCGACATGAAAAGCCGACTGTCCGGTTGCCACCGATAGGCTTTCCTGGTGCGTCTGTCCCTGGTACGTCCAGGCCATTTCCGGCTGACCGCCGGGCTCCAGTCCCTGGATGTTGCCTGCCAGATTATGGGGCTGGGCGTGTCCCTGGTGCAGGGCATGTAAAGAGAACTTCAATGAAGAAGATCCGGCGTTGACAGCGAGAATGGCCATGGATGTGCTCCGTCAGGCAGTTGTGTGGGATCAGCCCAGCTTCCAGGCGTCCTGGGTTTGTTTCTGGCGTTCGTGATGTGCCGCCAGAACAGCCAGGATGGCAGAGGCCACGCGCACGCTCGGGCCATCGGCCCGGCTGGTCAGGGCAATCGGCACGCGGGCGCCCAGCACCAGGCCGGAGCCGCTGGCCCCAGCCAGATACTCCAGCTGCTTGGCCACCATATTGCCGCTTTCCAGATCCGGCGCGGCCAGAATATCGGCCTGCCCCGCGACCTCAGAGCGGATGCCCTTGGTGCGGGCCGCCTCCATGGAAATGGCATTGTCAAAGGCCAGGGGGCCGTCCAGCAGGCCGCCTGTGATCTGTCCGCGATCCGCCATCTTGCACAAGGCCGCCGCATCCAGGGTGGACGGGATGCTGGGGGTGACCGTCTCGACGGCAGACAGAATGGCGACCTTGGGCTGTTCGATGCCCATCACCTGGGCGAATTCGATCGCATTCTGGATGATGTCGGCTTTTTCCAGCAGGTTGGGACGGATGTTGATGGCTGCATCCGTGATGATCAGCGGTTTGGCGTAGAGCGGCACGTCGAAGCGAAAGACGTGCGATAGGCGCCGTCCTGTGCGTAGACCGGGCTGAGACAGGACGGCCTTAAGCAGTTCGTCGGTGTGCAGGCTGCCCTTCATCAGGGTTTCGACCTCGCGGCGGGCCGCCATGCCAGCAGCCAGTTCGGCGGCGGCATGGCTATGCTCGACGGCGATGATCTCTGCGCCGCGCAGATCAATGCCGGCTTCTTCGGCGATGCGGCGAATACGGCCCTCAGGGCCAATCAGCACCGGCTGGATCAGGCCGTAGCGGGCAGCGTCCATGGCTCCCTGCAGGGAACCGGCATCCACCGGATGGACCACGGCGCAGCGCACGGTTTCCAGTTCGCGGGCCTGGTCCAACAGCGCATTGAAGCGGGCCTCGGGGTCGAATAGCTGGATATGCGGGGCGTTGATCCGTTGCACGCGGACTTTTTGCGTCGGCGGCATAAGCTTGGCCTCGCCCTTGAGGACGACTTCCCCGTTCTGGTTGGTCACCAGACAGGCCATTTCGACCCGTTTTTTCTCATCGTCTTTTTTCGACACGGTGACTACCACAGTCAGGGTGTCGCCGATGCGGACGGGCCGGGTGAATTTCAGTTCCTGACCCAGATAGATCGTGCCCGGGCCGGGGAACCGGGTACCGAACAGGGCGGAGATCAGGGCGGCGCCCAGCATGCCGTGGGCGATGACACCCTCGAACATGGTGGCGTCGGCGTAGGCCGGGTTCAGGTGGGCGGGGTTGATGTCGCCCGACACGGCAGCAAAGGCCTGGATATCATCCAGCGTGACGGTGCGCAGCAGCCGGGCGCTTTGGCCAACGTGGAGCTCGTCGTAGGTGACGTTCTCCATCCAGGCATCGTCAGTGGTGCTGTCTATATTGGTGTGTGTGTTCATCGCTTGGCAGTCCGCAGTCAAGGTCAATCCATGGCGTGGACGCCGCCGTCCACGTAGATAGTCTGGCCGGTCATGCCCGAGGCGGCATCGGAGCACAGAAAGGCGCTGAGCTGGGCGATTTCATCCAGCGTCACCAGGCGCTGCAAGGGCGCTTTACCCAGGGCAGTTGCCATCAGTTCGTCAAAGTGCGCAATGCCAGAGCCTGCGCGGGTCAGGATGGGGCCGGGCGAGACAGCATGCACCCGGATGTTTTTCGGACCTAGCTCCATGGCCATGTACCGCACCAACGATTCCAGGGCGGCCTTGACAGGCCCCATCAGGCCATAATTAGGTACGACTTCGCCCGAGCCCAGATAGGTCATGGACAGCATGGCCCCACCATCCGGCATGTGCGGTGCGCACAAGCGGCCCAGCTCGGCAAAGCTATGGCAGGACACGCTCATGGCGCGGCTGAAGCCTTCGCGCGAGCTATCGACCACATTGCCGTGCAGGTCAGCCAAGGGTGCCCAGGCGATCGAGTGGATGACAAAGTCCAGCTGTCCGAAGCGCTCGACGGCGTGATTCACAATGGCTTCCAGTTCGCCGGGAACCTCTACATCGCAGTGCATGAGATGCATGCCCAGCGGCTCGGTGTGCGGCTCGACAAAGCGGCGTGCTTTGTCGTTCAGGCAGGAGACGACGACGTCGGCACCCTGGGCGCGCGCCAGACGGGCGCAGCCAAAGGCAATACTGCTGTCGTTGGCAACACCGAGGATCAGGCCTTTTTTGCCGGCCAGGCTAAAGAGTTTGGCAGTCATGAAGAATGTCGGAGATCAGAAGGGGGAAGGGTCTGACGGGGTGATTGACGCCCGGCAGACACAGGGAGGGGAAAACATGAGGTAAAGAGGAATATCGCCAATGGCTAACCTTCGATGTCATCGAAATGTGCTTGCAGGCTAAGGCCTGGGGCGTCGTGGGCAAAGCCGCGTTGCTGCAGGCGATGGCTGGCGATCAAAAGAATGTCGCGGGTGGCGGGGGGGCCCACTTGGGTGCTGTGGGCCATTTGGGTGATTGCCTGATAGCGCATCAGCAGCAAGGCGCGGAGTTCGTCGCGCATGACTGCCTGGGGGCCGACGGCGCGATTGTCCGCAGCGTCATCCTGCAGCACGGCATCCACTTCGCTGGGGCTGCGCAGCGGCAGTCCCAGCGAGCGGGCCAGCAAAGCGATGCGGGCGCCCGTGCTCTCGAAGTAGCAGACCATGCGCTCCAGCTGCCTGGCCGCCGCATCGCGGCGGGGATTGGATTCAGTCGGCATAGCGTGTCATCACATAGGTGCCTGGCGCGTCGCACAAGGCCTGGGCCTTGGGAATAGGTCGTGCCGCGATGGGTTGGCCAGAGCGCGCTGTCAGCCAGGCGTGCATGGCCTCCCACCATGAGCCCTGTGTCGTGGGGGCTTGTGCCTTCCAGTCGTCAGGATCGGTCCAGCCCATATTGTCCTCGACGCTGTCGATCTGGTAGCTGCGGCGGGGGCGGCCGGGTTCGGAGACGATCCCGGCATTGTGGCCGCCTTCGGCCAATACAAAGCTGACGTGGGTATCGGTTTGCAGGTGGATCTTATAGACGGACTTCCAGGGGGATACGTGATCCCGCGTGGTCGCCACCACCATCATGGGGGCGTTGATGTCCATCAGCGCCACGGTCGTTCCGGCAAAACGGTATTGGCCGGCGGACAGGGCATTATTCAGGAACAAGGCGTTCAGGTATTCGGCGTGCATCCGGGCCGGCAAGCGCGTGGTGTCGGCGTTCCAGCTCATCAGATCAAAGCTGGGGTCGTCTTCGCCCATCAGGTAACGGCGCGTGTTGCGTCCCCACAGCAGCCCGCGCGAGGCCAGATAGACAAAAGACCCGCCCATTTGCTTGCCGGACAGGTAGCCGCGTTCATTCATGCTTTGCCGCAGCGTGGCCAACTGCGCATCGTCGATGAATACGCCCAGGTCGCCGGGTTCAGCAAAGTCAGTCTGGGCCGCCAGCAGGACCACAGACGCCAGTTCGGGCAGATCGGCAGGGATCAGGGCCTGTTCCTTGGCTGTGCGTTCAGTGGGCTTGCGCGCCAGGCGGCCCAGCGTGGCGGCGACGATGGCCAGGAATGTGCCGCCCAGGCAGTATCCGACGGTATGCAGGCGCGGTGCCCCGCTGGCGGTCTTGGCGGCGGCCATGGCGGCCAGTACGCCGCTGCTGAGGTAATCCTGCATTTTCAGATCGCGGTCGCTGGCATCGGGGTTGCGCCACGAAATAATGAATACCGTGTGTCCTTGATCGACCAGGTATTTCACCATGGAGTTATGCGGCGACAGATCCAGGATGTAGTACTTCATGATGCATGAAGGCACGATGAGGATGGGCTCGGGCTGGACCTTGTCGGTGCTGGGGCTGTATTGGATGAGTTCGATCAGGTGATTGCGAAACACGACTTTGCCGGGGGTAACGGCGACGTCTTTGCCTACCTGGTATTCCAGGGGTTCCAGCGCGTCGGCCGGGGTATCCGGGTTGGCGGTCAACTGCTCCTGCATATCTTGCAAGAAGAACTCCCAGCCATCGCGCAGCGATTGCCCACCGGTTTCCTGGGCAGTTTGCAGGACTTCCGGGTTGGTCCATAGCCAGTTGGACGGCGACAGCGCATCCAGAGTCTGGCCGGTGAAGAAGTTCACCATATGCTGGTGGTGGGCGCTGACGCCGTTGCCTTGTTGGGCGGCCTCGCGAAACCAGGTGTCCATGGCTTTATAGCCTGCGGTGATGGCGTTATAAGGCCATTGCCCCCAGGCGGGGTTGCTGAATCGGGCGTCTTTTTCCGTGGTTTCTGACGTGGCTGGGCTCATGGCCGATGCCCATGCCTGCTGCCCCAAGTCCAGTGCGCGCTGCGCCAGCATGGCCTGGCGTCCAGGGGAACTGAGCATGTGCATGGCCCAGTCGGTATGTGCCAGCGCCAAGGCGATGGGCGACAGCCCGCCACAGGTGCGCGCCCACTGGGCGCGGACGGATTCGTCCAGCGCTTGGGCGGCAGCGAGTTGGTCATCCTGGCGGGTGGCGGCCGTGGGGGCTGAGCGTTTAGTCATGGTGAAAATCTCGTCCGTATCAGTAGGGGGCCAACGCGAGAAGCGCTTTATATATTTACTGGATGAAATAATGTTTTTCGCGAATCCTCTATTATCGCCGAAATAACATTACTTTCAATATGGTTATTGCTGAAATTTTCGATCTTAAGTGTAGAAGTCGACCTGATGATGACTATTATCAACATGATGCGGGTACATGGATTTGAGGTGGATCAAATGCAGTGAGACTGGTATGCAAGTGTGATAAAAATGACTCAAATCACTTCTGCTTCTATGGAACGCCATGCAAAATATCCACCAACAGGCTGTCCTCGATGCGCATTTGCTGCAGTTGGTATCCCATGACCCTCGCCTGGAGGCCGTTCGGCAGGTGGCTGGACCATTGCACCCGCGCATGCACCCGTCCGGGTTCGAGGGCCTGGCCCGGGTGATTTGTGGTCAGCAGCTGTCTGTGGCCAGTGCGGGCGCCATCTGGCAGCGTTTTTCCGAGCGCGGAGATGCTGCGCGTGATCCGCAGGCTTATCTGTTGCGATACGAAACCGGTCTGGAGGGCGTGGGCTTATCACGCAGCAAAATCCTGACGCTGCAACGGGTGGCTCAGGCCCTGGGGCAGGGCCAGTTGGACCTGGATGCCGTGGTTGGTTTACCGGTAGCTCAGGCCATCGCCGCCTTGACCCAATACAAAGGCATAGGCCCTTGGACGGCAGAGATCTATTTGATGTTTTGCGCCGGGCATCCCGATGTGTTTCCGGTGGGGGATCTGGCCTTGCAAAAATCGGTCAGCCAAGCGCTGGGTCTGGAGCCGGGTATCAAGCCCGCAGCGCTGGCTCGGGTCGCTTCAGCCTGGGCCCCCTGGCGATCAGCGGCAGCGCTGTTGTTCTGGCGGTACTACGGGGTGCAAAACCGCAAGGACGCCCTGCCGGTTTAGCCAATCATGGGGCGGCAGGGAGGGTGACAGACTGCGTTTGATTCGTGGTGGCTTTAGTTCAGCTTTTGCAGTTGTTTGGCGATGCCCTGCAGCATGCTGTTCATATCGGTAGGGGGGCTGGGCAGCACAAACCGCGCGGGGTCGGGTTTTTTGCTGGAGACAGTCTTTACTGCGTATTTTCCCGAGACCTGAAGTATGCCCTGATGGTCTTTGGGCAGGGCTTGTCGGATATCCTGCACGGCCTGCGTGCTGGTCATCATCGCTGCAGCGGTATTCAGATAGGCTTGGCTGAGTTCCGTCACCGTGGCGTCGTCGGTCAAGACGGCAGTCAGGGTTTCAGGTGGCTGCTTGGGCTCGCGGATCGTGATGTTGTAGCTGACCCCCCGGATGCCGGCCACGGTGACAGGCTTGCCGGTATTCTGGACCGATTCGATGGCCGGGATGCGGTCGGAAATATCCAGTCCGGGCTGATTCAGGCCTTTGGCGACCTGGCTCAGTGTGCGCATCATTTCGCCCATTTCCATCACGCTGCCCTGTTCGGCTTGGACCATATAGGCCTTGCCGTCGCGCAGCACCATGTATTCGTTGGCGTTTTGTTCGCCCATGCGTACCGTCTGTGGGTCCAGCCATTCGACCTGGAATGTCTTGTTTTCATCGGTGGAGATGGTGGCGCTACCCGCTGCATGGGCCAGCGGCGTCAGCCCCAGGCCTGCGCACAGCAGTATCCAGGCTGGCAGTGCTGAAGTACGCCGATGGCTGGTGCGGTCTGCGGGGGGCGGCGTAATCATCGAAGCCGAATACGGATGGTCATTGTGATGAGACATAGTTGAATGGGCTGGGTGAATGTGTGAAAGAAGCCGGGACGCCTGTATATCCGCCCGATCCGAGATGCCCAACCATACACCAAGAGACATCCGATTGGCAGAAAAAAAAGTAGGTTATCAGTAGGGTTTTGCGTTAAGCTTCAAGCAAAGTCACCTGATGGCCCGGGGGAGACTTGGCCGAAAAGGAGCGCACTATGTCTGCGATAGCAAAACGGTATTTGTCTTTTTCTGCCCTGGCGGTCATGTCGATGCTGCTGGCCGCGTGTTCTGATTCGGGCTCGTCATCGGGTGGCGAACAGCACGCATCCGCGAAACCCAACATTCTTTTTATCGTGCTGGACGATCTGGGTGTGGATCAGATGACGTCCTACGGATATGGCGGTGCCGGCCCTGCCAAAACACCCAACATGACCGCGATTGCCCGTGCCGGGGTGCAGTTTCGCCATGCCTGGGCCATGCCGGACTGCACCCCGACGCGGGCCTCTTTCTTCACGGGGCGCTATCCCTCCAGCACCAATGTTCTGAATGCCCTGGTGGCCACCGATTTGGCCAATTCTTCGCCATCTCCCTACGAGATGACTTTGCCGAAGCTCTTGAAAACACAAGGCTACGTCAATGCCCTGATTGGCAAGATGCACATTACCGGGTCGGACCTGAACGGTGCATTCAATCTGCCCTATGGCTACGACAGCATGTGGAAGCTGGGCTGGGATTATTTTGATGGGTTTCTCGATGGCGCCCCCTATAACATTGATACGCGGGCAGGCCTGGCAACCTTGGGGGACGACGTCAACGGCGGTCCTTATAAATGCGGTTTTGTGCCGACGACCCGCATTGATGCGACTCATGGCGCGGATGCAGGGGCCTGCTATTTGGCCGATGGTACTTGCTCGACGCTCTCGATTGGTGGCGATGTGGTCACGCCGGGGCGCAGTTGCCTGGAACGTGGCGGGATTCTGGACCCAGGTCAATCCTGCAAGGCGACCCTGCCCAGTTATCTTGATTTCACTGCACAAAACGGTTATTACACTGGACGCTGGGTAAAAAGCACTGCCCAGGGCGGTGGCCATGTCATTCCGGCCTCCGATCCGTCGTCACGCGGTTATCGCAGCGTTCTCGAGACCGAGCGGGCGCTGGAGTGGGCCAAGCAACAGTCTCCCAGCCAGCCTTGGATGCTGACGGTGGGGTATTCGGCCATCCATACGCCCTTGCAGTTGCCGCCTGTGGCGTTGATTGCGGAAGATACGCCGGGCCGCAATGACAATCTGGTATGTTCACCGCTGGCCGACTCCGAAAGCACCCCCGTGCTCACGCAGGCGACCGATATCATCGATAGCCATCTCATCACGAATCTGATGGTCGAGGCGGTGGATAGAAAAATCGGCGATTTGTTGGTCGGCTTGGGGCTGGCCAGCTACCAGAACGGCGTGCTGGATTACCGGCCCGAACAAACGAATACCCTGGTGGTGGTCGTGGGGGACAACGGCACCTATGTCAACAGCGTCAAGTTCACCGCACCGGGGCGCTTCGATCCCACCCGTTCCAAGGCGACTCCTTACCAGACCGGCGTCTGGGTGCCGTTGCTGATGGCGGGGCCGATGGTCGCCTCGCCGGGCCGTGAGGTCCCGCACATGATCAGCTCGGTGGATCTATATCAACTGTTCGCGGATGTCGCCGGGGCGGACATGAACGCTGCCATTGCGCCTGACCGCCCGGTGGATGCGCAGCCGATGCTGGCTTACCTGAATAACCCCGAACAGCCTCGTATTCGTGCCACCAACTTTACGGAAATGGGGACCAATATTCGCGCGGTGGGATCGGCTGCTAGCGAATATCCCTGCGTGGTGCCTGCTGCAAACAACGTCTGCACAACCTTGTTTCCCCAAAAAGGGGTGTGTCTGGCCCAGGGGGGCATTTGGTATGGAGACAATCAATCTTCTGACACCGCGGGTGTGCCGGCCGAGGGCTACAACAACTGCTGCCAGGTACAGGCATACCGTCTGGCACAAAATCAGGCCACGACCTTCCTGCCCACCGCCACCAAAGCCGTGACGGATGGCACCTACAAGCTGGTGCGTCAGACCCGCAATCAGTGCGATCCAACCATGGGCAGCGCATCAGACCCTAGTGCGTATGCCTATAGCCCGACCCGCTTTGAAGTCATGGACGAACTCTATCGGATCAATACGGCGGCGCCGAACCCTCTGCTGGATCGGGAGGGCAGTGAACTCATCGCCATCAGTCCGCCCCCCCTGAACACCGCCGCTCTGGACGGCGAGCAGCAGCGCGTCTACGCCAGCCTCAGTGCCGAGATGGATCAGCACGATGCGGTCGCCAGCTATAACCAGGACTATGACAGCGTCAGTTGTCCGGGCGATGGCAACCGCGATCTGGTGGTCAACCAAGCCGACCTGGATCATTGGCAAGAGCTCAGCCGCCTGAACAACGGCCAATCCAGCTGGTACGACTTCAACCACGATGGCAAGACGGACGCGGCGGATCGGCAGATCATTCAAAACAACCTGGGCATGGTCTGCAGCAGTAGTTGATAAACGGTTCGACAGGCAGCTTGGCGCCATCTGGATGATGGCGCTGGGTTGCTGATGCCGAAGGATACAAGGGTGTAGTATGGTGCCAGAGTAGTCTTCGCAACCATTGAATCCAGAGGAATTGCACTATGACCGTTTCCAATGTTCAGGCTGGCACTGTTCTCAGCCTCAAGGGCAAGACGGCCCTGATCACTGGCTCTGCCAGTGGCCTGGGCAAGCGCATTGCCGAAGTCTATGCCGAGGCAGGTGCCAGCGTGGTGATTGCGGACCTCAAACTGGAAGCAGCTCAGGTCACCGCCGATGAAATCACCAAAAGTGGCGGCAAGGCCATGGCCGTGGCCATGGATGTGACCAACGAGGATTCCGTCGACCAGGGCTTTGCGGCTGCCGCCAAGACCTTTGGCGAGGTGGACATTGCCATTGCCAATGCAGGCATCCAGATTGTGTGCCCGATTCAGGATTTCCCCTTTGCCGACTGGAAAAAGCTGCTGGCGGTGCACTTGGACGGTGGCTTTTTGACGGCGCGCGCGGCAGTGCGTCAGATGATTGCCTCCAAGCGCGGTGGTTCAATCATTTTCATGGGGTCGGTGCACTCCAAAGAGGCCTCGAAACTGAAAGCGCCTTATGTCACGGCAAAGCACGGGCTTGAAGGCCTGGCCAAAGTCATTGCCAAAGAGGGTGCTCAGTACAATATCCGCACCAACGTTATTTGTCCCGGCTTTGTCCGCACACCGCTGGTCGAAAAACAAATCCCCGAGCAGGCCAAGGCACTCGGCATCACCGAGGACGAAGTCATCAAGACCGTGATGCTCAAGGACACGGTGGACACCGAGTTCACCACTGTGGATGATATTGCTCAGGCCGCACTGACCTTTGCCGCCTGGCCCAGCAATGCGCTCACCGGTCAGTCGCTGGTCGTCAGCCACGGCTGGTTCATGCAATAAAGCTGATCCGTCGTTCGTCTATACGGCTCGGGGCCTGCTGCTTGCAGGCCCCGAGCCGTATTCGTCAGACGATTGATTGGCAGACATCGACCCAGTGGCCGTTGGCCAATTCCGCCAGCCGCGCGGGGGTGATGCGCACGGCGCTGTCCAGTGAGCCGGCGGCAGGCATGACGATGGGATAGTTTTGCAGGCGGATGTCACAGTACACCGGCAGTGCTTGCGCCAGGCCAAACGGGCAAACACCCCCGACAGGGTGGCCAGTCAGCGCGGCGACTTCGTCAGCGTTCAGCATCTTTGGGCGTCCGCCCAGGACATGTCTCAGCTTTTTATTGTCCAGCCGGGTATCACCACAGGCCACCACCAGGACCACTTGATCTGCCGTCCGCAAGGATAGGGTCTTGGCGATTTGACCGGGCTCCACCCCGTGCGCCTGAGCCGCCAGTTCGACGGTCGCAGTGCTTTGACCCAGTTCCAGGATCTGGATGTCGGGGGCGTGTTCCGCAAAGAATTCGCGGACGGATTCAATCGTCATGCTTGTTCCCTGATCTATTGTTGGATATGTCCGGCCCGAACCGATAAGGGCCAGGTGATTTTCCGCAGGACGGTGGGGCCTCCCCAGCTTTTGCGCAAGGTGGCTGCAAGTTCATCCACGGGATTGATTCCCAGGGCATTTTCTGCCGCTTTGACGGCTGACCATGTCTTGAGATAGCCAATCAGATCATCCAGGCGCCACTGCAATTCGATGGCCAGCGGGGGTAGGGCAAGTTCCTTGAACGGGAATGGCAGGTTGCGGTAGCCGGTGTCGACATGGCGGCGCTCAGTCGGCCAATAGGAAGCAATCGTGTCGTGATAGAAGTGTTGGATTGCGGCATCGACAGCACCGTCCACATGCAGCACACCATAGGTGATCAGAGCAATGGCTGCTTGTGGCCGGGCCACGCGTTGCGCCTCGACGTAGAACTTTTCCAGGTTCAGCCAGTGGGCAGCTTGGGCCACTGTAATCAGGTCTACGCTGGCATCGGGAAGTCCACAGTCCTCTGCCAGCGCTATGCGGTAGATCACGCGGTCGTGCGGCCGCGCCTTTTCGATCTGGGTGGCGCTGGCATCGCTTGCAATCACCTCATCGAAACGATCAGCCAACAACGTCGATAGCTGCCCGGTGCCGCAGCCGCAATCCAGCGCCCGGGTCAGGGCGGGGCTGAGTCGCGCCAGTTCCTGCACCAGCGAGAGGGGGTAGCTGGGTCGATGGGCTGCGTAGCTGGCAGAGTTGCTGGAGAAAAAATCTTTGAAGTGTGTTGTGGCCATTTGCGCCTCTTGCTTGGGTCCCGGCTAGGCCATGGCAGACGCCAAAGGTGTCAGGGCGGCTATTGGGGCAGGCTTTGGGGGGTTCATCATACCGCCAGGACGCCACTGAACGGAAATGCCTCGGTGCACACCAGAACATCTTACGGTGCACGATAAGACAAATGCTCCGCTGATTTGATGCCTAACATGAAAGGAATAAAAAATATCGTAGGAGACACGCATGATCAACACGGATCAGCAGCCCGAACTTGCTGCCATTCGGGAATATATGGTGATTGATGGCCAACCCTGTACGGATGGGGTGGGGCGTTTGCCAGTATTCAACCCGGCTACCGGGGAAGTCATCGCCCAGCAAATCGAGGCCGGTCCGCAGCAGGTTGATCTGGCTGTCCAGGCGGCCCGCCGGGCTTTCGAATCATCGGCATGGCGCGCCTCGCTGCCTGCCACCCGAGAACGCCTGCTGCTTGCGTTGGCGGACCGCATCGAGGCCGAGGGCGAATCCCTGGCCCGGCTTGAAACCCTGAATAACGGCAAGCTGCTGGCAATCTCGCAAATGCTCGAGGTCGGTGCCAGCGCTCAGTGGCTGCGCTACATGGCGGGGTGGGCCACCAAGATCACGGGTGATACGCTCAGTCTTTCCATTCCGTTTCCTCCGGGGGTCAAATACCACGGCTATACGCAACCAGAGCCCGTCGGCGTGGTGGCTGCCATTGTGCCCTGGAACTTCCCGCTGCTGATGGCAGTCTGGAAAATCGCGCCGGCGATTGCCGCTGGCTGCACCATTGTGCTCAAACCCGCAGAAGAAACACCGCTGACTGCCTTGCGCTTGGCCGAACTGGCTCTTGAAGTCGGCTTTCCACCTGGGGTCATCAATGTCATTACAGGGCGCGGTGAAATCACCGGCGCGGCGCTGGTCGCACACCCAGATGTCAACAAGATCGCCTTCACGGGCTCCACTGAAGTCGGCAAGCTCATCGCGCATGCGGCAGTTGACGACATGAAGCGGGTGTCCCTTGAACTGGGCGGAAAATCACCGGTTGTCATCATGGATGACTGTCCCGTTGATCTTGCTATCCAGGGTGCGGCTGGCGCGATCTTTTTCAACCAGGGACAGGTCTGCACGGCAGGGTCCCGGGTATTCATTCAGGACGGCATTTATGATCAGGTCGTCGAAGGCCTGGCGGCAGCGGCGGATAGCCTGAAAATGGGGTCCGGGTTTGACGGAGACACCCAAATCGGCCCCATGATTTCCGCCCGCCATCGGGATCGGGTATCCCGCTACATCGACGAGGGGCGTGCTTCGGGCGCACAACTGCTGGCGGGTGGTCAAACCTGGCAGGGGGCTGGGTATTTTGTCCATCCCACGGTCTTTGCCAATGCCACGCCGGATGCATCCATTGTGCGCGAAGAAATCTTCGGCCCCGTGGTCGTTGCCGCCCGCTTCCAGCAAGAAGAAGACGCCGTGCGCTTGGCCAACGATACCCGCTTCGGGCTTGGGGCCAGCATCTGGAGCAACGACCTGGCCCGCGTTCAGCGCATGGTGCCGCGCATACAAGCCGGAACAGTCTGGGTCAATACGCACAATATGCTCGATCCCTCCATGCCGTTTGGCGGCTACAAACAATCCGGCGTCGGGCGCGAACATGGCCGGGCGGTGATTTCTAACTATATAGAAACCAAATCAGTCTGCATTGCCTATCCCGATTCCGTTTAAATTATTTCAATTTTCAGTATCACCCTGACGATAGAGCCCGCACAGATCGGGCCTCAAGGAGACAACGATGACGTTAATGCGTAAAGCACGCAATGCAGTGCTAGTTGCTGCGCTGGCTGCGGCAGGTGCCGCACAGGCGGGGGACCCCAGCGCCCGCGATTGGATTCCGGCGCCTCCGGGCACCAATCTGCTGGCTGTTTATTTGCTGGGCCTGGGCTCACATGGTTTCTACGACCAAGGCAATCGGCTGGATGGCGGGCCGACGGTCGACGTGCAGGGTATGGTGCTGCGGCCCATGCACTTTGGTGAATTATTCGGCAAGACGGTCCAGTATGAACTGATTTTGCCGGCTTTCCGCACCACGATCGGCATGGATGGCTTTCCGGATGATCGGGTGACCGGGGTGGGGGATGCTCAACTGGGCGCCGCCGTCTGGTTCGTCAACAACGAGGAAACCAAGACGTGGTTTGCCTGGGAACCCTTCATTACCGTACCTACTGGTAAATATCACAGCAACCATGCAGATGCCTCCCCTGGCAAGAATCGCTGGACTACTCTGCAGGACTTTGCCTTTGTTCAGGGATTTGGTGAGTCCACCTTCCTGGAAGCAGTGGCCGAGTTCGAGTTCTTTGGCGATAACAACAATTACTACGGTTCCACGCTCAAAAAATCCCCGGCCATTCGCCTGATGGCACTGGCGTCCACCAACATTACGGCAGACACCTATGTCGGCATGCGCTATCGCTATGAAACCGGCGGGCGCGAAAAAATCGATGGTGTCGAGGCGGTTGGCCGTGCCAACAATCACCAGTTGGCCTTCGAGGTAACCCACCAGCTGAATGACGCCAACCAAGTGCAATTGCAGTACATCCATGACCTCAAGGTCGAGAACGGCCCTCGCATGCGTGGCGTACAGCTGCGCTATGTCTACGCCTTCTAAGTCCTACCCAAGGAGACACACAATGAAAAAAGTAGTCTTTAGGCTCTCATCGCTGGCAAGCCTGTTGTCCATGGCTCTGCTGGTGGGGGTCACGACCAATGTCACCGCCCAGAACCTGCCTGTCGAACAGCTGACGGGCGGTCATTCTGTCAAGGTTGATCCGGCTGATCGGGTTTACGTCATGGATGCTGTGTTCATGCACCTGACTGATAGCCGATTCAATCAGTTCGACCGTAATACCGGCAAATTTCTAGGCATGATCCCCACGTCGTTCAATGGCTTTGCCCAGGTGTCCAAAGACGGCAAGAACGTCTATGTGGCGACCACCTACTACGAACGTGTCACGCGCGGCAAACGCACGGACGTGATCGAAGTCTGGGACAACTCCACCCTGAGCTTCGTCAAAGAAATCGAATTGCCCCCCAAAAGAGCCGGCGCGCTGAACTACAACGGCATGTTCCGGCAAACCAACGATGGCCAGTTTCTCTTGCTCCAGAATGCCACGCCGGCTGCCTCGGTCAGCGTCGTGGATATCCAGAAAGGTGCTTTCGCCTCTGAGGTCACCTCGACAGCAGGCTGCTGGAGCACCATTCCCCTGCCGGGTACGCCGCGCAGCTTTTCCACCATTTGCGGGGATGGCGCGCTGCTGACGATCAACCTGGACAAAGACGGCAAGGTACTCAGCCAGAACCGCAGTCAGCCCATGTTCTCGGTCAAGGACGATCCCGTCTTCATCACGCCCGGACTGCTGTCGGATCGCATGGTCTTTGTGTCGTTTTATGGCAATGTTTATACGGCCAAACCCAGCGCAGACGGCATGAGCTTTGAGCCCAGTTGGTCATTGCTGGACCAGGCCGATCGCGCCCAGAACTGGGTGCCGGGTGGCTATAATCTGCTGGCTGTCGAACCCAAGAGCGAACGCCTGTACATCTTCATGCACCCCGAAGGCAAGGAAGGCTCGCACAAGAACCCGGCTGTCGAGCTCTGGGTATACGACCTGAAGTCCAAGAAACGAGTCGCCCGCATCCCCGGATTGGATGCCTTGTCCATGGACATCATTCCCGGGAAAAAGCCCCAATTGTTGACGCTGGACGGGGGTAATGCGCACATTTACGACATCTCTGCCCCAGAGCCCAAGCTCGTGCGGACGATTGAAGGGGTCAGCGAGTCAGCACTGCAGATCATGGGGTGGTCGGGGAGCGGCAATGGGTGATCCAATCATTGTCTATTCAGCCTTGGCCGTGCTGGTCGTTGTGCTCTGGCTGGGGGCTTTGGATAAGCTGCGCCACTTCGCCGAGTTCGAGGCGGCGGTCACTGCCTATCAACTGCTTCCGGCTGCACTGAATAAACTGTTCGCCGTGGTGTTCGTTGCGGTTGAACTGGCCAGCGGGGTTTTGCTGCTGATGCCGCAGGCTCGAACCGAGGGAGCCCTGGCCGCACTGGGTATTGTGCTGCTGGCTTCAGTCGGCGTCGTCGTCAATCTACTCAGGGGCCATACCCGCATCAGTTGCGGCTGTGGTGGGCTGGCGCAGGACTCCACCGGCTTGTCCTGGTGGCTGGTGCTGCGCAATGCGCTGCTGGCCATGTTGGCCGGGGTCGTTATGGCGGGCATGGGCGTGCGCGACCTAGGTTGGCTGGATGGCCTGACCTTCTTTGGTCTGACGCTTTCGCTGCTATGCCTGTATCTCGTTTTCAATCAGTTGATCGCATCACATCTAGAGATGCAAAAAAGGAGTCAATCATGACGGCATTGATCATATCTAACGTGATGTTGTGGGCGGTTGTGCTGGCCTTGCTGCTGGTGGTTCTGGCGCTCACACGACAAATCGGCGTGCTCTATGAACGGGTCGCTCCTATGGGGGCGTTGACCATCGACAAGGGGCCGGCGGTTGGTGATCCGGCACCGCACTTTGACATGAACGATCTGCTGGGACGGCCGCATCAGATCGGTTATGCGGGCACGCACAGCCAACTGCTGTTTTTTGTTTCTCCCACCTGCCCGGTGTGCAAGAAACTACTGCCTATCCTGAAATCGGTCGCGCAAACCGAGCGCGCCTGGTTGAACATTACCCTGGCCAGCGATGGTGAAATGCCCGAACACCTGGCTTTTTATCGCAAGGCCGGGCTGGAATCCTTCCCCTATTTGTTGTCTACTGAATTGGGCATGAAGTTCCAGATCAGCAAGCTCCCATATGCCGTTTTGATGGATGAACAAGGCATTGTGCGGGCCAAGGGCCTGATCAATTCGCGTGAACAGCTCGAAAGCCTGTTCACCGCCAAGGAAATCGGGGTGGGGTCTGCCCAAGAATGGCTTGAGCAAACCTCCGTCAAGGAAATTTCACGCAAGGAGAACAGCAATGCGCTGGCTTGATCAATTCGGAGAGGCCTTTACCCGCAAAGTGGCCCATCAATCGTCGCGGCGCAGTGTCTTGTGCTCGATCAGCAAGGCATTAGTCGGGTCTGCTTTCATCATGCCGGTCTTGCCTGTCCTGCGTAATGCAAACGCGGCAACCGCCAAGACAGACCTGGACGTCGCCACCGAGGAAGAACTTTCTTCTTGCGACTACTGGCGCTATTGCGCGGTCGATGGTTTCTTGTGCACCTGCTGCGGCGGCTCTGCCACCAGTTGCCCTCCGGGCAGCGAACCCTCGCCAATTTCCTGGGTGGGCACTTGCCATAATCCCAAAGACGGCAAGGATTATCTGGTCAGCTATCATGACTGCTGCGGCAAGACAGCGTGTGACCGCTGTTATTGCGGTGGCCAGGTGCGCGAGCGTCCGGGCTACGAGTTCTTCCTGCACAATGATGTCAACTGGTGCATGGCCAATAGCAATACGATCTACCATTGCACAGTATCCACCATTGTGGGGCTGGGTAAGAATTGATCTTTTTGGAGTCAATGCCATGTTCAAGCCCAAGCATCTTGCTTGGGCCGGCCTGGTTCCCGGTCTGGTTCTAGCGGTTTTTGTCCAGGCCGGAGAGGTCGGTCTATCTCCACAGCAATCCATGGTCGAGACCTTGAGTGCCAGCACCTCGGCATACAAGGACTACATGCTGAATTGTGGGGGGTGTCATCGCTTCAGTGGCGAAGGGGTTGCTCGTAATGCCGTTCCTGATTTTCGCAATTCGATTGGGATGTTCACTCACTTGCCTGAAGGGCGGGAATACATGATACGCGTGCCGGGTGCGGCGCAATCCTTGCTGGGCAATGCCGAACTGGCAGAAGTGCTCAACTGGATTGTCGCCACATATAGCCCGGCACAGCTAGCGGCTGACTTCAAGCCGTTCACTGCCGGCGAGGTCGGGGCGGTGCGGCCATATCGCTTTGATAATGTGGTGGTAGAGCGCCGTAAATTGACCGAGCGTCTCAATGAACAGGGGCTGACGCCATCTGCTTATTTATATGGTGCTAATTAATGTTGCTTGCCGCCGGATGCCTACGGGTTTATCCGGCTGGTCTGGCGAAGCAGAGGCCTGTAGATTCACATAGGTCTTCAGTAGGAAGGCCCATATTAAAATGATAGCCCTCGCACCTTCCCCAGAACCACCAGTCACGCCTGGCTGCTGGCTGCAAAGCAAGCCGCGCCGGTTCAACGACCGGGCAGCGTGGTCGGACGCCATCAGCCAGCACTTTGTGCCCCTGGAAGTTGAAACCCCCGACGCCGGGCCTTTTTATAATCTGGCGGCCAACGAAACCCTGGGGTGTCTCCAGGTGTCCGAACTGATCACGTCCGCCCAGCGCGTGCGGCGCACGCGTGTATTGGCTAACCGTTCTGATTCGGCCCAGTATAAATTCAGTATTCAGCTTTCTGGACGATCTCAGATCGTGCAGGACGGGCGCACGGCGATTTTGCTGCCGGGGGATTGGGGGTTTTACGATACTTCGCGCCCCTACGAGGTCTGTGTCGATTCCAACGCCCATTTTCTTGTACTGCGCATCCCCTCCGCGATCTTGGCTGTCTGGGAATCCACGCTTCAGACGCAGTTGGCCACTTGTTTTGGTTCTGGCGATGGCAGCGCCCGGATTGCTGTGGATGCCTTGCGTTCATTGGTGGGCCAGGGGCAGGCCTTGACGTCAGAACACGCTGACCGGATTTCCGCCACGGTCATGCAACTGTTCGCCCTCAGCCTGGTTGGCCCATCCGATACGGTTGCCGAGGCCAAGCTCGATGATGTCCGGCAAGGCCAACTGCGGGTCATCATGCGTCATATCCATCAAAATCTGCATGATGCCGACATGACTGCCACGACATTGGCCCTGCGCTTCAGGATGTCGCGCCGATATTTGTATAAGCTGTTTGCCATGCAGGATCTCAAACCCGCAGATTACATTCTGGGCGTCCGGCTAGAACGCTGCCGTGATCTGTTGGGCGACGACGGCTGTGCGCGCTCGATGACCGAGATCGCGCATGCGCATGGCTTTCTGGATTCTTCTGCCTTCAGCCATGCCTTTCGCCGCCGCTTCGGCATGTCTCCCACCGAATGGCGCTCAGAATCGCTGCAAAAACCAGTCTCCTGATTTTGCCGCAGCCCCCATTGTTTTGATGCAAACAAGCAGGTGCCACAGAAATTCAGTAGGCATGCGCTTGTCATGGGTATTTTCATCGGATGATAATCATCATTCACCGAAGAAGCGGGGAAATAAGCTAGTATGTAGCAATCCATTCTTGATGGTTTCTGGAATAGAAAGGAAAAAAAAATGTTTAAACGACTTTCTATTCAGGCAAAGCTGATGCTCAGCATGCTGGCCTGTCTGTTGCTCTTTGCGATGATTTCCGCCGCCCTGAATTTCATTCTGATGGGCAGCAGCTTGCGAGATCGCGCGGTGACCCAAGAACTCCCCGCCGTGGTGGGCGAAATTCGTAACGACGTCTTGCGCCAGATTGCCGCGCCGCTGGCGGTGGCGCATTCGATGACGGCCAATACCTATCTGCTGGATTGGGAAGCCCAGGGGCTGCCTGACGCCGGGGCGGACGGTTGGACGAAGTTTGCCCGCTCCATCAAGGATCGCTTCAAGGCTGCCACCGTGTTCTGGGTTTCTGGGGCGACGGGAAAATACTATACCGATGTTGGCCTGAATCGCACTTTATCGCGTGATGATGCCCGCAATCAGTGGTTTTATAGTTTGTTGGAAGCCCCCGAGCCGGATCGCCTGGATATCGACCGGGATATGGGCGCAGGCGCCACAGAGGGCTATATGTTGTTCATCAACACTCGCTTCGACGCGGGGGATGGCAAGATCGGCGTCACGGGTCTGGGTTTGTCTATCGATGACATGGCAACGGCTGTCAGCGCCTACAAGATCGGAGAGTCCGGCTCAGTCTCCATCGTGGGTGGTGATGGCGCCTATTTGATGAATGCCGATCCCGCCCTGATTGATGGCAAGCATTTCGTCCGGGATCAACCGGGTTATACCCCGGAATTCATCCAGATGTTGTTCAATCAGCAGCCTTTTGCATACGTAATCCGTGCCGGACAGCATGGCAAACAGGTGGTCGCATCTTCTTATGTGCCCGAACTCAGGATGTATGTGCTGGCCGAGGTCCCCGAAAGCGAAATCCTGGGTGCGGCGCAGCGCACCTTGTGGCTGACCACGCTGATTGCCGCACTGGTGGGCGGTGGCCTGGGTCTGATCGTCATCTATCTGGTCAGTCGGGCGATTGCCGCGCCGGTGTCGCGGGCAGCGCGCATGCTAGAGGAAATCGCGGATGGCGATGGCGATCTCAGCCGTCGGCTACAGGTTGAGACCAACGATGAAATCGGTGTGTTGGCACGGGCGTTCAATCGGTTCATCGAATCCCTAGAGCGCATGGTGGGGTCCGTGCGTTATTCCGCCGATTCGATTTCTCTGGCGACCTCAGAGGTCGCACAAGGCAACCAAGACCTTTCTGCGCGCACCATCAACCAAGCCAGCGCCCTAGAGGAAACAGCAGCCTCCATGGAGCAGCTGGGGGCCACCGTGCATCAGAATGCGGATAATGCCCAGCAGGCCAATCAACTGGCCCTGCGTGCCAGCGAAATCGCAGAGCGCGGGGGCACCGCAGTGGCCGAGGTCGTACAGACCATGCAAGGCATCAACCAGGCCAGTCAGCGGATTGCCGACATCATCAAGGTGATTGATGGGATTGCCTTCCAGACCAATATTTTGGCCCTGAATGCTGCAGTCGAAGCGGCCCGTGCTGGTGAGCAGGGGCGCGGCTTCGCCGTGGTCGCCAGCGAGGTCCGCGCGCTGGCCGGGCGCAGTGCTCAGGCAGCCAAGGAAATCACCGTCTTGATTCACGACAGCGTCGAGCAGGTGGGCAAGGGCAATGTCCAGGTCGAACAGGCCGGCGCCACCATGCAAGAAGTGGTGGATGCGATCCGCCGGGTGACTGGCATCATGGGGGAAATCAGCGCCGCCAGCCGAGAGCAGGCCACCGGGGTCGCGCAGGTAGGGGAAGCCGTCGCACAAATGGATCAGGCCACGCAGCAAAACGCCGCGCTGGTCCAGGAAATGGCCGCCGCTGCCGACAGCATGCAGGCCCAGGCTCAGGAGTTGGTGCAGGCGGTCGCGGTATTCAAAGTCGTGGAAGCCAGGCATGCGCAGCCAGCCCTTGGCAAGGCCTCAAACGTGGTCCTGCTGAAGTAAAAATCACTGGGCTGGCGGTCGTCCCCGCCATGCGGCCCATGCGATCAGCGCCCAGGCGCTGATCATCAACATTCCGCCAATGGGCGTGATCGCGCCTAGCACCCGAGTGCCGGTCAGGACCAGCAGATACAGGCTGCCGCTGAAGATCAATACGCCGACCAGCATCAGTCTGCCGGCCCAGCGGGCGCAGGACTGGGCCAACTGGGGCCACAGCACGGCAAGCAGCAGCAGGCCCAGGCCGTGCAGCATCTGGTACTGCGCCGCCGTCCGCCAGGTCTCGAGTAGCTCGGGGACGACAAGGTGACGCAAGCCATGGGCGCCAAAGGCACCGGCAGCAACCCCTAGCGCCAGCAGCAGTGCGCCGCAGAAAATCAGTATGCGGGGACTGGTTGGAGGTAGTGGCATGCGTTTCCTTTCGTGTGTTTTGCCCAACAGTCGCAGGCAGATTCAATCGACATATTGGTGGTGGTCTGGTTTCTGGGCCTTGTCCCGATACATGCTGGCGTCGGCGTGCGCCAGCAAGGCAGTGCTGTTGTTGCCATCCTGGGGGAACTGCGCCCGCCCGATGCTGGTGTCGATTTGCAGGGGCGTGCCATGCCAGAGAATGGGTTGCCTGAGCGTGTTCTGGATGCGTTTGATCAGCGTGGTGATCTCGTCGGCCTGAGAGGTTTCAGGCATATCCGTCGTGATAATGACGAATTCGTCGCCGCCCAGACGGGTGACGGTGTCGGTGTCCCGGACGCAGGCCAGCAGGCGCTGGGCGATTGTGCGCAGCACGGCGTCGCCGGCGGCATGACCAAACGTGTCGTTGATGGGTTTGAATCGATCCAGGTCCAGCAGCAGGACGTGGCCCTGCAAGCCCGTGCGTGCGGCCCGGCGGATGGCGCGGCTTAAGTGCTCTTCCAGTAGCAGGCGATTACCCAAGCCCGTGAGGGAGTCATGACGTGCTTGTTGGCGTAGTTCTTGCAACTGGGTGTTGTATGTCTGGGTGACTTCGGAGATTTCTTCAGTCCAGCCCGTTGGGATCGGGGACAGCATCCGGTGGTTGCGCATGGCGTGGCGCAGTTGCTGGAGGGGTTGTCCGATGGTGCGATTAAAGGTCCAGAGCGCGCTAGCCAGCACGGCTGCCAACATGGATAAAAAAATAGCCAGTTGTGGCACCAAGCCACGGGAAACGGCGGCAAAGACTGAAATTGGCTGGAACGCAATGCTGAGGTCGCCCAGGAGGTGGGTACGGCCGTTTTCATCGACATAGTGCAGCGGGGTGCTGACAGTGTCTTCGCTATCGAGGTTGGGCAGTTTACCCACCTGAATCAGCTTTTGAGCGCATTGGTCCGGTGCGCTGGCCCCTTGTACGCTGGCCTGCAAGGACATGGCCTGGATAATGCCGCGCGCCGTCAGGCTATTGCAGTCCCACAGCGGTTTGATCAGAACTTGGGCGAAGGTTTTCAGGGTCTGGCTGCGTTGGTTCTCGGCTTCTGTGCGTTGATCCTGGTAATAGAGCCCGGTGGTAATGGCAGCGGCCAAAATATAGGCTAGGGCCAGTAATGGCAACAGCAGGCGCAGGAATTGCGTATACAGTTTCTGGGGTTGCGATGTCACGATATCTGTGGGTGCAGCAGCAGATGCTGATATTTCTGGGGCACGATGTCCTGAGCATAGAACGGGTTGTCCAGATCAATGACCGTGCGTCCCTGCCAGGCGCTGCTGGGCGGCAGGTGGCGAGTCTGAGCCCAGACGGACTCGAATTTACCGTTGCTGCTGATGATATCGAAACCTTTTTCCAGGGCTTGGTACAGTGCGTCAGCACTGGGATGCGAAGAAACCCAGACAAAACGATACCATGGATAATGCAATAACAAGGACTTATCCAGGGCAAGCTGTGGGAAAGACTGGCGGAAATGCCGCAGAAAATAATTCAGGGATTCTTCCAGGCCCATGGGAAACAAGTCGATCACCCCGGCTTGCATTTGTTCGGCGAATTCGCCGTTGCGCCAGGCCTGGACTTCGCGTGTGGTGATGCCTGCTGCGCGGTAGACTTCCACATCCCACCAGCCTGGGCCCTGTCCGATGATCAATGTTTTCAGGTCGGCCAGATTGTGCACCTGGGCGAGCTTGTCTTGCTGATTTTGCAGCACAAAGGATGCGCGCCAGCCCAGCAGGCCGCGCTCTAATGGCACGGCAATCATTCTCATGCGTCCTTCGCGCACCATGTCCAGGCGGGTGGGGGTGGCCGGCAGCAAGTTGATGTGAATGCGGCCCGCGCTGATTTCATGCAGATTGCGTTCTTCGGAAGCGTGGGGTGCTTCGACGAATTCCGCCGGAAAATCTGCGGCTTCCAGTGCGGCATGCAGTAATGCGATACAGTGCGCCAGGGATGGTTCGGTTTGCACGACAAAACGCGGCACTGTTGCAGCGGCAGAAAATCCGGGCAAGCAGGCGCCTGCCACTAAACCCAGCAGATCACGGCGGCGGATCGAGAATGCGGTGTTCATCCAGAGGGGCATCGTATTCGGGGTGAGTCGGATAGTGTACTGTAGCCCATGCTGCACTGGACCAGGTCGAGTCGGGGCCTGTGTGGGTATTATCTCCTTTCAACCACAATAAGCCTTGTGTCATGTCTCATCAAAATGCCTCGCGACATCGTCGTCCTGCCGGGGCGCGGCGCATCGCGCAGGTGCCTCCTGCGCAGCCCCGCTTACTGCTGTTCAACAAGCCCCATGGGGTTCTGACGCAGTTCAGCGACGATCAGGGGCGTGCCACATTGAAAGATTTCATCGACGTGCCGGATGTTTATCCGGCCGGCAGGCTGGATCGTGATAGTGAAGGTCTGTTGTTGCTGACTAACGACGGACGCCTGCAGGCCCGTATCGCCGATCCTCGGTACCAACAGGCTAAAACCTATTGGGTGCAGGTGGAGGGCCAACCGAGCGAGGCCCAACTGAGGCAGTTGCGCACTGGTGTGGTCCTGAAGGATGGTCCCACCCTGCCCGCGCAGGCGAGCCTCTTGGCAGAGCCATTGCTTTGGGCGCGCATCCCGCCGGTGCGGTTTCGTAAAAGCATCCCGACCGCCTGGTTGGAGATCACCATTCACGAAGGTCGCAATCGTCAGGTGCGGCGCATGACTGCCGCAGTGGGCTTGCCGACCTTGCGCCTGGTTCGGGTGCGTATTGGTCCGTGGGATCTGACCGGGCTGCAACCCGGCATGTGGCGCGAGGCCGCTACGCTGGTCTGATGGCGATCGGCGATTCGACGCGGATCAGGTTCGGCGGCCCCATATGCCGATACACAAGGTCATCAGAATGCCCGCCAGGGCAAAACTGCCGGTCGCCAACCAGGTCCACTGCCATCCACCGGTCGCGTGGACAACCCAGGCCACCACGGGCGGCCCCGAGAACTGTCCCAGGGATGAGCACTGCTGCATCCAGCCGACCGTGGTCGAGGTGGTCTGCGGTGTCGGGGCATAGCGTATCGCCAGGACGAACAAAGTAGCGGGGATCAGGCCACCCACCATAGAAAACATCAGAACGGCAAAGAACTGGCCGGTGGTCGACAAACCTGCGCCAAAGGCGGCAAAGGTGCAGACGATCATGGTCAGAAAGCCGGTCATCAGCAACCGACGCGCGGATATGCCCTGATGCAGCAGCTTGCCGGCCGTCAGGTTGCCGATGATGTTGGAGCCGGCGACCAAGGCCGTCAACAGGCCGGCAGTCGAGCCTGAAATCCCTGCTGTCACATAGATCGACGGCAGAAAACCGATGACGGCGATCCACTGCCCTGCATAGACCCCGAACACCAGGGCAATCAGCCAGACGTTGGGCGAAGCCAGCGTGGTGCGGACCAGCGACCAGGATGACTGGCGTTTTGGTGTTTGAGCGCGGGCGACCGGATCGGGCGGGACAATACGCAGGGTCAGCAGCATCACCAGCAGGGTCAGAGCGCCCAGCGCCAGCCATAGCGCCTGCCACGAGGCGATGCTCAGCAGCCAGGAGCCGCTTAATAGGATCAGCACCGTGCCGAGTGGCATGTAGCAGCTCCAGAGGCTCATCAGACGGCTGAGGTACTCGGAGGGGACCAGACGTTTGATCAGTGCGGGCACCGGCATGACGGCCAGTAGAAAGCCGCAGCCTTCCAGCCCGCGAAACAGCAAAATCAAGGTCTTGGACTGGAATAGAGCGCCAGTCGCCGATGCCAGGGCCAGAATCAGCAGGCCCGTGATCACGCAGCGGCGCAGTCCGATCCGTTCGGCAAAAAGACCAGCCACCAGCCCCAGGGTCATGCCGCCCAGTTGTACGATCGACAGCAGAAAGCCGGATTCAACCAGATCCAGGCCCAATTCGATCTGTAGCGCAGGCAGCGCGGGAGGCAGCTTCCAGATGTGCAAGGCGGCGCAGATACCGACCAGCACCAGAAAGAATGGAGCTCGTAATGGGTGGGCAGGGCGTGTGGGGAGGGGGGGTTGGGTCATGGGACTCATTGCCGAGTTTCTTTCGGGGTAAAGCTCAGGCAGGCATGGCCGGTTGCTGCCCGGACATCGTGCTCGGGCAGGCGGTAGCTCTTGAAGCCCATCGAACGGCAGCCGTAGGGGAGGCGTGGGTCGAAGGTGATGTAGAAATGCGCGCATTGATTGCAGGCGATCGGGAGACGGACATTGTGGTTCACAGAATCATTCATACATGGGCCCCCCACCTGCAGTGTCGCTATCGAAACACCACTGTGCGTTTGCCGTTCAATAAAATACGATGCTCGACGTGCCAGCGCACCGCGCGTGACAGCACCACGGATTCTATATCGCTGCCGATTCTGGAAAGATCCTGCGGGTTCATGGCATGGTCGACACGTTCGATATCCTGCTCGATGATCGGGCCTTCATCCAGGTCTTGGGTCACATAGTGGGCGGTTGCGCCAATCAGCTTGACACCGCGCGCGTGCGCCTGGTGATAGGGGCGTGCGCCCTTGAAGCTGGGCAGAAAACTGTGATGAATATTGATGGCCCGACCTTCTAATGCCTTGCACAAGTCGGTCGACAGGATCTGCATATAGCGCGCCAGCACCACCAGATCAGCATGGCTTTCTTTGACCAAGGCAAGCAGGCGTGCTTCTTGCGCGACACGCGTGTCGGCCGATACGGGCAGATGATGGAAAGGCAGACCGTGCGCGGCAGCCATCGGCTGAAGGTCCAGGTGATTGGACGCTACACCCACGACTTCCGCTGCCATCTGTTCGTTGCGCACTCGAAAAAGCAGATCGTTCAGGCAATGCCCCTGGCGGCTGACCAGAATCAGCAGCCGCGTTTTGCGGCTGGCATCGTGAATGTGAAACTGCATGCCGAAGCGTTCAGCCACTGCTAGAAAGTCTGCTTCGAGTTCCGTGTCGGTGCAGTGCGCCGGCAGGGAAAAATGCACGCGCAAAAAAAACTGCTGGCTGTCCAGATCGCCAAACTGTTGCGCATGCACGATATTGCCGTGATGTTGCAGCAACCACGCGCTGAAAGCGTGGACGATGCCCATGCGGTCGTGACAGGAAAGCGTCAATATGTAATCGTGCATTAAAGCAGGGTGATTTCCGGGAACAGGCCGGTCGTCACGGGTCCGTTGTTTTGTCAGCCGTCACTGTACAACAGGTGCCTGTGCTTTGGCGCCGAGACAGACTATAGTCCGGGGAATCGAACTTACACGGAAGTTAACGGCCACCCGCCGGAGGTTTTTAATCTGACGCAGGGTGGCAGTGGGAGACCTGACCATGGAGTTGGTAAAAATCGCCCTTTTATTTGCCGTGACGGCGCTGGCCGAGATCATTGGCTGCTATTTACCCTGGCTGGTCCTGAAACAGGGCAAGCCAGCGTGGCTGTTATTGCCGACTGCTGTATCGCTGGGTTTGTTTGTCTGGCTGTTGACGCTGCATCCGACGGCGGCGGGGCGCACCTACGCGGCTTACGGCGGGGTGTACGTCGCTGTTGCCCTGATCTGGCTGCGCTGGGTCGATGGGGTGGTCCTGACGCGTTGGGATATGGCGGGTGCCGTCATCGCCTTGGTCGGTATGGCGATCATTGTTTTGCAGCCATCGGCGGCTGGCTAAGCCCGGCTGTGGGGTACGTCTTAGTATTCCCTGACCTTGCCGCGTAACTGCTTGGTTGCGCTGCGTTCGGATTTGGCCTGCAGGCGGCGCCGTTTGGCGCCCTGGGTCGGGCGTGTGGGCCGACGGATGACCGGGACGTCACTGGCTTGGTCGATGATTTCCTGCAATCGGGCCAGTGCCAGCAGCCGGTTATGCACCTGGCTGCGGCTGGTTTGTGATTTGATGACGATGATGCCTGCCGCCGTGATGCGGTGGTCAAGCAGGTTCAGTAGCCGTTCCCGGATGTGTTCGGGCAGCGACGATGCGTGAATGTCAAAGCGCAGATGAACCGCGCTGGAAACCTTGTTGACGTTCTGGCCACCGGCGCCTTGGGCCCGGATGGCGGTGAATTCAACCTCGTGTTCCTGGATAAGATGCCTGTGGTGTGTCAAAGCCTGATCTCGTCTGAAATGGGTGGATGCTATTCAAGCAGCAAGAGCGCATCGAGATCAAGAATCGTCATCTGGCGCTGCCCAGTCTGCAGAATCCATCCGGCGTCTTCGAACTCTCCCAGTCGACGGCTGATGGTTTCAGGCGTCGTGCCGAGAAACGAGGCGAGATGCCTGCGGCTCATGGGCAAGTCGAATTGGGTAGAGTTCACTCGTTCCGCCTGATCGGCCAGGTACTGGGCCAGGCGGGCGTTGATCGAAACTGTGGTAATCGCCGCTGTTTGTTTTTCACTGGAGCCTAGGCGCCGGGATAGTTCTGCCAGCATGTGCAGGCCGATACCGGGATATTGCAGCAGAAGTTCCTGCACGTCGGCCCGGTGGATGGTACAGATTTCGGATGCCTGCATGGTCTCGGCGTAGGAGTCATGGGCCGTGGCCGAAAACAAGCTCAGCTCTCCGGCAAAATCACCTGGACTCAGGATACGGACCAGTTGTTTTTTGCCTGTGTCGGCAAGGCGGTAGACCTTGATCGTGCCTTGATGGATGATGAAGATTTTATTGGATGGGTCGCCAGGGCGATGAATGAACTGTCCGCTTTCATAGCTGTGCATGGATGCTTTGTCGGCAATCACCGCCAGTTCGTCAGGCGGCAGATGATTGAAGATCGGCACGCGTGAGACGCACAGCGCGGGGATATGTTCGCACATGGCATCGGGTGGTTGACGCGGTATGGGGCTCATCTTGAGACCTTTTTAGAGATGACCGAATCGCCGCAGATGCTGTGGGCACCAGGCTTGAGCATCTGCTGCGATCCAGCCCTGATTCAGGTGGCGGGCTGGTTCATTGGGCCAGCGTGGCCGGTTACGTCATGGGCATTCTTGCCTGCCGACCCTTGTGCGCGATAGCGTATGAGTCTAACGGCATTCAGGGTGACCAGCAGCACGCTCAGTTCGTGGACCAGCATGCCGGAGGCCAGGAAGATCTTGCCCAACAGCACGCCTGCGAGCAGTAGAACCACGGTGCCGACCGCCAGAATCGTATTTTGCTGCATATTGCGGACGGTGGCCTTGGCAAGAGAATAGGCATGTGCGAACTGATCCAGCCTATCCGACATCAGGACAATATCCGCTGCTTCCATCGAGATGTCCGTACCGCTGACACCCATGGCCAGTCCAACGTCGGCGGTCGCCAACGCGGGGGCATCATTGATGCCGTCGCCCACCATCGCGACCCGGTAGCCTTGGTTTTTGAAGGTATTGACCCATGCCACTTTATCCTCTGGCAGCAATTCGGCGTATACCGCATCCAGGCCAAGCGCATCTCCAACCAATTGGGCCGTATGGCGATTGTCGCCGGTCAGCATGATGGCTTTTTTCACGCCCGTGCGGCGCAGTTGTCCGATGGCGGTCCTGGCCTCCGGTTTGATCTGGTCGGCAATCGAAATGACGCCGGCCAGCTGTTTGTCGATGGCGATCAGCACGGCGGTATTGCCTGTTTTTTCGCGCTCGGTGGCATAGGCCTCGATGTGATCCGCAATAGCGACGCCCTGGTCTGCCATGAGCTTGCGGTTGCCGATAGCCAGGTGTGAGCCAGCGACGGTGGCGATCATGCCCCCGCCTTTGATGATGGCGACATGCTGCGGCTCCTGGTCCAGGATGAGTTTGCGCTTCCTGGCTTCAGCCACGATCGTTTGCCCCAGGTGGTGTTCGGACAACCTCTCGGCCTCAGCCACCAGGCGCAGTAGCACGTTCTCGTCCATGCCCCAGCTTTTCAATTCGGTGACTTCGGGCTTGCCCTTGGTCAGGGTGCCGGTTTTATCGAAGATGACCAGGTCGATTTTGGACAGGTTTTCCATGATTTCACCGCCCTTGACCAGTACGCCGTTACGCGCGCCGTTCCCGATGCCTGCCACCATGGATACGGGGGCGGAGATGACCAGTGCCCCTGGACAGGCGATGACCAGGAAAGTCAGTGCCAGTTCTACGTTGCGTGTCAGGGCGTACACCAGCACGGACAACACGACGATGGTCGGGGTGTAGATATTGGCGAAGCGATCGAGAAATTTCTGAGTGGTCGTTTTGGATTCCTGGGCATCTTCCACCATGTCGATGATTTTGGCGAAAGTGGTGTCGTCGCCGACGCGGTTGGCGGTGACTTCGATATAGCCATTATCGATCATGGTGCCGCTGAACACGCGGTCGCCCAGAGTCTTGCTGGCCGGGACGGATTCGCCGGTAATCGCGGCTTCGACAATCAGTGCCTGGCCCGAAACAATGACACCATCCACGGCAATTTTTTCGCCGGATCGGATCAAGACCCGATCCCCCTTGTTGACCTCTTCGACCGGGACTTTGATATGACCCTCTGGCCGGATCACAGTGGCCTCTGTGGGGGTCATGTCGATCAAGTTGCGTAGAGAGGATCGCGTCTTTTCCAGGGTGCGCATTTCCAGATACGCACCAAAAATAAAGAGGAAAGTCACCACGGCAGATTCGACGTACTCGCCGATGATCAAGGCGCCGATGACCGCGATGGTGACCAGCAGCTCGATACTGAAGGCCTTCATGCGCAGTGCCTTGAAGGCTTTGATGGCAATGAAATAACCTGCCACGACAGAGGATGCGATCAGGACGTAGTCCTTGTACTGAGCCAGGCCTGTCAGGTGCAACGCAAAGGCAATCAGCAGCATCAGGCCGGTCACGCCGGCGATATGGGAGTTTTTGATGTGGTTCATGACATGCTCCGGGGTATCGGGATCGGGTTATCTGGATTTCGACCCCGATCAGGGACCGAAATCCAAGCGTCTTTATTTAGGCGACTTTCTTGGATAACACGGGATAACCGAGCTTGACGATGATGTCCTGCAGGGCGTCGGCATTGGTTCTGTCGGCATCGAATTCAGCCCGGATCCGCCCTGAATTGAACATGACTTTGACTTCCTGAACGCCATCGGCTTTGCCTACCGTGTGTTCTATTTTCTTGACACAGGAAGGACAGGTGAAGGGTTCCATATTGAAAACGACCTTGCTCATGGCTTGGCTCCTTAAGAATGAATGGATAGCTTCATCTTAAGGAGAGCAGGTGCTTGCATGCCTTGACGGGGGACAAGTTTCAGAAATGGTGGAGGTTTTATCCGCCAATTAATGCATGGCTGCTACCGTTTTAGCGGTGACATCACCTTGTTGTCCCCCAAACTCGACCCGCACATAATTGATCAGTTCCGCAAGCTCGGCATCGTTCAGCGCCCCCGCGAACCCAGGCATCGCCTGCCGCCCCTGATTGTCGGGAAAGTCTTTTTGGCCCAGGCCGTGCAGCATGACCTGAAGCAGGTTGTTGGGGTCCGGATTGCGCACGGTCGAGTTGCCCGCCAGTGCGACGGTCACATTGGGCTTGCCTTCTCCGCTGGCCGAGTGGCACCCTGCACACAAGGCCAGATAGTGCTTGCGGCCTGCCTGGACGGAGGTGACTTCGGCAGGCGTGGCCGGTGCGAGCAATGTCGCCGCAGCCGGCGAATCGCCAGTCAGGTATCTGACAGCCGCCTGATTGTCGGCGTCCGATAGATGTCTGAGGCTGTAATGAAAGGCTTCGTACATGCTGCCATAAGCGGAGCCTTGGGGTGCAATCCCTTTGGCCAGAAACCGCTGCAGATCTGCTGTGGTCCAGCCGCGGTCTGCCAGCGCGGTCGGCGTGATGTTGGGTGCATGGATGGCTTCGGCGTCCCCGCCTTCCAGGCTTTTTGTCAGTGTCATCTGGCCGACGATGCCGCGCGGGGTATGGCATTCGATGCAATGCCCAAGCACGTTGACCAGATAACGGCCGCGCACCCATTCGTCAGAACTGCCCGTCGACACGGCAGGCAATTCCTTGCTCAGGAAAAGCAAGTTCCAGCCGCGCATCAGCACTCTGATGTTGAAGGGGAAGGGAACGCCGTTCTTTTGGTTTGGCACGGCGGCGGGTTCGATGCTCTGCAGGTAGGCAAAAATGGCATCGCTGTCTGTGCGCGTCATCCCCCGGTACGAGGTATAAGGCATGGCGGGATACAGGGGGTGATCGGGTGCGATGCCATCATGCAGCACCTTATAGAAATCAGCCGAGGTCCAATCTCCGATGCCATAGTCCCTGTCGGGCGTGATGTTGGTGCCATAAATGGTGCCAAACGGGGTGGCGATGGGTACACCGCCCGCAAATGGCGCGCCGTCTTCGCTGGTATGACAGGCTGCGCAATCGCCCGCCTGGGCCAGGTATTTGCCACGCGCCAGCAGTTGCACGTCCGGGACATTGCCCTGCGCATCGACCGCCGACGTCTCGTAGGTGGGTTCCAGCACGCCCGATAGCACAACCCCGCCAACGACCAGCGCAAGCACAGCAACAGTTCCGGCAACGGTAGTCATTTTCATGGCAGCTCGTTCTTCGTGAGACCCGGCGTATTCAGAATGACATCCTTGACTGCTTGGTGATAGCGCACATAGCCCGTACATCGGCATATGTGGTCATTCAGCGAGTCAGTGACATACGTTTCGATCTGGTCTGGCGCGATGGGTTCGCGCTGCAGGCGTTCGAGCAGAACCGTGGCGGCATTGACGAAACCAGGTGTGCAGTAGCCACATTGAAAACTATAGAAATCCAGAAATTTTTGCTGGATGGGCGACAGTGCGGTGATCGCGCCGTTTTCGTCGCGCTGGGCATGGCCTTCTATGGTGCGCAGCTTGCGGCCATTGAAGTAGCCGACGCCGGTAATACAGGTGCGTATTTCCTCGCTGTGCCCGTTGTCTCGGTCGAGTATGACGACGCAGGCGCGGCAGACACCCTGTCCGCAGCCAAGACGAGTGCCAGTCAGATGCGCGTATTCGTGCAGAAAGTCGATCATCATCAGGGTTTCAGGCACCTGCACTGGCCCGATGGACTGCCCATTGATCGTCATGGACACTGTGATCGTGGCGATGCTCATGCCAGTGCCTCCTGAATTTTCTCGGGGGTGACCGGCAGGGAATAAAACCGTTGCCCGGTTGCGTGGGCAATGCCGTTCACGATGGCGGCCACAATCGGAATCATCACGACTTCGGCCATGCCCTTCGGGGGGTCGGTGTCAGATAGCGGCGGGAGGATTTCTGCGGTTTGCTGCCAGAGCGCCACGTCTTTGGCGAGAGGCAAGTGATAACGGTTGAAGTTCCAGGTGCCGTTGCCGGGGCCGTCTTCGTACAGCGGCAGATGTTCATGGAGCGCATGCCCGATCCCCATCGCCAGTCCGCCCTGTATCTGACCTGAAACCAGTTGGGGCGACAGCAGCGTGCCGCATTCGATGATGGAATGATGGTTCAACAGTTCAACCTTGCCACTGGCAAGATGCACCGCTATTTCGGCCAGCGTGCCCATGGCGGAATAGTAGGTCACGGCGGCATTGTTGCGCTGGACGGGCGAGTAATAGACGGCATGTCGGCGGATCACCTGATAGTGGCCCTTGGTCGTGCTTTGGGTGCCCAGGGTATCGTCCAAACCTGCGTCGATGCTGACCACGCGCTGGTCGGCCGATCCATTGGTCCGACCAGATGGGTTTTTGTCGGTTAGTTGTCCATCGGCTGGTGCTTGGGCGCCAAAGCACAGGGCCAAGCCATCCAGCGGTAGTCGTTCGGGCTTGTCGTTTATCATGAAATCGGCTTCTGCCCACTGCCAGCGGTTAAAGCCGTGAACCACGGCCCCTACCACCAAGCCCATTGCGTGGGCCTTACTGGCCAACTGCGCCAGGCCGAGCGGCTGCATGCCGTCAGCGGTCAGCATGCCTTTGACCCAGCGTGCGTCTTCCCGGCGGACCACGTAGGGCGCGGCCTGCCCGCCGCCGATGCCACTGGTCCAGATGGCTTGCGCCGCAGGCCACAGGCCGTGCGTGAAAACAAGACGTGCTGCCTCGCGCGTGGTGTGCGTGTAATAAAAAGCCGAATTGGAGGCACTGGCGGGTGAGGCCAGGGCCGGAGTCCAGGCCGGATCGGTCGATAAGCGGTCCTGGTCTGCCTGGCTCATCAGATAAGGGTCGCCGGATGACACCATCGGCAGATCGGGCCAATCGACGATGGCGACACCAATATCATTGGCAGGCTGCCCTAGCCAGCGCACGCAGGCCAGTGCTTGCGACGTGCTCATGCCTGTGCCAATCTCCGTGCCGGTATGGCGCAGCAAAATACGGCCATCGGGCGAGACTTCTACTTTTGCAAAGGAAGACTCGGCACCTGTACCGAAGTCCTTTTGTACGCACGCAAATCCCACGCCGTACAGCTTGCCCGGATGTTCGGTCTCGTAGGCGTTTTTGCGTTGGACGCGTTCGGTCCAGAGCGGATGTAATTGTGCTCTTTTCAGGACGTCTTCGGCGCGGACCTCTCCGGCGGGGATGGCACCCTGGGTGTTCTTCATCCCGGTTTTCAGCACATTTTTAAGCCGGAAATCAATCGGGTCCAGCCCAAGCTCTTGGGCCAATTCGTCCATCAGCATTTCGGTTGCCGCCATGGACTGCAAGGTGCCATAGCCCCGCGCCGAGCCCGCGTCCACCGCCCGCGAGGCATCCGCCCTGGACATCATGTCGGATTTGGGCAGGTAATAGATCGACTGCGCCGCCGTGGCGCTTACCATCACCACGGATGGCGACAGATTGCAGCGCCCGCCGCCGTTGGCCACCATGTCCACGACACAGGACTGGATCATGCCGCTGTTGCGGTCGATACTGATCTGGTAATCCATGTCAAAAGCATGGCGTTTCAGCGCTGTCTGGAATTGCTCGTAGCGATCATTGGCGATACGCACCGGCCTGCCGTCTGAATACAGTGCACAGACCAGGCCATAGAAGGGCATGCTGAAGTGATCCTTGGAGCCATAGCCCACGGTATAACAAGGATGCATCACCAAAGTCCTGGCCCCGAAGCGGCTCTTGGCCAGCATGTCCGCCGCCGTCGCAGCGACTTCACTGGGCGACTGCGTAGGCACCACCATGTGCAAGGTCTGATTTGTCTGGTCGTACCAGCAGTTGGCGTTATCGGGCTCCAGTGCGGCGGTATCGACCGATTGGGTCTGGTATTTGCGCTTGAATACCAGCCAATCGGGGGGCGGGTTTTCCAGCTCTTGGCGGATCTGTTGCGCGTAGTACATCCCTTCTTCGCCGACCGCGCCGTGGTTTTTGCCATCAGGCCATACCGGCAGCCGCTTACGCATCTGGCTGGGGAATATCGGTGCGTCCTTGAGGCTGGAAAACACGTCTTCGGCATAGCCGTCCTGGCCACCCACCCGCACATAGCGAAAAGTGCCCCAGGGATCGCGTTGCAGCGGCCCGGTGTGCTGGCCGTACTGGATGACATCGTCCTGAAACTTCAGGGCGTCCTTAGCCAGGCGGAATCGGGCGAAATCGTGAAAAATAAGAATCGCCACCGCATGGCCCAGATACGCCGGTGTCTTGCCTGCCGGCAAGAGCATGTCCTCGCCGTAAAAATCGGAAAACGCCACGCCGTCGCGCTGCAGGTCGTCGGCGGTCACAATGCGATCGGGCTTCAAGTCCGCGCCCAAGCGCGATAAATCAAAGCCGGTATAAATCGAATCGGCGAGGGTAGCGCGCAATATCAGCGCGTGGCTTTGCTGATCTGGCCAGTTAGGCAGGTCGCGCGCCCGGATGTCGCGTGCGAAGATTTTGCTGCCGGTGACCTTTGCAATGCCATCGACCCGGAATCTGGCCAAGCCCGTGGACGGGTCCCAGTGCATGGGAGTCAGCAGCTTTTGCTCAAAGAGTGCTGCGTAGGCGGATGACCCGAAGGGCGCGATATAAGTGGTAATGCCTGCCAGCGATACCGCTTTCAGGAAATGGCGCCTCGATATTTTGGCACTGGTCATCTCTTTTCTTGGGCCCCTGGAAAGATGCGACGGAATAACAGCTTTATACCGCCCGGCAGTTAAACAAGCTAGCCGGGACAAACACCCAGCCAAGCCCATATTGCCATCACGCCGGATACATCGACACACCGTCGTATCATGTAAATTGATAGCAAAGATATTCCCCAAGGGACCTCCATGACACAACTGCCCGCCACATCGGCGCCCACCGTGATTGTTCTGGCAGCAGGCCAGGGTCAGCGGTTTCGGCTGTCCGGCGGCGGCATGCACAAGCTGGATGCCCCGTTGAATGGACTGTCGGTGTTGCAGCGGGTACTGCAGGCTGTGGCTGCGTCGGGGTTGCCTTATCATGTGGTTCGGCCCGAACAGGACGTGGAAGGTGATGCTCCTGGCATGGGTGACTCTATCGCGCGCGGTGTGCGGGCGACGGCGCAGGCCACAGGCTGGCTTATCCTGCCTGGCGACCTGCCTTTGGTCACGTCCGATAGTCTGTGCCAAGTGGCGCTGAACCTGGTGTCGCACCCTGTCGTGGTGCCTAGGTGGAATGGGCAACCAGGCCATCCGGTCGGGTTTGGCGCAGCGTGCTTTGCCGCGCTGACCGCCCTGCGCGGTGATACGGGCGCAGCTTCCATTGTCCGTGTGCACCGGCAAGCCGGCACCTTGCTGACCCTGCATCTGGACGATCCTGGCATTGCGACAGACATCGATACCCTGGACGATCTGGCACGGGCCGAAGCATTGCTCGCCGCATGTCATTCTTGATGGAATACAGCGCCATGGAAAGCACGGATATTCGAGTTCTATGCACGCTAAGAGACTGGCGCGCCGAGGGGCAGCGGGCATTGTTGGCAACCGTCATCCGGACCTGGGGGTCTGCGCCCCGGCCTGCGGGTGCGCTGATGGCCTTGCGCGAGGATGGGCGCGTCGTGGGCTCGGTGTCCGGCGGCTGCATCGAGGATGATTTGATTTTCCGCTATACGCGTGCGCATGACGGGCCAGGCATGCCCGCTGGCCTCCCCCAGGTTGTGCGCTATGGCGTGGACGCAGACGACGCGCACCGGTTCGGACTGCCCTGCGGCGGTACACTGGAAATCTTGCTGGAATTCGACCCGCAGCAGGCCTTGTTAGGGGAACTGGTGCACAGGCTGAAACAAGGCGAACTGGTGCGCCGCACAGTCTGTTGTGACGATGGCCGCGTCACGCTAGAGCATGCCGAAGCGCCTCAGTCGCTGCGGTTTGATGGCAGCCGCCTGACGAATATTTTTGGCCCTGAATACCGCATGTTGCTGATCGGTGCGGGGATATTGGCCGAATATCTGTCCACGATGGCGTTATTCAATGGTTTTGCCGTGACGCTATGCGATCCACGTGTGGAGCACATGGGTGCCTGGTCCTTATTGGGCGTACACAAAACCACCGAGATGCCCGATGACGCGGTGGTCGCGTTCCAGCCTGATCGGCGTAGTTGCATCATTGCGCTCAGTCATGACCCCAAGCTCGATGACCTGGCGCTGCTGGAGGCAATTCACAGCCCTGCGTTTTATGTGGGTGCCATCGGCTCGCGCCGCAATAACCAGCGCCGCCGCGCCCGGATGATCGAGTATTTTGATGAAACCGAAGCATCGCTGGAAAACTTGCGCGGGCCTGTTGGCCTCTATATCGGCAGCAAGACCCCAGCCGAAATCGCGGTAAGCATCATGGCGGAAGTCCTGGCCGTCAAAAACGGGGTGCATCTGCCCCGCGAACTATCTTTTAGCTGAATATTGCATGCCCGTCTCCGAATCCTTCAATTGCCCTTGTGGGCTGCCGAACACTTATCATGCCTGCTGTGGCCGTTGGCATCATGGGCCCTTGCACCTGCAGGCGCCCGATGCACAGGCTCTGATGCGGTCACGCTACAGCGCCTATGTGCTGGATGAGATCGACTACCTGCTGCAAACCTGGCATCCCCGCACCCGTCCGGCCTCGCTGGCGCCCAATGAATCAGGCACCAAGTGGCTGGGTTTAGAGGTGCGACACCATGACAGCCAGGATGCGGAGCATGAAACCGTGGAATTCGTGGCGCGGGTCAGAGTGAATGGCCGCGCATCGCGCATGCACGAAGTCAGCCGTTTCGTGCGCGAAGCCGGGCGGTGGCTGTATGTGGACGCGATGGCAGAAGCCTAGCATCCTGGGCGATTCCGCCGTCTCTTACAGGAGGATTTTGTGAATTACATCCAGACGGAAGCAGCATCGCGTGTCGCGATCTTGATTGACTGCGACAACGTTTCACCAGATATCCTGGAATATGCACTCCTGATATCAGCACAGTTTGGCAGAGCCACAATACGACGCGGTTATGGCAATCAAAGAACCTTGGCCGATAAGTGGCGTGACGTGCTTGTTTCTTCCGCATTTACCCCTTGTCTGCAATACCAATATGCCTCTGGTAAAAATACGGCCGATCTTGCGCTCGCACTGGATGCGCTTGAGGCCCTATTTGACGAGCAAGCTGATGTATTCTGTCTAATCACCAGTGACTCGGACTTTGCCTATCTTTGTCGTAAGCTACGCGAACGTGGAGCCATGGTTTACATCATTGGAGAACCCAAGACGCCAAGCGCTCTGCGTAATGCCAGCGATCAATTCTTTGAATGGATCCGCGAGGAGGGCGTGACTACACGGCTCGGGGATGCGAGCCCAGAGGACTGTAAGCAAAAGATAGCGGGCGCCGAGGATATAGTAAATGACAAGCCAAATCGTCAGCAACGGCCTATTTTTGTTGTTAAAGCAGTCACCTTGCTTGCTAGTGAGTCAGCGGACGATAAAGTCCATCTTGGTCAGCTCGGACAATATCTTAAGCGCACTGACCCAGCCTTTTCACCAAAGACATACGGGCATACAGGTTTGTTGGAGATGCTGAGAACGTATGACCTACTTTCCGTGCATAAGGAAAATACCGGGGGATGGTCTGCGAGCTTGGTGAAAACCAAGCACTGAGCGCTGCTTTAGAGGTGTTCCCGCATCTGGGCTGCGATAATGCTTGTGTAATGGCTTTTGATACTTTTGAGGCAGATGATTGTGTCATTAGGCATATCATATGGCTGGACGAATGGGCGATTTACACAGAACTAGCAGCATGGCAACTTCCTTACCGAACCATACCGATAGCGGCCAATGGCTAGCGCAAATACGAGCCTGGGCGCACGAACTCGGGTTTTCGCAAATTGGCGTCTCGGGCGTGGATCTTTCCTCGGCCGAGCCGGATTTGCTGCAATGGTTGGCCCTGGGTTACCACGGCAACCTGCATTACATGGAGCGCCATGGTCTCATGCGGGCGCGTCCAGCCGAACTGGTTCCAGGCACGATCAGCGTGATTACCGCACGCATGCCCTATTTGCCGCGTGCTACCACCCCACCTGACTGGCAAACACGCGAACTTTCAAGACTGGATCAACCGGGCGAGGGTGTGGTGTCGCTTTATGCGCGGGGACGCGACTATCACAAGGTCGTGCGTGCGCGGCTGCGAAAATTATGCGATCGCATCGAGACGCTGGTCGGCCCATTTGGTTATCGCGCTTTTTCGGACTCGGCGCCTGTGCTGGAAAAAGAGCTGGCCAGCCGCAGTGGCCAGGGCTGGCGCGGCAAGCATTCCCTGGTGCTCTCACGCGATGCCGGGTCGATGTTCTTTTTAGGCGAAATTTTTGTGGATTTTGCACTGGAGCCCACCGACCCGGTCAGCGCCCATTGCGGCACCTGTACCGCCTGTATCGACATCTGTCCCACGGGGGCGATTGTCGCGCCGGGCGTGGTCGATGCGCGCCGCTGCATTTCCTATCTCACCATCGAAAATCATGGCCCCATCCCCGAGGAACTGCGCCCGCTGATGGGCAACCATATCTATGGTTGCGATGATTGCCAGACGATCTGCCCTTGGAACAAATACGCGCAGACGACCGATCTGCCCGACTTTGACGAGCGTTCGCCGCTGGTGGGCCATCAACTTGTGGCGCTGTTTGCCTGGGACGAAGCCACTTTTTTGAAAAACACCGAGGGCGGGCCGATCCGGCGCATCAACCACGAACGCTGGCTGCGCAACATCGCCGTGGCGCTGGGCAATGCGCTGCGTCAGGCCGATCCGGAGCAGGTGCAGGCCTTGCGTGCCGCGCTGCTCAGCCGTGCCGACCACGCCAGCGCCCTGGTGCGCGAGCACGTTGCCTGGGCGCTGGCACAGCGCGACTAGGCAGGTGGTCGCCTATACTGGAGCCCTTATTGACTATCTCGCAGCTTGCGCTGTGCCTTGTAGCCAACAATGACTGATTTTCCCAATTGCCCCGAATGCGCCGCCCAGGATACCTACCAGGATGACGAGCACTATATTTGTCCGCATTGCGCACATGAATGGTCTGCCGAAGCTTCGCCTGCCGACTCATCAGACGAGGCCCGAGTGGTCCTGGACAGCAATGGCAACCCCTTGGTGACCGGAGATGCCGTCATCCTGATCAAGGACCTGAAGCTCAAGGGCTCGTCCAACACCATCAAAAAAGGCACCAAGGTCAAGAACATCCGCATCGTCGATGGCGATCATGAGGTGGACTGCAAGGTCGATGGCATGGCGGTGATGCTCAAGGCCGAGTTTCTTAAAAAGGCCTGACACTTTGTTTTGAGAAAGCAATATCATTTTCGCCAAGGTCCCCAGGGGCTGCTGGCCTGGGATGTGGATCGCCTGCTGGTGTTGGCGGCAGGCCTGGATGCCAAAGAAATCCCGCTGGAATCGCTGGGCGAACTGGACGAGCCTTATTGGTACGAAATCGGTAACGCTGTCCCGACATGCCGGTCCATCGCTGAGCATCTGTGCTTGGTGCAGGCCGCTGACCTTGCCTACCCAATCATTTTGTGTCCGGCCGGTCGGATCATGGACGGCATGCACCGTGTGGTGAAAGCCCTGGTGGCGGGCTATCCGACCATTGCTGCGGTACGTTTTACTGAAATGCCCGCTGCGGATTATGTGGGCATTGCGCCGGATGATCTGCCTTATGACGATGCTTGAAAGCCTTGGCCTATCGCCGGTGGATGGCAAGCCAGATCGTGGGGCTATCGGGAGATGTGGCATCCACACGGTGCCTGAGGCCCGCCGGAAGCCAGTAGTGGTCGCCCGGTGCCAGTACAACAGCGGTGTCATGGCCTTCGACTTGCAGTGTGGCTGACCCTTGCAGGACAATAACCCATTCGTCTTCGTCTTGTTCATACCAGAAGCCAGGTGGGCTTTTCTGCCCATGGGAGACAATGCGTTCAATCCGCAAGCCGGGCATATCCAGCAGATCATCGAAGGCCTCGCAGGAGGTATCTGCAGGCATGCTCGCAAAGAGGTTAGCTAGCATATTTGGGTTGTCCTCACTGATTTTTCTGACGTTAATCTGGCCGAAACATCAGTCCGCCGTGATCGATTGTGACCCGGACCGCCTCCAAGTTATGGGGGGTGACGTGGATCATGCCTTTGCCAGGAATGTCGATTTCGGAAATCATGAACAGGGCAAGTGATGTGACGATTGGAACCACGAGCAGCAAGACATTGCTGTCTGATTTGCCGCGCATGTTGTAGCCAATCAGAAAATTAGAACAAATGCCGAAAAGAATCAAAATAATCCAGGCAGTGCCTGGGATTTGGTGCCGCCAACTGGCCATGGTTTTCTGTTGAGCGGTGTATAGATCGTTGGCGGCGTTCAGGGCGCTGGTCATGACCGAATTGGGGTGTTCTTTGGCAATCCGGCTGATCAATTTCCACATATGGGTCTGTGTGCGGATGGATTCCAGGCGAATGGCGTCACGCTGCTCTTCATCCGCCGTATCAAAGAACTGAATACGCAGATCCAGATAATCATGCAGCAGCTTTTGGGCCTGTGTTTGTTGGCTGGCATTGGCCAACAAAGTGGTGCGCTGAAAGGCATTGCCAATGGCGATGGCTTCATATTCTTCTGCGCTGATGCGGTTGTTATAGCCGTCGATGGCAATCGACAAGATAAACCCCATCAGCAGGCCAAACAAGGAAAGGGTGGCGCCCAGAATAATGCCTAGTTCCTCGCTCAGGACTGTATCCCGTTTCTTATGCCGTACCCACAAGTGCTTGCCCAGAAAGGCCGAGGCCCCCAAAATCACAAAGATAGATAACAGCATGGCCCAGGAGTACATGTCGATGAAGTCAATAAAGCTATCCATGAAAGCAAGGTCCTATCCTGTTGTGCTGTGTGGTTTTTCGAGGCATGGTACTCGGGTTTGCGCCTGTTCAAACGCCCGTGCCAGGGCGTCATAATAGCCTTCATCGTCCATGCCACAGTAGTTCAGAAAATCGCATGCTCCTTTGCCGCCCTGTCATACAACGATTCGGCATCAACACCAAAGGCCGGGATCTTGCTGTGGGCGACATTCACGGATGTTTCAGCAAGCTGGAATCTATGCTGCAAAAAATCCGGTTTGCGCCGGAGGAAGATCGGCTTTTCTCGGTGGGCGATCTGGTTGATCGCGGACCAGAATCGCACCATGTGCTCGATTGGCTGAATCGCCCTTGGTTCCATGCTATTTGCGGTAATCATGATCTGATGACTTGGCGCAGGGCTATCGGTGATCCATATCCCGGCGTCGATCATACGATGCACGGCGGGCAATGGCTGGATGCATGCAATACAGCCGAAAAACAACAGATCGCGCAGCGCCTGCGTGCATTGCCTCTGGCGATAGAGGTGGAAACAGCGCAGGGCATCATCGGGATCGTGCATGCTGACTTTCCTTATGATGACTGGCAGGCCATGCACAGAGAACAACCCAGTGATGATGACGAAAAAATTTGCCTGTGGTCATCGGATCGTTATCGTGCGCAGTACACACAACCGATCAAGCATGTGCGAGCTGTGGTGCATGGGCATACGACTCTGCCGAAATTAACCCAATTGGGCAATGTTTTCTATATTGATACAGGTGGTTGGCGTGCCGATGGAAGGTTCACGCTGTTGGATTTGCAGAGGCTAAAAGCGGTTTGCTGATTACTTCATTGTCACGCCGATCTAACGCGGCTCCGGCATCGCTGGGGGACGGCTCCACTGAGCGTTGTGGATTTTCCTGCTTCAGGGCGTCGTCATGTCTTTGATTTACTGGCTAAAATACGCCAATTAAATTAAGGAATCATTCATGAATGCCCGTCTGATGCGGCTGTGTGGGGCGCATTTTTACTTGCAAAGGCTGGGTGGGCCCGTCATTGTCATGTGCGTGCTCGCCTGGTTGCTGCTTTCGTTGCCGGGGGTTGCCCGTGCTGCGGTCGAAGACATTGTCTTTCCGGCACAAGTGCAGCAAGGTGCCATGGTGATCGGCAAGGTGCCGCCCAATAGCCAGGTCGTCTATGGCGAACGCAGTCTGTCTGTGACCGATTACGGTACCGTCGTATTTGGCGTGGCTGCAGATGCCAATGGGCCTTTGCAACTGCGGGTGATGCCCCCCGGGGGGGCTGCGGTTCAGGTCGATATCACGGTGCAGACACGCGACTGGCCCACTGAACGGGTCAGTGGCCTGCCGCCCAAAACCGTTTCACCACCGCCCAAATTGGCCAAGCGCATCCAGGCAGAACAGGTGCGCGTGGCCCAGGCGCGTGCGCACAGCGATTTGGGGACCGGCTTCGCGCAGGCCTTCATTTGGCCCGTGCGCGGGCGTGTGTCAGGGCGCTTTGGCAGCCGACGTGTCTACAATGGCGTACCAGGGGCCGGGCATTCGGGCATGGACATCGCTGTCCCACAAGGCACCCCCGTCAAGGCACCCGCCGGGGGCCGGGTGGTGTTTGCCGATCCCGATCTGTACCTGACTGGGGGGACGGTGCTGCTTGATCACGGCTATGGCATAGGGTCTAATTTTCTTCACCTGTCACGCCTGGATGTTCGTGTGGGTGATGTGATCCGCCAAGGCCACGTCATCGGGCTGGCCGGTGCAACTGGCCGGGCCACAGGCCCCCATGTGCATTGGGGCATGACGTGGTTTGATGTGCGCATCGACCCCTTGCTGGTGGTAGACAGGCGGCCGTAACGCCTTGTGGCTGCGTCATGATGGCGAGCTTTTATGAAAAGCGCCAGCAGGCGTGCAGCAGTGGGGTACTGAGTATGCTGATCAGGTGGCGGTTCAGGTAGTCGGTTTTATCCGGATTTGGTCTGAATCGTAATGTTGCAAGCCCAGTGAAGGTTGCAAATCTGCGTAGACACCGATGAATATACAGGTGTGTGGCTGTTTCTTCTGGCGGCCGGGTGTAGCGGCCCTCTTCGGGCAACTGGCTTTGCAGCATAGGAAAAGCCCTTAGGAATGCCTTTGCGTAAAAATCAACAGGGCGTTCGTCTTTACCGTATTTTTCCAGCAAATATACGGTGAATAAAAAAGATTGCTGGGCGAAGGGTAAATCAGGATAGCGATCCCAATAGGCCCAATTGAATTGACGGATATAGCATTCCAGCAGGGCTGGATACAGGCCATCACCGTCATTGTTTTTTAGTAATTTTCGGCATTTCTGGCTGATGATCAGCCGCCCTTTGTATTTGCGGACAAAACCAGCCAGCGTGGCAAGGACATGCACGATGTGCAGTTCGATGAAGTCTGTCTCTGTACTGACGGGGCCATACCAACCATCGTCGTCTTCATGAAATGTTGATCGGTAGTCCTCGGCCAGTGTGCGGCAGACTGCGCGAGGCAGGTTGCCCTTGGCCGTCGGCTTTAACCCGTCATCGCCCATAGCATCTCTCAGGCGCAGAAATAACCAGACTAGCGGCGTCTGACTGCATGCGCTCAGAGGCACTTTATCTTGGAAGGCAACCAGGGCAGGGCTGTCGAATGGTGCGTACAGGATCTGGCTCATCTGTTCGGGTGACAAGCCATGGAAGTCATCCACTGCGCGGCGGTTGTGCTCGATAAAGAATGTCTCTGCGCAGGTCTGGGCGGATTCGATTGTTGGGAACGCATCTTGCGACATGGCGTCTTGCAAGGCTTTGATGATTGGGTTTTGTCGATTGATGTCTGACATGATGAGCAAATGTTGGGGGTGCGAATTCAGGCGTCCGCCCGGAATCGCTGCACGATAATATCAGCCGTTCGCAGGCTGAGGGCGGCGATGGTCAGGGTGGGGTTGGCGGTGCCTCCAGTGGGGAACACGCTCGAACCCAGCACGTACAGATTGGGGTGATCGTGGCTGCATGATTGTGCATCCACGACCGAATGGCGCGGATCGGATCCCATGCGGCAGGTGCCCATGATGTGTCCGGCGCCAAAGAAATCCGGCGCGTGCTGTATGGCGCTGGCGCGCAGACGCCCGAAGATTTCTTCATGATCTTGCCGGGCCTGTCGCATGCCCTGGCGCGCGTAATCATCGACGCGGTAGCGGATGTGCGGCAGTGGCACCCCGTAAACGTCTTGCTTCTGGGGATCCAGCGTCACCTGATTATCGGCTTCGGGCAGTTGTTCGGTCAGGGCGGTCAGGCGCAGGTGGCGAGCCGTTTCATGCTGCAGGGCACGATCCAAAGCCTGTGCATCTAGACCGCGACTGGCTAGCTGGGCTGCCAGTGGCAGTGGGCCGCCGGTGGGCCAGTTCCAGCCATCGTTGCCGATCTCGATGCGGTAGGCGCTGTGATCGCGACGAAAATCGCCGTCGCGCAGATTTTCGATCCCAGACGTAGACAGGGGCCCCCGGTAGGGGTAGACCGGGTCCTGACTGAGCGCCCACGACAGTTGGACCGGGTGGTCCATCAGATTGCGTCCCACCTGGTCTGAGCTGTTGGCCAGTCCAGCAGGCCAGGCTGCGGACCGCGAGGCCAGCAGCAGCCGGGGGGTTTCGATGGCATGGCAGGCCAGGATGAATATGCTTGCCTGAACCTGCCCTTCGGATTGATCCCAGCGGCGGAATCGGGCGGTGGTGATTTGGCCCTGGGCATCCGGGATCAATTGCACCACTGTGCTTTGATCCAGCAAGCGGGCGCCGGCCGCCTGAGCTTTTTTCAGGTGGGCAGTGGCGTCGTATTTCGCCTGGATCGGACAGACCGGAATGCAACTGGAGCTGCCGCAGCATGGTGGTCTTTCATCATGTACGACCGAATTGCGCGCCTGTGGCGTGGCCTGGACCTCGAAGCGGGTGTCGCCCAGGGTCTGGGCCAGCGTGTGGTCCAGATAGGTTTGCGGGATGGGCGGCAGCAGAAACGGGCCGCTGCGCGGTGAACCCAGATCGTGGCTGGAATCCCCCGACACCCCGAGCGCATGCTCGGCTTGCAGGTAGAAGGGCTCCAGGTCGGCATACGTGATCGGCCAATCCACCCCGCGGCCGAACCGGGTTTGTGTCTGAAAGTCGCTGGGCACGAGGCGCAGGCAGGTGCCTAGCCAGTGCCAGGTGGTACCCCCCACCACCTTCAGGTAGGTGCTCTTGAAGAAGTCGGGGCCTTCCTGCTGATACCAATCGCCCAGGCGGTCCGAGGTGGGATGGATGGCCTCGGGCTGCACTGGGTAGGCGCATTCGGGCACCTTGATGGCGGCATCCCGGAAATGTTGCACCGCTTGATTGCGGTCCACGGGTTTGCCCGGCCTCAATGATGAGAATCCGCAGGCCGGCTTGCGCCAGCCGCGTGGCGGCCAGCGCGCCAGCGATGCCGGAGCCGACAATGACAACATCCGCTTGTAAAGGTTGGGTCATGCGTTTTTCTTGGAAGTTTCAGGTAGATGGAGTCTGGGGTGCTTCGGACCAGTAGCCGGTCGGCCCGCCGCAACTGCCCGGTGCGTGCAGGAACGAGGCGCTGCCCCAGGCCAGGGCGTGCACGAAACCCACCAGGACGGCGCCATCGGAGGTCTGTATCGAACCGGAAAACCAGGCAGCCCGCAATTCGTCGGCCAGGGGCGTGTCGTTTTTTACGTTCTGGTACAGCGCCTGCAGGCGGGAGAGTTTTCCCTGGTCTTCGAGTGCATGCAGAATGCGCTGCGCCATGCCGCGATCCAGCGCTTCCGGGGGGCGTCCGCAGAGTTCGGCGCTGAACTGAATGAACGTGTCGAGCGGCATCGGGACGTCTTGCGCCCATCCGGCCTTAGGCAGTCCCAGCGTTAGCGTGGAAAGAGTGCCCAACATCAGGGAGCGGCGTTGTGTATCCATGCAGATGCCCGTCTTTGGTAGAAGGGCGGCTGGATGCCGACCCCAGGTTCATGATAACCCGAGGTGGCCGTGCTTTCGCATTGATGAAGCCCGTTGCAGCTAGGGTGCGGTCCTCTGAATGTGATCATTCAGAGCACTGATGGGCATTTTGGCGCGTTCATCTGGTTCTCCATGCAAAATAGGCATAGTTTGAACGGATGAGCAAATAAACCCGCTTACGTTCTTGTTTTGCTGTATTCGATAGAATACAACTGCTCATGTACACGACTGAGGCTGCCTCGCAGCTGGGCGTGTCGCGCGTACAGTTTTCCCGGTTCATCAACGGGCGGTCTGGCGTGAGTGATGCCAAGGCGCGGGCAATGATCGTGTGCAACGGCATCGCGCGGGCCATCGACTACTGGCGCGAGGTATCGGACTAGCTTGACAGACACTGCTTCAGGCTCTTGAAAAATGGCTACTCGAGCCCGCCTTGCCGCTTCCAGCGTTTCAAATCCAGATATAGCCGACGCGCACTTTCCTGGTAGCCATCCAGGGTGAAGTGCACCAGATCCTTGCCGACCAGGCCGCGTGCTTGCCAATCCAGCATGGGGCAAGCCCCCCCCATGGCGCTTTCCCAATCCCAATAAAGGGTGTGCTGGGATTTGGCCACGGTTAATTGGGCCTGTTTGACCGCTTTGTGATGCGGTGGTCGCCGATGGGCACAAGGCAGATGATCGTCCGTGGCAGCTTGTAGGGCGTCGGGGGCGGCAATCAGCAAAACGGCTGCTTGGGGCAGTGCGTTACGCACGGTGCGGATGCCGGCTGTCAGTGATGCTTGCAGGGCAGTTAGGTCCAGATCCGGGTCAAAAGATTCGTTTGTGCCATAGGCGATGATGACCAAATCAGCCTGGGTGGCGGTCAGGTTGGGCCGGCCAGTCGGCCTGCCATTTGGCCCAGATGTCTTGACGTGCCCCATTGCTGCCGATGGGTGAAACCAATACACCGTGCTGAGTGTCTTTTTCTAGCCAAATACCCCCGAGTTCAGTTTTTTCGGCGTCAGGGGCTGTCAAGGTAAAGGGCAGTTGCACCAAGGTGCTGACATAGGCCCAGCCGCCAATCGGTTCGGTCTTGGTCTGGGGGGCGGCCAGGGTGTAGCGACCTGCGCGGCTGCTGACGTGCAAGGCCTGGGCATCGGCCGTTTGGCGCAGCAGCAGCGTCGCCCGGTAACGCTGGGTGTTCGGCTGGTGGCTATCGACCCGTATCCAAGCGTTTTTCTTGCTGGCCCGGGCAATATAGCCGCCCAAGGGAAAATGGTTGGATGTATCGGTGCGGCTGCTGGTGAGCTGCCAGTCTTTCGACTGAGTTTTGACTAGGCTGTGTCCCATGCCGCGTACATTCATGGGGGTGATCCAGCCGATGCCGGCATCGCCCATGTCGGCTTGCAGGCGTGACCGCAAGCCCTTGGTGAATGTATCGGATGCCGTGTGTGAATCACCCAGTTGGACAATGCGTAAGAGGCGGCCTGCCTGCAGGTGTTGTTTTAAGGCGGTGGCATGAGGGTCGCCAAAATCTTGCAGGCCCAGGTGATGGGTTGGGCGCTGGTAGTCGGGGGGCGGTGAAGGAACGCGGCGTGGTGTCAGCGATTCTGGGGGGGGCGGGGCCGAGCAGCTGGCAAGCAGTAGCAGGCTGGTGCTGATGCTTGCCAGAGCAGCCCATCGGGCCGTGTGATGCCGTAATGAAAACATGGAAAATGCAGTGGTTTGGTTTCAATCTTGTGGTGTGTTGGGGGCTGGTCCCTGAATGCGTGTCAAAATAGCCTGAGACAGCAGTTTTTGCCCCGTGACGGTAAAGTGTACGCCGTCGTCGATACGCACTTTGACCTTTTTGTGGTCGATATCGGCGTATGCATTAAATTTGCCGGCGGTCTGGCCCAGGGCTTGGTTGCTGTCGATAATGATTCCTTGGGCGGCGTCTACCTCGGTGGCATATAGCGTGTTCAGATATCGCATGCCATCGTCCAGTTTTTTGTTTTTCATGACAGGGGCTTGCAGCCAGATGATGGTGGCTTGGTGGGCGCGGGCTGTATCCAGCAGGGTACGGATACGGGCACGGTATGCGGTTTCCCAGGCTTCGGATTTGAATTTGGCATAGGGTTGGCCTTTTTCTACGGCAAAGGCCCAAGGGTCGTTGGGCCCTAAAAACACCACCATCAAGCGGATATCCGGGTATTGATCAAATGTGGTTTCTACTGTTTTGGGCCAGTTGAAAAAGCCGGGGTAGGCCAGACCGGTGCTTTGTTTGCTCAGGTCCAGGCTTTCGATGCCGTATTCTTTGGTCAGAACACGGCGCACATGCGGGGCCACGCCTTGCATCATCGAATCCCCCACAAAGAAGACACGGTCTGTTTTATTCAATACGATGGTTTCATGGGGCGTTGCCGCGTTGACAGACTCTGGAAAAACTGGGTCTGGCTCTGTTTCAGGGTTGGCCTGGAGTGGGGGGAAATCCTGTGTGGCCAAAGGGGTTTCGGGGGCCAAAACGGGTTCTGAGGCCAATGTCGGGACAGTAGCCAGGGGGGGGTCTGAGGGCAGAATGTCCGCTGTGCCAGCATAAAGGTTTGAAGCTAAGTCTGCTGTGGGGTGGAGGGCTGGTGCTGTCTGCCACAGCAAGGGGAGGATCTGCGTGGCGTGTGTGTCAAATTGCTGCCAACGCTCGACCCAGGCTTGTCGCTTGGCGTCCATGCCCTGTTGCCATTGCGCACCCAATTGCCCGATGGGCCCGGCCGACCAGGCGCTCCAGGGTGGTTCCTGGTGATAGGTTTGGCGCCAGTATTCGTCGATTGACCCTTGCATCAGCCAAGCCAGACCGATCGCCACCGAAAGCAGCGTGACAAACAGGCCCGACAGGGCCCGGCCCAATGGGGTTGCTGTAGGTAGAGCGGGCGGGGTGTCGGGTTTAGAAGCTGGCATAGATAAATGAGGGTATCCCCGGGGGAGATAAAAACAGGGCTAGCCAGACCAGCAGGCCAATGGGCAGGGGCAGAACGGCCCAGTGCAGACGATGGACATGATCCAGCCCCCACTGTGTCCCCTGCGCTAGCAAGGGATAAAGCCGTAATACGATCCATAGGCCAAACAGATACAAGGGTGAATTGAATTGCAGGGTCTGGCTGTAGTGGGTGCTGAGGGTGTTCAGAAAAGCCAGGCTCTGGGTCAAATCTGTGCTACGGAAAAAAATCCAGGCGATGGAAACCAGCAAAAACGTGCTGGCATTGGCCAGCACGGGCATGGTGTTTTGCACCCGGTCGCGGCCCAGCCAGCGGTCGCCCATGTTCAGCAGCACCATGCCCAGGCCGTGGATACCGCCCCAGATCAAGAAGTTGGCACTTGACCCGTGCCACAGCCCCGACAGCAACAGGGCAATCATCAAATTGACCTGAGTACGCCACCAACCCAGGTGTGACCCCCCCAGGGGGATATACACATAATCGCGTATCCAGGTGGACAGACTAATGTGCCAGCGTTCCCAGAAATGGCGCAGGTTGCTGGCCAGATACGGCGCACGAAAATTGACCGGCAGCTTGAACCCCAGCAGCAGGGCCAGGCCCGTGACTAGGTCGGTATAGCCTGAAAAATTAAGGTATAGCTGCCATGAATACGCCAGCAAGCCCAGCAAGGCATCCAGGGCGTGGTAGCCGTCCGGGTCGGCAAATACCGGGTCGGCCCAGGCATTGGCCAGCCAGGCGCCCAGGCAGACTACTTTGGCGATGGCCAGCGCAATTAGCAACAGACCTTTTTGGTATTGCATCAGTTGCCGTGGGTTCTTACAGTCGATTTGTGGCAAAAAGACCTGGGCGCGGTTGATGGGTCCTGCCACGATGCTGGGGAAAAAGGCTAGGTAAAGGGCCAAGGTCGGTAGGGATACAGCCTGGATTTCTGCCCGCTGCAAGGCGACCAGATAGCTGATGGAATGAAAGGTATAAAACGAGATCCCTAGCGGAACCATAATCTGGATAGCAGGAATCCAGGAGGTCAGACCCGCTGCCATCAAGGCGGTATTGATGCTGTCGCGAAAAAAATCAAAATATTTGAAAATCGCCAGATTCAGGGTGGCCAGCGTCAGGGCCAAGATCAGAGCCAGGCGGTTCTTTCCCCGCGTGCGCACAATGGCATGACCGCAGGCATAGATGCCCAGCGAATAGGCAATGACCATCAAGACAAACCACGGGTGGGCACTGGCCAAAATGAAATAGCTGGCGGCCAGCAACAGGACATTTTGTACGTCGGGCCAACGCACACAGCTCCAGTACAAAACCAGGAACAGCAAGAAAAAACTGGAAAACTCCAGTGAAAGAAAATTCATGAAAAATTGCGCAGCCAAGTGGCCGAAAGATTGTAAGAGAAAACAGGCTAAACTCGGATGGCAGCAGGTTAAGAAAAAAGCTGATGACGGTCAATCTCTGCGTGGGGCCTTAGGGAACTTCTGGTCGGGGGCCGATCTCAATGTCGGGTTTGAGCACCTTGAAGCCGCGCTCGATGTCGGCCAGAGACTTGTAGCGACTCACCACGTCCTGTGGCGATAGGTCCGGGACATTAGTCACCAGCAGCAGTTTGCCATCCATGGCGCGCGCCAAGGCCAGTGCCGACTCGTCGATCTGATAGGTGAAGAGTTCGCTTTTGAGATCTACCCGGATGATGCATCGCAGATGCAGTTCAGTTACGGGGGGTTTATGGCTCGGAAGTATGCATTATTATTCTGAGGCTGATAAATAAAATCAGTTAGAGAACAGCCTGTTCATTGGATCGATATGCGTCATCAAGGTCAAATTACTACATGGAAGGATGACAGAGGGTTTGGCTTCATCGCACCCAGCGGTGGTGGGGAACAAGTCTTCGTACATATCAACTCATTTTCCAACCGACTGCGTCGGCCGGAGATAGACGAGTTCGTTACCTACGAACTCGGTGCTGATGCTAAAGGTCGCTCTCAAGCGAAAGCGGTTGCGTTTATTGGTGAGCGGGCCACGATGTCCAAAGCATCGGGACGCAGTGACCTTCTTGCTGTACTTGCTGTGTGTTTTTTGATTTTGATTGCTGGTGCTGCTCTTGTAGGCTGGATTCCCAACGCTGTGCTCGCGCTTTATATCGTTGCAAGTATTGTTGCCTTCCTCTCCTACGCCAGGGATAAATCTGCTGCCTTACGGCATCAATGGCGAACCCGAGAAAGGACATTGCACTTATTTGCCCTTCTTGGTGGCTGGCCTGGCGCCTTGATCGCGCAGAGGCTACTTCGGCATAAGTCGTCCAAGGTTTCCTTTCAAGTCATTTTTTGGGCGACTGTCGTGCTTAATTGTGGAGCGCTTGGCTGGTTGTTGTCGCCCTTGGGTGCTGAGATCTTGAATGAGCTCTTTGCTATCCAATTGTGATTCTACAGAATGGCCAAAAAGCCTTCTTAGTTGGCCTTGGGCTTCTTGCAGCATAAGAGCATGGTATCCAACACCGTGGCTGCTGCGCAGCCGGGCGTGTGCTGGATGTGACGGCTGCGCAGCGTCGTCAGTGCAGCGTCTCCGGGCCGAGGCCGAGGCCGCCGCTGGGATGGGGGTCATCCGCGCTGTACTCGTCGATGTGCAGGCTGGGCGCACCCTGCGCGTTTTCCCAGAGGCGCAGGGGCACGCAGGTTTGCAGCCGGACAATGGCCTGGTGGATCAGCGCGGCGTGCAGGTCGTGACCAACGCCCGAGGCGATATCCAGGGTCACGTCGCCCTGCAGTTCCGCCAGGCGAGCATGGACTTGGCGTGCCTGATCCATCGGCGCAATGCGGTCCTCCGCGCCGTGCAGCAGATGTAGTGTTGCCGTTCGCGGCGCATCGCTGGGCAGCGTGGCAAAGCGCGTGGAAAACAGGATCGCCCGGCCCGCCAGGTCCGACGTCGCACACACGGCTTCCAGTGCCACGGCGGCGCCTTCCGAAAAACCGACCAGCGCCGTCTGCTCGCCGTCCAGGCCGTGCTGGCTCTGCCAGGCGGCGATGTCGGCAGCTATCGCGGTGGCGGCGGCCGAGATCAAGCCCACATAAGCGTCCGCATCCGGGGCCGCCTCGGCAATCCAGCGGCGTGTGTCGCCGTCGCCGAAAGGCCCGTAGGGCTGGATGATCACGGCCTGCGGAAAGCCTGAACGGATGGCTGCAACCAGGTCCAGCATCTGGCCGGGCTCGGCGGATTCGCCATGCAGCAGGATGAACAACTGGGTCGGCGAGCCGTCGGCAGGCAGGATGAGCAGCGGATCTGGCCTTGCATCAGGGGGATTGGACATGGAAGACTCCGGGGCACAGACAGGATTCATGGTATCACCAGCGTTTCACCCCAGTCGCCCCCTCCAGACGACATTAAGCCCAACCGAAAACGATTGGGCTTAATGTACTTGGTGGTGCAGTCGGTCCCTGAATCACAACGCGTTCTCCATGCGGGATAGGCATGATTTGAATGGACGGGTAAAGATTGCTTGCAAGGCATCTGTAGATTGCATTGATCCCAAGACGGGACTATCATCCTCTTATGAGAGTGATTGCCGTCACCACCCTGCGAAAATTCTGGGAAAGCCATCCAAGTGCAGAGCAAGCACTCAAGGCGTGGTTTGACGAAGCTATCCAGGCCAAGTGGATGCAGCCAGCTGATGCCAAGGCTCAATATCGTAGTGCCAGTGTGCTCAAAAACCGGCGCGTCGTCTTCAATATCAAAGGAAACGACTATCGGCTGATCGTTGCCATTGCCTACAAATTAGGCATCGTCTACATCAAGTTCATCGGCACCCACGCTCAATATGACAAGGTCGATGCTGAAACCGTAGAAATGGAGTGAACCATGGAAATCCGTCCTATTCGTACTGATGCAGATTACAAGGCTGCGTTGAAGGTCATTTCCCGCCTGATGGAACACGACCCAGACATCGGCACTTCGGATGGAGACCGTCTGGATGTTTTGACGACGCTCGTGCAGGCGTATGAAGCCAAGAACTTCCCAATTGATCTTCCTGATCCAGTCGAGGCGATCAAGTTTCGTATGGAGCAGGGGGGGCTTACCCCCAAAGACCTGGAGCCCATGATAGGCCAGCGCAATCGTGTTTATGAGATCCTCAATCACAAACGATCCTTGACCCTGCCGATGATCTGGCGACTGCATAAGGGCCTTGGAATACCGGCAGAGAACTTGATCCAGCCAGTTGCTTTGCGCGGATGAATTTCGGATGCACAATCCACCTCACCCGGGCAGCCTGAGTTCCGGACGATCTCGAGACCAGCAACAAGGACAAAGAGGAGGAGGGATCCGTAACGCGAATTCGTCCCATGGTAGTTCGCAGTATCGGTAAATATGGAGTGGCAGAGAGTTTCTGCAGCGCCACCCAACGGTAGTCCTCTCATCCTGCTTATTGTGCAAATCAAGGTATCAAGGCATGGATAGAGAGTAAATCACCCACATCCTGGCATGACACTGAGGGAAGGCGTAAGCAGTGCATCTTCCCCATTATTCCCAGGCGGCGAGATTCATGACTAAATCTTGGTCATGAGTATTCCACGGCAACAGCGCCTCGATTTCGTCCTCTGTTTATAAGCCTCCGATGAACGCATCTTGGCTTGTATGACACTGTGGTGGCGCAAGAATTGTGATGCTTGGCAGTGCGCTGTTCAGTAATGGTAACGCCCCTGCAGAAACTCGATTCGATCAACTTTTACCAGATAGACACAGCGATGCTCTTGTGTGATCCGTCGCGACCAGACATCTGAGCCGAGATACTTCAGCGGTTCGGGATTGCCGATGCCCTTGAATGGGTCGTCCACGACTGCTTTGACCAGCCCCAGCAATCGCTTGGCAGTACGCCGTTCAGTTTCGACCCAATAGCTTAAGTCTTCCAGGAATTCAGGTTGAAAGACTGCAATGCGCTTGGCTTCAGTCTTGGAGGCCATAGCGCTTCTCGAGGGTGTCGGTAGTCGTGGGCGCGAGATCGCCGGTTCGGGCGCGCGCCAGGGCTGCGAGCAAGCGTTCTGCGTTTTTTGGCGAGCGTAACAGATGTGCAGTCTCTAGCAGACTTTGCAGCTCGTCGGCAGCGATCATGGCGACTGCATCGCCCGAGCGGCGGCGCACCACGACGACTTCTCGGTCATTCACTGCACGGTCCATTAATGTTTTGAGCTGCTCGCGTGCCTGGCTGTAAGTGGTTTCAATGGTCATGACGGACTCCTTTAGCTGTACAGTATTATTGTACAAATTCATTGTATGCTGACGGATACATTACGCGCAACTTGCATGATCAAACCGGTAGGGGATTCATGAGGCGGGCTACTTTGACGTGGGCTGTCTCCAGGCGGATCGCCAGCTTGAAGCTGATTGCAGCCTTGCCGTTAAGCACTCGTGAGAGGGAATGGCGAGATACGCCCAGTTTTTCAGCGGCTTCACTGACGGTGAGGTGTAACGGTACGATGACGTCTGCCTTTAGAGTCATGCCGGGATGCTGTAGATCGAAGCCTGGCAGGTTCATCTCTGCGTGGGTCAGCGCATCCCGGTGGCTGACCTTGCCAGCGCCCTGCGGTTTTACCTCCCATGGGAGATGATCTCGGCAGCTGTTTGGCCGTGTGCGGCGTAGGCTCGACCTGGTAGGTTTTCCCGTCGGTGGCAGTGGTTGCAAATTCCGCAACCACTGAATCATGGTCTTTTTCATTCGGGTTGAGGCTGTTGCGGTAGTCAGCCACGATATTTTGCGGCTAGGTGTTTTCGGACTTCCACAACAGACAGCGCCTGCTCGGGGGCATTCGTGCAATTCCTCAGAAAGGGTTCGCTGCATTGTGGAGTCAGCCATAGTATGGTCAGGCTATCAAGTCATCGATGTCAATTACAAGTGGCAGTATCTTTCCCTGACGTGAGATGCGTGTTGCCATAGACGGCGTTGCGCATCCCTATAATTCAATACTGAGGGGATCAATATGGTGAAGATGATGATTGGGGCCGTGGCCCTTGCGGCGCTTGCTGGTTGCTCGACTTATTCGGTCAGTAGGTATGCCATTTCTGCAGATAATGTCGTGGCGTTGCGGTCATTGCAGGGGCAGACGGTAGGCGTTGGCGAGTTCACATCATCACCGAAGAATGAGAAGACAGGGGCGGATCTTGCCGAGATCATGTGCAGAGGTGTCGGTCCGATCAAGACGTCGGATGGGGAGTCGTTTGCGAGCTACATCAAGAAGGCGATGGTCGACGAGATGAAGATGGCTGAAATCTACGCGCCCGACGCAGCCACTGCAATTTCAGGCAACCTTGATGCCGTTGATTTTTCATCGACAGGGGGGCACTGGGACATGCGGCTGACGCTGAAGTCGAGCAATGGCAGATCAATGAGCCTGACAGAGTCTTACCCCTATACGACAAGTTATTACGGAGAGACAGCCTGCAATCAGACGGCCCAGGCGCTTATGCCTGCCGTACAGGACTTGGTTGGTAAGGCGGTGAGCTCAGCTGAGTTCAAGACTTTGGTAGTCCAGTGAGGTGGTTTGGCGCTAGGGGCTGAAAATCCGGGGCTGTGGTTGGAGTTGCGTACCGTTTCCATAGTGGTTTCCCTCTCCAACTGGGCGGCTTGGAGCCCGCATAAATGCTGGCTATCACCCCTTGTTGTGCCAAGAGCTCAACCCTCAAACCCCCGCCAACACTGGCGCACACGACAAAAAGCCCAACCGAAAACGATTGGGCTTGATGTACTTGGTGGTGGAGTAGGGGCCTGAATCACAACGCATTCTCCATGCGAAATAGGTATGGTTAGAACTGCCGGGTAAAGGACAGGACCGATATTGCGTCGTGTATCTATACAAGATACAATGCCGTATGATCAAAAGCTTTCGACACAAAGGCGTTGAGCTGTTCTTCGAGACAGGGTCGAAGGCGAAGATTCAGGCCGCTCATGCTTCTCGCTTGCAGCGTCAGCTGATGGCGTTGAACCGCGCTACCAGGCCAGAGGACATGGATGTGCCAGGCTGGCGGCTGCATCCGCTGAAGGGTCTGGAGCTACGGGGGCACTGGTCGGTCTGGGTCAATGGCAACTGGCGCCTGACCTTTGCCTTTGATGGGCAGGACGCCATTTTGGTCGACTATCAGGATTATCACTAGGAGCGCATGCATGCGGATGCACAACCCACCTCACCCAGGCAGCCTGCTGAAAGAAGACGTGCTGCCAGCGTTGGATCTCACCGTGACCGAAGCTGCCACGCAGTTGGGCGTGTCGCGTGTACAGTTTTCCCGGTTCATCAACGGGCGGTCTGGCGTGACGCCAGAGCTTGCTTTGCGTCTGGCCAAGTGGATACCCGCCCCGACAGCCATCATGTGGTTGCAGATGCAGGCTGACTATGACTTGTGGCAGGCCGAACACTCTGGGCGTGTGCTGGATGTGACGGCGGCGCAGCATCATGCGCAGGCATAGCTAGATGTGAGGCCGGGCAATCGGCTCATTTCTTTCTGCGCTCGATTTTTCCTGTTCCTAGTCCCTCTGCATTCAATCGGCTGACGACCGGCTGCCCAGTGCTTTTCTCCAACTGCAGGCGGGCTGCCTTGGCGGTTTGTGCGCCTTCGGCGGCCACCGTAGCGCTCTCGGCCAGGCCCTGGGGGTTGCGCACCAATGAGATATCCGTGGCAGCCACTTCGGCCAGCATGTTCAGCACCAATTCGGTGTTGGTCATGTTGTCACGCAGGTTTTCTTTTTTCAGCCCTTTGTGCTGCTTGTATTCACGGGTGCTCAGGTCGCTCCAGACGCGGCTCATCAGGTCCGTCAGTGCCGCATATTCTTGCCCTTGCTGCACACCTGCCTTGTCCTATTCATCGGTCAGGCGTTGCTTGCCGTCGGCTGCTTGCATCTTCAAACCGTGACAGCCTGTCACGGTTTGATTGCCTTCTGCTTTCAGGCGCTGCTTGAGCTTGCGCCAGTAGGCAGTTGCATCTACGCTTTCCGTGAGGACGGCAACAATATCCACCACCGAGAACCACCACTTCTCGTGGTCTGTATCCCATTCGGCCCGGACCTGGTGGGTGTCAAAGAGTTTGATTTTGTCCGTCATGGGCGTGCATCCCCGATTGAACCCGTCAGGATTTCCGACAACTTGGCTTGCGGATTGCTCTGATGTCGATGGCCCGCCTTCTCCGATAGGGGCCCCGTCACCTTGCCCGCACCCGTATGATGCCCAATCATATCGTCCATCCGCGCGTGTTCTCCTTTCACCGCATCCCAGCACCAGCATCTTGCCACTGGCCAGTCGCACCAGGTAGTCCGGGACGTATTTGCGCTTGCTGTCATGTCACAGATAGTAGATCTGGAATCCCAAGTGAGCGTTCTTGGCGTAGGCTGCTGTGACGTCCTCGCGGACTTCCTGCCGTTTGTCTGTCATCTCGTTGGGCAGGGTAATGCTGAATTGCTGGGTTGAACGCATGGCTGATTTTCCCTGTCAATGGATGTGGGATTAAATCCTATAGTGAAAGGCTCATGATGACCAGTGCTTGTGAGCTATCGGGTGCTATTCTCATGACGCTGTTGACGCTGCGTTGATGTGATATTACGGGAGGGTACTCATGGCAAAGGGAAAAACGCAGGAGTCCGATCTTTCCTCCGTGGATCTTTTTGATCAAATTGATGCGCTGACGGTAGAGGATTATGCTGCAGCACTCGATGAGATTTTGCCAAAAATAACTCGAAGTCAACTGGCCATGCTGGTTGGTCATGCATCGGCGGCTCTCCAAGTGATGACCATGGCCCAGATCGCCGCTTTGGGCGGTTACGATTCCTACGGAACAGCAAACCTACAGTATGGTCGCCTTGGTCGCTTGTTTGCCATATATTTCGGAATTAATGGTTTGCCAAATCAGGTGCAGGCCCTTGCTTACGGCATCGGTACAGGGAAGGTGGGGCAGTTTCAATGGGGTGTGTTGCCTCAGCTTTTTGGTGCATTAGTGCAGCGTGGCCTAGTCAGACCGCACTGCGGAGATCTCGAGTTACTTGCTGATCTCGGCGTCGAGGTAGAGCACGATGCTGACGTGGTGGACTACCAGTATGTTGGCGCAGCCCTTGAGCTCGCTGATGACCCTTCGGTACAGAGCATGTCGGAAACCGAGCGTAGGACGCTAGTCAACGCACGTATCGGTCAGGGTGCTTATCGACGCAAGCTGCTGCAACTGTGGGACGGAAAATGTGCAGTGACTGGGTGTGATATTCGAGCTGTCCTTGTTGCATCTCATGCAAAGCCGTGGGCGCTATCCCATCATGGGGAGCGGCTTGATGAGTACAACGGTCTTCTGCTTTCTGCTGTATTTGATCAGCTCTTTGATGCAGGGTTGATTTCGTTTTCTGACAGTGGGGAAGTCCTATTTGCTCCATCAGTATCGGAGGCATCGCTTGCGCTGCTTGGCGTAGGTCGTGGGTGTCGTCTGCGAATGGTGGCAGAACGGCATAAGCCATATCTTCGTGCGCACCGAAAGTTTTATGGGTTTCCTGGATAATCTGACCTTCGTTGGAAGGCTACTTGCAGTTTTCAAGGAATATCTTCAGTAGATCCCAGATGCTGGACGTAGTGCGCGAATATGCATAGCTATAGGCTGCTCGGTTGAGGTCGGTCACCCATCCCCTGTCGCGTGGGGCCTTTGGGTCCAACCCGGCAGGCTTGCTGGCCAAGTAACTATTTTTACTTTTATGAGGTAGAGCCCAATTTCGCTTGATGGCTGGCCGGTGATCATGCCCACTAAAGTGGACCCCGGAATCGAGACAGCGGTTTAAGCTGTAATCCGAGGAGGAAAGCAGCGTGACAGAGGTTAAGAAACGCAAGGTTCACAGCGCAGAATTCAAGGCGAAGGTGGGCATGGAAGCGATCCGCGGGGAGAAGACGCTCAACGAAATAGGACAACAGTACGGTGTGCATCCCGTGGTGGTCAGCCAGTGGAAGAAGGCAATCCAGGAACAGGCAGCCACGCTGTTTGCCAGCAAGCGTGGCCCAAAGCCTGCAGAGCACGCCGACGAGGACCGCTTGTACAGCGAGATCGGGCGCCTGAAGATGGAATTGGATTGGCTCAAAAAAAAGTCCGGACTATGAACGCAGACGTACGGATGAACTGGGTCATGCAGGACACGTCCCTGCCGATTACTCGCCAGTGCGAGCTCGCGCAGGTGCCCCGGGCAACTTTCTATGGCCGCAGGCCCGCCAATCTGGCCAGTGATGAAGACTTGCTGTACATGCGGCTGATCGACGAGGAGTACACCCGCCACCCGTTCTACGGCAGCCGCCGCATGGTGGTATTTCTGCAGCGTGGGGGCCACGAAGTGAACCGCAAACGGGTGCAGCGTCTGATGCGCGTCATGGGCCTGGCAGGTATGGCGCCGGGTCCGGCAACCAGTCATCCACACCCCCAGCACAAGATCTATCCGTACCTGCTGCGAGGTTTGCAGATCGTGCGGCCCAATCAGGTCTGGAGCACTGATATCACCTATATCCGGCTGGCGCGTGGGTTTGTCTACCTGGTGGCTGTCATCGACTGGTACTCTCGACGGGTACTGGCCTGGCGCATCTCCAACAGCATGGACACGGCGTTCTGCGTGGACTGTCTACAGGAAGCATTGGATCAGCATGGATGTCCGGAGATCTTCAACAGCGATCAGGGTTCTCAGTTTACGAGCGAGGCCTTCACCGGCGTGCTTAGAGTTGCCGGGATCGCCATCAGCATGGACGGGCGTGCGCTGGACAACATCTTTGTGGAACGGCTCTGGCGTAGCCTCAAGCACGAGGACATCTACCTGAAGGGCTACAGTACGGTGGCTGAGCTCACGCTCGGACTGGTCGAATACTTCGCGTTCTACAACGGCGAGCGGCCCCATCAGGGACTGGGAAACCGCACTCCTGACGAGGTCTATGCCGATGGTATTGGCGGCGGCGCCAGGATTGCTAATCACTTTGACCGGGACGGAAATCCTTCCAGCCCGGTCGCATCGGGGCAGCGCCGTTCGGCTGCAGTAGAAGCAATGGATTTAGCTTAAACCCGGATGAAATCTGTCTTGACAGATGGGTCCACTTTACACCCCTGGTTCAAAACGGGTTCTCCATGCGAAATGGGCATAGTTAGAGTGAATAGGTAGTAGAGGGTAGTATCCAGAGAATGTTGCGCGTTGCGCAGCGAGCGGCTACCATAAAAATGATCAAGTCATTTCGTCACAAAGGCCTTCGCCTTTTCTTTGAGACCGGTAGTGCCGCAGGCGTTCAGGCAAGCCATGTCAGGCGCTTGCGTATGCAGCTGACCGCCTTGGACACGGCAATCACAATTGATGATATGGATTTGCCTGGTTTTCGTCTGCATCCGCTTAAGGGTGAACAGAAAGGCCGGTGGGCCGTGACTGTCAACGGGAACTGGCGCATCACGTTTGAGTTTGTCGATGGTGATGCGTCCGTCATCGACTATGAGGATTATCACTGATGATCATGTACAACCCTCCGCATCCTGGTGAGTTCATTACCGAGATTTATCTCGCGCCCTACGGCATCAGTACGCGAACGCTGGCTTCTCGTCTCGATGTTGCGCCATCAACGGTCAGCCGGATGCTCAAGGGCACCAGTCGCGTGACTCCGGATATGGCTCTGCGTCTCTCCAAGGCGCTGGGTCGCAGCCCGCAAAGCTGGCTGGCGATGCAGGATGCGCATGATCTCTGGGTGGCCAAGCAACACTTGGATCTGTCCGGCGTCAGTAGGCTGGAATTGGTCGAAGCCTGATCTGGTGCTCACTGTGCAGATGCACAATCCACCCCACTCCGGCTGGCGTCTGCATCCGCTGAAGGGTTTGGAACTCCGAGGACACAGGTCAGTCTGGGTCAATGGCAACTGGCGGCTGACGTTTGCCTTTGATGGGTCGGATGTCATTTTGGTCGACTATCAGGATTATCATTAGGAGCGCATCATGAGGATGCACAATCCCCCCCACCCGGGCAGCCTGCTGAAAGACGACGTGCTGCCCGCATTGGAACTCACCGTAACCGAAGCTGCTGCACAGTTAGGCGTATCGCGTGTACAGTTTTCCCGGTTCATCAACGGGCGGTCTGGCGTGACGCCAGAGCTTGCTTTGCGGTTGGCCAAGTGGATTCCCGCCCCGACAGCCATCATGTGGTTGCAAATGCAGGCAGACTATGACTTGTGGCAGGCAGAGCACTCTGGGCGTGTGCTGGATGTGACGGTGGCGCAGCATCATGCGCATGCGTAGACTGGATGAGGCGCAGGACTTGTTCTGTATCAGCGGCGTCGGTTTTGTAGCGCTTGCCATCGGCGGCTACCAGTTTCAGTTGGTGAGTGGTACTAAGCAACTGGCTGCCTTCTGCAACTAGCTTGTTTTTAGCCATTTCTAGTAGTTTTTGACCTTTTTGTGGTCAGGCTGGTCAGTCAGGATGGCAATAATATCCACCACTGAGAACCACCATTTTTCGTGGTCTGCATCCCATTCGGCCCGAACCTGGTGAGCGTCGAAGAGTTTGATTTTGTCGGCCACGGGCGTTCATCCTCGGTTGGTCTTGTCGGGGTTGTCGACAACTTGGCCTGCAGGCCGTTCTGATGTTGAAGTTAAAGACTCTTTGTCTGAATCGCCCCGGGAATCGCGGAGGCTGTTTGGTCAAAGTAAAACAGGCTCTGCAGCCCGGGCTGCGAGTTGTTGATAGTACCTTTGTTCAGCCTCGGCTGGCGGGATATCACCAATCGATTCCATCAGGCGTTGGTGATTGAACCAGGAGACCCATTCCAAGGTTGCCAGTTCAACGGCAGCCTTGGTTTTCCAGGGGCCGCGCCTATGGATCAGCTCGGTTTTATATAGACCATTGAGGGTCTCGGCCAATGCGTTGTCGTAGGCATCGCCCGTAGCGCCCACCGAAGGGCTGATTCCTGCCTCACCCAGCCGTTCTGAGTACCGGATCGAGACGTACTGCGAGCCACGATCCGAATGGTGCACAAGCCCCCCGGCCGGATCGGGACGCCGGTCATAGAGCGCTTGCTCCAGGGCATCCAGCACAAAGTCTGTGGTCATCCGCGAACTGGTGCGCCAGCCGACGATGCGTTTGGCATAGGTATCGATCACAAATGCCACATATAGCCATCCCTGCCAGGTCGACAGTAGAGTAAGAGACAGGGCGTAGTCGAACTATTTCCCTGCCTCTCCTCTCCGAACCGGACGTGCACCTCTCAGCGCATCCGGCTCTTCATTCAAGTGTTGCTCATAGCAAAGGCGACATCGACATAACGCGATTCAATGGTTCTGCGTATCTCATCACGCATGATGTATGGATTTTCCGGTGGCATACGCCACCGGAATTGACCCTTGCGGCTGGTAACAAGACGCCGAAGCGCCACCGCCCCATACCAGCCTCGACTGTTTTGGCCTTGTAGTACCCATGTCGTAGCCTGTCCCGGCTCTGGTGCTCGGATGTAGTCACGCATCAGTGACCGGAATCCGCGCCGATACTTGCGCGCGAGCCAGTACCCGAATTTCCAGAAGATAGTTCGGTCCAGTTTTCTAAACACGGTGGCCGTGTAGTCGGTGTATTGATAGAAGGCAGCCCAGCCAGCAATTTGCCGGTTTAGGCTTTCTATGAGATCCATCCGATTCATACTGTAGTTGCCAGACAATTGCTTGGCCAGTCTTTCGGCAAAACCCCGGTACTTCTCCCACGGAATCGTCGTCACAGGTCGCATGCGACCGCGTGGTCCACGCTTGCGGATGATTCGGTGACCCAGGAAGACGAAGCCGTCATTTACATGCGTAATATGGGTTTTCTCCATATTCAGCGTGAGCCTCAGTTCGCCTTCAAGGAATCCGCGACATGCTTCACGTACGGTCTCAGCATGTTCACGAGTTCCCTTGACTACGATCACAAAATCATCGGCGTACCGGCAATAGGCTACAGCAGGTATCCATTGCCGGTTTTCCCGCACAGCAATGGGCCGCTGCTTGAGAATGCCGAAGTTCCACGCCCACCGATCCCTGCGCACCTTCTTATTCAGGTAGTTCGCCTCCATCCACGCATCGAACTCATGCAGCATGATGTTGGATAACAGGGGTGAGATGACACCGCCCTGAGGAACTCCTTTGCTCGAAGCACAGAACAGATCGCGATCAACGCAGCCCGCCTTGATGAGCTTCCAGAGCAGGGCAAGGAAGCGCTGGTCGGCGATCCGCTTTCGGATTCCCTTCATCAGCAAGCGATGATGCACCGTATCGAAGTAGCTGGCGAGATCGCCCTCGATTACCCAGCGTCCGGCGGCACTTTGTTCACCACCATCTTGCAACTGAAGCTTCACCGTGCGAATCGCATGATGAACGCTACGGGCCGGCCTAAAGCCATAGGAAACCGGGTGGAAATCGCTTTCCCATATCGGCTCCATGACCATCAGCATGGCCCGTTGCACGATCCGATCCCGCAGGCTCGGAATGCCAAGTGGCCTGAGCTTGCCGTTCGCTTTCGGTATATACACGCGTCGTGCGGGTAGAGGGCTGTACGAGCCCGCTAACAGTTCGTCACGTATCGTCGATAGCTCATCATGGAGATACGCTTCCATCATGCGTTTATCGACCCCGTCCACGCCCGGCGTGCGAGCCCCGCTGGAGGCCAGCGTAATACGGGCCGCTTCACTCAACCAAGACCTGTCAGCAACAAGTCTCAGGAGTCGATCGAACTTGCGTTCTTTGTCCTCCGTTGACCATGTCGCCAGTTTGCTTTGCATTTCACTGATTATCAAAGGTCTTCACCTCACTATGGTCAGTTAATCAACTCAACAAACCACTTAAACTGCCCGCCTTCGCCATGTGGCTGGCTTTCCCAGCCTCGGACTACTACGCGGGCTCCGCCAGCCTGCACATCATCGGGGGCACACTCCCTTGGCATTTGTGCAAGCCTTCCCCAGTTCACATGCTGGACTTAAAAAAAACGCATGGGTGAGGTTGCCTGTCGCAGTCTTTATCCTTGCTTGTCGCAAGTCGTCGCAAATACTGCGGTCTAGCTGCGCGCTCCCCGCGGTTCCCTGCTGCTCAGCATACCTATCCAAGCAGCACTCGTGGCGCTGGACCCTACGTGTGCCCAGCTCCAGTTCGCGTCCTGCCCGTAAAGCGGTGTGGGCAGGGGTGACATTTCAACCCTCAGATGCGATTTAACAGGTTCGTGTTCCTCAACCGTCCCATGCTCAGCCTAGAGACTCATCTTGGCGTAACCGCTTCGCCGCAAGCCCCGTTTCCCACGGACTTCGTCACCTTGCCAGTGTCGGCAAGTCACCGCCGCTTCGGCTCACTTTCTCTCGCAGCAGAGAAAGGGCATGCCCCGGTACTGCAACGTTTAACGTCTCCGGGTACTGCATTCCAAACATGCTCAAGCAGCTTCACCCCCATGCAGGCGGGCTACGCTGGCTGGGCGTACCATAGGTGAAGTCTGCTACCCAGAGGCTATTAGGGCGATCAGCGTGGAAAGCCCGACGCACCAGGTCGCGGGGGCTGGGTCGTGTGGTGTCGGGAACCGTTGTGCGTATCCGTTTGCCACGACGCACGCCCTCGATGCCCAAGCGGCCCATGAGCCGCTCTACGGTGCAACGGGCGATGGGCAGGTTCTCCCGGTGCATCTGTCGCCAGACCTTATGTGCCCCATAGACCTCGAAGTTCTGCTTCCAGATGCGCCGTATCTCAATCATTCGCTGTTCATCCTGTTTGGCCCGGTTGCTACGCAGCGCTGGGTTGCGGCACCGGGCGGCATGAAGCCTGTAGGCTGATGGGGCGACCTGCAACACCTTGCAGATCGGCTCGACCCCATACAGATCACGATGCTGATCGATATAAGCGTTTATTTCTTCAGTTCGCGGTCGAGCGCCGCCTGGGCGAAAAAAGCGCTGGCCGTCTTCAGTATCTCGTTGGCTCGGCGCAGTTCCTTGACCTCACGCTCCAGGGCCTTGACGCGCTCTCGTTCCTCGCTGGTGACCCCAGGGCGAGTGCCGTTGTCCGTCTCGGAGCGTTTGACCCAGGTAAGCAGCGTTGATTGATTGCAGCCGATCTTGGGCGCAATTGAGCCCACCGCTGCCCATAGGGATGGATATTCTTCGCGGTGCTCCTGCACCAACCGTACGGCACGTTCACGCACTTCAGGGGAAAAAGATGATTGGTTCGTCATAGCTCCATTCTCTCAAAGGTTGGAGCCTCCTCAAAACCCGGGGGGATTCAGGCCGGGATCGAACGGGACCGACATATTGGCTACCAGAACCCGTCTCGGCGGTAGGAGCCTGAGATCCATCCACACTCCCTGAAGCCTTTTATCCGAGCCACTACTGGCATCCATGAGTTAGCATTAGACCGGTGGGCGCTGATTCCCCATTTTGCCGAGACGGCAAAACTGTCGTATCAGACTAACAATGTGCAGACGGAGTAATTGGATAGTTGACCGGGAGGGCTTACCAACGGATCACGGTTTCCGAGTGCTGCCTCCAAGAGGCGAGTTGCCTTGTAAGTGATCGCTGCATTTCTTGATCCATGCTATTCGTTGGTGGTTTTTGTCGAGGAGCCTTCGTCGCCATCTATTTATACGATATTCGTTGTGTGCAATTCAAAAATCGACCGATGCCAAAAATTGAACGAGTCCTGAAGGTTTTTCTCGCTAGCCCCACTGATGTTGGCGAAGAACGATATTACGTCGATGCGTTTGTCACTGAGTGGAATGATCTATGGAGCGACGAACTTGGAGTTTATGTCAAGCTACTTCGATGGGAGACGCATGCCTATCCTGCCATCGGTAGAGATGGGCAAGACGTGATAAATGAGCAGATCGGAGAAAAATACGATTTATTTGTTGGGATTATGTGGAATCGGTTTGGCACGCCCACGAAAAGAGCAGCTTCAGGAACAGTAGAGGAATATGAACGTGCTTTAAATCGACATCGTGTGACGGGGGAACCTCAATTGCTGCTTTATTTTAAGCAAGGGCGTCCTCCGAACGAGGCTGTCGAGGAAACGCAAATTAGGGCAGTTCAAGATTTTCGTAGGACGGTCGCAAAGGATGGCTTGCTTTATTGGGAATTTGAAGCTTCAGAGCAGTTTGGAAAACTCGTCCGTATCCATCTAACCCGTCATATTCAGAATTGGTCGAAACGATTCCCATATCGTTTCGATGTTGAGCACCCAGATTATCGAGGATTGCTCTCCCGCTATGCAGAATATACGGCTAGCGTTAAGAGGGGCAGTAGCCTTCTTGCCGACTTGTGTGTCAGGTTTGCAAGTACTCTATCTCAGCATCTATCCCAGAATAAGCGTCGAGCTAAGCAAGTGCGGAGTATGTCTGACGAGGAACTAACTTTTGAGTTCATGAAGCGATCTACCTTGGAGATTACAGCCGCGCTGATGAGTTTTGCAGAGCAAACTGAGCGTTTTGAGGCTAATTATGAACAGGCCTTCTCCAATTTCATTGAAAACATTCTGGGACTGGCTGCTATTTCCATAGCGGTTCCACATACCAAAGTGGACTGTGTAAGTAATGATATTGGCAAGCTGCGGACACAGCTTCGAGAGAACAGTAAAGCGATGGATGGATATGTGAAGGGATTGCACGAGACGCAACCGCGGCTAAGTGGGGTCATGCTCTCCGCTAATAAGCGAAGCATAGAGGCACTAAGTAAGTTCATTGAGCATTGTGATTTCGGTGAGCGCATGCTAAGAGAAGCTGAAAAACTGTTTGATGTGGGGCTGAAACTCGGGAAACGCTGAACAGTTTCCGTGGTTTAACCATTTCCGCTGTCCAGGATGCGGGATGATCTCGGTATTTATACGGCAGGGAGCATGTCAGCAAAGATGTTTTTCAGCATTATCGCGCCGTGAATTCCGCAAAAAACTTTTCGTCGACTTCGTAGGTGGTCACTGGCTTCAACCCCAGTTCCAGATTCTCCAGCATGTCGATCAGCTTCTCGCTGTCGACCAGCTCAATGGGGGGAGCGCCATCACGACTGGCTTCGCGGCGAGCTTCGGCTGTGAAAGTTCCCGTGGTAATGATGATGCCCTTGTCGGCGCGGCCCGACATGGCACCTCTAAAGTCTCGCACGATGGACGGCGTGACAGAATTGGCGTAACGCTTGCATTGAAATAGCACTTTGAAGGACACCAGCGGGTTGACCTGCAGGATGCCATGGCCGTCGATGCCGCCATCGTTGCTTTGGCCGGTGACCTCGACATGGATGAATCCGGCCTCGCGCAGCAGGCGCTGTGACAGGCGCTCGAATCCGGCGGGCGGTAGATTGCGCATGATGTCCAGAATGGCCGCTCGGTAGTCCCCCGTCGGGGTTTCGGCTTCTTCGACGGTCTGTTCTTCCATCGAGACGGTATCGGCCGTCTTTGTGCGGCGTTGCTCCTGGAAGATTGCAACCCAGCGACGGAAGATGTCGTGGGCCTGTTCATAGGTCAGTGTGGTGGCGCGTCCGCGCTCGGTCAGGCTCCAAATCCCGCGTCTGGATGAGCCCAGCAGCCCTTCCTTCGTTAAATAGAACCGCGCCCAGGCGACCTGGTTCTTGAAGCGTGGTTGGCCAGAGGATGTCAGCTCGTTTTGGGCATCGTCGGATACCGCGTGGTCGGCCGCGATTTGGTCGACCACCTCGTCGGGCGATCCCGAGCCACCCAGCTTGCGCAGTGCGTCCAGTAGCGGTCCGAACCAGTTGACGAACTGCGCACCTTCGTTGTGGCCTCCCATGCCTCGATCCTTGTTCTATTCTTGGACCGAGATATCGTATCACCAGAGTTGAATACGGGTCGTCCCCGCCCACCAATCTCCAGCACCAACCCGCCGCCCCGAAACCCGCATAAACCCTAGCCACGACCTTGCGCGCGCTCGCGAGGCAAAGAGATAAAAACCGAGAACAGAGAGGCCAGACAGGACCGGAACCAGACCACCCAGCACCTCCACGCTCGCGAGCCCAACCCGCAAACCCCCGCCAATCCTGCCCCTCCAGCCAACAAAAAACCCAACGGAGAACCGTTGGGTTAGTTGTAACTGGTGGCCCGGGGCGGAATCGAACCACCGACACAAGGATTTTCAATCCTCTGCTCTACCGACTGAGCTACCGGGCCAAGACGACGAATATTACACGATTTTTTCCTGCTTTGCAGCAAGGGGGGCTAAAAAATGGCCCAAGACCCTATGGGCGACCTATAATGTGGCAGTCTCCTTATCAGAAGCTTTCTGCGGCATGTCCGTTGATGTCCTTACCTTTGGCCTGAATCATGTATCCGCGCCGGTGTCCGTGCGCGAACGCGTGTCGTTTCCGGTCGACCTCCTGAAGCCCGCCCTGTCGGCCTTGCGCACTGCGTTTGGTTCCTCGGTGCGCGAGGCCGCGATCCTGTCTACCTGTAATCGCACTGAAATCTACTGTGCGGCTGATCCGGGCGTGGGCGAAAAAATCCCTGCCTGGCTGGCGGATTTCAATCGTCTGGAAGCCGGTCAGCTGGTGCCTCACCTGTACCAATACCAGCACAACGATGCCGTGCGGCATGCGTTTCGCGTGGCCAGCGGCCTGGACTCCATGGTGCTGGGTGAACCCCAGATCCTGGGCCAGATGAAAAATGCGGTGCGTGCCGCCGAACAGGCCGGCACGCTGGGCACCCTGCTGCACCAGTTGTTCCAGCGCACCTTTTCCGTGGCCAAGGAAGTCCGTTCCCAGACCGCCATTGGGGCCCATTCGGTCTCCATGGCGGCGGCGGCCGTGCGCTTGGCCCAGCGCGTGCTGGGCGATCTGTCCGGCGCCAATGTCTTGTTCATCGGCGCGGGCGAAATGATCCAGCTTTGTGCCACCCATTTTGCGGCGGTGCAGCCGCGTCAGATCGCGGTAGCCAATCGCACCCTGGAACGCGCCCAGTTGCTGGCGACGCAGTTCGATGCCCGCACCCTGAAGCTCTCCGCCTTGCCGGATCATCTGGCCGAATACGATGTGGTCGTTTCCTGTACGGCCTCATCCTTGCCCATCCTCGGTCTGGGGATGGTGGAAAGGGCTGCGCGCTTGCGGCGCCACCGCCCCATGGTCATGGTGGACTTGGCTGTGCCGCGCGACATAGAACCCGAAATCGCGCGCTTGGCGGATGTCTATCTGTACACGGTGGATGATCTGGGCCGGATGGTGCAGTCGGGCACCGATGCGCGACGTGCCGCCGTGGTGCAGGCCGAGGCCATCATCGAGGCCCGTGTCCAGCATTTCATGCACTGGCTGTCCAATCGCGCCATCGTGCCGGCCATCATCGACTACCAGCAGTCCGCCGATGCGTTGCGCCTGGCAGAATTGGATCGTGCCCGGCGTCTGTTGGCGCGAGGCGACGACCCCCAGGAAGTTCTGGAATACTTGGCCTATAGCCTGACGCATAAATACATGCATGGGCCGCTGTCGGCACTGAACCGCAGCGAGGGCGCAGAGCGCGACCAGATGCTGGCCTTGCTGCCGCGCCTGCTGCCCGAGGCTGGTACTACTACGCGTCGCCGGTAGCGACGCTGTCCCTTTGCCTGTCTGTCGATCCGCCTGCCGATGCAGCGGATCGTGCCTTTTTCAACCCCCAAAACCCTCCCTCTCCCTATGAAAATCTCGATGCGCAGCCGTCTGGAACAGCTTAGTCACCGCTTGGCGGAAATCGACGCCATGCTGGCTGAACCGGATGGTGCCGACGACATGGATCGATTTCGCAAGCTGACCCGCGAACGCGCCGAGCTTGAGCCGGTGGTCGAGGTCTTTACCGCCTGGGAACGAGTCTGCGCCGATCAGGAAACCGCCCGCGAGATGCTGGCTGACCCTGATATGAAGGAGCTGGCCCAGGAAGAGCTGGCCGGGGCTGATGAACGCATGCAACAACTGGAATCCGATCTGCAGATCTTGCTGCTGCCCAAGGACCCCGATGATGATCGCAGCGTTTTTCTGGAAATTCGCGCAGGGACGGGGGGGGGACGAGAGCGCGCTGTTTGCCGGAGATTTGCTGCGCATGTATGCCCGTTATGCCGAAACCCGGGGCTGGCGGGTCGAGCTCATCTCCGAGAGTCCGGCTGAGATCGGGGGCTACAAAGAAGTCATTGCCCACATCGAGGGCGATGGCGTGTACGGTCAACTGAAATTTGAGTCCGGCGCGCATCGTGTGCAACGAGTGCCGGAGACCGAGTCCCAGGGCCGGGTGCATACATCGGCCTGCACGGTGGCGGTGATGCCCGAGGCCGATGCCCAGTCGGATATTCAGATCAACGCCAACGATCTGAGGATTGATACTTTTCGCGCCAGCGGGGCAGGCGGGCAGCATATCAACAAGACCGATTCGGCGGTGCGTATCACGCACTTGCCCACGGGGCTGGTGGTCGAATGTCAGGATGACCGTTCACAGCATCGCAATAAGGATAAGGCCATGCAGGTGCTGGCGGCACGTCTGAAAGACCGCCAGCAGCAGGAAGTCCATGCCCGCGAGGCCGCCCAACGCAAAAGCCTGGTGGGTTCGGGCGATCGGTCCGAACGCATTCGCACGTATAACTTTCCCCAGGGGCGGATGACCGATCACCGCATCAATCTGACCCTGTATAAGCTTGCCCAGATCATGGATGGTGATTTGACCGAGCTGACCAATGCCCTGCTGGCCGAACATCAGGCCGAGCAACTGGCCGCCCTGGCGCTGGACTGATCCGCATGAGCCCCAGCCTGCGCACTTGCCTGGCCGCCAGTCCTTTGCCGCGCCTGGAGTTTCAGATGTTATGGCAGCAGGTGCTGGGTGTGTCGCGGGCGTGGTTGCTGGCGCATGATACTGACCCCCTGAGCCCAGCCGCACTGGCTGCTTATCAAGTCCTGGAGGCTCGCCGGGTGGCGGGCGAGCCCATGGCGTATATCCTGGGCCATCGGGAATTCTGGGGGCGAGACTTCCAGGTGACGCCCGCCGTGCTGATTCCCCGGCCAGAGACTGAGTTTTTAGTCGAATGCGCCTTGAATGCCATTGCCGATACTGCTGGCCCCCACGTGCTGGATCTGGGGACGGGCAGTGGCATCGTGGCGATTTCCATTGCCCTGGATCGCCCGGATGCCCAGGTTCAGGCAACGGATCTGAGCCTGGATGCCCTGAAAATCGCTCAAATGAACGCACGCAGTCTAGGGGCAAAGCTATTGTTTTCCCACGGGAATTGGTACGATAGTCAGTTGGGTTCGAAGCGTTATCACCTGATTGTCTCGAACCCGCCCTATATCGACGCACAGGATACCCACCTGGTGCAGGGTGATCTGCGCTTTGAGCCTGTCACCGCCCTCACGGATGGTGCCGATGGGCTGGATGCCCTGCGCTGTATCGTGCAAGGCGCCCCCGGGCATTTGTTGCCGGGTGGGGCCTTGTGTGTTGAACACGGTTGGGACCAAGCCGCCCCAGTGCGGACTTTGTTTCAGACGATGGGCTTTATCGCAGTTGCCAGCCTGCGGGATCTGGCTGGCATCGAACGCATTACCTGGGGCCGCTGGCCGGCCTGAACTTTACACAGAGACCACCATGAGCGAAGCAGTGCAATCCGAAGTCCACAACTTCATCCGCGAGACCGTCACCAGTCACCCTATCGTCCTTTTCATGAAGGGTACGGCACAGTTTCCGCAATGCGGATTTTCCGGACGTGCCATTCAGATCCTGAAGGAAATCGGCGTCACCAAGCTGGTCACCGTCAATGTGCTCGAGGACGCCGAGGTCCGCCAGGGCATCAAGGACTACGCCAGCTGGCCCACAATTCCCCAGCTCTACGTCAAGGGCGAATTCGTTGGCGGCACCGACATCATGAACGAACTGCACGCCAGCGGCGAACTGGCCACTTTGATCAAGGACGCCGGGGCCATTGAATAATGGCCCAGCCGCGTCGGCTGGCAGTTGGTATCAGCGGGGCCACGGGGGCGCAATATGCCCTGCGTCTGCTGGTTTTGGCACGCACCCAGGGGATTGAAACCCATCTGGTGGTATCGCCCTCGGGCGTGCTCAATATCCGCCATGAACTCGGCCTTAACCGCCAGGACGTGCATGCCTTGGCTGACCATGTCTATAGCCCGCGCGATGTCGGTGCAACGCTGGCCAGCGGCAGTTTTTCCACCATGGGCATGGTCGTCGTGCCATGCTCCATGCGGACGCTGGCGGCGGTCGCCCATGGGCTGTCCGACAATCTTATTACCCGGGCAGCGGATGTCACCCTCAAGGAACGCCGCCGTCTGGTGTTGATGGTGCGCGAAACGCCATTTAATTTGGCGCACTTGCGCAACATGACTGCTGTCACCGAGATGGGCGGGGTGATTTTCCCTCCATTGCCGGCGTTTTACATGCGCCCAACCAGTCTTGATGAGATGATCGATCACACGGTTATCCGGGTGCTGGATCTGTTCGATATTCATGTGCCTGGCCCGCGCTGGGAGGGCATGGATGCTCCCAGTAAGCAAACTGGGCAGGCTTTCAATACAATCTGATCCGTTCAAGACTCTTTTTCGATAGCCCCATGATCAAGAAGGTTCCGATTGCTCAGTTGCGTACTGGCATGTATATCCAGGATTTGGGTGGGTCATTTCTGACGCATGGATTCTGGCGTTCGCGTTTCCTGGTTTCCAATGATCGCAAGCTGCGCAAGCTGCATGAGTCCAACCTGGAGTGGGTGCTGATTGATACCAATCGCGGCTTGGACACGGCAGATGCTGATCCAGCCGCACAGGCGGCCGCGGCTACTGCTGTTCAGATCAGTGCGCCCGTGGTGTCTGCGGCCGAGGCCGAAAAGCAATCCTTTGATGATGCCCGGGAAATCATTGACGAGTCTCGCGAGCAAGTCCAGCAGTTGTTTGGCGATGTCGACGTGGGCGGTCGTATCGATCTGACCCAGTTGCAGGGCTTGGTGCAGGAGATGTCGGACTCCATCGATGGGCACCCGGATGCGTTGACCAGCCTGTCGCGCCTGAAAAAGGCCGATCAATACCTATATGCGCATTCGGTGGCAGTGGCCGCCCTGATGACTTCTTTGGCGCGTGCCATGCGCCTATCAGAGGCGCATGTGCGCATGGCGGGAATGGCGGGACTGCTGCACGATATCGGTAAAATCCGCGATCCTGCAGAGATGGCCGGCAAGGCAGGCCGCATTATCCAGGCTCCGCAGGAAATTCTGCATCGGCACCCAGAGGCAGGCGCGGCGGTGTTGCGGGCCGATCCCTCGGTTCCACCCGAGGTCATCGAAGTCTGTCTGCACCACCACGAACGCATGGACGGCACGGGTTTTCCCGACAAGCTGGCGGGCAAGCAAATCGGCCTGCTGTCGCGGATGGCGGCCATCTGCAATTTTTACGATGAAATGACGTCCAGCCAGCCCTATCGCAAAGGCTGGGACCCCGCCTTTGCCCTGTATAAAATGCTGAAGTCCGAAGGGCAGTTCGATATGGATGTGTTGGGGGCTTTTGTGCGGGCAATGGGACGCTATCCCGTGGGTTCCATCATCAGTCTGATCAATAGCGAACTGGGCTTGGTCGTGGCCCAAAACCCCGATCTGCCCGAGCAGCCCATCGTCAAGGTTTTCTACTCTATCCGCTGGGCGCATGCCATCCCCGAACGTCGGGTGGATTTGTCCGATCCTGACTGCGGCAGTGGCGTGCTACCGGTGCGTGCGCCGGTGGATTGGGCGCAGTCCGGCCTGCCTGTGCCGCCGATTATGGGCTAGACCAACGGCCGCCCGCGCGGTAGCCAGCGCCAGAACATCCAGGCGGCCACCATGCCCAGGCTGCCAACGGCCACGATGCCGCTGGCCAACGAGGCGACGGCGGTCAGGCCGGACAGCAGCAATGGCCCGCCACTGCCGCCGATGTCGGTGATCTGCCGCCAGATGCCCAGAAAGACAGTGCGACCTGCCGCAGGTGACGCATCCGCGCCTATCGTCATGACAATGCCCGATCCGATGCCATTGCCAAAACCCAGGGCCAGGCACACGATCAACAAGCTGACCCAGTCGCTGGTCAAGGGGATCGCCATCATGCTCAGTCCCATGACTAGCATGCAGGGCAGTGCGACCCACAATCGCCCATGGATATCCATGACGCGCCCAGCGGGATAAAACAGCAGCATGTCCACCGCCCCCATCAAACCGTAGATCATGGCGGTGGTGGCGGCATCCAGGCCGATGTGATCGGCCCAGAGCGGAATCACGATCTGGCGGCAGGCGCGCAGGGCAGCCACCAGCGCCGTACCGATTCCCAGGGTCAGCAGGACGTGAGCATGTTGTCTGGCCATGGCCGACATGCTGAGCCTGGGGGCGGGTTTCCCGATGGAACTGGTTTTGGGCGCCAGGTCAGGGACCGCCAGGGACACCAGGCCTGCGCCCAGCATGGCGAGCGCCGCTACCCAATACGCTCCCGACAGGCCCATGAAATGGATGGCTCCCGCGCTGGCAAAAGGCCCGACAAACATGCCGATGCGCATGGTGCCGCCCAGCGTGGACATGGCTCGGGCGCGCATGTGCAGCGGCACTGCCTCGACCAGATAGGTTTGGCGGGCCAGCAAGAACACGGCGCTGGCCAGCCCTACCATGAACACCCCCAGCCCGAGCAGCCAGGGGCTGTTTGCCAGCAGGCACAGAATCAGCCCCAACAGGCTGAAGATCGCTGCGCCTACCATGGCGCGGCGTTCGCCATAGCGGGTGGCGAGTGCTGCTGCGGGAAGGTTGGCCAATAGCGATCCGACCCCGACCAATGCAACGATCAGCCCGGCAGTGGCCGAGCTGGCGCCCAGATCGCGGGCGCTGAGGGCCAAAATGGGGAAGATGGCACCTTCGCCAAAACCGAACAACAGGGAAGGGCCAAAGGCCGGCAGGGCGATAGCACGCAGGCTGAAATGATCGGGGGAGGTGGGCACGGCACGATGGAGGAAAAGGAATATTTCATTGTCTCACAGTGCTTGTCGCAGAGTGTATTAGGCCTGAATGATCGGTGTTATTACCGATTGTGCTGAATAGCGGAAAAGGCGCAAAATTCCTGAGCTCTCGTTTCAATTAAAAAACGGTAAAAAAACCGGGATTTATCTTAACTCTTAGGGGCTCTCTCTCATGCAACGTCGTTCCTTTCTCAAGAAGGCCGCCTTTGGCGTGGCCGCTGGCGGCACCACCTTGGCCGCTCCCGCCTTCGCCCAAGAATCTCCCACCCTTAGCTGGCGCCTGGCGTCCAGTTTCCCTCGCAGTGCCGACGCCATCTATTCGGGTGGTGAGCACCTGGCCAAATATGTGTCCGAAGCCACGGATGGAAAATTCCAGATTCGCGTCTTCCCCGGCGGCGAACTCCTGCCTGCCCTGGGCGTGCTGGATGGCGTGCAAAACGGAACCGTCGAATGCGGCCACACGGCGTCTTACTATTACTACGGCAAAGACCCCGCCCTGTGCTTTGACGGTGCGGTGCCGTTTGGCCTGAACACTCGCCAGTACAATGCCTGGATGCGCAAGGGCAATGGCACCACGCTGCTGCGAGAACTCTTCGCGAAATTCAATATCGTCAACTTTCCCTGCGGCTATACAGGCACCCAGATGGGCGGCTGGTTCCGCAAGGAAGTCAAAACCGTCGAAGACCTGCAGGGCCTTAAATTCCGCACCGCTGCGTTTGCCGGTGCCGTGTTGATGAAACTCGGCGTGGTGCCGCAGCAGATTGCCGGGGGGGATATCTATCCTTCCCTGGAAAAAGGCACCATCGACGCTGCCGAATGGATCGGCCCCTATGACGACGAGAAACTGGGTTTCCACCGCGTGGCTCCGTACTACTATTTCCCCGGTTGGTGGGAAGGCACGCTGCAGGTGTCCTTGTACGTGAACAAGGACAAATACGAAGCCCTGCCGAAACACTATCAGGCCATTCTGGATCAGGCGACGTCGCTGGCCAGCAACGTCATGATCGCCACCTATGACGCCGAAAACCCCAACGCGCTCAAACGCCTGATCGGCGAAGGCGCAAAGCTGCGCGTTTTCCCCAAGCCCGTGATGGATGCCTGCTATAAGGCTTCTCAGGAACTGTACGGCGAACTCTCCGCCAAGGACTCCGGCTTCAAGAAAATCTACGAAGACTACAAAGGCTTCCTGGATCACGAAATCCCCTGGTTCCGTATTGCTGAAGGCAGCTTCGACCAATACATGGCCACGACGGTATCCAATAAATAAAAGCCATGACGCCTCCCCGGCCCTCCCGGGCCGGCGTCATTAACGTCGGTTCTTGAACTAGCCTCCGCGTAAACGGGGGCTAGCGCGCGTCCGGTTGTTTCAAACTTCTCATTGGCTCTCACCATGAATGTACTCCTTGCCCTGTCGCGGCTGATCGACTCGATCAATCGCCGCGTGGGTCAGGCGGTGACCTGGTTGATTCTGATTGCCGTGCTCGTCAGCGCCACCAACGCGACGGTACGCAAACTATTCAACGTCAGTTCCAACGCTTGGCTCGAATTGCAGTGGTATCTGTTTGGCGGCGTCTTTTTGCTGGCTGCCGGCTACACCCTGCTGAAAAATGAGCACGTCCGCGTGGACGTGCTGGCTTCGCGCTTTTCCCGCCGCACCCAGGTCTACCTGGAAATCATCGGGACTGTGTTTTTTCTGCTGCCTATGGCAGCTTTGATCATGTGGCATTCCTGGCCTTTTTTCATGGATGCTTTCGAAAATATGGAGCAGTCCTCCAATGCCGGAGGCTTGATCCGCTGGCCCGCCAAGCTCTTGTTGCCGATCGGCTTTGGCTTGTTGTTGGCCGCCGGGATTTCACACCTGATCAAGTGTGTCGGCTTTTTGCAGGGCTTGTGTGCCGACCCCCGCGAAGTCCACAAGGGTAAATCAGCCGAGGAAGAACTGGCTGAAGAAATCGTCCGCCAGGCCACGCAACGCGAGGTTACCTCGCACAAGGAGGCTTGAGCATGGAGGCGATTCTATTGGCCTATATGGCCCCCATCATGTTTATTTCGCTGGTGGTGCTGCTGTTGCTGGGCTTTCCGGTGGCGTTTTCCTTGGCCGCCAATGGTATTTTGTTCGGCCTGATCGGCATCGAGATGGGCCTGCTCTCGCCCGCGCTGTTCCAGGCATTGCCGCAACGGGTGTTTGGCATCATGTCCAACGAGTCCCTGCTGGCAGTGCCATTTTTTACCTTCATGGGCTTGATTCTTGAACGCTCCGGTATGGCCGAGGACTTGCTGGAAACAGTCGGCCAGCTGTTTGGCCCTCTGCGAGGCGGGCTGGCGATTGCCGTGATTCTGGTGGGTGCCATGCTGGCTGCCACCACCGGCGTGGTCTCGGCTTCGGTGATCTCGATGGGCCTGATTTCTCTACCCATCATGCTGCGCTATGGCTATGATCGACGATTGGCCACCGGGGTGATTGCCGCCTCGGGGACTTTGTCGCAGATCATTCCGCCGTCACTGGTGCTGATCGTGCTGGCCGACCAACTGGGCCGATCCATCGGGGACATGTACAAGGGGGCCTTTTTGCCGGGCTTTGCCCTGACGGGACTGTACATTTTGTATGTCGTCGCCATTGCCATCATCCGGCCAAAGGCCGCGCCGGCCATCCCTCCGGAGGCCCGTACGTTCATCGAACCCAGCGGTGGCCACGGAATTCCATCGCTGCTGGCCTTGATGGCAGTCTCGGTGGTGGTTGCGCATTTTGGGGTGGGCTATCTGCTGCCGGAATCGCCCCATGTGGATGAGTTAATCGTCACCAGCATCTTGCTGTGGGGGGGGGCCGCCTTTGTGCTGGCGTTGCTGAACAAGACCCTGCGCCTGGGGCTGTTGTCCAAGATCGCTGAACGCGTGACCTTTGTGATGATCCCGCCATTGGCACTGATCTTCCTGGTGCTGGGTACGATTTTCATCGGTGTGGCCACGCCCACGGAAGGCGGGGCCATGGGGGCGGTGGGGGCTTTGATCATGGCGATCTCCAAGCGCCGTCTGAACTTCAAGCTGCTGTGCCAGGCCATGGACACCACGACCACACTGACCTGCTTTGTGGTGTTCATTTTGATCGGCTCATCGGTCTTCAGTCTGACTTTCCGCGGTGTCAATGGCGATCTGTGGGTAGAACATCTGCTGACCGGTTTGCCGGGCGGTGAGATGGGCTTTCTGATCGTGATCAGTCTGCTGACCTTTTTCCTGGCGTTCTTTCTGGATTTCTTCGAGTTGGCCTTTATCATCGTGCCCCTGATCGGGCCGGTAGCCGACAAAATGGGAATCGATCTGATTTGGCTAGGCGTGTTGTTGGCCGTGAATATGCAGACTTCGTTCATGCATCCGCCTTTTGGGTTCGCGCTGTTTTATTTACGATCCGTGGCACCCAAGGACGACTACAAGGACAAGATTACGGGCCAGCCTGTCGCCAAGGTCACGACCGGACAGATCTACTGGGGCTCCATTCCCTTCATCATTATCCAGATCGTCATGGTGGTGGTGGTGCTGTCCTATCCGGGCATCGTGACGCATTACAAGGCTGATCGGCCCGAGGTCAATATCGAGGACATCAAAATCGATATGGGCGGGTTTGCCGGCTATGGCGATGCCGGTTACGGCAACACGGATGGTTATGGGCCAACAGAGGGTGCGGACGGGGCGGCCGCGCCGGATTCCAGCACTTCCTCTGATGAGGATTACAACAATATGTTCAAGTAGTCCCCAGTCGTACAAAAGGCCGTCATTCTTGCGGGGATGGCGGCCTTTTTAATGGTCAGCGGATAGCTGGCGTTTTCGGACGCGCTGGATCCATGTGTCGATGGGCATGGGGCGCGCCAGCAAAAAGCCCTGCAAGGCATGGCAGTCGTGTTGGAACAGCACGCGGGCCTGATCGTCGGTTTCCACGCCTTCAGCCACGACCCTCAGGTTCAGTTGGTCGGCCATGGCCAGGATCAACTGCACGATGGCAGTGCTGTCGTTGTCGTCGGGCAAGTCCTGAATCAGGCTTTTGTCGATCTTGAGTTCGTAGAGCGGGAGGCGTTTCAGGTAGGCCAGATTGGAATAGCCGGTGCCGAAATCGTCAATGGAAAAGCGGATGCCCAACTGCGCCAAGGCCTGCATGCGCAGGGCCACCGCCTGGATGTCCTGAATCAAAACCCCTTCGGTGATCTCAAAGATCAGGCGGTTGCCAGGGACTTTCTTGCGTTCCAGGGTCTCGCGCACAAAATCCACAAAACGGACTTCCATCAGGTGTTTTGGGCTGATGTTGATGGACAGCGGGTAGATTTCGCCCAAGGCCTGCAGCGTCAGGATGGTGTCGCAAGCCACCCCCAGCGTCCAGGTACCCAGCAAGTTGATCAGGCCGGATTCCTCGGCGACCGGGATGAACAGCGCCGGTGATATCGGGCCGTGCGTGGGGTGCTGCCAGCGAGCCAGGAGCTCGCCCCCTGTGATCTGGCCGTCTTTACCGAATTGCGGCTGCAGGTGCAGGCTGAGTTGTGGGGTGCCGATGGCTTGCAGCAGGTCTTGCTCCAGCCACAGGCGCTGTTCGACTTCGGCCTGCAGGTCTTGCTTGTAAAAAGTAGCTTGGTTGCCGCCCTGGTCTTTTGCCCGCTGGGTAGCCATGTCGGCCTCGCGCATGACGGTGTCGCAGTCGTGGCTGGCTGCATTGATCAGGGTCAGGCCGATGCTGGCCGTGATCAGGACGGGGATATTCTGAATCATCAGGGTATTTCCGCTGATGGTCTGGCGGAGATTTTCGGCAATGGACATGGCGATGCGGGCGGACTCGTGGGAGTCATTGCCCAGCGCGTCGACCAGGACCACGAATTCGTCTGCGCTGGTGTGCGCCACCAGATCGTGTTCGCGCGTGGCTTTGCGCAGGCGTGTCGCCAAAGCCGCCAGCAGTTCGTCGCCAGTGCGATAGCCGTGCTTGTCGTTGATTCTTTTGAATCCGTCCAGGTCGATTTGAAGCAGCGCGCCGTGTGCCTGGTTATGCCGGGTGCTATCGATGATTTGCTGCAGGTGTTCCAGTGCCATGCGGCGATTAGGAAGCTGGGTCAGGGTGTCGTAGTACGTCAAGCGGTGGCGGGTGTGTTCGGCTTGAACATGGTCCGTGATGTCGGTGCCCACCGTGCAGATGCCCTCCAGGGTACCGTTGGCAGCCCATAAGGGCGCTTTGGTGGTCAGCAGCGTGCGGGCTGAGTCGTCCTGGGGCCGTTGGATGGTTTGTCGGATAAAGCTGCGCGTACCGGTTTCTATGATGGCCCGGTCGCTTTGCTGGATGGTGGCCAGGGTATCGGTGTTGGTATAAAAATCGGTGTCGGGGCGGCCCACGAGATGGCCCGCGCTAGCCCCCAGGAATTGTTCAAAGCGCTGATTGCCCATCAGATAGCGCCCGTCAGGGGTCTTGATACTGACCAGGGCGTTGATGCTGCCGAGAATCGTGTCGAATTGGCGGGTCTTGGCCTGCAGTTGGCGGCGTAAACGCGTATGCCGGATCTGTTGCCAGATCAGCAGTATCAGTAATAGGCTCAGGCTCACTGCCAGCGTGATGATGAATCTGATTGCATGTGGTCCTATGGTGTTGGGGGTCTGGACCAGACGCCAGTGGTCCAAAGTGCGGAAATAAAAAGAATTGGGATCGGCTTGCCAGAGGCTGAGGTAGTGGTCTATGGCTGCCAGCACGGTGGCGTTCTGGCCCTTTTGGGTGGCAAAAAACGCCTCGGTCGGTTGAAACACGATCGAGGTGGTGACCAGGCCGTATTCTCGGGCGCTGAGTTCGCCAATGTAGAAATCCGCCGCGACGGCATCGGCTTGGTGGCGGCTGACCAGTTGGAAACCATCTGTCAGGTCCTGCACTGGGATCAGATCAGCTTGGATGCCCAGGCTGTGCAGGGTTGTGCGTAGATAGTCTTCCTGGGTCGATCCTGCCAGTACCGCGATGCTCAGGCCGTTCAGGTCAGTAATGGCGCGCAGGGTATTGCCTGCCTTGGCGTACATCTGCGACCAACTGTGCAGGGCCGGGACATGATGGAAGCCTAGTGTTTTGGCCCGTTGGGCGGTGTAGTACACGTCGGGCAGCAGGTCGATATTGCCGTCGTGCAACCATTGCATGCACTGTTGCCAGCTGCATGGTTGTGTTTCCAGGGTCCAGCCCTCGCGGCGGGCGATTTCATTCAGCAGTTCGCCCAGAATTCCTGCCGGGTGGTTATCTGGGCTCAGGTAGATATCGGGTTGCTGCTCGTAGATGCCGACCCTCAGGACCTGTGCCTGTACCCGCGTTGCGGCCAGCCCCAGCATCAGCGTCAGGGCTAATTGGATAACCACCAGAAAAATGGACAAAGGCTGGCGCATGGATCTCGATATGAAACTATTGTTGCAATCATAGAATGCCGCGTTTCGGACCAATGTACGGCACAGGCCACCGGATTGCCAACTGTTTGTAGGATTATAGGGATGGCGGTGGCGGCGGCGTACAATATGACGCACAGTTTCAACCCGCTCAGGGTCTCTCACATACCCCCCAAAAAGGTGGATCATGTCACAGGCATTCCTCGCTGATCTCCATGCCCGGATCGGGCAGTTGCGCACCGACGGTTACTACAAGTCAGAACGTGTTATCGCCAGCCAGCAGGCGGCACAGATACAGTTGGCCGATGGCCAGCCAGTCTTGAATTTTTGCGCCAACAATTATCTGGGCTTAGCCAACGACCCGCGCCTGATCCAGGCTGCTCAGGATGGCTTGGCGGCCGACGGCTTTGGCATGGCCTCGGTGCGCTTTATTTGTGGCACGCAGGCAGGGCATAAGGCGCTTGAATCCGATCTGGCCCAATGGCTGGGCATGGGCGATGCGATTTTATATTCCAGCTGTTTCGATGCCAATGGCGGTCTTTTCGAGGCCTTGCTGGACGAGCAGGACGCCGTTGTCAGCGATGCCCTGAACCATGCCAGCATCATCGATGGCGTGCGGCTCTGCAAGGCCCGCCGCTACCGCTATGCCAATAACGATATGGCCGATTTGCGCACGCAGTTACAGGCGGCTCGCGATGGCGGGGCTCGCCATGTGATGATTGCCACCGATGGCGTGTTTTCCATGGATGGCATCATTGCCGATCTGTCCGCCATCTGCGACCTGGCCGACGAATTCAATGCTCTGGTCATGGTCGATGATTCGCATGCGGTGGGGTTTATGGGGGCCGGAGGCCGGGGTACGCCCGAGGCCTGCGGGGTACAAGGCCGGGTGCATATCCTGACCGGCACGCTGGGCAAGGCCTTGGGCGGCGCTTCAGGCGGTTATGTGGCGGCTGATCCGGTCGTTATCGATATGCTGCGCCAGCGCTCGCGCCCCTATTTGTTTTCCAACACCCTGGCGCCCGCCATCGTGGCGGCTTCGCGCCGGGTGCTGGCTTTGCTGCAGGGAACCGAAGGCGAGCAACTGCGGCAGCGCGTGCATGCCAATGGCCAGCATTTTCGCCAGGCCATGCAGGCATTGGGCTTTGCGCTGGTGCCGGGGCATCATCCCATTATTCCGGTGATGCTGGGCGATGCCGCTTTGGCGGGCCGCATGGCGGATGCCCTGTTGACCCAGGGTATTTATGTCATTGGTTTTTCGTATCCTGTCGTCCCTAAAAACCAGGCTCGCATCCGTACCCAAATGAGCGCTGCCCACAGTACGGCCGATATAGACCGCGCTGTGGCGGCTTTTGCGCAGGTCGGGCGCGACCTGGGCGTGATTGCGTCCGCTTAGGTTTTCCTGTTTTTCATCCTGGAGTATTCATGAGAGCCTTGGCTAAGATGCAGCCCGTCGTCGGGTTGGAAATGGTGGATGTCCCGAAGCCCACCATCGGTCATAACGATATCCTGATTCGTATCCGCAAGACCGCCATTTGCGGCACGGACATCCACATCTGGAAATGGGACGAATGGGCCGCGCGCACCATCCCGGTGCCCATGCATGTGGGGCACGAATATGTCGGCGAAATCGTCGAAATCGGCCAAGAGGTCCAGGGCTTCAAGATCGGCGACCGGGTCTCGGGCGAAGGCCATATTACCTGCGGGTTTTGTCGGAACTGCCGGGCAGGCCGCCGCCACCTGTGCCGCAATACTCAGGGGGTAGGGGTTAATCGTCCCGGCGCCTTTGCCGATTATCTGGTTATTCCGGCCTTTAATGCCTTCCGTATCCCGGACGACGTTTCGGATGATCTGGCCGCTATTTTCGACCCCTACGGCAATGCCACCCATACCGCCCTGGCATTCGATCTGGTCGGCGAGGACGTGCTGATCACCGGCGCCGGCCCCATTGGGGCCATGGCAGCAGCCATTGCCCGCCACGTGGGTGCACGCAATGTCGTCATCACCGACGTCAATGATTACCGCCTGGATCTGGCCGCCCGCATGGGGGCTGGTCGGACGGTCAACGTGACCCGCGAGAACCTGGGAGATGTGATGCGCGAGATCGGCATGACCGAAGGGTTTGATGTGGGCTTGGAAATGTCAGGGGTGCCCAGTGCCTTTGCCTCGATGCTGGAACAAATGAATCACGGCGGCAAGATCGCAATGCTGGGCATCTTGCCTGACGGCGTGGGCGCCGCCTGGAGCCAGATCATCTTCAAGGGTTTGGAAATCAAAGGCATCTATGGCCGTCAGATGTTTGAAACCTGGTACAAGATGGTGGCTATGCTGCAAAGCGGCCTGGACCTGTCCCCCATTCTGACCCACCACTATCCTGTGGCTGATTACCGCCAGGGCTTTGAAGCCATGCTGTCAGGCCAAAGCGGCAAGGTCATCCTGGACTGGGCCTGATGCGAAGGATGGCGGGCTGGTTTTATTGGTCCGCCAGCAATTGGGCGATTGCCTGCGGCGTCCAGCCATGCGCCAGGGCGACCCGCAGCAGGATGCGGGCCTGTAGCGGGTTCAGGTGATGTGCGGCCAGCAGGCCCAGGCCTGGGTCCGAGGCCTTGGGCGTCACGGTGCCGCGCGGCACCCGGCTGGCGCGCACGCAGACCAGACCTTTGCGCACAGCCTGTGCGCAGCCGCGTTCGGCGGCGGTGCTGAGGCTGCCATTGCCCATGCCCGCCACCACGATGCCCCTGGCCCCCGCCTGAATGGCAGCCTGATAGGCGTGCAGGGGGGCGTCCTGGTAATCGTGAATGATATCCACCATGGGTAGGCTGCGCAGCCCTGCCAAGGGCAGCACAGGCTGGCGGCGGGGGTCTGGTCGCAGGGCGTAATGCACGGCGCCATCGCAGACGTTGCCCAAGATGCCCAAGCCATCGGCTCCAAAGGCATCCACGCGGGTCGTGTGGGATTTTGCGGCCCAGCGGCCCGCCAGGATGCTGTCGTTCATGACCACCAGGACACCGCGTTCGCAGCTGTCCGTGGCATTGGCCACGCGCAGCGCGTTCAGCAGGTTCAGCGGGCCATCCGCACTGGGGGCGGACGCGGGGCGCATGGCCCCGACCAGCACGACAGGCTTTGGGGTGTCGATCGTCAGGTGCAGGAAAAAAGCGGTTTCTTCCAGGCTGTCGGTGCCATGGGTGATGACGATGCCATCCACCGCAGGATCGTCGGCGGCCTGGCGTACGCGCCGCGCCAGGCGGATGACCTGGCTGGTGCGCAACGCCCGGCTATCGATATTGAACAACTGCTCGCAATGTACCTGGGCAATATCGGTCGCCCCAGGGATGGCCGCCAACATGGCGTCTATCCCCTGGGTGACCTGATAGTCGGTGAGGCGTTGCGTGTCGGTGGCCGTGGCGGCAATCGTGCCGCCCGTGCCGATCAACAGCAGGCCAGCCATCAGGGATAGAGGCCGCGCACCTGGCGGGCTTCGAGGATGCGCGAGCAGGCCACAATGAAGGCCGCCGTACGCAGCGATACCCCGTGCTGGCGGGCGACGGCGGACATGCCGCTGTAGGCCGCCCGCATCATGGCTTCCAGGCGGTGGTTGATTTCCTGTTCGGTCCAGAAGAAGCTGGAGAAGTCCTGTACCCATTCGAAATAGCTGACCGTGACCCCGCCTGCGTTGGCGACGACATCGGGCACGATGATGGTGCCTTTGGCGGAAATGATGTCGTCGGCCTCGGGGGTGGTGGGGCCGTTGGCGCCTTCGACCAGAATGCGGGTGTGGATCAGGTCGGCGTTGTCGCGGGTGATCTGGCCTTCGAGGGCAGCAGGGATCAGAATGTCGGTTTTCAGCGACCAAAAATCATTGACGCTGAGGGTTTCCGTGTCGGCAGCACCCGCCACCCCGCCGGTGGACTTGACGTGCTCGACCAAGGCCGGAACATTGAGACCACGGCTGTTGTAGACGATGCCGGTGTGATCGTAGACGGCAACCACGTGGGCGCCGGCCTCGTTGAACAGCCGCGCGGCGGTGCCGCCCACATTGCCGAAGCCCTGGATGGCGATGCGCGCGCCCTTGATGTCGATGCCGGATTCGCGTGCGGCTTCGCAGGCCACCACATAGACACCACGGCCAGTGGCCTCGATGCGGCCCAGACTGCCCCCCAATGAGACGGGCTTGCCAGTGACCACGCCGGTGGTGGTGCCACCCTCGTTCATGGAGTACGTATCCATCATCCAGGCCATGATCTGGCCGTTGGTGTTGACGTCTGGGGCGGGGATGTCTTTGTTCGGGCCGATGATGTCGTGGATTTCGCTGGTGTAGCGACGCGTGATGCGTTCGATTTCGGCCATGGAATGCTGGCGCGGGTCGATGCGGATGCCGCCCTTGGCACCCCCGAACGGCAGGTTCACGGCGGCGGACTTGACTGACATCCAGGCCGACAGGGCCATGACTTCGGAGAGGGTGACATCCTGGTGGTAGCGCACGCCGCCCTTGCCGGGGCCGCGGGAATTATTGTGCTGTACCCGGTAGCCCTCGAAGTGGGCCACGGTGCCGTTGTCCAACTGGATGGGGACATCGACGATCAGGATCCGTTTTGGGCGCTTCAGGGTCTCGATCCAGCGCGACAGGTTTCCCAGGTAAGGGGCGACTCGGTCGACCTGTTGCAGGTAAATGCCCCAAGGGCCGGGGTGGGATGAGTCCAGATATGAAGGGAGGGTATGCGAATGTGGTTCAGCCATGACGTGCAGCCTTTTTTATGGATTAAAGATCGACGAGGACAGATAACTGGCACCATTTTAGTGCGCTAAAAAAATTCTGCATGACTTCCTGGTGCGGTTATATAAAACCAACCATTCAATCGTTCCGTTGCGCTGGTTGGGCCGTCACACTGATGGCATGTCAGAAAATCTCCCAATCTCCGATGCGCTGTCGCGCCGCTGGTCTGATCTGCTGGATCGCCTGGACGATATCGCCACCACCTATCCCGATGCGCTCCTGGCCTCATCCATGGGGGTCGAGGACAGCCTGTTGATCCATGCCGTGGCTCAGCGTGCGTGCCCACTGGGGGTGTTCATGCTGGATACCGGCCGCCTGCATGCCGAGACCCTGGCCATGGTCGATGTCGTGCGCCAGCGCTATGGCATCGAGGTGCGCGTCATGCACCCCGATCCCGCTGCCGTGCAGGCACATGTGACGGCCCATGGCGAATTTGCCTTCTACGAGAGCGTGGCCCTGCGCAAGGAATGCTGTGGCATTCGTAAGGTCGAGCCGCTGCGTCGGGCGTTGACAGGGCATGCGGCGTGGATTACCGGCCAGCGTCGTGAGCAGTCCGTCACCCGGACAGAACTGCCCGAGTCACAGTGGGACGACACCTTCGGGCTGCAGAAATTCAATCCCCTGGCCGACTGGAGCAGCGCTGAGGTCTGGGGCGTGGTACGGGCGCTGAGCGTGCCCTATCACCCTTTGCATGATCGAGGCTATCCCTCCATCGGCTGTGAACCCTGTACCCGCGCCGTGCGCCCTGGCGAAGACCCGCGTGCCGGACGTTGGTGGTGGGAGCAGCGTGACAGCCGCGAATGCGGTCTGCATGCCGCCAACCTGATTGATCGTCCGCGTGTGCGCCCTCGGGCAGCAGACGCGGTTTCTTCCGATTCTTGACCCTGGTTTTTGATGATGACTAGTGCTATTGCATCTGCGACCCGTACCCACCTGGATTGGTTGGAGTCCGAGGCTATTTATATTTTGCGAGAAGTGGCCGCTGAGTGTGCCCGGCCCGTCTTGCTGTTTTCCGGCGGCAAGGATTCCTGCGTGCTGTTGCGCTTGGCCGAAAAAGCTTTTCGTCCAGGGCGGTTTCCGTTTCCCCTGATGCATATCGATACGGGGCATAACTTTCCCGAGGTCATTGCCTTTCGCGATGAGCGTGTGGCTCAGTTGGGCGAAGAACTGATCGTGCGCAGCGTCGAGGATTCCATGGCGCGCGGGACGGTGGTGCTGCGTCATGCGGGGGATTCCCGCAATGCCGCACAGGCCACGACCTTGCTGGAGGCTATTGCCGAATTCGGTTTTGATGCCTGCATAGGCGGCGCCCGCCGCGACGAGGAAAAGGCCCGCGCCAAGGAGCGTATCTGTTCGTTTCGCGATGAGTTCGGCCAATGGGACCCAAAGGCCCAGCGGCCCGAACTCTGGAATCTCTACAACACCAGAGTGCACCCGGGCGAGAATATCCGCGTGTTTCCGATTTCGAATTGGACCGAGCTGGATGTCTGGCAGTACATCGAACGCGAGCAGCTGGATCTGCCGCCGCTGTACTACGCTCACGAGCGAACCGTCGTGCGCCGCCAGGATCTGCTGGTGCCGGTCACGCCGCTGACGCCGCTGGGCGAAGGCGAACAGGCCGAGCGCCTGAGGGTGCGGTTCAGGACCGTGGGGGATGTGACCTGCACCTGCCCGGTGGCTTCCGATGCAGACAGCGCCGCCGACATCATCCGTGAAACCGCCGTCGCCACGCTGACTGAACGTGGGGCTACCCGGCTGGATGACCAGACTTCCGAGGCCTCGATGGAGCGCCGCAAGAAACAAGGATATTTTTGATGAATGCGATCAATGAGCAATGGCCGGAGGCCCAGGATACTGCCGTCCTGCGACTGATTACGGCGGGGTCGGTGGACGATGGGAAATCCACCCTGATCGGACGGCTGTTATTGGATAGCAAGGGCGTGTTCGCCGATCAGCTGCGGGCGATTGCGGGCTCGAAGTACACCCGAGCCCCGGACCAGCGGTACGATCTGGCGCTGCTGACCGATGGTCTGGAGGCCGAGCGGGAGCAGGGCATTACCATCGATGTGGCCTATCGGTATTTCGCCACCCCGGTGCGTAAATTCATTGTGGCCGACGCACCGGGCCATGAGCAATACACGCGCAATATGGTGACGGGTGCCTCTACCGCCGACGCAGCCATCATTCTGATCGATGCCAGCCGCGTGAAGGATGGCCAGTTGCTGCCGCAGACCAAGCGCCACAGCACCCTGGCCCGACTGTTGGGGCTGCAGCATCTGGTCGTGGCCGTCAATAAAATGGATCTGGTGGGCTGGGACGAGGCGGTGTTCAACCGTATCCGGGACGCCTACCAGGACCTGGCCGACCGCCTGGGGATTGCCGCTTTTCACATGATTCCCTTATCGGCGCTGTCTGGCGACAATGTCGTGCAAGGCAGTCCGCATACGCCCTGGTATCGGGGCTTGCCGCTACTCAGCCTGTTGGAAACCTTGCCCTTGGACCCCGTCCGGGATACCGGTCAGGTCCGGTTTTTCGTCCAGTGGGTCATTCGCCATCAGGGCAGTGGCCCGGATGCCTTTCGGGGCTATGCCGGTCAGATCCAAAGCGGTTCCTGGCGCGTGGGCGATACCGTGCAGGTGCTGCCCAGCGGCCAGACCGCCACCATCACCCGCTTGCTGCGGGGCCAACAGGCGCTGGACGAAGCCTTGCCGGGTGACAGCATTACCGTGGTGTTGGATCGCGAGATTGACGTGTCCCGGGGGGATCTGCTGACCGATGCCCGGGTGCCGACGAATGTGCGCCAGGATTTCGAGGCCGATTTGTGCTGGCTGGATCAACAGGCGCTGAACCCCGCCCGACTGTACTGGCTGAAGATAGGCACGCGCCTGACCCAGGTGCGTATCCAGGCGGTGCACACCCGCCGTGATATTCACGAACTGCGTGCCGTCGCCTGGAACGGCACGCTGGCCATGAACGATATTGGCCGCGTCAGCTTGCGCACCCGCGATGCGCTGGTCTTGGACGACTATGCCAGCCAGCGCTGCACCGGGTCTTTCATTTTGATTGATACCGCCACGAATCAGACGGCTGCGGCGGGGCTGGTCCGACTGGCGTAGCAGTCTCGGGGGCGTGGTGCCGCTAGGCCCGACGGTGTGGTTATGACACAATGCGGGCTCATTCGCTTGGATTGTGTGTGAACCCCCAAGATGGTGTCACTAGCCCCGCAAAATATCCGTTTGCCATCCCTGGCATCCATCCGGGCCTTCGAGGCCGCTGCCCGGCTGGGGTCGTTTGGCCGTGCGGCCGAAGAACTCTGCATCACGGCCAGTGCGGTCGGCAAGCGGATTACCCAGCTCGAGGCCTGGCTGGGCCGCGCGCTGTTCGAGCGCGGCAGCCGGGGGGTGTTGCTGACGACGGCGGGGCACGAATATCTCGAGCAAATCGATACAGCCTTGCGCCTGTTGTCGAATATTCCTTTGCACCATCGCGCGGAAAAGCCCCGTGACAGCCTGCGCCTGGTCACGACACCGTCCTTTGGTCATTCTGTGCTGGGGCCGCATCTGCACGAATTCATGCAGGCCCACCCCAATCTGGACATGAGCGTGGTCATGTCCATCCCGTATCTGGATATTGGCCCGTCTCAGGCGGACTTCTGGATACGCTTTGGCCTGGGCCGCTATCCAGGCGCCGTGTCCGAACTGTTGACCGATGACGTGGTGTTCCCTGCGTGTTCCCCGGATTATCTGCGTCGTCATGGGCCGTTGCGCCAGCCATCCGATCTGAAGTTCTCTGATTTGCTGCATAGCCCTCTGGACCCCTGGAAACCGTGGTTCGAGGCCGCCGGCCTGGATTGGCTCGAGCCCGACAAGGGACTTAGTTTTTTCGATTTGGGCATGGCCATGGAGGCCGCTTGCGCCGGGCATGGCGTGATGATCACGCGCCGCAGCCTGGCCAGCCGCAGCTTGCAGTCAGGCCAGCTGATTGCGCCGTTTTCGGTCACGGCCGCGCCGGACTCCCACTACTATTTATGCCGGGATGCCTCCATGCCACTGACTGGCATCCGCCTATCGTTTTCCCTATGGCTGCGTGATCTTTGCCGCCGAATTCCCCGGATTCCCCTCTGAGCCAATTGGGTGCGGAATTATTTTCCGCATAGGCCCGATTTGATTTCCAACCGCTCCTGATCTAGGCCGATAGACTTTCGCTGAACCTTTAATAAGGTCGGCATGAGAGCCGGCCGTGTGGATATCAGGAGACATCATGAATCTGAGCAAAACTTGTCTGGCGGCAGCCCTGTCGCTTTCGATGGCTGCGACTGCGTATGCTGCCGATACGATCAAAATCGGGGTGTCTGGCCCCTATACGGGGGGCTCGTCCTCGATGGGTGTCAGCATGCGTGCCGGGGTGCGGCTGGCCGCCCAGGACATCAATGCCAATGGGGGCGTGCTGGGCCGTCAACTGGAACTGATCGAACGCGATGATGAAGCCAAGAATGAACGTGGCGTCCAGATTTCCCAGGAATTGATCAGCCGTGAAAACGTGGTTGCCACGGTCGGTTTCATCAACACCGGGGTTACGCTGGCCGGGACGCGTTTTTATCAGAAAGCTGAAATTCCCGTCATCGTGAATGTGGCCACCGGCACCGTGGTATCCAAGCAGTTCGAGCCGCCCAAGTATGAACACAACTACGTGTTTCGCACCGCTGCCGCCGACAATATTCAGGCGCCCATGATTGCCGCCGAAGCGGTCACCAAGCGTGGCCTGAAGAAAGTGGCCATCATGGCGGATTCCACCAACTACGGTCAGTTGGGCCGCGAGGATATGGAAAAAGCCCTGGATAAGCTGGGCGTCAAGCCAGTGGTCATTGAAAAGTTCAATATCGGCGACGTGGACATGACCGCCCAGCTGTTGCGCGCCAAAGAAGCCGGTGCCGAAGCCCTGCTGACGTATGGCATTGGGCCCGAGCTGGCGCAGTTGGCCAACGGCATGGCCAAGCTGGGCTGGAAAGTCCCCATGATCGGCAGCTGGACGCTGGCGATGGCCAACTTCATCGACACCGCGCGAGCCAATGGGGATGGTGCCTTGATGCCCCAGACCTTCATCCAGAACCCCAATACACCTAAGCGCAAGGCATTTATCGATGCCTACATCAAGGACAATCAGCCAAAAAATGGGGTGATCGAGTCCGCCGTGTCGGCTGCCCAGGGCTATGACTCCCTGCTGTTGTTGGCCGCTGCCATCGAGCAGGCGGGCAATACCAAGGGCCAGGATATCCGGGCAGCCCTGGAAAGCCTGAACAAGCCGATCGAAGGCGTCATCATGACTTATGAGCAGCCATTCTCGGTCTCGGATCACGAGACGATCGGCAGCCCGGATGTGGTGTATATGGGCGAAGTCTCGAAGGGGCGCGTGGTCTTCGCACACCCCGAAGACGAGCAGCGCAGCGTGGCCAATTCCGGACAAGTCGCACAGAAATAAACCCGCATAAGCAGTGGGGCACACGGCTGGACATGATGGATAGACCTTGATCAGCCGTGCCGCCTTTTGGTCTACCTGTTTGCTCTGTCTGATTCGGATAGGGCGGGTATTTTGCAGTGTCGTCCAGTGTGGATTTACTGCGCTGGGCGGCGCGTTTTGTTGGAATGTGTCATGACGATTTTTTTGCAGCTGGCTTATAGCGGCATTGCACTGGGCATGATTTATGCGGTCATTGCCTTTGGCTATCAACTGACGTTTGCCACCTCCGAAACCCTCAACTTTGGTCAGGGCGATGCCTTGATGCTGGGGTGGCTGGTGGGTTTGACTTTGGTGGGATTTGGCGTCAGTTATTGGCTGATGATCCCGCTGGTCTGTATTTTTGGGATGGTTCAGGGTTCGGTGGTGGAACGCGTCGCCGTGCGCCCGGCCATCGAGGCCCGATCTGAATTCGGCTGGATCATGGCCACGATTGCCTTGGGGATCATTTTCCGCAATACGGCAGAAAACGTCTGGGGGCGCGATGCCATGCCGTTTCCATCCCCCGTGTCGGAAGTGCCCTTTACTGTGCTGGGGGCAAAAATCCTGCCCATGGAACTGCTGGTCGTCGGGGGGGCTTTGCTGATTATGGGCGCCATCGAACTGTTCAACCGCACGTCGATTTACGGCAAGGCCGTGGTGGCGACGTCGGGTGACCGGGATGCAGCGGGCTTGATGGGGATCAATACCAAGCTCGTTATTACATTCTCGTACGCTTTGTCGTCGTTGACGGCCGCCTTTGCCGGGGTGTTGATTGCGCCTTTGACCTTGACCGGTGCGTCCATGGGGGCTGTGCTGGGTCTGAAAGCCTTTGCGGTGGCCATTGTTGGCGGATTGAATAGCGGCTTGGGGGCCATTGTGGGTGGCCTGCTGCTGGGGTTGTTGGAGACGATGACTGGGTTTTATTTGTCGACCGGCTATAAGGATGTGCCAGGCCTGATTCTGTTGCTGCTGGTACTGACCTTGCGGCCTGCCGGTTTGTTTGGCAAAACTGCAATCAAAAAGGTCTGAGCCATGAACAAGAAAGCATTTTTCTCATTTGTGGTGCTGGCTGTCGTCTTGGCTGCGGTGCCTTTGGTGGTGACGAACCCCTATTATCTGCATTTGATTGAAACCATTCTGATCTATGCCGTGCTGCTGTTGGGCCTGGATATTGTGGTGGGCTACACCGGGCAGGTATCTTTGGGGCATGCGGGTTTGTTTGGGATTGGCGCCTATACCGTGGGTACCCTGATCCTGCACTTAAGCCTGCCTTTTTGGCTGGCGATTCCGGCGGCCATCATCGTCACTTCGATTTTTGGCGCAATTCTGGCGTTGCCCTCTTTGCGGGTCACAGGGCCATATCTGGCCATGGTTACCTTGGCGTTTGGGACTATTATCCAGATCCTGATCAATGAAATGGATTTTCTGACGGATGGCCCCATGGGGATCAGCCTGGATAAGCCCATGATCGGCGATCACATGATGACGGGGCCGCAGTTTTTCTGGATGGTGCTGGCGTTTTTGGTCTTGTCGGTGCTGTTTACCGAGCGCGTGGCAAAGTCCCACTATGGGCGTGCCTTCGAGGCCCTGCGCGATAGCCCGATTGCATGCGATTGCATGGGTGTATCCGTCTATCGCTATAAGGTCGTGGCGTTTGTGATCAGTGCGGGGCTGGCGGGCTTGTCCGGGGCCTTGCATGCGTATTCCGAGCAGTATATTTCGCCCAATACCTATACCTTTGAATTGATGGTGCTGTTTTTGCTGGCCATTATCATGGGGGGGCGCAAGACCCGGTCCGGGGCGCTGCTTGGGGCGGCCATCATCGTGTTGTTGCCCAAGATGCTGGATGATGTGTCTACGTTTCGTCCGTTGGCCATCGGCCTGGCCGTGATTGTCATGGTTGGTTCTACTTGGGCGGTGCGCCAGGGACGGGCGACTTGGCGGCGCATGGCCGCCCCGGTTGCCGGTGCCTTGTTGTTGGCGATCGGGTCCCTGGTCCTCGAACAAATGACGGATTGGCGTCTGTCGATTTTTGGTCTGATGATTCTGTTCGTGGTGTATTACCTGCCCGACGGGATTGTGGGGTTCGTTACCCAGTTCTGGTCGCGTCACAAAAAAGACACCAGCCCCGTGACTATTTCATCTGAGTATATTTCGCAGATTGGTCATGAGCCGGATGCGTCGCATGGGGTGCTGCTGTCTGTCAGTCAGGCGATCATGCAGTTCGGTGGGCTCAGGGCGCTCAATGAGGTCGATCTTGAGGTCCGCCGGGGGACCGTTCATGGCTTGATTGGTCCCAATGGCTCGGGCAAAAGCACCATGATGAATGTTCTGACGGGTATTTATGTACCCACATCGGGATCGGTCGTGTTTGCCGGGAAGGACCTGGCCGGCCTGACCTCATCGGAGATTGCTGCCCGGGGCGTGGCGCGCACATTTCAGAATGTGCAGCTTTTTGGCGAAATGTCGGCGCTGGAAAACGTGCTGGTTGGTCTGCACCACACGTTTACCAGCCAACTGAGCAGCGTGGCCTTGCACTTGCCCTTGTGGCGGCGAGAGGAAAACACTGCCCGGGCGCGTGCCTATGCCTTGCTGGACTTTGTCGGTCTGGCCTCGTTGGCCCACGAAGAAGCCCGCAACCTGCCCTATGGCAAGCAGCGACTGCTGGAAATTGCCCGCGCTTTGGCGCTGGACCCGCAACTGTTGTTGCTGGATGAACCTGCCGCAGGGTTGACCGCACCGGATATCGTGGAATTGTTGGCCATTATCCGCAAGATCAAGGATCGTGGGTTGACGGTCATTCTCATCGAGCACCATATGGATGTGGTGATGGGGGTGTGCGATGCGGTATCGGTGCTGGACTTCGGTCAGAAGATCGCCGAGGGTTTGCCGCAAGATGTGCAGGCAGATCCCCGTGTCGTCGAAGCGTATCTGGGTGGTGAACAAGCAGGAGCCCAAGCATGTTGAAAATCGAAAAACTTGAAGCTGGCTATGGCAAGGTCAGGGTGCTGCACGGAATCAGTCTGGAGGTGCCGGAAGGCAAGGTCGTGACGCTGATTGGTTCCAATGGCGCAGGCAAGACCACGACCATGAAGGCCGTATCAGGAATGCTGCGGCCCACCGCCGGAAAAATCACCTTGGGCGAGCATCAGATTCAGGGCTTGGACTCGCACAGTATTGCCCGTCTGGGCCTGGCGCATTCGCCTGAGGGTCGGCGTGTATTTCCGACCCTCAGCGTGACGGATAACTTGCTGCTGGGGGCCTTTCCTCGCCTGACCGGCAGTCGGCCGAAAGGCGATGTCCCGCATGATCTGGATCGGGCCCTGGAGCTGTTTCCACGTCTGAAAGAGCGTCGTACCCAACTGGCGGGCACCTTGTCCGGGGGCGAACAGCAAATGCTGGCCATGGCCCGCGCCGTGATGCTCAACCCCGAAGTCATTTTGCTGGACGAACCGTCGATGGGCTTGGCGCCTATTTTGGTAGACGAGGTATTCCGGATTATTTCCAGGCTGAAAAGCGAAGGGGTCACCATGTTGCTGGTCGAGCAGTTTGCGGCGGCAGCCCTGGCGGTGGCCGACTACGGCTATGTGCTGGAAAATGGCAAGATCGCCATCGAAGGGCCGGCCCAGCAGCTGCGTAACGACCCTGCCGTGGCCGCCGCCTATCTGGGAGGGCATTAAGGCGTTGCGCTGCTGTTGTCGTCACACCCCATAGCGCTTCAGCCCGTCCAGGTCCAGCACCTGGACGGCGCCGTATTCGATCTTCAGCAGTTCGGCTGCTTCTAGGGCGCGCAGGGCCTGGTTGGTGCGCTGGCGGGATATCCGGGCCAGATAGCCGATCTCTTCCTGGGTGATCTCCAGCCGGGGTGATTTACAGGGATAAAGCAGCGGATTGAAGAGCTCGGCCAGGCAGCGCGCAACGCGTGCCTCGGGGTCGAGCAAACGGTCGTGTTCGGCCTTGCCGATGAACTGCGAGACGCGCTCATTGAGCTGATTGAGCAAAAAACGATTGAACACGATGCTGTTGTCCAGCAGCCAATCAAAGGTTTCGCTGCGCAGCCGCGCAATGCAGCTGTCGCGTAGGGCGATGATGTCGTATTTGCGGGCCTCGCGCTTCAGCAGCGAGCCTTCGCCAATCCACCCACCGGGTGGCACGCCAGTGAGCGTGGCCATCTTGCCGTCTATATTGCTGACCGAGACTTTGACCAGGCCCTGGATGACGCCCATCCACGTGGAGGCCACGACCCCCTTGTGTTCGATGAGCGTGCCCGACTGTACATGCGCCAGCGTGGTGGCTTGCAATACCTGATCCTGTTGATCGGCATCCAGCAAGTCGAACCATGGAGCATGGGTTTGCAGCGCGTGAAGCAGATTCATGGGGAATTACCCTAGGTCAGACTGAAATGTCATCCGAATGTCGTATGTACGACAGTTGCCTTGGACGTTGCTCTGTACTGTTAAGGCTCAAGAAGCAAACAACATGCTACCGCATTGTCCTGAGTTACAGGGTTTAGCCCGCTAACAAGAGGGTAAAGAGGATGACAATATGTCGGCATTAGCTGCCCACGCAAACAAGGATGTCGTTTTGTCCTGCAGCCACATGAGCCGTTGGTTTGGCGGGCTGCAGGCAGTCAAGGATGTCTCCATTGAAGTCAGACGCGGCGAGATCCTGGGTCTGGTCGGGCCCAATGGCTCGGGCAAGACGACCACGGTGAATGCCATCACCGGGTTTTTCCCGCCCCAGGAAGGCCAGATTCTTTTCGGCGCCACGCAGCTCAATGGCATGCCACCGCACCGCATCGCTCAGCAGGGCATTGCCCGCACCTTCCAGAACGTCGCCTTGTTCAAGGGCATCAGTGTGTTGGACAACATTCTGATCGGGCGCCACAACTTCATGCATCCGGGCATCTTTTCCGCGATGTTTTATTGGTGGTGGGCGCGCAAGGAAGAAATCGCCAACCGCGACAAGGTCGAGGAAATCATTGACTTGCTGCAACTGGAAAGCGTGCGCGATGAAATGGTGGACGTGATTCCGTTGGGCACGCAAAAGCGTGTCGAGCTTGCCCGTGCCCTGGTCGCCGAGCCCAGCTTTTTGATTCTGGACGAGCCCATGGCCGGCATGAATCAAGAAGAAAAAGAATACATGGTGCGCTTCATCCTGGATGCACAGCAAGCCTTGGGCCTGAGCATCTTGCTGATCGAGCACCACATGGATGTGGTGACGGCAATCTGCGATCGCCTGGTGGTCTTGAACAACGGTGAAAAAATTTGCGAGGGCATACCCAAGGAAGCGATGAGCAATCCAGATGTCATCGCGGCATACATAGGCAAGGTCGGGGGGGAGCATGACTGAACAAAAAACGCTTGCGCCCGGCGCTGATTTGCACCCGAATTGGCAGACGGACGACCATTTGCTCGCCTTGTTGGCGGATAACGCAAAGCGGTTTCCGGACCGGGTGGCCCTGCGCGAATATGACCATGGCATCTGGCACGAGTACACCTGGCGTCAATATCTGGACGAAGTATTAAGTTTTGCCGCTGGCCTGGAAGCCCGTGGCGTCGGGCCGGGCGACATCGTGCTGATCGTGGGCGAGAATCGTCCCGCCCTGTATTTCAGCATGTTGGGGGCCATCGCCTTGCGTGCGATTCCGTCGCCGGCGTATCCGGACGTGCCGCCCGAGGACCTGATCGGCCAGATTCAGCGGGAATCCATCCGCCATGCAGTGGCCGAAGACCAAGAGCAAGTGGACAAGTTGCTGCATGCCGCCGAGGTCGCCAAGACCGAGTGGGCCTTGATTGTCTATGACGACGGGCGTGGCCTGGAAGACCAGGCGGGCCTGCAGGCCTACCTGACCCTGCAGGCCGAAGGGCGTGCGCGTCTGGCCGCAGAACCCGGCCTGGCGCAGGATTTGTGCACGCGCGCATCGGTGCATGATGTGGCGGCGCTGCTGCACTCATCAGGCACGACGGGGGCGCCCAAGGGGATTCCACTGAAGCACGGGCATGTCTTGCATGGGGTGCGCAATGCCGCCGCTGCGGGATATTTCCAGGAAGGCGAAGTCCACATGGCCTATCTGCCGATTGCCTGGGTGGGGGATTTCATTTTCTCGGTGGGGGCGGGCATTGCCTTGCGCTTCATCGTCAATATTCCTGAAACCCGCGAAACCGCACAGCGGGATTTGCGGGAAATCGCGCCCACTTTGTATTTTTGTTCGCCCCGGACCTGGTCCAGCATGCATACGCGCATTCAGGTGGGGATGGATGAGTCCTCGCCATTCAAGCGTCGCTTGTACCGGCACTTCATGCCGTACGCCATCGACCTTGAGCGCCGCCGCATGGGCGGTCATGTCCCGACCCTGGGACAGCGCCTGTGGCGCCGCCTCGGAGAGATACTGATTTACGGCCCCATCAAGGACCGTTTCGGTCTGTCACGCGTGGTCCGGCCCTATACCGCCGGCGAGGCCATTGGCGAGGAAATCTTTCTGTTTTTCCGTGGCTTGGGCCTGAATCTGCGCCAGTTTTATGGCCAGACGGAAAACTGCGCCCTGGCCGCCGCCCAGGCGCCCGACGAGGTCACCTTGCATACCGTGGGCCGCCCCTTCCCGGGGGTGGAACTGCGCGTGGACGAGCAGGGTGAAATCCTGATGCGCGCAGACAATGTATTCGACGGTTATTACCAGCAGCCAGAGGCCTCCGCCGAAGTCCTGCAGGATGGTTGGCTGCATACGGGCGATGCCGGTTTTCTGCAGGAAGACGGCCAGTTGGTGGTCTTGGGGCGGGTCTCCGAGGTCGTTCATACCCGCGCCGGAGAACGCTTCATCCCGACCTACATCGAAAACCGTCTGCAGTTCAGCCACTACATCCAGAATGTCTGCGTGCTGGGCCAGGGCCGTGATTGCCTGGTCGCCATTGTGTGCGTCGATTTTCGTGCGGTGGGGCATTGGGCCCAGGAAAACAATGTGCCCTACTCGTCCTATGCCGAGCTCTCCCAGCATCCGCGTGTTTATGACCTGATCCAGGAAGTCATTACCCATACTAGCCGGGTTCTGCCGCAGCCTCTGCATATACGACGGTTCGTGAATTTGCACAAGGAATTCGACGCAGACGATGGTGAGATCACCCGCACGCGCAAGCTGCGCCGCAAGGTCATCGACAAAAACTACAGCAAGATCATTGAGGCTTTGTATTCGGACGCGCATTCGGTGGAATTCGAGGCCTCCATCATGTACGAGACAGGCGATGTCGGCGTGCTCAAGCGCGAACTCAGCCTGCGCACCGTATCGGGTAGGGGGGAATAACGGTCATGTCTTACTTCTTCGAACTGCTAATCAATGGCTTTCTGACCGGCCTGATGTATGGCTTGGCTGCCCTGGGCTTTGTACTGATCTACAAGTCCTCCGGGGTGGTCAATCTGGCTCAGGGCGCAATGATCATGATCGCCGCCTACATCGTCTGGCTGTTGACGTCGTTTGGCCTGTCCGTGTGGCTGGCGATTCCTGGCGGCATCGTGCTGATGTTCTGCTTCGGCCTGTTCGCAGAGCGTTTCCTGCTGCGCAAGATGGTGGGCCAGCCCATCATCATGATCGTGATGCTGACCCTGGGTCTGGAAATCCTGCTGCGTGGCGTGGGGCCGGGCTTTCTGGGGGCGGCCCCCAAGCAAATCGATATCGGGATTCCCTTCACGCCCATTATTTTTGGCGATGTGTTCATCAACCGGACGTATCTGATCGGCGGGGCCGTGGCCTTGCTGCTGATCGGTGCTTCCCTGCTGTTCTTCCGCACGCGGCTGGGCACCAAGCTGCGGGCGGTGTCCGACGACCACGTCTCCAGTTGGTCCGTGGGGATTTCCGTAGAACGCGCCATTGGGATTTCCTGGGGGCTGGCCGGTTTGTCGGCGATTGCCGCCGGCGTGGTGTGGGGCTCGGTACAAGGGGTGGACTGGACTTTGTCCACGCTGCTGTTCCCTGCGATTGCCGTGGTGATTCTGGGCGGGCTGGACAGCGTTGTGGGGGTGCTGGTCGGTGGCCTGATCGTGGGTGTTCTGGGCAGTGTCATCCCTGGTTATCTGGATGAATTCGCCGGTGGAGGCACGCGCGACGTCGTGACTTCCATCCTTATTCTCGTCACTATCATGATTCGTCCGTACGGTATTTTCGGGCGCGAAGACATCGAAAGGGTATAGCCATGTTTTATCGCTTATCGGGCATTCATCACACGCGCTACGCCTCGGCCCGCCAATTGTGGCCCATCCCGGCGGATCGCTGGCAGGTGGCAATCCTGCTGGCGCTGGCGCTGGCGGCCCCGCTCTTGTTCAGCCATTTCGTCCTCATGAGCTATCTGCTGCCGTGGCTGATCTTCAGCGCGGCCGCCCTGTCGCTTACCTTGCTGATGGGGATTGCGGGCCAGTTGCATTTCGGCTTTGCCGCCGTCATGGCCATCGGGGCATATGCCAGCATTCACTTGACGCGCCTGGGGCTGCCTTTCGGTGCTGCCTTGGTGGGGGCGGGGTTGGCCTCGGCCGTGATCGGTACGATCTTCGGGGCGGCAGCCTTGCGGGTCAAGGGTTTGTATCTGGTGATGGCGACTCTGGCCATGCAGTATCTGGTGGACTGGGTGATTATCAATGTGCCCATCATCAGCGGCGGAGCGCAGGCCACCCTGCAGGCGCCTCATGTGGATTTTCTGTCCTTTTCCCTGCAAAGCGACGGTGCCCGCTATTACACGGTTTTGTTGTGGGTGGTGTTCGTGACCTTGCTGATCCTGAACATCAAGCGCTCCAGCATTGGGCGGGCACTGGTGGCAGTGCGCGACAAGGACTACGCCGCTGCAGTCATCGGGATCAATGTGGTGCGCTTCAAGCTCACGGCCTTTTTCGCCAGTTCCTTTTTGGGCGGGGTCACGGGCGCCATTCTTGCCTTTTGCTACTACCAGGCGGTTACACCAGAGCAATTCACCTTTGATGTATCGGTGCAACTGGTGGCCATGGTGCTGGTCGGGGGGTTGGGTAGTGTGTTGGGGGCATACCTGGGGGCGGGCTTTGTCTTGCTGATTCCCATTGGTTTGACCAATCTGATTGCCTGGCTAGGTGATTTGGGCCTGATCTCGGCCTCGACCAATCTGCTGGCCCATATTCCGCTCATGATTTACGGTGCCCTCATCATCGGCTTTCTGCTGCTCGAGCCGCTGGGGCTGGGCAAGATCTACGACAACACGCGTAAATATTTTCTGGTTTGGCCATTTCGCCATTCCGATCTATAGAAAGGGCTGCGTGCATGCCAGGCCTGACCGCCTGCGCAGGCATCGTGGACCCAGTCTATGTATTTCATGCCTGTAAAGGCCCATCTGGAAGGAGACCATTCATCATGCGATTCATCAAAAAACTTGCCGTGTGTGCCGCAGTCGGTGCCATATTGGGGGTTGGGCCGGTTGCAGCGGCTGATAAAGCACCCATTAAATTCGCCACGCCGCTGGATTTCACGGCTGTCTATACCTTTCTGACCGACGAGTACAGCCAGGGACAAAGGGATTACATCACGCTCGTCAACGAGCAAGGCGGCATTGACGGCCATCCCGTGGATCTGTCTGTGTCCGATACGGGAAATCAACCGCAGCGTGGGATCGAGGCGTACAACCGTGCCAAGCGTGACGGGGCGATCCTGGTGGATTTCCTGAGCACGCCGGTGGCGCGCGCCATGGTGGATCGGGCCAACGAGGATGGGGTCGTGATGATTACGGCCCTGCATGGTCGTGGGGATGCCAGCGATGGCGAAACCTTCCCGTTCGTGTTCCCCGCCATGGCCACGTATTGGTCTCAGGCAGCCACCCTGGTGGATTACATGCAGAAGGCGGAAGGCGGCCTGAAGGGCAAGAAAATCGCCCACGTCTATATTGATTCGCCGTTTGGCCGCGAGCCGATTCCCGTGCTGGAGGCCTTGTCCTCGGAACTGGATTTCACACTCAAGACCTTCCCTTATGCCAGCCCGGGGAATGAACAGTCCTCGACCTGGTCCGAGGTGCGCCGCTACAAGCCCGATTTTGTCATTATCTGGGGTGCCGGTGGCGGGCAGGCCGTATCGGTGCGTGATGCGATCCGCAATGGGCTGTCCCCAGAGCAGATTTATTCCGTGGTCTGGCTGGCGGAGGCCGATATGGACAAGGTGGGCCGGGATGTGGCCAAGGGGGTTCGGAAATTCCAGCCCACGGTGTCGGGCACTGATACGCCTGTGATCAAGGCCATCCAGGAAAAGGTCGTGGATGCCGGCAAGGGCGCGGGTCCCAAGGAAAGCGTGGGTCGCACTTACTACAACATCGGGGTGGCTACCATGGCAATCCCGGTCGAAGCCGCCCGCCTGGCCCTCAAGGAATTCGGCGAGCCGCTGACCAGCGACAAGCTGCGCAAGGGCTTTGAGCTCATCAAGGATTTTGATGCCCAAGGCCTGATGCCGCCGGTCACCTTCTCGGCGCAGGATCACCAGGGTGGCGGCCTGGGCCGCGTGGCCGAATGGGACGGCAATGGCTGGAAACCCCTGAATGACTGGCATGCGTCGTACCAGGATGTGGTCTGGAAAGAAATCCGCGAAGGCGCCAAGGACTACAAGGAGAATAAGAAATAATGCTTAGCCTGAGTAACGTCGAGGTCGTGTATGACAAGGTCTTCCTGGCCATACGCGGCGTGTCCCTGACAGTGGAGCCAGGCGGTATGGTGGCGCTGTTGGGGGCTAATGGGGCAGGCAAAAGCACCACGCTCAAGGCCATCAGTGGTTTGTTGGCCCCCGAGCGGGGGCTGGTGACCCGCGGCGAAATCAGCTTCCAGGGCCAGGATCTCCTGGCCCTGGGGGCCGCGCAGCGGGTGCGCTCCGGCGTGGTGCAGGTCATGGAAGGCCGACGCATTTTCGGGCATTTAACGCCGGATGATAATTTGCGCGCGGCCTTTCGGTCCGGGGGTTCGCGCAGCGAACTCAATCGCCTGCGTGAACAGGTGTATGCGTTTTTTCCGCGCCTGACGCAATTTGCACATACCAAGGCGGGCTATTTGTCCGGTGGTGAACAACAGATGCTGGCCATTGGCCGGGCGTTGATGACCGAACCCTCCTTGTTGATGCTGGACGAGCCCAGTCTGGGCTTGTCGCCGCGCCTGGTGCAGGAAATCTTTGCCATCATCCGGCATATCAATGTCGAAACCAAGACCAGTATTTTGCTGGTCGAACAAAACGCTACTGCGGCACTGGAGATCGTCGATCATGCCTATCTGATTGAAAACGGCCAGATCGTCATGAATGGCGAGGCTTCAGTGTTGCGTCAGAACCCTGACGTGAAGGAGTTCTATCTGGGCGGCAGCGGTCAGGTGGATTATCACAACGTCAAACATTACCGTCGGCGCAAGCGCTGGTTGGCTTAATCGGTAAAGGAACATCATGGACGCTTACTACGAAGCGCGCGAGACCCAGTCGGCGATGGCGCGCGAGCAGCAGCTGTTTTCTCGTCTGCCGGATTTTCTGGCTCAGGCGAGCCAGCAGGCATCGGGGCTGGCGCGGCGTCTGGCAGGCGTGGAGCTGGCTCAGTTGAACAGCCGTCAGGCGCTTGCGAAAATCCCTGTTTTACGCAAAAGCGCTTTGTTGCAGGCACAGCATGAAAGCCACGTGCTCGCAGATTCGGCGTTGCACCGTGACGAGCGTGATCGTGTTTTCGGCGGCTTTTCCTCTGTCGGTTGGGGGGCTGCACGCCGGGTTTTTGCATCCCCGGGGCCCATTTATGAACCCGAAGGCGCAGACCCTGATTATTGGGGCTTCGCCCGCGCCCTGTATGCGGCGGGCGCGCGCCCCGGCATGCTGGTGCACAACTGCTTTTCCTATCATTTCACGCCGGCGGGCGCCATGATGGAGACGGCTGCCCATGCGCTGGAGTGCACGGTGTTTCCGGGCGGGGTGGGGCAGACCGAACAACAGGTTCGCGCCATGGCTGATCTTGCCCCGCATATGTATGTGGGCACGCCCAGTTTTTTGCGCATCATCCTGGAAAAGGCGGATAGCATGGGGCTGAGTCTGCCTTCTTTGCGCTATGCCTTGTGTTCGGGCGAGGCATTTCCGCCCTCTTTGGTCGCCTGGCTTGGACAGCGCGGCATTACCGGCTATCAGGCTTACGGCAGCGCGGATCTGGGCTTGATTGCCTATGAAACCTCCGCCCGTGAAGGCTTGATCGCCAACGAAGACTTGATCCTGGAAATTGTGCGTCCGGGCACGGATCAGCCGGTGCCCGATGGCGAGGTCGGCGAAGTGGTGGTGACGCGCCTGAATCCCGCTTATCCCTTGTTGCGCTTTGGCACCGGGGACTTGTCGGCAGTCTTGCCGGGGATATCGCCTTGTGGGCGCACCAATGTGCGGATTCGGGGCTGGCTGGGACGCGCGGACCAGACCACCAAGGTGCGCGGCATGTTTGTCCACCCGGAACAAGTCGCTCGCGCGCTGGCTCAGCACCCCGAAGTCAGCCGTGCCCGGCTGGTAGTGTCGGGCGCAGCAGGCCAAGACATCATGACCTTGAAGGTCGAGGCCGCCACGGCGGTGGATACCGAAGCCCTGGCCACCACGGTGCGCGAACAGACCAAGCTGCGCGCCATCATCGAATTGGTATCGGCGGGCAGCCTGCCCAATGATGGCAAGGTCATCGAGGATGTGCGTTGTTACGACTAATGCATATGGGTTTTGGCTATATGGTTTGTGGGATTGCCTCAGTTATTATGTGGCAATCCATAAAGCACACAGAGGGGAGATATTCCATGCGTGGATTGAAAATAATGGCAGGCCTGGCAGTAACGCTGGGGGTTGCAGTGCCTGCGGCCCAGGCCGATACCCTGGCGGTAGTCAAGGACCGGGGTGCTTTGCAGTGCGGGGTGACCACGGGTTTTGCTGGATTCTCGGCACCTGACTCCAAGGGCGAATGGCAGGGCCTGGATGTGGACATGTGCCGCGCCGTGGCAGCCGCTGCGCTGGGGGATGCCTCCAAGGTCAAGATCGTCCCCCTGAATGCCCAGCAGCGCTTCACGGCCCTGCAGTCCGGCGAGATCGATCTGTTGGCGCGCAACACCACGGTGACGCAGTCGCGGGATACCTCGCTGGGGGCGATCCATGCCGGCATCAACTTCTACGATGGTCAGGGTTTCATGGTGCCTAAGTCCCTGGGGGTCAAATCCGCCCGCGACTTGAATGGCGCCACCGTCTGCATGCAGACCGGCACCTCCAACGAGCAGAACATGGCCGACTGGGCACGGGCGAACAACGTCAAGTACACCCCGGTCGTCATCGAGCAGTTCAACGAGGTGGTCAATGCCTTTTCGGCGGGCCGCTGCGATGTGTTCACCACCGATGCGTCCGGCCTGGCGTCCATCCGGATCTCCAAGCTCTCCAATCCCAATGATTATGTGATTCTGCCCGAGATCATCTCCAAAGAACCGCTGGGGCCGTTTGTGCGCCAGGGCGATGACGCCTGGTTGAATCTCGTCAAGTGGTCCCTCGAGGCCATGACGGGGGCCGAGGAACTGGGCATCACGTCCGACAACGTGGACGAACAGCTGAAAAGCACGAATCCCAATGTGCAGCGTCTGCTGGGCGTGACGGGCAGTGCGGGCAAGAACCTGGGTCTGGACGAGCAATGGGCCTACCGTATTGTTAAGCAGGTGGGCAATTATGGTCAGTCCTTCGAGCGCAATGTGGGGATGGGCAGCCCCTTGCAGATTCAACGTGGCCTGAATGCGTTGTGGACGGATGGCGGGCGCATCTATCCGCTGCCGATTCGCTGATCCAGCAAGCATCAGGGACGAAAAACAACCGGGTCAGGCATGTTGGTGCCTGACCCGGTTGTGTTGTGGGCCAGGCCTTCTGCCACCAGGCCCGTCGTTACTTAGGTAGTCTGATCAAGCGGGGGCTTTTTTCAAGGCCAGGGCGCGGCCGGCGCGGCTGGCGGTCGGGCGACCGATCTGCTGCGAAATCCAGGCGCCGATGTCAACCACGGCATCCAAATCCACCCCAGTGTGCAGGCCCTGGCCGTGCAGCAGATACAGCACGTCTTCGGTGGCGACATTGCCGGTGGCTCCTTTGGCGTAAGGGCAGCCCCCCAGGCCAGGCGACTGAGCTGTGAAAAATACGCACCCCGGATTCCAGCGCCGCCAGGATGTTGGCCAGTGCCTGGCCGTAGGTGTCGTGGAAGTGTCCTGATACCTGAGTCTGCAGCTTGGCGACTTTGCCCACGGCCTGCAGCACTTGCTGGACCTGGGCAGCGGTACCCACGCCAATGGTGTCGGCCACATCGAGTTCGTCGCAGCCCAGTCGCAACAGGCGTTCGGCCACGTCCACGACGGCAGCGACCGGGGTCTGGCCCTGATAGGGGCAGCCCAGGGCGCAGCTGATGCTGCCGCGCAGGCGCACACCGGCGTTCTTGGCGGCGGCGGCCACGGGCTCGAAGCGGGTGATGGATTCGTCGATGGAGCAGTTGATATTGCGCTGCGAAAAGGCTTCGCTGGCGGCGGCGAAGATCACGACTTCGTCGGCCTGGGCGGCCAGGGCGGCTTCCAGACCCCGCATATTGGGGGTCAGAGCCGAATAGATCGTGCCGGGCTGGCGCTGAATGCCCGCCATGACCTGGGAACCGTCGGCCATCTGGGGGACCCATTTCGGGGAGACGAAGGAGGCGGCTTCGATGTTGGGGAAACCGGCAGCGGTCAGGCGATTGATCAGTTCGATCTTGGTGGCGGTGTCAACGAATTGTTTTTCGTTCTGCAGCCCGTCGCGTGGGCCGACTTCGACGATTTTGATGTGCTCGGTCATGAGAATCCTGGGGTAATGTTTGCTACTTGATCATAGCGCGGTACCCCAGCGTCAAGGCAAGCGCTGGTAGCGGCCATCGGCCTGGCGCTCCAGTTGGCCGTTCAGCTCCAGCAGGGTCAGTTGCGTCATCAACTGTTGTACCGGCCAGCCGGTGCGTGCCTGCAGCGTATCCGCATCGGTGGGTTCGTATCCCAGTGCCTGCAGCAGCTGGGCGGCGACAGGGTCTGTCGGGCAGCTGTCCGTGACGGTGGTGGGCGAGGCGTCAGGCCGTAAGTGAGTGGGCCTGGGCCGCATGGCGGCGATGGGGTGGGCCATCGGCAATTGGCTTTGCTGCAGTTCTTCGACGATGTCCTGGGCGGATTCGACGAGCTTGGCCCCCTGGCGAATCAAGGCGTGGCAGCCGCGTGAGAGCGGCGAATGAATAGAGCCGGGGATGGCGAAGACCTCGCGTCCCAGTTCGCCCGCCAGCCGGGCGGTGATCAGAGAGCCGCTGCGGGCGGCGGCCTCGACCACCAGAATGCCTTGGCTCAGGGCCGCCACGATACGGTTGCGTTGGGGGAAATGATAGGGCAGGCCCTGCGTGCCCAGGGGGAATTCCGACAGCATCAGGCCGTGCTCGACCAGACGATGGGCCAGGGCGCGATGCACGGATGGATAGACGCGGTCGATGCCGGTGCCCAGGATGGCGATGGTGCCTCCGCCCGCAGGCCCGGCATCCAGTGCACCGGCATGGGCGGCGCCATCGATACCGCTGGCCAGGCCGCTGACCACGCACCAGCCTTGGGCAGCCAGATATTGAGCAAAATCGCGGGCATTACGACTGCCTTCGGGGGTGGCGCTACGGGCTCCCACGATGCCCAGCATGGGACGGTTCAGGGTATCTAGCTGACCGTGGGCAAACAGCACGGGCGGCGGGTCGTTCAGTTGGAACAAGGCCTGGGGGTAGGCTGGGTCGGCCAAGGTCAGCAGGTGATGCCGGGGTTGGTCCAGCCAGTGCAGGGTGTGATCGATCGCCTCTTGTGTGGCGGCATCCGGGGCCTGGCGCAGGCGGGCGGCCAGCGTGCCATCCAGGTACTTGGCCAACTGGCTGGTGGTGGCCTGACAGATGTTTTGTGGCAGGCCGAATACGGACAATAGCAGCCGGATGCGGGCTGCTCCGAGTTCGGGTTCCAGGCTCAGGCGTATCCAGGCCCGTTGTTCTGTCTCGTCGATAGTGGGTGACATGGAGGCAGTGTGCCATGGTTTTCAGCAGGGCTGATCAACGGTGTGATGATTGTGTCGCGACAGCTGCTTTATCATAGAGCTTTACGTATCGTTCAATCAGGCATTCATCATGGCTTTGCTTCCCATCCTCAAATACCCGGACCCCCGGCTGCACAAGGTCGCTGCGCCGGTGCAACAGGTGGATGATCGTATCCGGCAACTGGTGCGCGACATGGCCGAGACCATGTATGCCGCCCCTGGCGTTGGCCTGGCAGCCACTCAGGTCGATGTGCACGAGCGGATCGTCGTCATTGACGTCTCCGAGAACGGCAACGATCTGCACGTGCTGATCAATCCGGAAATCACCTGGAAAAGCGACGAGCAACAGGTTTACGAAGAAGGTTGCCTGTCGGTCCCCGGGGTGTACGACGAGGTCCAGCGATCGGCTCGCATCCATGTGCGCGCCCTGAACGAGCAGGGTGAATCTTACGAATTCGACGCCGAGGGCCTGCTGGCGGTGTGTGTGCAGCACGAGCTTGATCACTTGCTGGGCAAGGTCTTTGTCGAATATCTCTCCGTCCTGAAACAAAACCGGATTCGCACGCGGCTGCGCAAGCAACAGCGCGAGGCCGAACGCGAAGCAGCAGAGGACTGATTGCATGCGGATTGTTTTTGCCGGTACGCCGGAATTCGCACGTCAGGCCCTGCAGGCAATTCTGCAGGCGGGCCATCAGGTGGTGGGGGTGTTGACCCAGCCGGATCGTCCTTCGGGACGCGGCATGAAGCTGCAGTCCAGCCCGGTCAAGCAGCTGGCGCTGGACGCAGGCATCCCGGTGCTGCAGCCACGCAGCCTGCGCCTGGATGGCCGATATCCCGATGAGGCCCGGACTGCGCACGATGCCTTGCAGGCCATGGCGCCGGATGTCATGGTGGTGGCAGCCTATGGGCTGATTCTGCCCCAATGGGTGCTGGACCTGCCTGTGCATGGCTGTTTGAATATTCATGCCAGCCTGTTGCCGCGCTGGCGAGGGGCAGCCCCTATCCAGCGGGCGATCGAATCCGGCGATGTAGTCACTGGCATCACCATCATGCAGATGGACGCGGGCCTGGACACCGGCGCCATGTTGTTGCGGGTGGAAATCCCGATTGGCCCGGAGGATACGGCGGCCAGTCTGCACGATGGTTTGGCGCAGGCGGGGGCGCAGGCGGTGCTGCAAGTGTTGGGGCAGTTGGATGCACAAGCCACCCTGCAGGCAGTCCCTCAGCCCTTGGATGGCATCACCTACGCTGAGAAATTACAGAAATCCGAATCGTCGCTGGATTTTTCCCAGCCTGCGGCAGTGCTGGCGCGTCGTATCCGGGCTTTTGATCCGTTTCCCGGCACGACGATGATCCTGCCGGGGCTGGATCAGCCGGTCAAGGTCTGGTCGGCCCAGGCTTGGTCCTGGGATGATTGGTCCGGGCAGGTGGGTTCTGCCACCGCCATGGATCGGGCAGCCGCGCCCGGCACGATTTTGCGGATGGGACCTGCGGAGATTGATATTGCAACGGCAGACGGTGTCTTGCGGCTGACGTCACTGCAGCGTGCTGGCAGCCGCCGCCAGCCTGTGGATGTGTTTCTGCAGGCATATTCTAAGAAAACCTGAGTTCAATTGGCACAGGTCATGGTTCAAGTCGCAGGTCGGCCAACAGGAAATATTTGCCTTGTATTAGGGTTTCTATAATAAAGTCAAGTTAATCTGAAAAACACGCGTAAGCCGCTGTTTTCCCGTCTTGCCGAGACTTTGCGCGTGCCAGCGGTCCGCTACACCTATGGAGCGCCTGCGCTCGCTCGCTGAATCTCAGCCAGCCTGGGTACGGCAAAAGGGCCGACGTCTGAACACGTCGGCCCTTTTGGTTTTCGCAGGCTTGCTGCTATACGCCCCACCAGCGCAAAGTGCCCGACAGGTGGTCACGGACAGCCCGCATGGCCTCGTCGGCCTGACCATCCAGGACGGCATCGATGATGTTCAGATGTTCGTCCATGGCCGGGATGATGCGCTCGGGCAACAGGCGCCGCGAGCGCTGCAGCACGATGATGCGATCAAGGTTGCTCGCATACGCATCCAGCGCCAGGGGATTATCCAGTGCGTGCGCCAGTGACTGGTGCAACTGCCAGTCGATTTCGATGGCGCGGTGCTGGAGCGCCGGTGTGATTTCTTTGCTTGCCTGTTGGCGGACATCCAGGTGCTCTTGGCGTAATGCGGTCAGGCTATCGACCTGTCGGCGTGTGGCCAGTAGACGCGCGCCTTCCTGGTCGAACAGATAGCGCAGATTGAAGCAAGCCAGCACGGTCTGCGGGGTGGGTTCGATCACCAGCAGGCCGCGGCGCGGCAAAATCTGCATCAGCCCGACGGATTCCGCATGCTTGGCGGCTTCGCGTACAGGTGCCAGCGGCAAGCCGGTGGCTTCGACCAGTTCGGCCACCGAGACTAGCTGACCTGCCCGGACGCTGCCATCCAGCAAGAGATTCCGAATCGCCTGGAAGGCTTGGTCGGCAAGCAAGACGTTGGTCATTCAGGCCTGCCCGCTTGCCGTTGATGCTGTGGATTGATTACCTTCCAGCAAGGCTTCGTCGGCATCGCCCTGGTCGCTGTCGCGCAGGTCGACGATGACACGGCCATCCAGCACATCGTGAGCACGTTTATAGTCCACATCGCCTTCCCAGGCGCCGATGACGATGGTGCCTACGCAATTGCCAATCATATTGGTCAGGGCGCGTGCCATGCCCATGAACCAGTCCACTGACAGCACCAATACCAGGCCGATGGCAGGAATATCGGGAATTACGCTGAGGGTGGCTGCCAGGATCACAATCGCTGAGCCCGGCACGCCGTGTGCCCCTTTGGAGGTCAGCAGCGATACCCCGAGAATGAGCAGCAGATGGGAGAATTCCAGTGGCGTATCTGTAGCCTGGGCGATAAAGACGGCTGCCAGTGTCAGATAGATCGAGAAGCCATCCAGATTGAATGAATAGCCAGTCGGCACTACCAGGCCTACGGTGGAGCTGCGGATGCCCATGAGTTCCAGTTTGCGCATGATCTGCGGCAGGACGGCATCAGACGATGCGGTTCCCAGTACGACCAACAGTTCTTCTCGCAGATATTTCAGCAGCTTGAAGACATTGAATCCGGCCAGGCGCAGAATGATCCCCAGAACCCCCAGCACGAAGATCACGCAAGTCACATAGAAAAGCACGACCAGCAGGCCCAGCGAGCCCAGTGTGCCCACGCCGTACTTGCCGACGGTGAAGGCGATGGCGCCCAACACCCCCAGTGGGGCCAGCTTGACGATGAAGCCGATGATCTTGAAGAACACATGCGACAGGCTGTCGACCAGGCCGACAATGGGTTTGCCGCGCTCGCCCAAGAGGGCCACGGCCACCCCGAACAGGATGGAGATCAACAGCACCTGCAGGATGTCACCCGAGGCAAAGGCCCCGATAAAGGTGTTCGGGATGACGCGCATCAGGAAGTCGATCGTATTGGTGGCGCCTTCCACGCGTGAGGTGTAGGCGGACAGGGCGCTGGGATCCAGTGTGCCGGGGTCGACGTGCATGCCGTGTCCCGGCGTAAAGAGATAGGCCAGCGCAATCCCCAGCGCCAGGGCAAAAGTGGTGACGACTTCGAAGTACACCAGCGCCTTGACCCCGACGCGTCCCACTTTGCGGATATCGCTGGTGCCACAGATGCCGTGCACGATGACGCAGAACACCAGCGGTGCAATCAGCATCTTGATCAGCTTGATGAAGCCATCGCCGAAGGGCTTCAGGGAGACCGCAAAGTCGGGCCAGACCACCCCGACCAGGACGCCCAGGATCAGGGCGATCACGACCTGTCCAAATAGACTTTTACAGAAATTTTTCATTGCTCAGCCTTTGGTTTCGTTTGTGTGTTGATTCAAACAACTACGAATGTCAGCCGTTATGTCTTGATAAATTTAATCTGACATTTCAGAAGCCATATAAGGAGAATATTATCCTGGGGCTTGACATATTTATAGCTAGGGAAAACACGGAAAGAATCCATCCCTGGCAAAGGGCTGGGATGGTGAAAATGGACGCAAGATGCATGCCGACACGTCAAGGTCGGGGAGATGCATCAGCGGTTTGGGGGGGGGAGAAGGACGGGGGAGGCTGGGCGGTGGCGGCTGCAAGCGGGTATTCAGACCGCTGAGGATTTTTTCCTGGAGGTATCGATGCCGAGCTGCTTGAGTTTGCGGTATAAGTGGGTGCGTTCCAGGCCCGTGCGTTCGGAGACCCGGGTCATGCTGTGGTTCTCGTGCAGCAGATGGTATTCGAAATAAATGCGTTCGAATTCGTCGCGGGCCTCGCGCAGGGGCTGGTTCAGTGAAATCGAGCCCAGATGGGAATCATCGATGACTGGCGCCGCGACCGGGATGTTGGGGTGTTGGACCGCCGCGCCTGCTAGTGCGGGTGCTTGGGTAAAGACCGGATCGGGCATGATCGGGCGTTCGGTGCGGCTGCGCATCGAGGCCGGAATGACTGGGCGCGCCAACCCGGAGGCCACGGCTTTCAGGAGTTTTTGGAGCGTAATGGGTTTTTCGAGAAAATCCACTGCGCCGATGCGGGTGGCCTCGACGGCAGTATCCACGGTGGCATGGCCGCTCATCATGATCACCGGCATATTCAGCAGGCCCTGGCTGGACCATTCTTTTAGCAGGCTGACCCCATCGATATCCGGCATCCAGATATCCAGCAGGACCAGGTCTGGCCGTTGGCGCAGACGATAGTCGCGAGCCTGGGCGGCGTTTTCGGCGAGTTCAACCGAATGACCCTCGTCGTAGAGGATTTCGGATAAGAGTTCGCGAATGCCAATTTCATCGTCGACCACCAGAATACGGGCCATATCACCTCTCGTGTTGATTATGCGTATTATCCTGTGCCTGAGCCGTTGCGTCCAGCCGAACGGCAGAGTCCGCCAGAAGGGAGAACAGGATGGAGATGCGCGCACCCCCTTCTGTGCGGTTGGAAATATCGACTTGGGCGCCGTGTTCCTCGGCAATTTTCTTCACAATCGCCAGGCCCAGGCCCGTGCCGGTCGCCTTGGTCGTGACGTAGGGCTCAAAGACCCGGTGCAGCACTTCGGGGGCAAAGCCAGGGCCGTTGTCCGAGACCGTCAAGCAGACTTGGGCATGCGCTGCCGGGCCTTCGGCGGGGATCAGCCGGGTTTGCACGCGGACTTCGGCGGTGCCTGGGGCCGCGTGGGCGCTGGCCGCATCGCGTGCATTGGCCAATAGGTTGTGGATGACCTGGCGCAATTGCGCCGGGTCGCCTTGTATGTCGGGCAGGGTCTGGGCCAGTCTGGCATCGATCCGCAGGCCGGTCTGCCGCCGCCCGTGTTCGGCATCGTGCGGGTCCCAGCCGTATAGGCTAAGCACATCGGCCAGCAGTGCATTCAAGGAGATATCCTGCATTTGCGCTGGCGGCGTTCGGGCGTATTCGCGGAAATCATCCACCATGCGCTTCAGGGAGCCAACCTGATTGACAATGGTTTGGGTGGCGCGCTGCAGCATGGCTGCGTCGTCCGCATCAAGGCTGTTCGCCAGTTTCATGGCCAAGCGTTCGGCGGAAAGCTGAATCGGGGTCAGGGGATTCTTGATTTCGTGGGCCAGCCGCCGGGCGACCTCGCCCCAGGCCACGGTGCGGCTGGCGGAGATCACCTCGCTGATATCGTCGAACACGACCAGATAGGCGGTTTCGTGGTCCTCCATGACCAGGCGGGTGCCGCGTGCCAGCAAGGTAATAACGTGTTTTTTGCGCTCGTTGTCGCTGGCTTGCTGCAGCTCGATTTCGAATTGCTGCTGCCAGTAGGGCCGTGTGGATTCGACCGCGTTATAGGTGGCAAAGGCTTGCCGGATCAGGGTGGACAAGGCCAGCGTGCCTTCGACGGTTTCCAGCGGGCGGCCCTGACAGGTGCGCAAGTCCAGGTGCAAGATCGCCTGCGCCCCGTGGTTGAACAGCGTCAGCCGGAAGGCGTCGTCGAATACCAGCACACCGGATGACAGATTGCTCAGGACTGTTTCCAGGTAGAGATTGCTTTGTTCCAACTGGTGGCGATGGCGGTCAACCATCCGGCGCGCCTCGTCCAGCTGGCGCGTCATGGCATTGAAAGATCGTGTCAGTTGGCCGACCTCGTCGCGGGCAGGCGGTTCGGGCAGGGGACGGTAGTCGCCTACCCCGACGGCCTGTGTGCCCGATGCCAGGGTCAACAGGGGATGCACCAGCCGCCTGGATACCGCCAATGCGGCCACCACGGCGGCGAACATGGCCAGGATCAGGGCCAGGGTCAGCGTGATGCCATAGAGTTTACGCAGACCCAAGCGCGATAGGGCGAGTTCTTGATAATCCTGAAAGCCCTGCTGGACCTGGTTGGCATTGTGGGCAATGCTTTCGGGGACGGCCTGGATGACTTGCAGCCACCGGCTGTCGCTGCCCAGCCCCATGGGAGTGCCCAGACGATCTGCGGTGGAGCCCAGAGGGACGACGATGCGCAAATGCAAGCCCCCACTGACGGGACCGCTGGCCGATGGGATATTGGCTTCGGCAGCGGCATAACCCTGGGCAACCCGCAGTTGGTTCATCACGCTGTTGGGCGGGAGGTCCGGCAGTAATTGACCAAAATTCGATGAGGAAAAGGCCACCAGACGGCCATTGCCGGTGAATACCATGGCCTCGTCGATGCTGTTTGATTCTCGCAGCGAGGTGATCAGCAGGGTGGTTTCCGCATCGTTGACGTTATTCAGGCGCAGCGCCATGCTGTGCGCGCGTCCATTGAGTTCGGACAGCTGGGCATCCAGTGCCGCCCGCCCCAGGTTCAGGCCGGCTTCCAGGGCGCTGTCCACCCGTACATTGAACCAGGACTCGATGGAGCGGGACATGAACTGCACGGACAGCACATAGATGATGATGCCCGGCAAGACGCCGATCAGGGTGAAATACAAGGTGAATCGTGCCGTCAGCCTGGCGCCGAACTGGCGTCGCCGCACCTGGCGAACCAGGCGGATGACCAGCAGGGCGACCCAGGACATCAGGGCGATGGCCAAAATGCCATTGAGCAGCAGCAATAAATCGTATTGCTGGGCATAGCGCGAGGCATTGCCCGTCGACCATACCAGTAGTCCCAGCAGGGCCAGGGCGCTGACGGCGGCCACCAGCAGAGCGATGCGCAAGGTCCAGCGGATCAGTCGCGGAGTGTGTCGGCGGAAACGGTGAAAGTGAAATTTTTCCATGGCGTGGTGAGTGACCAGGCATTGCTGTTGAGAGCATCCACCTGGAATGGCCGGGCTAGACGGGCCGTGTCCAGACGCAGGCGCAATAAGCCCTGGTAGTCGACGTCAGGCTTGAATTGGCTGATGGGGCCGACGCGCCAGTCGCGGATATGGCGCACCAGGTTCAGGGCTTCGTCCAGGGTCGTGGCGGGCAGGGACAGCTCATCCAGGGTGACGCGCCACTGGCGGGTGAGGGCATTGAATTGAATGCGCCAGGTCTGGCCGGTGGTGACCAGGGCCTTATCGAACCACCACCAGCGGGGTTCTCGAATTTCCAGGTCTACGGTGAAATACAGGGGCACCCCCTTTTGGGCGGCATTGCGCAGCTCGCCGCTAAGGGTGAAATCAATGTCGGCCTCGATGACCAACTGGCCCGCCTCGATTGTGGGCGCGATGCGGCTGACCTGGCTTTCTTGGGCATAGGCGGCAGGCAGCAGGTGAAACAGAAAAAGAATCAGGGCAAACAGTAGGCGAGGCATGCGCAAGTCTGGATAGACAATGGATGGCAGTATTGTTGATGACCCTGTCTCCCAGTGCAAGTCGGGGGGGCTTGCGGGGGTGCGGAGCGTGCGCCGGGGCTCATGTGGTTTCAGGCCTTTTGCAAGAGCGCATAGAAAAACCCGTCGCCCTGGTCCGGGCCGCCGGGCAAGATCTGGCCGGGCGCAGCCAGGCGCAAGGCATCGGGGTGGCGCTGCAGGAATGCCTGGATCTGGCGCTCGCCTTCTTGGGGGAAAATCGAGCAGGTGGCATAGAGCAGATGGCCGCCGGGTGCCAGCAAGGGCCACAGCGCATCCACGATCCGGGCTTGCAGGGCGGCGGTGCGGGCAACATCGGGGGCGCGGCGCAGCCAGCGTATATCCGGGTGGCGCCGTACCACGCCGGAGGCCGTGCAGGGAACGTCGGCCAAAATTGCATCAAAAGGCTGTCCATCCCACCAGTCGGCGGCTTGGGCGGCGTCGGCGCATGCCAGCCGCACGGTGTCGGCGTTCAGTTGCAGGCGCTGCAGGTTGTCGGCCACGCGCGTCAGGCGACTTTCATCACTGTCCAGCGCGGTCAGGCGCAATGCGTGACGCTCCAGCAGATGGGCGGTTTTGCCCCCTGGGGCGGCGCAGGCGTCCAACACGCGCATGCCGTCGCGCACTGGCAGTAGCTCGCCGGCCCGCTGGGCGGATGCGTCCTGTACCGACCACCAGCCCTGGTCAAAGCCAGGGATGGCTCGCACGGGATAAGGGCGATCCAACACCAGCCCTGCGTCGGCGACTGGCTGGGCCGCGATGCCTGCCTGCCGCAGTTGCGTCATCAGCGCGTCGCGCGATAGCTGGCGCGTATTGGTGCGCAGCGTCATCGGAGGAGCTTGATCGGATGCCTGGAGGATGGCTTGCCAGTGCTGCGGCCAGGCGTCCCGCAGGGCGGATACCCACCAGTCAGGGTGATTCCATTGGGCCAGTGGCTGACCGAGAATCTGGGGTAGCAGCGTACTGCGTTCGCGGCTGTAGCGGCGCAGGACGGCATTGATCAGGGATTTGGCTGGCCTGACCTTGCGATGGGATTGCGCCGCCTGCACGATTTGGTGGACCAGTGTGTGTTCGGTGTAAATGGGCGTGTTTTGCGGCAGCACGTCCCCGTCGGCCTGACGCAAACAGGCCTCCAGCAAGCTGAGGCCTAACAACAGCAGGGCCTCAGTCAGGCGATCCGGCGGGCGGCGAGGGGCCAGAATGGCCCGCGCCGTCTGGGCAAAGCCCAATTGACGCATGGCATGAAAAGCCAGGGCCTGAGCGGCTGGCCGCAGAGCAGCCGGGGTCTGGTCCAGGGTGTCGGACAAGGAGCGTCCGGCCATCACGCCCTGGATGGCCTGGGCCGCAGCCAGCAGCTGTTCGGATAGTGGAATATCAGCGTGTGGCGGGGGGTCTATGTAGGCGGGTTTCAAGTGTTTTCGTCGGGTTTGCGCGGCACGACGCGGGGGGCTGGCTTGCCGTCCACCAGCGGCTGGGCGCGTTTGAAGACAGTGACGGGAAGGTCGCCGAATACTCCGCGGCGCGTCGCTACCCGCCAGGCATGGCCGTAGGCGACCTCCAGGCTGAGGTGGATGGTGCCGTCCGCATGGCGGCGGCGCTCCAGCGCCTGGATCAGGCGGTTGCGCCAGGCGCGGCCTGCCAGGCCGGTGCGTCGCTGAGTATGCGGATTGCCGCCCAGCGCCTGCACGTCATCCAGCAGCTTTTCGGCGGTTTTATAGGTCAGGGTGATGACTTCCTGGTCCATGACCGGATCGGCGAAGCCCACCTGCAGCATCAGGTCGCCGAAGTCGTGCATGTCCACGAATTCCATGGGCTGGGTATCCAGGCCTGCTTCGGCCACGGCGTCGCGCAGCTCGCGCAGCGATCCCGGCCCCAGGCTGGAGTACATGGCCAGGGCGTCGTTGCGCAGGATGCGACGCCATTCCTGCAGCACCAGATGGGGTTCCGGATGCCAGTGCAAGGCCAGGTTGGACCACACCAGGTCCAGGCTCTCGTCGGGCAGGCCGGAATCGGCCATATCGGTCTGTAGGAATTCGGGCTGTGGGGTGGGCTTGTTGCGCAATCGGTGCCAGAAGCCAGGCTTGCTGAGGTAGCGGGCACGGGCCGTGTCCAGCAGGGCGGCGCAATGGTCCTGGCCGATGTAGTGCAGGTCGGGGTATTGCGCGCGCAAAGGGTCCAGGGCGTGGGCCGCTCCACAGCCCGCATCCAGGATGTCCTGCGGTTTGATGCGGATGTAACTGAGGCGGCGCAGCATGCGCTGGGCGATTTCACCGAACAGGAACTGAGGAGCGTCCAGGGGCGCGCGCCGGGCGAATTGGCGTGATACGGCCTTGGGGTCGATGGGCAGGCGGGGAAGCTGTGACATAAAGGATCAGGACGGCGACTGTCGCGACCGTATCCATGCTGAGATAGGACCGGTGAGCGATGAGGAAGGTGACATTATGCGGCATCTGCGTGCTTGGCGCGACTGGCGCCAGTGGGTTCCGGCGGAATGCCCTGGCTGTGATCGACGTCAGCGCGGCCAGGGGCTGTGTGCGGCGTGCCGGGCGGCGCTGGCCTGGAATCCCGCGATTCCGGGTTGCCGGATCTGTTTGCACCCGCTGGTGGCTGGCGTCTGTCCGGATTGTCCGCCCGGCGGGGTGGCCTATGAACAGATTGTGGCGGCCTTTGCCTATGCGGGGCTGGGCCGTACGCTGATTCATGATTATAAAATTCGCTGCCGCCTGTCCCTGGCTGCGGTGCTGGCGGATCATCTGGCCCAGGCCGTGCAGCGGGCCGGGGTGTTGCAGGCCCCGCCCGATTGGATTGTGCCGGTACCGGCCCGCCGTCAGGGCGTGCGCGATCGCGGCTTCAGTCCAGCGGCGGAAATCGCCCGCCTGCTGGCGCGGCGCCTGGGTCTGGCGTATTGCCTGGATGGCGTGCGCCGCCATCATGATGGCACCAAACAGGCCGACTTGGGCCGGGATCGGCGGCTGCAGGCGCAAATGGGGCTGTACGTCTGTGATGCGACGGATATTCAGGGCGGGCTGCTGTCCCGGTATCGTCGCGCGATTCCCCTGTCTGGTGCCCGGGTGGCGGTCGTGGATGATGTGCTGACCACGGGGGCCACCATGCAGGCCGTCGCCACGGCGCTTAAGGCTGCCGGGGTGGTCCAGGTGCAAGGCTGGGTGTTGGGTCGCACGGTGCTGCCGGGATCGCGCTTTACAATACAGCCGACTGAAGCTCTGTCCTATACCCATGTTTAACATCGTTCTTGTTGAACCGGAAATTCCACCCAATACCGGCAATATCATTCGGCTGTCGGCCAATACCGGCACATTTTTGCATCTGGTGCGCCCCTTGGGCTTTCCGCTGGACGACGCCCGCATGCGTCGGGCGGGGCTGGATTATCACGAATGGGCTTCCATGCAGGTGCATGACAGCCTGAGCCAGGCGCTGGCCGCGATCGGCGGAGACCCCGCGCGGCGGTTTGCCTTGACCACGCGGGGCTCATCGCTGATTGCGCAATGCCCATTGCAGCCGGGGGATGTGTTTGTCTTTGGCCGCGAGACCGCCGGCTTGTCGGATGAACAACTGGCGATTTTTCCGTCTGCCCAGCGTATCCGCCTGCCGATGCGGCCGCAGCAACGCAGCTTGAATCTGTCCAATGCGGTGGCGGTGACGGTGTTCGAGGCCTGGCGTCAGACCGGCTATGCCGGGGGCGTCTAAGCAACAGCCCCGAGGCGTGGCTTGATCTGTGGGGGGAGGCCGAATCCCCAGTCAGGGTTCTGGCTGCTGTGGTAGCGGCTTATTCGGCGCGGGCGTCCCGAGCCAGCAGGCTGGCGACCGCGTGGCGGGGCGATACCCCATCGAACAGCACCTGGCAGACCGCCTCGATGATCGGCAGATCCAGTCCGTGATCCTGGCTGAGTGCCAATGCCGCCTGGGCACAGCGCACGCCCTCGGCGGTCATGCCATCCGCCAGAATGGCATGCAGGGATTTTCCCTGGCCCAGTGCAAGCCCCACCTGGCGGTTGCGGGACAGATCGCCCGTCGCGGTCAGGACCAGGTCGCCCAGGCCCGTCAGCCCCATGAAGGTCTCTGCGCGTCCGCCCAGCGCTACCCCCAGTCGCTGGATTTCCGCTAAGCCGCGAGTAATCAGCGCGGCCCGGGCATTGGTGCCCAGCTGCAAGCCGTCGCTGATGCCGCAGGCAATCGCCATGACGTTTTTAAGCGCCCCGCCGACTTCGACGCCGATGACATCATGAGTGGTGTAGATACGCGCCTGACGGCCATGGAATGCTGCCTGGGCAGCCAGGCCGGTTTCGACTTCGGTACTGGCCAGCGTCAATGCGACCGGCAGCCCCTGGGCGACTTCGCGGGCAAAAGAAGGCCCCGACAACACGCCGGCCTGCAGCCAGGGTCGTTGTGGCAGGGCGCCATCAATGATCTGGTGCGGCCACTGCCGGGTGTCCGGACTGATGCCTTTGCAGGTCCAGAGCAGATGCACCGGGTCGACAGAAGCCTGGGGCAGGTCCTGGGACAGGCGCAGGCAGACGTCGGCCAGCCCGGCCATGGGCACCCCCAGCACGACCAGACGTATGGCATCGGCTGGCCCCTGGCGCAGGTGAGCCAGCGCTGCTGCCCAATCGTGGGTGGCCTGTAGCGCATCGGGTAGGGCAATGCCGGGCAGGTAGCGCGGGTTGTGGTGGTCTTGCTGGATCGAGTGGGCCACGGCAGGGTCGCGGGCCCAGAGCAGCGTATCGGCCTGACGACAGGCCAGTGCAGCCAGGGCGGTGCCCCAGCTGCCGGCGCCCAGGATCGTCAGCTGTACGGGATGCATGCTGGGGCCGTGTGCGGGTTTAGTTACGCGCGCCCGGCGGCAGGATCAGGCCGGAGTCTTCGCCCTGGGCCGGTTCGCCGCCTTGTTGCTGGGCCAGACGCTGTTCGTACAGGGCCTGGAAGTTCATTTCGCTGAGATGCAGCGGCGGCAGGGTGGTGCGGGTGATGGCATCGGCCACATTGGCGCGCAGATACGGGTACAGCATGGTCGGGCAGACGATGCCAAGCAGCGGGTCGAGCTGCTCGGGCGGGATGTTGGAGGCCTCGAAGATGCCGGCCTGGCTGAGTTCGACCAGATACAGGATTTTGTCGCCAATGCGCGTGGTGACGGTGGCGGTGACGACGGATTCGAACACGGATTCAGCCAGTTGCTGGCCACCGACCTGGATGGAGACCTCGACGGTGGGGCCTTCTTGCTCCAGGAAAATGCCAGGGGCGTTGGGCATTTCGAGGGAGAGGTCTTTAACGTAGGTGCGTTGCAGACCAAAGCTGGGTGCTTGGCCGTTGGCAGATTGGTTTTCTTCAGACATGGATGTTTCCGTGCAAGAGTAAGTCAGAGGGTTGAACAGGATCAGGCCTGCAGCAGCGGCAGCAGGCCATTGGCGCGATCCAGGGCGGCCAGGTCATCGAAACCACCGATGTGGTGTTCGTCGATGTAAATCTGAGGGACAGTGCGCCGACCGGTGCGTTCCATCATGGTGGAGCGCTGGGCAGGGTCGCGGTCGATGTAGATTTTATGGATATCCTGGACGCCACGTTGTTTCAGCAGCATCTCGGCCCGTGTGCAGTAGGGGCACACGGTGGTGCAGTACATGGTGATGTTAGCCATAATAAAAATAAGGTCAGGATTTTTTGAGCGGCATGCCGCCTTCGGCCCATGCAGCTAGGCCACCATCCAGGCAGGATACCTGTTTAAAGCCGTGCTTGCGCAACTGGGCGACGGCGCGGGCGCTCTCGCGGCCACGGGCGTCGACCAGGACGATGGGCTTGTCCTGGGGCAGGGTGCCCAGGTGGGACTCAAGCGTATCCAGGGAAATATTACGTGCCTGGGGGATGTGGCCGGTCTTGAATTGATCCGCAGGGCGGATGTCGACAAAGAGGCCTTGGTCGTTGTTGATCTGCTGCACAGCATCCGCCACGGCCAGACGCGGCACCGAGCGTCCACGCCCTAGGTTGGGCCACAGCAGCATGGCGCCGGATGCCAGGGCGATCAGCAGGATCCAGAGGTTGTTCTCGCTAAGTAAAAAGTCCACAGTGGTTCCTGTAACGGGGGTCAGAAAGAATTGTATGCTGGAGGATTATAAAATGGTCCACAGTTTTCAACTTTGCAGGCGTTTATATCATGCACAAACTGGTCCTTATGCGCCATGGCGAGAGCCAATGGAACCTGGAAAACCGCTTCACCGGCTGGACCGATGTGGATCTGACCGACACCGGCAGGGCACAGGCGCGTCAAGCCGGCGAGCTGCTGCGCCAGCAGGGCTACGTCTTTGATCTGGCGTTTTCTTCGGTACTGAAGCGCGCCATCCGTACATTATGGCTGGCGCTGGATGCGATGGACGCCATCCACACCCCGATTCGTCTGGACTGGCATCTGAACGAGCGCCACTACGGTGCTTTGCAAGGTTTGAATAAAGCCGAGACCGCCGCCCAGTATGGCGAGGCTCAGGTGCTGCAGTGGCGCCGGGCCTATGATATCGCCCCAGACCCCCTGGCCCTCGACGATCCGCGTCATCCGCAGTTCGATGTCCGCTATCGCCAGGTGCCGGCCGACCGGCTGCCGGCCACCGAGTGCCTGCGTGATACGGTCGACCGGGTCGTGCCGTTCTGGGACGAGGCCATTGCCCCGGCCATCCGCGCCGGCCAACAAGTCCTGGTGTCGGCCCACGGCAACAGTCTGCGGGCGCTGATCAAGCACCTGGACGGTATTTCCAATGCCGATATCATTGGCTTGAATATTCCCACCGGTCAGCCGCTGGTCTACGAACTGGACGACGATCTGCGGCCCTTGCGTCACTATTATCTGGGCGACCAGGACCAGATCCGTGCCGCCATGCAGGCCGTGGCCAACCAGGGCAAGGCAGCTCAGGCCTGATATGCGTCGTTTCGGCTTGGGGCTGGCGCTGGGGCTGGCCGTGTTCTGCGTCCAGGCACAGTCTTCCCTGCAGACCCGCCAGTCTCAGGCACAGCAGGATCGTGCCGCTTTGCGCGAGCAGATCGACGTGCTGCGAAAGCGCATCGAATCCTCGGAGTCGGCTCGCCAGGATGCCAGCGCGGCCCTGAAGGACTCCGAGCAGGCGATTTCCGATATCAGTCGGCGTTTGCATGACCTGGAGCAGCGCCATCAGGCGCTGGATGCGTCCTTGCAGCGGCTGCAGGCCGCCCGCCAGCAGCAGGGTGCCGAGTTCGAGCGCCAGCGCCAGGCGCTGGCCGACCAACTGCGTGCCCAGTACGCCAGCGGCCTGTCGCCCTGGACTGCCCTGCTGTCGGGTCGGGACCCCCAGGACATCGGGCGTGAACTGACGTATCTGGCGTATGTGTCGCGGGCACGCGCCGATATTTTGCAGACCCTGCAAGGCACGGTGGTTCGTTTGGCTGATCTGCAGCAGCAGACGGATGCCAGCCAGGCCGAACTCGAAACGCTGCAAGCCGAGACTCAGGCAGAAAAGCAATCCTTGCAAGGCCAGCAGGCGCAGCATCGCCAGGTTCTGGCCCAGGTGCAGGCCCGCCTGAAGGACGACCAACGCCAGGCCACAGACCTTCAGGCGCGGGATGCGCGTTTGGGGGGGCTGATCGAATCCCTGGAAAAAGAAATCGCCCAGGCTGAAATTCGCCGTCAGGCGGCCTTGAAGGCCGAAGCCGAGCGTCTTGCCAAAGAACGGGCCGAGCAGGCCCGTCGTGCTCAGATTGAAAAGGCCCGCCGCGAGCAGGCGGCCAAGGAAGCGGCTGATCGGGCAGCGGCAGAGCAAGCGGCAGCCAGCCAGGCCAACGATCAGGCGCGTCAGGATCGCGCCCAGGCTCAGGCCCGGGAGGCTAATAAAGAAGCCAAGGAAGCCAAGGAAGCTCAAGAAGCCAAGGAAGTTCAAGAGGCTAAGGCTGCGCAGGCGGCTGCAGCCCAGTCAGCGTCCGAGGCAGAGATTCCGGAACAGGGCTTTGCCGGGCTGAAGAAAAACCTGCCCAGACCGGTGGCCGGCGAGACTCAAGGGCGGTTTGGCGCCCAGCGGCCTGATGGTGGCCTGTGGCGTGGTGTCGTGCTGCGTGCCGCTGCCGGCGCGCCCGTGCGCACCGTGGCCCCAGGCCGGGTGGTGTATGCCAGTTGGCTGGCCGGTTTTGGCAATTTGCTGATCGTCGATCACGGTCAGCAATATCTCAGTGTATATGGCTATAACCAGGTGCTGCTCAAGCAAGTCGGCGATATCGTGCGCCAGGGCGATGTGGTGGCGCAGGTGGGGGCCACCGGAGGTCAGGTCGATCCTGGTCTGTATTTTGAATTGCGTCATCAGGGGGCGCCAATCAATCCCCAGCTATGGCTGAAGCCTTAAGGTTTCTGTACTATGCTGAGTTTGGTGCGCTATGTTTTCCTGCTGGGGTTTTGACCGCAAGACAGGTATTTTTGGCGCATGGACGCACGCTTAGTGACACGCTTAGGGATATGCATGGGCATCCGAAACAAAAAATCATTTGGCTGGATTCTGGTGGGGTTTCTGGCTGGGATCATGGTCAGCCTGGGAATCACGGCAGCGGCCCAAAAGGCCGAGCCCCTGCCCTTGAAAGGCCTGCAGCAGTTTGCCAATGTCTATGGCGCGATTAAAGCCAGCTATGTCGAGCCCGTCGCCGACCAGCAACTGATCAATGACGCCATCCGAGGCCTGTTTGCCGATCTGGACCCGCATTCCCTGTATCTGGACGAGGACGGCTATAAGCAGATGCAGGACATCACGCGGGGCGGTTTTGGCGGCCTGGGCATCGAGATCGGCACCCAGGATAATATGCCCAAGGTCATTGCCCCCATCGAGGACACGCCCGCTGCCCGGGCCGGTATCCTGACGGGCGACCTGATCACGCAGATTGACGGCCAGCCCACCAAAGACCTGTCCCTGAACGAAGCGGTCAAGAAAATGCGCGGCGAACCCGGCACGTCGATTGATCTGACCGTGCAGCGTGTTGGCAGCCCCAAGCCCCTGAAGTTTCATATTGTGCGCGAGATCATCAAGACCCAGAGCGTGCGGGGTGAAATGCTGGCCAATGGCATTGCCTATGTCCGCATCAGTCAGTTCCAGGAACGCACAACCGCCGATCTGATCAAGCTTTTGGCCGATTTCTCTAAAAAACAAGCCCCCAAGGGGCTGATTCTGGACCTGCGCAATGACCCGGGCGGCCTGTTGAATGCGGCCATCGGCGTGACGTCGGTCTTCATTGATCCCGGTAAGCTGGTGGTGTCCACCAAGGGCCGTATTCCGTCCTCCAACGAAGAATTCTACGCACGCGCTCCAAATCGCGATCATGGGGTCGATATCAATGTCGCTTTGCCGACCTGGACGCGCAGCGTGCCCATGGTGGTGCTGGTCAATATCGGCTCGGCGTCCGCTTCCGAAATCGTGGCCGGCGCCCTGCAGGACTACAAGCGCGCCCAGATCCTCGGCAATCGCACCTTCGGCAAGGGCTCGGTGCAGTCCCTGTTGCAACTCAGCGAGGACACCGGGATCAAGCTCACCACGGCGCGGTATTACACGCCTAGCGGCCGCTCCATCCAGAATACCGGCGTGATGCCCGACCATCAGGTGGATGACAGCGCCGCAGGCAATCTCTTTCATATGCAGCGCGAGGTCGATTTGCGGCACCACCTGGGCGACCAGGCCGAAGACGCAGACCCTGCCGTTGATGCGGACGCGGTTGCTGACGACTTTGTCCCAGGCGAAATCAAGATGTTCAAATTCGGTGGTGAAGATGATTGGCAACTGCAGCAGGCCATTAATGCCCTGCAAGGCCGTCCGGTGCTGAAATCCGACCCTGTGCTGGTGCGACAGGCCCGTGCCGCCGCAGGTGTGGCGGATGCCGCTCAGGCCAGCCCTGCCCCCTTGGCTGAAAAAAAAACCCTGAATGACGGCGGTGCCCAGGGGCCTGTCGATCGCTACCGGGTCACGCCAGACGGTCTGATCAAAGTCCAGTAATCATGTCTGCTCAATCGACAGCCCTGGACGACGATGCGCGATTGATGCGCTACGCCCGGCATATTTTGCTGGACGAACTGGGCGTCGAAGGCCAAGAGCGCCTGCTGGCGGCGCGGGTACTGATCGTCGGTGCCGGGGGGCTGGGTTCACCGGCTGCCCTGTATCTGGCGGCTGCCGGGGTGGGCCAGCTGTTGCTGGTGGATGACGACGTGGTCGAACTCAGCAACCTGCAACGCCAGATCCTGCACACCACTGTCGGCCTGGGCCGGGCCAAGGCCGAATCCGGCCGCCAGGCCTTACTGGCGCTGAATCCCGACATCCAGGTGCAGGCCCTGGTCGAGCGTCTGGATGATGTGCGGTTGCGTGAATTGGCGGCCGGCGTCGATCTGGTGCTGGATTGTTGTGATAATTTTGCCACCCGCCATGCCATCAATCGGGCCTGTGTGGCCACTGGTACGCCGCTGGTGTCCGGGGCGGCAATCAAATTTTCCGGCCAGGTCAGTGTGTATGACTTGCGCCGCGACGACTCACCCTGCTATTGCTGCTTGTTCCCAGAGGCCGATGATGTCGAGGAGCTGCGCTGTGCCACGACCGGGGTGTTGGGGCCGCTGCTGGGCATGGTGGGCAGCGTGCAGGCCGCCGAGGCCATCAAGCTGATCGTCGGCATGGGCGAGCCCCTGGTGGGGCGGTTGCTGTCGGTGGATGCCTTGCGCATGCAATGGCACACCATTCGTTTCAGGCGCGACCCGGCCTGTCCGGTATGCGCCCGGCGTGGGCCTGCAGCAGCAGCGTGCTCAGGCGATTGACCCGTACATCCACATATAGGTTGCGCCCGTGCTGCTGGCGCGCAAATGGCGAGCCCGGGTGGTATAGATAGGCGGTACGCATGCCCGCCTGGCGGGCGGATTTCAGGTTTTTCAGGGTGTCTTCCACCAGGATGATGCGCTGGGGCGGGACGTCCAGCCTGGCGATGATCTGTCGCATCAGCGCCAGGGAAGGCTTGGGGCGGGGCAGCCCCATGGGCATCATGTGGTCGATGGCCCACAAGCCGTCGAATTCCTGTGCGATGCCCAATGCATCCAGCACCCGACGGGCATAATGTCCCGGGGCATTGGTCAGGATGATGCGGGTGCCCGGCAGGGCTCGTAGACGGGCTTTCAGGCCGGTTTCGGCATGGACCAGCGGGCGCACATCAAAATCATGGCAGGTCGCCAGGAATTGCTGCAGATTCACCCCGTGGTGGCGGGCCAGGCCAATGGCGGTAGCCCCATAGCGCTGCCAGTAGCGGCGGCGTAACTGATCGGCTTGATCATGCGGCACCCCCAGGGCCTGGGCCACGGCAGTGCCCATGCGCTGATCGATCTGGGCAAAAATCCCGCGCGAGGCGTCGTGCAGGGTATTGTCCAGGTCGAACAGCCAGACGGGATCGTCTGCGGCGATGGGCCGCCCCCGGCGCAGTGGGCTCAGGGGGCGCAGCGGCGTCATCAGTGCGAACTGATCATGGTGCCGACCCCGCGGTCGGTCAGGATTTCCAGCAGCAGGCAGTGCGGCACACGCCCATCGATGATGTGGACGGAATTGACGCCGTAGCGGGCCGCGTCCAGTGCCGAGGAGATCTTGGGCAGCATGCCGCCCGACAGCGTGCCGTCCTGGAACAGGGTGTCGATGGTCTGGGCGGACAGGCTGCGCAGGAGCTTGCCGGATTTGTCCAGCACACCCGGGGTATTGGTCAGCATGACGAGTTTTTCAGCCCCCAGGACCTCGGCCATCTTGCCCGCCACGACATCGGCATTGATGTTGTAGGCCTGGCCGTCTTCGCCGTAGCCGATGGATGAAATAATGGGGATGAACTGGTCATCCTGCAGGGCCTTGACCACGGCGGGTTCGATGCGTTCGATGTCGCCCACAAAGCCAATGTCCAGGGTTTCGCCTGGGTGATCGGGGTCGGGCATGAGTTTTTTGCGGGCCTGGATCATGCAGCCGTCCTTGCCGGTCAGGCCCACGGCCTTGCCGCCGGCCTCGTTGACCATCATGACGATATCCTGCTGGACCTGGCCCCCCAGGACCCATTCGACGACTTCCATGGTTTCGGCGTCGGTGACGCGCATGCCCTGGATGAAGGTGCCTTCCTTGCCGATGCGTTTCAGGGCGCTATTGATCTGTGGGCCGCCCCCGTGGACGACAATGGGGTTGAGCCCGACGAGCTTCAGCAACACTACGTCGTGGGCGAAGGTACGCTGCAGGTGCTCGTCGGTCATGGCGTTGCCGCCGTATTTGATGACGACGGTCTTGCCGTGGAAACGGCGGATATAGGGCAGGGCCTCGGACAGGACTTCAGCCTGGATGGCGGCTGAAAGGGCTGGGGAAGTATCTGCAGGAGAGGTCATGAGGCCAGTGCCTTTTCTACGGTGGCCATGAAGGCCTGTTCGTCATAATTGCCCAGGTAGCGCTTGATGATGTTGCCGCGTTTGTCGATGAGAATCGCGGTGGGGGTCAGGCGGATATCGCCAAAGGCCTTGGCGATGGCGCCCTGAGAGTCGAGCACCACGGGAAACGGCAATTTCCGGGTTTCAGTGTAGTTTCTGACGTAGCTGGGCGGGTCGTATTCCATGGCCACGCCGATGGTGTCGAAACCTTGGGATTTCAGTTCTTGGTAGTGGCGGATGGTGTCGGGCATCTGGGCGATGCAGGTGGTGCAACTGGTGGCCCAGAATTTGACCAGCACGACCTTGCCGCGCAGGTCCTGGGTGGTGACAGTATTGCCCTGGAGGTCAGTAAAAGCCACATTGGGTGCGGCCTGGGCGGCACCCTGAGATTGCCAGAGGGCGGCAGCCCCGCCAATCGCGACGACTGCAGCCAGGCCGAGAAAGATTTTTTTCATTGCACAGGCATGGTTTGTGCGCCCGCGCTATCGCCAACCGGCGGTGACGTGGTGGCGCTGGGAGAAGCAGGATCGACAACCGGAGCCGGTTTTCCATCATCCGTGATGAGGCTTTCCCGGGAGACGATCTGGAATAATTTGATGACCTGGTTGACCCCGCTGACACCTGCAGCGGTCTTGGCGGCGATGTCGCCTTCGGTGGCCGTGACCTTGCCCATCAGATAGACCACGCCGCGCTCGGTGGTGATCTTGATGGTGCGAAAAGGAACCCCCTTGGTCGCCACCATCTGGGTTTTGACCTTCGAGGTGATCCAGGTGTCGTTGGAGCGGACGCTGAGTGCGGTGAGATCGCCCACCCGGAGATAGTTATCCACGCTGGTGACCTGGGGGATGACGCGGGCGATGTCTGCGGCTTTTTGGCGGTCGGCCTCGGTGGGTACGTCGCCCACCAGCAGCAGCCTGCCGGCGTAGGACATCCCGGTAATCCGGGCGGTGTCACCGAAAGCCTTGGTCATGTCGTTGGCGGCCCGTAGTTCGATGGTCTGGTCGTCGACCTGTTCGCCCGCCGTGCGGCGGTCAGTTGCCACGGCTGCCGTGGTCGCGGCGGCGCCACCCACCACCAGCAGGCCGCAGCCCGACAGAGCAGACAGGCAGGTCAGGACCAGCAAGGCGCGAGACAGGTGGCGGGGCAGGCAAGCAGGCATCAGAGCGGGTCTCCGAGCAACAGGGCGTCAATGCCGTCGCACAGGGCATGCAGCAGCAGAATATGGACTTCCTGGATGCGCATGGTGCGGTCGTGTGGCACGCACAGATGAATGTCGGTTTCGTAGAGCAGGCTGTTGATCTGGCCGCCGCCCTTGCCCGAGAGGGCAATGACCTGCATTTCGCGTTCGTGGGCGGCTTCAATGGCCTTGATGATGTTGGGCGAGTTGCCGCTGGTGGAAATCGCCACCAGCACATCGCCAGGCTGCCCCAGGGCGTTGACCTGGCGCTCGAAGATGGAGGCAAAGCTGTAGTCGTTGCCGACTGCCGTCATGATGGAGGTGTCGGTATTCAGGGCAATGCCGGCCAGGGGCAGGCGGTCGCGCTCGAAGCGGCCAACAAGTTCTGCCACGAAGTGCTGGGCATCAGCCGCCGATCCGCCATTGCCGCAGGCCAGGATGCGGGCGTTGTTGGTCAAGGCGCCAAACAGCAGATCAGCCCCTGTGGCAAGTGCGGGGGCGAGTTCGCGGGCGCTGGATTTGAATGTGTCGATGGCATCGTCGAAATGCGATGTCATTCTAGAGGTCATGTCCATAAGATGATTATCGCATGACTTTCATAGGCGAAAGGCATCAGCGATCCAGTCGATTTTATCCATTTGTACACTGATGACGTCAAAGCGGCAGGGGGGTTCATGCCCGGCAAAATAATGGCGACAGATAGTGGGCAGAAAATACCTGGCGGCCCGGATCAGGCGGGCCTGCTTGGTCCGGTTTACACTGGCGGCGGCTCCGCCATAGCGGCCATGCTTGCGTTGACGCACCTCGATGAAGATCAACGTGCCATCCAGATAGGCCAGCACGTCGATTTCACCTGCCTTACAGTGCAGATTGCGGACCAGGATGCGCGCCCCCTGTTGTATCAAATAGTTGCAGGCGCGGGATTCGGCCGCGTGACCTTGGCGCTGGCTGGGCGATCCTGGGGTCAGTGGCTGGCGCCAGGCCTGCAGGGGCTGCCGCCGGGCAGCGGCCTGGATGGCCCGGATTCTGCGTTTGCGGGCCAGTTGCTGGGCAAGCTGGGCACGGCCATGGGCGTCGGTCAGGAAATCCATCGGCATGGGTGGGGCAATTTCAACTTTGAGGATTTCAGTATGACGCAAGCCTCGCTGGACGAAACGGCGTTGACATGGAAACGTCACGCCGAACAGGTGGCTGGCCAGCATTGGCCCGAGGCCAGCTTGTATGTCGTGGCCACGCCGATCGGCAATCTGGGGGATCTCAGCCTGCGGGCCTGGGAGGCCCTGCGCCGCTGCGACGCCATTGCGGCCGAGGATACCCGCACCACCCGCCAGTTGCTGGATGCCTGGGGGATTTCCACGCCGCTGATGGCGGCGCATCGCCATAACGAACAACAGGCTGCGGAGCTCATCATTCAGCGCCTGTCCGGCGGTGAACGCATTGCCCTGGTGTCCGATGCCGGCGCCCCGGCAGTCAGCGACCCGGGGGCGCGCATCGTGCGTCAGGTGCAGGCCGCAGGCTACCGGGTGGTGCCGCTGCCTGGGCCTAGCGCGGTCGTGGCGGCCTTGATGGCCAGTGGCGCCACGCGTGACGAAGACCCAGGTTTTGCGTTTGCCGGATTCATGCCCTCTAAACCCCTGGCCCGGCGTAAGTGGCTGGCCCGCTGGCTGGGCTGGACGATTCCCGTGGTGTTGTTTGAAACACCACATCGCCTGCAGGCGGCGCTGGAGGATCTGCGGGATCTGGCTGGCCCAGATCGGGTGCTGACCTTGGCGCGCGAATTAAGCAAACGTTTTGAGGAAATCCATACCTTGCCGCTGGGGCAGGTCGCCGAGTGGCTGGCTCAGGACGCGCATCGCACCCAAGGAGAGTTCGTCTTGATTTTGCATGCTGCCCCAGCGACCGCCGAGATTTCCGATGACCTGTCGCCCGATCAGCTACGCGTCATGCAGGCATTATTGGCCGAGTTATCGGTGCGCGATGCTGCCCGTATCGGGGCGGCAGCCACTGGCGTGCCGCGTGACCGCCTGTATCAGTGGGCCTTGCGTCAAAGCCCCTGAATCAGGGCTACGACAGGGTCAAAGCCTACGTTGGATGCCAGTGTGCCGGCGGTTTGGTGGGCATGGTCCCTGGAAGCAAATGGCCCGAGCAAGACCTTATACAGCGGCGGCTGGTGGCTGACGATGGCCTGGCCCAGGGTGCTGTCCATCTGGGTATTGACCCGTTGGGCCAGTGCCTGGGCATTGTCCGCCGAGGAAAACGCCCCGAATTGCAGATAAATCCCGTTGCCCATCATGGGGCTGGCCGCCATCAGGCCCGCCTGCCTGGTGGTGGCTGGGGGGGCTGCGATGGGCTGGGCGGCGGGCTGGCTGGATACCGGGATGGCGGCGACAGAGCCAGATGCGCCAGGGTAGTTGCCTGCCAGAATATTGGCGTTGGTAATGGCTTGTACGGTGACACGGCCGCTGCCTGGGCCGATCAGGCCGAGTTTTGCGGCGGCCACATAGGATAGATCAATGATGCGGCCAGGGTGGAATGGGCCGCGGTCATTGATGCGCACCGTGACCGAACGCCCGTTGACCTTGCTGGTGACCCGCGCATAGCTGGGAATGGGCAGGGTGGGGTGGGCGGCGGTCATGGCGTACATATCGTAGGTTTCGCCATTGGCTGTTTTTGCACCGTGAAATTTTCGTCCATACCAGGAGGCAATGCCTTCCTGGCGGTAGGCTTGGTTTTCTGCAATCGGCGTGTAGCGAACCCCGAAGATATCGTAAGGCCGGAAGTTTGCGGGTGCATGGCGCTCGATGCGCGGCACGGCATCCGGGATAGAGGCGATATCCGGGGGGATGCGGCTGCCTGGGCCGTCATCCTTGTAGTAGCCACCAGAACGGGATGCACAACCCGCCAGCACGGCCAGCAGCACGCACAATAGGGCGATGCCCAGCAGCCGCCAATGAGGCTGCGCTGCCTGCTGGGGGGCCGCTGGCGGCATCATGGGGCGGGCCTGTGCAACAGCGGGTTGCGGTGGCGCACCAGCAGGGGGGCATGGTCGGCAAAGCGGCTGGCGAGTTGTTCGGTGACATAGACAGACCTGTGTTGGCCGCCCGTACAGCCAATGGCGATGGTGAGGTAGTTGCGGGTGTCCTGCATGTACAGGGGCAGCCATTTTCGGATGAACCCGCTGATGTCCTGGATCATGGCCTCGACGCTGCCGAACTGTGCCAGCCAGGCAGCCACCGGAGCATCGCGACCCGTCAGCGGGCGCAGCAGCGGGTCATAGTGGGGGTTGGGCAGGCAGCGGACGTCGAAGACCAGATCGGCATCGTGGGGGACGCCGCGCTTATAGGCAAAGGACTCGAAGGTCAGGATGATGGATGCGCGGGTGGCCTGGACCAGATCGCGTACCCAACTGCGCAACTGGCCGGGTGTCAGGTCGGAGGTGTCAATCACGTGTTCCTGGTCCCGCAGGGGGGCCAGGAGTTCGCGTTCGCGGGCAATGCAGTCCTGCAGCGAGGCATCGTGGCCTTCGGCTTGAAGGCGGTCGGTCAGGGGGTGGCGGCGCCGGGATTCTGAGTAGCGCTGCATCAGGGTGTGGTCGTCTGCATCCAAAAAGACCACGTGCAGCGCGGTGCCCATGGCGCGCAGGCTGGTCAAAATGCCGGGGAGTTCGTCCAGATCGCCGGGGGTGCGCACATCGATCGCGACGGCCACACGCTCTAGGCCGTTTTCGCGGGTATTGGCGATGAATTCGTGCAGAAAACGTGCGGGCAGGTTGTCGATGCAGGTATAGCCCGTGTCTTCCAGCATGCGCAGGGCGACGGATTTGCCTGAGCCGGAGATGCCGGTGATGAGGACGATGTTGAGCATGATGGGCCTAAGGGCGTTTATCGCGGGTGCTTTCCATGATAGCCAATGCCTGGCGTTCAATGAAGTCGTTCATGGTGTCGATGCCGCGCAGACTGAGGATGGTGTTGCGTACGGCTGCCTCGACCAGGACGGCCAGGTTGCGACCTGCGGCGACCTGCAGCATCACGCGGCGGATGGGGATGCCCAGGATGTCCTGGTATTGGTCCTGCATGGGCAGGCGCTCGAAATTATCAGGGGTCAGGCGCACCAGGTGCACGATGAGTTTGATTTTCATTTTACGGCGTACCGAGGTTTCGCCGAAGATGGTGCGGATATCCAACAGGCCCAGGCCGCGAACTTCCAGTAGGTTTTGCAGCAGGGCGGGGCATTGGCCTTCGACGAAATTAGGGGCGGTGCGAGAGAGTTCGACCGCATCGTCCGCCACCAGCCCGTGGCCCCGTGAAATCAATTCTAGTGCGAGCTCGCTTTTCCCCAGGCCGGATTCTCCGGTGATCAACACGCCCAGGCCCAGCACATCCATGAATACCCCATGCACGGTGGTCTTTGGTGCGATGCGCTTGCCCAGGTAGATGCGCAGCAGGTCGATCAGGTGGGCAGCGTCGGTGGGGGTGCCCACAAGCGGAATTGAGAATTCTTGGCAAAAGGCCTGCAGGTCGGCGGGGGCCTCGGTGTCGCCCGCCAGGACGATGGCCGGCACACCTCCGGCGACCAGGCCTTCCAGGTGATGGCGGCGGAGCTTGGGGTCCAGGCGTTGGTAATAGGCGATTTCCTCAGCGCCGAAAATTTGGATGCGGCTGGGGTGAATCAGGTTCAGGTGGCCCACCAGGTCAGCGGCGGCCTCGCGGGTATCCGGAATCGCACGCTCGGCGGCGGCTTCTTGGCCGGCCAGCCAGGTGAAGGTGATTTTTTCGGTGTTATCGCGGATCAGTTCTTGGATGGTCAGCATGGTCAGTGGGCTGGGCAGCACCGCCGCCGAGAATCAGTTGGTGGATTTCCTGGGGGTCGGTGGAATGCGCCAAAGTATGGCGCACCTGGGCGTCAGACAACAGGCGGGCGATCCCGGCCAGCAGATCCAGATGAGTCTGGGTGGCGGCTTCGGGCATCAGCAGAAAAAACAACAGTCGCGCCGTGCGCCCGTCGTTGGCGTCAAAGCGGATGGGGTTGGCCAGCCGGATGAAGGCCGCGTGGGGCTCGCGCAGGTCTTTCAGGCGACCATGCGGTATAGCGACATCATGGCCCAGGGCGGTGGAGCCCAGGCGCTCGCGCGCCAACAGACTGTGGAACACCGACATGCGTGCCACGCCCTGGTTGTTTTCAAACAGCAAGCCCGCGTGTTCAAAGGCGCGTTTCTTGCTGGTGGCTGCCAGGTCCAGGGCAATGTTGTCAGGTGGCAGAATGCGGGAGCTGAGGTTCATCACAACATTATAGGGGGCCAGACGTCAACATGGCCCCGAAGCATTGCTGCGAGGCCATGATACATGCTGGCTATCAGTGGATAGTCAGGTGAACGCGCATCTTATTCAGCGTGGATGTCCATGCGTTTGGCGGGTTCGTGGGCGTAGGTTTGAGCCTTGGATTTGTATTTGATCACCTGACGGTCGACCTTGTCGACCAATAAATCGATGGCCGCATACAGATTTTCATCCGTGGCTTCGCAATGCAAGTCCTTGCCACGCAGACGCATGGTGATCTCGGCCGTGTGTTTCAGTGGCTGGATGGAGAGCAGGACCTGGGTATCGATGACCTGATCGAAGTGCCGTAAGACGCGAGCTGTCTTGGTGTGTACATATTCGCGGATGGCGGGGGTGATTTCCAGATGGCGACCGGTGATTGTCAGGCTCATAGTGCGGACTCCTTGCAGGGAAACAAAGGTACTGTCGTGTAAACCAAGGTGAAGATCAAAGATGGTCTCCTGTGTGATCACGATGGCTTTAGTGTACCGATTGCAGAAAACCCAGCAAGGGGGGTGAAAAAAGGTAATATAGTGGGATCGGCTACATTCGGAAGTTTTTGCCCAGATAGACTTGGCGCACGGCTTCGTTGTCGACGATTTCGTTGGGATGGCCGCTGGTCAGTACCCGGCCTTCGCTGATGATATAGGCGCGGTCACAGATCCCCAGGGTCTCGCGCACATTGTGATCGGTGATCAGCACCCCGATATTGCGACCCCGTAAAAACTGCACGATGCGTTGGATTTCGATCACGGCAATCGGGTCGACCCCGGCAAAAGGCTCGTCCAGCAAAATAAACCGCGGGTGGGTGGCCAGCGCCCGGGCAATTTCCACCCGGCGGCGTTCTCCGCCGGACAAAGACAAGGCCATGTTGCGCCGGATATGTTCGATTTGCAGCTCGTCGATCAGTGATTCCAGGCGTTCTTCCAGGTCATGTCTGGACAGCGCCTGGCCATTGGTGTCGCGCTGAAGTTCCAGGACGGCACGGATGTTTTGTTCTACCGTCAGGCGGCGAAACACGGATGCGTCCTGGGGCAGATAGGACAGGCCCAGACGGGCGCGTCGGTGCATCGGGACGCCGGTGACCTCGTGGTGATCGATCACAATCCGCCCGGTGTCGGCGGGGATCAGGCCCACAATCATGTAAAAACTGGTGGTCTTGCCCGCCCCGTTGGGGCCCAGCAGGCCGACGACTTCGCCGCTATCGACCGACAGAGACACATCCTGCACCACGGCGCGTCGCCCAAAGCTTTTGCCCAAGCCGATGGCCTGCAGGCTGCCGGCGGTGCGTGGGGCTTCAGTGTGTAGAGATGACGTCACGACTGACCAGCCTTGCATTTGGCAATGGCCTGGTCGACGCGCGATTGAGACTGAGCCAGCGATCGCACCCGCCCCCCCGATGCGGCGGAATTTTTTCCACCAAAGGCTTCGTAGGTACCGGATTTCTGGTGATAAATAATCCGTGCGCCTCGGACATTATCGACGGCTTGGCCGCAGATTTGTCGGGTGACGGTGGCCTGGCCCGTCAGGGTGATGTCACCAGACTGGCCGACATAATCGGCCTGCAGCCCCGTGGCGATCAGGGTTTCGAATTTTTCCGGGTTTTCCTGGCGGATGGTGACATGCTCGCCCTGGCCCGCCGTGGCCGAGCCGAACTGATTGCCCTGGGCGTCTTCGTGGGTAGTGAGCTTGGCAGCCCGCAGGGTCATGGGGCCGCGTGTGAGCACGACATTGCCCGTGAAGGTGCTGGTCTTGCTGATGTCATCATAGTGCAGGGAGTCAGACAGAATGATCGTGTCGGGATCGGGTTCGGGGGCGGTCTGTGCGGGTGCGGCTGTCGTGTTGGCTACCAGGGCCAGGCAGCCAGCGGCTGCCAACAAGGCAAGAGGCAAGGTTTTCATGGTTGGCTGTTTTTGGTTGGGGCGATGGATTTGTTGGCCTGATCGGCGCCGGATATCTTGACGTCGCTGGCGGATTCCACGTTCAGTTGGCGGGTGCGGTTATCGTAGCGCATCCCCAGGCCGCGCATGGTTGAATTGCCGTTGATGACCAGCGCCGGACGGTCGGTATGGACCAGATCCAGGTTGGGCTCGATGATCAGCTGTTCGCTGCGTACATCCAGGAGATTATGTGTGGCATCCGGTTGGCGTTGCAGATGGGCGTTGCCATTCAGGGTGATGCGTTCGCCGTGCTGGTCCAGGGTGGCAGAGTCGGCGGTGCCTACCGTGACTGGGGTGTCCGGCTGGTGGCCAACGGCACGGGGATTGGCGATGTCATAGCTGTCCGTGTCCGGGAAATGATCCATGCTGGAGCCTTCCAGGCGGTTGATGGCATGCCCTTGGGGGTCGGTGCGGATCATGACGAAGGCGCTGGCCCAGGAGTCTCGTTCGTGGGTCAGGCGGCGGGGCGGATCGACCTCGATGGACTGCAGGGTGTAGTCGGATGCCCACCAAGTGCCCAGCACCAGCAATCCCAGCAACAGGACGGCCACCAGCCCGGGCAGGCGATCCCTCATTGGATGGCACCACCCAAGGTCGACAGCGATGCGGTGAAGCACGCGCCCAAGCGGCCTTGAGCAGCCAGGATCAGGTCGCAGCATTCGCGCACGGCCCCGCGTCCGCCAGACAGATTGGTGATCCAGTGTGCGGCTTGGCTGACGTAAAAGGGCGCGTTGGGGACGCTGACGGCCAGGCCCGCGCGCTGCAGGACCGGCAGGTCGATGATGTCGTCGCCCATATAGCCGACCGCATCCAACGACAGGCCTGCCTCGCGGGCCAGGTCCTCGACGGTGGTGATTTTGTCGTGAATTCCCTGCAGGACCGGCGCAATGCCCAGTTCAGCCGCGCGCCGGGCGGTGATGGCGCTCTTGCGGCCACTGACCCAGGCCACCCGGATGCCTTGTTCGCGCAGCAGCCGCAATCCGTGACCATCCAGGGCGTTAAAGGGTTTGGCAGCTTCGCCGTGTTCGCCGTACCACAGACTGCCGTCGGTCAGGATGCCGTCTACATCAAAGATCATCAGGCGGATGGCGCGGGCGCGGGCGCGGACGTCGGGACTGATGCGGGCCAGGATCTGGGCTTCGGCAGGGTGGGAAAAACTGGGGAGTTCGTTCATCAGATGACCTTGGCGGCGAGTAGATCGTGCATGTGCAAAGCACCCAATAATAGCCCGTCGGCATCCAATACCAGCATCTGATTGAGCTTGTGCGTATCCATGATGCTGGCGGCTTCGATGGCCGGAGCGCCGGGGGCGATGGTGCGAGGGTGGTGGCTCATGCCGGCCGAGACTGGCAGGGCGCGGATGTCGCCGTGCTGGGCGATCATGCGCCGTAGATCGCCATCGGTGAAGATGCCGGTCGGGCGCTGGCCATCCAGGACGATGGTCATGCCCATGCCCTTGGAGGACATCTCGGCCAAGGCGTCGGGAATCAGGGTGTCGGGAGATACCCGGGGCAGTGCTGCGCCGCTGCGCATGATGTCGGCGACCGAGGTCAGTAGCCGTCGGCCCAACGCCCCGCCAGGGTGGGAGCGGGCGAAGTCATCGCGGTTGAAGCCACGGGCTTCCAGACAGGCCACGGCAATGGCGTCACCCAAAACCAGCGCCGCTGTGGTGCTGGCGGTGGGGGCCAGGTTCAGCGGACAGGCTTCTTGGGCGACGGCGGCGTCCAGGCTGATGTCGGCATGGGTGGCGAGCTCTGAATCCGGGTGGCCGGTCATGGCGATGATGTGGGCGCCCATGCGTTTGGCCACCGAAATGATGGTGATGAGTTCTTGGGCCGAGCCGGAATAGGAGATGGCGAGCACGATATCCTGGCTGGTGAGCATGCCCAGATCCCCATGGATGGCTTCGGCGGCGTGCATGAAAAAGGCCGGTGTCCCGGTGGAGGCCAGCGTGGCGGCGATCTTGCGGGCGATATGGCCGGATTTGCCGATGCCGGTGACGACCACGCGCCCCTGGCAATCCAGGATCAGGCGGACGGCCTGCTGGAACTGCTGATCGATACGCCCGCGCAAGGCCTGCAGGGCCTGAATTTCGATGTCGAAAGTGCGCAGGGCGCTGTGATGGAGCGCGTCGGGCTGGGGCTGGGGCTGGGGGTGGCTGTGCATCTGCCGATTTTACCCGCTGCTCAGGCCTCTGGACAGCCGGGCCGCACCCGCCTGCGCTACACTGTGGCCGCGCAGCTTTCTTTGACAGGATTCCATCATGCAAACCGATCCGGCTCAGTATATTCGCGACACGATTCGTACCGTGCCAGACTGGCCCAAGCCGGGCGTGCAGTTTCGGGACATTACCCCCGTGCTGCAGGACCCGCGTTCATTCCGGGTGCTGATCGACCTGTTCGTCTATCGCTATATGCGCCAGCGCCTGGATCTGGTGGCTGGCATTGATGCCCGGGGGTTTATCGTGGGCTCGGTGCTGGCTTACGAACTGAACCTGGGTTTTGTGCCTGTGCGCAAACAGGGCAAGCTGCCCTATCGCACGGTGGCCGAGGAATACGCCCTGGAATATGGCAATGCCACGGTCGAAATGCATACGGATTCCGTACGCCCCGGCCAGCGTGTGCTGTTGATCGACGACTTGATCGCCACCGGCGGCACCATGCTGGCAGCGTCGCGTCTGCTGCAGCGTCTGGGGGCCAACGTGGCTGAAGCCGCCGCCATCATTGACCTGCCCGAACTGGGCGGGTCACAGGCGGTACAGGACTCGGGCCTGCCGGTCTATACCGTCTGTGCGTTCGACACGGACTAGAGTCCTGATTCAGACCAGGACGCGTTCGATCCCGCCCGCGTTGGCTGCCTTGACGTAGTCCGGCAGCCAGTCCTTGCCCAGCAGATGGCGGGCCATCTCGACCACGATGTAATCGGCGGACAAGCCTGTATCCTGTTCGTAGCGGGCCAGTCCCTGCAGGCACGAGGGGCAGGATGTAATCATTTTGACTTCGCCCTGGAAACCATCGGCCCGAATGGCTGCCGCGTTCTTGGCCAGTTCCTCTTGTTTGCGATGGCGGATCTGGGTGGAGATATCGGGCCGCGAGACAGCCAGGGTGCCGGATTCGCCGCAGCAGCGTTCGGTTTTGATGGCATTCGATTCGCCCAATAGCGATTTCACGGTTTTCATCGGGTCTTGCTGCTTCATGGGCGTGTGGCAGGGGTCGTGATAGATGTAGCGCGTCCCCTGTACGCCAGCAATATCCACGCCTTTTTCCAATAGGTATTCGTGAATGTCGATCAGGCGGCAGCCAGGGAATATCTTGTCGAATTCGTAGCTTTCCAGTTGGTCGTAACAGGTGCCGCAACTGACCACCACGGTTTTGATGTCCAGGTAGTTCAGGGTGGTGGCCATGCGGTGAAACAGGACCCGGTTGTCGGTCACCATTTGTTCGGCCTTGTCCGTCAGGCCGTTGCCGCGCTGCGGGTAGCCACAGCATAGATAGCCGGGGGGCAGGACGGTCTGTACCCCGACATGCCACAACATGGCCTGAGTGGCCAGGCCCACTTGGGAGAACAGGCGCTCGGACCCGCAGCCAGGGAAATAAAACACAGCTTCGCTGTCCGGCGCGGTGGCCGTCGGGTTGCGGATAATGGGGACGATGTTGGGGTCTTCGATATCCAGCAGTTTGCGGGCAGTTTGCTTGGGCAGGCCACCGGGCATTTTTTTGTTGACGAAGTGGATCACTTGCTCGCGGATCGGGGCCTTGCCCACGGTGGCGGGGGGGTGCGCCATCTGTTTTTTGGCCATGGGCGCCAGCAGATCATGGGCCAGGCGTTGTGCCTTGTAGCCCATGCCGATCATGACGCTGCGGGTGGCCTTGATGACGCGCGGGTCTTTGGCGTTCAGAAAAAACATAGAGGCGGCGGTGCCAGGATTGAAGGATTTTTTGCCCATGCGCCGCAATAGCGCGCGCATATCCATGGAGACATTGCCGAAGTCTATGTCCACCGGGCAAGGGTTATAGCACTTGTGGCATAGCGTACAGTGGTCGCCTACGTCCTCGAATTCCTCCCAGTGGCGGATGCTGACCCCGCGCCGGGTTTGTTCTTCGTATAAAAACGCTTCGATCAACAGAGAGGTCGCCAGAATTTTATTGCGCGGCGAATACAGCAGATTGGCACGGGGGGCATGGGTGGCGCAAACGGGTTTGCACTTGCCGCAGCGCAGACAGTCCTTGATGGCATTGGAGATCGCCCCGATCTCGCTGCGCTGCATGATCAGCGATTCATGGCCCAATAAGTTGAAGCTGGGCGTCCAGGCGCGGGACAGGTCGGCCCCCGGCATGAGCTTGCCTGCATTGAAATGACCATTTGGGTCGATGCGTTGCTTGTAGTCCTGGAAGGGCGCCAGTTCGGCTGCTTCCAGGAACTCGAACTTGGTCAGACCGATGCCGTGTTCGCCCGAGATCACGCCATCCAGGCTGCGGGCAATGCCCATGATGCGGGCCACGGCCTGGTTGGCTTCGCGCAGCATCTCGTAGTCGTCAGAGTTGACCGGGATATTGGTATGGACGTTGCCGTCGCCTGCATGCATGTGCAGGGCGACGAAGACGCGGCTTTTCAGGATGCGGTCGTGGGTGGCTTGCAGACCGGCCAGGACTGCGGCGCATTCGGCACCGGCAAAATGGCGCTCCATGGGACCGCGTATGTCGGTTTTCCAGGAAATCCGCAGGGTATGGTCCTGGATGATATCGATCAGTTGGCTGTCGGGCTGTGTGTCCAGGCGTTCCTGCAGGGCGGGCAGCCGGTGGGCCAGGTTCAGTGATGCCAGCGTTTCCAGGTGTTGAGCCAGCGGGGCATCCAGGTGCTCCAGTAGCCAGGTCCAGCGTCGGCGCACGGCAGCCAGCGTGTTCAGAGCGTCCTGGCGCCGGGTGGACAGGATGAATTCACGGGTGTGTTCCGCGTCATCGGGGTCCTCGGCCTTGCCTACCGGGAGTTCACCCTGCAGATAGCTTTCCAGGGCATCGATCAGGCGCAGCTTGTTGCGGGTGGATAGTTCGATGTTGATGCGTTCGATGGCATCGGTGTATTCGCCCATGCGGGGCAGCGGAATCACCACGTCTTCGTTGATCTTGAAGGCATTGGTGTGGCGCGAGATCGCCGCTGTGCGGGCGCGATCCAGCCAGAACTTCTTGCGGGCCTCGGGGCTGACGGCGATAAAGCCTTCACCTTGGCGCGAGTTGGCGATGCGGACGACCTCGCTGGCGGCCAGCGCGACCGTGTGTTCGTCGTCGCCGACGATGTCGCCGATCAGAACCATTTTCGGCAAAGTGCCGCGCTTGCTTTTGGTGGCATAGCCCACGGCACGCAGGTAGCGTTCGTCCAGGTGTTCCAGCCCGGCCAGGATGGCACCGCTGGCGCGGCCGGTGGTGTCCAGATAGTGCTTGACCTCGACGATGGAGGGCACGGCGTGGCGGGCTTGGCCGAAGAACTCCATGCAGACGGTGCGCGTATGCGCGGGCATGCGATGCAAAATCCAGCGGGCTGCAGTGATCAGACCGTCGCAGCCTTCTTTTTGTACGCCGGGCAGGCCTGCCAGAAACTTGTCGGTGACGTCCTTGCCTAGCCCCGTTTTACGAAAACGCTGGCCTTCGATCGTCAGAGTTTCCGAGCGCAGGGGTTTTTTTCCCGGGGGGTATGCGCCGTCAAACCAGGCCAGTTGGAATTGGGTCTGTGGCGCATCGTGGATCTTGCCCAGATTGTGTGCCAGCCGGGTAACTTCCAGCCAATTGCCGTCTGGGTCCACCATGCGCCACCAGGCCAGGTTATCCAGTGCCGTGCCCCACAGCACGGCTTTTTTTCCGCCCGCGTTCATGGCCACATTGCCGCCCACACAGGAAGCATCGGCCGAGGTTGGGTCCACGGCGAATACATGGCCGGCGGCCTCGGCGGCCTCGGCCACGCGGCGAGTGACCACGCCGGCGCCGGTCAGAATGGTATGCACGGCCTGTTCGACCCCGGGCAGGGCGACGACTTCGACGGTGCCGATGGCGTCGAGCTTTTCAGTATTGATGACGGCGGAGCGCCATGTCAGGGGGATGGCCCCCCCGGTATAGCCGGTACCGCCCCCACGCGGCACAATGGTCAGCCCCAAATGAATACAGGTGCGTACCAGGGTGGCGATTTCGTCCTCGGTGTCAGGCATCAGGACGACAAAGGGGTATTCCACCCGCCAGTCGGTCGCATCGGTGACATGGGAAACCCGCGAGAGGCCGTCAAAGCGGATGTTGTCCCGTTTGGTGTGGCGCGCAAGCTGCTTGAGCGCGTCGTGCCGTAGTTTTTCCACCGTCACGAAGTGGGCCTCGAAGGCGGCGACAGTCTGCCGCGCAGTGGCCAGCAACTGCTGGACCTTGGCGTCCCGGCTGCCGTGATCATCGTCGCGGCGCTGGTCGACTTCGTTCAGCCGGTGATTCAAGGCCTCGACCAACTGATGGCGCCGTTTGGGATTGTCCAGCAGGTCGTCTTCCAGATAGGGATTGCGCTGTACCACCCAGATGTCGCCCAGCACCTCGAATAGCATGCGGGCGGACCGACCTGTGCGCCGCTGGCCGCGCAATTCGGACAATAGCTGCCAGGCGGGCTCGCCGAGCAGGCGGCAGACGATCTCGCGGTCGGACCAGGAGGTGTAGTTATAGGGGATCTCGCGCAGGCGAGGAGGATCGACAGGTTCCAGCAGCTGGGGAGGGAGAGGGGCGTTCATGTGGGGATCGTGGCGACGGTACCCCTATGAAAAAGAGGGGCAATGGGCTAGTGTAAAGGCAAATGCGGGTGGCGGGCGATAGGTGGGTACCTACCACCAGCCTGCCAGCCAGGTCCAGGCGTGCATGAGCGCGGCGGTCATGAGGATATAACGCAATAGTTTGCCGATGGCCATATATAGGACACAGGGCCAGAAGGGTAGTCGTAGCCAGCCGGCCACGGCACACAGGGGGTCGCCAATGCCGGGTAGCCACGACAGCAGCAGCGCCGGGGGACCAAAACGCTGGAACCAGTTGGTGCTTAGTCGCTGCCAGCGCCCCCCCGCAGTCACGGGCTGATCCGGTTGCGAGGCCGGGGGCATGTCGGCGTCTGTGGCAGCGCGCCGCCAGCGCAGCCAGGCGGCTTGGGCGCCTGCACCCATGGCATAGCTGATGATGCCGCCCAGCGTATTACCCAGCGTGGCCACCAACACTGCTGGCCAGAACATCGGTGGTGCCAGGTGTACATAGGCAAAGACAGCCGGCTCGGACCCCAAAGGCAATAAGGTGGCCGATATCAGGCTGATGAGAAAAATCGCGGGCAGGCCTATGCTGGGGAGCGCCAGTGCTGCCAATAGGGCATTAATAGTGGTTTGCAGCCAGATTTCCATGATGCGGCAGTGTAGTCCAGCAGGAGAAGGCGTCAGTTTTGCAGGTCGGGCCGCCACCAGAGAAACTGATTGCGTCCGGCGTTTTTGGCGGCATACATGGCAGTATCTGCACGACCTACCAAGGTATTCAGGTCTTGGCCATGCTGGGGGTACAGCACGGCGCCGATGCTGGCGGATATCTGTACTTCGTGGCCCTGGAGATCAAAAGGCTGGGCCAGTGCAATCAGGATATTCTGGATAATGCGCTCGGCGTCGTGGCGTTCGGACAGATTACTGAGCAGCAAGGCGAATTCATCGCCGCCGAAACGCGCTACCGTATCGTCTGATTCTGATCTGACCTGGGTGTTCAGGCGCTGGGCGATTTGCTGCAGCAGCAAATCGCCGCAGGCATGGCCGTGTAAATCGTTGACAGCCTTGAAGCCGTCCAGGTCCAGATACAGCAATACCAGGGATTGGTGGTGCCGCAGGGATGCATCCAGCGCGCGCAGGCAGCGGTCCTGGAACAGAACCCGGTTGGCCAGCCCGGTCAGTGGGTCGTGGGTGGCGGCATGCGCCAGGCGGGTTTCGCTGGCCTGCAGTGCCAGATAGATGGCCCGTTGCCTAGCCAGGCCCAGGATAATGCCCAGGGCGCCTGCCAATAGCACCAGGGTGGCTGCCAGGGTTACCCAGAGATAGTGGGTCTGGCGTAGTTGTGCCGTGGCAATGGCTTCGTCGTAGGCTGTGCCGATGACCACCATCAGAGGATAGTTGGCCAAGGTGCGATAGCTGATCAGGCGGCGCACGCCATCGAATCCGTCTTTGTCTTCGAAATTTCCGTGTCGTCTGTCCATCTGTCGGGTAAACCAGGGCAGGGCTTTGGCGGACTCGTCCATGCCGATGTCCTGGCCGATTTGGCGCACGCGTGTATAGCCGTCCAGGCCAGTGACAGCCAGCAAGTCCTGGCTGCCCAGGCCTGCCAGGCGATAGAAGGTACTGAGATTGGGCGGGTCGATGGCGATCACGACCACGCCGCCGAAACTGCCGTTGGCTTGGTTGATGCGTAGCGACAATGGGATGCGCCACTGGCCGGAAACGCGCCCCAGGACGGGACGGTTGATATACAGCTTGTCGTTTTGCGCATGGCGCTGAGCCAGGAAAAAATCGCGGTCTGCATAGTTCACCGAAGGGGGGGTAGGCAGGGTGCTGTCGACAATTGCGCCGTCTGCGTTGACGACGCTGACGATGGTGAACATGGAGTCGCGAATGATGTCACGATCCAACCAGTCCTTCAGATCCAGAGAGTCGCCCCGGTGCACGGCTTCTTCGCGCACAAAGGCCGCGACTTGTTCGGCGGATTTCAGGGTGCGGTAGATTTCCTGTTCGAAGGCGATCGCCAGGTTGGCGTTGGCGTGCATGGCCGCCTCGACGGCTTGTTCGCGCTCGGTGTAGATGCGGTGGGTGACGGCAAACCAGATAAAGGAAATGATGGCTAAAAACAACAGTCCGACAACGGCGCTTAAAGGCTTGTCGAAGACATAGCGTTGTTTAGGAGTGTCCATGGTGTGGCGGTGGCAGTCCAATCAATGCTGTACTGTACTGGTTTCGTTGGGATTGCGCCGAGAAATCAGGGGGCCGGTGCTGTGATATTCTTTTCAGTTCCCTTTTTCTCTTTGCCTGTGCCATGTCCATCGATTATCTCAAGCGCATTCTGACGTCCAAAGTCTACGACGTCGCCCATGAAACCTCCTTGGACCTGGCCCCCCGAATTTCCAAGCGCATTGGCAACACGGTGTTGCTCAAGCGCGAGGATACCCAGCCCGTGTTCAGCTTCAAGCTGCGGGGCGCCTATAACAAAATGGCCCACCTCAGTCCAGAGGATCTGAAGCGTGGTGTGATCGCCGCCTCAGCGGGCAACCACGCCCAGGGGGTTGCCCTGTCGGCCAGCCGCCTGAAATGCCGCGCGGTGATCGTCATGCCGGTCACCACGCCAATGGTCAAGATCGACGCTGTGCGTGCGTTGGGGGGCGAAGTCGTGCTGTTTGGCGATAGCTTTACTGAAGCTGCCGAACATGCGACCGAGATCCAGGCGCGTGACGGGCTGACCTTTGTGCATCCTTTTGATGATCCGGATGTGATTGCCGGACAGGGCACCGTGGGCATGGAAATCCTGCGCCAGCATCCGGGTCCGATCGATGCCGTATTCGTGGCGATTGGCGGGGGCGGATTGATTTCCGGGGTGGCGGCTTACATTAAGCAATTGCGCCCAGAAATCCAGATCATTGGCGTGCAGACGAATGACTCGGATGCCATGGTGCGCAGCGTGCAGGCCGGGCGGCGGATAAAGCTTGCCGATGTGGGTCTGTTTTCCGACGGCACTGCAGTCAAGCAGGTCGGCCAGGAAACCTTCCGCCTGGTGCGTGAATATGTGGATGATTTCGTCACCGTGGACACGGACGCCATTTGTGCCGGCATCAAGGATGTTTTCCAGGACACGCGCAGCGTGCTGGAACCTGCGGGGGCTTTGGCGCTGGCCGGGGCCAAACGATATGCCGCCCAGCACAAATGGAAGGGCAAGACCCTGGTGGTGATCACCTGTGGCGCCAATATGAATTTTGATCGGCTGCGGTTTGTGGCCGATCGCGCAGACGTGGGCGAAGCGCGCGAAGCCCTGTTTGCCATCACGTTGCCCGAAAAACGCGGCAGTTTCCTAAGTTTGTGCGAGGCCGTGGGACAGCGGGCCGTCACCGAGTTCAATTACCGTATTTCAGATGCGGAACAGGCCCATGTGTTTGTGGGACTACAGATTCGATCCGAGCCTGAAATCGAAAAACTGGCGGCGCTTTTCCGCAAGCAGGGTTTTCCTACTTTGGATTTGACCGGCAATGAAATGGCCAAGACGCACCTGCGCTATATGGTGGGGGGGCACTCCGGCCTGGCAGAGCACGAGGTCTTGTACCGCTTTGAATTCCCCGAACGCCCCGGCGCCTTGATGCGGTTTTTGGGGGCGATGAATCCCGACTGGAATATCAGCCTGTTCCACTACCGCAGCCAGGGCGACGACTATGGTCGTATTCTGGTGGGTATGCAGGTGCCACCAGACGATAAAAAGGCGTTCAAGGAGTTTTTGTCCACGCTGGGCTATCCGTACTGGAATGAAACCGATAACCCTGCGTACCGCCTGTTTTTATAGGGCTTGGGCAGCCTGCTTGCTTTGTGGTGGCGCAGCGGATGCGTCACACACGCGGCTGGCCGGAAACCGGATTGTGAAGGTGCTGCCTTCGCCGGGTGTGCTGTCTATATCCAAGCTGGCCTGGTGGCGCAAGGCCACGTGTTTGGTGATGGCCAGCCCCAGTCCGGTACCGCCGGAAGCCCGCGAGCGACCACGATCTACCCGGAAAAAGCGTTCGGTCAGGCGTGGGATGAGCGCGTAGTCGATACCGATGCCGGTGTCGGCTACCTGATAGCTGGCCTGGCCGTCTGGCAATAGCGCCCAGCGCACGCGGATGGTGCCCCCGGCCGGGGTGTAGCGTACCGCGTTGGTCAGAAGGTTGCTGATGGCCGAGGATAATTCGCTGGCCTGCCCGATGATGGCTAGGGTATCGCTGATCTGTACGTCGAATAGGTGCCTGTCTTTGGAGATTGCCTGGGCTTGTGTCAGGGCAGTGCGAATCAGCGGCGCCAGCACGACGGGTTCGCCCTGACCATTGGGCGAGCTTTCCAGGGCTGACAGAGTCAGCAAATCAGACACCAGGGCCTGCATATTATGGGCTTGCTGTTCCATCAGGTGTAGATAGCGGCGGCGTTGGTCCAGCGGGATGGCATCGTCGGGCAAGTCCAACAGGGTTTCGATAAAGCCGGACAAGACCGTCAGGGGTGTACGCATCTCGTGTGAGACATTCGCCACAAAGTCTTTGCGGGTGCTCTCCAGTCGTTCGATTTGCGTAATATCGCGGGTCACCATCAGAAATTGCCCCACGGCATATGGCGTCATGTGCAGCAGCAGCGTGCGCATGTGCAGGCCTCGGCCCAGATGCAGGGTCAGTGGCTTGTCCCAGTGGTCCTGGTGGGCATAGCGGGCGAACTCGGGGGTGCGGATAATGTTCAGGATGCTGTGGCCGCGATCCCGGCTCAAGTCCAGCCCCAGGTGGCTGGCCGCCGTCTGGTTGCACCACAGCAGGGATTTGTCCGGTGCCAGGGTCAAGGCGCCGTCCGGCAAGGCCTCGGCGGCCAGCAAGGCCCGTTGAAAATTACGGTTGCGTTCTTTCAGATCCAGGCGGTTTTGTTTGAGCTTGCGGTAAATAGGAGCCAGGATTTCGTCCCAGGGGCCGATGGATGGCGGTGGCGGTTCGTCGATGTGGTGGACCCAGCGGGCGATGCGCGAGAGCTGCAGGCCGCTGACCAGGACCATGATCAGCAGCCCCAGCGCAAAGACGGCCCAGCCAGTGGCCGCCCCCAGCCAGGCGCCCAGCAGCCAGCCCCCCAGGGCCCAGAGTGCGATGGAAACAATGGTTTTGCTCATTCTGATTGTGTTGTGCTGAAACGGTAACCGGCTCCCCGGACCGTCTGGATAAGGAATTCCTGGCCTGCGGGCGACAAGGCCTTGCGCAGCCGTCGGATATGGACGTCTACCGTGCGTTCTTCCAGAAAGACATGATCGCCCCAGACCTGATCCAGGAGCTGACTGCGGCTATAGACTCGCTGTGCGTGCGTCATGAGAAAGTGTAGCAGGCGAAACTCGGATGGCCCCATGGGCAGGCTGAGATCGGCACAGCTTACCTGGCGGGATTCGGGGTCCAACGTCAACTCGCCCGCCTGAATCAGGTCGGCAGTCAGTTGGGGAGCCCGGCGGCGCAGCAGGGATTTGATCCGGGCGTGCAGCTCGCGCAGGGAAAAGGGCTTGGTCAGATAGTCGTCGGCCCCGGCCTCCAGACCGTCCACCTTGTCTTGTTCAGTGCCGCGGGCAGTCAGCATGATCAGGGGGATTTCACGCGTGCGGGAAGCTGCCCGCAACTGTTTGGCCAGGTGGATGCCGGGTTGATCCGGCAGCATCCAGTCCAGCAGGATCAGGTCGGGCAGCACATCCTGGATCTGTTCCTGAGCCTGGCGGGCGTCCTGTGCCGTACGGATAACATAGCCTGCGTGCTGCAGATTGATCGACAGCAGCTCCAGGATGGCAGGTTCGTCTTCGATGATCAGGATGGTGGCGGGCATGATGGACACAGAGTAAGAAACACGGGCGCAGCCGGTCGATTGAGCGAACTCATGATACCGCCACATTATTTCATTCCTGTGACGGTTTCGCTGCCGGTGGTGTCCACACCGCCGCCGGGGATGCGGTACGATACGAGCATCATGACAGAACCATCCGACGCAGCCGGCCAGGGGCCGCAGACACACTTCGGTTTCGAAACAGTGCGCGAGGCCGACAAGGCCCAGCGCGTGGCCGAGGTCTTCCATTCAGTGGCCAGCCGCTACGACATCATGAATGATCTGATGTCCTGCGGCCTGCATCGCGCCTGGAAGGCCTTTACCATTGGTCGGGCGCAGGTGCGCGCCGGTATGCGGGTGCTGGATATTGCCGGAGGTACTGGCGACCTGACCCGCGCATTTGCCCGGCGGGTCGGCCCCACCGGCCAGGTCTGGCTGACCGATATCAATGATTCCATGCTGCGGGTGGGCCGCGACCGCTTGCTGGATCGTGGTCTGGTCACGCCGGTGGCGGTGTGCGACGCTGAATGTCTGCCTTTCCCGGATCATTACTTTGATCGGGTGTCGGTGGCTTTCGGCCTGCGCAATATGACCCATAAGGATCGTGCCCTGGCCGAAATGCGCCGGGTACTGAAGCCCGGCGGTAAATTGCTGGTGCTGGAGTTTTCCCGCGTGGCCCCGGCTTTGGCGCCGGTCTACGACTGGTATTCCTTCAACGTCCTGCCAAAAATCGGCAAGCTCGTGGCATCGGACGAATCCAGCTACCGCTATCTGGCTGAATCCATCCGCATGCATCCCGACCAGGAAACTCTGGCCGATCTGATGCGGACCGTGGGCTTTGGGCGGGTGCAGTATTTCAATATGTCGGCGGGCGTGGTGGCCCTGCATGAGGGCGTCCGGCTGGATTGACGATAGATCCTATATTTATTGTTCAGGGGCTGCACGATGCAGCCCTATTTTTATGGTAATTTATCAGTATTCAGCTTGTTGTCAGATTTGACTGACGCCAGGCCCTTCTTTCTCGCTTTTATAACGACCTCATTGCGGAGACACCATGTCTGTTCAATTGCCTCGCTGGATCGTGGCTACCCTGCTGCTCGTTGCAGCCTTGATGATGCTGGCGGTCACCTCGGATGCCGAGGCCCGTCGCTTTGGTGGGGGCTCCAGTTTCGGCCGCCAATCCTCTAACGTGACGCAGCAGCGTCAGGCCGTGACTCCGCCAGCGGCCAATACCACCCAGCGTGCTGCTGCGCCTGCCGCCGCCGCGGGCACTGCCGCCGCTGCCGGGGCTGCCAAATCCGGTATGTCCCGTTTTCTGGGGCCGCTGGTCGGCATTGCCGCAGGCCTGGGGATTGCCGCTTTGCTGTCCAGTATGGGGCTGTCAGGCGCTTTTCTTGAATTCCTCTCCAGCGCCCTGTTGATTGGCTTGGTGATTTTTGCCGTCATGTTCCTGGTGCGCCGCCTGCGCGGTGCCCAGCGGCCATTGGCCGCCGCTGGTGCGGGTGCGGCGGGCAATAATAGCTATCGCCAGGCACAGGGCATGGATTCATCCCCGGCGCCCGTCGGCTTTCCCGCACCGTCGGGCAGTGCATCCACTGCCGCAGCGCCCGCCGCTGCGCCGATCGAGGCCGTCTCTTCCGCGCCCCAGGACCCCTCCTGGTTCATCCCTGGCGATTTTGACGTGCCTGCCTTCCTGGCCCAGGCCAAAAAGCAGTTCACGCAGATCCAGTCCCTCTGGGATGCCGGTAATCGTGATGCCCTGCGCGAATACCTGACAGACGACCTGTTGGCCGAAATCACCCCCAGCCTGCCCCAGGTCACCGAGGGCAACCGCACCGAAATCGTGCTGCTCAATGCCGAACTTCTCGGGATCGAGGCCGTGGCCGGCGGCCATCTGGCCAGCGTGCGCTATTCCGGCATGTTGCGTGATGCCCCGGGCGCCGAAGCTTTCCGCCTGGAAGAAGTCTGGAACCTGTATAAGGCCGATGGCGCGGGCTGGCTGCTGGCCGGTATTCAGCAACTGGATCCTTCTGCCTGATCGCTGACTTGGGTCGTTCTCCCGCTTTTCTCGAGAACGGCCCGAGAGCCCCTTCGCCCTGAGCCTGTTCTCAGGGCGTTTTTTTTAGGGGTTGCCTTGGCTGGCAGGTAAAAACGGTAAACTGGAAGCTTGATGGCGACCTCGAAAGAGGCCTCGTCTTGATCCTCCGCCTTTTGGATGCATTTGGCCCGTCTTGGCTGGGCAGTGTGCATCGCTGTGCTCTGATATGTCCTTCCCCTCCTTTTTGCCTCATCCCGCCAATCTGCTGTTGCAGGGCTTCAATGCCTTGTTGCGCCGAGAACCCTGGGCCAGCGAACGCCTGACGGCGCACGTCGGCAAATCCGTCCGCTTGTCTGCGGGGGCTTGGTCGCTGCAGGCCAGCATCACGTCTGGCGGTATGCTGCAGCGTTGTGAATCGGCCATCGTGCCCGACGTCACCCTGTCTGTTCCCGCCGATCGCTTGCGGGATTTGCCCGCAGCCTGGCGTCAACAGGGCCTGGCTGGCGTCACGGCGCTGGCACAAATCCAGGGGGATGCCGGCCTGGCGCATCTGGTGTCGGACCTGGCGCGCGAGTTGCGCTGGGATGTCGAAGACGACCTGGCCCGGGTGGTGGGCGATTCTCTGGCCGTGCGCCTGACCCAGGGGGCCCGTCAACTGGCGGCGGGCTTGCGCCAATCGGCGGGCCGGGCGCAGGATAACATGGCCGAATACCTGACGGATGAATCCGGCATAGGCCTGCGTGGTGCGGATTTCCGCCAGTGGCAGGCTGATGTTCAGGCTCTGGGCCAGCGTCTGGATCAGTTGGATCGCCGCCTGCAGCGTCTGTCGGGGGTGGCATGCTGACGCTTTTTCGTTTGGTTTACATCCTCTGGATCTGTTTGCGGTACCGCCTGGATGAACTGGTTCTGTCTGGCTTGCAGCATCCCTGGGCGCATCGTTTGTTGCGCCTGGCGCGCCTCGGGCGTGTGCCTCAGCAGCCGCGTGGCACGCGCCTGCGCCTGGCTTTGGAAACCTTGGGGCCCATCTATGTCAAATTCGGCCAGGTCTTATCCACGCGCCGGGATCTGGTGCCCGCCGATATTGCCGACGAACTTGCCCGCCTGCAGGATCGCGTGCCGCCCTTTCCGTCCGACCAGGCGGCCGCCATCATCCAGGCATCCCTGGGGGCGGCTCCCCAGGCCCTGTTTGCGCAATTCGAACGCGATCCCGTTGCCTCGGCATCCATTGCCCAGGTGCACTTTGCGGTGCTGCACGATGGTCGCGAGGTCGCGGTCAAGGTTCTGCGCCCCGGCATGCAAGAAGCCATCGAGCGCGACCTGACCTTATTGCGGTCTTTGGCTGGGCTGGTCGAACGTCTGGCCCCGGATGGCCGACGCCTGAAACCTCGTGAAGTCGTGGCGGAATTCGACAAATACCTGCATGACGAACTGGATTTGATCCGTGAGGCGGCCAACTGCAGCCAGTTGCGGCGTAACTTCGGGCCGGATACCGATCGTGCCAATCTGCTGATGGTGCCTGAGGTCGTCTGGGAATACTGCACCAGCCAGGTCTTTACCATGCAGCGCATGCACGGGGTGCCTGTCAGCCGGGTGCCGCGCCTGCGCGAGCTGGGTGTCGATATATCGCTGTTGGCACGCCAGGGCGTAGAGATTTTTTTCATGCAGGTGTTTACCGATGGGTTTTTCCATGCCGATATGCACCCGGGCAATATCTATGTGTCGGATGCACCAGATACCCTGGGGCGCTATATCGCGCTGGACTTCGGCATCGTAGGGTCTCTGTCCGAGTTCGACAAAAACTATCTGGCTCAGAACTTCCTGGCGTTTTTTCGTCGGGATTATCGCCGTGTGGCGCAACTGCATATTGAATCCGGCTGGGTGCCGCCCAGCACCCGCGAAGAAGAACTGGAAGGCGCGGTGCGGGCGGTGTGCGAACCCTATTTCGACCGGCCATTGGCTGAGATTTCTCTGGGCCAGGTGCTGTTGCGCCTGTTCCAGACCTCGCGGCGATTCAATGTCGAGATCCAGCCACAGCTGGTATTGCTGCAAAAAACGCTGCTCAATGTCGAGGGCATGGGGCGCGAGCTTGACCCCAATCTGGATCTTTGGCAGACCGCCAAGCCCTTTCTGGAGCGCTGGATGCACCAGCGCGTCGGCCTGCGCGGCCTGCGTCAGCGTCTGGACCAAGAGGCCAGCCAGTGGGCGCAGATCCTGCCGCAGATTCCGCGCTTGGTCTATGCCCGTCTGAACCATCCGGATTCCGGTTCTGCCACGCGTGATGAACTTGAACGTCTGCGTCGCGTCCAGGAAAGCACCAACCGCCTGTTGGGGGTGCTGTGCGGTATTCTGGCCGTGGGTCTGGGTGTGGCGGTATGGGCCCTGACGCACGGAGGCGGTTTCTGATGACGACGGCCCGTTTCGAATCCAAGATTCTGGACCGCGCCGCCTGTGAGCAGGCCGTGCGCGATGGGCGTTTTGCGCGTCCGCTGATCTTCACCAATGGCGTATTCGACATCCTGCATCGCGGCCATGTCACCTATCTGGATCAGGCGGCCTTGCTGGGGGCCTCGCTGATCGTGGGGGTCAACACCGATGCTTCCGTGCGTCGTCTGGGCAAAGGGGATGATCGCCCCCTGAACCGCCAGGAAGACCGGGCTGCCTTGTTGGCTGCCCTGGCTTGCGTGGATGGGGTTGTGCTGTTTTCCGAGGATACGCCGCTGGAATTGATCCAGGCGCTGCGGCCTGACGTGATCGTCAAGGGTGGCGACTACGACATGGATACGCTGCCGGAAACCGCCGTGGTGCGTCGTTGGGGCGGGCAAGCCGTGGCGATTCCGTTTGAACATCAGCGCTCGACCACTGCGCTGTTGCAAAAAATCCGCCAATAAGTCCAGTCCTGGCAGGCAGACTACACGGATAAAACCAATCAATGTGCATTGCTTATCTTGCCTTGGGGCACCCGGAATGGCCGGTGCGGGTCGCGGCCAATCGGGATGAATTCCATGCGCGTTCCAGCGTGGTGGCCGGGCCTTGGCCCAAACATCCTCAAGTGCTTGCTGGGCGCGATCTCAGCGCTGGCGGCACCTGGCTGGGTGGGGGCCAGGGGGGCCGTTTCGCCTTGCTGACCAATTTCCGCGAGCCCGGTTTCTCAGTGCCTGCCCACGCGCCTTCGCGGGGGATGCTGGTGCGTGATTTTTTGCTGGGAGCAGCCACGCCGCAGGCGTATTGCCGTGACATCGCCAGGCATGCCCAGGCTTGGGCCGGATTTAACCTGATTGTGGGGGATCTGGACGATGTCTGGTATTTCAGCAATCGCGACCCTGCCGAGGCGGCCCGTTGCCTGGCGCCTGGGCAATATGTATTGTCCAACCATTTATTGGATACGCCCTGGCCCAAATCCAGGCGCTTGCGGGCCGCATTGGATGCCTTGCCGGCCTTGGATTGGGTGCGCCACCCGCAGCGGGTTTTTGATGCGCTGCGCGACACCACGCAGGCCACGGTCGATCAACTGCCCGATACGGGGCTTGATTTACAGCGCGAACAGCTGGTCAGCAGTCCTTTTATTATTGATCCGCAATATGGTACGCGCTGCTCGACGCTGTTGGTGGCCCGAGCCGATGGCCAGCTGTGGCTGGACGAACAAAGCTATGATCCTGCGGGCCGGGCTGTCGGGCGCCATGGTGGCTGTCTGCCTGGACACGGCCAGCAGCCATGAGCTGAGCGGCTGTCGCTCGGCATCAAATGCTGCGCCGGTTGCCGGCGCAGCAGGGCACATCAGAATTGAAAGCGTGATTGCGCCGTGCCGCGCAGGGGCTTGGTCCAGGTGTCGAAGATCTGGGTGGTCTCGAAGTCGCCCGCGCCGGTGCGGGTGATGCGACAGGCAGTCATGATGGGGCTATGGCCCACGATGGCCACCAGGCGGCCCCCGACGGCCAACTGGTACTTCAGGGCGTCCGGCACACAGGGGACGGCCCCGGTCACCAGGATGGCGTCGTATTCGGCGGTGCCCCAGCCAGCATGCGCGTCGCCGGTTTCCAGGACGACATTGTCGATATGCTGGCGGGCCAGATTGGCCTGGGCAAAAGCTGCCAGACGGCTGTCGATTTCGATGCTGGTGATCTGCTGGCACAGGCGCGACACCAGGGCGGCCTGATAGCCCGAACCGGTGCCGATTTCCAGAACACAGTCGCTGGGCTGCAGCAGCAGTTCTTCGATCAGCTTGGTCTCGACCTTGGGCGAGAGCATGTGTTCGCGGGAATCAACCCCGTCGATGATCAGGGGGAGTTCCGTATCCGTGAAGGCCAGCGCCCGCATCTGCGGTGGCACAAAGTATTCGCGGGGGGTATCGAAGACGATTTTCAACAGACGTTCGTCCTGGACATTCCAGGGGCGGATCTGCTGCTCGATCATGTTGAAGCGGGCACGTTCGGCGTCGGGGATATCGTTGACGTTCATCTGAGAATAAGCCTTAGGGTTAACGTGAACCGATTATAGGCGACTTAGGCTGAAGCGCCCCATAGCGCGTGAAAATGCTGCACCGGGCCGTGACCAGTGCCGACCTGCAACTGGCCGGAGGCCGCGATGGCGCGTTCCAGGTAGTGTTTTGCCTGGCGTGCGGCCTCGGGCACGTCCTGGGTGCGGGGCAGCAGGGCAGCCAGTGCCGCAGACAGTGTGCAGCCCGTGCCATGGGTGTTGGGGGTGTGGATGCGGCGCCCGGGTAGTTCGATCATGCGGTCGCCGTCGTGCAGCAGGTCGATGGTGTCGTCACCCGGCAGGTGGCCGCCTTTAAGAAAGACCCAGTGGCTGTCGTTGTCGGGCAACAGTCGCCGCAGGCGTTCGGCCACGCGGCGCATTTCTTTCAGGGTCTCCACCGGGCGCTGGTCCAGCAGCACCCCGGCTTCGGGCAGATTGGGCGTGATGATGCTGGCCAGGGGCAACAGGCCGTCGCGCAGGGCCTCGACGGCCTGGCGCTCAAGCAGGAGGTCGCCGCTTTTCGCCACCATCACGGGGTCCAGCACCAGGTATGCGGGCTTCCAGTGGGCCAGACGATCCGCCACGGTGCGGGTGACGCCAGCCTGGCCCAGCATGCCGATCTTGACCGCATCCACCCGGACGTCGGCAAACAGCGTGTCGATCTGTGCGGCCACGAATTCAGGCGGGACTGGTGAAATGCCGGTCACGGCCTGGGTGTTCTGGGCGGTCAGCGCCGCAATCACTGCCATGCCGTAGGCCCCCAGGGCGCTCATGGTCTTGATGTCGGCCAGCACGCCGGCTCCGCCCGAGGGGTCGACGCCGGCAATGGATAGGGTATTGGGGATCATGTTGGTTTCAGGCAGCGTGGGTGGATGGCAGCAGACCTTCGGTGGGCGAGCTGGGGTCGGCGTCGTAGTATTTGCGCTTCACCCGGCCTGCCAGATAGGCCTGGCGCCCGGCATCCACCGCCAGCCGCATGGCATGCGCCATGCGGATCGGGTCGCGCGCACCGGCAATCGCAGTATTCATCAAAATCGCATCGCAGCCGAGTTCCATGGCGATAGCCGCATCCGAGGCCGTGCCCACGCCTGCGTCCACCAGCACTGGCACCCGGGCCTGGTCAATGATCAGGCGCAGATTCCAGGGATTGATGATGCCCATGCCCGATCCGATCAAAGAAGCCAACGGCATGACGGCAGCCACCCCGATGTCTTCGAGCATGCGACACTGGATGGGATCATCGCTGCAATACACCATCACGTCAAAGCCATCGGCCACCAGTGTGCGGGCGGCGACCAGGGTCTCTGGCATGTTGGGAAACAGGTTGCCTGCATCGCCCAGGACTTCCAGTTTGCAGAGCGTATGGCCGTCCAGCAGTTCGCGCCCCAGGCGCAGCGTGCGTACCGCATCGTCGGCGGTGTAGCAGCCTGCCGTGTTGGGCAAAATGGTATAGCGGTCTGGCGAGAGGAAATCCAGCAGATTCGGTTCGCCTGGATTCTGGCCGATATTCGTGCGGCGGATGGCCACGGTGACGATTTCAGTGCCGCTGGCCTCGATGGCGTCGCGGGTCTGATCGAAATCGCGGTATTTTCCGGTGCCGACTAACAGCCTGGATTGGAAGGCACGATTGGCAATGATGAGAGGATCTGCGGTGGTCATGTTGTACGTCGTGGGTTGGTCTGTCATGGGAATGATCGCACGGAGCGATCCCCAACAAGAATAATCCATTTATGATGAACTGACATACAGTTCCAATTTGTAATGTATTGATGGATTATGCATTATAATTTGACCTTATTCCTGGGAGGAAACACGGTGAAGGGAAAGATTATTGATTTCAGTGTGCAGAACAATCAGGGGCTGATTTCGGGTGATGATGACAATCGCTACACCTTTAGTGGCTCTGAATGGAAAGCGCAAGGGGTAGTACCCACTGTTGGATCTATTGTTGATTTCGAGGTGCACGAGCGTGAGGCGCGGGGGGTCTATCAGATTAGCGCTGGTGCAGCCTCGTCCGGTTTGTCGAAGCGAGTTGTTGCTGCGCTGTTCGCTTTTTTCCTAGGAGGGTTCGGGGCGCACAAATTTTACCTTGGCCTGACAAAGCCTGCCGTCATCATGCTTTGTCTCTGGATTTTCGGTTGGATTTTATTTGGAATCCCAACCTTGGTGGTCAGTGTCATCGCCTTCATCGAGTTTGTTCTCTATCTGACTAAAAGCGACGAAGAATTCGAGCGCATTTACGTGGTTGGCAAGAAGGGCTGGTTCTGATCTTGATGCTTTATAAATAGAATGTAATAAAGTAATAGCTTTCAATCATCCAGGGAGGGTGTGTTCATGAAAGGGAGTGTATTGGACTTTTCGATCCAACAAGGGCAGGGGATTATCACTACAGAAGAAGGTCGTCGATATACCTTTGTGGCTTCCGAATGGAAGGGGCAAGATCATCCAAAACGAGGCCAAGCTGTCGACTTTGATGTCAGTGCGGATGGTGAGGCTGTCGGTGTGTATATTGCCTTAGGTTCTACTACATCTTCCATGAACGCTAAGCTGCAATCAGCTATTTCTAGTTTGGATGGTAAGGCTCGTTCGTCTTATAACCCATTTGATTGGTTTATTCTTGCGTTTAAGAATTACGCTAATTTTAAAGGCCGGGCTGAGCGTCAGGAATATTGGTTTTATATATTATTTTATTTCATCGGCATTTTGGGTTTATCGGTGATCGATGAAATTTTATTTGGTGTTCCTTATTCTGATTTTGGCTTGCTCTCTTCAGTTTTTATGCTTGCAAGCCTAATGCCAACAGTTGCTTTGTCCGCGCGCCGCTTGCATGATTTAGGTAAATCTGGCTGGTGGCAATTGCTGAGCATCATACCTGTTATTGGTACTATCATTCTGATCATTTGGTTTGCTACAAAAGGACAGGATGTAGAAAATGCCTATGGTGTCCCAGTATCCGCATGATTTAGTCGCCCCTGCAGTATCAATAACACATTGATTTCATGCAATAATATTGACATCCAAAACCACCAAATCTCCCAGAAACGCCTCCGTTGCAGGTCATTTTCTGGGAGAAATGCCAAACGCCCCATGAGTGAAATCGACGATTTTTTCCGCAGTCGCCTGGATCAAATGATCGATCTGCGTAAACCGCTGGCGGTACTCGCCACGCATATCCCTTGGCAGGAATTGGAGGCCTCGGTGGCCCATCGATTTGCTCGCCAGGTGCGCACAGGAAAGAAAGTTTCCGATGTGGATTTGTTTGGCCCGAGCGTGGCTGTCGTGGGCGGTGCGATTTCAAACGCTGGGCGCCCGCGCCTGCCAATGCGGCTGATGATCTCCTTGCTGTATTTGAAGCACACCTTCAACGAAAGTGATGAAGGCGTATGCGAACGCTGGAGCGAGACGCCAGTCTGGCAATACTTTTCCGGCCAGGAATATTTCGAGGATCGCCTGCCGTGCGATCCCAGCGCGATCAGCCGTTTCCGGGGGCTATTGGGCGAAGATGGCGTCGAAGAACTGCTGGTGCAAACCATTATGGTGGGCATGAAGCTGGGGCTCATCGAGCGCCGGGCGCTGGAAACAGTGATCGTGGACAGCACGGTGCAGAGTAAGGCGGTGGCACACCCCACCGACAGCCGCCTGCTGGAAGTGGCACGTGAAAAACTGGCAACCGCTGCCAAGGCCCATGGCATTTGCTTGAAGCAAAGCTACGCCAAAGAAGGCCGGGACCTGGCCAGGCGGGCTGGGCGCTATGCGCACGCCAAGCAGTACCGCCGCATGCACAAGGCGATCAAGCGCCAGCGCACGATTCTGGGCCGCTTGGCCCGCGACATCGAGCGCAGCAAGACGATGCTGGCCCAAAGCATCCAGCAGGCCTTGGACCCACTGCTGGCCCGAGCGCATCGAATCGCAGAGCAGAGCCGTCGCAAGAAGGCGGTGAAGGGCAAGGACAAGATTGACAGCTGGCATGCCCCCGAAGTCGAGTGTATCGGTAAGGGCAAGGCCCGCACCCCGTATGAGTTCGGCGTCAAGGTGGGTATCGTGACCACGTTGACAGGGAACCTGATCGTGGGCGCACGCAGCTTCCCAGGCAACCCGTACGATGGCCATACGCTAGCAGAAGCGCTGGAGCAAGCCAGTATCCTGCTGCAGGACACCGGCGTCAAACCCAAGACGGTCTATGCTGATCTGGGGTATCGCGGGGTAGATGGTGAAATCCCGGAATATGCACTGAAGCACCGTGGAAAATTCAAACGCTTGACACCCAAAGAGCAGCAGTTGCTGAGACGGCGCCAGGCGATTGAACCGATCATTGGGCATCTGAAAAGCGATCACGGCATGAATCGCTGTCACTTGAAGGGACAAATTGGAGACGCCATTCATGCGGTGCTGTGCGCGGCAGGCTTCAATATGAAATGGCTGTTGCGCATGATTGCCCGAAAGGGCATTCGCCCTTTTTTTGCGCCTTATTTTTTGACCTGGATTTGGCAGCGGATTCAGAAATCATCCCTGTGGGGTGAGCTACCCCGCCAGAGTTCGTGGCCTCAGATCGCCGGAAATCCGGCGTGATATAGGTGAAATGAATTCTTCAGGGACGACGATTTAATTGCTATTAATTATGCATATATAAAAACAGTCGATTCAGAAATCGGCTGTTTTTCTTTAGGGGCAATGTGTGTTTTTTGGTATTGCTAGTACAGACTGTTGTAGGGCTTCAGTGATGTGTGTTGTATCTCGCGCGGTGTATATACGGCCACCGCTTTCCTTTGCGATGCAATCCGATAGCCCACGGCCTGAAATATCCACGACATTGAATGTTAGTCTGGGTTGTTTTTCAGCAATCCGGGCAGCAACTTCACATTGGTTGCGGTCGCAGCCGTCTTCTCCGTCTAGGAAAGCAACCACAATCGCGTCACGATTTTTTCCATCGACCATGCTTGCAGCAGCCTCCAGGCTTGTGGCCAATGGTGTGCCACCATCAACTTCTAAATCCTCAATATACTGAAGCAGATCTGCGTGTTGTTTACCAAGAAACGGACCTTGGCGCGAAGGAGGAGCCGAGCAACTATTGAAAGTGACCAAGCTGATATCTTGATCTTCAGGGAGGCCCATAACCAAACTTCTTAGAGACTGTTTGGCTGTTTCTACTCGGCTAGGGCGGGAAAACAGAGATAAGACTCTCGCTTTGTCTACTTGTGAGAGAGTAGCTCTTTGCTGTTCGTTCAAGCTATAGAGCCAGTCTTCTTCTTTTATATCGACATTAATATTCAGTTCCATAGAAGCTGATGTGTCGAAGATAATGACTAGCTCGGGCGGTTGGGATGTCACAGTAAGTGGTGGGCATGTTAGCGCTATTGTATTCGTGGGTATTATGGGTGTTTTCCACCACCATACTATTGCAGCTAGCAAAGCGAGCAGCAACGCAATGAGCCACAAAGGCCAGAGTCTGCGCAGCCACGAGGCAGACGTGGCTGTGCTGATGGCCGCAGCAGGAACGACGACAGGGTTGGGCGGTATCGTCTGAGGGCCTGTCATGGAGCCTGTTGGCGGGGAGGTAGCCAGACCAGTATGCCAGTGCGTAATCAATGGCTTGCCATTGATCGAGTACAAATGGTCTGTATTAGCTATTTGAGGCAGATTTTGAAGCAGTGCAGCGTCTGTCGTCTTCCCTTGTTGTCGGCGGAGCGTATTGCCTAGCCGGTGAAGATCAGCCAGGGTGTTTTGGCATTGTGCCAACAGCTCTGCTTGAGCACGTTCATCTAAACTGCCATAAGGCTGTGGTTGCCCTTCCAGAGTTGTCCACCATTCGCGTAAGTCTCCGGCACCATTTCGAGGCAGGGCGAATAGCCTAAGCTCGTGCGATGGTAATAATCTGTGCAGGAGATCGATAGCTGGCTGGTGCTCTGAAATAGGCAAGCCGTGGACCGTATCACGAAAAACGCGCTGCATTAACCGCTCCGTTGACTAATAGTCCAAGCTTTTTTGCAGCATCACTACTTTTTTCTGCAAGGCGGCGAGTTCTTTTTGCTTTGCAGCGATGGCTTCTGGGTTACCCTGATTTGTTCCGATTTGCTGAGATTCTTTCAATTTTTTCTGCAGATCATTCAACTCATTTTGAACCTGCGCATTGTTGGCATGCTTGGCTTTTAATTGGTTCAGTAAGCGGCCCAGAGACGAATCCAACGCGGCCTGCTTTTTCTTTTGCTCGGATAGTTTTTGTCGGCTGGCAGCTTGGCGCTGGCTAATGTCTTCGTAGACTTGTCGGAACATCTGGTTTTCCTCTTGGGCAGAAACCAGCTCCTGTTCCTTCTGATCAATGCCTGCGCGGTAAGCACCTGATGTGTCACAACTGAATTTAGTGAGGAATCCGGCATCGCGGTTCGAGGGGTTGCACTGGCTGGGGGTGGTGGCGCAGCCGGCCAGACCGACAGCTAGCATCAGGGCTATCAGGGGGCGGTGGAGAGTCATGATTCTTTACCCCAGCGTGATAGCACTGCGCTGCATGTAGAGCTCGTCTACTTCAGTTTCCAGCGAGGCGACTTTTTGTTTCATTTTCGAAATTTCGCTGTCGATGTTTTTGACCTGCTTGGTATTACCACTTTCTTTTTCGGCTCTAGACACATCTTCGTATTGTTTAACTTTATTTTTCATGTTGTCGACGTCGGCACTCATGACTTCGATGTTTTTGTCGATCTGTGCTAGTTGTTGCTTGGCTTTGTCCTGATCCAGCTGCTTGGCTTTCATGTCCGATTGGATTTTATTCAGCGTGGTTTTGTTGTCGCTGATCACCTGCATAGCAGTATTGGTGCGCTCGATGACCTTTTGAGTATCAGCTTTGACGTCAGTGGTCATGGCGTTCAGACGCTCTCCTGTGTTGGCATATTGGCTACGGCGGTAATCCAGATAATAGTTGGCACCCATGGCAACGCCGCATGCTGCGATGCCGGCGACGATCGCGCAGGTGGCCTTATTGTTGGAGTTTGAAACCATGCAGGCCAGAATGCCGACGCCCGCACCGGCAGCACAGGCCTGAAAGCCAGATTTGCTGAAGAATTGGGCGTCATTTCCTGTTGTCAAGCGTGGATCAGCGGCGGGACCACTACTTAAAAGTGAGCTGCCTGTGCTGGCGCACCCGCTTAGGACAAGCAGCATAGCGATTAGGGCTCCCGAGGCCCAGCGGAGATAGGATGGTGCAGCGGTTGAGTAAGTAGTCATAATGGTTCCCCTCGTGTAGTCATTGAATTTATTGTTGAATTCTATGCGAAATCAGGATCCGGATTGGACTGCCTTGCAGTCTTTTAACCAGCGATCAGGATCACGTTTTTCTGTTTTCAAATAGCTGTGGGCATGCGCCCAGTAGGTTTGCAGATAGGGTACTAGCCCCTGGACGCGTTGGTCCTCATGGAGCATCTGTTCTTGGATAGGGACTTGCTGTTCAACTTGCTGCAGGCTGTAGACACGTCGGGCGCTCGCCATGGTGCTGGCATAGTAATTCCCTAGTTTTTGTAATCGGTCTTGCTGATCATCCAGACGTGCCTTGCGGGTTTGACAGATTTTTGCGTCGTTTTCATCGGCCTGTTCGCAGTTGATGCTGTAGTTTTTCTGCAGCAGGTCTACAAATAGACCATCGTCCTTTAGCTTGGTACACAGAAAGGCACCTAGGTTCAGATTGGCCCGGATTGCTTCATCGCGCGCGTTTTCATTTTCCTGGTTGCTGGCGCGCAATTGTTGTTCTAGTGTACGCAATTTTTTCTGTAATTCCTTGTCCTTGACTGAAGTGGTCAATGTGCTCAATCCTTGGACTGTATCAGGCTGGTCTGCGTCTTTGCCGCTCTGGTCTGTACCCAGTTTTTGCCAGCTTTGGTCGATGGCAGCCATCCGGTCTCTGGATGTTAGGGCTGGCGCCACCATGACTAAGCGCATACCAATGGTCTGGTTACGGTGTTCGCCTTGTTGGTCGTAATAAGGCACTTCCTTACGCGCGGCAGTACGGAATTCCGTGTCTGACACCAAATAGTTATCGCCTCGGACGATGAAGCCGCCAGCTTGCCCATGCAGACGGTTGATCTTGTTCAAGTGAAAAGGTTCAAACATCATTTCCGCTGCGTTCCCCAGCATGTCATGCAGGCCAAGAGGGTTGGGTTTGAGTAGGCCGATGGCTTGCAGCTTGCCACTGGCAGACTTACTGCCGGCAAACCATTCATAGCCTGAGAGGCCTTCTGACGGCATGGGGTAGGTGATATCTCGAAATTCGGCAGTACTGATTTTTTGGCCTCCGCGTGCCGCAAATTCCCATTCGATTTCCGTTGGCAGACGCACGAAGCCGGGGACTTTGTCTTCGTGCGGGATTTGTTCCAGAGCGTGCTGGTGCAGCCATAAGTTATAGCGGTTGCCTAGCGCGATGGCTTCGAACCAGCTGATGTTGGTCTGCGGCGTGCGTAGTATTTTGCTCGTTGGCTTGGGGCAGTCAGTTTCCTGGCTCAATGCTTGGTATTGTATTTGGTTGAGTTCATATTTGGCGATCAAGTAGTATCGCTGCTGAGCGGATTTACCCTCTTCTGTAAAACTGCCAGCGATGAAAGCCGGTCGGGATTGCTCGATATAGCCCCATTCTGGGCTTTCCTGGCCGATTTCGATCGGGTAGTCCTTCAGCGGCTCAGCAAAAGGGACTGTCACTTTACGAAAGGCCATAAAGCCATCGCAGGGCATGGGCAGGATGACATCATCCTCCAGGGGCTTGGGGTTGTACATTTGTGGCGGCCAGGGCTCCGCCTGGCTGACGGCACATAGAACGGCCAGCAGCATTCCCGCTGAAAGAGATGATTTATAGTTCACGCAGACTCTCCGCAGGTTGGACGCTGATGGCGCGGACAGCACCAATCAGTGAGGCGATCAGGGCAACGGTCCAGGTTAAACCTAGGCCTGTCAGGACATGAGTGATGGTGATTTCACAAATGAAGCCATCGGTGGCTTGGGCTTGACCCAGCAGCGTATCGAAAGCCAAACTGCCGATGGCATAGACACCCAGGCCGCATAGAAATGCCAGCGTAGTCAGGGACCATGCCTGTGTCAGGACGAACCCAATAATGGCGGTTTTCTGAAAGCCCAACAGCCGCAGTACCGCCAGCTCTTTGCGTTTGCGGTCAATGTTGGCGATGAATGCCCCTGTCAATGAGGCAAGGCAGCCGGCGACTGCAGTAAGGGCAATGACGCTGAAGATCAGCCCGAGAACTTGGTTGATTGCCTTGATGTTATTGATTTCATGCAGTCGACTGGTGGTTTCGATCCGCTGGGTGTTCAACCAGGCTTCCAGTGGGGCAACCTTATCTAGGTCGTACGCATAGACTCGCGCGCGCGCAAATTGGATTTCCTGCGTGGGGCTTGGCTCGCCTGTCAGTATCCCTAGCAGAGGTGCCTGGTATCCGTCGAAGAAACGTTCCAAGGCAATCTGTAATGACATGGGAACCAGCACCAGCGGGCGCCGACTAAAGGATGGGTCCAGAATAGCGGCGACACGTACCGCCATATTGCCGTGTTCACGTGTGCCTTGGCGTTTGCGTTGTACTTTGAGACGTACCATATCACCAGGTTGGACCTGCAGTTGAGTCGCAAGTTTTTCGCTTAAGGCGATGTCATTGTCAATCAGGCCTTGAGCGAGCTGTGGCAGCAGAGGGTCGCCAGCGGCCGAGGGAAGAATTTCTATATTCGAGGCAAAATGCGTGCGGTCTTTCAGGATGTCGGCGACCGCGCTCAGGGAGCGCGTCTGTCCAACAATGAAACCGACATCTGCGCGTTGCGCGAGTGTCGCCAGCCAGTCGGAGGACAGACTGCCATTACCCAGCATGCGGATTTCAAGGTTGATTGGGTCGCGCAGCAAGGCGGATTGCATCTGGCTGACGACACCGTGTTTGAGGCCAAACAGCAGCAACAGGGGGGCGATGACTGCGACCAGCGAGGCGATCAGGTATAAGGATAGCTTGTAGTCATGGCGTAAATCATGCCAAGCAAGCTTGGCGATCAACGGAGATGCACTCATGTCACAGTGTCCTCCGTGAAGCGGGTCGGCGTCTGGGGGGTGTCTCCTCTTGGTTGAGCATGTAGGCGGCGCAACCCGAAACGATTCACAAGTTGCCAGTCGTGGGAAACGATCAGGGCCGCGATGTTCATGGAGCAGACGAGATCCAGGATTAATCGAAACAAATCATTTGCGCGGCCTGGATCCAGGGCAGCCGTCGGTTCATCGGCCAGCAGCAGGCTGGGCCCATGAGCAATCGCGCGCACGAAGGCTACGCGCTGTCGCTCGCCAATCGACAAGGCTTGCGGCTTGGCGTCCATTCGGCCTGATAAGCCTAGTGTTTCGATGGCTTCCTGTTCCTGGGGGCTGCTTGTCTGTTGACCGATCAAGCGTCGAGATAGGGCGATATTGTCTTTGACAGATAAATAGGGCAGCAAGCCGCCGTTTTGTAACACGAAACCCAAATGGCGGGAACGGATTGCCGCCAGTCGACGTTCGTCGCGTTCTTCCAGTAGAGCTTTTATGGATCCGGCTGCTCCCAAGTGGTAACGTTGCAGTCGCCAAGGAGCCAGCAGCAAGCCGATGCTTTCGAGCAGCGTGCTTTTGCCACAGCCGCTTTCCCCTGTGATTGCTACTACCTCGCCCTTGTTCAAATGCAAACGGGGCAGTTCGACATGGTAGGCATTTGGCGCGCTGCCGCGCCGCACATGTAACCCCTCTATCTCCAGCAGTGGCATTACGGCATGGCCTCCAGGGGAACCGGATAGACGTTATCGCGTGCATCACTGCCCGTCGTGAGCGACACCCAGCGGTCTACGTCTTCGTTGTATCGTTGGTACAGCCGAAGTTTCGAGTTAAGGGTACGGATGAATTTTTCCTGGCTTGAAACATCCCAGTTTTTCCAGGTGTCTTCGTCCAGGCTCAATACGTCACTGTGATAGGGCAAGCCTTCCATGTATTCGCCCATAACACCCAGATCCTTGAGTGTGGATGTTGAGTTCTGCTGGAGTTGGTTGGGATCGGCCCCCATGGTTGCCGCGACAGAGCGCAGGCGGGCAAACATATCAGCAGGTGAGATCAGGCCTTCGTTGGCCGCTTGAAGAACCTTGCGGACTACATCGTTTAAGTCGCTAAGCTGCGCTTTGGTCAGCAATACGCGTACATCCGTGGTGGCAATGTTTTGCTTGATTAGATCGCGATCTGATATCCATGCCTGAAACACAGGTGGGGCGGCTGTGCCTGTTGTCGAGCCGAGATAGGCCAGCCTCATTGCATGCCCGATTAATGCGCTGTCCTGTAGCATGGGGTCTTGAGCAGCAGCGTTGTCATCATCCTGTGCGTTGGATGCGCTGCCAATGGCGTCATCGCCGCTGTAGGCCGCCTTGACCTGGGTTGTGATGGCAGTGGCCAACGCGTCAACTTTGGCTCCAAATTCGTTGACATCGCCTGCGTTGACTGGGTAATACAGCGTGGTGTTCGTGCCCGCGTAGGTGGACAGATCTCGATATTGGCTTTCAGCGCGGGCATGATCTTTTTTGCCTGCGTTGGATTTCAAGTGCAGGGTATAGATAGCGATGCCGGGACGACCTGCTTCGAGCCGTACTTGACTGGCATCTAGCCCAGTGGACGACAGCGTGTTGTTGCCGTCAATAGCACTGGCGTCGGTGATCAGGACAATATAGCGGGCTCCAAAATTATGCCAATCTATGTTGTCGATGGCCGTCATGACGCCGGCATAGGCATCTTCGGCATAGAGTTTGCTGGAAACTGATGCCTGCTTTAGGCTGGCGACTTTGGCAAGAAAATCCTGACCATCCTTGACTGTATTGGGGTCGGCATACATTTTGCTGACGTACTGCAGGCCGGATACTGCTTGGGTGCTGGATCGGAAGGCGACAAGGCCGAATTTGACCTGTTGGCCCAAATGTTCGGCTTCGATCGTTTGGTAGATCTTGCGTACGGCTTCGCGCGTGCGATCGATATAGGGATCCATTGAAATCGTCGAATCAATCACGAACACGACGGCAGCGGTGAATTCCTTCATGCGGCGCGTGGTGTCAGCGGTTGCATTGCTCGCATTGTGTCCGTCGGGGGGCTGCGGGGCTTCGCTGACCGAGGCAACATTTAGCAGGCGCATGCGAAAGCCTTCCTCCGTCATGACCTCTTCGCCGCTCAGGATAGGTAAAAGGTAAAATTGTTTCTGTAAATCGATGAAGGTCTCTGGCTCTTGTGCCAGGATTTCATCCGTGGTTTTTTGGTGCTTGAGCTTGTTGCGTAGAGGAGCAATTTGGGTGACTGGGTCTGGTGCATCCATGATGGATTCCAGTGCTGTTCGATCTTTGAAGAACAGCAGCCGATCGCGATTAGCAGGATTTGTAAAAGCCAGGGTCAGCTGTATTTTCCAGTCCACTGTGCAGTTCGCCTTCATCCAGCCGATGGTTTTTCCAAAGGTATCCGGCCCGATCCGCAGCCAATCCTGCTGCTGTGACTGTTGTCGCTCATAGATGTAGAAGCGGCTGAATGCAGGCTGAGCCGTGCCTTGAGCCTCGCCCGGCGCCGTGACGAGTTGGCAGCCTGGCGTAGTCAGCACGCGTTGATATAGGGTTTTTTTACCCTCTTGCAATAAAGGTTTGTCGGCAGCCTGAGCCAGGCCGCAGCAGACGCTCAAGGCCAGCAGCAGTCCGGTGCGGGCCAGTATATTGACGCTCATTGCGAAAGCTCCTGCAGACGCTCTTTGGCCTGCGCGTTATCCGGCTCCACTGCCAGTACGGCTTCATACCAGTAGGCAGCGATGGATGGATCGGACTCCTTGAAGCAGGTGTTGTTTTGGTGGAATTTCGGATCGTATTCGCGCGCATAGGCCAGGGCGATCCGGCTGTCGCCGGATTGACCGCGATTGGCATATAAGCGTTGGGCGATGCCGCATTGACCTGCTGCCTTAGCTTGCGAAATGGTGCTCAATAAAACATCAGAGCTGGCGTCAGAGGTTGCGCATGTTTTTACGAAGGTCAGCTCATTGGGTGGTTGGTAGCCCGCCAGATCGCAAGGGCTGATCGGTGCGGCAGCGATCGGTGGAGTGTCGGTTGTCGTTGGTTCAGCGGCAGCAGGTGGGGTATTGGCTGCTGTGGGCTCGGGAGGTTCGACGGCGACAGAAGAGGGAGGCGCCGTATCGCTTGAGTGATTGCGTTGTGACCACCACCAGTACGCGCCTGCAGCGATCAGGATCAGGATCAGGAGTAACACGCCATACAGCAGGGCGCTGTGTGTCGGTTTTTGGGGTTGTGGTGCTGGCGGCGGACTCGGTTCGGCAATTGGAGCGGCTGGAGCACTGAGCTCTGTGGCGGGGTCGGGGATTGTCTCTGACAGAGGTATCTGTAGTCGGCCGAAAGCGTAGGTGGAGACGGTTTCCCCGCTGGCTGTCGAGCCTAGCAGATTGCGGTCGCACCGTAGGACATTTTCTTCTTGATGGCCGTCCGAGTCCTGCATTTCGACTTTGAAAGTGGAAGTGACACTAATAGCCAGTAAAGGGTCTACGACTTGGGGGCCTACGGGTACTGATAGCAGGTCTTCATGAGAATCTAGTTGATCAATAATGAACCAGTATGGCGGTGAGTTCCATGAGCTGTCTGCCTGCAGATAGTAGTGGTCCTGGTTGCGCTGGATAGTGAGCTTTAGGTCCGTGCTGGCGCCACTCCATTTGCGAATGCAAAGCAACGCTTCGCCCGGCAGGTTGCGTTCGGTCGGGTCCAGGTTAAGCTGCATTTGAGACTCCTGGTATGGGAAAGGTATTGATGACCTGGGCCAGGGTTGCGTTCTGTGCGACGCTGATTTCACTGCCGGCGGTATGGCCCGCATTTTCGATGATGGCGCTGTATAGCGCCGAGAGCCAACTCTGTGTAAAGACTTTGCTCTGGTCTAATGCCTGTGGGGGTAGGGTGGGCAATTGGCCGGTAGGGATCACCGGTAGTGGGATAAAGGCCTTCTGCCCGGAGACCCACAGGTTGCTGGGTTGACGATCTTCCGGCAGGCTGGTACTCCCTAGGTTAGCTAGAAAATCGCCCAACAACAGATAGGCAGCCAGTGCGCGGCGCGCGGCCAATTGATCTCGCCGCGTGCCGCTTTGAGCGCGTTGCAGGAAGATGCTTTGCAGCTTGTCTTCAATGTTCAGGCGACTGGCGATGGTGATGATCTCGTCAACAAGGTCGTCAGCTACGGGTTTGGATAGCCTCGCTAGATGGAGTTGAGCGTTGCGTTGAGGGAACTGGCGCAGATGGCTGATCCAGGACCGGAATACTAGGTGTGCGTATTGGTGGTCCAGGCTTTGCCGTTCGGGGGGGGGGGGACGCTGCTGGAGCAGTGGCAAAAGGAGAGGCCAGATCAGAAGGTGTACTGGCAAATGGGTTGTTCAAGCCTTGTTCAAGCTTATTAGCGTGCCCAACTGACGCTGTGTCTCGTGCGCTTTGGGTATCTTCTGGATTGGTCTGGGTGTCTGGTTCCTGGGCACCATTCAAGTAAATTTCGCGCAGTGTTTGTTCCTCGGGCTTAAGCGCGAGCAACAGTTCAGACAAAGCTGGAATCTGCAGCAGAGCTTCAACCAAAGCCTGAGCCTTTTTTTGTTGTTTTTCCCCGGCGTTTGCGCCGCCTTGGTGTAGCCAGGAACCAAGCTTCTTGGTGACCAGTTCGTCCAGGATCGCATGCAATTGTTCTTCAAGACGATCCAGTTTGAAGTCGAGTGGTGCGATTTTTTCTAAATGATCGCTCAGGCGGCTTAGGCCGCCGTCATTGAGTGTCATCAAGGCTTCCCATGCTTTGGTGGGCGATCCTATGTGGCGCTGGATGGAAGGGTTTTCTTGGTAAGCGATTGCTGCGGTTTGCAGGCGCTCTTTGAAGCCCTCCCGAATGCCGGTTTCATACTGATCCTTGTCTTCATCCAGGAAAGAGGCCCCCATCCCTGGTTTGCGCAATAGGAAAGTATTGTTGAATGGCGTATCTGGCATCCACTGGTGTAGCCAATCGAATTGCTTAAAACGCTCGGCCATACTCATTTTGATTAAGCCATCCCAGCTTTCGGGCAGAGTATTGGCGGCTAGCTTCACAACGTCTTGCAAGCGAAGATCCATCATGGTGATGGCCCACATCAGGCCAGGCGTGCGCTGGCTGCGCTCTGTGGCGTCTAGTCCCTGGGTTTTCTCGATCCATCGAGTCAGCACTGGACCAACATCGTTGACATCGCTTTGCTTGATAGCGCTGGTGCACAGGACTAGACCGTTCATCTCCTGGTCGTCGGTGTAGCGTTCGAACAGGTAAGAGACTTTGCTGCGCAGGATTAATTCGGAGATTGGGTTGCTGCCGTCCTGGCTCGCCGAGGCGATGTCGATGATCCTCAAGCGTCCACGGTAGCCAGGGAAGTCAAGTAGATCGACAGCCTGGGCCGCTGAGCGAGTTGGTTCATTAATCAGAGGAAAAGTCAGCTCAGCGGTTAATGCGGCCAGTTGGGCAGTCGGGACTGAGATGGGACGGCCATGTGATTCTTCGCTGGATTCAGATACGAGAACAGGAAGCACCTGGATAGACGTGTCATGCGCTTGCCCTAGATTTTCCAGAGTGTCTACGTTCATGATGCTATCGGTTTGGCGGTATCCATTATTGCCGTCAGGCTGGACCAATGCAGATAGTGGGGCGTAAATCCGTTCAGCGTGCCCCAATTTATTCAGTGTATTGGCTAAGTCGCGGTAGGCTTGGGTAAGCGTAGTTTGCTCGCCCCACAAGATCGAGAACAGAGTAGCGCGATCGTTGCTGTTTAGTCTGGGCGCCAGATAGAAAGCCTGCGGCCAATAGCCTGTTTCCAGCGCAGCCACCTGATTTCGATAATTGTTACGGACGTAGTCGTACAGTTCTACCACGTTGTCAGTGTCCACCCCACTGGTGGTTTCTGAGGGCTGGGTGTTCTTGTCTTCGACTTTCGCCAGCAGGGCTCGGATACGATTCTCATCGATGCTGTAATTAACCCGAGTTTGGTCGAAATCGTTGAAATAGGCATTCGTGAAGAGCTTGGCCAGTTCGATTTCGCGAAATAGCTGTAATTCGATGGGGTAGCCATCTGGGCCAGTCTGGGCAGTGGGGCTGAATCGGGTGACTAAGCCGGTGGCTTCCTTCCCCCCACCGGGCGGATTTACGTGATCGATAAAATTGATTTTTTGGCCGCCGTAATTGGTCATCAAATGACCATCGGCACCTGCCGCCAGAGCAGAAATCAGATAGGATTTTCCGGCCTGGGACAGTCCGAAGAAACCGACGGTCATGGGGCGTGTGGCTACGCGGCGCAAGGTGCGAGCCTGGTTACGAGCCTGGCGCAGCCGTAGGTTCAAGCTGTCTGCTTCGCTTTCCAGCCTTGGTGTGTTCTTGCTGCGAGTTTGAGCTATCCAATCCAATGCTTGGCCTGCGCCCTGGTGGACGGCTGCCCATTGATCACGGATTTTATTTTGTCGGTTTGTCATTTGTTTCATACTCGTTTGACGCTCCCGCTATCTAGCCAGTATTTGTTGTTACCTAATCCGGCGCCCAGCATGGTGTTTAATTCCAAAGTAATGAGTCGCTTCATGTCCTCACCATCTTTAGAGGTGGCGCTGGCGATTTCCAGGCGATCACTGATTAGGCCTGTGGCGGCCAGTTTTTTGGCGCTTTGGGGTTTGACCCTGAGCGCTACGCGCAGTACTAGCGACTGCCCCGATTGGGCATAGGTTTTGCGGCCTTTATCTGTATATTTCAGGTTATAGAGCGGTGAGGCTGACCAGCGTTCTAGCGATAATTGGCGGAAACCCAGGCGAATATCACCGCGCATCTCGATGGCAGGGCCAGTGTCTGTGTATTCTGGTAGTTGGATGCAGTTGCTGTCAGTGTCTACTAGAATATTTTCATAGGCCAAATCGGCATCTTTGATGATGTTGTTGCTATCAATAATTCCGAGATGTCGCAGGGTCGAGTAAGGCTTGAGTTCCGAAGTTTGAAAATAAAAATTGGGTAGGCGAGAATTTTCACATAACCAACACAGCATGGCGCCCACGGATGCGGTGCTTTTTGGGTCCTGGATTCTGCCATTGACATGGAAGGGAAACCAACTGCCGCTACGGTAATGTTGTAGTGGCAAGATGCGGCTGGGAACGAGCGGCATAAGTTTGCGCACGAACAGGGGGATGCCTGGCAAGCTGGATGGACGGCCTGTTAGCAGCAAAATATCGCACTGGTAAAGGTGCACGACTTCGCAAAGCGCCGTCAATGTTTTGCACAGGTTGAATCTTTCCAAGAAGAAAGCTTCATGCACTGCCGCGAGATTTATGGTTAGTTGGACATCACTCAGTTCAAAAGCACCTGCTCGCCCGCAGGCCCTAGAAACTGCTGTATTAATGAAATCTCGTACAGATGGGCTGATCACCTGGTCGCCGAGCCATTCTTGGTAGCTTAGGGTCTGGCTCTGGGTGGGGGTGTCTGGATCGTAAACCTCGTAGTCTTTCAGCAGGCGCAAGGCCAGAGGCGTGAAGACTTGCAGGTTTAATTGTTGGCGTAATACGCTATCTTGCACACTAACACTGTCGCTGCCGCAAAGTCTGGACATCAGAGGGCCAGGATCCTCAATGTTGGCTTGCTTCAGTGCTTGTTCCAAACTGGGCAGAATAAATAATTGGATGACGTCTAGTAGTATGTCATCGCCAGCCACCTTGAAGCCATCCCGGAAGCGCTGCTCAGGGACGATGAATACATTGCTGCCCGAATTTTGGCCGCCATTCAGGCGGTAGTCGGTAATGACGAGGTCCGTGGTTCCGCCGCCAATATCGATGGTGCCGACTGTGATGCGATCTCGCTGGGGCTTGTCCGCCTGAGCCAGATCGGCAAAGAACTCTTCGGGGTGCCCGGCATAGTTTTCGCAGATCTCGGTGTATAGATAGACCATCTGTCCACACGAGGCCTCATCCCATTTCATGATGATGTCTGGGATTTGAACCTCGTTTTCGAGCTGGAAGGTTCCTGGTTCTAGGTCGCCATCAATCCACCCCAGACTGGCCCAAACGAGATTGCGGGCCTGCACCACGCGTTCATGGAATAGGCTGCGTTCGGCTTGAGGCATGCCCGGCGGTACGGTCAGGATGATCTTGCGTAAGCATCGGGGGGTACGTGCGTGTCCTTGGCGCGAACGTTGCCCCGGACTATTGATCTGCGATAAAGCTTGGGTCAGGACTTCAGCCAGCATGAAGGTCATTAGAGAACTGCGCGAGTATTTTGGTGAAAATACTGGCATGCGTTCGTCTTCTTCCAGAGTATAGAGAGCCTCTCCCAGGTCGTTGATCAGCGTGGAAAATGGTGCTGCTGTTGCTAGGGGTTCGTTTTCTGAAGCCACATAAGCGGTGTTACACCGCCAACCATGGTCGTATGCTTTTTCATCCCAGAGATAGCGCTTCGGGCTGGATAGTCCAGTGGATCCTTCCGTGCCGATACGCCGTGCCGCTAGCCGTGCTGCTTCGCCGCCCACGCGAGCAATGGTGGGCCACTGAAAGGCGTCATGGCGTCCGCTTTTGACCGATAGATGATCTTTCCCAAACGATGCCTGGGAAAATTCCACACTGCTTTGAAAAGCTTCACCATATACTTGGTCGGGGTGACCTAGATCGCGTAGCTGCAGGATGTAGTTCTGCTGCAAGCCAGAGCCGGATTGGGCGTGATCTTCGATCAAGATGCCACAAGTACGTGAATTACCCACATCCAGAATCAGATCGACGCTGATGGGTTTGTTGCCATGGCCACCTTGCTTGTCTATCACTTTGATATTGGGAATATCGATTTTGGCTTGAGCCTCGCTTTCACGAGAGATTGCGGTGCAGCTCATGAGGCTGAGAAAATTCAGGTAGTGCGCTAGATGTAGCAAATCCTTGATATCAGCGTTGATCTCATCCAGTGGCTTGCGGCCAATGCGTTCACGGTAGGTTTCCTGCAACCACTCTGATACCCAGTCTTGAGACAGGAACCAGCATATTTCCTGGCAGGTGAATGCAATGCGAAACAGGGAGCCTGATCGGAGGTCTTCCTCATTGGGTGCCAAATAGGCAGCCCCCTTGGCCGAGGGCATCAGTCGGGTGTCAAACGCTAGCGTCAGGCGGTGGGTGTGGCCCTGGATATCGGGTTCAGATAAAGCAATTAGGCGGGCGCGTGCCCAGTTACATGGACCTTCTTCGAAGCGGGCCGGGTGTGTGAAGCGGAAAAATGGCAGGGGTAACCAAAGACCATCCAGCAAGGCGAGGCTACTTTTCATCGAAGTATCCAGATCATCCAGGGGTTTGATGGTTTGGACTTCGCCAGGGATGGGTTCGTAGAAGTAGTAATCTCTGTCAGCGTTGTGGAAGAGCCGGGTCAACTGCTTATCGGATAGCCGAGCAAACTGCCCGGAGGGTTCCTTGCGGATATCCAGGGATAAGGCAAAATCCATGAACTGTAGGCCTGTGTCAGCGACCAGGCTAATTTCACTTTCGTAACGCGGAATCTCGGGGTACATGTCAAACCTACTCTGGGTGTATGCGGGGGCTGAGCCTCAGTTTTTCGCTTGGCGCATGTTTAGCGGGAATTGCATGTTGCCGTAGTTTCCAGTGCAATCCGCCGAGGTCGTGGCGCCAGGTTTGCACAGGATTTCGGGCAATTCATACTGGCCACCGTCTGAGCAGTGAGCCTGCCCGTCCGGGGTGATCTGCAGAGCGCCCGACTGCATGGCTGCTGAGACTGGGCCTTGGCAGGACGCGTTACCGCGCGTCACCGTTACTTGGCCCTGACCGTCCTGAAATTGGTATTCCAGCCGAAGAGGCTTTCCTGTCTGTGTATCCTGAATGCCGGCACCGGCACGCCACCGACCATTGAGAAAGTTGGCGGGCCCATTGGACAGATTGGGCGGCAAACTGAGAGCATCCAGCGGGGGAGTGCCAGTCGCAAGAGGCGCGGCAGCATCAAGAGGCGGCGGTAGTAGGACGGCATCATCTTCAGGCGCCTGGGGCTTGTTGGCTAATGGATCGGGGCTTGTGTCATCTGTTGTAGTGTCTGGCAGGGGGGGCGGATTGACGTCTTGCGCAGGCAATGTTGTATCTGGCACAGCGACGTCTGGGGGGGGCTGTGAAGGGGCAAGATTGCTTGGGTGTGTGTCAGACAGAGGTGGTAATACTCTGTTGGGCAAGAGCAGGTTGGGGTCCGAGACGCCCGTCGCGTTGGATACGGGTGCTTGTGTGGTGGGCAGTCTGTGCGTTGGAGTCGTAAATGGTAGCCACGAAGGCCATCCTGAGCTGCCTAGCGATGGGAGAAATCCAGTAGGTGTGCAGGCTCTGAGCCCCAACAATAAAACCAGCAGCAAGGGCAGTAGCAGTAGCCACCACCAGAGTCTCCACCAAGGACTGTCAGCTACGACCACGGTTGTTGCGAGGGGGGCCTCAGGGGAGGGTGTCATTAATGGGGGCGCAACCAATGGAGGGGCTGCCGGGACGGGGGCGGGCGGTGGTGGATAGAGGCACAGCAATGGGTTGCGCTTCCGATCTGATTCTATGTGATCAAACCCCCAGAAAGTGACAACAGGCAAGCCATCCACTAGGTAGATGTAGGATTCGTCGGGGAAGTACGGTACACGGTTCAGGAGCTTGGCAAATAGCGTGGCGTCGCTGTCGGGGGTTTCTGTATTCGAGGCCAACAGTCGGGCGCTGACTGTCCGCAGTCCGGCCATGAGGGCTTCCATCTGGGTACGAGCCGGGATGCGCTCATCTTCAGTGGATGCCGACCAGGGGATGACTGGTCCAGGTGTGGGCGCATACCAGTCGATGCGGTCGCCCGCCTGATTGATTTGCGGGATTGCAAGGTGAGCCACCAGATCTGGGCTTTTGCGGCGCACGGCATCACGTAGCTGTATAGCTACCCGGTAGACAGGAGTTCCGACCTCACCAAGAGCATCAAGGTTTTCAATCTGCTCGCTACGAAGTAAAGCCCCTCGCATATGGACCTCAGTTGCCAATGTGTTATTAAAAGAAAGCGATGCGTAATACTAACATTTTGAATTGGATTGAAAAAATTGAGTAGGTGGTTGATCGCTGAGCTATTTGCTGAGGATGAGGAAGGACGGATTTTCTCGTGATGCTACTAAGGGTGAGCATTCAGGACAGAGTATCCAGACTCAGTTTAGGAAAAGGTCGTTTAGTCGTTTGCTATCGCCCAAGTCCCGGCAAATCACTTCTGCAGCATCCACCAGCCTGGGGCCGGGTCGGTGCAGCCAGTCGGGGTCTACTGCATAGGTCCGATGGTTCAGGGCGGCCGCCAGGCCGCGCTCGGCCCACCACCGAGTGCGAGTCTGCAGGGTGTCGCGGCCATTGGGCGACACAATCAAGACCTGGGGGCTCAGGTGCAGGACTGATTCCACACTGACTTGCGGGGCTGCCACGCGGCTATCGGCATAGGGATTTTGTCCGCCGCAGCGTGTCAGCAGGTCGTTGATCAGGGGAGCATTGCCCAAGGTGTATAGCGGGTCGGTACTGATTTCGATAAAGACGGAGACAAGCGCAGTGTCGGGTGGGCCTGCAACTGCAGATTTCTGGTCCGCGATGCCTAGTGCATCAATGCGCTGCTGCAGCGCCTGGGCGTTGGCATCTGCCTGCACCTCGGTGCCCAGGCGCTGGCCCAGTTGCCGGATCAGGCCGGGGAGATCGTCCAGCGACTGGGGGTTGGCGTACACCAGGGGAACTCCCAGGAGTTGCAGCCGTTGAGCCAGTGACTGGGTGATGTCGGTGGGGTACCAGGCCACCACCAGGGTAGGGCGCAGGGCCAGAATGGCTTCGTCGTTGGGCTGTACGCCGTCGCCGATGCGGGGGATGGCGCGGGCGGCAGGCGGATAATCGCTATGCAGCACAGTGCCCACAATCGCATCCCCGGCGCCTGCGGCGTAGACCAGTTCAGTGACGCTGGGGGCCAGGGTGATGACGCGAGGCGGCCCGTCTGGGCTTGTCGTGGCGGTCGCCAAGGGCTGCTGCAGGGACAGGGCCGACATCAAGTCTGCCGCCGAGACGGCCCCGAAAACCGGCAGTGAGACACTGATTAGCAGCAGCCAGCCGACCACCAGCTGGCGGCAGGTGGAGATTGCCTTGCCGACAGGACACGGACGGCGGCCCATGCCCTTACATCCGCCAGGCCAGGTTCACAAACACATTGGACCCGGGCGTGCTGTAGCCATCCACCCGCACATAGTCCTTGTCCAGCACGTTGTTCCAGCGCACCTGCATGCCCAGTGACTTGTTGAAGTCGTATGCGGCAGTCAGGTTGACCAGGGCATAACCGCCCAATGTGGTGCGGTTGGCGGCGTCGGCGTAGCGATTGCCGGTGTACTGGTATTCAGCACCCAGTTTCCAGGCCGCGATGCGGTGCTCCACAGCGGCATAAAAGACCTGACGCGCGCGCAGTTGCAACTGCGCGCCTTCGCCGATGCCGGGGTCGTCGTTACGCGGGTCCAGCAAGTCCACGCTGCCGCGTACTGTGGTGCTGCCCAGGGTGTGTTCACCTGTCAGGGTCAGGCCGCGCAGGGTGGCCTGGTTGACGTTTTCCGGGCTGGTCATCCAGGTGATTGGGTCCGATACATTGATGATCATGTCGCGGATTTTGTTCTGGTAAGCGGTCAGCCGCACCTGTGTGCTGTCATCCTGGTACTGCAGGTGGGCCTCGATGTTGCGGGATTTTTCAGGTTCCAGCTTGGGGTTGCCCCGGTAGAACATGGATCCGCTCTGGTATAGGTCGGCGAAGGTGGGCGCTCGAAACCCGGTGCTGCCTGCGACGCCGATCTGCCAGGCGTCCGTCAGATCCAGGTTCAGGCCCAGGCCGCCGGTCAGCTGATTGCCGTGGTCACTGTAGTCGTCGTTGCGCAGGCTGGCCTGAGCTTGCAGGCGGTCTAGGCGGCCCTTGTAGATCAGCGCCAGGCTGTTGATGTCGCGCCCGTTTTCATCGTATTCAAAGTCGCTGTTGATGCGCTCGGCGACATGTTCGCCCAGTACCGACAGGCGATGATCTGGATGAACCTGGATATTGTGCTGCCAGGACCAGGTGCGTTTCAGACTGGAATGTACGAAAGAGCCTTCGGTGGGGCGGCGGTAATCCAGCGCATCCTGGGCCCAGCCAAAGCGCAGCACGCTTTCCCAAATCGGGGTGATCTGGTTTGTGCTGGTGATGGCGTAGACCTGCTGGTGCACCAGGTTGCGCACATTGTCTTCGGTGGCGTAGGGGAAATCATCCTGCGAACCATCAGAATCCGCGTGCAGATAGCTGCTATAGGCCATCAGGCCGATATGGTGGCCAGGCTGCCATTGATAGCCCAGGGTGCCGGACCAGCCGTGGCTGTAATAACCATCTTTATCAGTGTAGTGGCCCCAGCTGTCGGTAGACGTGTTGTTGGCAAAATGCCCGCGCATCACATCGAACCCCTGGCTGCTGGCGATGCTGCCGGCGAGGCTGTAGTCCCAGCCGTGGCTGGCGCCCGATAGCCCGGCGCTGGTTTTGAGGGTTTCGCTGGTGCCGTAGCCCGCATTGGCCCACACAGATAATGGGCGATCATGGCGGCCTGTTTTGGTGATGATGTTGATCACCCCGCCGATGGCGTCCGACCCGTACAGGCTGCTGGCCGCGCCGCGCAGGATTTCCACCCGTTCGATCAGGGCCGGGTCGATGGTTTCCAGGTGCGTGCCGCCGGATTGCAGTTCGGAAATGCGCAAGCCATCAACAAGCACCAGCGTTTGATTGGAATTGGCCCCGCGCAGGAAAATCCCGGCAATGGTCTGTGGCCCGCCATTGCTGATGAATTGCACGCCGGGCTGGCGACCGATGATGTCGGCCATGCTGTCGCCTCGGGCGTCGGCCAGCTGTTGTGCGTTGATGATCGTGATGTCGCCGCTGGCATCGGCCAGAGGCTCGGCGCTGCGGCTGGCCGTGATGACAATATCGTCCAGGGTCTGGACTGTTGTGCTGGGGGATTGGGCCGTGGCGGCCAGGGGGAATAGACAGAAAACGGCAACCGATGCGTGCCGGAAAAAAGGGATGGTCATGGTAGGTCCTGCTGGGTGCGCGTCCCCGCACACCGGGCTAGTCGGAACCTGCGAGCCATGGATCGGCCAGGAAAATAGGCGGCTGATCAGGCGAGCAGGCAATCAGGAAGTCGAAGCAGGCTGGTATCGGGCTGGCGCGAGCCAAGCACTAGGCTTGGCGGATGCGCGCACCGTTGCGGGGGCAGCACAGCCGGGTTCGTGAAGGAACCGTCTGTTTCCCATTTGAATATCGGGTCTGATGACCCGATATACCTGTTTCAGCGGTTATTATAGTGCGCTGAATTTCCTGTCACTGCCTTGCTCTTTTCCCCATGCTTGCCAACGCATTGCGTTGCGACCAAGCTGGGGTTTTCTGTTTGGGCTCAGGCGTAAGCCGTATCGCGGCGGCCCAGCAGCGCATTCAGGATACGGGCCATCAGGCTGGCCTGGGGCTGGGCGGCGCGTGCAACGCGTTCTTCAGCCATCATGCGCTCGAAAGCTGCGTTAACGGGATAGTTAGAGAAGGGTACCAACATGCTGCTCTCCTTTTATAGCTGCTTGTCGCAAAGTAATTGGTGAAAACCCTTAAGGGTTAACCCTAGGATAACAAAAATTCAGAGAAAACACCAACTATTGTTTCAAGTGGGCTGAAGAACATGAAAAAGACTTGGTTTCAGGCTGGCGCTTTGCTGTGTGCTTTGTATGGATACACCGCTGGTGCGCAGGCTGGTGAATCTCAGGTGGTTGCCCGCGCCGATGGCACTCCTGTGTTTGATGTGCGTTTTTTTGGGCCACAGGATGGTGGATTTTGGTTTGGCGACTGGGAAGGCGCGTCCCGGACTTCGACCTGGCCGCTGTCTGTGGATCAAAAGGCCAACATCCTGCAGGCCGCGCAGTATTGGGCGTCCGTCATCCGCCCTGTGCCGGGTGGCACGGTGGGGGTGCTGAATATCGGCACCTTTGACGGCGAGGGCGCTTTTGGCGCCAGCCTTCCCCTGGGCAATGGGACGGCATTCAAGGTGCCCCTGCAAATCGCCCTTCAGGGCGAGGCCTTGTCCGCTGCGCAGCTGCCTTATGGAACGCACGGTATTTTCACCATGGGGCTGATGGATTGGACGCCGGGGGTTGATCGCCAGTCGCAGATTGGTGACCGCGATGGCTTGAATATGACGGCGGTGGCGGTGCATGAATTCGCCCATACCTTGGGGGTGATGACCACATCGGCCCAGGGGTCGCCCAATCAGTTCTTTTTTGGCGATGAATTCACTACTTGGTCGACTTACCTGGTCGATGACAACGGCCGTGCAGGCCATGCAGGACAAGAGATTCTGTGCGCTGCCTGCGCCAATACCGACCCGGCCGGCTTTGATGTGCGCCAGAATCAGGGCCGGTTTGTCGGCCCCCATGTACTGGAGGCGCTGGAAGGCGGCCTGTCCGGCATTCCGGTCACGATGATGCGGCAGGACCCCCTGGGCAACGAGTCCCTGGACGCCGACACCATGAGCCACATGGAGCTCAAGAACAGCCTCATGAGCCATCAGAAGTACCGCAATCACACCCGCCTGATGGAGGCCGAGCTGGCGGTGCTGCAGGATCTGGGATATGGACTGGACCGGCGGGATTTCTTTGGCCGTTCCGTGTATGGCAGCGGCTTGGATGTTGTCAACACGCGGGGCTACTTTGCCCGCAACACTGAGGGCACGGCTTATCTGGATGGCCAGTACAACCAGACCACCCTGGGGATGGGACTGCATGTGTATGGCAGCCATAATCGTATCCGTCAGGCCGCTGACTTATTAAGCCTGGGCGCTGGTGGGGCAGGGGTACGTATTGATGGCGAAGGCAACCAGCTGACCATTGATCCCGGCGTGCGCGTGCATGCCCAAGGCGACAATGGGCAGGGGGTGATGCTGGTCTATGGCAGGCACCACCAGTTGGCGGTGCGTGGCGACGTTCAGGCGCTGGGCGCCCAGGGCGTGGGGCTGCGCTTCGATTTCGGCCATAACCTGGGCAGTGGGGACAGCGTCGAGTACCGGGGTTCCTATATCCGCACATCGGCGGATGGCCCCTTGCCGATGCTGGAAGAACTCAATGGCGCCTTGGCGGATCGGGTGGATATCAGCGGGACGGTCGCCGGGTCGCAGGCGGCCTTGTATATGTCGGAAAGCGCCCTGGTCGGCCAAATCAATATTCTGCAAGGCGCGCAGATCCAGGGCGATATTGTGTCCGATTATGCCCAGCGCGATGCCCAAGGCCGCTGGCGCTTGACGACCGTGACCTTCGGTCAGCAGGCAGATGGCGCCGGTTGGGCGACCGGGCAGGCGGATGCGGATTTTGATTGGGCCTATGCAGGCAATATGAAGGGTCGGGACAACCTGAACCTGTCCTTTGATGGGGGGCGCACCCGCCTGGACGGCCATCATGTCGTCCAGGGTGCCGTGATCCAGCCAGGGGCCTGGTTGTCAGGCAATGCCACCTACGATCTGGCGGACGGGTCGTTCTTTCTCAATCAGGGGGGGCTGACGCCGGGTGTGCTGCCCGAACGTGCGCAGATCGTCGGGGATTATCGGCAGGGCTCAAGCGGGATGCTGTTGTCCGCTTTTTCAAACACAGGCCTGGTCAATCCACTGTCGGTCAAGGGCACGGCGCAATTGGCCGGCACGCTGGGCCTGCAGGCGCTGCCGGACTGGTATGCCGATGGCTGGACATCGAATGCGCAGCCAGTGCAGGCCGACGCGCTGACGGGGGCTTTTGGCCAGGTAGACTTGGTGTCGGTTTCGCCCACCTTGTCGTTTGCGGCGGACGCGCTGGGTATCGGCCAATACCGTCTGGGCGTGACGCGCCCGGTGGATGCCTACAGCCAGTATGGGCGTGATGCCAATGACCGGCGTGTCGGGCAGGCGCTATCGCAGTGGGCGGCCAGGGGAGCTGCGGATGCGCAGGACTTGTTCACGCAGCTGGATTTTTCTCGTCCCGATGGGCAGGATGTGGAGCAAGCGCTGTCACAACTGTCTCCCGCTGCCTATAGCGCGGCCTTGGCGGCGTCCCTGCGGCGCGACCGCCTGGCGCTGGATACGGCACTGGGCGGTTTGTCCGGTCCCGATATACAAAAAAATAACGCCGACCACACTCAGGCTCGTGCCAGCAGTTGGTCGGGACATGCCAGCCTGTTCGGCGGAACGGGGCGCCAGGACGCACAGGGCGATCTGGTGGCCAGTCGCGACACCTTGTATGGCGTGGTGGCGGGGGCCAGCCGCTGGTTGGAATCCGCCCCGGCGGTACAGTTGGGCGTGGCGCTGGATGTGTCCGAACAAACCAGCGATCTGCGAGAGTCCTGGGCGGGGCAGGCGAAGTCCACTGCGCTGGGCATCAGCGGCCAGTGGCGCTATCAGCCCGATGTGTGGACGGGGCCGTATGCCCTGGGTGGCGTCCGTCTGGGGCTGGAGCATGGCCGCTTGACGCGCAATCTGGGGTTTGCGGCTTACAGCGCCAGTCATGATGCTCGTTGGACAGGCTATCAGGCGGGCGTTCAGGTGGCGGGGGGCTGGCAGTATGCCCTGGCGGCCTCGGCATCGGTGGGGCCGTATTGGTCGCTGGATTACAACCGGCTCAGCCGTCCGGCGGTGGATGAGTCCGGCCCGCAAGCCACACGCCTGCAGCTGGATCGCCAGCATGCCGACGCCTTGCGCACCCGGCTGGGGGTGACCGCCCGCGCTGCCTGGGATATCGCCGATGGCGGCGTGGTGTCGGCGCACGCACGGGCGACTTGGGACCGCGAATGGCTGGCACAGGATGTACGCCAGGGCGCGCGCTTTGCCGCGCAGCCATCGGTGGACTTGGACAGCGTCAATGACCTGGCGTCGGCCAATTTACTGGGCTTGCGTGCTGGTGTGGCCTGGCAGCGCGATGATCGTCTGTCCGTGGCTCTGGATATTGGCAGCCAGCTGGGTAGCGGTTATCGGGCCGTGGACGGGCAGGTTCGCATCCAGTGGGCCTTTTAAGTTTTCAGTCAACGATACAATCAAAGCTTGTTCTTCCCCGCATTGGAATCCGCCGTGTCCTACCCTGCCTTGCCCTATCCCATCGAAACCTATACCCATGGCGCCGACTTCGTGCGCCTGCTGGGGCAGCGCATTGTCGTTCTGGACGGTGCCATGGGCACCATGATCCAGCGCTATAAGTTAAGCGAAGCCGATTTTCGGGGCGACCGTTTCGCCCAGCATGAACACGATGTCAAGGGCGACAACGAGCTTCTGTCTCTGGTGCGCCCCGACGTCATTCGCGAAATCCATACGGCGTATCTGCAGGCCGGGGCCGATGTCATCGAAACCAATACGTTCGGGGCCACCCGCGTCGCCCAGGGCGACTATGGTCTGCCGGATATCGCCTACGAGCTCAACCTGGCATCCGCTCGGCTGGCCCGCGAGGCCTGTGATGCGGTCGCAACCCCCGAACACCCGCGCTTTGTCGCCGGTGCCCTGGGGCCTCAGCCCAAGACGGCCTCCCTGTCGCCCGACGTCAATGACCCCGGTGCCCGCAACGTCACCTTTGAAGAACTGCGTGTCGCCTACACCGAGCAGATTCACGGCTTGATCGACGGCGGGGTGGATATTCTGCTGATCGAAACCGTTTTCGACACCCTGAATGCCAAGGCCGCGATTTTTGCCATCGAATCGGTCTTCGAAGAGCGCAATATTCGCTTGCCGGTGATGGTTTCCGGTACCGTCACCGATGCGTCCGGCCGTATTCTGTCCGGCCAGACCGTCGAGGCCTTCTGGAACTCCGTGCGCCACGCCCGTCCCGTCACCATCGGCCTGAACTGCGCCTTGGGGGCCGCCCTGATGCGTCCCTATGTGGCGGAACTCTCAAAAATCTGCGATACCTACGTCTGTGTCTATCCCAATGCGGGTTTGCCCAACCCCATGGCCGAAACCGGTTTCGACGAAACCCCGGCGGATACCTCCAGCCTGCTAGAGGAATTCGCCCAGGCCGGGCTGGTCAACGTGGTGGGGGGCTGCTGCGGCACGACGCCCGAGCACATTCGTGAAATCGCCGAAAAGGTCCGCAGCCTGCCTCTGCGCCAGCCGCCTGTCATCCCGGTCAAGACCCGCCTGTCGGGCCTTGAGGCCCTGAATTTCGATCGCGACACCTTATTCATCAATGTGGGCGAACGCACCAACGTCACGGGCAGCAAACAGTTTCTGCGGCTGATCCGCGAGGAAAAATTCGACGAAGCCCTGTCGGTGGCACGCCAGCAGGTCGAAAACGGTGCCCAGATCATCGACATCAATATGGACGAGGGCATGCTCGATGCCCTGACCATCATGCCGCGCTTCCTGAATATGCTGGCTTCAGAGCCCGATATTTCGCGTGTGCCGGTGATGATCGACAGCTCGAAATGGCCCGTCATCGAGGCCGGTCTGCGCTGCGTGCAGGGCAAGTGCGTGGTCAACTCGATTTCCATGAAGGAAGGCGAGGAAGCCTTTATTGAACAGGCAAAACTGTGCCGCAAATACGGCGCCGCCGTGGTGGTGATGGCGTTTGACACCGATGGGCAGGCCGACAGTCTGCAGCGGCGCATCGATATCTGTTCGCGGGCCTATGACATCCTGGTCAATCAGGTGGGTTTCCCGCCCGAAGACATCATCTTCGATCCCAATGTGTTCGCTATTGCCACAGGTCTGGAAGAACACAACCGCTATGGCCTCGACTTCATCGAAGGCGTGGGCTGGATTACGGATAATCTGCCCCACGCCCGCACGTCCGGGGGGATTTCCAACGTCAGCTTCTCCTTCCGGGGCAATGAGGCCATGCGCGAGGCCATTCACGCAGTGGTGCTGTATTACGCCACCCAGCGCGGCCTGAGTATGGGCATCGTCAATGCCGGCCAGTTGGGGGTGTATTCCGATCTCGACCCCAAAGTGCGCGACACGATTGAAGACGTGGTCTTCAATCGTGAATCCCCTCTGGGCAAGACAGATCCCGCCGACGAGCGCACCAACACCGAGCGTCTGGTCGAATTGGCCGAAACCATGCACGGTGCGGGCAAGAAAAGGGAAGAAGACCTGGGCTGGCGTGAAGGCACAGTGCGCGAGCGCCTGACCCATTCATTGGTGCATGGCATTACTACCTTCATCGTCGATGACACCGAGGAAATCCGCGACGAAATCATGTCGGGTGGCGGGCGCCCCATCGAGGTCATCGAAGGCCCGTTGATGGACGGCATGAACGTGGTGGGCGACCTGTTCGGCGCGGGCAAGATGTTTCTGCCCCAGGTGGTCAAGTCGGCCCGTGTCATGAAGCAGGCCGTGGCGCATCTGTTGCCCTTTATCGAGGAAGAAAAACGCCAGCTGGCCGATGCCGGTGGCGATGTGCGATCCAAAGGCAAGATGGTCATCGCCACGGTCAAGGGCGACGTGCACGATATCGGCAAGAACATCGTCACTGTGGTCTTGCAGTGCAATAACTTCGAAGTCATCAATATGGGCGTCATGGTGCCCTGCGCCAAGATTCTGGACAAGGCCAAGGAAGTCGGGGCCGATATGGTGGGCCTGTCCGGCTTGATTACCCCCAGCCTCGAAGAAATGGCCTATGTGGCGTCGGAAATGCAACGCGACCCTTATTTCCGCGAGCGCAACTTGCCGCTGTTGGTGGGGGGGGCCACCACCAGCAAGGTCCATACCGCCGTCAAGATCGCGCCGCACTACGACGGCCCGGTGATTTATGTGCCGGATGCCAGCCGTTCAGTGGGGGTGGCCACCAGCCTGATGTCGGATCAGGTGGACGTCTACCTGCAGAAAGTGGCCGATGAATACGAGCTGGTGCGCGAACGTCATGCCAACCGCAAGGCCACGCCGATGCTGACCATCGCCCAGGCGCGGGCGGCCAAGCCCGTCATCGACTGGGCCAATTACACCCCGCCGCGTCCGAAGTTCATTGGTCGCCGGACCTTCAAACACTATGATTTGCACGAGATTCTGAAATTCCTGGACTGGACGCCATTTTTCCAATCCTGGGGCCTGATGGCGCAGTTTCCCGCCATCCTGACCGACAAAGTCGTGGGTGAACAGGCCGTCAAACTGTTTGAGGAAGGTCAGGCCATGATGAAGCGCATCGTCGAAGGCCGTTGGCTGACCGCCAATGGCGTGGTGGCATTCTATCCGGCCAACAGCATCAACGACGACGACATCGAAATCTACACCGACGAAACCCGCAGCCAGGTTTTGCTGACCTGGCGCGGGGTGCGTCAGCAGACCGAGAAGCGCGACGGGGTGGACAATAAATGTCTGGCGGACTTCATCGCGCCGAAATCCACCGGCATCATGGATTACATCGGCATGTTTGCGGTGACCGGTGGCCTGGGCATCGAAAAATACGAGCGGCAGTTCCAGGAGGCAGGGGATGACTATTCCGTCATCATGCTGAAAGCCTTGGCCGACCGTCTGGCCGAAGGCTTTGCCGAAACCCTGCATGCCCGTGTGCGGCGAGATCTGTGGGGCTATGTGCCCGACGAGGATATGCCCAATGTTGACGTCATTGCCGAGAAATATCAGGGGATCCGCCCTGCGCCCGGTTACCCGGCCTGCCCCGAGCACCTGGTCAAACGGGAGATGTTCGACATCCTGCAGTGCAGCGAAATCGATATGCAGTTGACCGATGGTTTCGCCATGATGCCCGCCTCCAGCGTATCCGGTTTTTACTTCAGCCACCCGGCATCCAAATACTTCAACGTCGGCAATATCGGCGCGGATCAGGTGGCCGACTTTATGGCCCGCACAGGCCGGGACGAGGAAGATGTGCGCCGCACCCTGGCCAGCGTCCTGCGCTAGGCATCATGCGTGACGACGAGACCCGCCGCCAGTCGCTGGGGGCATTTCTGCGCAGTGCGCGGGCGCGGGTCAGTCCTCAGGCGCTGGGCTTGCCGCCGGGGCTGCGCCGCCGCACGCCCGGCTTGCGGCGCGAAGAACTCGCCTCGTTGTGCAGCATCAGCACCACTTGGTACACCTGGATCGAGCAAGGCCGCGAGATTTCCGTGTCGGCAGAAGTCTGGGGGCGACTGGCCGATGTGCTGCAGCTGGATCGCGCCGAGCGTCACTATCTGTTCAGTCTGGCGGAATGCGCTGATCCCCAGGCAGGCCACCTGGAAGGGGTCGCGCTGCCCGATGGCCTGAGCGACTGCGTGGATCGGATCTGTGATCCGGCCTATATCCTGGATCAGGCCTGGAATGTGCTGGCCTGGAACCCGCCCTTGCAGCAGCTGTTCGATGGCTGGCCTGCCCGGGGGCGGCCCAATCTGCTGCACTATATTTTCATGGACCCGGCGGCCCGGTCCCTGGTGGTGGACTGGGAAGAACGCGCCAGCCGCGTGGTGGCGGAATTCCGGGCCGATGTGGCCGCCGTGGCAGGCGACCCGGCCATTATTGCGTTGGCGGGAGAACTGCAGGCGGGCAGCTCCTGGTTTGCCCATTGTTGGACGCGTCAGGCTGTGGTGGATCGCGAAGGAGGCGCGCGCGAATTTCAACATCCCCGGCGCGGCTTGTTGCAGTTTCGTCAATTCACGTTCCGGCTGGCCATCCGTCCCGACTGCAAACTTGTCATGCTGCTGCAGGCCGCCTAGGGCATCCGCCTGCAAAATGCACAGGTGCTGTAAACTTGGCCCCATTGAACATCGTCATCGACCCTATCATGGCAAATAACTACACTTCTGAACTCACCCAGTTCCTGACGCAATACAAGACCGACCATCCCGACACCGAGGCCGACCAGCGTGCGGGGCGGTTCCGTTTGTGGGACAAAGACCTGAATACCGAGCAACAGGACGGTTTCCGCGCCTCGAAGATCGCCCAGGACCCCTACGTCTACTACCAAGACGCCTGATCCAGCACCATGCCGTCTGCGGACCCCGGGCTGGACGCCTTGATGGCCCCGGCGGTGGACAGCACGCCTGATGTCATTGATCACATCGCCTTGGCGCGGCTCTATGGCGAGCCGCTGTTTGCGATTCCCCAGGACCTCTATATTCCACCGGATGCCCTTGAAGTTTTTCTCGAAGCCTTCGAGGGGCCGCTGGATTTGTTGCTGTATCTGATCCGCAAGCAAAACTTCAATGTGCTGGATATTCCCATGGCCGACGTGACCGCACAGTATCTGGCCTACGTCGAGCAGGTCCGCCGCACGAATCTGGAACTGGCGGGCGAATACCTGTTGATGGCGGCTTTGCTGATCGAGATCAAGTCCCGCATGCTGCTGCCCGTGCGCCAGTCGGATACCGGCGAGGAGCCCGATGATCCGCGCGCAGAACTCGTGCGCCGCTTGCTGGAATACGAGCGCATCAAGCTTGCCGCCCAAGAGCTGGATGCCATGCCGCGCGTCGGGCGTGACTTCATGGTGGGTCATGCCCAGGCCGACCTGACGGTCGAAGCCCAGTTGCCAGAGGTCAGCGCAGCCGACCTGCGCGAGGCCTGGGCAGCCATCATGCAGCGCGCCCGACTGAATGCCAGCCATCGCATCACCCGCGAGCAACTATCCGTGCGGGACCACATGAGCCATATTCTGCGACGTCTGTCCGATGTGCGCTATATGGAATTCACCGAGCTTTTTTTAGAACGTGTCCAGACGGGGGAGCCCGCTGCGGTGATCGTCGTGCATTTTCTGGCGCTGCTGGAACTCTGCCGCGAATCCTTGCTGGACATTACCCAGGCGGCGCCTTATGCGCCGCTGTATATCCGTTTATCTTATACGCGTTCGGCCTGAGCCATTACCGGAGCTACTCTTGAAAGTCGTTCATTCCATCGAAGAATTACGCGATCAGCTGCGTGGCCAGTTGCGCGTGGCCTTTGTGCCCACTATGGGTAACCTGCATGCAGCCCATCTGTCTCTGATGCGGCTGGCCCGCCAGCATGGCGACCCCGTGGTGGCCAGCATCTTTGTCAATCGGCTGCAATTCGGTCCCAACGAAGATTTCGACCGCTATCCGCGCACCCTGATGGATGATATTCAGAAGTTGGAAGGCGAACGCGACGTCTACGTGCTGTTTGCGCCCGACGAACGAGAACTCTATCCCGAGCCCCAGAATTTCCGTATCCAGCCCGGTGATTCTTTGGGCCAGATTCTGGAAGGCGCATTTCGGCCGGACTTTTTCATGGGCGTCAGCACGGTGGTGCTGAAGCTGTTTTCCTGTGTGCAGCCGCGCGTGGCCGTATTCGGCAAGAAAGACTACCAGCAATTGATGGTGGTGCGCGCCATGTGTCGGCAATTCCAGCTGCCTGTCGAAATCCTGGCTCATGAAACCGTGCGCGATCCCGATGGCTTGGCGCTGTCCTCGCGTAACCGCTATCTGTCCCCGGAAGAACGCACCGAGGCCCCGACTTTGTACGGTTTGCTGCAACAGGTGCGCGACACGGTGCGGCAAGGTCAGCGGGATCTGCCCGTCATCGAGGCCCATGTGATGCAGACGCTGTCGTCCCGGGGATGGGACCCTGATTATGTGGCAGTGCGCCGCCAGCGGGACTTGCAGCCCCCTAAACCGGATGAGCTGGATACGGGCGAGCCCCTGGTCGTATTGGCGGCTGCCCGGTTGGGGGCTACCCGTTTGATCGACAATCTGGAATTCGACGTCTTGCGCTGATTTTTTGGATGTGATGGATTAGTCCCGCATCCTGTCAGGCTTGACAGCTGTCCGGCGTGGTGAAGCATGAAAGAATCTTCTTACAAAATACAATATTTAAAGAGGGGATTCATCATGTCATTGCCTTATCCACATCCCGGCAGCCAATCATTGGGCATTTCGCCTTGGCAGCGGCTTACCCTGCGCGAACGCCAGGTTGCCAACTACATCACGGCCGGGCGCTCAAATAAGGTCATTGCCGCCGAACTTGGTCTGTCCTACCGCACGGTCGAGGCCCACCGGGCACGGATCTTCAATAAGGTCGGGGTGCGCAACGCGGTAGAGTTGACCCAGCGCTGTATGCGCTGGCATCAGAAAGTCCCTATTAAAGAAGATGGCCTGTCAGGCGGCTGGGCAGGCCTGGGCAGGCTGCGACGATAGCTCGGTGATCGGGTCCAGATCAGCCTGGCGGGTCAGCCTGGATTCCAGCACGGGCGCCTGGCCGTTCAGGCGCAGCAGCTTCAGCACATTGGATTGAACCAGTTCCAGGCTGGCGTAGGGCTGTTCGCCGGCTTGCAGCACGATACGCACAGGATCGGTATGGGTCAGAAACCAGCAGCCCATGGCCGTGCTGGCTGGACTGCTGCCGTCGGCGGGGGTGTTGCGAGCCCGCCATTGGCCATCTGGCGCCAGGGTCAGGGTCAGGCGGCTGGCCGAACAGGGGGCCGCGCCGGTGCAGGCAACTGTGCCCAGATAGGTGCGCGTATCGGCCAGCGATTGCGGCAAGCCTTGTCGGTTGGCGCCTGTTGTGGCGGCGGTCTGGCCCAGCGCGACCGCCACGGGAATCGCATTGCCCGCGTCTTCGGGGGTGCCCGTGGCTGGCTTGGCTTCTGTCTGGCCCCCAAAGCCCAGCTGCAGCTGCGACGGTGCAATCGCAGTGCCGCCGCCCTGGGCGCGATGCATGGCATCGGACGCGGTGCTCTCGCGGGGGGTGTCGTAATAGCCAGCCTGTTGGGCGCAGGCCCCCAGCAAGCCCAGCAGGCTGATACTCAGTAGGCGGGTAAACAAGGGAATAGGACGCGGCATGGGGTGTCGGCTTGGGTTGGCGAAAACACCATTTTACGCATTTGCCGCAGGCTGTGGCGCAGGTGCTTTTCTGGATCGGACCATGGGCATTGAATTCGTCGCTTATCTGATCCCGGCAGGGCTGGTTGCCTGGTTGGTGGTCGGGTTTGACGCCTGGTCCCGGGAATACACCCGGCGGCTGTGCGCTGGGGCGCCTGCGGATATGCAGACCTTGTGGGCAGCGGCGCGCGCGGTGGATCGGCGTGCGGCGTATCGGTGCCTGGACTGCCTGCTGGGCGCCTGGGCTGGCGGGATGGCCCTTTGGCTGCTGGTCGATCAGTCCTGGCCAGGGCTGATTTCTGTCGTTTTGCTGCTGGGCTTGCTGGCGCTGGCCTGGTTGGACTTGCGTAGCGGCTTGTTGCCCGATGCCCTGACGTTGCCGCTGATGGGGCTGGGTTGGTGTCTGGGACCATTGGGGCTGGTGTCTGCCGTGTCGGCTTCCTTGTTGATCTGGGGCGGGGTCGCCGGGGTGGCCTGGGTTTATGGACGGTGGCGGGGGCGGGCGGGCTTTGGGGGTGGCGATATTAAGTATCTGGCCATGCTGGCTGCCTGGCTGGGAGGCCCGGACACATTGACGGTGCTGTGGATGGCTTCGCTGCTGGGGATATTGTGGTGGGCGATAGGTTGGACCGGGCGTCGGCCCGCTTATCCCTTCGGGCCTTGTTTGACCTTGGCTGCCTTGCCGTGGGTGCTGGCAGGCCCCTTGCGGGACTGGCCGGATGCCGTCCTGTTGCTGGGTGTGTCTGCTTCACAATTTCTTCAAACTTTCTTGTTACGATGATGCCAATCGGGGGCGGGTCATGGCTTTTGCCTGAGTCACGACTTGTCTTCATAGGGAATTTCGTCTGATGTCCGATATGTTTTCGATTGGCCTGACCGGGGGCATAGGTTCCGGGAAATCTCAGGTCGCCCAGTGGCTGGATCAGTGGGGGGCTGCCGTCATTGATACGGACCAGATCGCCCATGCGCTGACCGCCGCCGGGGGGCAGGCCATTGCTGCCTTGCGCGGGGCCTTTGGGGCTGCCGCGATTGCTGCCGATGGCAGTCTGGATCGCGCCTGGATGCGGGCGCAGGCGTTTGCCGACCCGGCGGTGCGGCAGCGCCTGGAAGGCATTGTTCATCCCTTGATCACACAATCCGCCCAACAGCAGGCCGCACAGGCCAGTGGTACTTACTTGGTGTATGTGGTGCCTTTACTGGTCGAAACCGGGCACTGGCAAGCCCGTGTTGATCGCGTCTGCGTGGTGGACTGCGATCCGGATACCCAGGTGCGCCGGGTCAGCGCCCGCAGCGGGCTGACGCCAGAGGCCATTGGGCGTATCATGTCCACTCAAGCCTCCAGGGAAACCCGCCTGGCAGCGGCCGACGATGTCATTGTCAATGATGGCACCACCTCGCTGGATACTCTGCGTCAGCAATCCTGGCGCCTTCATCAGTTCTGGTGCGGTCATGCCTTGCGGTCTCGTACTCTGACTCTCCCCCCAAAATAGGGTTTTAGCGTGTGATTCTGTACGAATATCCCTGCAACGAACGTGTCCGCACCCTGCTTAGGGTCGAATACCTCTTTGATCGTCTGTTTTTCTTCGCCCGGGGCGAAGACCCCCATTATCACCAGATCGCGATGGCTACGCTGTTCGATCTGCTGGATATCTGCGAACGCGCGGATGTACGCACGGCGGTGCTGCAGGATCTGGATCGCCATCGCTCGGCCTTGTCGGCCCTGCGCGAACATCCCGGGGTTGATGTGACGACGGTGGATGGCCTGCTGGCGGATATCCAGGCCGCTTCGGCGGCCTTGGCGGGCCAGGGCCGCATCGGTCAAAGCCTGCGCGATAACGAATGGCTGTCCAGCCTGCGGGGCCGTATTACAGTGCCGGGGGGCTCGTCCCCGATCGATCTGCCGTCTTACTATGCCTGGCAGATCAAAGCGCCCGAGACGCGTGTCCAGGATATACAGGGCTGGATAGAGCCCATGATGTGTCTGCATCGGGCCATGGCGCTGATCCTGAAATTACTGCGCGATGCGGGTGATGCACGCGATCACCAGGCCAGCCAAGGGGCCTACCAGGAGATGCTGGGGGGCAAGACCTTCCAGTTGCTGCGTGTCTGGGTGGATCGTGCCTACGGCGTATTCCCTGAGATCAGCGCCAATAAATACGTGATCTGGGTCAGGTTCTCCGCGCAGGATAACGTGGTCAAGCCTCAATCTGTCACGCGTGACGTGGCCTTTCGCTTGGCTCGCTGCAATCTTTAGGGTTTTCCGTCATGAAGAATTCCACGCCGCCGCCTGTCAGCGTGCGCCGACGGATGTGGGTATGGGCCACACTCTGTGTGTTTATCGGGTTGGCGGTATGGCTGTTGTGGCCACGTGCGCCGGGCCAGCCGCCTGGTCGGGGTTTTCGCGGCATGCCGGGTCAATCTACGCCGGTTGCGGTGGTCACGGCAGCGTCGGGGCAGGTGGATCGCAGCTTGCGCGCCTTGGGCACGGTGACCTCTCCTGCGACCGTGGTGATTCGTTCCCGGGTGGATGGTCCCTTGCAAGCCCTGCATTTCGTCGACGGTCAGGCGGTTCGGGCAGGGGATCTGCTGGCGGAAATTGACCCTCGGCCATTTCAAATCCAGCTAGAGCAGGCCACCGGCCAGCAGCGGCAGCATGCTGCGCAGCTGGCCAATGCGCGCCAGGATCTGGCCCGCTATGAAACCTTGTTCAAACAGGATTCCGTGGCGCGTCAGCAGTTGGACACGGCGCGGGCCCAGGTACGCGAACTCGAAGGTCAGGCGCAGATCGATCAAGCGGCGGTTGATAATGCCCGCCTGCAGCTGGGCTACACCCGGATCGAAGCGCCTCTGGATGGCCATCTGGGCATGCGCAAGATCGACGTGGGCAATATGGTGCATGCCTCGGATACCGAGGGGCTGGTGGTATTGACCCAGAACCAGCCCATCGATGTGGTGTTCTCGGTGCCGCAGACGGCCTTGCCATTGCTGTCACAGGCGCGTCAGGTGGCGCCAGCCCTGCAGACGCAGCTGTTGGCTCAGGCTGGGGGGGCGGTGCTGGAAACCGGAAGCCTGCTGGCGGTGGATAATCAGATCGATGTGGCCACCGGCACGGTGCAGTTGAAGTCCCGCTTTGATAATCCGGACGAACGCCTGTTTCCCAATCAATTTGTGCAGGTGCGCTTGCGTCTGGGGTTGGAGTCCGGCCTGGTGTTGCCCTTGCGGGCGGTGCAGCGCGGCGCCAGCGGCGAATACGTTTATCGCGTGGATGCCGACAAAAAAGCCCAACGCGTCGCCGTCGTCACGGGGGTGGATGATGGACATCAGGTTGTGATCGAATCCGGCCTGCAGGCCGGTGATGTGGTGGTGCTCGAGGGTACGGACCGGCTGCGGGATGGTGGTCTGGTGGAAATCGTGGAACCCGCTGCGTGAACCTGTCCCGCCCCTTTATTCTGCGGCCCATTGCCACGACTCTGGCCATGATCGCCCTGGCCTTGGCGGGTTTGCTGGCTTACCGTGAGTTACCCGTGTCGGCCCTGCCGCAGGTGGATTTCCCCACGATTCAGGTGACCACGCTGTATCCGGGCGCAGGGCCGGATGTCATGACGGCGCTGGTCACTTCGCCGCTCGAACGCCAGTTCGGCCAGATGCCGGGCCTGGCGCAGATGTTGTCCACCAGTTCCGGGGGCTCATCGCGCATTACCTTGCGCTTTGATCTGGGGCTGTCGCTGGATGTGGCCGAACAGGAAGTCCAGGCGGCAATCAATGCGGCCTCGAATCTGTTGCCGGGCGATATGCCTTCGCCGCCCATTTATCGCAAGGTCAACCCCGCCGACGCGCCGGTCATGACCTTGGCGGTGACCTCGCCCACCATGCCGTTGGATCAGGTGCGCGATCTGATCGAGGTGCGGGTGGCGCAAAAGCTTTCGCAGATCAATGGGGTGGGCTTGGTCAGCGTGGCCGGCGGCCAGCGGCCGGCCGTGCGTATTCAGGTGGATTCCCAGGCGTTGGCAGCCCACGGACTGGCCATGGCGCAGGTGCGCCAGGCGGTGGTGCAGGCCAATGTCAATCAGCCCAAGGGCAATCTGGACGGCCCGCAGCGTTCCATGACCATTAGCGTCAACGACCAACTGAAGGAAACCGCCGATTACGAAAACCTGATTCTGGCCTATGAGAACGGCGCACCGCTGCGTCTGCGCGATGTGGCCCAGGTCAGCCGGGCTGCCGAGGACCTGTATCAGGCCGCCTGGTTTGACCGCACGCCCGCCGTGTTGCTGAATATCCAGCGTCAGCCCGGGGCCAATGTGATTCAGGTCGTCGATGAGGTCGAGGCCTTGCTGCCGGGATTGCGCCAGACCCTGCCGGTGGGCGTGGACTTGCAGGTCGCAGCCGACCGTACGCACACGATCCGGGATTCGGTAGACCATGTGCAGATCGAGATGCTGCTGGCGATTGCCCTGGTGGTGGCCGTCACGTTTGTGTTCTTGCGCACGTGGCGCGCTACCCTGATTCCGAGCATTGTGGTGCCCTTGTCTTTGGTGGGGACGTTTGGCCTGATGTTTCTGCTGGGCTTCAGCATCAATAATCTGACCTTGATGGCCCTGACCATTGCCACGGGCTTTGTGGTGGATGATGCCATTGTCATGATCGAGAATATCGCCCGCCACATCGAGGAAGGCGAACACCCCATGACGGCATCTTTGCGTGGGGCGCGCCAGATCGGCTTTACGCTGGTGTCCTTGACGGTCTCTCTGATTGCCGTGCTGATTCCGCTGCTGTTCATGGCCGATGTAGTGGGCCGGTTGTTTCGGGAATTCGCCGTGACCCTGGCCGTGGCAATTCTGCTGTCTCTGTTGATTTCCCTGACGCTGACGCCCATGATGTGCGCCCGCATGCTGCGTCCGGAGTCCGAAGAGTCGCCGCATGGCCGAGCCATGCAGTGGGCCGGACACCAACTGGATGCGCTGGTGCGCCAGTATGATCGTGGCCTGCACTGGGTGCTGGCACATCAGGGGGCGACCTTGTGGTTTGCCGTGGGGACGCTGGCGGTGACGGCCGGCTTGTATGCCGGCATTCCCAAGGGCTTTTTCCCCCAGCAGGATACCGGGGCCATCCAGGCGATTACCCAGGGGCCGCAGACGGCTTCGTTTGCGGTCATGTCCCGTTTGCAACAAACCGCCGTGGATCGGATTCTGGCCGATCCGGCGGTGGCGTCCGTGACGTCCTTTATCGGGATCGACGGTGATAACACCACCCTGAATACAGGCCGCTTGCAGATTACCCTCAAACCGCTGGCGGATCGGGACCTGCGGGCCGATCGGGTGATCGAGCGCCTGGGTCAGGACCTACAGGATATTGTTGGCTTGCAGGCCTGGCTGCAGCCAGTGCAGGAACTCTCGGTCGAGGATCAGATCAGCCGGGCCCAGTTTCAGATGACGGTGTCCAGCCTGGATGGGGAAACCTTGAGCCTTTGGGTGCCGCGCCTGGTGCAGGCCATGCAGGACTTGCCTTCCGTGCAGGAGGTGGCGGGAGACCTGCAGGATCGTGGCCTGACTCTGGCGGTGCAGGTGGATCGGGATGCGGCAGCCCGACTGGGGGTGACGCAGTCCGCCATTGACGATGCCCTGTACGATGCCTTTGGCCAGCGCCTGATTTCCACGATTTACACCCAGTCGGCTCAATACCGGGTCGTGCTGGAAGCCGACGCAGCCCTATTGGACGGCGGCCCGCAGGCCTTGGCCGATCTCTACGTGCCGTTGGCGAATGGCGGTGTGACGCCGTTGGCGACAGTGGCGCAATTGGTGCCAGGGGTAGGTCCGCTGGCCGTGCAACGCCTGGGCCAGTTTCCGGCCAGCACCGTGTCGTTCAATCTGGCCCCAGGGGCCGCCTTGTCTGATGCCGTGCAGGCGATTGAGTCGGTCCGGATGGCGCTGGGGGTGCCCGATGCCGTGGATATCCGTTTCCAGGGTGCGGCTCAGGCGTTTCAGGCCTCCTTGTCCAGTACGTTGTGGCTGCTGCTGGCGGCGGTGGTCACCATGTATATCGTCCTGGGGGTGCTCTACGAGAGCCTGATCCATCCGGTGACGATCTTGTCTACCTTGCCGTCAGCCGCCATCGGGGCCTTGCTGGCTTTGTGGCTGGGCGGGGTCGAACTCGATATGATCGGGGTGATCGGCATCATTCTCCTGATCGGCATCGTGAAGAAAAATGCCATCCTGATGATCGACTTTGCCCTGGATGCCCAGCGTGAACGCGGGCTGGGGCCGCAGGCGGCCATCCACGAGGCCGCCCTGCTGCGGTTTCGACCGATTCTGATGACCACGCTGGCGGCGTTTTTCAGCGCAATTCCGCTGATGCTGGCCAGTGGGTCGGGCGCAGAACTGCGTCAGCCACTGGGCCTGGCGCTGGTGGGCGGGCTGCTGTGCAGCCAACTGCTGACGCTGTTTACCACGCCCGTGATCTACTTGTTTTTTGAACGCCTGGCGCATCGGCGTGCTGCTGTGCCATGAGATTCTTTGCCCTGTTTCTGCGTCGGCCAGTGGGCACCTCTCTGCTGTGTCTGGCCATGGTGCTGGTGGGTGTGCTGGCGCTGCGATTTTTGCCGGTGGCGCCGTTGCCGCAGGTGGATTTCCCCATGATTTCCGTCTCGGCATCGCTGCCGGGTGCCAGTCCGGAAACCATGGCCTCCAGCGTGGCCATGCCGCTGGAACAATCCCTGGGGTCGATTGCCGGGGTCAGCAGCATGAGTTCCCGCAGCAGCGAAGGGCAGACCGAAGTCTCTTTGATGTTCGACCTGGACCGCGATATCAATAGCGCGGCACGGGATGTGCAGGCCGCCATCAATGTGGCCCGGCCCATGCTGCCTTCCGGCATGCGGGGCAACCCGGTCTATCGCAAGGTCAATTCTTCATCATCGCCCATCATGACCTTGGCGCTGACTTCGCCGACCGCGACTCGGGGCGAACTCTATGATCTGGCTTCTACTGTACTGGCCCAGAAACTTGCGCAGATCAGCGGGGTGGGGCAGGTGACCATAGGCGGCAGTTCGCTGCCGGCGGTGCGGGTTTTGCTCAATCCCCGTGCGCTGGAATCCATGGGCGTGCCGCTGGACCGGGTGCGCCAGGTATTGCAGGATGTGAATTCCCTGCGGCCCGGGGGGCTGGTGCGGCTGGATGCGCAACAGTGGCAGATCCGTAGCGGTGGCCAGTTGCGCAAGGCCGCTGATTACGCGCCGCTGATCGTCGCCTGGAAGGACGGTCGTCCGATTCGTCTGAGCGATGTGGCGGACATCCAGGATTCGGTCGAGGACACCAACCAGGTTGGGTATTTCAACGATCAGTCGGCAGTCCTGTTGATTGTCCGGCGCCAGACCGATGCGAATATCATCGAGACCGTCGATGCGGTACGCGACTTGCTGCCCAGGCTGCAGGCCTTGCTGCCTGCGCAGGTGCAACTGACCATCGCTCAGGATCGTACCCCCAGTATTCGCGCCTCCTTGTATGAAGCCGAGCTGACCCTGGTCTTGTCGGTGTTGCTGGTGGTGGCCGTGGTATTTGCGTTTCTGGGAAACTGGCGCGCGGCCCTGATCCCGGCGATTGCCGTGCCGGCGTCGCTCATCAGTACCTTCAGCCTGATGTGGTGGTTCAATTTCAGCCTGAACAGCATTTCATTGATGGCGCTGATCGTGGCGACCGGCTTTGTGGTGGACGATGCCATCGTGGTGCTGGAGAACATCATGCGCCACATCGAACGCGGCATGCGGCCAGCGCGGGCCGCTTTGCGCGGGGTGACCGAAGTCGGCTTCACTGTGGTGGCCATGAGCGTCTCGCTGGTGGCGGTCTTCATCCCCTTGTGGCTGGTGGGCGGCCTGGTGGGGCGGCTATTCGAGGAGTTCGCCGTCACCCTGTCTGCCGCGATTGGCGTGTCGCTCCTGATTTCCGTCACCCTGACGCCCGTCATGGCGGCCCGGCTGCTGCGGGTCGTGCCGCCGGATCAGGCTGTGCGGCGCAATGGTCTGGCGCGCATGTCGCAGCGTCTGGGCCAGGTCTGCCTGCAGGCCTATCAGCAGTCTTTGAGTTGGGCGCTGGATCACTCGAAAATCGTCTTGCTATTGCTGTTGGCCACCATCGGCCTGAACGTCTATCTGTATGTTTCTGTGCCCAAAGGATTTTTCCCCCAACAGGATACGGGCCAGTTGATGGGGTTTTTTCGGGTGGATACCGGGACGTCATTCGAGGAAACCCAGCAGCGCCTGAATGATTTTCGCCGGGTCTTGCTGGCGGATCCGGCGGTGGATACGGTCACGGCGTATGCCGGGGGGCGCGGCGGCAGCAATTCCAGCTTTATCCAGATTCAACTCAAACCGCTGGATGCCCGCAGCGCCAGTGCGATTGAAGTCGTCAATCGCCTGCGTCCGCGCTTTGAGCACGTGCCGGGGGCCCGCATGTTTCTGGTGCCGCAGCAGGATATTTTTGTGGGCCATTCCTCGCGTGCGGGTTCGTATTCCTATCAGTTGATGGGCAGCGATCTGGCCTTGCTGAACGCCTGGATGCCCCAGGTCCGTCAGGCTTTGGCCGCCTTGCCGGAACTGGTCGATGTGGATGAGGATGTCGAGGACAAGGGACGACGGGTAGAGCTGGAAGTGGATCGCGATGCGGCGCGTCAACTAGGGGTCCAGATGGCGGACCTGGCCGGGGTATTGAACAACGCTTTCAGCCAGCGTCAGGTAGCGGTGCTGTATGGCACGCTGAACCAATATCATGTGGTGATGGGGGTGCAGCCGCAGTACGCGCAGGACCTGCATTCCCTGCAGGCTTTGCAGGTCATCAATGCCCAGGGCGACCGGGTGCCGTTGACTGCTTTTACGCGCATCACCGAGGGCACGGCACCACGTTCGGTCAATCACGACGGCCTGCTGGCTGCGGATTCGATTTCATTTGGTCTGGCACCGGGGGTGTCCCTGGAGCAGGCGCTGGCGGCCATTGACCAGGCGGTGGCCCGCATCAGCCTGCCCAGCCGCGAACTGCAGTCCGGTCTGGATGATAGTTCCAGCATGATGCGGGATTCGGTGGCTCAGCAGCCGTGGATGCTGCTGGCGGCCCTGGTGGCCATGTATCTGGTGCTGGGCATGCTCTACGAGAGCTCCATCCATCCGATCACGATTCTGTCGACCTTGCCATCCGCAGGCATCGGAGCCTTGCTGGCCTTGCGTTTGTTTGACATGGAATTCACCTTGATTGCGCTGATCGGGGTTTTTTTGCTGATCGGCATCGTCAAGAAAAATGCCATCATGATGGTGGATTTTGCCCTGCAGGCGCAGCGCCGCGAGGGTCTGGACCCGCGAGAAGCCATTTATCGGGCCTGTCTGGCACGGTTGCGTCCCATTCTGATGACGACTTTATCCGCCATGTTGGGCGCCTTGCCGCTGCTGTTGGCGACAGGGGCCGGGGTTGAAATGCGCCAGCCCCTGGGGCTGACGATTCTGGGTGGTTTGCTGGTTAGCCAGATATTGACGCTGTATACCACCCCAGTGGTATATCTCAGCCTGGATCGCCTGCGTGGCCGTCGCGCACGGGATCGCCAGCACGTCGTGGTGACCACATGAACCTGCCCTTCGAGAGACTTCCAGTGCCTGCCATTTCATTAGATGCCCCTGCGTGTTCGGTGCTGCTCAAGCGCAGGCTGGGCGGGTTGCGCAGTCTGCGCCTGGTCGGTCTGGGCGTGCTGGGCTTGATGCTGACTGCTTGCGCCGTCGGCCCGGATTACCAGCCGCCGACGCAGGACGTCGGGGCCGCCTATGCCCACGCGCCGGATGGGCAATGGCAGCCGGCCCAGCCGGTGGACAGTGCCTTGCCGCTGCAGTGGTGGCGCTTGTTCGATGATCTAGGGCTGGATGGCCTGATGGTTCGCATGCCACTGGCTAATCCGGATCTGGCTCAGGCTGAGGCGCAGTATCGTCAGGCGCAGGCTGCCTTGGGCAGCGCCAGGTCCAATCTGTTTCCCTCGTTGGATGCAGGTCTGTCCGGGGCGCGGGCAGGGCAGGGCATCTCCAGCGCGAATAATCCGGCCACCAATTACTCGCTGTCGGCAACGGTCAGTTGGGAGGTCGATTTATGGGGCCGGGTACGCCGCGATATCGAGGCTGCCCAGGCTGGTGCCCAGGCCAGCCAGGCGGATCTGGCCGCGATGCGCTTGAGCCTGCAGTCCACTCTGGCGCAGACGTACTTTGCCGTGCGTGCCAGTCAGCAGCAGGATATTCTCTTGGGCCGCACACTGGACGAATATGAGCGGGCCTTGCAGGTCACGCGCAATCGTTACCAGGCAGGTGTGGCTTCATCGGCTGATGTGGCTGCGGCTTCTGCGCAGTTGGATCAAGCCCGGGTGCAGCGCATCCGGTTGACATGGCAGCGCGAGCAGCAGGTGCATGCGCTGGCGATTTTGCTGGGCTTGGTGCCCGCCGGTTTCCAGATGCCGATGGATGCGGCTTTGCCGTCTGTGCCCGATGTGCCGACTGGGGTGCCCTCGGCGCTGCTGCAGCAGCGTCCCGATGTGGCCGCCGCCGAACGCCGGGTGGCCCAGGCCAATGCCAGGATCGGGGTGGCCCAGGCGGCCTGGTTTCCTGACCTGACCCTCAGCGCCCAGGGCGGTTTTCGGGCGGGTGAATTCGCCTCCTGGATTATGGCGCCCGCGCGTTTCTGGACATTGGGCCCCAGTCTGGCGCTGAGTCTGTTCGATGGCGGTGCCCGCAGCGCAGCGGTGGATGCCGCCCGCGCCGACTACGATGCCCAGGCGGCTGCCTATCGTAAAACCGTGCTGGAAGCCCTGCGCGAGGTCGAGGATGCCTTGGTCCAGTCGCAGGCCTTGGTGGATGAACAGGCCGCTCAGGACCAGGCGCTGGCGGCTGCCCGTGAAACACTGCGGCAGACCAATAACCAGTATCTGGCCGGCCTGGTGGATTATCTGAACGTAGTGCAGGCTCAGACCAGCGCCCTGTCGGCCGAGCAAAACGCCCTGGATCTGCAATCCCAGCGGCTGACTGCGACGGTGCGCTTGATGGCGGCGCTGGGCGGGGGCACGCAGGGCGCCGCCAGCCCCGAGATCGAATAAACGATTTCGGCATCAAGTCCTAGGGTAAACACTAATATATTGACTTGATTGAATCTAAGTAATATTCTACGCATAGTTTGGTCCAATTGTTGGACCAAACTATCAAAAACCTGGATTCTTCCTGCCGATGAGAACTTCTGCCGTCCAATATGTGCTCGACATCCTGAAAAAGGAAATCCAGTCGCAATATTCTCCGGGCGATATTTTGCCCAAAGAACGCGAGCTGGCTGAACGCTTTGATGTCAGCCGCAACACGGTGCGCGAAGCCATGATTTTTCTGGAGGCGTATCAACTGGTGGAAAAAACCCAGCGCGGCGCCCGCGTTCGCGAGCCTAGCTTCGAGCCGATGTTCCATATCTTCAGCGATGCCTTTGGGCCATCCAGCAAAACCGCCCAGGATGTCCTGAGCTTTCGCTGCATCGTCGAGCATGGCGTGCTGTCGGATGTCATTGCCCATGCCAAAGAAGCCGATATTCAGGCCATGGAGGCCGCCATCGAGCGCATGGATCGTGCTCGTACAGTGCGCGAGGCCGCCCAGGCTGATCACGACTTCCATGCCGCCATGGTTTTTGCCTCGGATAACCATGTGCTGCAGCAACTCTACAAGATCATGGCTGAAACCCTGATCTATTACCTGGAAATCGGCAAATCCAACGCTGACCATAACGTCAAGGCCAGCGCACAGCATCGCGCCATTGTGGACGCCTTGCGTGCTCGTTCGCTGCCTGCCATGCAGGCCGCCGTGCAGGGCCATTTTCAGCATAGCGATGCCGTGCGTACCCGAGAACACCCCTTTATTGGTGAAACAGATGAAAGCACTACAAATTGAATCCGAAGGCGTCAGCGCCTTGCGTGATATTCCCCAACCGGCCCCGGCAGCAGGCGAAGTCCTGGTGCGTGTGCGGCATGTGGGCCTGTGCGGCAGCGATCTGAATACCTACAAAGGTTTGAATCCACTGGTCAGCCTGCCGCGTGTGCCCGGCCATGAGATCGGCGGCGAAGTCGCGCAGGTCGGCACCGGTGTGCCAGCCGATTATGCGCCCGGCAAACGCGTCATCGTGATGCCCTACACCAGTTGCGGCCAGTGCTCGTCCTGCCGCAAAGGGCGCGTCAATGCCTGCCGTTCCAATCGCACGCTGGGCGTCCAGCAAGAAGGCGGCTTGGCCGAATACGTCAGCCTGCCCTACGAAAAACTGATCCTTAACCATACTTTGGAAGCCCGTCATCTGGCTTTGGTCGAGCCTCTGTCCGTGGGCTTTCATGCGGCTGTCCGGGGGCGTGTCGGCCCTGGGGACAAGGTAGTCGTCATCGGCTGCGGCATGATCGGCATGGGGGCGGTGGCGGGCGCTGCGCATTATGGCGGTCAGGTGATTGCGCTGGACACGAGTGCCGATAAGACCGCACTGGCGCTGACATTTGGCGCCGCCCATGCCGTGGATGCCTCTGCGGCGGATGTACAGGCGCAAATCCTGGCCCTGACCGATGGCGAAGGCGCCGATGTGGTGATTGAGGCCGTGGGCTTGCCGCAAACCTTCACGCAGGCCATCGACCTGGCGTGCTTTGCCGGGCGGGTGGTGTATGTGGGCTATGCCAAACAGCCCGTGTCCTATCAGACCCAGTATTTCAATCTCAAGGAGCTGGACATCATGGGGTCGCGCAACGCCACGATGGCGGATTTCGACGCCGTGATCCAGTTTCTGGAGCATCAGGACAATATCGACGCTTTGATCAGCAAGGTATTTCCGCTGAATCAGGCGGATCAGGCATTGCCGTACTGGGCTGCCGAACGCGCCCATACGCTCAAGGTCATGATCGAGTGCTGATGAAAATCCAGGCCGGTATCGGGCTGGTGCATTGCTCTTTTTCCACCACATCGACAACTCTGTTGGAGACACACATGAAGCTGTCCTCTCTGGTCAAAAGCATTTTGGCGGTTGGCACTCTTGCCATCGGCCTGACCTCCCCCGCATTTGCACAAGACCCCGTCACCCTGAAGGTCGCCTATGAGAATCACCCCGGCGAGCCGCTGGACAAGGTGATGCATCATTGGGCGGACCTGCTCAAGGACCGCAGCCAGGGTCAGATTCTGCTGGAACTCTATCCCAGCTCTCAGCTGGGTGCGAAAAATGACGTCATGGAACAAGCCATGATGGGCATGAACGTCATCACGCTCAGTGACGTCGCGTTCCTGGCCGATTACGAGCCCGATCTTGGCGTGCTGTTCGGGCCTTATCTCAGCAGCGATCCGGACAAGCTGTTCAAGATCTACGAGAGCGACTGGTTCAAGTCCAAGGAAGAAGCCCTGAAGAAAAAGGGCGTGCATCTGGTCATGACCAACTACCTGTACGGTGTGCGTCAGCTCTTGGCCAAAAAACCCGTCTTGACACCCGACGATCTGAAAGGCATGAAGGTGCGCGTGCCCAGCAACGTCATGCAGATCAAGACCTTCGAAGCCATGGGCGCCAGTCCCACGCCGATGCCGTTGGGCGATGTGTACCCGGCGCTGACGCAGGGCATGATCGATGGGGTGGAAAACCCGATCTCGGTGCTGTATGGACAGAAACTGCATGAACAGGCCAAATACCTGTCCATGATCAGCTACATCACCAACACATCGGTCTGGGTGGGGGGCGAGGCCTTCTTCAGCACGCTGGACCCGGCCGTCGTCAAGATGATTCATGAAACGGGCTACGAGGCGGGCTTGTATAGCCAGAAAGTCGCGATGCAAGAAGACGAACGTCTGATCGAGCAGATGAAGGCAGCCGGGGTAGAGGTCATCTATCCGGATGTGGCGCCATTCCGCGAAAAGGCGTTGCAAGTCTATGGGCAGTTCCCCGAGTGGTCGCCCAATCTGTATGAAACCATTCAAGAACAGCTGAAGTAATTTTCTCTGCAATGTGCCGGTGGACAGGCTCTCTGTCCGCCGGTGCATGACATGACTGCCCTCCCGGAACCGCCCATGAAGATACTGGAAAAACTGGCCTCATTTCTGTCTGGCCTCATCCTGTTTGTGTTGGTGCTCATCACGATCGGCAGCGTCATCATGCGCTATTTTTTCAATGCCCCCTGGCATTGGACCGAAGAAATGTCGGGCTTGTTGATGGTCTGGATTGTTTTCATCGGCATGGCCGCAGCCGAACGACAGGAAACCAATCTGACCATTTCTTTTATCACGGACACCCTGCCGATTCGTGTGTCCGCCCTGGTCAATCTGCTGATGTGTGTCGCATCGGTGGGCCTGCTGCTTTACATGGGGTGGCTGGGCTACATGCTGTCGGGTTCTGTGCAGTTCCGCCTGACCCAGATTTTGAAAGTGTCCTGGTATTGGATGTATATCGCCGTGCCGGTTGGCGCGATCCTGACTGCTGTGTTCACTGTGCCACAGATACGCCGTCATCTGTGCGCCTTGCTGGGCTCTAAAGAGGCGCAAAAATCATGACCTGGATGTGGATTCTGCCCATTATGTTCGCGCTTATGCTGCTGAACATGCGGATTTATCTGGCCATGTTTTCGGCCATCATTATTTATTTCATTTTCTTCAGCAATGTGCCGATGGCCATTGCGGTGCAGCGTCTGGTGGCACCCACGCAGAATAATTCGCTGCTGGCGATTCCGTTTTTCATTTTGCTCGGCACCTTATTGTCCCATACCGGGGTGGCCGAACGGATCTTGCGTCTGGCCGGCCTGCTGGTCGGGCGCTTGCGTGGCGGTCTGGCCATGGCTAACGTCATGATGAGCACCCTGATGGGCGGGGTCAGTGCGTCTAATCTGGCCGATGCGGCCATGTTGGCCCGCATGATGGTGCCTGAAATGGAACGCGCCGGCTATAACCGTGCTTTTGCCGCTGCGGTGACCGGCTGTGGGTCGCTCGTCACCCCGATCATCCCGCCCGGCATTGCCTTGATTATTTACGGCATGGTGGCTGATGTGTCCATCGGACGCATGTTCATGGCGGGCATCTTGCCGGGGCTACTGTGCGCGGCATTCCTGATGATCGCGATCTGGCTCGTCTCTCTCAAGCGCGGCTATCAGCCTGCTTTGAAAGCCTGGCCCAAACCGCGCGAATACGGCTCGGCCCTGGTTCAGGCATGGCCGGCCGTGCTGGTGCTGGTTGGCGTGATCGGCGGGATACGCGCCAATATCTTCACGCCCACCGAGGCGGGTGCAGCGGCAGTGTTGCTGGTGACCTTCATCGGTTTTGTGATTTACCGGGAAATGCGGATCGACCATGTGACTTCGGCCCTGGTCGAGACGGCGCGCTCGACGGCGGCAGTGATGCTGGTCATCATGGCCAGTTCAGCCCTGGCCTGGATTTTTTCGCTGGAACACGCAGGGGTGGCGATTGCCAACTGGGTGACCAGCCTGACGGACAACAAGTATGTCTTCCTGACGCTGATCAATATTCTGTTGCTGGTGCTGGGCATGTTCATCGAGGGGACGGCCCTGATCATTGTCCTGGTGCCGTTGTTCAAGCCCGTGGTCATGCAGTTGGGGATTGATCCAGTGCATTTCGGCCTGGTGATGATTCTGAACCTGTCGATTGGAACTTTGACCCCGCCAGTGGGTACGGTGATGCTGCTGGTCAGCAATATCACCGATGTGCGCATTAATGACTTCATCCGCGAGGCCTTGCCACTATTGCTGGCCTTGCTGGTTGCACTGGCTTTCGTGACTTATATGCCCGCCATTTCCCTGATTTTGACCTGATTTTTCGGATGGATGCATGACACAAGCTATTGTTCAGTTCGGGACCAGCCGATTTTTGCTGGCGCATGCCGGCTTGTTCATTTCGGATGCATTGGCAGGTCGGGCGGGCGCCACAGAGGCCCTGGGGGGGGTCACGCTGGTCCAGACCACCGATAACCCCGTCAGCGCCGCCCGGGTGGCGGCCTTGGCGGCGGGCCAGGGCTATCCGGTGATTGTCCGGGGACTGAAAAATGGGCTGCCAGTCCAGGAAACCGTGCAATGCATGGCCGTGCGCGAAGCCCTGCAGACAGCGAACCCCGCTGATTGGCGTGCCTTGCGCACGGGGGTGGCCAACGGTTCAGTGCAGGTGATCCTGTCCAATACGGCAGATCAGGGCTATCTGTGCGATGCCCGCGATAGTGCGGCGGCCTTGGCGGATGATGCAGCGGCCCCGTTCAGCTATCCCGCCAAGCTGCTGGTCTTATTGCATGGCCGTTGGCAGCTCAGTCCACAGTCCTCCATCAGCCTTTTACCCTGTGAACTGATCGAGCGCAATGGCGAAGCCCTGCATGGGGTGGTCAGCCAATTGGCGCAAGACTGGCATTTGCCGGCGGCTTTTGTTCAATGGTTGGCGGATCATTGCATCTGGGCCAATTCCCTGGTCGATCGCATCGTCTCCGAGGCCATTGATCCTGTGGGCGCCGTGACCGAGCCCTACGCCTTGTGGGCCATCCAGGCCCAGCACGGCTTGATTCTGCCCTGCAGCCACCCGGCCATGGTGGTCACGGATGACCTGGACCATTACGAAAGGCTCAAGCTTTTTTTACTGAATGCGGCCCACACATACCTGGCGGATTGCTGGCTGCGTGATCAAAGGCCAGCCGACGAGACTGTGCTCCAAGCCATGGAAGACGCCGCCTTGAGGGCTCGTCTGGAAGCTGTCTGGGCAGAAGAAATTCTGCCGGTGTTCGGCGCTATGGGCACAGCCACGCGCCTGGAAGCCGAGCGCTATGTGGACGATGTGCGTGAGCGTTTTCTGAACCCGTTCTTGCGTCACCGTCTGGCGGATATTGCGCAAAACCATGCTGACAAAATTCAGCGCCGCGTCGCGCCGGTTTTGGCGGCGGCGCAGGCCCTAGGCCTGTCGCTGTCGCAATCCCGCTTGCACGGTTTGCTGTCCTAATCCTGACGGCCCCTGGCCGCCGCTTTTATACGAGCTGTCATGTCTTCTACTTCTACTCCGATTCAGGCGATTCGCCTGGCCCCGAATGACCATGTGGCCGTTGCCCGCTTTGCGCTGTCTGCGGGACAGGTCTTGGTGTTGGGCGAGGTGACGGTCACGCTGCTGGCTGATATTCCGGCAGGGCACAAGTTTGCCGTCGTGCCGGTGGCGACGGGCGAGACCGTGCTGAAATATGGCCAGCCCATCGGCGTGGCCACGGCTGATATTTTACCGGGCGCGCATGTGCACACCCAAAATCTCGGCATGTCGACCTCCCATCAGCAGCATGCGGTGGGGCAGGCCTACCAAGCTACAGTGCCTGCCGTTGAATCCCGCACCTTTGATGGTTATGTGCGCCCCAGCGGCCGGGTGGGCACCCGAAACTACATTGGGGTGGTATCCAGTGTCAATTGCTCGGCAACGGTCTGCCGCCATATTGCCGATGGCTTGAACGCCACCGTGATGCAGCAATTTCCCAATGTCGATGGCGTAGTGGCCATTACGCATGGCAGCGGCTGTGGCATGAGCGGTGATGGCGAAGGCCTGGTGCTGTTGCAACGCACTTTGCGCGGCTATGCAAATCACCCCAATTTTGCCGGGGTGTTATTGATTGGCCTGGGCTGCGAGGTCAATCAGATCGCGCCGTTGGTCGAGAATCTGGATGCCCGTGACCCAGGCATGGTGGCCACGCTGACGATCCAGGATGTGGGGGGGACGCGAGACACCATTGCCAAGGGCAAGGAATTGATCATGGCCATGCTGGCGCAGGCCAATCAAATGCAGCGCCAACCCGTACCATTGTCTCATCTGTTGGTGGGGCTGCAGTGTGGGGGGTCCGATGGTTATTCGGGGATCAGCGCCAATCCCGCCCTGGGCGCGGCGGCGGATGCCCTGGTCCGGTTGGGCGGGACGGCGATTTTGTCTGAAACGCCGGAAATCTATGGCGCAGAACATCTGTTGACCTCGCGTGCGGCGTCCCCTGCGGTTGCCGACAAACTCATGCAGCGCCTGCAGTGGTGGGAAAGTTATACCGCCTCGCATGGGGGGGATCTGGACAATAATCCCTCGCCCGGCAATAAGGAAGGCGGCATTACCACGATTCTGGAGAAGTCGCTGGGGGCGGTGGCCAAAGGCGGTTCCAGTGGCGTGATGGCTGTATACGAATACGCTCAGACGGTGCAGCAGCAAGGTCTGGTATTCATGGATACGCCGGGTTATGACCCGGTTTCCGCCACCGGACAGGTGGCGGGCGGCGCCAATCTGATCTGCTTTACCACAGGGCGCGGGTCCACCTATGGTTGTAAACCTACTCCGTCTTTAAAGCTTGCGACCAATACAGCCATGTTTCGGCACATGGAACTGGACATGGACTTTAATTGTGGCACCATCGTCGATGGGACGCAGTCCATCGAACAGGCCGGGGCAGCGATTCTAGAGTTAATGATCCAGACGGCATCCGGCCTGCGGACCAAGAGCGAGGAAAACGGCCTGGGCGATAACGAATTCCTGCCCTGGCAGTTGGGCGCAGTGATGTAATCGAGTCAGGCCAGTAGTTTTCCCCGGATGGCGGCTATGCCGTGCGCGCCGTGGCGCCGGGCAATATCCAGGGTGTCGGCAGATTGTCCGCCGATGGCGAATACAGGCCGCCCGGCCATATTGGCCAATTGACGGAATCGATCCCAGCCCAGGGCCGGAATATCCGGGTGGCTGGCGGTGGGTTGGGCATGGCCCAGGACGACAAAATCCGCCTGCAGTTGACGAGCACAATCGATATCTTGCTGATTGTGGGCAGACACCCCCAGCCAGCCGGGTGGGCGGGTGTCCTGCTGCAGGATGAGGGCCGCATCGGCGGCGCGCAGCTGGACGCCATCGGCCTGGCACCACCAGGCTTGGGGGTGGGCACTGTTGATCAGGCAGCGCGCCCCATGCTGGCGGCATAGCGCCAGGGTGTCCTGGAATGCCTGCTGCAGGCTATCCGTATCGCCAGTCCAGTCAGGTTCGCGAAACTGCACCAGGCGCAGCCCATCCAGCAGTTGCAGACGTAATTGCGCTAGCCAATCCGCAGTCTGGTCCGGGCTGCCGATATGGCTGATCCGGTAGTGGGTGGGCAGGCGCAGCCAGCGCAGTGGCGGGGTGGCCGCAGGCAGCAAAGAGCCGCCTCCTGGCGCAATGGGGTGCTCGGACTCGTCCAGGCTGATGTCCCAGGGATCGACCCAGTCCAGGGCCTGGTTTTCACGGCCATGGGGTTCGCCGTCCCAGGCGGTCACCTGGCAAAAAGCCAGTTCCACGATGGACTTCGGGTATTCGTGCACATGCACTACCCAGGGATAGACCTGGGTGGCGTGGATGCCTAATTCTTCGTCCAGTTCGCGCACCAGGGCTTGCTCGACGGTTTCGCCGGTCTCGATCTTGCCGCCCGGGAATTCCCACCACCCCGGCCAGGCCTTGCCGTCCGGGCGTTGGCCCAACAATAGTCGGCCTCTGGGGTCCAGGATCAGGCCGGCGGCGACGCGTATATAGGGTTTGGGTGCAGTCATGGTCAATCAGCAGTCATAAGTTGGATCAGAGGTGGCGGGCGGCCCAGTCACGGGCAAACTGCCGGGCGACCCGGCCTGAGCGCGAACCCCGCGACAGCGCCCATTGCAGGGCCTCGGGGCGCGATGCCTGGATGTCTTCAGGGCGGCAGCCATGGAAGGCCAGCCAGTGATTGACGATATCCAGGTAGTCTGTCTGGGCAAAGGGGTAAAACGACAGCCATAGGCCAAAGCGCTCGGACAGCGAGATTTTTTCTTCGACGGTTTCGCCGGGATGGATTTCGCCATCGGGCTGGTGCTGGGCTTGCAGGTTTTCGTGCATATATTCCGGCATCAGATGGCGCCGGTTCGAGGTGGCGTAGATCAGCAGATTATCGCCGGGTGCCGCCACTGAACCATCCAGGGCGGATTTCAGGGCCTTGTAGCCCGCCTCGCCTTCCTCGAAGGACAGATCATCGCAGAACACAATGTAGCGTTCCGGGCGATCGACAATGAGATCGATGATCTGGTCCAGATCGCCCAGGTCCGATTTGTCGATCTCGATCAGACGCAGCCCCTGGCTGGCATAGGTACCCAGCAAGGCGCGCACCAGAGAGCTTTTGCCCGTGCCGCGTGCCCCGGTCATCAGGACGTTATTGGCGGGCTTGCCCTGCAAAAAAGCCAGGGTATTGCGTTCCAGGGTGGATTTTTGCTGTTCAACGTGTTGCAGATCGTCCAGCTGGATGGGGGCAATGCGATGGACCGCGTCCAGCCAGCCGCGCGCCCCGCGGCGCTGCCAGCGGTAGGCGTGGGCGCTCCAGTCGATGGCGGGCGGGGCGGGGGGCAGCCAGGCTTCGAGCTGGGCCAGCACGCCCACCGCTCGCTGAATCAGTCCCTGCAATTCGGTGTTGGACACACAGTTCTCCTGATTGTGATCCGGAAAGTATAATCTGGGTCTTTGCGGCAAGTGCCGCACCCACCAGTAGCCGGGTCCGCTTTGAACTTCTCCGAACTTTTCGCCCCTATTGTGTCCGATATGCAGGCGGTCGATGCCGTGATCCGCACGCGCCTGGATTCCGAAGTCGTCCTGATCCGCACCATCGGCGACTACATTGTCGGCGCAGGCGGCAAGCGCATGCGCCCCGCCATGGTGCTGCTGGTGGCCGGTGCCCTGGGGTACCGGGGCGACAATCACCATCGCCTGGCAGCGGTGGTCGAATTCATCCACACAGCCACCTTGCTGCACGATGATGTCGTCGATGAGTCCGATATGCGTCGCGGGCGCGATACCGCCAATGCGGTATTCGGCAATGCCGCCAGCGTGCTGGTGGGCGATTACCTATATTCCCGATCTTTCGAGATGATGGTCGAATCCGATTCCATGGCCGCCATGGCGGTGCTGTCGGCGGCCACCACGGTGATTGCCGAAGGCGAGGTTCTGCAACTGCTGAATGTGCATGATCCCGATGTCTCGCTGGACCGCTATCTGCAGGTGGTGCGTTACAAAACCGCCAAGCTCTTCGAAGCCGCCGCCCAGGTGGGCGCGATCATTTCCGGAGCCGCGCCCGCCCAGGAGTCCGCTGCGGCGGCCTATGGTCGCCATGTCGGCACGGCGTTTCAGCTGATCGACGATGTGCTGGATTACAGCGGCGACGTCCACACCCTGGGTAAAAACGTGGGTGATGACCTGCGCGAGGGCAAACCCACGCTGCCGTTGATCCGGGTGCTGGAAACCGGCACCCCCGCCCAGCGCGATTTGATCCGTCATGCGATTGAAACCGGGGATGCCGATTTCGAGGCCGTGGCGCGAGCCATCCATGCCACGGATGCCCTGGATTACACCCGCCAGGCTGCGCTGGCAGAGGCAGACACGGCACGTCAGGCTCTTGAGGCCTTCCCTGATTCCGTTTATCGCGAAACTCTGCTAAAATTCTGTGCTTTCGCGGTCGAGCGTGACCGTTAAATGATTTTGCAGTCCTGCTGCAAGATTCCCGTCAGAAGCACGGTTTTTTAGTGCTTCTTTAAGCATCCCCGTCGGGGTGTAGCTCAGCCTGGTAGAGTACTACGTTCGGGACGTAGGAGTCGCATGTTCGAATCATGTCACCCCGACCAAACGAAATGGTTTAAAACCTTGTTATTACAAGGGCTTAGGCGCACGACAACGGTCGTGCGCTTTTTTGTTTTTGGACGTGGATTTGCCATCGGTGACAAAACGGTGACAAATCCACGGCTTTCGGTTGAGCGTAGGAGTTTTTGTATTTTGAGCAAAAACTTTTCGAACGAATAAAACAGCGAGCTACAGGGGGTTCCTTTTCTAATTAGGAGTCCGCCATGGCCACCATTCTTAATCGTAGCCGTTACACCGTCACTGTTAAGCACCGCGAGGATCTGTATAAGGAGTTTCCCTGCACCGCCAAGCAGGCCGCCCGTGAATATTGCAAAAGTCTGCGTTCTCAAGGCTTAAAGCCCAGAGTTGCACAGCTTGAGAATAAGATTCTGGTTCGAATTCGTAATAAGGGCTTTCCCGCAGAGGAGGGGCAGTTTGAGTCCATGGCCGAGGCTGAGCATTTCATTCAGAAGGTGGAGAGCGAGCATCGAGAAGGAAAGGCAACGACCTTTCTCAAGAGTCGCAAAATATCCTTTGTTCAACTGCTGGAACGCTACATTTTGCAGGAAGGTCCAAAACGCCCTGTGCCGTGGGAAACCGTGGAGAAATATCGGTTCAACAAATTTCTTCGCGAGGGTACTGGAAACTTTAATGTCCGTGAACGTCGGAAACTGGCGAAAGAACTGGATGTTGCTCTCCAAGATTTGCCAAAGAAGTTAACGCCCGACCATCCCTGGATGCAAAAGCCGTTTGCCGACGTAACTGCGGAGGATATCGAGGATTACATTCAAGTGCGTCAGGATGAAGGCCTTATGCCCTCCACGATAGACCGGGAACTGGATAGTATCTCCGCTGTGTTTTCTGTCGCAATCAACGTTTGGGGTTATGCCGTCACGGAGAATGCCATGAAGAAAATACGTCGACCCAAGTATTTCAATGAGCGTGACCGTAGACTCAAGGTGGACGAATGGCGACGGTTGTTGTTGGCGGCCTGTGACGAAGACAAGAGACGGTGCTATTCGAGTTTTGTGGATGAGATGATGGGGCAGGTGCGCAAAGGGGAGTCGTTCGGTGCCTTAACGGCTGCAGAACGTAAGGTGCGCACCAAAGTGTTACGTGCGCAGTTTCAGGTACGGGCGGAAAAGGAGTGTGACCCCGTGTCAACGTTGGAAACGCTCATTGTTTTCCTGCTGTGTACGGCCGCACGTCGGGGGGAAGCCCTTGCGCTGAAATGGGAGCACGTTGATTTGGAAGGACGATCTGCATACTTTCCCATGACGAAAAATGGCCGCCCGCGAACTGTCCCTCTTCGGCGTGAGGTCGTAGATATGCTTGGAGATTTACCCCGAACGGGTGATAACGTATTTAACGTTTCGGTCGACACATTAAAGAACGCGTGGCAACGGATGCTCAAGGGCGCGGCAATCAAGGATCTGCATGTCCATGACTTGAGACACGAAGCGATCAGCGCAATTGCGGAAACTGGAAAATTTTCGCTGATTGACCTGCAGGCGATCAGCGGCCACAAGGACGTACGGATGCTGCTTCGATATTCACACCTGTGCGTTAGAAAGCTAGCCGCCCGATTGGATGAGGTTTTCGCCCAAGAGCACGAGGAAGATAGCGCCCAGAAGACGATTCACCGCGGGCGGATACGTTTGCCGAGTGGTAAAGGCTTAAAAATGGGTGACCTTATTCAAGAGTCGATTCAAGCTGTTGCCGTAAGAGAGCCTAAAGAGGTTAAGTTGGATATGGCTGGCTTGTCGCGGAGTGCCGTTGTGGTTGAAGAGAAGGAGCAGCGCGCCGCGGCCTAAAACGAAAGAGGGGGCTAGTAGACCAGCGCTGGTGCCCCTTATCCGTTGTTAAGTTTGCGTCGATGGTGCGCATTTTTTGTTGTTACGAGTTACGAAACTAGGACACTAATTCATAACGGCGTTACGTTACTGACCCATTTTGTCTCGGAGTTACGAAATTCAATTCGTCATGGAGTTACGAAATTGAACGGCTTTGTAACGCCGTTATAAAAATATAAATTGTCTTTGCTATATGAAGAGTCATAACTTTTTAGAACTCTGATAATGCTGCTCGTCAAGCGGCGTATCGCGCTCGCAAGCGAAGCAACGGATTTAGAGAAGTGTCACGATTTGTTCTCGACGTGCGCGACATTAACAAACCTTTGAAATCAAGCACAATTGACTTGTCAGAAGTGCGGCGATCGCGTCTTCGCCGTTCTTCTTAGTCTAACCGCCAAAATCTCATGTGGCCCCTATCAAGATGTGGATGGCCAGCTTTTTGTGCGCTGACGAAACTACGCCATGCAGGTGCGCCATGGCCTCGTGGCCGTGACATGCGTTTGTGGCGTTGTCGTAGTAGGTGCCGGCCAGGTGGTCGCATTCAACGAGTAGGCCCCTCACAACATTGAGGGGCCTATGAGAATAAAGAGCTTATGCTGTCAATGCATCGGTCCTACGGCGTCTTGCATAGTTCTGATGTACTCGGGGCCTTCCAAAACATTACTGATGACAAATAGCTGCACTTCGTCGACCGTTTCACCCGGCAAGTACGAAGAGAGCGTTTTATTTTTGAGTAGCTCCAGGGTTGCAGGCACCAACGCGGTCAATACATCTTCAGCTGTTAGGTCTTCGGGTACCTGTACCAAGGCGCGCATTGCCTTGGCGTCGGGAAAAGGGTGGGGACTCTGCAGTAGTGCCAGTTGGTTGGTTTCTTGCACATCGACGAAGCAGGCGAGCGTTTTATTCTGAATGCACCAGTCCAGCCAGCCGAGCGACTGCTCGTCAATTAACGGAATGGCTGCTCGCGCTTGAAAGTTACCGCTTTGGATCGTTACGACCGCTAGCATATAGCCGGTTCGCATGGGATAGAGAGTGAAGCGTATCGGGACCTTGTTCCTGGCTTGTTCCAGGTGGCGCAGATGCACATCAGGAAGAGAAAGCAGCAGCGCGTATCCGTTGAAGTCAGGCACTTTTGTCAGGGTTGTGCCGACAGTATCCATATCGCGGGGGGTGAGCAGGCGGCCCGTATGAAGCCGCTCTATGTTTTCATATGGCTGTTGAGCATTCATGGTTTTCCTTTCGAAAGAGTTGGCCTTGTAAGCAGTGCTTACCGTAGGTGTAGCGAGGCTTTCGAAAGTGGGGTGTGGCGATGCGATGATTGCGGTGAGTACACCACGTGGTTAAGGACGCAGGGCTTCAGAAATGGGTAACGCTAGCAACAACGTAACGTGTGACTGGGACCCGTCATTTGCCAGGTTAGGTTTTGACGTCAAAATTGCTAGTGCTGTGTAAAGAAATTGAGTCCGTTATGTGCATAAGTTGCTATTTAACCGGGCAGGGTGTGTCAGAATATGATGGGCACAGTTCGACCCAAAACAGACATAGCCCTAGTTGTTGACGCTAGCTTTTTCTCGCTTTGTTATCGTGTAGGTCACGCTTTCCGTCTATAAGGCAGTTCTATCGGCAGATAGAACGTTCAAATCAAACAGAATGAGCGAAGAAACCAGCGAGCTATTATATAAATTGTTTACTGAGCACCCCCAGCTAGTAGAGCTATTCGCCAGGCACGTTAAAGCGGATCTTGATGCGCAGGCGGCTGGGTATTTGAAAGAGGACTACAGGCAGATCGCATTTTTTCAGCGAAGACTATTCAAGACCTGGAAGGCGCCGATGTTGCGTCTGGATGCCATGCTTGTTTGTTCTCTTGAAATTAGCTCCGAAATCAATGAGGAGTATCGCCGGGGGGAGGTCGTCAACCCCAAGCAACTGAATGTTGCGACTCGATTGCACGCACGAGCGATTCATATTGCGAAGGAGATTTCGCATTTGCTGAAGGGGGGCTACGCGGATGGCGCGATGGCTCGTTGGCGTTCCCTTCATGAAACCTCCGTCATCGCTTCATTCTTGTCAGAGGGGGACGAACAGCTTTCTGTGCGATTTTCCGACTATCAGCTGGTAGAAAGGCTTAAGGCTGCGAGGACCTATGTCGACCATCAAGAATTTTTAGACTTTGAGCGCATACCTCCCGAGCAGGTGGCGAAGTACGAAGCGGAAGTCGATGAGCTCTGCCAAAAATACGGAATAAATTTCAGAAAGGATTATGGCTGGGCCTGTGAGAAATTTCCCAATCCTAAAAGAGTCACATTTCGAGCTATTGAAGAAGCCGTCAAGTTGCACTTTCTTCGAATTCATTACGGCTTTGCAAGCAAGAACGTTCATTCCGGTATTGACAGCATTGGCGACAAGCTCGGTCTGTCGATGAGTGGAGAAGACATCCTCTTGGCTGGCCCTTCAAACGAGGGGCTTATTGAACCGTTTCAATGCACCAGCCTATCGATATGCCAAGCTACAGATGCTCTAATCGCGTTGGCGCCGGATACCTCTCGTGATGTCGGGTCCGAAATTCTTTGGCAAATGCACGAGTCGATGAAGAAGGAGGCAGTAGAGGCAGCGGACGCGTTGCTGATAAAAGGTAAACGAATGCAGGCAAGACGGAAGAGCCGTGAAGAAAACGGGGATTATTCTTAAGGACACCAACGGCGGCAACCATCAGCCCGAGGCGGTCACCTGGACGTGAGTTTTACCCAGCCAGCGAAGGCTTGCCAAGGAAAAATAACGAGTTCCTACCGTGAGCGCTTGGATATGCTATGGGCTGCCTGTGATAGTTGAGTGCGATATAGATGTCCAGGCTCATCTTCGTGTCGCCCATCGTGAACAGGTGTTTTATTCAAAAAATCGGCCACCGTAAGCGGTAGCCGATTTATGTAATCAAAAAACTAGTTTTTTACTTCAGTTGCTGTTTCAGGCTGCTCTTCAGATGCCGCCCGCGGTGTGGGCTTGCTGATTTTGCTGGCTTCAAACGCGATAATAAGAAGTGTCCCGGTCGGTTTTCCTTCGCGTGACAGATAAAAGTCTGTTTTCAGCTTTCCTGTTACTTTCACAAAATCACCCTTAGCTAGACCCGGGTCTTGGTCGAGCATCAGTCTAACCGTGTACCAACATGTGTCCCCAGTGGAGTCATTCCTGTGGGATTCCGCTACTCGCATTTCGTAATAGCCCTTATTTGTGGTTTTAGATATCTTGCGATGAGGATTTACTGCTACGTTAGCGAACACCTGCATTGTTTATATGTCCTTGAAGTGGCGATGAACCTATTCATCTACTTCGTATAGCAAGCTGTGGAAAACGTCTTTTTCGTTCCTTGATTACAGAAGCGGGGAGGTTGGCACTGGCCAGGGTGATTTGCCATCAGGTCGCTGGTAAGGCAGGTAGTCCTCTGAAAACCACCCAGCCGTTGAGTATTGCCGCCGATTGTCGATCCTAACTTTTGGCAACCAGAGGGGAAGCATTTGAATAATGACATGTCCAACCAGTGCGGGCTCGAGACCGGTTCTGTCACTCCCGAATTTCTTTAGGATTTCCGTCCACACCTCAAAGACTCCAGTGCTAATTTCTTTCAGTAGTCGTGTGCCTTGTGTTGAAAACTTCAATTCGCAGGGATCATTAACCAGCTCTTGAGCGAGCGACATCGCACGCTTCAGAATGCGCTCTGATTTTGTGAGAACGACTACGGTGCCTAAAACATGTCCATTCTGCAATTGCCTGCCCACGGCTCGGAATAGGGCGGTTAGGCATGCTTCTCGATCTGCGCCGCGTTTGCTACGGTCAATTTCAAACCATGTCACAGTAGACTTGCCCCCTGGGCCTGTCGGCTTCTCGTAAGCGATGGCATCGGGACGCAGGATTCTTTTTTTTGACCCATTCCCTTTGAGTATGTTGACCGTGATCAGACCTTGACTAACAGGCTCGCCTTTCCCAGTGTTCCGGTTCAGGCTCTTCATCAGCTCTGTTTCTGTCAATGCCGATAGCCCACGAACTTCACAGCAGGTCACGATGAAGTTTGACCAAAGAAGGTGTTCGGGGTTCGTCATGTCGCTGACGCGGCGCACCGATGACGACGCGACAACACCGCGGTCGTCGAGCCACTGTGCTCCTTTTTGTGTCAGCCCATACACATGCTGTTGTCGGTCGGTGCGATAACGAATGAGGAGGTTGTCTTTGGCCATAGAGCGCATTGCTCGTTGAGCGGCTGTCAACGCGGCTTTGTAAGGACGTTCTGGAAAGCAGATGGCGGCTATATCAAAGGTCCTGATGACGCGGAATCGGTTGGCAGCAGAGAGTGCTCGAAGCCGGATGGCCTGGCGTATTTGCCCTGTTGAGGCCACGTTGGTCAGTCCTCTATCGATACGGTGGGATTTTTCGTGCTGTATTTCTGGCTCTGGTGCCTTTGTTGTTCTAGCCCCGGTGGCACGGGTGGTGTGGTCCTGGGCGCGGCAGCCCATTGGCACCGGTTCTTGGTCGGTTTTGTCAGCAGCTATGGTTTTTGACTCGACGTTGTTGTGTGCCAGTGAGCCGTCAATAGGAAGTGCTTGAGCATGGGGGAGCTGGAGCATGATGTTCTCGCTATGAAGAAAGTGTTCTATGCCGCTGTGCATCGTTGTTACTCGATGCGCAAAGGATGTACTTTCTATAGCGATGTCTTTAGCGACAACATGTCGCAAAAGACCAGACACCACGCGCATTTGCCAGTGTTTGTGCTGGCTAGGACTTGAAGAGCGGTCCTTTTATGGCATGGGCCAATTGTTCTTCCCCATAAAAGAACCTTGTGGGCGCGGGGGCCCACATCCTCAACGTATTCGTCGCGACGTCCATCAAAGGCGAAAGTACTACTCCGGCTGCGCCGGGGCGAAACCCCGCCGCCGACCGCATACCGTACTGTCAAATATAGCTGTGCTTTCAGGGTCGTCGGCTACCGTGTTATCAGCATGCTGTTTCATCTTCGTTTGCCCCAAATGCGGAAAGCATATGTGCTCACGTCCGCACCCGGGGACCCCTACGAAAGCATGAGCCAGGCCATGGGGCCAGGCTCCGTGCGTCCTATGTCTGCATGCCCAGGCCGGCGGCGGGGTTTCGCCCCACCTTGCCGGCCAGTCGCGAGCAACTCTTCTTCCAAAAACCTTCTGTCATCAGCAATCGTGACCCCAATACGCAACCACCGCTTCTTCAAAGGACTCGGCTGAACGCCTCGCCGTCCGCCTGCTACTGTCATCAAGAGCCTGGGTTTGGTGACATCGGGCCGGGCCTACATGAAATCGTACTGGGCGATGGTGAGGGTTCCCACGTTGCGTTCTGCGACACAGGCATCAGTCTTCGGCGCAACCGTACCCACTATCTGCCTCTCCCTATGGTCGCAGGTGATTGTTCACCAGGGCGCTATACGGTGTATCTACAAACGTACTGGAGACAACCCGATGGCTTTCATCATCAAGAAAAACAAGTTTTCTGCTCGCATAATTCGACGTACCTACGTTCCGAAAGGCATGCAGGACAACACGCACTCATTCTTTGAGGACACTACTGTCGGCAACATCCCTTTGGCAGCAACTGAACTGCCGCCAGGTTTTCCCGCCTTAACCGAGCATGAGTTCGGGCGAGTCGAGTCTTCCGTCTTTGAACCCGCTCGCCAACTCGCTATCACACAGCGATTGGCTGAAGCCGAGCATGAGGCGGATCCTGTATGGCGAGTTATGGAAGCGATGAAGTGGATAGGGGAGGCCGCGGCACGGAGCGAGAACCGCCCCTTGGCAGCAGATGTCGGTCAAGACTTGCTGGCAGCAATGCAATCGTTGAAGACAAATGAGCCCTATAGTGCACCTGCAACCCGAGACCCCTTGGAGGCAGTTTCGGCCGCTGCTAGGGCTGCGATTATTGCTATCAAAGATGGGTGTTACGGGACCAATAATGCTGGCTCGTCAATGAAGGACTCTCCGGCTGCAATTGCATGGGCTAAAGTCAGAGCTGTGGTGTTGGATGACGGTACTGGCAGCGTAAAGGGAGCGTTGCAAGAAAAAGGGTGGGTAAAGAGTAGGGGGAGAGGACAGTTCTGAGGTCTGCTGCGTCTGACAGGAAATGTTACCGGGTTACCGGAGTTACCTCGTTAATCGGCAAGTATTTGTTCCCCTCATAATGTATCGTTCTGTAAGATAGAGTCATTTGATTGCTGGGCATTATGTCCTAGCTGGTATTAGCCTAAACCGGGGAAGAGCAAGGTGCCAAGTAAAACAATAAAGTCGTTCATCGCAGATATTAACAATTCGGATGCAGATGGAGGCGGTTTATGGCTTCCTAATATCCAACGTTTTTTTGTTTGGAGGGAGGACCAGATGGAGAGGTTGTATGACTCAATCATGCGCCAGTACCCTTTGCCGTCACTCCTCATCTGGAAAACTAAGGCTGACATACGCAATCGCAAATTCATAGACCAATACACCGAGACGATTGATTTGAAGTCTCTTTACCGACCTCTGTCAAAGAAAACCAAACGGTTTGAACCGAAAAGGATGGAAGTCTACGTTTTTTAAGAATGAAAGATTACATTGGCCGGGGAGTGGTGACCACATCCACTTATGAAGCTCGTAAGCTTGGCATTTTTTCCGCGATGGGCATTATGAAAGCGGCACGTTTAGCACCAGAAGCAATGCTTCTCCCAACAAATTTTGACAAATATCGTCAATACTCCAAATTGTTTAAGCAGGCCGTGGCGAAAATTGTTCCTCATATTGAAGACAGAGGCATAGACGAGATTTATATTGATCTGAGTGAGCAGTCCGATGAAACGCGCTCCTTAGCTCTACGATTAAAGCATGCGGTTTTTGACGCGACTAAATTGTCTTGTTCAATTGGTGTGGCTCCAAATAAACTTTTAGCGAAAATATGCTCAGATCTTGAAAAGCCAAATGGCCTCACTATTCTTAAATACGCAGATATACCGGCGCTTGCACAAGACGATCAAACGCCAGTGCACCATTCTGGGCCGCCTGGCGCGCGACATCGAACGCAGCAAGACAGTGCTCTCAAAGCATCCAGAACGCGCTCAACCCTTGCTGGCGCGGGCGGAACAGAGCCGTCGAAAGAAGGCTGTGAAGGGCAAGGACAAGGTCTACAGCTGGCACGCCCCCGAAGTCGAATGCATCTCAAAAGGCAAAGCCCGCACCCCTTACGAGTTCGGAGTGAAGGTGGGTATCGTTACGACTTTGAAGGGGAATTTCATCGTGGGCGCGCGCAGCTTCCCGGGCAACCCCTCCGATGGCCACACGTTGGCAGAAGCCCTGGAGCAGACTAGCATTGTGCTGCAGGACACCGGCGTCAAACCCAAGACGGTCTATGCCGATCTAGGATATCGCGAGGTAGATGGTGAGATCCCGGAATATGTCCTGAAGCACCGTGGGAAATTCAAACGGCTGACACCCGGCGAGCAGCAGCAGCTGCTGAAACGACGCCAGGCGATTGAACCGCTCATCGGGCATCTGAAAAGCGATCATGGCATGAATCGCTGTCACCTGAAGGGGCAAATCGGGGACGCCATTCATGCGGTGCTGTGCGCGGCAGGCTTCAATATGAAATGGCTGCTGCACATGATTGCCCGCAAGGGCGTTCGACCTTTTTTTATACCTTATTTTTGGGCTTGGATCTGGCAACGGACCCGGAAACAATCCGAGTGGGGTGAGCTACCCCGCCAGAACTCGTAGTCACAGATCGCCGAAAATCCGGCGTGATGGGTGTGAAATCAATTCTTCAGGGACGACTTCTTAAGGGTGTCAAAGGTCAGGATTTGCGTCTTCCCCCCCCCCCGACGGCACAGCCGAAGTTGAAAGAATGTCGCCAATTGGATGAGTTTGGCCCGAAAGCCCTTCACCTGAATACTTTCCAGGTGGGCGTGGGCCTTTTGCCGGGCGAAAAACGCGAACGGCTTCTCAAGGGATGGTTTGGAACGGGCCTGCACGAGCCAAGGTGCATGGTTGCAAATACTGAATTGGCCTGTGTACTTCTGAGTCATACGAAACTCCATGAACTAGGAAGCACCGTACAGGCAGGATGGGCCGATTTCTTGCAGGTTTCTTGTAAGAAATCCGGATCATTGGCGCAGGGTTGGCGCATAACCACTTTTCTTATACGCCAATACCCTGCAGCGCATAATAAAAACCCTTGCGTAACAAGGGCTTATATTTAAATTCGATAGTCTTGGCAACATGATTCAAACATGCAATTCCTACGTATCTCCCAACGATACTATATATGATTCTGCCCTATTCGCGAACAATTCCCAGACCTATACAAAAAATAAACAAGCCGGGTTCAGGCAACGGGCATAAAGGCTATACGCCAAAAATCCGTTTTTATACTTTCTTTATATTTGCTTGCCGCATTTATATAAGAATTTTATGCGCTTATGGATACAGTATCAGCTGTCGATAATCCCTTTGGGAGGTCTCTATGAGTTGGTTCTATTTATGCAGCGGCATCGGCGCCGCAGGGCTTTTTCTATATCTTTTCTACGCCCTTATTAATCCCGAAAAATTCTAGCCAGCCTGAATATTGCGGCGTACCACACTTTATTAAAGGACGATCGTGGGCGATCTTATTTTCATGACTCTGTTAGTCATATGTTTTGTTGTTGCGGCTATATACATAGCCGCGTTAGAAAAAATTCAATGAGCTAATAAAATGCCAACCAATATCTTGCAGTTTGTATTGCTTCTTGCCTGCATGACAGGACTAACCGTCCTTATGGGCAAGTGGCTCACGCGGGTTTTTACCGGCGCCGGGCACGCTATGCCCGAGCGCTGGTCCTACCGGTTGTTCGGCATTGATCCGGACGAATCCATGGGATGGAGCCGCTATGCAGCAGCGCTGGTGCTATCCAACGGTCTTATGGCCGTGCTGGGTTATGTCTTTTTGCGCGGCCAGGCACTGATGCCGCTTAACCCGCTGGAGCTGGCGGCGCAGACCCCCGACCTGGCCTTCAATACCGTCTCATCGTTTATCACCAACACGAACTGGCAGGCTTACTCCGGCGAAACCAGCCTGAGTAATTTCAGCCAGATGGCCGTGATTACCTTTTTAATGATGGTGGGCGCGGCAACCGGTCTTGCGGCCGGCGCAGCCTTCATACGCGGGCTAAGGCGGTCTACATCGCAGAGCATCGGCAATTTCTGGGTCGACCTGACGCGAATACTTTACCGGATCTTATTACCGCTGTGTTTCCTTATGGCTCTCGTGTATGTATGGCAAGGCGTTCCGCAAACGCTTAGCTCCGACGTCATGGTAACCACGCTGGAAGGCGTGAAGCAGCATATTATTTTGGGCGCCGTGGCCAGTTTTGAAACGATCAAGCATATCGGCACCAACGGCGGCGGGTTCTTCGGCATGAATGCGGCCCACCCGTTTGAAAACCCCACACCCATCACCAACGCCCTGGACATTCTAAGCATGCTGCTTATTCCCGCAGCGTTGACTTATGCCTTCGGCAGCATGCTAACGCGCCGGCGCCAGGGTTGGGTGTTCTTCGGCACCTTTCTGGTTCTCTTTATCGGTTTTCTTGCCATTGTGTATTCGGCCGAGCAGTCTGGCAACCCCATTCTGACTGCGGCGGGCGCCGACCAAAACCTGACCGCCACTCAACCGGGCGGCAATATGGAAGGCAAGGAATTGCGCTTCGGCATCGCCGGCACCAGTATGTTCGTGGCAACGACTACGGCTGCGACGACCGGCTCGGTCAACGCCATGCATGACTCGCTCACGCCGCTGGGCGGGGCCGTTCCGCTTGCCCAAATGATGCTCAACAGTGTTTTCGGCGGCGAGGGGGTGGGCTTTATCAATTTGATCCAGTACGCCATTCTTGCGATATTCCTGGTCGGCATGATGATAGGGCGCAGTCCCGAATTCCTGGGCAAGAAAATCGAAGCGCGCGAAATAAAGCTTGTCATGCTGTCTGTCTTGGCCCATCCGATCAGCATTCTGGGGTTTACCGCTCTGGCCGTATTGTGGCCGGGCGCAGAAAACAGTCTGAATAATCCGGGGGCTCACGGCTTTAGCGAAATTCTGTATGCCTATACATCGGGCACGGCAAATAATGGATCGGCCTTTGCCGGCCTGAACGCCAACACCCCTTTCTTCAATACAACCATCGGCCTGGCCATGCTAATAGGGCGTTTTCTGACAATGCTGCCCATGCTGGCCGTGGCAGGCCTGCTAGCGGCGAAGAAAACCGTGCCCGACACCGCAGGCACCTTTCCCACGGCCACGCCTTTGTTCATGATCCTGACCATCTTCGTGATTCTGATCGTGGGCGGCCTGACGTTTCTTCCCGCCATAGTATTGGGCCCCATTGTCGAACACATCGACATGCTAGCTGGCCGCGTGTTTTAAAGGAATTGTATGTCTGAAAAACCAACTATTTTCAAAGGGATTGCCCGTCCGGTGATCGTATCAAGCGTATTTTTTATGGCCCTCACCGGCCTGGCTTATCCCATGTTCACGACCGGTGTGGCCAACCTGCTGTTCCCTGCGCAAGCGCAAGGCAGCCTGCTTGAGCGCAACGGGGCAGTTATTGGTTCATCGCTGATCGGCCAGAATTTTACGCGTCCCGAATACTTTCATCCGCGTCCCAGTGCAACGATGGGGCCAGATCCTGCGGATGCCTCCAAGACCGTCAGCCTGCCCTACAACGCAGGGCTGAGCGGCGCAAGCAACCTAGGCCCGACCAACCGCAAGCTGGCTGATCAGGTCGCTGAACGGGTCGCCGCCTATAGGGCTGAAAATGGCTTGTCCAATACAGCGGCCGTTCCCGTGGACGCAGTGACCGCCTCCGCGTCGGGCCTGGATCCGGATATTTCCATCGCCAATGCCCTGCTGCAGGTTGCACGCGTGGCCAGTCACCGCAATCTGCCCGAAGCAAAAGTGCAGCAGCTGCTGACCGCCCATACCACCGGGCGGGCCCTTGGCGTACTGGGCGAACCGCGCGTCAATGTCCTGCAATTGAACATCGCGCTGGATGCCTTGTCCAGTGTGTCGATTCCCGGAAAATTTTGAGAATAATCATGAGTGATAGAAACACAAACCTGCCGTTATTCGATCGGAAATTGGTAGGGCCAGCGTGCCTAGACGCATTCAGAAAACTCGCACCGCAAGCACAATGGAAAAATCCTGTCATGTTTGTGGTCTATCTGGGCAGCATTCTGACCACGGCCTTATGGATACAGGCTTTGATGGGACAGGGGGAAGCCCCCTCCGGCTTCATTCTTGCGGTAACGCTATGGCTGTGGTTTACCGTACTGTTCGCCAATTTCGCCGAAGCGCTGGCCGAAGGGCGCAGCAAGGCGCAGGCGGCCAGCTTGCGCGGCATGAAGCGCAAAGCCATTGCCAAAGTGCTCCAGGAGCCGCATTACGGCAGCAGCTGGCTGCCTCTTGAGGCCGATGAACTGCGCAAGGGTAGCGTCGTGCTGGTTCAGGCCGGCGACTTCGTACCGCTGGACGGCGAAGTCATCGAAGGAGTTGCTTCGGTCGATGAAAGCGCCATCACAGGGGAATCGGCTCCGGTAATTCGCGAGTCGGGCGGCGATTTTTCGTCGGTGACCGGCGGCACCCGGGTATTGTCAGACTGGCTGGTGGTGCGCATCAGCGTCAACCCCGGTGAGTCATTCCTGGATCGCATGATCTCCATGGTCGAAGGCGCCAAGCGGAATAAAACACCCAATGAAATCGCGCTGACCATTCTACTGGTCGGCCTGACGATTGTGTTTTTGCTGGTGGTCGTTACGCTGGCGCCCTTCTCCGCATTTGCGGTAAAAACCAGCGGCATGGGCCAGGCCGTCAGTATCACGGCCCTGATCGCTTTACTGGTGTGCCTGATTCCAACCACCATCGGCGGCCTGCTCTCGGCGATAGGCGTTGCCGGCATGAGCAGGATGATGCAGGCGAACGTGATTGCAACGTCGGGCCGCGCCGTAGAAGCCGCGGGCGACGTAGACGTTCTGCTACTGGACAAGACAGGCACGATTACGCTGGGAAACCGGCAGGCCAGCGCCTTCCATCCCGCCGACGGGACAAGCGAACGTATCCTGGCCGAGACAGCGCAACTGTCTTCACTGGGCGACGAAACACCCGAAGGCCGCAGCATTGTCATACTTGCTAAAAAGCTGTTCAACGTACGCGAACATGAAATGGGCAAACTGAACGCCACATTTTTGCCCTTCACCGCGCAGACCCGCATGAGCGGGGTCGATTTGGCCAGCGAAGGTGCGACCCGGGGCATCCGCAAAGGCGCCGCTCAGGCCATACGCACGCATATCGAATCGCTGGGCGGGCGCTGGCCCGATGATATACAGCAGAAAGTAGAGGATATCTCGCGCAGGGGAAGTACCCCGCTGGTGGTTTCCGAGAACGCGGCGGTGCTTGGCGTGGTAGAGCTGAAAGATATTGTGAAAGGCGGAATAAAAGAGCGGTTCGCCGAGCTGCGCAGCATGGGCATCAAAACCGTCATGATCACCGGGGATAACCGCCTGACGGCGGCGGCCATTGCCGCAGAAGCCGGTGTGGACGACTTCCTGGCCGAAGCCACGCCCGAAGCCAAGCTGCAAATGATCCGCGACTACCAGGCTGCGGGACAATTGGTTGCCATGACCGGCGATGGAACCAACGACGCTCCCGCGCTGGCCCAGGCCGACGTTGCCGTGGCCATGAACACGGGCACGCAAGCCGCCAAGGAAGCGGGCAATATGGTCGATCTGGACTCGAACCCCACGAAATTGCTGGAAATCGTTGAAACGGGCAAACAGTTGCTGATGACGCGCGGGTCTCTGACAACCTTCTCGATAGCCAACGACGTTGCGAAGTATTTCGCCATTCTGCCGGCCATATTTATTACTACCTACCCGCAACTTTCGGTTCTGAACATCATGGGCCTGGCCAGCCCCGAATCGGCTATTTTATCGGCGGTCATCTTTAATGCGCTAATTATCATATTCCTGATTCCGCTGGCTCTGAAAGGCGTGCGTTATCGTGCAATGGGCGCAAGCGCTTTGCTGAACCGGAATTTACTTGTTTACGGTTTAGGAGGACTGGCCGTACCATTCATAGGGATAAAACTGATCGATATGCTGTTGTCGGCCACCAACCTGATATAAAAGGCCTGCTACATGAATAACCCTAGACGCGATCCTGACGCCCTTTTAAAGCAGCTGCGCGACGATGAATCCCAGGCTGCGCGCGGAAAACTGCGCATCTACTTCGGCGCATCGGCGGGAGTGGGAAAAACCTATGCCATGCTGAATGCCGCGCTTAAGCGTCGCGCCGAGGGCCTCGATGTCGTAGTCGGAATTGTCGAAACGCACGGCCGTGCGGAAACCGCCGCGCAGATCGGCGCGCTGGAAATACTTCCGGCACAGCAAATGGATTATCAGGGCCGCAGCCTGCCCGAGTTCGATTTGGATGGCGCCTTGAAGCGCCGGCCCGACTTGATCCTGATCGACGAACTGGCCCATTCCAATGTGGCCGGTTCCCGCCATCCCAAGCGATGGCAAGATGTGGAAGAACTGCTCGACGCCGGAATCAATGTCTATTCAACGTTGAATGTGCAGCACCTGGACAGCTTGAACGACGTGGTGGGCGGCATTGCCGGAATCCGCGTGCATGAAACGCTACCCGACACTTTTTTTGACCAAGCCGACGAAGTCGTGATGGTTGATACGCCCGCTGACGAACTGATCGCCCGCCTGAAAGCGGGAAAAATCTATATAGCCGAGCAGGCCGAGCGCGCCGGTCGGAATTTCTTTCGCAAGGGCAACCTGATTGCCCTGCGCGAACTGGCGTTGCGCCGCGCCGCCGACCGGATTGGGGAGGACGTACAGGCGTATCGCGCCAACCATGCCATCGGTCGCGTGTGGAAAACTGAGCAGGCGTTGCTCTGCTGTATCGGCCCCGAAGAAGGCGGCGACTATATTATTCGCAGCGCCGCCCGCCTGGCGCAGCAAATGGCAACTGTGTGGCATGCGGTCTATGTTGAAACCCCAGCGCTGCAGCGCTGGGATAACGCGCAGCGCGAACGCATTCTTCAAACGGTCAGGCTAGCTCAAAACCTGGGGGCTAAAACAACCGTTCTTTCGGCCCAGGATATCCCGGCAGCGTTGGTCGACTATGCCAGGCAGCACAATTTATCCAAATTTCTGATCGGACGCAGCCAGACGCGGCGCTGGTGGCGAGGCCCCGGTCTGGGGCAAAGAATTGCCGCGTTGGCCTCCGACCTGGATCTGGTTGAAATCGGCCAGGCCCAAAACGCCTCGCCCGCTCCAGCTCCCAAAGCGCGTAGCCTGAACCCGGCCTACCCGCTGACGCGTTACGCCTGGGCTGCCGCCATTTGCGCGGCAACCACCCTGGCCGTCTTGCCGTTGCGCTTCGCACTGGATCAGACCAACATCGTCATGCTGTTCCTGCTGGCGGTGCTTGGCATAGCCATGCGCTTCGGACGCGGCCCGGCCATGCTGGCGGCTTTTTTCAATGTTGCCGTCTTCGACTGGTTTTTCATACCGCCCCTGATGTCGTTCTCGGTATCGGATGTGCAATACCTACTGACATTCGGCGTCATGCTCGCAGTCGGTGTCATTGTGGGCCAGCTCACCGCAGGATTACGTTTCCAAGCGCGCATTGCCCGGCATCGCGAAGCGCGTTCGCGCACCCTATTTGAAATCGCGCGCGATTTGTCGAGCGTGCTGGTTACCGAACAATTAGTAGATGTGGCCGAACAGGCCATTGCCCGCGAGTTCCGGGCGCGCGCCTACATCTTTATTCTGGACTCCAACGACAAGCTTCAACCTCCGCCGCCGAACACCGGCGAGGCCAGTCCGGAACTCGGCGCCGCCAGCTGGGTGCTGAACACCAATGAACCGGCAGGCCTTGGAACAGATACCCTACCCGGCAGTCAGTGGCTTTACCTACCGCTTAAAGCACCCATGCGCGCGCGCGGCGTATTGGCGATTTGCCCCGAACAACCCAGGCTGTTGCTGGTGCCCGAGCAGCGCGAGCAGCTTGAAACGTTCGCCGTGCTGACCGCCATCGCGCTGGAACGGGTGCACTATGTGAAAATTGCGCAGCAGGCTACGTTGCAAATGGAGTCCGAACGATTGCGTAATTCGCTGCTTTCCGCCCTATCGCACGATCTTAGAACACCCTTGGCGGCCCTTTATGGCATGGCCCAAATGCTGGAGGCCAGTTCCAGCAGTCTGCCGGTCAAAGCCGTAGAAACTGCCCACGCCATAAGCGAAAGCGCACGCCGCCTGAACGCCATGGTCGACAACTTGCTGGACATGGCCCGTCTGCAAAGCGGTGCCGTACAACTGAACCGGCAATGGCAGCCCGTCGAAGAAGTCGTGGGCAGCGTGCTGCGATCCATGGATACCGTCTTATCCAACCATACTGTCGTCACCCAGCTGGCCAGCGACCTTCCGTTGGTTTACATTGACGCAGTACTGATTGAACGTGTTCTTTGCAACCTATTGGAAAATGCCGTGAAATATACCCCGTCCGGCAGCACCGTAACGATCTCGGCCTCTACCTACAATGAACAACTGCTGGTCACTGTTTGCGATAATGGCCCCGGTCTACCTTCCGGCCGGGAAGAGTCGCTATTCCAGAAATTCACTCGCGGGCAACAAGAGTCTCCCACACCCGGAGTGGGGCTGGGGCTAGCGATCTGCAGAGCCATCGTCGAAGCGCACTCAGGCCGCATGTGGGCCAAGGCACCCTCGATACCTGCCTCCAGCGCGCCCAGCAGCCTGAGCGTCAAAGGAACCGGAGCCCGATTCTGTTTTTCTTTGCCGCTTGGCACGCCGCCCAACATGCTTGCCGATCCCGAAGCCAATCAGGCCCTGACGGCGCCAACCTCATGAGCGAGCCATTGCTGACCGCCCTGATTGTCGAAGACGAACCGCTTATCCGCCGCTTTGTCCGCACCTCCCTCGAGGTGGAAAGCTGGCAGGTGTTCGAAGCCGATACATTAAAAAGAGGGTTGATCGAAGCCGGCACGCGCCGGCCCGACTTGATCATTCTTGACCTGGGCCTGCCGGACGGCGACGGCCTGAACTACCTGAACGACTTGCGCGCCTGGTCGACCACCTCAGTCATAGTGCTGTCCGCACGTACCGGCGAAGCCGACAAGATTGCGGCGCTAGACGCAGGCGCGGACGATTATCTGACCAAACCCTTCGGCATGGGCGAGCTTCTGGCGCGCGTGCGTGTCGCCATGCGGCGCAGCCATTCCACCAAGACGGGCCATCACCGGTTTGTATTCGGCGGCGTCGAGGTCGACTTCACCACGCGTCAGGTGCGGCGCGACGGCGAACTAGTGCATTTGACCCCTATTGAATACAGGCTTTTAAGCGTACTTATCGCGAATGTCGGCCGCGTACTTACGTACCGGTATCTACTGCATGAAGTATGGGGGCCTACGCAATCGGAAAACACGCATTACCTGCGCGTGTATATGGGGCATTTACGGCAAAAACTGGAACTAGACCCCACCAGGCCCAAGCATTTGATAACAGAAACCGCGGTCGGCTATCGAATGCTGACTGAATAAATAATAAGCCGCCATAAAAACCGGCCATAAATTATTTATATTTCTATATAGAAAAACAATAAAGAAAATATAAAACCTGTTGTTTATTTATATAAATAATTCAAGTAGCAGCATAAAATTTATAAAAAAAATATATCCATTTAGATACGATAGCGATTCTGCATCACCAAATTAATTCAAAATCGTTTTCCAATAGGATATATCAGTAATGAACACAAAAATCGCTCTCGGCGTACTTTCCCTAAGCCTGCTTGCGGCCGCCGCTCAGCCAGCCGTTGCGCAACCGAACGCCGCAGCCAGCCGCTCATCCGTCTGGGATGACATCACCCTCATCGGCAACATCGGCCTGGCCAGCCAGTACCGCTATCGGGGCTTGATGCAAACCAATAATAAGCCGGCGATCCAGGGTGGCTTCGACCTTTCCCACACCAGCGGTTTATATATAGGGAACTGGAATTCGAATATCAGTTCGCTGTCGGATTCGAACTCTGACGTATCCACCCCGATAGAAATGGATTTTTATGGTGGTTACAAAGCGGAGACGGCATTCGGCATGACTTTCGATGTTGGCGCCATTGCTTATTATTATCCGGGCGACTACCCCGATGGCCTCACCAGCCCCGATACGACAGAATTCTATGCAGGCATAGGCTACGGCCCGCTGGCTTTCAAATATTCGCATGCACTCACCAATCTGTTCGGCGTTGCCGGCAGTAAAAACAGCCAGTACTATGATTTGTCAGGCAGTTTCCCCACCCCATTCTGGGGCCTAGCAGTCAATGTTCATGCAGGTCATCAGCGAGTGCGCAATTTGGAAGATGGATCGTATACGGACTGGTCAGTCGGCCTGAAGCGCAGTTGGGACAATGGCTTTGCCGTCACGTTGACCTATATGGACACCAATGCCGATGAAACTGTGTATACGAATGCTAAGGGAAGATACATCGGGAAACAGACAGTCATCGCGCAACTGTCAAAATCATTCTAATCATGAAAAATACGAAATTTTTATATTACCTATAAGTATTTTTTCACTATTTATATATTGCTAATCCTATACTTATTTCGTGTATAACAACGGAAATAAAAAGTGTGCCGATTAAATCGGCACCTCATATTTAGTATAGAATGCAAGTAAATATCCCCGGCAAAGCGGGGGGCTTTAGTTTGTGAGCCGCTCAAAGATAATCTGAATAAGCCAGTTTTGATAACCGATTACGGTTGAGTCGCCGCAGGTTTCTCCGAAAACCCATTCAATTTTCACAACATGGAACAAAACCCCTAAAAACTACGGTTTTGCCCCGTCTCTGGCCTGAATGCAGGCCATTTTACGCTTTTTTGGCGCAACCTATCCCATGGCTGTGGCCAGTTTCTTTCTGATCATCCACAAATTCGCCAATGCAAAGAGTGTCTTAATCTGTGCCGTGTTCTTGGCCAGGCCTCGGTAGCGCACCTTCGTGTAACCGAATTGCTGCTTGAGAACCCGGAAGGGATGCGCAATGCGGCGGACGCACTCTTGCAAAGAGGCGTGCATCCGCTTGACCGCGCTGGGCTCGGCGGCAATGTACCAGTCCACTTCCACGTCCAGGTTCTCTTTGCGCTTGGCCGCCCCCGTGTAGCCAGAGTCAGCAAAGACATCGGTCTCTTCTCCGTGCAGCAAAGCGTTCATCTGGGTCACATCGTTTGCGTTCGCCGCTGTGCCCGTGACGGTGTGCACCAAGCCGGACTCGGCATCCACTCCGATATGCGCTTTCATTCCGAAGTGCAGCTGATTGTCATTCTTGGTCTGATGCATCTCCGGGTCACGCTTGCCCGAGCGGTTCTTCGTCGAGCTCGGTGCCGTGATGATCGTCGCATCCACGATCGTGCCGTGGCGCAGCAGCAAGCCTTGCTCGCCCAACATCGCGTTAACCTCAGCGAGCAGCCATTCGGCCAGGTGGTTGCGCTCCAACAGGTGGCGAAAGTTCAAGATCGTCGTCTCATCGGGCAGACTACCGTGCGTCAAGCTCAGGCCTGCAAACTGGCGCAACGGCGTGATGTCGTAGAGCGACTCCTCCATCGCCGGATCCGAGAACGCAAACCATTGCTGCATGAAGTGAATACGAAGCATCGTATCCAGTGCGTAGGGCCTGCGACCGTTACCCGCCTTGGGTACACCGGCTCAATCAGTGCGGTGAGCTGCGCCCAAAGCACGACTTTATCCATCTCGGCCAAGAACACTTCGCGGCGGGTGCGCGTGCGTTGACTGGCAAATTCGACCTCAGAAAAGCTGATTTGTTGCTTGGCGTGGCAAGGCATAAATGCGGTGATGATCGATGAACTCCATTTTACCCGACGGACACTTGATCAGAGTTTCCCTAAGCACCGCTTCCCGGCCATTGCTTGCCGTGATACTGAGGCGCAATATCCCTCGTTCCAAGCAATAAAATCCATCTGAATTGGAGCCATAAGTGAAGAGCGTACTTCTTTTCGGCACTCGAAATAGCCGCGCGTGAGTGCTCAATGCCTTTTCCAATTCAAGCGATAGAAAACTGTGACTTGGGTTTCCGAGGTGAAATTCTGCTTCCTCAGCCAGCTTTCATCACCTCTTGGCCAGGAGACGCGCTGTACGTTGTGAGTGTGCAAAACCGCAACTCTAATGAGCCCCTTAGTAAGGAGCAATAATCTATAGCTAGTCTGTTTATTCATGCGTGCTAAAGGCGTTTTAGCGGCGTCGGCTCAAGTCAAGATCAGCATCAAGGTTCACCGGTCTTCGTCACAACTAGGCCATTACGAATGCCGTGCGCAATACGAACCATCGCAGCAATATCCCCACTACCTTTCAGCAGTTCTGGGGCCATTCCTTGGCGTTTCATTTGAATTTTCTGCGTGCTAAAGCCCGATGGGATAGCCAGCAACTTGCCGCTTTCTAGCGCGATGCTAATCCAGTATGTCCAGCCACGGTCGGTACGACGATGGTGATTAGATTCTCCTTCGAATAACACGTCGCCGGGAAGCAGCTCCTCGTCCCCAATTTTTAGATAAGGACCCGGAATATCAGTTGCGCCTGCGACATTTACTGGTTGCGGTAGGGCTTCATCGACGCGGATAATTTTCGCCCAGTAGCGGCAACGGTGGTCAAAAGGACAAATTTCTACAGAATGGGATTTCATTAAATTTTTCTCAGTTAGTTAGTCGCTTCCGGATGGCGGGTTGCCGTCCTGCAATGTCTAGCGATCAAGTGAAAAATCTAAAATCCTCGTCCGTTGTAGGCGTAGCGTTAAGGCGTGGGTTAACGGCGTGTGTAATTGTCGGGGTGTCGTAGTCGTGACCGATCATGGCTTTTCGAAGCTCCAGAAGTAATGAGGAACCTCGTAAAGCAACGGTATTTATATGTTTCAGGTGAAACGAGCATTAATTACATATTGTTTCAACTTGGATGGGAGGACGACGGATAAGGCTAAAAGAAGTCAATACACCGGACACTAGGCGGCTTTGCGCAGCGCCTGGTGGCACGGCAGAAAGCTAGGTGGCTTTCGGTGTCAATTTTCCACCGAGACTTCTCTGAAATGAAACCTTTACTTGACCTGGCCACGCTGGCTGAACTTCTTGGGCGTAGCCCAAACACAATTAAACGCGACCTGCGGCGTAATCCGGATGCCGTGCCTCCCCGTTTAATATTGCCCGGCACGAAACTGCTCCGGTGGCGCGAGGAAGATGTCGAGGCTTGGCTGAAATGTCATGTGTCGCGACGTTCTCATACGGATAGGAGGTTCGCATGAACGGACTTCCGTTGTCTAAAAGCCAACTGGATGTTGCGCATGTACTCTCCACGCAGCCTCCTGAGCCCGACCATGTCCTGCCAGGACTCCCTGTGGGGGCCGTGGGTGCCCTAGTAGCGCCGGGAGGGACGGGTAAAACCATGCTTGCCCTGCAGTTGGCCATTAGCCTTGCTACCGGTCAGCCTTCTCCTCTTCAATTTAGTGCGGGACCGAAGCGTCAGGAGCCCACCACGGTTGTACTGATCGCTGCAGAGGAAACGGGGGGTGAGATGCATCGACGTCTGTTTTACTTGGTTAATGCTCTCTCCCCCGTGGCAAATACCGTGAATGGGGGAGAGCGGCGGCGTGAGTATCATGACTTGCTTCAAAAGCACCTTCGGGTCTATTCCTTGGCCGGTCGCTCGCGGCTGAGGTTGGATGGTGACGAAAGCGCAGAGCCTAGCATTCAGGCTTTGAAGGAAGTCGCAAAGGGAGCCAGGCTTCTGATACTTGACCCGATGCGCCAAATTCATGGAGGCGATGAAAATGACTCTTGGGCGATGACATCCTTGGTGCAAGCGTGCCAGAGCATTGCTCACCAGAGCCATTGCGCCTTGCTCTTGACGCATCACACTACGAAACATGCGACGATGAACGGCCTTGGGGACCAGGCGGGGGCATCCCGTGGGTCCGCGGCGTTGACCGATGCCGTGCGCTGGCAGGTCAACTTGTCGCGGTTGGATGAGAAGTTGGCTAAGCAGTACGGCATTGAGGTTGACGGGCCTGCGCATCATATCCGTGCAGACCTGGCCAAAGCGAATTACTTGGCAGCGCAGCCCCCACTTGTTTTTCGTAAAGGTGAGGGTGGGGCGTTGGAGCTTCGTACAGCACTAATAAAAGTGCGTAGGGGACGGGCATGAGTCGCGTGGATGTCGTGCGCGTCGATAGTGCCCTGGGTTTTAATCAGGTGTTTCGGCCTCTTAAACGTGTCGCACATGGCAAAAGGCCGAAGCTTGACGTCGAGTTTCCCTGGAAGGGTGCGTCGATTCGGTTTAGCGCGCCGAACCAACTCGATATTGGGGACCAGGCTGTGTTGCTGGCTGTACTGCAAGTCGTGCAGGAGCACGCTAAGGAGGCGTGCTTGCGTGCGGAGCAGACCGGGTCTTCAAGATTAGAGCGGTTACTTGAACTGTCCGGAACGAAGTTTGGCGAGACACATGTCTTGGTTGAGGTGAGTTTACGTCAATTGGCTAGGCTCGTGAACGATTCAGGCTGTGCAGGTGGTTCATCGACTGCGCGTATTCAACAAAGCCTGGTGCGCCTTGCCGAGACCACGGTGTGGTTAAAGGAAGGGAAGACCTGCGGCAGCTCTCGACTTATTGGTTGGGAGGTTGGTGATGAAAAGAAAGTGGCTCTTACCGTGAACTGGCGGCTTGTCGGTGCGCTTCTTGGGCATGCATATTCAAAGGTGTTGATGACTGAACGCTGGATGTTGCCCGGCGAATTACCCAAAGCGCTCCATTTTGTCTTGTCGTGTCAGTTGAAGCCCGGCGTGAAGCGCCAGTATGGCCTAGAGACTTTGCAGCGACTGCTTTGGGGTGACGTGCCGACCGGTGCCGCATCGCGTCAGCGTCGCGTGCGTTTACTCAATGCGGTAAGAGCGCTGGGTGGCCTTGAGGGGTGGTGCGTTTTGGTTAAGGGCTCTTTAGTGGAAATTACTCGCAAGCAGATCTCTTTTGCAACGTGATGAAAAGACTGTTTGTGGGCCAAGGTGCGTCGTATCTGTCACACAAGCGCGTCATATCTGTCACGAGAGTACGTCATTTCTGTCACGGTGTAATTTGGTAAGTCCTTTATCCATGCGGGTTTCAAGCGGTTTTCTGAGTTGGTAATAATCTGTAGGAGCTTCATAGAAGCTCCTACAGAAGGGGGCGGTCAATACCGCCCCTTCTGTGTGCCGGCTATGGCCGGCGGTATTCGAGATATCCACCCGTGAGCGTTCAGCCTCGTCTCCTGTCTGGTGCGTAAGGAATAGCAGGGATGGCGCATCAACGGCGCTGGAGCGTTAAAAATGCGCAAAGTCCTTTTTACCGTTTTTCACTGGCCAGGGAATGCCTTTAGGCATTCAAGAGCTCCTGGTACAGCCGAACCTCTGCACGTTTCCGGCCTGTGCTTTCGATATATCCCCTTTTGCAGAGCACAGGGCGCTGCCCGAGCGTCTCATACCTGGAAGAAGGCTTTTGGGGGGGGTGTTTAGTAAAAAATACGGCCCCTGGAAGGGGGCCGCGTCATAGTGAATCAGTGCTTATTAGGGGGGTCTACAGTTACTCTTCGAGGATCGTAATCACCGCAAGATCCTCCAAGGTCATCCCCGCAGGAGGTGGCACAGTGCTGTCATTCAGAAAGTGACAACCGAGTTGCATCATGTCCGCGATGGCTTCGACCTGGGTGAGTGTGGGGTGTGATTGGCCTAGTTCCAAAAGGCGGGGTAGCTCTTCGTGAATGGGGGGGCTAATCAGTCCTATCTGTTGTTCGCTGCTTTGCAACATGAGTGCGACGCCAATCCCGTCGGTGCCGTTTAAGTTTTTGAGCATCGTTCGAACACTAGGGGCTGTTAGGTTAGCAAGTATGCGTAATTGAGTGGCTGCGGTCTGTGCAACGATAGCTAAAACGGGCAGGCCATGGCGGGATTTTGCGATATTAATCGTCCAGCGAATACCTTGGCCTGTTTCAAACGCTCGATACACGGAAGTGGGAACGCGTGCGGCGATGGCGTAGCCGGGGCCTAGTTTGGAGGAAACGATAATCCCGGCAGAGAAGCCAATGGCTTCTAGCTGAGTTTGTAAGACAAGTGCAGATTTAGTGGCCATGTTTATTTTCCTATGTCGATAAAGGACGGGTTTTTCCGAACTACTGATTCGTATAGGCATAGAGATAAATTGGGTATCCCTTGATGTGTCGCGCCTAAACCGTTTTCAATCTCTTGATGTTCGTGCTGGCCGTGAAGGGAGGGGCGGTGTGAGGGAGCGGGGAGATTTTCGGTAAGCCGGCCTGCGCCAAGAGCCGCATCGGGAGCGGTTGCTATAAGTAGTACGCGGGTTCATTACGCCCGTTTTTTTAAAGGACATAGATATGCAATCGAATCACGATCAGCTGCAAGCCATTCCGGCTAAATCCCGTCGACGCCTCAAGCTCAAAGTCGAGGAGGTGCTAGAAGACCGAGCCGAACGTCTTTATCAAGCGCGAGGCGGGCCACTAATAGGGTGGCTTGAAGATGAAGCGCAACGAAAAGGTCATAGCAAAAAAGAGCTCTGTGAGAGGTTGGGCATTAGTTACGGGTATTTGGTGCAATTGCGCCTTGGTATCCGTGGTCAGGCGGCCACGAGTGAGCGGTTTGTGAGTGCGTGCGCTGCGTATCTGGAGGTGCCACCCATCGTTGTCAAGTTTTTGGCGGGGTGGTTGCGGATAGCTGATTTTTTTGTCGGTGGCACGACTGAAGATGTTCAGGTGCGTCGAGCTATGGCGCGACTGCTTGAAGATGAGCATGCACGTGTTTTGCTACCTGACAACGTCCAGAACTTGCCGTTCGAGGCCCAGCAGGCCCTCTTGTCAATGTACGCTGAGTGCTCCAGTGTGGACGTTTTCTCGATTAGTCGTCTTCCTGGGATACTTGAGTATTTGAAACCGGCTGCGGCCGTATTCGCAGAGCACCAGGCGCGTGCCGCGCTAGCGCTGGCATCGGAGGACTCAATAGATGAGCCTCAAGTTGAGGAGCCACAGGTTTTTCAGTGACTTGTCGGCGGCAAGGTAGTTTTGGTCGTTAACGCAGTGATTCAACGGGGCCGATTGGCCCCGTTTTTTACATTATTTATTAAGGGTGTCTTTTGATCAAGGTGTCAGGTTTCCGCAATCACATTTGACCGTACATCCGTTGGGCTCCAAGTTTGTTAGATGTTTGGGGTACTTCCCTCCTGCGGTTGCATAGAAGGGAAAGGGTACGTATGTAGTTTTCAGCCTTCTGCGATGAGAGCTAGTTGCTTTGCCTGAGACCTGCGCGAACGTGCTGCAGGTGACAGTTTCATCTGTGGTTGCTTTTTTGTCGCATTACTTCCGAGAGGTTCAGGGCTTTTGCTTAAGCCTTTATCGCTGGCTATGTCTTGATATTTTGTTTGGAGCGTTGTTGGCTGTAATGGCGCTGAGGGCCCAGTTTGTTCGTCATGAGCTTTGACGTGGGGCATTTGAGTGACTTCTTGACTGATAAGGTAGGTATGTAGGTGTCCATAGAATACGTTTGGGTGCCAGAATGCTTTTCTGCCAATGCTAACCGGTTTTGGCAGAAGCCCTTGATTAATGTAATTAGTGATACTTTTAGAGCAAACGCCCAAAATAGTTGCCGCCTCAAGTTTCGTGATTGGTTTAAAGTTTTGCATGTGAAGATACTCGTAAGTAAAGACCTTGTTGGGATGGTCTTATGTCTAGGTCTCGAGTTTATTCACTTTGCTTGATGCGATATTCCCGGGGGCGTGTGTCATCTTTAGGGTTGAGGCGAGGCTTTGCGTAATACCTGAAGGCTATTGAGCGAGGGGGGACACTACGTGAGCTGTAAGTGCAAGGCAAAATCGGTGACAAATCGGTGACAAATTAGAGATTTTTACTGTGGTTGGAATTAGCGAGAAAATAGAGGAAGCAATGTGTAAGCCATTGATTTTTCTGGTATGATTTGCACTCACACCCCCTGATTTAGTGCGCTTAAACTACGTTCGGGACGTAGGAGTCGCATGTTCGAATCATGTCACCCCGACCATATATTCAAAATCCCCCCTTTCAGCCTGTAGGCGCAACGCCAGTTGTTCCGCCGTCATGGGCCGTGCATGCCAATATCCCTGGCCGTAATCACAGTCGATATTTTTCAGAATCCAGTGTTGGTCTTCGGTCTCTATGCCTTCGGCAATGACTTTCAGGCCCAGTTGGTGCGCCATGGCGATGATGGCCTGGCATAGAACCCGGTCGCTGGATTCCGGGCTCAGGTTGCGCACGAAGCACTGGTCGATCTTGATATAGTCCACATCGAAACGCTGCAGGTAGGCCAAGGACGAATAGCCTGTGCCGAAATCATCCAGCGCCACCTGAATCCCCGCATCGCGAAACTGCAGCAGGCGTGAACTGACCCAGTTTTCAGCCCCCATCAGGACTTGCTCGGTGATTTCCACGGTCAGGGCGCTGCCGGGCAGGCCCAATGCGTGCAGGGCGCTGATCCAGGCGGCCGGGTCCAGTCCATCGTCTTTGAATTGGGCGGGCGAGACATTGATGCCGATGACGAAATCAGGCAGATATTCTTGGCGCCACTGGGCCAGTTGCTGGCTGGCAGTATGGAATACCCAATCGCCAATCGGGACGATCAGGCCGGATTCCTCGGCCAGCGGGATGAAATCCATCGGCTTGATCAGGCCGCGCTGTGGGTGCAGCCAGCGGATCAAGGCTTCGGCCTTGATGGTGCGGCCCGTGTGCATGTCAACCACTGGTTGGTAAAGCAACTGAAAGGCTTTTGAGTGCACGGCGGCGTGCAGGTCCTGCAGAAGTTCGCGGTGATCCTGGGCGGCCTGGCGCATGGAGTCCTGGAATACGCAATAGCGATTGCGGCCCAGGTTTTTGGCGGCATACAAAGCCAGATCGGCATGTTTCAGCAGGGTGGTGGCATCCGCGCCATCCTGAGGGAAAAAGGTCAGCCCCGCGCTGATCGAAATCTGTGCGGCCTGGTGTTGCAGCGTAAATGGCCGGGTGATGGTCTGCAGCACGCGCTGACAGATCTCGTGGGCCGCGGCGGGGGTGATTGGCGCAGCCAGGATCAGGGTGAACTCGTCGCCGCCCAGGCGTGCCAGCAAATCGGTGTCGCGGATGCAGGCCTGCAAGCGTTGCGCCACCTGCTGCAGCAGGGCGTCGCCCACGTCATGGCCGTGGCTGTCGTTGATTTCCTTGAACTCGTCCAGGTCCAGAAACACCAGCGCGAAGGGTTGACCGCTAACCTGGGTCAGATCAATATTGGCTTGTAGCTGTTGCTGGAAGGCCTGGCGGTTGGGCAATTGGGTCAGTGAGTCAAAATGCGCCTGATGCCAGACGGCTGCTTCGACGCGCTTGCGCTCGGTGATGTCCAGCATCATGCCGATGATGGTGGGTTGGCCGCCCAGCATGATCTGAGACCCGTAGACCTCGACCTCGATTGGCGTGCCATCTTGGCGGATGGCGGGGCATTCATAGCGGGCGTGGGCGACGGTGCCCGATAGCCGCTGATCGGCACGGACACAGATTTTTTGATAGGTCTCGGGCGGAAAAATACGGTCCAGGGGGAAATTATCGGCCAGCGCCTGCTGCTCGTAGCCCAGTATCTGGGCCAACTGCGGGCTGGCGTAGGTGAATTGCACCGCTTTATTGACCATGTAGATGCCAATCACGGTATTGCCATCCAGTCCATTGAACATGGCCTGGGTATGGGCCAGGGCGTGATGCATGGATAGCGCTTGGCGCTGTAGATGGCGGATGTGGCGGATCAAGAGCCAGGCGCCGGTGTTGGTCAGCAGCAGCAAGAGCAGGCCCAGCCATAGCACGGCCTGCTGCTGCCGGGCCGCCGGTAGCAGCAGGCCAGTGATCAGCAGCGCATTGCAGGCCAGCAGCAGGCCTATGCCAACCCAGATGCTTGGCCGCGTCGGTAGACGTGCGTGCGAATCAGCCAGGGTGGAGGACTGGAAGCTAGGCATGGGCAATGTGCTGGGGGTGATGTCCCCATCAGCTTAACTGATCTGGGGCCAAAGCACCGCCAGTGTCTGGTCTCAGGCCAGATGTGCCATGAATACCTGGCACAGGGCCTCCATGCCGATACGGTCCTCTGCATCAAAGCGTCCCGCGACGGGGCTGTCCACGTCCCAGACGCCCAACAGCGTGCCATCGGCCCGCACCAACGGCACGACGATTTCGGATTGCGAGGCCGCATCGCAGGGGATGTGACCTGCAAATTGATTCACATCCTGCACGACCTGAGTCTGGCGGGTGTGGGCGGCAGTGCCGCAGACCCCCGTTCCGAGCGGAATGCGGATGCAGGCAGGCTTGCCCTGAAAGGGACCGACCACCAGCTCGGTGCCGTCATAAAGATAGAAGCCGGCCCAATTCAACCGGGACAGGCTATGGAAAACCAAGGCGCTGAAGTTGGCCGCGTTGGCAATCAAGTTGGGCTCGCCGGTGATCAGGTGTCGTGCCTGTTCAACCAGGCTGGCATAGTGGGCGGTCTTGTTGGCAAAGGTTTGTGGCGACAGGTGAAACATGGATCAATCCTGATCTGTGGTGATTCACGCATTGTAGAGCCGGGCGTGCCAGGCTTTAGTCTGGACTGCATTCCGTGTATATTCAGTTACTTCAAACTTAACCTAGGGTTCGATACCCAAGGAGCCCGATTTGGCTGATGCGCGTGGCCATTCCGTAGAACCCAATTCAGATCCCGGCACCCGTCCGGGATTTTTCGATAGTCTGCGCACCCGGTTGTTTTTGGCCGTGTTGGTGGCTGCGATCCCCATCATTATCGGCATGGGGTATTACATCTGGCACCAATACAAAGGCTTGGTGGCCAACGCCGAACATAGCGCTGAAAGCCTTGTTCAGATTACGGTAGCCTACGATCGCACCTTGCTGGATGATGCCCGGGATGTCTTGCTGGCTCTATCCAACTCGCCGGTGCTGCGCGATGGGCGCTGGGATCAATGCCGGGGCTATCTGGCGACATTGCTGTCGCGTTTGCCGCGCTATCTCAATTTAGGGGTAGCCAGCGCCGAAGGCTATCAAGTCTGTTCTGGTTTGCCCGATCCGAACCCCAACGGTGCTTATCTGGGCGACCGTCCCTATATTCAGGCTGCCATGGAGCGGCCCGATGTCGTGTTGGGGGGGTTTATTATCGGCCGCATGTCCAATATCCCGACGCTGGTGCTGGGGGTGCGCATTTCAGGTGACTCGGGCGTTACCTCTGGCGTGGCCTTTGCGGGGCTCAATCTGGGGTATTTGCGTGCCGGGGCTGCCATTCCGGACTTGCAGCCGCGTTCGCGGCTGTGGATACTGGATCGCGAAGGCCACGTATTGCAGCGCATTCCCGGCGACATCAGCCATCTGGGCGAGCGGGTGGACCCATACCCGCCTGGCGGCGTCGGCTTGCTGCGCAGCACGTATCTTGACGCCAGCGGTGAGCCTTGGGTGTCCTTTACCATGCCCAGTGGCCCCAGGGGGGATCCCCTGGGTATTTCCGTGCGCTATGAAATTCCCGAAACCTCGCTCTATGCCGAGGCTAGAAGCGCGCTATGGACGGGACTGGTCATCATGGCGCTGCTGCTGGGTGTCGTGATGCTGGTGGCCTGGAATCTGACCCAACTGGCGGCCGGGCGCAGCCTGGAATACTTGCGCGAGGCGGTGCGGCGGCTGGCTGCGCAGGACTTTTCCTGGCGCGTGGCGGATCGGCTGCATGGCCGCGATCTGCGCGAAATCGGACAGCAGTTCGATGCCATGGCGGATGCCTTGCAAAGCACACAGCGCCACCTGCAGCAGTCCGAACAAAGCTACCGCCTGCTGTTCGAGGGCAGTCCGAATCCCATGCTGGTGATGGGCACAGACAGTGGCCGCTTCCTGGCGGTCAATGATGCCGCCTTGCTGCAGTATGGCTATGATCGTGAGGCACTGCTGGCTTTGACGCTGGATGATTTGCGCGTCGCGGTGCTGGACAATCAGTCTGGCTCATCCTATTTCTACGAGCATCATCGACATCATGACGGCCATGTCTTGTTGGTCGAGGTGCGTAGCCTGTTCCTGCGGTTTACCGAACAATCTGCCCATGTGTTGGTGATTCGGGACCTGACCGAGCACCATGCCCAGCAACAAGCTCTGGCCTATCAGGCATCCCATGATCCGCTGACCCAATTGCTTAACCGAGGCGAGATCCTGGATCAGCTGCAGCGCCGCACTCAACAGACATCTGACCAGGGCTGGGCCCTGGTACTGTCCAATCTGGATGGCTTCAAAGAGGTCAATGGGGCGTTGGGTCATGATGTGGGCGATCGCATGCTGCAAGCCGTCGCTACTCGTTTTCGGGATACATTGGGCGCGGATTGCGTGCTGGCCAGGCTGGGTGGCGATGAGTTTGCATTCTTGCTGGAAACCAACCACGAGGTCCAGGCACGCGGTCGCGTCTATCGCCTGCTGGCAGCGATTCGCGAGCCTTTTTCCTTTAACGAGATGCAACTGCGCATCAATTGCAGTTTTGGCCTGGCCCTATATCCGGACCATACCCGCGAACCTGACGAGTTGGTGCGGTTTGCCGACGCTGCCATGCGTCGCGCAAAGCGTGAAGGTCTGGGGATCGCCGTCTTCAATGCCCAGGACCGAACCCATGTGCATGATCGTTTGTTGTTGCGGGCGGAGCTGCGCACCGCCCTGGCGCAGGGCCAGTTCCTGCTGCACCTGCAGCCGAAAATCATTCTGAACTCTGACCACTACGCCGAAGGCACTCCGGTCGGGTTCGAGGCCCTGGCGCGCTGGAGTCACCCCGAGCGCGGCCTGATTCCCCCCGCCCAGTTCATTCCTATCATCGAAATCACGGACTTGATCCACCCCTTTACCCGCTGGGTGGTGGATCAGGCAGTTGCCGCTTGCGTCCGGCTGCAGGCCGTGTATCCGGGGGTTGGGATTGCGGTCAATATTTCAGCGCGCAATCTGCTGGACGAATACTTTCCGCAGCAGGTCGAAGATGTGCTGATCCACCATGGGCTGGACCCGTCCCTGCTGGAACTCGAAGTCACCGAGAGCGTCATCATGGCCGATCCGGCCCGGGCGCTGCGCACGCTGTATGCCTTGCATGGCCTGGGTGTGCGCCTGTCCATTGATGATTTCGGCACTGGGTATTCCTCATTTGCCTATCTTAATCGCCTGCCGGTCGATGCCTTGAAAATCGATCAGTCGTTTGTGGCGGGCATGGTCGAGGATGCGGATCTCGCCGCCATTGTGCGCTCTATCATCGACATGAGTCACACGCTGGGCTTGAAGGTGATTGCCGAAGGCATTGAAACTGCCGCTGTGCAGCAGCAATTGCGTGACATGGGTTGCGATATGGGACAGGGCTATGGCATAGGCCGACCCATGCCCGCAGACCAGGCGTTGGCCTGGTTGCGGGATGCCGGGTCAGTTCATTCCTGATAGGGTTCGAACTTCCCGGTATCGGGGTTACGGATGAATAGCACGCCGGTGGCGACCCCGAAGTACGCCCCATGAATGGTGAGCTGGCCTGCCTCCACCCTTTCCCGCACAGCGGGGAAGGTCAGCAGATTATTCATGCTGTATTCCACGACGCCCCATTCCATCTGGCGAATCCATTCAGCATAGTCGCCTGTGCGGGGGCCGATCTTATCGACCACGGGCTGAATCTGCGACATCCATTTACCGATGAAGTCGGGCTTGGACAAAGGGGCGGTCTGATTGGCAAAGGCAGACACGCCGCCGCAGCTGGCATGGCCCATGACGACGATATGGCCGACCTCCAGGGCGTTGACCCCGAATTCGATGCAGGCGCTGGTGCCGTGAAAGGCCGTTTCCGGATCTGCTTCGCAGGGTGGAACGATGCCGGCGATGTTGCGCACCACGAACATTTCCCCCGGGCTGGCATCAAAAATAGCCTCGGGTGCCACGCGTGAGTCGCCGCAGCTGATCAACATGATGTCGGGGTGTTGGCCATATTGGGCCAAATCGAGATAGCGGGCGCGCTCAGTTTCGAGTCGTCCGTGCAGGAATGATTGGTAGCCTTCGGTCAATCGTTGAGGGAACACAATGGATGTCCTTTTGGTTTGAGGGGGGCTTGTGGGTTACGTGAAAATATTGCCGGCTGCCGCATTCAGCAGTAACTGATTAAGCGGGCCAGCCGGATGACTATGCTGGACGGTGATGGCATAAAAATGCTCGGTCAGTTGAGAGGATTGCCCGATATGCACCAGTTCGCCAGATTGTAGTTCGTCTTGTACCACCACCTGAGGCAGCATGGTGATCCAGCCGCTGTCGCGCGCGACCAGGCGCAGCATGGTCATGTCGTCGATTTCAGCGCGCAGTCTGGGTTGCACCCCAACGGAAAAGCACAGGGCATCGAATTGTGGGCGCACGCTGTGGCGCGCACTGGGTACGGCCATTTCAACGCCATTCAGATCGTGCGGGACGCGCAGTGTCGTGCCGGCCCAGCGGTCGGCTCGCCCCACCAGAGAAATCACTTGGCTCCCGAGAAATCGGGAAGATACCGGGCGAGCTGGGTCAGAGGGAAGTGGTTCGTTGGCCAGCACCACGTCCAGTTGATGGCGCAACAGCCGTTCCACCAGAACCTGTAAGGAACCTGAATCGACTGACAGCACGACGGCAGGGTCGTGAAATAGCGGATTCAGCCAGTTGACCTGAAAGTTGCGCGACATGGTGGATACGCTGCCCACGCGGATGTGGATAGTCCCTTCGTCGCGGCCTTCCAGCCAACCCAGCATCTGTTCGCCCAGGCCGAAAATGCCTTCGGCATAGACAAATATCTGCTGACCAATGGCGGTGAGCTCCAGGTGGCGTCCCTGGCGGTCGAACAAAGGGGTGCCCAGCCGACTCTCCAGTTGGCGGATCTGGGTGGAGAGGGCGGATTGAGATGTATGGATTTGTTCAGCAGTATGCGTCAGAGAACCGTTTTTCGCGACTCGCCAAAAATAGAACAAATGCTTGAAATTCAGCTGGTTAATGTCCATCGTTCTGTTTTGTAGAACATTCAAATATCATAAATGTAATTTACAGAATAAATAAAAGACCCAAGAATGTGCAAGTTGTTTTTTGGAGTCGCTGTGTTGTTCTTGTCATATGAAATGAATTTCTTGCTGGCTGTGATGCCGGCGGTGCTGATGCTGATTGCCGTTGGCCGAGCGTACTGCAGCAAGCAGCCAGTGGAACGCATGTGGTGCCAATTCAATCGACTGACGCTGGCGGCGCTGGTATTTGCATTGCTGGGCTTAGTGTCGCAGTTGACCTTGGGCTTCTTGCCGGGTGGTACAGGCCCGTGGATGGATGGGTGGCTGGCTGCCGGGCTGTTTGGTGCCTGGGTCAGCTTGCTGGTGCAGTTGTTGGGACTTGTGATTGGCCTTTATTCTTCCAGGCATCTGCGTGGCGAGCCGCGCCAGCAAGTCTATATCACAGCCTTGGCGGCTGTCCTGGCTGGCGTGCATGTGCTATTGCTGGCCGACCACTGGCTGGTTCTGATCGCAGCGTGGGCAGCAATCGGCCATGCCATGCATTATTTGTTGTGTTTTTATCCGGATCGCCCATTTGCCTTGCTGGCGGCGCATAAGAAAAAAGCAGCGGACAGGGCGGCCGATGTGCTGTTGGTTCTGGCCGCCACGCTGGCATGGTCACAGGTTGGCAGCGGGTCTTTGTCGGCCTTGTGGGTTTATATTGCGGCAGGCCATGCATCCGGCGTTTTAGCCTGGAGCGGGGTCTGTCTGGCGCTGGCCGTGATTGCGCGCACTGCGCTGATGCCCGTTCATGGCTGGCTGGTCCAAGTAATGGAGGCCCCCACGCCAGTCTCGGCGCTGCTGCATGCCGGGGTGGTCAACCTGGGGGGGTATGTGCTGGTGTTGTTTGCCCCTTTATTGGGTGTGTCGCTGGCGGCGCGCTGGTTGTTGGTGGGCTTTGGCCTGGTATCCGCCATCGTGGCGGGGCTGGTGCTGCTGACCCGGGTCAGCCAGAAGGTGCACCTGGCCTGGTCCACGATTGCCCAGATGGGGTTCATGCTGCTGGAGTGTGGCCTGGGTTTGTACCTGTTCGCAGCCCTGCACCTGCTCGGCCATTCTCTGTATAAGGCACATAATTTTCTCAATGCGTCAAGCGCGGTCCAGGCATGCAATCGCAAGTTGATGCTGGGTGAATACCGCAACTCAGGTCTGAGCATGCTGCTTGCCGTGCCGGTTTCACTCTTTGTCGTTTTTACGATTCAGCTTGCCTTGGGCAGCCATGCCTGGCACTGGTGGTGGAGCGCTTTGCTGGCGCTGGCCTGGGCGCCGGTTTTGTGGGTACCTGCTATGCAGCATGAGCTACCGATGCAGCGCTGGGTGCGCTGCTTGACCGCATTGGCGTGCGCTGCATTCCTGACGCTGGCTGCTGGTGTGCTGGATCAGGCCCCGATCGGCGCGGGCAGTGATCCGCTGGAGGCGGCTGGTGTGGTGGCTCTGGCCGGCATGGCGGCCATGTATCTGAGCATGGTGGCGCTCCAGCGCTGGCCGCAGGCGGCGATTGGTGTGCGCCGCTGGGTGTACGCCGGTTTTTATATGGATGAAGGCTATACCTGGTGGCTCTTGCGCCTGTGGCCGACGGCCTGGGCAGCTGTCGGGCGTCCTTCTGTTCCAGTCCGCCCGGCCCTGGTGGCGGGTCATTCGACCCAGGGATTTTGATATGCAAGCGCAGACTGCACAGAGGCTGTCCGAGACAAGCCTGGCGGACCGGGATGATGGGGCCTGGCAGCAGGCCCTGGCGCTTGCGTGCGCCGGTATCATGCCCGCCTGGCCATTGGATCAGGCGGTGGCGGTCAACCCCCATTGGCGCCGGATTGGGATGCCGATTCGGCGTGTTGCGGCCCGTTTGGCGGTGCTGGGGGACTTCCATGTGTTTCCCGCACGCGACATGATGCGCCAGGCATGGGCGACGGGCGAGATGACCGGCGAAGACCTGGCTTTGGCCCTGCAGTTGCAGGCCTCGATGGGGCCATGCTCCGTGACGCAGGATCATTGCGTGGCTCAATTGGCCGGGCCTGCACGGGTGCGTAGCGAGCCTTTGCTGGTGGATTTGCTCGATGACGCCGTTCAACGAAATCGGCGCTGGCCGTGGCGGGCGGCTATTGTGTTTCAGCTCAGTCAGGTGTGCGCGACATATTTCGATCGCCATCAGGCGGATTGGCGGGCAGTCGGTAGCCCTGGCTTGTATGGCTTCTGGCGCGAAAGCATGGTGGGCGATCATGGTCTGAGCGCCCGATTGGGTTTATCCGGTCTGATGGCGCAGATCCGTCAACTGCCCTTGCAGCCTGAACAGGCGATTCCCTGGGCCTTGGCGCAACTCGAACTGGATCAGGGTGCCTGGCCGGATTACTTTGAGGCTTTGCTGCTGTCGATCAATGGCTGGGCCGCCTGGTGCGCCTATATTGGCTGGCAGAAAATCCCGGCTGCTCAGGAGGATGCGCGGCTGAGCGATCTGCTGGCCTGTCGACTGGCCTGGGAGGCCGTGCTGGCGAAGGCCGTGCCCGCAGCGGCGCGCAAGACCGCGCTGACTGCTCTGAATGCCAGTTGGCATGAGGTCGATCAGCGGATTGCCGAGGCGGATGATGCATTGATTGTGGATGAAATCTGGCAATGTGCGCTGGACATCGGCTTTCAGCGTGGTTTTGCCCAACTGCTGCGTACATCCGCGCCGATCCAGCCTGCAGTGGTGCCGGAAGTCCAGGCGGTTTTTTGCATCGATACCCGTAGCGAACGCATGCGCCGTGCCTTGGAAGCCCTGTGGCCTGGGGTGCAGACGCGGGCCTTTGCCGGGTTTTTCGGCATGCCCATCCACTACACCCCGTTGGGGACAAATGTCCGTCGTCCCCAATTGCCTGGTTTGGCCTATCCCAGCATTGCCGTGCAGGATGTCGTGACGGCTTTTGGCGAGACGGGTGCCGATGAGATCAGGACGGCGCAAGCCAGTGCGGCGCGTCGCCATCATCTGGCACAGGAGGACCAGTGGCTGGGGTTGACGCGCTGGCCCAATGCCACCTTTTCCTTTGTCGAAGCCTTTGGGGTGGGCTATCTGGGCAAAATTGCCCGCTGGATCAGGCCTTCGGCCAAATCGAGGACGAGTGAGGATCAGCAGCGCCTGTTTGCAGCGCACCGGGGTCAGTGCAGGCCCATGGTGATGGGGCTGGATATAGCCCAGAAAGTTACCTTGGCGGCGGATATCTTGCATACCATGGGGCTGGATGATCGCCTGGCGCCCTTGGTCATTTTTTGCGGTCACGCGGGTCACAGCACGAATAATGCGCACGCCTCCACGCTGGACTGCGGGGCTTGTCATGGCCGCCCAGGGGATGCCAATGCACGGGCGCTGGCACTGATGCTGAATGATGATCAGGTGCGTGCCGGACTGCAGCAGCTGGGGCTGAAGATCCCGGCTGAGACCGTCTTTATGGGGGCGCTGCACAATACCACCACGGACGAGATCACGGGATTTGATCTGGATCTGTTGCCGCCAACTGCCTTGGCGCGTTGGAAAAAAATGGAGCAGGTTTTTACCGATGCGGGGGATAGGATACGCCGTGAACGCGCGCCGACTCTGGGCATGGAGGTCAGACCAGACGCTGCGAGCTTATTAAGGGATTTTCGCAGGCGCGCCAATGACGGGTCGCAGACGCGGCCCGAATGGGGACTGACGCGCAATGCCGCCTTCATCATTGGCCCGCGTGAACGCAGCCGCGACCGATTGCTGGATCGGGTCTATCTGCACGACTATGATGCCCGCTTCGATCCTGATAGCCGCGTGCTGGAGCAATTGATGATGGGCCCCATGCTGGTGACGAACTGGCTGTCCTGGCAATACCACGCATCCAGTTGCGACCCCTTGCACTATGGGGCGGGCAACAAAGTGCTGCACAATGTGGTGGATGGTCATATCGGCGTATTCGAGGGCAATGGCGGGGATTTGCGCATTGGTCTGCCCCAGCAGTCCTTGAGCGATGGTCAGGGCTGGTATCACCAGCCGGTGCGGCTGACCGTGGTCATTGATGCGCCTGCTGATGCGATTACCGCCGTGATTGCCCGCCATACTGTGTTGCAACAACTGTGCGACCACGGCTGGATGTGGCTGTGGCGCTACGAGGGCAATGCCCTGCAGCGCTATGCGCAGGGGGGCTGGTTGCCGGTGCCGGTCTGATCAACGTCGTCCTGAACGTAGAATGGCCGCGCCGATTTTTTGTACCTGGGGTACCGACAGCACCAGCCCGCCCAAGGTAATCACCAGAATCCCCAGCCATGCCATGGTATCGGGCAGTGTCCCAAATATCAGCCCGCCCAATATGGTTGCCCAGAGGATCTGCGCATAGCTGTAGACGCCCAGCTTGGTGGCGGGCGCATGCAGCAGGGCATAGGTAATGGTCAGGTGGCCCACGGACGCGATCCCGCCTATGCCCAGCAATAGCATGAAATCCATGGTCTGCATGGGCGCCCAGTCGCTGACACCCCACGGGGTCAGGATCAGGACGCCGATCAGGCCGGTGTAGAAATTGCTGGTGGCGGCGTGTTCAGAAGCGCGGACTGAGCGGGTGACGAGCTGATAGAGGGCATTGCACAGGGCCGAGCCCAGCGGAAACAGAATCGCCCAGGTCAGCAGCCCCCCGCCGGGTCGGGCGATGATCAGCACTCCGATAAATCCGCAGCCGACGGCCAGCCAGTCCATGGTGCGGGCTTTTTCCTTCAGTAACAAGCCCGAGAGCATGACGATCAGCACCGGAGCCAGAAACACGATGGCCGTGGTCTCGGCCAGCGGCAGACGGGCCAGGCCATTGATGACAAAGACGCTGCCGCAGCACAGGCACAAGCCCCGCAGCAACTGGATGCCGTAACGATGGGCCATCAGTAACTGGCGGCCCATGGCGGGTGCAAAGATCAGCGCCACCGCCAAGGTCTGGGCCATATAGCGCACCCAAACAATCTGCATCAGCGGGTAGTGTGCGGCCAAGTACTTGGTGCCGGCGTCCAGCATGGCAAAGCAGAGGCTTGCGCCGCACATCAAGACGGGGCCCAACCAGGGAGGGGATGATTTTTCGGTGGTCATGGAAAGTCAAAAAAACTGCCAGGCACCGTGTATCGGCATCCTGGCAGGCAAATCATAGTGCTTTTTGGTTGATGGCGCGGCCTTGCAGGGCGCTTCGTAGGGTCTCCCACGGCGCGGCTTGCAAGGTGCTTCGCAGGGGCTCCTCACGGCGCGGCCTGCGGGGGGCTTCGCAGGGTCTCCCACGGCGCACCTTGCAAGGTGCTTCGATTCGATAGGCGATGGACAGTCCGCAGGGGACTGTCCATCGTCCGATCTCATCCCGAGTTTCTGAGGCCTGCGGCGATGCCGTTGATGGTCATGTGGATGGCCCTTTGGACGCGGGATTCCTGTTCGTTGGCGCGATGGGCCGAGGCCGGCCCGGAGCGCATGCGGCGCAGTAGCTCCACCTGCAGGTGATTCAGCGGGTCGATATAGGCGAAACGTTCGGCCAATGCTGCCTGCAAGGGGGCGTCGTGTGCCAGCAGATCATGCCCGGTGATATCGCGGAAAACCTGCACCGTGGCATGGTATTCGGCTTCGATGCGGCTAAAGATCTGCTCGCGCAGGGTCTGGTCCGTGAGCAGTTCGGCATAGGCCCGGCCAATCGCCAGGTCGGTTTTGGCCAGCACTTGCTCCATGTTGGACAGCAGCGTGCGGAAAAACGGCCAGTCGCGTGCCATGGCCTGCAGTCGGTCCAGGCGGGCTGCCCGGTCCAGCGCATGGTCTGGGCCACCGTCTTCCAGGTATTGCGTCAGGGCGGTGCCAACCCCGTACCAACCCGGTAGCGGCAGGCGGCATTGCGCCCAGGAAAACGACCAAGGGATTGCGCGCAGATCTTCGATGCGTTCCAGGGCCTTGCGTGACGAGGGTCGCGAACCAATGTTCAGTCCCGTGATTTCGCGGATCGGGGTAGAGGCGAAGAAATAGTCTGTAAAGCCTTCGGTGTCGTAGACCAGGTCGCGGTAGGCGTGGCGGGCAGTCTCCGACATCCAGGCCATGGCGGCGCCGTATTCGGCGGCCCGTTGGTCTTCGGTGCGTGCCGCCGAGGTACCAGCCAGGGTGGCCTCCAGGGTGGCGGCCACGAACAGTTCCAGGTGCCAGCGGCCTACCTCCACATCTTTGTAGCGGCTTTGGATGATTTCACCTTGTTCGGTCAGGCGGATCTGGTTATTCACCGTGCCAGGGGGTTGTGCGACGATAGAGTCATAGCTGGGGCCGCCGCCCCGGCCCACCGAGCCCCCGCGCCCGTGAAACAGGCGCAGGCGGGTATGGTGTTTGTGAAAGACTTCGACCAGTCGGCGTTCGGCCTGATACAAAGACCAGTGTGACGTCAGATAACCGCCGTCCTTGTTGCTGTCCGAATACCCCAACATGACTTCCTGGATGCCTTGCTGCACCTGCTGCACACGGCTGGCAACTTCGGGCAGTGAGAGCCAGGCGTCCATGATCTCGGCGCCTCGTTCCAGGTCGGGGATGGTCTCGAACAACGGAACCACCATCAGTCCTTCCTGGGGGCGGGCATTATTCACCGTTGGGGCGATCAGGCCGGTTTCCTGTTGCAGGATCAGCACCTCCAGCAGATCGCTGAGGGTTTCGGTGTGCGACACGATGGATTGGCGGATGGCCGCCGTGCCAAATCGACGGCGGCAGTCCGCCGCCATGCGCAGAATTGCCAGTTCCTTGGTGGTCTCTGGCGAGTAATCCACCCAGGGCGATACCAGGGGGCGGGGCTCGTGCAATTCTTGGCGCAGCACGCGCACACGATCATCTTCGGATAGCTGAGCATACTGGACAGCCTTGCCGTCCAGCGTGACCTTGGCCTGGCGCATCAGTTCATCCAACACGCGTTCATGCACATCGGAACTCTGGCGCAAATCCACGGTGGCCAGGTGAAAGCCAAAAATCTCCACGGCTTGGCATAGGTGGCTCAGGCGCAGACGACCCACCAGGGCGCCATGGTGGGCATCCAGGGATTCAGTGACGGTGCGCAGGTCGGCAGCCAGGTCTGCCGCTGTGCCATATGGCGGGGCGTCGTACGTGTTGCGTCGAGCCAACCGGCGTCCGGTCAGGGCCAGCGCTGTGGCGGCCAATCGGGCGTAGATATGGATGCAGGCGCGCCGATAGGGCTCGTCCTGACGGTGGGATGATGAATCCTGGCTGCTGGCAGCCAGCTCGGCCAGGGCCGGGCTGACGCGCATCAGCGATTGCGAGACGGACAGCTCCGACCCCAATTCGTGTACCTCGGTCAGGTAATGGCGCAAGGCGTGGGCGCATTGGCGCAGCAGGGCCTGTTCCAGCGTGGCGTCGTCGACGTTGGGATTGCCGTCGCGGTCGCCGCCGATCCAGCTACCCATGTGGGCGAATGGCGGCAGGGGCGTGTTGTCTACGTCAAAAGGGCTTTTTGGGGGTTTGCGCAACAGTGCACCCATGTCCAGATGCAATTGCGGCAGGGTGCTGAAAAAAGTGCTGGTGTAATACGACAGGGCATTGTCGATCTCGTCCAGTACGGTGAGCTTGGTCTGGCGCAGCATCCGGGTTTGCCACAGGGCAGCGATCAGGCCGGTCAGACGTTCTTGCTGGCGGGCGGATTCCAGGGGCGCGTGCGGGATGTCCATGCCGCGCAGATGGCGGGCAATGGCCTGGTGCAGGTCCAGCGTGCTTTTACGCTGGACTTCAGTGGGATGGGCGGTCAGCACCGGGACGATGCAGGCTTCTACCAGGTGTTGGCGGATTTGTTCGCCGGACAGGCCTTCGGTTTTCAGATGATCAATGGCGTGTTGCAGGCTGCCTGGGGTTGCCGGGCCTTCGGCCTGCCATTGCAGGCGCTGGCGGCGGGTTTGGTCGCGGTCTTCGGCGATATTGGATAGGTGCAGAAAATAGCTGAAGGCGCGCGCGACCGAATTGGCTTCGCTGTCGGCCAGGCCGTGGATCTGGCGCTCTAGCAGGCTGCCGTCGCTGTCCTGGCCTTCGCGGCGGAATGTGACGGCGGCCCGGCGCAGCTTCTCGATGACGTCATAGATGGAGCGTCCTTCGCATTCGCGGATGACTTCGCCCAGTGTTTTGCCCAGTAATCGAATATCTTGCCGCAGGGGGGATATGGCGTCAGTCGGGGATGCTGGGTTCACAAGGTCTCCATCGGAAACAGGTTAAATGGACCGATCCCGCATGGTGCGGGATCGGTGGCTATTTATCATAAGCGCATTATTGCCCCGTTGCATCCATATCACGGGGCATGAAAGCCCATCCTTAAAACCGATAGCTGACCCCCGCCGTCACGCTGCGGCCATTGCCCGGCAGGAACGTAGGGGCGTCGGGCGCCGCCACGTTGCGGATCACAAAAGCGCTGGCGTAGGTTTTGTTCGTCAGGTTGTCTGCCTGCACATAGGCCTGCCAGTGCTTGTCGATGCGGTAATCCGCCTTGAAGCCCAGCAAGGCATAGCTGTCTTGCTGGGTATCAGGTATGTTGGCATGATTGGTTTCGGTGGCTGATGGCATCCAGCGCACATTGGGGCCGATGCGCAGGCCGCCGCTGTGATACAGGACTTCGGCGCTGATCAGATGGCGCGGCACGCCGGCAATGCGATTGCCCGCGTATTCGCCATCCTTGAAACGAAAGTCGCTGAAGGTATATGCCACGCGGTAGTCAAAGGTCGCGTTCTGGACAAAGCCAGGCAGGCTGCCGCGCAGGCCCAGCTCCATTCCCCGGTGCCGGGTGCCGCCCTGGTAGTTATAGGTGCCTGCCGCCGTGCCGTTGGCCGTGCTGACAGACATCAGTTCGTTTTTCACATCGCTGTGGTACAGCGCCACAGCCCAGCGAGGTGCATATTGGCCCTCGCCCAGACGGCCTTCGCCACCGATTTCGATGGTGTCGGCGCGTTGCAGCTGCAGCTCGCTCAGGCTGGTGCTGGCCGGGATCGGCATGATGGCATTGGGGCGAGGGGTCACTGAACCATTGACGATTTCCCAGTAGGTCGGGGCTTCATTGCTGCGGCTGATGTTGGCAAAAAACCGTTGATGTTCGGCGGGCTGCCAGACCAGGCCCAGGGTGGGGCTGATGTAGCTCCAGTCCTGATTCAGATCCTTGCCGCTGCTGCGTTCGCGGGCATTGCGGATCGCCTGTGAAAACTTGGCATTGCCCACGACTGACCATTGCGGCGTGACATGCCAGGCAAAACCCAGCAGAGCATTGCGGTTTTCGGCCTGCAGGTCGTAGTTGCCGAATTCTCGCAGGCGCGAGCCGTTGTCCGGGTTGACCACATAGAGCTTGCGATCCATGTCGCTGCGCGCCCAGTCCAGGGCCACACGGTAGTCGATATTCTCGTATTGGCCGGCCAGTTGCCACTGGGCGCCGTAGGTCATGCCGTCCGTGGCGGTCACGCTTAAGGGGTCCTGGAATGTATCGTCCACGTTCTGGGCGTACACCCCGAAGGTATGGTTCAGTGCCTCGGTGCCCCAGTACGTGCGATTGGCCACCCGGAACTGGCGCGAGATGCGGTGCGGGTCGCGCTTATAGACATTCAGCGGGTGGTTGGCGGTCTTGCCGTCACCGATAACGTCCCGAGGGTCTTCCTCCATCATGGCGCGAGGCACCACGAAGGGGATGGTTACGTCCAGGTCCACGTAGGACAGGTAGGTGCGGTTTTCAAAGTTGTCGCCGACGACGCCCACATTGCCCTGTACGCTGGTGCGTTTGGACCCCGAGTGATGGCGGTAGCCGTCGTACTTGTCGTGGGTGACGCTCAGGCGACCATCCAGGGTATCGCCCTGAAAGCCTTTGGCGGCCTGGGCGCCCAGGCGTCCAAAGCTGCCGCCTTCCAGCCGCAGCATATCGCCTTGCGTGCCGGTCAGGGATTGGAAATCCAGTTCGCCGCCCAGGGTGGTGGCCGCGGGCGACAGGGCATTGGCCCCCCGGCGCACGCTGATGTAGTCGGCGTTGCGCGGTTCCAGGAACCCGATGACGAATGAACCATCTGCCTCGTTCAATGGCAGGCCGTCTTGCAGCAGCAGGACGCCGCGGTTGACCGGATTGCTTTGGATGCCCGAGCCCCGGATATTCAGGCGCGGCTGATCCAGGCCCCCGAAAAACTCCTGCACGACCAGGCCTGGCTCGAAGTCCAGGGCATCGCGCAGGGTGGCCAGCCGGGCTTCTTGCTGAGGGGTGATCAGGTTGGTGCCGCCGGGCACTTGATTCAGGCGTTGCTGCTCGGCCTGCACGCTGGGGGCCAGGGGGCTGGCCTGGGCATCGCCGGTGATGATGATGGGTTTCAGGCTGTTGACTTCCTGGGCCAGCGCCGCGCTGCTGCCTAGCGTCAGGGCAAGGGCCAGCGCCAGAGGGGTCGGGATAAAGAGAGTACGCATCGGAGTACCTGTGGGTAAAAAATAAAGGGGCGATCAAGCCTGGAGGCTGGCAGGGTTTGCCATGGCTCCTGGCCCGGATGTACAGGGCGCGACAGGCTGGATACATCCGTCGGCGACTTGCAGAATGCAATCGACCAGACCATTCAGTTCCCAGGGTTGGTGGCTGATGCAGATCATGGCGGCCTGGGTGGCGCGGCACTGAGTGCTGCACAGTTGGCCCAGGTCGCTGCGCAGCGCAGGGTCCAGCGCACTAAAGGGTTCGTCCAACAGCAGCAGATCGGGTTCCAGGGCCAGGGCGCGGGCCAAAGAGGCGCGCTGCGCCATGCCGCCGGACAGCTCGGTTGGCCAGGCGTGTGCCGCGTCAGACAGGCCTACCCGGTCCAGCCAGTGATTGCGCCGTTGTACGGCCAGTTTCGGATCGATCCCCGCCGCCTGCAGAGCCAGGTCCAGATTTGCCGCCACGCTGCGCCAGGGCAGCAGGCGCGGGTCTTGAAACACCAGACGGGTGCGGGCAAAGGTGTTGCTGCAGCGCCCCCGTGTGGGCGGCAATAGTCCGGCGGCCAGCCGCAGCAGCGTGCTTTTGCCTGCCCCGCTGGGGCCGATCAGGCCAATGCAGTCACCCGGTCGGACCGACAGGTTGATGTCATGCAGGACGGTGCGCGTGCCGAAACACAGGCTCAGGGCGTGCATCTCAAGCATGACTGGGCTCTTGCCAGCGCGTCAGGCGGCGTTGAATCGGTTGCAGCAATAGAAACTCCAGCAGCCCTACCAGGGCCAGAATCAGCAATACCCAGGCATACAGACGGCCGCTGTCAAAGGTGCTGCGGGCATTGGCCAGGGCGTAACCCACCCCGCTTTCCGCTCCCAGGACCTCGGCCATGACGACCAGGCGCACCCCGCCGCAGGTGGCGATCAGCAAGGCCGCCGTCAGGGGGGCCGCCAGGGCCGGCAAATAAATGTGACGCAGGCGCATCCAGGCGCCGAAGCGATAAACCTGGCTCATTTCCAGCAAGCCGCGGTCTATCATGCGCATGCCCTTGACCGTGTTGACGTACATGCCGGGGGCCATCATCAAAATCGTGATGAAGATCACCATCCCGGACCCCAGGCCAAACCACAGCATGGCCAGTACCACCACCACGACAGGCGGAATGGCCATCAGCAGCCAGCGCAAAGGTTCCAGCAGCCCGCGCAGCCGCGCATCGTGGCCGGCCAGCACCCCCAGCGTAAAACCGATGAAGCAGCCCGTGCCCACGCCGATGGCGATGCGCAGCAGGCTGGCCTGGCTGTTGGACCAGAACCCTGGATCGCGACTGAGATCGGCGATGGATTGCAGCGCCTGCCAGGGGGTGGCCATCAGCATGGGGCCCATGACGCGGGCCGCGATCTCCCAAGCCAGAAAGATCAGCACGACGCCCAGGGCCGACCAGCGCCAGGAAGTCGGTTCGGCAGCAGGCATGGCGTCCGGTTTCATGGGCCGTAGAACCCAGGAGCGGGCAGTTGGCCGCCCACCGCTTCAGGATTGTTGGCCAGGATCAGTTCGTACAGCGCCTCTAACGCAGGGCGCACAGCACTGGCATCCCGGCTGTCCAGGCGTGTCACCTGGATCGAAGCCTCGATGGCTGCCAGCGGCAGGAAGTCCAGGTGTCGATGGACTTCCCGGGCGCATTGCGCGGGCTGGGCCTTGCACCAGACTGTGGCATCGGTATAGGCCTGGGCCACAGCCTGGCTCAGGGCCTCGTCGTCTGCCCGGTGGCTATTGACCATGATGCCTGCCTGGGGCAGATCGGGTTGCTGGGGAAACGCCTGGTGCCAGGCGTCTTCCAGGCTTTGCACCCGGTGGATGGTCTGCTTGCCCTGTTGGGCATTGCGTGCCAGCAGCAGCGAGACGGACGGCTCGGGCAGCAGCAGGTTCGGGGCTTCGCCGGTCAGCATCAGGGCGGTCGCATCCTGGGCATCGCGGGCGTAGCGCAGCTGGGGCGCTTTGTCGCCCGTCAGGCCCTCAGCGACCAGCAGGCGTTCCAGCAACAGGGCCGGCAGGTCGCGTTGAAACGTGGTCAGCAGAGGCTGACCAGCCAGGTCGGCCACGGATTGAATGGCAGGGTCGCTGCTGATGAACCACAGCAGACCCCATACCGACACATTCAGCAGGCGTACCGGCAAGCCGCGATTTGCCATGATGGCAGGCAGGTTCACCGGGGTGGCGCTGAAATCCACCTGTTGCTTGGCCAGCAGCACCCGCAACTGGTCTGGATTCTTCCAGTGGCGAAATTCCACTTGATCGGCCCAGCCCGCCAGTGCGCCGGATTCGACCATATGGATCAGGGGAAAGCTGACTGCAGCGGTGGGCCCGGCCAACACCAGTTTTTCGTAAGGGGCGGCCTGGGCAGGTTGGACCAGGCACAGTGCCGCTGCCAGCAATCCGCCCGCCATGACGCGGTATGATGATTTCAAAGCTTTCCACATAGATGAATGCGAATTATTATCAATCGCGTATGTTCTCACTTAAAACCGATAGCCCACAATGACAAAAGTCAACAAATCTGGTTATTCCTCCGTTCAGGTGCTGGACCATGCTTTGTTTCGCGACATGCCGCCGACCCTGCAGCAGGTGCTGTTGCGCGATGCGGCGGTCTTTCACGTACAAGCAGGCGAGGTCCTGTTTCGCGAGGGTGAGGACGCGGTGGAATATCTCTATGTGCTGGATGGTCACGTCGAGGTCTTGCGCCACACTCAGGAAGGCCAGGAGCGCGTTTTTCAGATTTTTTGTCCGGGGCAGCTGCTGGCTGAAACCGCCATGTTCATGACCCATGGCCGCTATCCGATGGAGGCGCGGGCGCGCGGCGATGCCGTGGTGCAGTGCCTGAAACGCAGTGGCCTGATCGAACTGGTCACTGGCTGGCCCGAACTATCTCTGCGTCTGCTGACGCGCCTGAGCGACCGCGTCTATCGACGGGTCAATGAAATGGAATGGTTCAGCGACAGCACCGCTGCCCAGCGCTTGGCCGATTATCTGTTGCGTCTGCCTTGCAACCCTGCGGGGGGTGTGCGTATGCCCCTGACGCAGCGCCAGCTAGCCGTACACTTGGGCGTGCGCCCCGAGACCCTTAGCCGTCTGCTGGCCGACTGGGTATCTCAGGGCTTGATCACCGGCGCACGCCGCGATTGGACGCTGCGCGACCTCACTGCCCTGGAGGCACTGGTCCAATCCGCCCGTCGCAGCTTCTGATCTGACAAACCCTGCAAAAGCGCCAAACAAGCCGTACACTTCAAGATTGTTCGCTGATATAACCCGGAAGGATCCGCTCATGTCCAAGCCTTTGCGCTCATCCAATATCACCCAGGGGGTGGCCCGCGCACCTAATCGCTCGATGTATTACGCCCTGGGCTACAAAGAAGAAGACTTCAACAACCCCATGATCGGCATTGCCAACGGCCAAAGCACCATCACGCCGTGCAATAGCGGCCTGCAGCCTTTGGCCGATGCCGCTGCCGCCGCAGTCAAGGCAGCTGGTGGCAACCCGCAGATGTTCGGCACCCCCACCATTTCGGATGGCATGGCCATGGGCACCGAGGGCATGAAATATTCTCTGGTCTCGCGCGAGGTCATTGCCGACTGCGTTGAAACCTGTGTGCAGGGCCAGTGGATGGACGGTGTGCTGGTCATCGGCGGCTGCGATAAAAACATGCCGGGCGGCATGATGGGCATGTTGCGCGCCAACGTGCCCTCCATCTACGTGTATGGCGGCACCATTTTGCCGGGCAGCTACGGCGGCAAAGACCTGAACATCGTCAGCGTCTTCGAGGCCGTGGGCGAACACGCAGCCGGGCGTATGTCCGAAGAAGACCTGCGCAACATCGAGACCCATGCCATTCCCTGTAGCGGGTCCTGTGGCGGCATGTACACCGCCAACACCATGAGCTCGGCCTTCGAAGTCATGGGCATGAGCCTGCCGTATTCCTCCACCATGGCCAATGTGCACCAGGAAAAAATCGATTCAGCCGCTGAATCGGCCCGGGTACTGTTGAACGCTGTCAGGCTCGACCTGAAACCGCGTGATATCGTCACACGCAAATCCATCGAGAACGCGGTGGCCGTCATCATGGCCACGGGTGGCTCCACCAACGCCGTGCTGCATATCCTGGCGATTGCGCATGCTGCCGGGGTCGAATGGACCATCGACGACTTCGAGCGCGTGCGCCGTCGCGTGCCGGTCATTTGCGACCTGAAGCCCAGCGGTGCACACCTGGTGGTCAATTTTCACCAGGCGGGCGGCGTGCCTCAGGTCATGAAGCTGCTGCTCAATGCCGGCCTGCTGCATGGGGATTGCATTACCATCACCGGCAAGACCATTGCCGAGACCCTGGTCGATGTGCCCGACGTGCCGGTCAATCAGGACGTGATTCATACGCTGGACAACGCCTTGTATCCTGAAGGCCATCTGGCCATCCTCAGGGGCAATCTGGCTGAACTCGGCGCCGTGGCCAAAATCACCGGCCTGAAAAATCCGTCCATCACCGGCCCGGCCCGTGTGTTCGACGACGAACCCTCGGCCATGGATGCCATCCTGGCGGGCAAGATCAAGGCTGGCGATGTCATGGTGCTGCGCTATCTGGGCCCCAAAGGCGGTCCGGGCATGCCTGAAATGCTGGCGCCGACCAGTGCCCTGGTGGGCGAAGGCCTGGGTGATTCCGTGGGCCTCATCACCGATGGCCGGTTCTCCGGCGGCACCTGGGGCATGGTCGTGGGTCACGTAGCCCCTGAAGCTGCCGTGGGCGGCACCATCGCTCTGGTCGAGGAAAACGACATCATCACCATTGATGCCCACAAGCAGTTGCTGCATCTGGATGTCTCCGACGAGATCCTGGCGGTTCGCCGCGCGGCCTGGAAAGCCCCCGCCCCGCGCTACACGCGCGGCGTGCAGGCAAAATTCGCCTTCAATTGCTCGGATGCCAGTACAGGCGCAGTGCTGGATCTCTTCGAGGATCGCAACTGATTCTGCTGAAAAGTTAGTATCGTATGGGGTCGGGCCTGTGTGCCCGGCCCTTTTTTGATTCAGGAATCATGATGATCAGTGCTGACCAACGTCATTTACAAACCCGTATCCGTCAAGACCTCGGGGTATCGGATGATTTCGATGCCGCAGCTGAAATCGAGCGCCGGGTTCAGTTTTTGACCGACCTGTTGCGCCAGACCGACGCGCGCGCCTTGGTGCTGGGCATCAGCGGCGGGGTGGACTCCCTGACGGCGGGTTGCCTGGCGCAGCGCGCCGTTCAGCGCTTGCGCCAACAGGGCGGCGATGCACGGTTTGTCGCCATGCGCCTGCCCTATGGGGTGCAGTTGGACGAATCCGATGCCCAGGGCGGGCTGCAGGTAATCAATCCCGACGAAATCCTGGTGGTGGATGTGCAGCCCGCCTCGGACGCCATGCTGGCTGCCGTGCAGGCAGCCGGTCAGGGTTTCCGCGATGCCGCCCAGCAGGATTTTCTGCATGGCAACATCAAGGCCCGCCAACGCATGATTGCCCAATATGCCGTGGCAGGTGCCCAGGGCGGGCTGGTGGTAGGCACGGATCACGCCGCCGAAGCATTGATGGGGTTTTTTACTAAATTCGGGGATGGCGCCGCCGATGTCACCCCCTTGGCGGGGCTGAATAAGCGTCGGGTGCGGGCCCTGGCCAGTGCCCTGGGGGCTAACGATGCCTTGGTCTATAAAGTCCCCACGGCCGATCTTGAATCCCTGCAGCCCCTGCGGCCCGACGAAGACGCCTTTGGGGTCAGTTACGACCAAATCGACGACTTTCTGGAGGGCAAGGCTATTCCCCAGGCTGCCTTTGACACCATCATCGCCACCTGGCGGCGCAGCGCCCATAAGCGGGCCTTGCCGATTGCGCCTTGAGGCCAGCAACAAGCCGTTGCATTGAACGATGCCCCGTGCCAGCGCCAGACAGCAAAGAAGGCACCAAGTCTAGCGATTGATCAGGCCCGCCACGATTTGATAGGAATACAGCCGGGCGGCGTGGTCATGCATATTGCAGGTAATCATCAGTTCGTCGGCCCCGGTGCGGGCGATGAAGGCGTGCATATGGGCGGCCACCGTATCGGGCGAACCGATGGCGGCACACGACAGAATATGATCCAGCAGGTTTTTGGCCGGTGGCGGCAGGCTGCCCGGGTAGTTTGCCACTGGGCGGGGCAGCTTGCCGGGCCGTCCGCTGCGCAGATTGACGAAGGACTGTTGCCACGAGCTGGCCAGCAACTGCGCTTCTTCGTTGGTGTTGGCGGCAAACACATTGAAGCCCAGCATTACATAGGGCTTGGCCAGAAACTCCGAGGGCCTGAATTGCTGGCGATAAAGGCGGATCGCATCCATCATCTGGGCGGGCGCAAAATGCGATGCAAAAGAATAAGGCAGCCCCAGGGCAGCAGCCAGCTGAGCGCCGAACAGGCTGGACCCGAGAATCCAGACTGGTACTTGGCAGCCCTCACCAGGCGTGGCGCGGATTGGATTGTTGCCCTGGAAATAATCCATCAGCTCCATCACGTCCTGGGGGAATTGCTCCGGGTCCGTGTCCAGTGCGCGCCGCAGTGCGCGGGCGGTGGCCTGATCCGATCCAGGCGCACGCCCCAGGCCCAGGTCAATGCGCCCGGGGTACAGCGCATCCAGGGTGCCGAATTGCTCGGCCACCATCAGCGGCGAGTGATTGGGCAGCATGATGCCTCCGGCGCCCACGCGAATCCGCGAAGTCACCCCCGCCACATGGCCGATCAGCACCGCCGTGGCGGCGCTGGCGATCCCCGCCATGCCATGGTGTTCGGCCAACCAATAACGCTGGTAGCCCCAGTAATCCGCATGGCGGGCCAAGTCGACTGTGCAGGCAAAGGAATCGGCTACGCTGCCCCCTTCGACGACAGGGGCCAGGTCCAGGACGGACAGGGGAATATTGATATTCATGGGCTAGTATCCTATTTCACTATCTTATTAACGCGCCGGTGAAGCAAGACTATAGCTGTATCGGCAAGCAGACAGTCACTGTGACCAATATCCCATCCTCGTCCCCAGCCCCCTCGGTCACCGGTTCGGGCAAAACTCGTCGCCCGTCGCCTGCTCCCCCCTTGCCGTTGAGCAGCGGTTATTGGCTGGCCGTGGGGCTGGCAATTGCCGCCATGATCAGCGTACAGGTGGGCGTTTCCTTGGCCGTGCCGGTAATCGCGGATTATGGGCCATTGAGCACTTCGGCCTTGCGCATCTGCTGGGCCGCTGTGGTCTTGTTTATCTTTGTACGCCCGCCGCTGCATCGTTTCACGGCCAGCCAGTGGCGCGCCACCTGGATTCTGGGCGTCGGCATGGCGCTGATGTCCCTGGCATTCTTTTTGGCGCTGGAGCGCCTGCCCCAGCATTTGACCGTGGCCTTGGAGTTCTGCGGCCCCTTGGCGGTGGCCACCCTGGGCGTGCCTGGGCGACGAGCCCTGGTCTGGCCCCTGCTGGCAGGCATCGGCATCTTGCTGCTGGTCTGGGGCGATGCCCATGCCGCGTCGGGGGTGGATCTGATCGGCATTGGTTTTGCTTTGTTGGCCGCCAGCGGCTGGGCGGTCTACATCATCATGATGAAGCGCATCGGCCAGGGCTTTCCGGGCTTGCAGGGCCTGTCGGTTTCGCTATTGGCTGCCGCCGTATTGTCCTTGCCTTTTGCCGTGGCCGAGGCCGGCACCGTGGCGTTTCCCTGGCAGCAGTTGGCGCTGACCGCCGGGCTGGCAGTGCTGGTGCCGCTGGTGCCCTACATCCTGGAAATCCAGTCCCTGCGCCGCCTGCCAGCGGCGGCGTTTGGGGTGCTGATGAGCTTGGAGCCCGCCATTGGGGCCATATCGGGCTGGTGGATTCTGGGGCAGGGCATGGGCCTGGGCCAGATGCTGGGGGTAGGCCTGGTGGTGGCGGCCAGCATCGGCGTGGTGCGGGCCGCCCGCAAGACCTGAGCAATCCTGCGGCTGTCGTTGGCTGTACGCCGGGCTGAATCAGCCGATGTCATACATCAGCACTCGACCACGTTCACCGCCAGTCCGCCCCGGGAAGTTTCCTTGTATTTGGATTTCATATCGGCACCCGTCTGGCGCATGGTCTCGATCACCATATCCAGCGTGACATGGTGCTTACCATCGCCATGCAGGGCCAGGCGCGAGGCATTGATGGCCTTGTTGCCGCCCATGGCATTGCGCTCGATACAGGGAATCTGCACCAGCCCGCCCACCGGGTCGCAGGTCAGGCCCAGATTATGCTCCATCCCGATTTCGGCGGCATTTTCGATTTGCGCGACCGTGCCACCCAGGACTGCGGCCAGACCGGCTGCCGCCATCGAACAGGCTACCCCGACCTCGCCCTGACAGCCGACCTCGGCCCCCGAAATCGACGCATTTTCCTTATACAGAAAACCAATCGCGGCGGCGGTCAGCAGAAAATCCACGACCCCGGCTTCGGACCAGCCTGGGATAAACGTGCGGTAATAGCGCAGTACTGCTGGCAACAAGCCGGATGCCCCGTTGGTGGGTGCAGTGACCACCCGTCCGCTGGCGGCGTTTTCTTCGTTGACCGCCATGGCGTATAGGTTGACCCAGTCCATGGCGAACATCACATCGTCCGGGTTGGCGGGCGCCGGTGGGCGGACCTGACCGGGCTCGACCGCCCGCGACTTGGACAACAGTTCCTGGTACAGCGCCGGGGCGCGACGCTTGACCTTCAGCCCGCCGGGCAGGATCTCATCGGCAAAAGCGCCTTGCAGCCCACAGCCGCGGTCGATGGCATCGTCCATCACCTGGGCGATGCGCAGCACGCCCGCACGCACTTCGTCGGCTGAACGCAGCGTGATCTCGTTGGCCATCATCAGTTGGGCGATGCTGAGGCCATGGCGCTGGCATTGCTCCATGAGTTCGGCTGCGTTGGCAAAAGGGTAGGGCATGGGTTCGTGCTCGGGCACGGTCTCGTCGGTTTCGATGCTGTCCAGGGCGCGGATAAACCCCCCGCCAATCGAGATGTAGCGTTCGTCCAGCACCGTGTCGCCGCGCGCATCCAGCGCCATGAAACGCATGCCATTGGGGTGTTCCGGCAGCGGCTGCACGCGCCCGGAAAACGCGGTTTTCGGGTTGAAGGCAATGGTGTGATGCTGCCACAGGCTGATGCGTTGGTCGCGTTCGATCGCGTCCACCAGATCGCCGATAGCGGCTGGGTCCACGGTATCGGGGGCCTCGCCCATCAGGCCCAGCATGATGCCCATGTCGGTGCGGTGGCCAGCCCCGGTTTCTGCCAACGAACCATACAGGTGGATAGACAGGCTGGCCACCTGGGACAGCAGCCCGCGCGTATCCAGATTACGCGCAAAGTTGCGTGCAGCCCGCATCGGCCCCACGGTATGCGAACTGGACGGCCCAATGCCGATCTTGAAAATATCGAAAACTGAGAGTGCCATGAATATGCTCCGAAGATTGCGGATGATTCTAGTGATTTAGAGAAATCTGGATTGAATAAAAACGACATTCATCAGGTAATTTTCAGTATTTCATTTTGTTTGTAGTGTTATTCTGTATACAGTCATTTTTAATAAATGAATAAAAACGACATGAATAACATATAAAATGAATAAAAACGACATGCAATCCCCTGCTGCTCCATCCGATCCCGTTCGTGTCCGCCTGGGCTTCGTGCTGCTGCCCCAGTTTTCGATGGGGATGTTCGCCGCCTTCGCCGATTTATTGGGCCTGCTGGACGCCCAAGTCGACATGCCCGGCCCATGCGCTTGGGAAGTCGTGGCGGACACCCTCATCCCCGTGCGCTCGGCCAGCGGCGTGCAGATCGTGCCCACAGACCTGTTGGGCGACCCTTTGCGCTTTGACTATCTGGTGGTCGTGGGCGGGCCGCTGATGCCTGCCAGTCCTTTTGGCGCGGGGCTATTGGCCTGGCTGCGCCAGGCGGCAGGCGCAGGCCGCCATTTGGTCGGCCTGGGCAACGGTGTTTTTGCCCTGGCCCAGGCCGGCGTGCTGGCGGGCCATCGGTTCAGTTTGGGCGGCAACCTGTATCAGGATTTTGTCCGGCGCTTTCCGGCAGTTGCACCGGAACAGCTGGTCATCGACCGCCAGTTGGTGTTCGACCGGCGCCGCATCACCTGCGCCGGCGGCCCAGCCGTCACGGACGTGGCCGTGCGGATTCTGCGCCGACACGTACCGGGTGCCGACATCCAGCAGGCCCTGCGCTGCCTGCAGACCGATGTAGAGCAAGCCCAAACCCGCGTGCAGCCCCCGCCGCCCGACGTCCCGGCCGACTGCCCCCCCATCGTGCGCCGCGCTGTCCTGCTGATCCAGCAATACGCAGGGCAGGCCCTGACCCTGCCCCAGTTGGCCGACCGCCTGGGCCTGTCTGCACGCCAGTTGCAGCGCCTGTTTCGCGAGCACCTGGGCACCACGCCCCAGGGCCATGCCCGCAAGATTCGCCTGCAGCTGGCAGCCTGGATGCTGCGCCATACCGACAAAAGCATCGCCACCATCGCCTCTGAATCCGGCTTCTCGGATGCCGCCCATATGGGCCGCGCTTTCAGGGCTGAATACGGTCAAGCACCCGGCTTGTGGCGCCGCCAAGCAGACAATGCCAAAAACACCGTATAATGGCGATCCATTTCCGGAGTCCAACACTGTGACCCCGACCCTGCCCGGGTGGTGAAATTGGTAGACGCAGGGGACTCAAAATCCCCCGCCGCAAGGCGTGCCGGTTCGATTCCGGCCCCGGGCACCACTCTGAAAATCTCAATAAATACAATCTTTTAGAGCGGTTTCTATTCTTACCCCAAGACCGGGGGATTTTCCAAGTTTGCGAGCCAGGTACAGTTTCGGTACAGTGGTGAAGCGCCGAGTGTACTGTTCGGAGCTTTTACTCGCATGGCAACCATCGTTAAGACCCCTTCTGGTACCTGGAAAGCCGTCATTCGAAAGACGGGCTGGCCGACTGCGTCCAAGACATTTCGGACAAAGCGGGATGCGGAGGATTGGGCCAGGCGTACTGAAGATGAGATGGTACGCGGAGTGTACATACAGCGAGCGCCAGGGGAGCGGATGACGGTAGAGGCGGCGCTGAAGCGCTATCTGCGGGAGGTGACGCCGACCAAGCGGGAATCCACTCGCGTATCAGAGCATAAGAAAGCGCAGCCGCTGATGAGGCATCTTGGAAAGTATTCGCTGGCTGCTTTGAGCGCCGACATCGTCGCGCAATACCGTGACATGCGATTGGCAGGCGATCCGGACGAAAACGGCAAGCTGATTCCACGCAGCAATAACACTGTCCGACTGGAATTGGCGTTGCTCAGTCATCTATTTACCGTGGCTATCAAGGAATGGGGTATTGGGTTGCCTTTCAACCCCGTCGCCCAGATTCGACGCCCTGCCCCTGGGGCTGGGCGAAATCGTCGGCTGACGCCGGCAGAAAACAAGCGTTTGCTGGCTGCCGTGGATGCTTACTCAAACCCAATGTTCAGTTGGATCGTGCGAATTGCTCTCGAAACCGGAATGCGGCTTTCAGAAATCGGCGGTCTACGGCTTCACCAGGTTGATATGGAGAAACGGGTTGTACGTCTGGATATCACAAAGAACTCATCGCCGAGGACTGTTCCGCTGACGAAAGCGGCGACCGCTGCGTTTCAGGCTGCGATTGATAATCCGATTCGGCCACCTGAGACAGATCTAGTGTTCTTTGGTGAGCCTGGTCGGGACGGCGTGAGACGGCCTTATCTGTCAATGGCCATTTATTTTGACCCACTTTTGGCCAATAAAATTGACCCACCCCTAAGCCCTATTCGGGCATTTTTTGTCTTAAACGGTAGCTCTCTCCTCCCAGCATGAATACGTTGGAATGATGGATGATGCGGTCGATGATGGGGATGGCCACGTTATCGTGATGGAAGAACGCCCCCCAGTCAGCGAACCCCTTGTTAGTAGTCAAGATAATCGACCGGTACTCATACAGGGTATTGACCAACTGGAACAGGTTGAAACGGGCCTGCGGTGTCATGGGTAGGTAGCCCAGCTCGTCGATTACCAGCAGGTCGAATTTGGCCAACTGATTGATGCGTTTTTTCAGTTCCCCCTTCATCTCGGCCAACTCCAAGTCCTCGACCAAATCCAAGGCAGTGCGAAACAACACCTTGTAGCCACTGGCCACGGCCTTGTGGCCAATGCCAATGGCCAGGTGGGTCTTGCCAACGCCGGGAGGGCCAATGAATATGATGTTCTCTCGATTGTCAATGAAGCTGAAATCCAGCAATGTGTTGACTTGGCGCTTGCTGATCGTCGTCTGGTGACGGTAATCAAACCCCTCCAGGTATTTGCCGGTAGGCAGTCCCGATGCACGGCGGTGCCGTTCAATACGTGTGCTTGCACGCTCGGCCAGTTCGTGCTCGGCTAGCAGGTGGGCAAAGTCCAGGTAGGATAGTTCTCCCGCCTCGGCCCGGGCGACCAGATCCACTAGGTTGTGGCCAATCGCATTCAGGCGCAGGGCACGATACTGGGTGCGGGCTATCTCAAGCGCACTCATGGTCCACCTCCTGGCCACCCGGTTGGCCAACCTGGGCGTAGACGGTCAGATCCAGCGGCTCAGCCCCATCCGCTCTGGACTCCCACAATGCGCCAGTGCGCCCACGGGCATGTGCCGATGCACTGGCTTGCAGATAACGCTCCAGCTGTGTGGCCGTCATACTTGGCCGACGAGCTAGTGCGGCAATCAGCCCGGCGTCTGTCTTCGCGTATACGCGAAGCATCTTGCAGACAGCCACCAACTGGTCTTTATAGATCCGTGGCGATGTATGCTTCAGGGTCGCGCACAGGGCCTGAGCATCCGGCGATGGAATCAGGGTGGCAATCTCCTGCTCCAAGTCAGTGATGCGTTGTGCATGGTCGCGGTAATGGTGATTGTTCTTGGCGATTTGTCCGCGCCCGACGCATAGGGTATGGGTGGCGATCACAGAACCAGATTCCAGGTCTGTAATAACTAGGCCACCATCTTGCTCGACCACGCCCACATAGGCCCGCTGCCAGGCCAGCGGGACAGAATATTTGTTGGACTGCCACGAGATCAGCCCCGTCTTGTCTGCCCGGCGGCGCTGCCAGACAGCCGACTGGGTGGTCAAGTCAAATGATGGGTTGTAAGGGCGCAAATGCTTGCGCTCTTCCTTCTCAAAAAGTTCACGCGGAATCTGTCCTGTGGTGCCATGCAGCCGGGCATTGGCTACGTCCTCCAACCATTGGGCGAGGTGTTCGCGCAGCGCCTGCTCGCTGGCAAACTCCTCGCCATATAGGCAGTCCGTCTTGACGTACTTGACGCCTGCCTCGACCTTGCCCTTGCTCTCGGGGTCATAGCCCTCGCAGGCATGGATACGAAACCGGGCATGGGTGGCGTATTCATAGAAACGCGCGTTGACAGTCAGTTCGCGGTAGCGCTCGTCGATAACCACCAGCTTGGTCTGATCATAGATGCACTCCTCTGGTACCCCGCCAAAGTAGCGCATCGCTTGGTCATGCAGTTCGATGAAGGCTGCTGTATCGAGCGCCTTGAACGCCAGCCCCACATACAGCAGCCGTGAATACGACAGGACAAACACTACAAAGTGCACCGTGCGTGCCTGGCCGCCAATCAGCACCTCGCGCAGTTCACCCGGGTCCACCTGGCACTGCACGCCAGGCACCGTCTGTAAAACCGGCTCGTAATAGCGCAGTTGCCCGCAGGCGACCTGTTGCTTCAGGTCCTGTACATAACGCCGGATGCTGCGATCTGATACAGCCAAATCGCCAACCTTCGCGCGCAGGCGTCGGGCAAGCTTCACTGCCGTGAGCTTCGGATAACGCTTCAGTTCAATGGCCAGGTAATCCCGGTAGGTATCGAGCGATTTGCTGCGTGACTGATAGGCTTGCTTGTCACTGATCTGCGTCTCGTCCATCTGCAGGTACTTACGCACCGTGTTGCGCGAGATCCCCAGCTCGGCGCTGATGGCCCGTATCGACATCCCGTGACCCTGATCGTACATCCCTTTTATCTTGTGAATCACAACCCACTCCTTCATCTGTGCGCTCCTTCCTACCTGCCATTGCGGGGTCGGAACGCTATACGGTTTGTGGCCTCATGGCCACCCGGGAGGTGGGTCAAAATTATTGGCCATTAGTGGGTCATTTTATTTGGCCATTAACACCTTATCTATTCGATAAGGCCTGGACGGACGCCAAGAAGGCTGCTGGTCTGACAGACTTCCGGTTTCATGATCTGCGACATGAAGCGGTTAGCCGGCTGGTCGAGGCGGGGCTGTCAGATCAGGAGGTGGCGGCGATCAGCGGGCATAAGAGTATGCAGATGCTGAAACGCTATACGCATTTGAGAGCTGAGGATTTGGTGGGAAAGTTGGATAAACTGCATAGTTGAGCACTTGTTTACGACCCGAAGAAGACAATCTCGCCTGGATGCAGTCCTTTTGGACCGTTTTTGGACTCACCATGATCCATTGACATTGACGGCCCAGGAATCTTATCTAGAAACACTGGCTTCAAGACGGTCCCAACACTGCACTTACACATGCAAAGACACGCCCTATCAATTGACAGGCTAAACAGCGTAGATTTGCATCTGCATACGAATCGACCGCGCCAATCCATCAAGGTCTCCGTAGAGACTCTTGCTGGTGATGTTCATCTTTCGTAGAAGCGCAAAAACACCCGGCACTAGGCTGCCTCGTATAACAAACTTCTGCATGTTTACGGATGAGTAAAGAGGTGAAGTTAGAACGTCTTCAATGCGAAGGTCCCTATTGCCGGAAAGAAGAAATGAGCCTGCCTGACGATCCAAGCGAGCGTTTAGGAGTTTGGGTTCGCCGACCCAAATTATGTCGTAGGAAAACCGGTCCACAACTTGATCGAATACTTCATCTTGACGATCAAAGAGCGTTACTCTCGTTTCGGAGAACCCATTATCTTTGGATCTAATGTACTCAATAGACCGATCCATAACAGCAGAATAGTCAATCGCATACAGGGCTATATCTCGCTGAAGAGCAGGGGCCGATGCCTCAAGCGCGAAATATAGCGCGACATATGGACTCTCAGTGAAGTCAAGCAGCCGGGTCGGAATACCATGGTGTTGCATGATAGAAAGCCATGCCAACTTCGAACTAGGCTGGAGATTTTCACGGTCGTAGAGGTGGAACTTCGAGCAAAAGCTCTTTAGCGAAAAGTCCTCGAACTGATAAGCCTTTTCCGCTGACCAGTTTGGCCCAACGACACGCTCGAGCGAAGACTGAAGGTGCCATGATGCATCGGCCTGCCCCCTAAACAAATAGTTGTTGGGCAATTCATTAATCTGCTGGATGAGGGATGCGACGGAGTCAATTTCAACCAAGACCATCGCGTCTCACTGTGCGATATTTGGCTGTTAGATCTGCTAAAACGATTTCCGGCCGGTGCTCTTGCTCGTCGTATTTCCGCTTAACAGGATCGCCTTTAAGGTTGACCGTTACTGCCTTTTGTCCCTTTGACTTCTGGATCCGCGCCGACGCTTCATTACCAGTTGCGGCTGTACTGCGAGTTACCTCCTGAAGTACCCGCCTATTTAGATCTGTGCCGCTTATCGTTGTTCTGCCTTTTATTCCTTCCGCTGCATTCAAGTAGACGGATAGAGGCTTTTGAAAATGTTCATCGGCATCGAAGGGATTTGGCCCTCTAAAAGTAGCGGAGAAAGTAAATACTTTGAAGGCCGTTTCGATGGCCTTCAAAAAACCATCAGGATCAGGAATCGGGCGAATTTCCACTGCAATTTCATTCTTTACAACCACTAGGGACCGCGAAAGTAGTTGTTCTAGCCTTGCAGCTATGCCTTTCGTAGTCTGGGAAAGGTTAGGCTTTTTCGCGATGCCCAAAAATCCGATGGCTGCGTCGAAGACGCAATGGGTGTACGGGCTCGCTTCCAATTCTTCTTCAACGAAGTTAGACGTCTCCTCATCGAACTTCTCGATTGTTGAGGTAGTTGTTCGTCCTGCAGCGAAGTAGCCCGTGAACTGATCAAACATCTGAATATTACCAATATGCCAGTGATACCCTTTTCGAAGTTCGCTCGACGGTTTTTCAAGTATTGCTTGTAGCAGTATGTCTCTCGGCGTCAGTTCATCGTGCAAAAAGGATGCCTGATGCGGGCGAACCATCTTTACACGAAACAAGCTGTACTCAATTGAGGGCATATTGCTCCTTGGCGTCTATCAAACAAGTTCCTAGACAATCAAAAAGTACCAGGCTAATTCTGCCTGACAAGAGCTATTGACAACTCCACGCTAACACATCTAACAGAATGTGTCATTTTGAAGTCGGAATTAACACCCATGAGACCAACGATTGCTGCACCAACACAAAGCTAACGCGTCTCCCTACCTATTGGGCCTCCATGAACGAACCTCTCTCCGAGGTCATCCGCATTCGGGTGACCCCGTCCCATGCTGCACGCCTGGGCGAAGCCGCCGCCCTGTCCGGGCTATCCCTCTCTAACTATGTAAGGCGACGGCTTTCCGCCGACGACACCCTACAGGAAGAACTCACCCTGCTGCGCAAGGTCGTGGCTGATCTGGGCCAGCTACGAGACACCCGCCTGGCTGCTATTGAAAGCGCCCACCTGCTGCGGGCCATGGCCAAGCCTGAACATCTCGCCATCGCACAACAGACGCTGCAGCAGCAGCGCTGATCCCCCAGGCCGACAGGCCACACGCTCTACCCTTTCCGGAGACCTCCCCATGCACACCCTTCCCGCCCTGCGGGCCGGGGCGCTGGCGCTTGCCTGCGTCCTGGCGCCTGCCGCCCACGCGAACGGCACCATTGAGCTACTGACCGGCATTCCGCGCCTGGCCTGCGAAGCGACGCTATGCCTGTCGTCCAGCTTGCGCCCTGGTGAGTGCAGCCCGTCGCTGGATCATTATTTCGACATCAAGAAATACAACAAGCGCGGCCTGGACTGGTCTGCAACGGTCGCGGCCAGACGGGCTTTCCTGTCTGAATGTCCGTCTTCCGACGAACCGGGTACGGAGCTTTTTCGCTGTGCTGTTATGTTTCCGCAGCAGCGGCGAACGCCGCTGCGGTGGACTTCAGCAGAAACGTACGTGTTAAGACTCAGGCTGCAGGCCTGGAGTTTAAACTTTGTCGTATTGATTGAGGCTCCCGAACGTTCAAGGCTGTCGTGATTGATGGGCAATCGGCTCGAGGAATGCGCGTATCAAGGTTGCCACCTCTTGCGCATGCGTTTCTAGCGCAAAATGTCCCGCATCAAGGAGGTGAACCTGAGCATCTGGCAGATCCTTCTTGTAAGCGGCGGCACCGGCAGGTACGAACGCAGGGTCATGGCGCCCCCATGCGGCAAGTAACGGGGGGCGGTAGTCGCGAAAGTAAGCTTGGAACGCTGGATACAGCGCGACGTTACTGCGGTAGTCGAGAATCAAATCAAGTTGAATCTCCTCCGCGCCCGGCCGTGCCATGTAGGCGATGTCGAGCTCATAGCCGTCTGGTGACAGCGTTCCTGGCTCGGCGCCCGTGCCGTATTGCCAATTGCGGATGGTGTCCGGTGAGAGGGATTCCCGGCAGGCTTCCCGGTTTTCCGCGCTTGGCTCGCGCCAGTAAGCCTCCCAGGGTCCCCATTGATCGCTAAACCCGTCGAGGTAGGCGTTACCGTTCTGCGAGATGATTGCTGATACCCGATAGGGATTGCGCATGGCTATCCGTAGGCCCACCGGAGCACCGTAATCAAAGACGTACAACGCATATCGCTCCAGTGACATGGCTTCAGTGAAACCCTCGATCACGTTGGCTAGGGAAGGTCTGAACAAGTCCCCTGGACCTGTCAGAATGTAGGTTGTTGAACGAGACCCAATCAGGAAGCCCCGATGAGCCAGTTGAGTTTTTCCGACGCCGAATTTGCAGGCAAGCGCAAAGTGACGCGCCGCGAGAAGTTCCTGGCCCAGATGGAACGGGCCGTTCCCTGGAAGGTCTTCGCCGACCTGGTCGAACCGCACTACCCGAAGGCCGGCAACGGCCGTAGGCCTTACCCGTTGGAAGTGATGCTGCGCATCCACTTCATGCAGCAGTGGTTCAACCTGTCGGACCCGGCGATGGAAGAGGCGCTGTACGACAGCACCTCGATACGCAATTTCGCCAAGCTCTCGCTCACGCGTGGCAGCATTCCTGACGAGACGACGATCCTGAACTTTCGTCATCTGCTGGAAAAACACGACATTGCAGCAGACGCACTGGAAGCGGTGAACTTGCTGTTGGCCGATCAGGGCATCACGGTACGCAAGGGCACGATCATCGATGCCACGATCATCGAAGCGCCCAGTTCTACGAAGAACGCCGCAGGCGCGCGGGATCCCGAGATGCATCAGACCAAGAAGGGCAATCAGTGGCACTTTGGCATGAAGGCCCACATTGGCGTGGACATGACCGGCCTGGTGCACACTGTGGTGGGCACGGCAGCCAATGTTCACGATGTCACGCAGGCCCATGCGCTGCTGCACGGTGAAGAAGAATTGGTGCTGGGCGATGCGGGCTACCGAGGAGTCCAGGATCGAGAGGAAAACCAGAGTCGCAACGTGCAGTGGCACATTGCCATGCGTCCGGGCAAACGCCGTGCGCTGGGCAAGAGCAACATGGGGCGGATGCTGGAGTCCTACGAACGAGCCAAGGCCAGCCTGCGCTCGCGGGTGGAGCATCCGTTTCGGGTGATCAAATGCCAGTTTGGATTTACCAAGGTGCGCTATCGGGGGCTGGCCAAGAACACGGCGCAGCTGAAGATGCTGTTTACGTTGGCAAACCTGTGGAAGGTGCGCCACCATTTGATGGCTACGGCGGGATAGGTGCGCCCGAAATGGGCGTAGAGGGCCCAAAACGGGCCTGTCAGGGCGGAAATCACCCTGATTCTGGCCTATTTTTGAGCAAAAGTTCTGCATTATGAAATTCAGGTCGATTGGGCTGGAAAAACAGATTCTGAAACCGGCTTGATCAGACCTTCCCTAGGCTGTCGAACGAGTATTCAAATGTACCGCGCGGTGGCGACTTTGTCTGGCCGAATCCGGGCAGGTCGGGCGCGATTAACCTGAAGCGATCGGCGAGTAATGGAATCAGGTCACGGAACATGTGGCTGGCGCTCGGAAACCCATGCAGGAGCAGAATCACCGGTGCGTCACTCGGTCCCGCCTCGCGGTAGAAGACCTCGACATCATCGACTTGAATAAACCCATAACGTGTTTTCATCGCATTATCCTCTCGTTTTTTGGAAATACCTGTTCAAACCAGCTGTTTGGTAACAACGGTCGATTCGCCATGAGAGAAGAATCGACACGCTGGCCCAGAAACCATAACGAAATACATGATCTGAGACTTCGCAACTATTAGTGCCAGTTCATTGTCGCAATTCACTGTCTCTTATTATTGGATGGCTGTCTGAGATTGGGATGATTGTGTGATGCGCAGTGCCCGAGGATTATTCGGACGATGTAAAGAATCAGCTATGGATAAACGCCAGCACATCAGCGTTAAACTGATCAGCATCAGTCTGTGCCAACCCATGCGAACCGCCGGGGTAGATTTTCAGGGTGCCATCGTTGACCAGTCCTACTGCTAACTCTGCAGAAGCAGCGAGTGGAACGATCTGAACGTCATCGCCATGGATACCCCAGTCCTTGTAGAAAAGTGTGGCGTTATCGCTAGTGGTGAACGTAGTCATGGATATCGCTCCTGTGGGTGAGCTCCAGAGGAACGATAAGGCGATAACCCAAGCAACGATAGGACGAGAGTGCTATGTTTGGATGAATGTAGGTTTGGATAAGCAAAGGTTTTCTACACATCTCAGTGATCGCGTGCAGATCGAGAACTTGGCTTCACTCCACCTCCGCATTCGCTTGTATCGATTTCAACGATTCGCTGGCATATATCCGCCGCCATTCGCCGGGTGTCATACCCACGAGATGCCGAAACAAGCGTGTGAGATGGGACTGATCGCACATCCCGCAATCTAGCGCGATTTGGCAGAGGGAATGGTTGGTCGTCAGCATCATTTGCTGTGCGCGCTCGATGCGCAGTCTTGCGATATAGGCGAACGGAGCCTGGCCGAATGTTTCTTTGAAAGTTCGGAAAAAGTGTCCCGTACTCAGTCCGGTAAGAGCAATGAGATCAGGGCTCCTGATAGGCTGTTCGAGATTTTCCTCAATGTAGGTTGTCAAGCGTTTCGCCTGCCAATGGGGTAATCCGCCGCGGAATGCGCTCTCGGCCTTCTGTCCGACGCCTCGTTCCAGACTGGCCGTTAGCAACGCCGTCGCGCGGGATAAGCATGCTTGTACAGCCTTACGATCAACCTCGACGTTAGATTGCGCCACGGTGAGCAACTCCAGCAAAGTCGCTGTCAACATAACCCCACTCTGGTTGTTCGGTTCACGAGCGTTGGTGGCCAACACTACACAGTTGCTCATGGGACTTCCTCCGTTTGTGATCGATTAGGGATGTCGATCCACGTAACGAAGATGATCGGATAAGTGCGCTCAAATGCTAAGTAAAGTGTAGAAAAACGCTGTAAAGTAAGGCCACTCTATCGCGCTGACTTCTGGCCTCTACGTGCCGCTGCGCCACGACGCATCGAAAGGAGAGGTGCCCGAGTGATCTCGCAGAATGATTAATTGCACGATCTTGTCTTCGGCGAGAGTGAAATAGAGCAGGACTTCCAGCGGATCCGGCAACCCACGCTTATCGAATTTTCCGTCGGCGTGGGCCGCGACAACGCAGTGGCCGTAGTGCTGAACGCAATGAATGGGGCGAAGCGACAGCTGCTGCCCGATAACGTCGCACTCGGCCCATTTTTTTAGTTCAGCCAGCCCGCACCATTGCTGTAACTGATCGTTGACGATCGAATCTGCCGCGAAAACTTCAAGAAGATGGAACAGATCACCGGCATTCGTTGCCTCTATGAACTGTGCGACTCTTTGAGGAAGAATAGAATCGCTTGAGTGACCAACCATACAAACACCCCTTGTAGGGCGTGCGTACGCCCTCGAGTTATCTTTTCCTATTCTCGGAGGTTGCGGACTGGAGCGCTCGTAAAGTGGTGTAAAACCGTGTAAACCACGAGGTCAATCAGAGACTTGCTTTGCCCTCGCGGCCGGACGCCAGGCTTCGATTAAACGTCTGGCTGTTCTGAGGTCGCATGTGTCGTAACCTTCTGTAAAGCGGCCGTAAACCTCCGCCAGGATTGTGCTGGCCTCCTCACTCCGCTCCTCGCTTGCGAGTAGTTCACCTAAAGCCATAGCGGAGCGCAATTCGAAGCTGAGTGCGCCTTGACTATTTGCAAGCTCAATTGAATGTTGCAACATCGCCTTGGCTGCGCGCGGATCTAAGCGACCGGAAACCACCCCGATTCGGGCTCGCGTACGCAATAGCTCAGCCCTGTCGAATGACTCATGTCCCGCCTCGGCTCGCTCCAGAGCCGCAGAGATCATTGCCTCCGCCTCCAGGATCTCACCGCATTCGAACAGAGCTTCAGACATCGATCGGCTCAAGGTCATCGTGAGTAAGTGACGGCCCTCTCCATTCAAAATATCTAGCGCTTCGCGATACCTGTTTGCTGCCGTCTGGAATTCCCTTCGGAGTAAAGCCACTTCGGCTGACAGCGCGATACTCAAAGCCACATGTGGACCAAAGGAGTAACGACTAACGTATTGCTTGAGGCGGTTTTCCAGCGCTTCCGATTCCTCTATATCTCCCCTCCACAGAAAAACCGTCGAGGCGTACAGCAATTCGGCGACGAATACGTTCACCGTTTGCTCGTTCTGCTCAGCCTCCTCGACGGCCTGATGTGCAACTTGAGCAGCGCGTTCGGTGGCGCCGCTTAACCAAAGCGCGCGTGCAAGGACGATGAGAGCACGCGTCCGATGTCCGTAACCATACATATCGATCTTTGTCACGCCACGCGCCGCAGATTGCTTGAAGCCCTCTTCGATGTGGCGTAACGCGCCCGCCTGATCGCCAGCCAAGAAATACGCACACCCGAGCATCCACTCAGACATGACGATCCCCGCAGGAGAGTCGATACTGCGTGCCAGCTCGATACTGCGTCGGCTCACCTCGACCGCCCCATGGGAGTGACCGATTTCGATCAAAAAGGTATGTAGTCCCGAAAGTAGTCCAAGTTCGCGTTCGTGATCGTTTAAGGTCCGAGCAAGGCGTAGGGCGTGTTCAATCGAATTACGGACTTCATTACCATTGCTACGAGTTAGTAGTGCGGAGATCGCCAACGCTTCTTGCAAGATGAGGTGTGTCGCGGAGCCCTCCTGGGGACCCAGTAGCAACAACGCGGCTTGACACCAGCGATGACACTCGTCCAGTAGTGATAACGCCAGTAGATGCGGTGCGGCGAGCGCTGCCAGACGAACACCCAGCTCGCTTTCGCCTGCTTCGGAGAACGCCCATGCAAGCGCAGTGCGCAGGTTGCAGACCCGCTCACCCTCTCCTGGCTCGGAGAGTGCCCACACCAGCGCAGAGCGCATGTTGTAGCCCCCCATCACATCCCGGTTCGTGGCCTGCCACTCATTCTCACGCTCATTATTTCCGCTGAGTTGTGCAATGAGATACTCGGTGAGCTTGCGCGAGACGGCGTTGAGTTCGCCCGACTCCGCTAGTTTTGTCGATGCGTAGGCGCGTGTAGAGTCCAGGAGGCGCAGATGCCGTGATCCGTTCAGCGTCGATGGCGACAGCAGTGATTTGTCGGTAAGGCTTGCGATTGCTGCTGATACGTGGGTCTGCGTGAGGACTGCGTCCGTAGCGACCCACTGTGCCGCCGCCAGATGGAACGGAGTCACGAACACTGACAACCTGACCAGGACGCGGCGTTCGTTCTCGGACAGCAGGTTGTAACTCCAATCAAGCATTGCCTGGAGTGTTTGATGCCGGGGCGGCGCGGTGCGCCTGCCATGCCAGAGAAGATCGAAGCGGCTGTGGATCAGTTCCGCAGTTCCGCGCAGGCCGTGCGAGCGCACGCGACCGGCGGCGAGTTCGATCGCCAGGGCAATGCCATCCATCTTTCGGCAGATTTCGACGGCGAGCAGCGCTGTCTCATCCGTCAGTGTCTCTTGCGCGCCGCTTGCCGTTACTCGATCCATGAAAAGCTGGACTGCGGGAAACGCCATCGCATCGTCCGCTGTCATGCCATCGCTGACTGGAGGAAAATCGAGCGGCGGAAGGATATGTACATGCTCGTCCTCGACACGCAATAACTCGCGGCTGGTCGTAAGCAGGTGAGCCTGAGGCGCGGATTTAAGAAGCCATTCTGAGAGAGCCGCCGTCTCGTCGATGAGGTGCTCGCAATTGTCCAGTACGAGCAACGTTCTTCGAACGCCCAAAAAAGTCAGGATGCTTAGTTTAGGATCTTGTAACTGCACCTTTAGGCCGAGCACGGAGGCAATCGTAGCAGGAACGAGCGAGGCGTCAGTGACCGAGGATAAGTCGACGTAGTACACGGCGCCGCTAAAGGCATCGAGCATCGTGTGCGCTACGGAGATCGCGACAGTCGTCTTGCCCATTCCACCAGGGCCGACGATGCTCACAAATCGGTGCTCGGTGAGCATCTGGACCAATGTGCGAACCGAAGCGTCGCGTCCAATGAGACGTCCGAGTTGTTCGGGCAACGAGCGTTCCGGGGTCGATACGAATGGCTGGCTGGCGGAGCGAGGATCGGGAGATCGGATGGCCTCGAGTTTCTGGGACAAAGTCTCGGAATGCACTCGAGTTACGGGTACCACGAGGCTGTATCCGCGGCCTGGAAGGTTGACGACGTAGCGCGCACCGTCCTTGGCTTCACCCAGACACTTGCGCAGGTTTGAGATGTTGACGCGTAAATTGGCCTCGTCGACCACCAGCCCCGCCCATGCACGCGCGATCAATTCACGCCCGGAAACTACTTCTCCGGACCGCTCAACCAACGCAATCAGTAAATCGAGCGAGCGGCTACCGAGTTTGACGGTCACCCCATGGCGCTGCAGCAACCGTCCGGTTACGTGTAGACGAAATGGGCCAAACTCGACGATCTCGCCACCTTCTGGCACGTAAGGACTCGGGGGCAAATGATGATTTTCCATGCGAAGGGCTCCGCCACACAATACACGAGGTCTTCGTCCTGCTTGTACCTCCTATGAACCGCAGGAATCTTCCATAAAAGCAGGGCTGTCCAATCAATGGATGGCCTTGTGCGAGATAGTGATACAGCCGTTATGGCAATAGCGTTATTGAGGCCAGGAATGGCCTAGAACCGCTCGGGCGCGCGCCCTCAGACGTCGCCATGATCGACCCAAAAATCGATCCATTGGTGGCGGTCACTATCTGCGCAAGCATGCTCTATAGGAAATTTAACATGACCAACCCAAAACTCGAACTACTGACGCCGGATAACTGCCAGGTTATCTTCATCGATCAGCAACCCCAAATGGCGTTCGGGGTTCAAAGCATTGACCGACAGACGTTGAAGAACAACGTAGTCGGACTAGCCAAAGGCGCGAAGATTTTCTCGATTCCGACCATTATTACCACAGTTGAGTCGGAAAGCTTCTCTGGCTATAGCTATCCTGAACTGCTATCGGTATTTCCGGAGGCGCCCATTCTCGAGCGCAGTTCGATGAACTCCTGGGATGACCAGAAAGTGCGGGACGCGCTCAAGAAGAACGGCCGCAAGAAAGTAGTCGTGTCAGGCTTGTGGACTGAAGTTTGTAACAACACATTCGCCCTGTCGGCAATGCTCGAAGGCGACTACGAGATATACATGGTAGCGGATGCGTCGGGCGGCACAAGCGAGGCGGCCCACGACTACTCTATGCAACGCATGATTCAAGCCGGTGTTGTGCCCGTTACCTGGCAACAGGTCATGCTTGAATGGCAACGCGACTGGAAGAATAGGGACACTTATGACGCTGTCATGGAGCTAGTTAAAGAACACTCCGGTGCCTATGGCATGGGGGTTGACTATGCGTACACCATGGTTCACAAGGCGCCGCAGCGGACCGAACACGGGCCGATTCTTGCCCCGGTGGCCGCGTCTCTTTAACGAATGGGGCGCACATTCTAGCGGTGCGCCCGTCATAACTAAGCACATCGAGAGAGCGAACCATGAAGCTCTATATTTTTTCCATAGCCGCTGGGGTGTTGGTGGGCGTTATCTATAGCTTGCTCAGTGTGCGTTCTCCAGCACCACCATTGGTCGCATTGTTAGGCTTGCTCGGCATGTTGATTGGCGAGCAGCTTATTCCAGTAAGCAAACAGATCCTGGAGGGTACGGCGTTCACTACAGCCTGTGCGAAAACACAAGCCACTGAACATGTGCTCGGACAGCTGCCAGGAAGAAACCAGGTAAGAAAGGACACTGCGTGATTAAAAGAGACTCTCTTATGGCTGACTCCATTCCAGACATCGTTTTCCACAATGGCCGAATCACAACTCTTGATCGCGCCAACCCTACTGCCACAGCGGTCGCCATCAAAGACGGAAAATTTCTAGCCGTCGGTACAGACAGCGAAATTCTCGCCCTGAGCCCTCCGGCAACTCGGGCAGTTAATTTACGCGGCAGGCATGTACTTCCAGGCCTGTATGACAACCATACCCATGTAGTTCGAGGTGGGCTGAACTACAACCTCGAGTTGCGCTGGGACGGTGTGCGCTCACTGGCGGATGCGTTGGACATGCTACGCCGTCAAGTCGCCATCACTCCGGCACCGCAATGGGTACGTGTGGTTGGAGGCTTCACTGAACATCAATTCATTGAAAAGCGTTTGCCGACGATAGAGGAAATTAACGCCATTGCACCCGACACGCCCGTTTTTTTGCTTCATCTATACGACCAGGCGCTGCTGAATGGTGCTGCTTTACGAGCCGTTGGCTACACCAAAGATACGCCGCAGCCTCCGGGGGGAGAAATTACTCGCGATGCGAATGGCAATCCTACCGGTTTGCTGTTAGCCAAGCCCAACGCGATGATCCTGTACTCCACTTTGGCGAAAGGCCCTAAGTTACCTTTTGATTATCAGGTCAACTCAACACGTCACTTCATGCGTGAGCTCAATCGGCTGGGTATCACTGGTCTTATCGACGCGGGAGGCGGCTTTCAGAACTACCCGGAAGATTACGCTGTTATCCAGAAACTATCAGATGAAGGACAGCTGACCGTGCGTCTGGCCTATAACCTTTTCACGCAAAAGCCCAAAGAAGAGAAGGAAGACTTTCTGAATTGGACCAGCAGCGTAAAGTACAAACAAGGCACGGACTATTTTCGTCACAATGGCGCGGGCGAGATGTTAGTGTTTTCTGCCGCCGATTTCGAAGATTTTCGCCAGCCACGACCAGACTTATCGCCAGAGATGGAAGGTGAGTTGGAAGAGGTGGTGCGTATTCTGGCACAAAATAACTGGCCCTGGCGCCTGCATGCCACTTATGACGAGACCATATCTCGAGCGTTGGATGTGTTTGAGAAGGTTAATCAGGACATACCGCTTCAGGGGATCAACTGGTTCTTCGACCACGCTGAAACAATATCCGATAAATCGATTGACCGAGTAGCCGAGTTGGGTGGCGGCATTGCAGTGCAACACCGTATGGCCTATCAAGGTGAATACTTCGTTGAGCGCTACGGCGCCAAAGCAGCCGAAGCGACCCCGCCAATCGCCAAGATACTGGACCGAGGCGTAAAGGTTTCCGCAGGGACGGATGCCACTCGCGTCGCATCTTATAACCCTTGGGTGTCGCTCTCGTGGATGATCACGGGAAAAACGCTGGGCGGCATGCGGCTGTATCCCCAACGCAATCTTCTCGATCGGGAAACCGCACTGAGAATGTGGACGGAGAATGTGGCTTGGTTCTCCAATGAAGAGAACAAGCGTGGGCGCATCCAGGCAGGCCAGTTCGCCGATTTCATCGTTCCCAGCAAAGACTATTTCGGAGTGCCGGAGGACGAAATCTCGTTTCTTACCTCACACTTGACTGTCGTAGGTGGACGCATTGTTTATGGTGAGGGGCAATTCCTTTCACTGGATGACAATCCTGTACCGCCCGCAATGCCCGATTGGTCTCCCACGCGTCTATTCAAAGGTTACGGTGCATGGGGCGAACCAGAAGGGGCAGGCAAAAACTCCCTGCAACCGCTTCGCAATCAAGCCATTGCTTCATGCGGCTGCGCAAGCGCATGCGGATTACATGGCCATGATCATGCGACAGCCTGGGGTTCAAAGGTTCCTGCCTCCGACTTAAAAGGCTTCTTTGGCGCATTGGGCTGCTCTTGCTGGGCAGTTTAAGGGATCGGCCATGTCTATGAACAACACTAATGGCAATTGGCCAGTCGCCGCTTCGCGGCCAGCCCTTGGAAGCAGAGCCATTCGTTTTATTGCATATCTGGGGCTATGCGCAGCCTATTTGCAAGGAGGCATCGTCAAGCTGACCGATTTTCCAGGGGCCATCGCGGAGATGAATCACTTTGGGCTGACACCCGCACCGCTGTTTGCTGTGCTGGTGATCGTACTCGAGTTGGTTGCATCGTTGATGATCTTGATGGGTCGTCTGCGTTGGCTCGGAGCCCTGGGGTTGGCAGGCTTTACGTTGCTTGCCACAGGTATCGCCTTGCGTTATTGGGAACTACCAGTGGGGCATGAGCGCTTCATGGCTACCAATTCATTCTTTGAGCACCTTGGTTTGGTCGGCGGCTTCCTGCTCGTGGCATGGTTGGACCTCCACGAGAAACTTGTTAATCGAAAATTTTAAGAGAGGTAGTTATGGCAAAAGTACTGGTACTGTATTACTCGTCTTATGGACATATTGAAACTATGGCGTATGCCGTAGCGGAAGGGGGCCGCGAGGCAGGTGCGGACGTTGTCGTCAAGCGGGTGCCCGAGTCGGTCCCTGAGCTAGTCGCGAAGAGGTCGGGCTTTAAACTTGACCAGAGCGCACCAGTCGCCACGGTTCAAGAGTTGTCGGAATACGACGCCATCATTTTCGGCACTCCTACACGCTATGGAAACATGGCAGCGCAAATGAAGAGCTTCATCGACCAGACTGGCGCGCTTTGGGCCACCGGCGCACTGGTCGGTAAGGTCGGTTCGGTCTTTACGGCCAGCGGGTCTCAGCACGGTGGGCAAGAATCGACCGTCCTCACCTTTCATCCGGTCTTGCTTCACCTGGGCCTCATTGTCGTCGGATTACCTTATTCATTTCAGGGACAGATGGGTGTCGATGAAGTCATGGGCAACTCTCCCTATGGTGCTTCCACTATCGCTGGGAACGACGGCTCTCGGCAACCGAGCAAAGTTGAATTGGATGGTGCCCGTTATCAAGGACGGCATGTTGCACAGATCGCTGCAAAATTGATCGCATGAATCTTCCATAACAGTAAACCTGTTCAATCAGTGGATGGCCGTTTGCGAGATAGTTATATCGTCGTTACGACAATGGCGTTCTAGCCAGCATGATTCGCCCGAACAACATTGCCGTCGAGTCGACACTCGACAGGTCGCAAGCAGCTGATCATTGCCGGCCTGTGGACCGAGATCTGCGTCGCCATACCAGCGATTCAGGCTGCGGCTGGCGTTAATTTGATGACCTGTCAGCCGAGTGGCAGCGTGATTGGGCGCGGGCCGACACTGCAGTTGGGCTCACTGACATACTTATTCAGCATTCTGCCGGTAGCGGCATCGCGTATCTGTGGGAGCAGCAACTGCTCAATATACCGGTTCCCCGTACTAAGTCGCCCCTGAAGTATCAATAACACATTGATTTCATGTAATAATATTGACATCCAAAACCAACAAATCTCCCAGAAACGCCTCCGTTGCAGGTCATTTTCTGGGAGAAATGCCAAACGCCCCATGAGTGAAATCGACGATTTTTTCCGCAGTCGCCTGGATCAAATGATCGATCTGCGCAAACCGCTGGCGGTACTCGCCACGCATATTCCCTGGCAGGAATTGGAGGCCTCGGTGGCCCATCGATTTGCACGCCAAGTGCGCACAGGAAAGAAAGTTTCCGATGTGGATTTGTTTGGCCCGAGCGTGGCTGTCGTGGGCGGTGCGATTTCAAACGCTGGGCGCCCGCGCCTGCCGATGCGCCTCATGATCTCCTTGCTGTATCTGAAGCACACCTTCAACGAAAGTGATGAAGGCGTATGCGAACGCTGGAGCGAGACGCCAGTCTGGCAATACTTTTCCGGCCAGGAATATTTCGAGGATCGCCTGCCGTGCGATCCCAGCGCGATCAGCCGCTTCCGAGGCCTGCTGGGCGAAGAAGGCGTGGAAGAATTGCTGGTGCAAACCATTATGGTGGGCATGAAGCTGGGCCTGATTGAACGTCGGGCACTGGAAACCGTGATCGTGGACAGCACGGTGCAGAGCAAGGCGGTGGCACACCCCACTGACAGCCGCTTGCTGGAAGTGGCACGTGACAAGCTGGCTGAGGCTGCCAAGGCCCATGGCATTTGCTTGAAGCAAAGCTACGCCAAAGAAGGCCGGGACCTGGCCAGGCGGGCTGGGCGATATGCGCACGCCAAGCAGTACCGCCGCATGCACAAAGCGATCAAGCGCCAGCGCACGATTCTGGGCCGCTTGGCCCGCGACATCGAGCGCAGCAAGACGGTGCTGGCCCAAAGCATCCAGCAAGCCCTGGATCCGCTGCTGGCCCGAGCACATCGAATCGCGGAGCAGAGCCGTCGCAAGCAGGCGGTGAAGGGCAAGGACAAGATTTACAGCTGGCATGCCCCCGAAGTCGAGTGTATCGGTAAGGGCAAGGCCCGCACCCCATATGAGTTCGGCGTCAAGGTGGGTATCGTCACCACGTTGACAGGGAACCTGATCGTGGGCGCACGCAGCTTCCCAGGCAACCCGTACGATGGTCATACTTTGGCGGAGGCATTGGAGCAAGCCAGTATCCTGCTGCAGGACACCGGCGTCAAACCCAAGACGATCTATGCGGATCTGGGGTATCGCGGGGTAGATGGTGAAATCCCGGAATATGCACTGAAGCACCGTGGGAAATTCAAACGCTTGACACCCAAAGAGCAGCAGTTGCTGAGACGGCGCCAGGCGATTGAGCCGATCATTGGGCATCTTAAAAGCGATCACGGCATGAATCGCTGCCACTTGAAGGGACAAATTGGGGACGCTATCCACGCGGTGCTATGCGCGGCGGGCTTCAATATGAAGTGGCTGCTGCGCATGATTGCCCGCAAGGGCATCCGCCCTTTTTTTGCGCCTTATTTTTTGACCTGGATCTGGCAGCGAATTCAGAAATCATCCCTGTGGGGTGAGCTACCCCGCCAGGATGCGTGGCCTCAGATCGCCGGAAATCCGGCGTGATATAGGTGAAATGAATTCTTCAGGGACGACTACTAAGGGCTGATCAACTCCATCTGGTAGATCATTTCCATTTAACAGACAGCCAGACTGCTTTCTGGCAGCCATTCCAACTGTGAAATGTCCGGATGTCGTGGCGGGTTTTCAGAACTTTTGCCTGCCCCCATTTCACGACATCCAATCTGGCGTTATCTATCTAGCCGTCCTTGTCACCACAGCGGACACTGACGATCGCGTCGTTCCCGCTTACTCATTCAAGTATGTGGTGACGCTCCAGGCCTCCGATCTCGGCGTACGTCTGAACCTGTTGCGTGTCGAGAGCGGTGCAGGTCACGGCTCCGGCAAACCGTCAGACAAAGCTATAGAGGAAATTGCCGACATGTGGGCGTTTGCTGTGCAGTGGGCCTGACTGAGTGTTGGCAATTAATGTAGAGTCCGTGAAGGTTGCGCGTCATGCGACCTTCCCACTTGTTGAGCGATCCCGGTCATGAGTCCGAGCCCCTGCCTACCAGTAACGGTGATTACCGTCTGCTAAGGTTTTGCCTTCGGACTGTTTCTGCCGTAAATTGAGGCTGGGTGTTTGACGTGGCTAGTATCCTGAAAAAGAAATCGTGGGCGGCCACAAACTGTTGTGGAGCGTGAGCTATTCACACTGGGCCAGCTCACTTCGGCTCATAGTGGTTCCCAAGATATTTAATGGGCGACCAGGCGGGGAGGATGTCGGGCAGGGGCGGTGAGAGGGTGCTGTAGTCTTGCGCACCGAACACCACCCTACCATCCATGACGGTCAAAACAGAGACTATATATTTAATCTGATCTTCCGACACGGTGAAGTAGTCCCTATCCAGCAGAGCGAAATCTGCCAGATTACCTGGAGCAATCATGCCAATTTCGGATTCTGCGTTCATGAACCACGCCGGACCACTGGTGAACAGTTTCAGCGCCTCGGCGCGCGAAAGGCGGTTGTTCTCGGCAAGCACTTCGGATCCGGAGACCGACTTTCCGGACACCATCCAGCTGATGCCGACCCAAGGGTTAAACGTGGAGGCCCGATAAGCATCGGTGCTCATGGCCAGAGGGACGCCACTATCTACAAGCTGGCGCAGGCGCGGAGTTTCCAAAGCCATTTCGAGGCCGTGGGTCTCGATAAAGCCATCTCCGTGCAGCGCCATCTTGATGTCCAAGGCAATTCCGCCTCCAAGCTCTTTGACTCTGGCGATGTTTTCCGAACTAATAGTCTCAGCGTGCTCAATGCTCCACTTCAGGCCCGCAAGAGGGGACGTTTTATTCATCTCTTCCAATGCATCAAGGAAGGGAGAGATGTTTTCGTCGTAGCTGATGTGCATCCGAAAAGGAATTCGCCGCTGAACCAGCTTTCTCACGTCCTGTTCGACGTGTTGCCGCATGACTTCGGGGTCAATGATGACCGCAGGGCGATCGAAGTTCTCATGATCGTGCACGTGTAACGCCAACACTTCTCCGGCACCGCGATATACCTGGCCATGCGCCAAAGTCGGGTGCCGGTTGTGTCCGGGGCTGATGGGTGCGGTTCTCGTGATCACTTCAATTTGTGCGTCCACCATATTCATTGGGCTGCCGTCGCCGAATTGCATGTCCACGAAGGGCATGCGCACGTTGAGGCGGTCGTCGCGGGCAAGGACGTCTACGGTCGATTGGGCGTTAGGGTAGCCTCTGTTACCAGCATCAATGACCGAGGTAATTCCAAAACGATTGAGACCGTGGATGGCATGGACCAGCGCGCTCACCTGTTCATCGAACGAAGGTTGCGGAACCATGGTCTCCATGGCGATAAAGGTGAAGGTGTAGCCATGGACTACACCCGTGTAGTTTCCCTGGTCGTCCTTCTCGAACTCAGTGCCTGGAAGTTGTGGAAACCGATCGGTGCCCACGCCGAATGCCTCCATCGCCAGCTCATTTATGAAGGCGCGGTTGTAGGCGTACTGCACGATCAGAGGGCGGTTAGGCACAGCCTCACGCAGTTCGCTCATGGTGGGGAAGCGATTTTCTTCGAACTGGTAAGGGGACCACCCTCCAATCACCTTGACCCAGTGGCCCTCAGGCGTTCGCTCTGCCTGCTGACTCAGCATGGTTAATGCCCGACGGAGCGTGGGCACGCCATCCCAACGTACGTTGTAGGTGAAGCTGCTCTCATTGAGCACGTGGGTGTGGGCATCGCTGATGCCCGGGATCATTCTTCGACCGCTGGCGTCGATAATCTCGGTGCTGGAACTTTGCAGACCAAGAATTTCGGCGTCGGCGCCGACCGAATAGATGCGACCATGCTTCACTGCCAAGGCAGACGCTTCCGGCTGCGCTGGATTGCCGGTGAAAATCTTTGCATTGAATACGATCAAGTCTGCGCCGGGAGGTTCCTGCACGGACTGTGCCTGGACGGTGGAGGCGCAAAGAATTGCCAGCAATGCGATCCATATTCTCTTAATCATCATTTCCATCCTCGTTTGAATGATATTTTCGAAGCGCAACCAAAGTCAGGCTAAGAACTGTGTGAGTAGGCGGAGGCCGCCCAGGAGAGATGCTTCGAAAAGCTTTCGGTTTTCAACAGCGGCGATAGTGGTTGGCTCGCCAAAAATGTGCGCCGCATTTGCCAGGCCTACGGTGTTGTTCTTCAGGGTTTGTCGATCAACGCTCTGCATTCCGAACGCCATTTTGGGCTGTTGGTCGCTAAAGCTCAGTTGAGAGTTGCTCGGGGGTAAGACTTCAAGCTTCCGGCTCTGAATTGTGCTCATCTTTGGCAAACGCGATGGGTTGCGTGAAATGTATGATCAATGTCGCAAAACAACGGCACTTATTATTGGATGATTGTCCGATATTTGGCGATTAGGGCCGTGTTAATTGTCGGGCTATCGGCTCGACGAACCGCATATCAAGGCAGCCACTTCTTGCGCATGCATCTCTAATGAAAAATGCCCCGTATCGAGGAGGTGAACCTGCGCATTCGGCAGATCCCGTCTGTAATCGGCGGCGGGCGATACTCGCAAAAGTGAGACTGGAAAGCTGGATACAGCGCGACGTTTTTGCGGTAGTCGAGGATCAGATCGAGCTGAATGTCCTCTGCACCCGGCGCGCCATGTAAGAGATGTCTAGTTCGTAACCATCGGGTGACAAGTGCTGCTTATCCGCTCCGGAGCCATACCGCCGGTTGCGGATCGTGTTTGGTGCGAGCGACGATCGGCAAGGTTGGAGAATTCATGGTCAAGGAGGAACGGGGAAAATCTCCCCCATAGGTTGCACCGGGGCGACGCCAGGACACAGGACAGGCTGGTTTCGATATCGTCCATATAGCCAACAAGCGCAACCACTACGCTCCCTCACGACTCTGGAACTGTTTGGGCTTCACAAACAGTGTTGTGTGTGTCTGCCTGTTTATCGACTAAACGCCCGTCATTAGAATCTTTCACAACCACACATCCGCCGGCATCGGCCCTGTAATGAGGGAATCTGTTCATTGACAACACGCAACGCTGTTTTCCACCTGGACGCCAGGCGCTTTATGAACGGCATCGAGAAGCGGGGGGAGCATCTGGCCTAAGCAGACCGCTAAGTGCGACGAGACATTGACCGTATGAATCTTCCATAAAAGCAAGCCCGTCCAATTAATGGATGGCCGTTTACGAGATAGTAATACCGCCGTTATGGCAACTTAGAAACCTCAATAGCAAAGGATCAAATACATGACAATCCTTAAATTTTCAAAGGCGGCTCTCTTCTCTGCACTCGCGATTAGCACGTCTGTCTTGCCGTCAGCGCCTGCCGCAGCGCAGACAATAAGCTCACCGGATCAGTCCGCAGCGTCTCTCGCCGTTGTTATGGATTTTCTGTCTAACACAGCACCGGACAAGGTCGAAGCGGCGGCCGCTCGCCTCGTGGCGCCCGACGCAGTTTATGTATCGCTGAACTTCGACAACCCCGAGCTGAAGAAGATAGAGCCGTGGACGGGGACTGCCAAAGGCCCCAGTGCGTATAGCAGCACGTTCCTTAGGGTCGCAGAATATTGGACGATCGAGGACTTCACAATTACCGACAAACTGGCTGTGGGTGAGGATGTCGCCATTTTCGGCAAGTTCACCTATCGTTCGGTTGAGGTGGGCCATGTCTTCACCTCGCCATTCTCGATTCACGCCAAGGTGCAAGAGGGCAAGTTGATCTACTTCCAGTTTATGGAAGACACATACGCATCAGCGAGCTCATTCCGTAAAAGCGGATCGTGGATAGTAAAGACGACCAAGGCGACCCCAGCATTCGAGGTCGGCGCAAAGTAGCCTGACTTGATACCTCATTACTCCCTGAGGCATATCCTGCTCGCCAAACATCAAGAGAGATTCCCTTTGTCCTGCAACTCGAACTACTTACCCCTTTACGTTTACGGAGACTGAAATGACCGAGAAACCTGCCATTCAGATTTCGTACGAGGATAAAGGCCATAAGGGTCGTTTTGTCGCTCGAGTCAATGGTGTCGCCGACGAAGGCGAGCTGACTATCTCCAAGGTGTCCGATGTGCTGATCATCGCCGACGGCACGCTTGTTCCCGACACGCTTCGCGGAACCGGCACCGCGTCGGTGCTAGTCCAGGCTTTGATTGCGGATGCTCGCGCCAAGGGACACCGCATCGTGCCACTCTGTCCTTATGTCCGGGCGCAGTCGCTGAAGCACCCGGAGTGGTTCGATGTTATTCAGAATTGAAGCAAGTAGAGCTTTCTTGATCATGATGGCTATGTTTTCAAGATGGCAACCAACTCTGTTTGCCGCCCGACAGGAGCCAAAATGACCGCCATTGATATAGCTGCTCCGGCGAAGGGTCCACTGAGCTTCCCGGTCTTTCGGGCGCTGTGGATCGCCACGATCATTTCCAACATCGGCACATGGATGCATGATGTCGGTGCAGGGTGGCTGATGACCTCGTTGTCGCCAAGCCCACTGCTTGTGGCGCTGGTGCAGGCCGCTACGACCCTGCCGATGTTTTTGCTGGCTTTGCCGGCGGGCGCGCTGGCCGACATCGTCGATCGTCGAAAGATGCTGCTGGGCGCGCAGGTCCTCGGCCTTGCCGCTGCAGCGGTTCTGGCCCTCCTGACTTTTCAAGGGCTGACCACCCCATGGGTGCTGCTTGGCGCTACCTTTGTTCTCGGCGTGGCAGCGGCGCTCAGTGCGCCAGTGTTTCAGGCTATCGTCCCCGAACTGATCGACAAGGCAGGCTTACCCGATGCCGTGGCGCTCAATAGTCTTGGCGTCAACATTTCGCGCGCCATAGGCCCGGCACTTGGCGGGGTAATCGTGGCAATGGCCGGCATTCCGGCAGTCTTCGCGCTGAACGCAGTGTCGGTTTCGGCGGTACTGATCGTGCTTGTCAGATGGAAGCGCGCAACGACCGTACACAGCTTGCCGCCTGAACATTTCTTCGGCGCGCTTCGGGCCGGTTATCGCTATGCACGGCATTCTCCGGCAATGCTGCTGGTATTGATCCGCACCCTTGGCTTCTTCCTGTTTAGCAGCGCGCTTTGGGCGATGCTGCCGTTGGTGGGGCGCCGTGAACTGGGGTTAGATGCAGCGGGCTACGGCGGGCTTCTCGGCTGCATGGGCGCGGGTGCCATTGTCGGTGCATTGCTGCTTAAACAACTGCGCAAAAGGGTAGCCTCCAACACGGTCTCGATCTGGGCAACACTGCTATTCGCGGCTGCGACTCTCGCATTGGCGCTGGCACCCAATGCTTGGCTGGCCGGGATAGTGATGTTCGGTGCTGGCCTCGCCTGGATCGGCATGCTGACCTCGCTCAACGTCGCAGCGCAAATGGCCTCGCCTGGTTGGGTCAAGGCGCGGGCGCTCGCTGTTTATCTGCTGGTGCTTCAAGGGGCCATGACTGGCGGCAGTATCCTGTGGGGAACTCTGGCTAGCAGCGCCGGCGTCTCCGGCGCCCTGATCATCGCGGCCATTGGTCTGACACTGGCGATCCTGCTGGCGATGCACTGGCGGCTGCCGAACGATTCCACCATCGATCTGGCGCCCTCGAACCATTGGGCTGAGCCTGTCGTCGCCATCCCGCCTGCCCATGACCGCGGCCCCGTCCAGATCGAGATTGAGTACCGGATCGCCCCGGAACAACAGGCTGCGTTCATCACCGCACTGCACAAGTTTCGCGTGACGCGCTATCGCGACGGCGCGATCCGCTGGGATGTTTGGGAAGACGTTGCAGAACCCGGCCGGGTGGTCGAGGAATTCGTCGTTGAAAGCTGGGTCGAGCATCAGCGTCAGCATGCCAGGGTGACTCACAGCGATGCATTGGATCAGCAAGTGTTAAAGGCGTTTCACATAGGCGATCAACCCCCTGTCGTTCGTCATTTTCTGCGACCACTTTATAAGGAAACACGACATGATTGAAATGGTCATTGAACAGCGTCGTCGCGATCTCGGAGGCGGCTTTGAAGTGGGCCGCATTTTGCCGATTGCAAAACGACGCATGGTAGGTCCCTTTATTTTCTTCGACCACATGGGGCCGCTTGATCTCGCGCCAGGCCTTGACCGGAGCCTCGACATCCGTGCCCATCCGCACATCGGTCTTGCAACGGTAACGTACTTGTTTGCTGGCGAGGTGATGCATCGCGACAGCCTTGGCTACGAGCAGGTGGTTCGACCACAGGAAGTGAACTGGATGACTGCAGGCAGCGGTATCACCCATAGCGAGCGGTTCGAGCGCGCACGTGAACAGGGTGATCACTTGCACGGCATTCAGGCCTGGGTCGCGCTGCCGACCGAGTTGGAAGAAGTCGCGCCGTCGTTCTCTCATCATTCCGCGAGCGATCTGCCGAAATGGAGCGACGCTGGCGTCAACGGACAGCTCATCGACGGCAGCGCCTATGGCCTGACTGCTGGCACCGAAACGCATTCGCCACTGTTTTATGCCCATCTCGACATGGCACCAGGCGCGATCGCCGAGATTCCGACAGGACACAAGGAGCGTGCGATCTACATCGCGAGCGGTGCGGTGGAGCTGGATGGAACGCGCTACGAGCGTGGCAGGATGCTGGTGCTTAGCTCGGCCGCCTCGCGTGTGCGAGCCTTGGAACACTCTACCGTGATGGTTCTAGGTGGCGAGCCCGTCGGAGAGCGGTTCATTTACTGGAACTTCGTGTCCTCCTCGAAAGACCGGCTCGCCCAGGCGGCAGCTGATTGGAGGGCGGGAAGGATGAAGCTGCCCGATGCCGACGATGAAGAGTTCACCCCACTGCCGGACGAACCGTTGCCGCCATTTTCTACGCGAACCACGTAGGTATCTGAACTTAGCTAAAACACTGTACAAAGGAAATTATATGATCGATTTAAATGGGAAGCACGCATTAGTAACTGGGGGGTCGCGGGGCATCGGAGCTGCGATCGCACTGGCGCTGGCAGAGAACGGGGCCGACGTCGCATTTACTTATCAGCACTCAGCCGAGAAAGCTGATGCGGTCGTGAAGTCAATCGAGAAAATGGGGCGTCGCGCAGTGGCCATCCAGGCCGACAGCGCCGACCCGAAGGCTATCTTGCGCTCCGTGAGCGAAGCCGTCTCGACGCTCGGTGGACTCGATATCCTTGTCAACAGCGCAGCGATTGGTCACACCGGCATGATCGCGGACCTTGATGTGCATGACTATCAGACCGTGATGGACGTCAATGTACGAGCCCCAGTGTTGTTTGCGAAGGCAGTTATCCCACATCTCACGACCGGGGGACGCATCATCACGATCGGTTCGGCTCTGGGAGAACGAGTCCCGTTCCCGGGCATCACGCTTTATGCAATGTCCAAGGCAGCACTTACCTCCTTCACTCGAGGCCTTTCGCGCGAGCTCGGCCCGAACGGAATCACCGTGAATCTTGTACAACCCGGTGCGACTAATACGGATGCCAATCCTGCAGATGGCGAGGCCGCCGATTTCCAACGAAGCCTGACTTCGTTGGGACGCTACGCTGAGCCACATGAGATAGCGAATGCTGTGGTCTTCTTTGCTAGTCCTGCTGCGAGTGTGGTTACGGGCGCCACCTTGACCGTTGATGGAGGTTCAATCGCATAATCGAACTTGTTCTGTCGAGCTTTTACAAAGGACCTGATATATGACTCAGCTAATTTCAGAGCCTATTCTCCTGATGGGCGGTGCGGGTGCTATCGGACGCCTCTCCGCCCGCGCGAGAGCTTAATGATCTATCCGCAAACAGCTCAAGCCGATGTTGTCGATGAATATTTCGGCCAGAGAGTGGCCGACCCTTATCGCTGGTTGGAGAACGATATTCGTCGAGACCCTGCTACTTACGCCTGGGTAGACGTGCAAAACAGGCTATCTGCTTCTTATCTGGCCGGGCTTCCAGGGCGGGATGTTTTTCGGGAACGTCTTGCGGTTCTGTTTGATCACGAGCGACTTACCACACCAGAAAAGCGGGGGGACCGGTACTTCTTTACGCGCAACTCGGGGCTTGACAATCAAGCGGTCCTTTTCGTCCGCGAGGGCATGAATGGCTTGGATCGTGTTGTTATCGATCCGAACGAGTGGTCAAGAGACGGCGCCACCGCTTTGGCAGAATGGGCGCCGTCGGAAGACGCGTCCCATCTAGCCTATGCAATTCAGGAGGGTGGTGCGGATTGGCGCACGATTCGCGTTCTTGAAGTCGACAGTGGCATGATCCTCAAGGATGAAATCAAGTGGGCGCGATTCACGAATATCGCTTGGGTGAAGGATGGTACGGGGTTTTTCTACTCCCGCAATCCCAAGCCGGAAAAGGACGTCGAATTCTCGGCACTGGCTCTCGGACATGCGGTCTATTTCCACAGGCTTGGAACGGAGCAGTCCGAAGACCGGCGCGTTCATGCTCCGGAGACGGATTTACCGATGATTCATACGATGGATGTCACCGCAGACGGAAGATACGCCGTAATCTACTCGAGTGCTCTCACGGGAGGCAACGGATTCGCTGTGGTCGACCTGAGTAATTCCGACTGGCCTATAAGAACTGTAGTCGATACTTTCGACCATACCTGGCTCCTTGCCGGCAACATCGGTGCAAAGCTTTTCCTCTTTACGCAGAAGGGCGCAGAGCGAGGCAGGCTTGTGACAATAGACCTCGCCGATTCTGAAGCGGTGTTCGTTGAGCTCATCGCGGAGCGACAGGACAGAGTGCTTAAATTTGGTGCGCTTGTTGGCAGTCGCCTCATTGTCTCTTATATGCACAACGCAAAGACAGAGGTTGAGCGCTATACGGTTGACGGCACACCCGACGGCGTCGTCGAGTTGCCTGGCGTGGGTAGCGCTGGTGCTTTCTACGGTCGGCCGGACGATGATGAGGCTTTCTTTATCTTCACTAGCCACGATGCACCAGCCGCCATCTACCACTACGACGTTGCTACCAATTCTAGAACAGCTTGGGCGAAGCCGAAGGTCGCGATCGACCTGACCAATATCTTGGTGAAGCAGCACTTCTACGCGTCCAAGGACGGCACGCAGGTGCCAATTTTTGTCGTTTGTCGCACGGACGTGACGGCTCCCGCGCCGACTATGCTCACGGCCTATGGGGGATTTGGTATTTCCATGGTTCCCTTCTATTCGCCTGCAGCGATGGCATGGGTCGAGCAAGGTGGGGTCTACGCCGTTGCGAACATTCGTGGTGGAGGAGAGTATGGGAAAGCGTGGCATGATGGCGGGCGGGGACCAAAGAAACAGAATTCCTTCGATGACTTCATTGCTGCTGCAGAATTCTTAAAGAGGGAAGGCATTACATCGCCGGATGGGCTGGCCATTCATGGCGAATCCAATGGTGGCTTGCTGATTGGAGCTGTTGTCAATCAGCGACCAGAGCTATTCGCGGCCGCTATTCCAGTTGTTGGCGTCCTCGACATGCTGCGGTTCGATCGTTTCACTGGTGGGCAGCTCTGGACACAGGAGTTTGGCCGCCCGGATGACGAGGCAGATTTCCGGAACCTTTTCGCCTACTCTCCGCTGCACAATATCCGGTCTGGGGTGACCTATCCGGCCATCCTTGTCTCTACCGCTGACACTGATGATCGTGTCGTTCCTGCACATTCATTCAAGTACGTTGCTGCGCTCCAGGCTTCCGACCTTGGTGTTCGCCCACGCCTGTTGCGCGTCGAGGGCCGTGCGGGTCACGGGTCGGGCAAGCCCACGGACAAGGCGATAGAGGAAATCGCAGACATGTGGGCATTTGCTGCGTATTGGACTGGTCTCGATGTTGGCAATTAATGCAGAAACCCTGGAGGCTGCGCTTCATGCGGTCATTGCAATTGTTGAGCGGACACGGCCGTGAGTTCAGGTCTGTATCTAGGCGCAACGGGGTTCGCTCTGATCGCGGTCTGTTACGGTTTCGCTCGTTTTTCCTTCGGGCTGTTTTTGCCGCAAATTGACGCCGAGCTGTCCTTGTCTTCTACGCTAAGCGGGTTGATCTCGGGAGGGGCCTTTCTGAGCTACTGCATTGCTATTGTTCTATCGACTTATTTGACTGAACGTATCGGTGCTCGTTTTGTTGCCATCTGTGCCGCCCTGGTCGCAGCGGTAGGTATGGCTAGTATCGCCATTGCACCTTCTGCATCTTGGCTTGCAGGCGCGGTAATCCTGGCCGGCTCAAGCACGGGGTTGGTCTCGCCACCCATGGCTGCAGCTGTGGCCGTAGGCATCCAGCCGGACCGACAGAGCGTCACCAATACGGTCATTAACGCAGGAACAGGTGCCGGCGTAGTGCTTTCGGGGCCAGTGGCATTGATGTCGGGTGATCAATGGCGCCTTGCTTTCGCTGGTTTTGCCGTCGCCGCAGTTGGTCTGGCATTAGTCGCCGCGCTCAGCGTACCGGGAAGTTCCAGCAAAGTCACAAAAAATGCCAACAGTCTGCCCTCATTTAACGGTGTGCTTTGGCGTCTGATCTTTGCATCTTTCCTGATGGGCGCTGCCAGCACTGCCATTTGGTCATTTGGGGGCCAGCTCATCGCGCTTCGACTCAATTGGAGCAGCGCTGGCGTGGAGTTCCTCTGGATTGCCATTGGGTCGGCGGGCATTGCGGGTGCTGGGGCAGGGACTCTTATTGCGCGGTTCAGAATTGACCGAGTGCACCGCATTTTTTTGGTGATGCTGGCAGCAGGTATCCTTCTTATCGGTGTCGGCGCCGCCACAGTCGCCCTGACACTTTTTGGAGGAATTCTTTTTGGTGCAGCTTACATCATGCTCACAGGCGTCTATTTAGTGTGGGGAGTTTCTGCACTGCCTGATCGACCTGCCTCTGGCCTAATGATCGGCTTTCTAACTATAGCTATCGGTCAAGCGGTAGGCGCCCCGATCTTCGGGCTACTGATGGACCGGCTGACAACCAACTCCGTGGTGACCATTTTTTCGTGTCTCGCCCTCACGCCAGGATTGACACGGGCTGAAATACGAATGTGTTAGGGGTCTGTATCCATGTGTAGTGGAGGTCGGGATACGACTGGCGCGTGCTGCGCCATCAATGCAACGATCCAATCGATGAACACACGTAGTTTTGCACTGACATGCCGGTTCTGGGGAAAGGCGACGTACATCGGCATTGGGTCGATATGCCAATCGGTAAACAACGGAATCAATTCGCCCCGCGCCACGTGCGCCTGAGCCATGTAGGAGGGCAACCAGAGGGCTCCCATTCCAGCCAGGCCTGCGGCCAGATATGCGTGACCATCGTCGACCACTAACGCGGGCCGACCCAAGACGTCAATGCTTTTGCCATCACGACGTATGGTGTGCGGGAACAAGCGTCGGGTGCGCGACCACGAGAAGCTCACGGTGCGGTGATGCGGCAACTCCAGCTCGCTAGGGTGGTTGGGGTGCCCCGTCCGCTCCAGATAGCTTGGTGCGGCATACACCGCCAGCGGTAGATCCGCCGCATGCCGAGCCACTAGCGACAGGTTGGTCACCTCACCCCCGCGTACAACGCAATCCACATTCTCGTCAATTAAGTCCACTACGCGATCGCTCGCACCAAGATACAGCTGAATGTCGGGATACTTGGCGTGAAAGTTCGGTAGCGCCGGCACCAGAATCATGCTGGCAAATGGGCTGGGCACATCCACCCGCAGCCTGCCCCGAGGTGACGACAGGCCGCCGGACAGACTGGTTTCCGCATCGTCCATGTCGGCTAACACACGCAACACACGTTCATAATAAGCCGCTCCGTCAGGGGTTACATTGACCTGGCGAGTTGTGCGATTCAGTAATCTGACGCGCAGGCGTGCTTCGAGTTGCTGCACCAGTTGTGTCACGGTTGTTTTACTCAGATGCAGGGTTTCCGCCGCTTTGGTGAAACTGCCCGTTTCCACGACCCGGGCAAAGGCCTGCATGGCATCGAAACGGTCCATCTCCCCTCCTCGACTCTGGCATTGTTTGGGTTATACAAACAGAGTTGTGCGTCTTAGGCAGTTTATCAGCTAAGCACCTGTCATTAGAATGAGTCACAAGTACTTATACAGCCGACATCGGCTCTTCCAAACAAGGAATTAGTTCTATGACAACACGCAACGCTGTTTTTCCATCCGGACGCCAGGCGCTTTACGAACGACACCGCTACTCGCCAGCAATCGAATCCAATGGTTTTCTGTTCGTCTCCGGCCAGGTCGGCAGCCTGGAAGACGGCTCGCCGCAACAAGGGCTGAAAGCGCAGGTGCGACAGGCTTTTGAAAATCTGAATGCCATTCTAGCGGCAGCCGGATGCACCTTCGACGACGTGGTCGATGTTACTGTTTTTATGGTTGACCCACAATCGACATTCGAGGAAATCTGGCAGGTGGTGCCCGAATATTGGGGCGAAGCGCCGCATCCAGCCTTGACCGCCGTGGGCGTCACATGGCTGTCTGGATTTGATTTTGAAATCAAGATAATCGCCAAGTTACCGTAGAAAGATCAAAGTCACCACAGCAATACTCTCGCCCCTGTGCCGAAAACGACCACGGCGCTCTTACAACTTTCTCAATTATTACGACAAATCATCGAGGTATTCATCATGTCAACACGTCATGTCTGGCGTCTGGCACGCCGTCCGGCGGGTTCAATCGTTACTGACGATTTTCGATTTGGCTCCGAGCCAATCCCTGAACTTTGCGACGGAGAGTTTCTGCTTCGTGTCCGTTACCTGTCACTAGATCCGGCACAGCGAGTTTTCATCGGCGATCAAGAACAGTTTCTACCACCCGTCGAGCTTGGCGCTCCGATGTTCGGACTCGTAGTTGGTGTCGTGGAGAAAAGCAGAAAGGAAGGTATTGCAGTAGGCACTCTTCTAAGCGGTGCCGGCGAATGGGCTGACTACATCGTCAGTGACGGCACGGGTTTTACAGAGCTACCCACTTTTCCGGGAATAAGTCTCGCGGCCACGTTCGGGACATTCAGTCTTGTAGGGCCCACTGCTTACTTTGGTCTTCTCGATATTGCCGACCCGCAGCCAGGTGAAACCCTGGTCGTTTCGGCGGCAGCCGGTGGCGTGGGCCAGATCGTTGGTCAAATAGGCAAGCTGAAAGGCTGCCGGGTGATCGGCATTCCCGGCGGGCCGGAGAAATGTGCTTTCGTCACCGAGCAACTGGGTTTTGATGCCTGCATCGACTACAAATCTGTAAATGTTGGTGATGCGCTAGATCATCTGGCGCCAGAAGGCGTGGACATCTATTTTGAACAGGTGGGCGGCCCGATCCGAAACGCCGTCATGGAGCGCATGAAGATGTTCGGCCGCGTCTCCGTTTGCGGGATGATTTCCGAATACAACGTTACGCACGCGGACACCCAACCCAGCTACTGGTGGGCCATTATGATGCGACGCCTCACGGTCCGTGGCTTCATATTCGATGATTATCGTGCCCGTTTTCCAGAGGCGGAAAAAAATCTCGCCGCGTGGATGCAAAGCGGACAGCTTACGACGCGACAAGATATACGACAGGGGCTTGAGAACGCTCTCTCATCTTTGCAAGACCTGTATTCCGGGCGGAATTTCGGAAAACTGTTGCTTGAAGTCACGCCATAACTGGTTCTTGCAGTCTCCTTGCCGACTATGACGTCTCAACCGTAGCGGTGTCTGTCAAGCTAATCGGAACGCTGTAAAACCGAAGCCATGACACCCAGTGTGTAAGGTCATTGCGAGCCGACAATCACCGCACAAAATGCGGCGATTGGCATCATAAACGCCGCATAGAACTCGACCGACATGTGGGCAGGAGTTAGCAGCCGCCGGGAAAGGCCCAGTAGTAGCCAGCAAAACCCAAATTGGGTATCATAAACCCCAATATGGGTATTTCAAATATTACTGCGCCCCGCCGGAGCCTGTCCGACGCTCTCTTTCCCGGTACCAAACAACGGGTGCTAGGGATACTGTATGGTCAGCCTGATCGCAGCTTTTATGCCAATGAATTGATCAGCCTCGCAGCCAGTGGCTCCGGTGCCGTGCAACGTGAACTCGTCACGCTCACGAATAGTGGCTTGGTGACCGTGACGGCTGTTGGCAATCAGAAGCACTACCAAGCGAACGCAGAATCGCCTATCTTCAATGAGCTACGTTCCATCATTCAGAAGACGGTAGGCCTGGCTGAGCCGTTGCGCACAGCCCTTCAACCCATGTCGGCCCAGATCACCGCAGCTTTTGTATATGGCTCCGTCGCCAAGAAGACAGATACGGCCAGCAGCGACATTGATCTGATGGTGATCAGCGATGACATCAGCTACGGTGAACTTTTCACCGCCCTTGAAGCGGCCAGTGTGAACCTCGGACGCCCGGTCAACCCAACCATTCTGTCTCAAGACGAGTTCCAGAAACGTCTTGCCAATCAGGAATCATTCCTGACCCGCGTCATGGAACAACCCAAGATCTGGATATTAGGTAAAGACAGTGACCTCGGCATTTGAAAATCTGAGCGGCCCCGGCAAGCCATTACGGGCCGAACCCCCTGACAAGAAAGAGTTTGAAGGTCTGGTTCGTTCTGGGCGGGCGCGATTGCGTGATGCTCTAAACACAACGCTATCCATCGAAAGCCGCTTCGACCTGGCCTACAACGCTGCCCACGCGTTGTGCCTGGCTGCGTTACGTTGGCACGGTTATCGCTCCGGCAACCGATATGTCGTATTCCAACTATTGCCGCACACGCTGAATCTTGGCTCATCTGTCTGGCGAGTTCTCGACAAGTGTCACAACATTCGGAACCTGGGTGAGTATGAGGGCGACTTGAACGTGGATGATCGTATCGTCACCGATCTGGTGACAGCCTGCCAGTCAGTTGCAGACCGAGTCGATGCTTTACCACCGTTGAAGTAGCTGTGAGCAAGGCGACCGTCTGTACCGAACTGTACTTCGAACCAAACTTCGGTACAGTACAGGTACAGTGACCAGTTTTACAGAATTTCGTTAAAATACGCTAATAGACTGATTCGTAAGTCCTTTTATCTATTTTAACTTGCACCCAGCTTCGCCCTGCTTACCTATACAAACACCTTAAATCGCCAACTCAAAATCCCCCGCCGCAAGGCGTGCCGGTTCGATTCCGGCCCCGGGCACCAACGGCTTGTTCCACAAAGGTTCAAGTTGCATCAAATTCTCAAAGAAATCATGCGGTTAGGATAGAAACTTAACCCATGATGTCCCATCAAGTTTCAGTAAATCCCGACGTTGCGTGCCCCCCAAGGTGTACCCTAGACTGGTTGTACCCAGTTTTCTTTTTACAGGGGTACACCTATGGGATTCCTGACTGATCTTAAGATCCGCACCCTCTCGCCCAGCGTCAAAGAACAGATGCTGAATGACGGCGATGGCCTCTACCTGCGCTTGCGCGCATCCAGCAAAAGTTGGCTCTATCGGTACAAATCCGGTACGAAGCAAATCAAGATCGGCCTAGGCGCCTACCCAACGATCACCCTCGCAATGGCACGCGAACTCACCAGAGAGGCGAACGCGCTGCGCGCTCAAGGCATCGACCCGCAAGACGCTCGACGAGAGCAGCAAGAGCAAGCCAAGATCGCCAAGATGAATACCTTCGAACTGATGGCGCGCGCCTGGCTCGAAAGTGCCAGCAAGGATCGCGTCTGGTCTGCCGGCTACAAAAACAAGGTCACCCGGCACTTGGAAATTCACGTGTTCCCCTGGGTTGGTGACAAAGCCATGGAGGCCATCAGGCCTCCTGAAATCGTGCGCTGCCTGCATCGCATCAAGGATCGCGGCAACCTGGAAACAGCGCAACGTGTCCGCGAAGCCGTCCAGCATGTCTATCAGTACGCTGTGGATACGGGTGTATTGGAGCCCGCCCAGAATTTCGTCAACAACCGTACTGGAGGCTTACCAACACCACGCGGCCGCCACTACGCAGCCATCACTGATCCGCAGCTACTGGGCCAGCTTTTGAGAGATATGCGCGCGTACTCCGGTAACTTCATTTCCGTTGCCGCCTTGCGCTTGGCTCCGCTAGTCTTCCAGCGGCCCGGCCAGCTGCGCCTGGCACATTGGGAAGATGTCGATCTCAAAAAGGGCCTGTGGCGCTGCCCGCCAGAGAACATGAAGATGCGCGAGTGGCAGAAACGCGATAGCCGCACCCCTGCGCATATTGTGCCTCTGTCACGCCAGGCGCGACGGATTCTAGAGGATCTGCTGCCGATTACCGGCCCCTCCGGCCCTGTGTTTCCCAACATGGCCAGGCGCTCTGACAAGTCACGCTATATCAGCGAAAACACGATCAACTCGGCTTTACGCACGCTGGGGTATGACACCAAGGAACAGATCACAGGTCATGGATTTCGTGCCACCGCACGCACGATGATCCGCGAGTACCTTGGCTGGGAGCCGGACGTCATCGAACGCCACCTGGCGCACGTATCGAAAGAAGAGCTGGGTGCCAGCTACGACCGAGCCACCTTCTTGGCTCAGCGCAAGGTAATGGTGCAGCAGTGGGCGGATTTTCTGGATGAGCTGGAGGCGGGAAAAATGCCCAAGCTTGCGGAAAACGTCCTCTGGCTCAAGCGGGCGTAGCCTACGCCTACTTGGCGTTCAACAGCAGCCCAAAACATTCCAGAAATGGTATATTGACATGAAGCCTTCCTCCATGAAGCCGCTCTTCTGGCTTGGCAGCAGCAAGAAAGACCTGTTGGCTCTGCCGGTGGCTGTACGAAAGTTCTTCGGTCATGCGCTTGACTTCGCCCAGCGTGGCGAACAGCACGAAGCGGCGAAAGTGCTAAAGGGCTTTGGCAGTGCGGGTGTACTTGAAATTGTTGAAGACGACACCGGTGGCACTTACCGGACTGTCTACACCGTGCGTTTTGCTGAAGCCATATTCGTATTGCACGTCTTTCAAAAGAAGAGCAAGCGAGGTATCGAAACGCCCAAGCCGGATATGGAAATCATCCGTCAGCGTATGAAGGCCGCTGCAATCGTCGCACAGGAGTTGAGAAATGAGTAAACGCATCGTTGAAGGGATTGAAGTCGAAGCCAGTTCAGGTAATGTGTTTGCTGACCTTGGCCTGCCCGACGCCGAAAAACTGCAAATCAAATCAGGGCTGACCGTCGAGATTGCCAAAGCCATCCGCGAGCGCGGATTGACGCAAGCCGAAGCGGCAGAACGCATGGGTCTTACCCAACCCAAGGTATCAAGTCTACTGCGTGGTGGGTTCTCGAATTTCTCCGAACGCAAGCTGATGGACTGTCTGAACCGCTTGGGCTATGACATCGAAATTCGTGTGCGCGAAACGGCAGAACCAATCGGCCACCTAGTGTTGACTCACGCCTAAGTCGATGGCCGGGACGTAGCCGCTGCAACACGCCTGACACGGCCGCCAGCAGAGCCGGTATTCAGGGGTCTGCCTTCAGTGAAGCGCTAATCAATCGCTTCGCCCGGCGACAAGACACTTACTCGTCGGAGTCTTGCTCTTCCTTGACCTGTTTGTTCTCGCTGGATTCAGATCCTTGGTCGGATATCTTTGGGGCTTTCCAGTTAAGCGGTGGCGCGACGATATCCTTCCAGGCGATACGTTTAGGTGTGGACATAGTTTTCTCCCAAAGCAATGTGGCAGCACACTGTGTGCCGCCACCATCACTGTATAAACTATCAGCATTCTTGTGTTATGTCAAGTTTATAGGGCAGATTGGGGAGCAGTGCGGCAATTCTCCCCATCCAATCACAGCAATCTGAAGTATTGGCCTTCCCCTACTGAAACCGCCGCGGAATATGATCCGCCCAGGTTTTTTCCCTCACCAATTCCCCGTTTTTTCGCAAAACCTTCGTAAACGTGACATGAAAGTACGTATCGTCCGATTCGATCCGCGCTTTGGCCGATAGGGCTATTTCCTCGCCGTTGATGGTGAACAGATTGTTGCGCTCGCCCTGGTAGCTGGCATGGGCGGGTCTGGCATCGTTGACGTCCCAGCGGTACGACTCGCTGGATTTGAATTCATTGCCGTGGGCGGTCCAGCGTATGTCGCTCGTGGTCGTGAAGGTCGAATCACCGGTTTTTTCGTTGCGGAAACTCTCAAAAACCGGACCGTTGTTTTCCAGTGTCTCGCCAAAGGGCGCCGCATCGTCAACTTCTGGCTGGGGCAGCAGGCAGGCCTGATCGCTTGCGTTTCGTGTCGGCACCACTGGCAGATCCAGCCAGGTGCTGTTGCCCGACAGAAGGCTGGTCACGCCTGCCGTGGGGCTGGGCCAAATCATGGGAAACTGTGCGTTAGAGACCGCCAGCCGGATGCGGTGGCCTGGCTGGAAGCGCCAGGTGGTGAAGTGTATCGAGGCCGTCAGGGTGGTGGGTTCGCCGGGAATCAGCGCGGTGGGCTCCAGCCGTGAAAAACGCTGGGACGGGTTGATGCTTGCGCCGCTGACCAGGGATACCTTGCCGTCGGGTGCAACATCTTCCAGGCGCACCGTCCATTGGTAAAAAGGGGCGTCTGCGGCCACGCGCAAACGCACTTGTGGCATGCCCATGATTTCCAGGGCTTCGGTCAATGGGGCAGAATCAAAGACCAGGCTATGGCTGTCGTCTGTGGCCATGTCGCCTGTTTGTTCGCCCCACCAGCCGCCGGCGGCCATCCCGGTGCCGGCACGATAAAGCAGGGGCTGGGCGGTTTCCTGTGCCGTCGGCGCTAGGCTCAGTTGCTGCGCGGCCTGGGGGTAGTAGCGTTTTGTGCTGTTGTCCGACGGCCATTGCTGGTCGCAGCGCCAGTAACCAGGGATTGTGCTCAGGTCGGTGGCGGGGGAATGCCCGGTACGCATGAATGCCATCCAGCGGGGTTCGTCCAGGACGCCGTTGTCGATGCCTTTCAGCCAGTAATCCCACCAGCGCACGGCTTTTTGCCGCCATTCGTAGTTGGGGCCGGGCACGCCATATTCAGGCCAGGCGTGGTTCCATGGGCCGATTTCTGCAATGACCGGCGCTTTGGACGACTGCCCCACGTCGAGGACGAAATCCCGGTAGCCGTCCAGCAATCCGCCAATCAGATAGGCCGGGACTTCCAGGGGAGCCTTGAATGTCGTGGATTCCTGGCGCCAGAAATCGCCGTCCTGCTGCTGGCGCAGCCAGGTGAAAATCCAGGGTTCTTGGTCGAAACGATTTTTGAAATAGGTTTCGTCAATCCGGTAATCCGGGCTTTGCGGCATCGAATTATCGGTATCGATCTGATGGGCATATGAATCTATGTGCAAGGCCCCGTCTATATAGTGCACGTCGTTGTAGAAAAGATCTGTCGAGCCATGCGCTGCGATAATCGCCTTCAGGGCGGGGGGCTTTCTGTGGGCCGTCATCAAAGAATTGAAGGCGCTCCATGAAATGCCGTACATGCCCACTTTGCCGTTGGACCAGTCTTTTTTGGATAGCTGGTCTATCAGCTGTTCGGCATCGGAAATTTCTGCCTGGGAATATTCGCTTTTGGGGATACTGCCCTGGCTACCCCCGGTGCCGCGCACATCCACCCGGGCCACGACGTAGCCGCGTTTGGCAAAATAAGCCCCATAGCCATAGTCGCTCAGGACAAAAAAATCGTCTTTGCGGTAGGGCACCATTTCCATGATGACAGGGAAGGTTTCCCCCGATTTTTTAGCGGTGGGGCGATAATAGGTGACGGCCAACTGCACGCCGTCTTCCATGGTCAGCGTGCTTTGTTCCAAAGAGAATTCGTAGTGGGTGGTTTGCACAGGTGGCTCGCTATCGCCAGAGCAGCCCAACAACCCAAGCATCAGGGATAGGCAAACCGCCATTCTTGCCAGACTGCTTGTATTCCATCGCATCATTTTTTTTCCAGGGTTGCGCACGATCCCCGCATCATGTCAGAGGTCGATATGGCGCACAAGACTTGATGAGCAGGCCGTCAGGCGTTTTGTGGGTTTGTGCAGACGGAATTGCTCCGCTATCCTGGGGTGCTTATCAGCAGTGATGATTTTTAAGGATTTCATGCTATGGAAGATTTGAACAGCCGTCATGGCCTGAACCCGGCGCACAGCGAAGTCGTGGACGCATGTCGGGTGATCCAGCCTTGCGATGCCTTGGATATGGGGTGCTCCAATGGCCGCAATGCCTTGTATCTAAGCCAGCTTGGATTCAATGTCACGGCGATTGATGCCAATCCCAATGCCATCAATATGCTGCAGGGCATTGTGGATCAGGAAAAAATCAGCAATATCCAGCCTCGGGTCTATGACATCCAACAGGCCGATCTGGATGCTGATTACGGTTTTATTGCGTGTACCGTAACCCTGATGTTTATCGATCCGTTGCGTGTCGACGCGGTGCTGTCCGATATGCAGGATCACACGTTGGCGGGTGGCTATCACCTGATTGTCTGCGCCATGGATACCGAGGCATACCCTTGTCCCATGAATTTTCCATTTACCTTGAAAACAGAGCAATTGCGCACGATGTATCAGGGCTGGGAATTCATCAAATACAACGAAGATCCCGGCACCATGCACAATGGGGCGCGGCTGCAGTTTGCCACCATGCTGGCGCGCAAACCCACTTAAGACAGCCGCACACGCAGGGGCGGGCGGTTTAGCATAGGCTCATCCCGCCCTGCAATAAATCAAAAGCGCCCTGTCGCCAGCCTGCCAAAATCAACGCCAGTGTCGCTGCAGCCACCAGGCCTGCCAGGATCGTCCAGCCTTTATGCATCATGCTTGCACCCCTTGCAGCCGTGCCACGGGCTGTTCACGAATCGGCCAGTTCAGCGCGGCGGCGACAAAGCTCAGGGCAATTGAAATCTGCCAGACCACATCATAGCTGCCTGTCTGGTCGAACAGATATCCGCCCAGCCAGCCGCCCAGAAAAGATCCTATCTGGTGAAACAGGAAGACGATGCCGCCCAGCATCGACAGGTTGCGTACGCCGAATATCGTGGCAATGGCCCCGTTGGTCAGTGGCACCGTGGATAGCCAGAGCAGGCCCATGGCAATGCCGAAGGCATACGCGCTGCCGGTGGTGATCGGAAACGAGATGAATAGGGCAATCACCGCTGCCCGGGCCAGATACAGGGCGCTCAGCAGACGGGGCTTGGAGTGGCGCCCCCCCAGCCAGCCGGCGATATAGGTGCCGAATACATTGAACAAACCCACCAGCGCCAGCACGGTGGTGCCGACAATAACCGGCAGATGCTTGTCCACCAAAAATGACGGCAGGTGTACGCCAATAAACACCACCTGAAAGCCGCAGACGAAAAAGCCGAAGGCCAGCAGCCAGAAACCGGAGTGGTTGCAGGCCTCGTGCAGGGCTTCTTTCAGGGTCTGCTGGTGTCCATGCGTTGTGGGCGGGGTGTCTTTGATCATGACGGCCAGGGGCACGATCAGGGCCGCCAGCAGACCCAATACCACCAGTGCTGCCGCCCAGCCCAGCCACTGGATCAATCCCAAGGATCCGGGCAGCATGGCGAATTGCCCAAAGGACCCTGCTGCTGCCGCAATGCCCATGGCCAGGCTTTGTTTTTCCGGGGGCACCGCCCGTCCGACGACGCCCAGTATCACTGAAAACGAGGTGCCCGACAGGCCGATCCCAATCAGCAGGCCTGCGCTGAGGGACAGGGATAGCGGCGAATCCGCATACCCCATCAGTACCAGCCCGGTCGCATAGAGAATCCCGCCGACCACGATGGTGCGCTTGGCACCCAGACGATCGGCCACTGCCCCCGCAAATGGCTGGGCAACGCCCCAGGCCAGATTCTGCAAGGCCATGGCAAAGGCAAAAACCCCGCGTCCCCAGCCAAAGTCGGCGCTCATTGGCGAAAGAAACAGGCCAAAGCCGTGGCGTATCCCCAGAGATAGAAACAGGATCAGCGAGGCGCCCAGCATCAGCCAGAAGCTTTTTTTGGATGAGAAGCTCATAGAATCGTCGGGTGTTCGGATGGGCGAATTATAGGAGGATGGCGGCCCTATATGCTTCATATTTCAATGATTCTGTCGAATACGCCATCTGGTACCCGAGCATGGGTGGCAACCAGCACCGTGCGTCCTGCGGTGGCCTGGGCCAGGTCCTTGAAAAATGCCTGGGCTGTGTCATGGTCCAGGCCCGATACCGGCTCGTCCAGCAGATAGATCCGGGCGGGCGACAGCAGCAGTCTGGCCAGGCACAGGCGGCGGGCCTGGCCAGCGGATAAGGTCTGTCCGGACTCACCCACCCAGGTATCCAGGCCGTGGGTCAGGCTGCTGATGAAGCCGCCCAGTTGGGCCTGGGCCAGCGCCTGCCACAATTGTGTATCGGTGGCCTGCGGGCAGGCAATGCACAGATTGTCGCGCACCGTGCCCAGGAATACAGGCGAAAACTGTGACAGCAGGGCAATCCGGGTGTGCAGTTCGTCGGGCTGGGTCTGTTTCAGATCCACCCCGCCCAGGCTGACGCAACCTTGTTGGGGGTCCATGATCCGCAGGCATAGCGACAACAAGGTCGATTTGCCGGCCCCGCTGGCCCCCATGATGGCGACCCGTTCGCCGGGCTCGACGCGCAGGTCCAGATCCTGCAAGACCCACGGGCCATCTGCGTAGCGAAAAGAAACCTGTTGCAGGGCCAGAGTTCCCTCGGTGGGCAGGCTGACGGGCTGATCCACGATCATCTGGCTGGCGGGCGTAGTCAATAGTTGGCGCACGCGGGCGGCAGCCTTGCTCATGGCCCCGGCGCGGGATGCGCCGCGCATCAGTGGGCCGACGACTTCGAACAGGCCCAGCCCCCCCAGCACGATGCCCACCCACACCGGGCCGTCTAGTGCGTCGGCCTGGATGGCGTGCATGCCCAACAGCAGCATCAGCACCAGGGCCAGACCCAGGACGAGCTGTTGCAGCAACTGACCCCAGGCTCCCAGAGCGGACAGGCGATCCCGCGCTTGGGCCAACTGCTGGCAGGCTTGGGAAAATTGGATTTGAGCGCTGTCCTGCAGGGCAAAGGCCGTGATGTCGGCGTGTGCCTGGACGGCTTGGTGGATCTGGTTGCGGGTCCAGGCGGCATGCAGTTGCAACTGGGCGCCGGGCGCTTGTGCGCGCCAGGCCAGCAGGGCGGGAACGCACAGGGAGGCAAACACCAGCAACAAGGCCACCGAGGTCGCCAGCCAGGGGGCATACTGGCCCGCCAGCACTCCGAAAGACAGCGCTGCCAGACAGGCCACCAGGGCGGGGGAGATCAACTGTAGAAATACGCTGTCCAGCACGTCTACATCATTGGTCAAGCGCGCCACCAGGTCGCCTTCGCGCCAGTTGGCCAACTGGGCCGGGCTGAAAGTCATGGTGTGCGCGAATACCCGGGTACGCAGTTCGGCCAGTAAATCCAGGGTAGCGGCATGCCCCAGCACCCGTTCGCCGTAGCGCGATCCGATGCGCAGGAACGACAGGCCGCGAATCAAGGCCGATGGCGCGAACAGATCGAACCCCAGCATGGAGCCTGCCAGAAATGCCGCTGTCAAAAACCAGCCGGCCACCATGAATAAGCCCACTCCGGCCCACACGGTGACCAGTGCCACCAGGACCGCCGCCAGCAAAGGCCGCCAGCGGGGCAAGAACCAGGCGATGCTTTCAAACCTGCGCGGCATGGTCAGGCAAGTCCTTCAGTTCATCCAGGTTGATCCTGCGACCCAGGGTGTGTGCCGCCGCGATGTCGTGGGTGGCCACGATCAGGGTGCGCCCGGCACAGAAGCGCTGCAGCGAGGCCATCAGTTGGCGGCTGGTGTCGGCATCCAGATGGGCGGTGGGTTCGTCCAGCACCACCAGGGCAGGGTTCAGCAAAAATAAACGGGCCAGCGCCAGACGCTGACGCTGGCCACCCGACAGACCGTAGGCGGCCTCGCCCAGGGGCATGTGCAGGCCCAGCGGGCTGGCCAGCACGAAATCCAACGCGCAGGCCTGATCCAGCGCCTGTAGCAAGTCGGCCTCCGGGGCGTCCGGTGCCACCAGATGCAGGTTGTCGGCCACCGAGCCTGCCAGAAAGAAGGGGCGCTGGCCGATATAGGCCAGGTCTTTTCCCAGGGCAGGGTGAGGCTGGGCGGGGCCGTCTGGGGTCAGTGTTCTGGATTGACCCAACAGGCTAAGCTGGCCAAGGCCTGCACCGCGCAAGCCCACTAAGGTTTCCAGCAGCGTGGTCTTGCCGACCCCACTATGGCCCATGATGGCCAGATGCTCGCCAGCTTGCATGTGCAGCGTGATATCCCGCAATAGAAATTCGTCTGGATGTCGACCGGGCAGGCTCAAGCCCCGCAGCTGGATGCTGGCATCGCGTGCTGCGGCGGGCGTCCAATACCTGGCGTCGGACACTTCCTGGGTCGCCAGGACTAGCGGATGCGCTGGGTCGGCAGCCAGATTCGGCAGGCCACCAAACAATTGGTCGATCTGCCCCACGGCGGCGCGGGCCGCTGCCCGGTCGTGGTAGTTGGCCGCCATCTGGCGCAGGGGGTTATAGACCTCGGGTGCCATGAACAAGGCAAATAATCCCAGAGGCAGGCTGATCGCCTCGGCGCGAAACTGCAGATATCCCAGGTAGCTCAGGCCGATATACAGGGCCATGGCGGCGACCCCCAGGGCGGCAAAGAACTCCAGCACGGCAGATGACAGAAAGGCTATGCGCAGCACCGCCATGGTGCGTTGGCTCAAGCGTTGGCTGGCGTCGCGCATGGCGGTGGTTTCATCGTCTGCCCGGCCAAACAGCCGCAAGGTAAAGGCACCGCGCAGGCGGTCGGTGAAGACGCCGGACAAACGGGTCATTTCCTGCTGGTGGCGCTGGCTGGCGGCTTCGGCCCCCCAGCCCACCAGGGCCATAAAGACCGGAATCAAGGGGGCCGTCAGCAGCATGATCAGGGCCGCCAGCCAGTCCAGCGGCAGCAGCACCAACCCAAACGCCAAGGGCAGAAAGACGGCGGCAATGGCTGAGGCCTGGTAGCGGCTGAGGAAACCGTCCAATTGTTCGACCTGATCGACCAGGGCGCTGGCCAGTTCGCCTGAGACCTGCTGGCGCGTCCAGTGAGGCCCGTGGGCCAGCAATTGCTTGAACAGGGCCTGGCGCAGTGCCGCCTTGATGGCCTCGGCGGCACGGCTGGCGGCGCGTTCGCCGGAAAAGGACAGGACCGCCCGCAGCAGCACCAGTCCGGCAATGCCGGCGATCCAGGGCCAGCTATCGGTGCCGGGCAGGTCGTGGTTGATGACCCCGCCCAATACCTGCGCCAGCAGCCCGACCTGAACGACCAGCAGCAGCCCGACCAGCAAGGGGGCGGCTACGGCCCAGATGAAGCGGGTGCGCTGCTGGCGCCACAGCTTGGCCAGCCAGCGCGATTGCGTCGGATCTAGGGTCGTGTCCGTCGATCTTGGGGCGGATGACGCGCGGCCAGACATGGGCTGGCTGCTTTACTCGTCCTCGCTGAGTTCATGCCACAAGGCATTGAGTATGGCGAAGGCGCAGGCCAGTCCCAGTCCTAAGGCCCAGGAAAAATACCACATGAGAGCTCCTTGTCAGGCTTAGTAAGCATGACCTTCGAGATTTTTTTCGGTGACCTTGCCGCGCATCACGCGGTACACCCAGGAGGTGTACGCAATAACAATGGGCAGGAAGATAATCGTCGCCAACAGCATGATCCATAAGGACGCCTGGCTGGAAGAGGCGTCCCAGATTGTCAGACTGACATTGGGATTCAGCGACGAGGGCAATAAAAAGGGAAACAGGCTTAGACCGAATGTCCAGAGTACGCCTGTCAAACTGGCGGTAGAGGCCAGGAACGCCCAGACCTTATTGGGTCGGCCCACCAGTAGCGCGGCCAGCACGGCCCCCAAGACACCAATTAAGGGGGCCAGCCACATCAGCGGCCAACGCGCATAGTTGTGCATCCAGGCGCCGTCGACGATCTGGGCGGTTTTGCCCAGCGGCGTGGAAATGGCGTCATAGACGATGGGGCTGCTGATGACGTAGCCGTGCATGCCCCAGGCCACCCAGCTGCCTGCCACCACGAACAGCACGGCGGTCAGCAGGCCACAAAGACGGGTCAGCCTGCGCGCCCGTGCCGCAATGTCGCCCTCGGTTTTCCAGGCCAGCAGGATGGTGCCGTGCATCAGCATCATGCACAGGGCCAGCACCCCGCACAGCAGGGGAAAGGGCGTGAACAGATCAAATATGGTGCCATGATAGAACGGGCGCAAGGTAGCGACTTCGTAGTCAAAGGGCACGCCCAGGATGACGTTGCCTACGGCCACGCCAAATACCAGCGAGGCCACCACCCCGCAGGCGCACAGCAGACCATCCCAGGTGCTGCGCCAGCGGGTGCCGTGCATCTTGCTGCGGTACTGAAAGCAGATGGGGCGCAGGATCAGCGTCAGCAGCAACAGCAGCATGGCCAGGTAAAAGCCGGAAAATGCCATGGCATACAGCAAAGGCCACGCGGCAAAGACGGCGCCGCCACTGAGAATCAGCCAGACCTGGTTGCCTTCCCAGACGGGGCCGATGACATTCAGCACGATGCGCCGTTCAGTGTCGGTCTTGGCCACCAGGGGCAGGGCTGCCGCCACCCCCAGATCAAAGCCGTCCATGATCGCAAAGCCGGTCAGCAACAAGCCCAGCAGCACCCACCAGATCACGCGCAGGGTAGAAAAATCAAAGGGAATCAGGGTATCCATGATGTGTTCCTGGGGTTAGGCGCGAGATACGTCTGGCAGGCCCGGTTTTGGGGCGGCGTCATCAGGTTCGTGGGGCCCCTGGCGGACGGCTTTCAGCATGACCTTGATGCCCACGATCAGCAAAATGGTATACAGCACGGCATAAAACGCCAGCGAGATCAGCAGATCGCTGACCTGCAAGCTGGATACGGCATAAAAGGTGGGCAGTATGCCTTCGATCACCCAGGGCTGGCGACCGAATTCAGCCACGAACCAGCCGCATTCGATGGCGATCCATGGCAGGGGCAGCGCCCACAGAGCAACCCGCCAGAAACGGGGTGAGCTGAGCAGTTGGCGGGTCGAGGCCAGCCAGAACGCATAGATGAAAAAACCGATGAAGAACAAGCCGCAGGCCACCATGATGCGAAATGTCCAGTACAGCGGGGCGATCTCTGGCACGGTGCTGTTGGCCGCCAGGGCGATGTCGGCTTCCGTGGCCTGGGTAATGTCTGTCATGTAGCGTTTCAGCAGCAGGGCATAGCCCATGTTGTGGCGGTATTTCAGGAATTGGGCCTCGGCGGCCTGGTCATCTGGATTGGCCTGCAGCGTCTGCAGGGCGGAATACGCCAACAAGCCTTCTCGTGTCCATTGTTTGGCGCGTTCGACCAATTCGTTGATGCCAGGGATGGGCGTGTCCAGCGAGCGCGTACCGATGATTCCCATCACATAGGGGATTTCAATATCGAGATAGTTTTTCTTTTCCGCCTGGTCGGGGATGGCGAACAAGTTGAAGCTGGCGGGGGCGGGTTCTGTCTCCCACATGGCCTCGATGGCGGCGAGCTTCATTTTCTGGTGTTCGGTGGTCAGGTAGCCGCTTTCGTCGCCCAGCACCACGACCGACAAAGAGGCCAGTAGGCCGAAGCTGGCGGCGACGATCATGGAGCGTCGGGCCAGATCGTGGTGGCGGTTGCGGATCAGATACCAGGCGCTGACGGCCATCACGAACATAGAGCCCATGACATAACCGGCACTGACAGTGTGCACGAACTTTGCCTGGGCGACGGGGTTGAAGATCACCGCCCCGAAGTCGGTCAGTTCCATGCGCATGGTCGCGGCATTGAAGACCGCCCCGACGGGATTCTGCATCCAGCCATTGGCAATCAGAATCCAGAGGGCCGAGAAGTTCGAGCCGATGGCCACCAGCCAGGTGATGATCAGGTGGCTGATTTTCGACATGCGATCCCAGCCAAAGAAGAACAGGCCGACGAAGGTGGCTTCCATGAAAAAGGCCATCAGGCCCTCGATGGCCAGGGGTGCCCCGAAAATATCACCCACATACTGGCTGTAATAGGCCCAATTCATGCCGAACTGGAACTCCATCACCACCCCGGTGGCGACTCCCAGGGCAAAATTGATGCCGAACAGCCCCCCCCAGAATATCGTCATGCGTCGCCAGATGGCGCGGCCAGTCATCACGTAAATGGTTTCCATGATGGCCAGCAGGAACGACAGGCCCAGCGTCAGCGGTACAAACAAAAAGTGGTACATCACTGTAGACGCAAACTGGATGCGCGACAGATCTACTAAGGTGGGATCAATCATGATTGCCCTTCATGGCATCTGGGATATGGTGACTTCATGTTTGTCACTTTATCACGGGCCAACAAAGAGAAACATCGCGCTTTTGCGGAGGGATGCGAGCAATACAACGAGTAACCTTGAGCTAGTATTCGTCCCTTGGGTTAAGATGCGCGTTGTGCAACAAACCGTCCAAAGGATGGGGTTCACGCCTGCTCAATATAGTCTAGCTACAAAGTAGGTATTGCCATGTACGAATCAAAACACGAAGACCTGTTGCCCAGACACCGTTTTGCCTGGCGCTTGCTGGTGCACTCCCTGTATGCCGTCGGAGTGATCGCAGTCATCATGGTGCTGGGGGTGGCAGGCAATATGTGGTTCGAATCGATCAATTTGCACGATGCCGTTTTCAATATAGCCCTGATTGTGGCGGGTATTGGCACTATTGCCTTGCCCACGACAGTCGCGGGCAAGCTGTTTTTTTCCGTGTATGGCATTTTTGTGGGCCTGGTCTTCATGGCCACCTTGGGGATTGTGCTGGCCCCGCTGGCCCATCGTGTGTTGCATAAGCTACATCTGGACGAACGCCCGGATGATGACGAAGAAAACAAATAGGGTGTACAGTCGGCGCAGGCCATGTGCTCGATTGATGGTCGTCATTGTGTGAATTTCTCAGGAGATCTCCATGAGCGTCAGACTTGCCATTGTTTACTACTCCACCTATGGCACCAACCACCAGATGGCCTCCATCGCCGCCCAGGCAGCCACGGCGGCGGGGGCCGAGGTGCGTTTGCTGAAGGTGCCCGAAACCGCTCCCGCCCAGGTCGTGGCCGGCCAGGAAGCCTGGAAGGCCCAGGCCGACAAAACCGCCGATATCCCGCATGCGACGGTAGAGGACCTGGAATGGGCCAATGCCTATTTGTTTTCGTGCCCCACGCGCTTTGGCGTGATGGCCAGCCAGATGCGGGCCTTTATCGATACCCTGGGGGGCTTCTGGGCCAAGGGCGGTCTGGCCAATAAGGCGGTTTCCGCCATGTCCTCGGCCCAGAATACCCATGGCGGCCAGGAGGCCACCATTCTGTCGTTCTATACCACCGTGTTTCACTGGGGCGGTTTGGTGGTGGCGCCTGGGTTTACGGACCCATGTATCTTCAAGACCGGCGGGAATCCCTATGGTTATAGCCACACTCAGGGGGCGCCGTTCACCGACGAGGTCCAGGCCAGCATTGGCTACCAGGCACGTCGGCTGGTGCAGTTCGCTGAAAAGATCTCTGCCTGATCCGTGATGCACGATCCAGTGACTGCCGCTGCGCCTCGCCTGGGCTTCATCGGTGCTGGCCGTCTGGCCAGCGCCCTGGCCCTGGCCCTGCAGCGGGCTGGTTTGCCGGTATGCCGGGTGGCCAGCCGTCACGACGCCTCTGCCCAACACATGGCCCAACGGCTGACAGACTGTCAGGCAGTCAGCCCCCAGGCCTTGGTTGATGATTGTGCATTGGTGTTCATTACCACGCCCGATGCGGCCATTGCCCAGGTGGCACAGACGTTGTCCTGGCGTGCGGGCCAGCAGGTGGTGCACTGCAGCGGCGCCACCCCGGTTGCGGCGTTGCAGGCCGCCCGCCAGGCGGGCGCGCAGGTGGGCGGTTTCCATCCCATGCAGGCTTTTGGGGTGGATGCCGGGGTGGCGGCAGATAGCCTGCCAGGCTGCACTGTCGCGATCGAGGCCGATGATCCTGAACTGCGTGCGCAATTGGGGGAATTGGCCACCCGGCTGGGCTGTAAAGGCCTGGATCTGCCGCCGGATGCGCGGGTGCGCTATCACGCCTCGGGTACTTATGCTGCCCAGCATATTCATGTCCTGATGGCCGAGGCCGTGCGCTTATGGCAATCCTGGGGGGCCACTGAACAGCAGGCGCTGGATGCCTTGTTGCCCCTGCTGCGCGGCACCCTGGAGTCCCTGGCCCATAGCGGGGTGGCGGCGGGCATGCCTGGCCCGGTGTCGCGCGGGGATGTCGGCACGATACAGCAGCATCGCCACGCCTTGCAGGAATTGGACCCGGCCATGTGCCAGCTCTATGATCAGCTAGGCCAGCGCGGTGTGCGTCTGGCCGTGCAGGCCGACCGCCTGGACCCGACGCGGGCGCAGGCTATGTTGCAGCTTTTGAGGCTGCCCCCCGAATAAAATTCAGTATCCAGTGTGCCAGCACGATGCCATGTTCAGGTTGGCGCAGGCTGTGGCGCGCTGCCTGCAGACGCTGGGCATCCAGGTGGCCGCGACGTGAAGCCAGCAGGTCGGCCAAATATGCCCGGGTGAATTCCGGGTGACCCTGAATGCCTAGAAAAGTCTCGCCCACCTGCATCATATAGATTGGACAAAACCCGCTTTGGGCCAGTACGCGACCCTGGGGTGGGAGCTCAAGCACCTGATCCTGGTGGCTGGCCAGTAGCTGTAATCCATCGGCATACCAGGGACTCATCCAGGGTTCTCGTTGGACAATGGTCGTGGGGTAGATACCGAGGCCCCAGCCCCTTGGGCTGCGCACTACCTGCCCGCCCAGGGACTTGGCCATCAGTTGGTGCCCAAAGCAGATCCCTACCAGAGGCTGTTTTGCCTGCCACAGCGCACGCATGAAATCTGCGAGCTGCTTGATCCAGTCGGCATCATCATTGGCCCCGCACTTCGAGCCGGTGGTGATCCACCCATCCATCCCGCTGGCCTGCTGGGGAAACTGCCCCTGGTGGCAGGCAAAGACGGTTAACTGGACGCGTGGATCGGCGGCCTGCAGCAGGCTGCGGATCATGTCGGGATAGCTGCCATGCCGTGCTTGCAGGTCGTCGGCGACATCGTCGCATTGCAGAAGGCCAATATTCATAGACGTGGTCAATAGCCTTCGAATTCTTCAGCGCGGATATTGTCTTCGTTGGCGCCGGTAGCAATCAGTAGGGCCCGCATGGCCTTGACCATGCCTTCGGGACCAGCCAGGTAAAAGCGGGGCGTGGCCAGATCGGGTACATGGCGGCGAATCATGTCGGCATTCACGCGCCCGTGTTCGGCGCCGCCGACCTGGGTCTCGGTGAAGACAGGCACGAAAGTGAAGTTCTGGTGCGTGTCGGCCAGTTGTTGGAGTTCGGTGGTATAGGCTGCCTGAGCCGGCGTGCGGTTGGCGTAGATCAGCGTGATCTGGTGCGCGGTATGGTCGTGCAGCGCCTGGACAATCATGCTGCGCGCCGGGGTAATGCCGATGCCGCCGATGATGAAAACCGCCGGGACGGTTTCGGTCTTGTGCAGGGTGAAATCCCCGAATGGCGCAATGAGTTTCACCATGGTGCCGTCCGGCGTGGCTTTGAATGCGTTTTTGAATGCCGTGCCGCGCATGCGGGTGGCGACCACGACGTGGGGCTCAAAGGGTGCATTGACAAAAGAAAACCCGTGCATCATGTCGTGCTTGGGCGTGCCTTCCGGACTGGGAAGCTTGACGTCGCAAAATTGCCCGGCCCGGATATCCAGGTCGGCGGGCTTTTCCAGCGTAAATTCCATCGAGCCTTCGGCGATATCGCGTTTCCCTATCAGTCTTACATCATAAGTCGTCATGATTGTGCCTTTTGTCGTTGATCACGGAGGCGGTTCACGTCAGTGTCGGGCGGAACTCTCATCGGCAGTATAGGACTGAACGCCCCACGACGGTCCTTTGCCGCTGATGCCATCAGGGACATCGACCAAGCCCGTGTTTGTCGCGATTGACGACCATCAGAAAGCCTCACACAATATTCTGTTGAATTGATTCCTATCATCACTCACCCAGGATTTTCCATGAGCAGCCTGCCCGATTTTGCCCCCATGCCCGATGCCGATGGTTTTTTTGGACCTTACGGAGGCCAACTGGTGCCGCCGCACCTGAAACAGGCCATGGACGATATAGGCGCTGCCTATGCCCGTATTACGCAGCGCCAGGATTTCCAGGAAGAACTCGCTCAGTTATATGCCGATTATGTCGGGCGTCCCAGCCCGATCTTCCATGCGCGGCGCTTATCGACGCAGTTGGGCGGCGCCCAAATCCACCTGAAGCGCGAGGATCTCAATCACACGGGGGCGCATAAGATCAATCATTGCTTGGGCGAGGCCCTGTTGGCGCGCTTCATGGGCAAGAAAAAAGTCATTGCCGAGACCGGCGCAGGCCAGCATGGGGTGGCCTTGGCGACCGCTTGCGCGCTGGTGGGTATTCCCTGCGAAATTCATATGGGCCAGGTCGATATCGAAAAAGAGCACCCCAATGTCACCAAGATGCGCATTCTGGGTTGCAAGCTGGTGCCGGTCACCCAGGGGGCGGCTACCCTTAAAGAAGCCGTCGATAGCGCCTTCGAGGAATACCTGACCAACCCGGACGAATACCTGTATGCCATTGGTTCGGTGGTTGGGCCGCATCCTTTTCCCATGATGGTGCGGGATTTCCAAAGCATTGTGGGGCGCGAGGCGCGTCAGCAGTTTCTGGACCGCCATGGGCGCTTGCCGGATATGGTCGCCGCCTGCGTGGGGGGCGGCTCGAACGCAATTGGGCTGTTCACGGCCTTTTTGTCGGATGCCGATGTCCAACTGGTGGGGGTCGAACCCTCGGGCGAAGGCGTGGACAAGCCAGGACGGCATGCCGCGACACTCAGCATGGGGAAACCCGGTGCCATCCACGGCATGAAATGCTATGTGCTGGAAAATGCCGATGGCACTCCGGCGGCGGTCCACAGCATTGCCTCGGGCCTGGATTACCCAGGGGTGGGGCCGCAGCACAGCTATCTTAAAGATTTGGGGCGGGTGGATTACCAGGCGGTGACCGACCAGGAATGTCTGGATGCCTTCATGACCCTGTCCAGGGTTGAAGGCATTATTCCGGCCCTGGAAAGCGCCCATGCCGTGGCTTGGGCGATGCGTACCGCCCCCAGCCTGTCACCCGATCAGCATATTCTGATCAATCTGTCCGGGCGGGGGGATAAAGACGCCGATTACGTCGCCAACATCCTGAATCTGTAAGCCAGGCGGCCTGTCGGCTGTGGCCGGGTTTCAGTCCCGGAAATTCTGAAACTGCAGCGGCAGGTCTACATCGGTCTTGCGCAACAGCGCGATGGCTTCTTGCAAGTCATCGCGCTTTTTACCGGTGACTCGCAGCTTGTCGCCGGTGATCTGGGTTTCCACCTTGATCTTGGCTTGTTTGATGGCAGCGATCAGTTTTTTCGAGACGGCCTGTTCGATGCCCTGGCGGATAGTGATTTTCTGGCGGGCGCCCCCCAGGTTTTCCAGTGGATCGGCCAGTTCCAGGCAGCGTACGTCAATGCTGCGGGCCGACAGCCGCCCGCGCAAAATATCCAACATCTGGTTGAGCTGAAAGGCGCTGGAGGCCGATTGGGTGATCACATAGCCATCCAATTCGAACTTGGCGTCAGTGCCTTTGAAATCAAAGCGGGTGGATAGTTCTCGGTTGGCCTGATCCACGGCGTTGGTCAGTTCGTGTTTGTCGACTTCGGAGACAGTGTCAAAGCTGGGCATATTGATATCCTGAACAGTAAAACAGTAGCCTGATTGTAGGGTTCATAGCGTCCGCAGCACCATATACGCAGCGGTGCCGACCACAATGCTCAGCAGCGTCTGCCGGGTGCGCCATTGCAGCAAGACCACCAGAGCCACGGCCAGCAGTTCTTGCCAGATGCCAGCCGGGTTGCTGCCTGCCTGGCTGGCAACGGTGTCCACCAGCAGCAGCACCATGATGGACAGGGGCAGGGCATCGCCCAGCTTATGCACCAGGGGGTGGCGCCGCAGCCAATGCCCACCGATGAACGGCAGGGCGCGCAGGCCGACGGTTATCGCGGCCATCAGGCCAATCGCCGCTAGAACATAGTGGGTATCAGTCATGTTGAGAATGGGCCTGGCGGCCGACGGTTGGACGTGCCGGCCGCAGTGCGGCGGCCATCAGGCTGAGTGCAATCGCAACGGCCAGGGCCTGTCCTGGCAGCACCACCAGGGCCACCACATAGGCGGTCAGTGCAATCCAGATCGGGACCGCATCCAGCCGGACACGCCATTGTTCGACGGCCAGCACGGCAAACAGGGCCGCCAGCACAAAATCCAGGCCAGTCAGGCCAATCTGCACCCGCGCACCCAGGAATACCCCCAATGCGGTGCCCAGCACCCACCAGCCCTGGTTCAGGGCGCAGACCAGCGCCATGCGGCGTGTGCGGTCCTGCGGCTTCAAGGCGGTCAGGACAGAATAGGACTCGTCGGTCAGGGAGAAAATGCTGTACCAACGCTGCCAGCGTTGGGTCGGCATGTGGTTCAGCAGCGACAGGCCGTAAAACACGTGCCGTAGATTCAGGACCAGGGTGGCCAGGGCGATGGTGCCCAAGGGCAGTCCGGCAGCCAACATAGGCACCATCATGAACTGCGCCGCCCCGGCGTAGATCAGCAGGCTGGATAGCAGGGCCAGCCAGCCTGCTCCACCGGCCTGGACGAATAAAAACCCGAAGACGGCACCCAAGGGGATATACCCCATGGCCACCGGGGCAGTCAGGCTGGGAATGGAGAGCGGGGTAGCAGAAGCAGACATTGGTATGCGACAGGCGCGCAGGCCTGGTTAAAGCGATCAAGCAGCAGGAATACAGCACGATAGCATGAAGCCATCCAGGCTTTGCATCCGTGCGCGGGTGCTATTTTCCTGATTCCGTCAAGAGGCGCATGCCTGGGTTGATCCGCAGGTTGGCAATGGTTAAAAACGAGGACTTATGATGAAATATCCGTTCTAAACGATGGGGGCCCCGTGACGCTTGATCCGACCACTATGTTGATCATCGAGGCCTTTGTTCTTTTCCTGGTCGGCGGCCTGACGTTCATGGCGGCTTTTCAGGGGGGACGAGACCGCACCTTGCTGTGGGCGGCCGTTGGCATGTGGATGGCTTGCCTGGGGTTTTTTCTAGGCGCGTTTCGGGGGCACGATGCATGGCAGACGCCTGTCATCATTGTGTCCAATATGCTGTTTATCACGTCGCATGCTTGTCTATGGACCAGCCTGAACATTTTCAGGGGCAAGCCTGTGCAGTGGCTGTATTTGGGGGTCGGGGCGTTTGTCTGGCTGCTGCTGTGCCAATGGCCTGTATTTTTCGCCAACGCCAATTGGCGTACCGCCGGTTATTCGGCCCTCAGCCTGGTGTACATCGGCGCATGCCTGATGGCCGTCAGGCCGGCCTGGCATAAATCCAATCCTGCTGCGTTGGCCATTGTGCTGTTTCTGACGTTGCATGGGCTGTTTTACCTGTACCGTATGGTGGCCAGCCCCTTGCAGTCCGCCGTCTGGCGAACCTGGCCGGATTTTGCCCTGGTCATCTTCGAAGGCCTGTTTTTTGCCGTCAGCATGTCATATGGCATTTTGATGATGGTGCGCGCCCAGGCCGAACAAAATTATCGTTATGCTGCCTTGCATGATGCGCTGACCAAGCTTCCCAATCGCCGTGCCTTATTCGAGCGCGGTGCCTCGATGCTGGAGCACGCCCGTCAGGATCACGCCGATGTCGCCGTGCTGATGTGTGACCTGGATTGGTTTAAATCCGTCAACGACCGCTTTGGGCACGAGGCCGGCGACGAGGTCCTGGTGTGTTTTTCCCAGGTTCTGCGCGAGTGCGCGGATAAGGAGCACCTGCCTGCCCGACTGGGCGGCGAGGAATTCACCGTTTTGGCGATGAACCTGGGGCCACTCAGCGCCCAGGCACTGGCGACCCGCATTCGCATGCGGCTGGCGGATCAGGCTTCCCGCTTGCCGTGCCGGTTGACGGTCAGTATCGGGATCGCATGCGCGCAGCAGATCGACTACAACCTGGATCGTTTGCTGGCTTGTGCCGATCAGGCTCTCTATGCCGCTAAGGTATCCGGTCGGGATTGTGTGCGGATCTGGCCGGTGCAGGTGACTCAGGCGGCCCTGGACGCATCAGCCGCCATATCCCGCGACGGCGCTGGGGCTGCGCCCCAGCATCCAGTCGATGCCTGACTGTCCCTGGGCCTGCAGCCAATCGTTGGCCTGACGAAAATGTCCGCAGCCGATGAATGGCCGAGGAGGCCGCATGGCGGATAACGGCGATGGGTGGTTGGCCATCAGCACTTGCACGGGTCCGGCGGGGGCCTGTAATTCCAGCAGGTGGCTGCGTGCCTGGGCGTGGTTGCCCCACAGCATCAGCACCTTGGGGCGGGATTCGCGCAGTACGCGCATGATCAGGGCGTCGGTAATGTGTTCCCAGCCCTTTTTGGCGTGTGAAGCCGGCTGATGAGCTTCGACCGTCAGGGACGTATTCAGCAGCAGCACGCCCTGACGGGCCCAGCGCACCAGGCTATTGCGTGGGGGGTGTTCGGGTGCACCGTATTCCTGGGCCAGCTCCTTGAACATATTGCGCAGACTCGGCGGGGTGGGGCAGAAATCCGGCACGGAAAACGCCAGGCCCTGCGCCTGATTGGGGCCGTGGTAGGGGTCTTGTCCGACAATGACCACCTGCACGTCCTCGGGGGGAATCTCGATCAGGGCGCGGAACGGCCGCAATGGATAGATTTCCGCTCCCTGGGCCAGTCGTTCGGACAGCATAGTATCGAGTCGGGACAGTACGTTCTGCAGATGAGGCGCCTCTAGTGCAGTGCGCCACGCCAGCGGCAGGGCTTCGATCTGCGTGCGCAATGAACCCTGGAAAGCATTGAGGACTTCGGTGGGCTGTAATCCGGTCATAGGGGGCATGGAAACGATGAAAGGGATGAGGGGCTGGGCGTCGCAGCAGAATGGGCCGTGTTGCGGGCCTGTTGCATCAGGGTTTTGAGCAGCTCGGGCAATCGAGGGTCGTCCATTTGGGACACATTGAAGCGCAGCATATTGTCGGCGGCCTGGGACAGGCTGAAGACGTTGCCCGGGGCCAGCACCAGGCCGTGTCGCAGGCCCAGCGTGGCCAACAGACTACTGTCGAGCCCCTCTGGCAGCCGACACCATATAAACATACCACCTGGTGGAACGTGCCAGGGCTCCAGGCCCAGCCCTTGCAATAGGGGAACCGCGCGCCCCATGGCCTGGGTCAGACGCTGGCGCAAGATGCCGAGGTGGCGGGGCCAGGCGGGCGCCTGCAACACGTGGCTGACAATGTGCTGGGTGAGGCCTGACCCGGAAAAAGTGGTGGCGGTGCGCAGATCGGCCAGCGCATCGATCCAGTCAGTGCGCACCGCCAGATAGCCGCAGCGCAGGCTGGCCGATAGGGTTTTGGAAAAACTGCCGACCTGGGCGACGCGTTGGAACCCGTCCAGCCAGGCCAGATGGGCCGATGGAGCAGGTTCGAAGGCACTGAAGATATCGTCTTCGATCAGGATCAGATCATGCATTTGGGCCAGATCCAGGATCTGCCGCGCCTTCTGGGAAGACAGACTGGCCCCAGTGGGATTGTGCAGCCCGGAATTACTGAGATACAGCCGGGGACGGTGCTGGATCAAGGCGTGCTGGAAGCGGTCCATGTCCGGGCCGTCTGGCTGGTAAGGCACGCTGATGACCGTGGCCTGGTGGGCGCGCAACAGGGCCAGAAAGTTGTAGTAGCACGGGTCGTCCACCAGCACGGTATCCCCTGGCCGGATCAGGAACCGGCACAGCAGGTCGATGGCTTGTGTGCCGGAATCCGTGATCAGTATTTGCCTGGGGTCCACGGACTGGCCGCGCTGCGACAGCTGTTGTGCAATGGCCGCCCGCAAGGCCGGCAGGCCAAGCGCGGCGGCGTAGTCGGTCAGGGCATCGGCGGGGTCTCGCGCCGCCTTGCGCAGGGCCTGGCGGATGGCCTCGGTGGGCATCCAACTGGCGGGTAGCCAGCCACAGCCGGGCTTCAGCGCCTGGATGCCCGTGTCCAGGGATTGCCGGGCGACCCAAAGCGGATCGACTTGGCGGTCCAGGCGCGGGCCGATTTCTGCCAGCGACAGGGGCACCAGCGGGCCAGTAACATAAAAACCGGAGCCAGCCTGGGGGCGGATCGTGCCGTTTGTCACCAGCCGTTCATAGGCTTCGACCACGGTGGATTTGGATACGCCCTGGTGGCGGGCCATAGAACGCAAGGACGGCAGGCGCGTGCCGGGCTGCCATTCTCGGGCAGCAATACGCTGGTGCACATACTGCATGACATGCGTGGTGCGGCTGATGCTTGTGGATGGCGCGGACATGTTTTCCAAAACCAGTACAGTTCAGACTCACTGTACCAGACTGTATCTGGCTTGAAAATACGTGGGGCGGCATAGTATCTGTTCAGAACCCATGAAGAAACAGGACTTTTATGCAGGCAAACACACGCGGATGGATCAATGGCGCAATAGGCGTGGCGATTTTCAGTGGCTCATTGCCTGCCACGCGGGTGGCGGTGCTGGGGCTGGACCCCTTGTTTGTCACGGCCGGGCGTGCCGCCTTGGCTGGGTTGTTGGCGCTGATTTTGCTCGTGGTCAATCAGAATCAGCGCCCCACCCGGGCCGAATGGCGGACTTTGGCGCTGGTCGCGCTGGGGGTGGTCGTTGGGTTTCCATTGTGCACGGCGCTGGCACTACGCACCATCACGTCGGCGCATTCCTTGGTGTTCATCGGCTTGTTGCCTTTGGCCACGGCCATATTCGGCACTTGGCTGGGGGGCGAGCGCCCGTCTCGGGCATTCTGGGCCTTTGCCGTGCTGGGGGCGGCGTCTGTGGCGGGCTTTGCCTTCAGCCAGGATGGCTCCGGTTCGCTGGGGGCAGATGCTCTGATGATGGGGGCGATTCTCAGTTGTGGCTATGGCTACGCCGAGGGTGGCCGTCTGTCGCGCCGCCTGGGTGGGTGGCAGGTGATTTGCTGGGTGCTGGTCCTGTCGCTGCCCATCAGCGTGCCCTTGATGGGGCTGTGGTGGCCAGCCGATCCTGCCATGGTGCCGATGTCGGCCTGGCTGGGTTTGGCCTATGTGGCCTTGTTCAGCATGCTGATCGGGTTTGTATTCTGGTATCGCGGCCTGGCCCTGGGGGGCATTGCTGCAGTAGGACAGCTGCAGTTGCTGCAGCCTTTTCTGGGGCTGCTGTTGTCGGCCTGGCTATTGGGCGAATCAGTGACCGTGACCATGGTGGTGGTCACGGTCTTTGTCGTGGCCTGCGTGGCCGGCGCAAAATACACGGCTGCTACGCCCGTCGCCACGTCTGCGCCTGCCCGCTGACTGTATTTCAGCAGGCGGTCTGTCCCGGGCCTGGTTCAGCCAGCCAAAGCGATTGTTGGCTCAGGTGACTAAAGTCGCCACAAAACGCTGGGTGCGGGGATCCTGAGGGGCCTCGAACAAGGCCTTGGATTCACCCGATTCGATCACGCTGCCATCTTCCAGAAACACCGTCTGACTGGCGATATGGGCTGCCAGCCGCAGATCGTGAGTTGCCATCAGCATGGTCATGCCCTCAGCGGCCAGATCGCTCAGCACGGCCACGACTTCGGTGGCCAAGCCAGGGTCCAGCGCAGAGGTGGGCTCGTCGCACAGCAGGACCTGGGGTTCGGGGGCCAAGGCCCTGGCAATGGCCACGCGCTGCTGTTGGCCGCCAGACAGGCTGGTCGGCCAGGCATCCATCTTATCTTTCAGGCCGACTTTTTCCAGCAGTTCGCAGGCCCGGACGTGCGCCCGGTCACGGGACCAGCGCTTCACGGTAATCAGACCTTCCATCACGTTCTGCACAGCCGTCTGGTGCGGGAACAGCTGAAAATTTTGAAATACCATGCCGGTTTGCTGGCGGATGCGCTGCACCGCCATGCGTTCCGGGTGGCGGCCCGGTAAGAAACGGATATGATCCGCGCCAATGGACAGTTCGCCTTCGTCCGGGGTTTCCAAGAGATTCACGCAGCGCAGCAAGGTACTTTTGCCACTGCCGGATGGGCCGATCAGTGCGGTGACCTGGCCCTCCTGGATGGTGACGCTGACGGACTTCAAGACCTCGTGGGTGCCAAAAGACTTACGGATATTGCTTAATTGGATCATCGCTGGCCCTCCGAGAAAACCGCATGTTGGCCAAAATAGCGTTCCAGGCGGGTCTGCGCGGCCGACAGAAAACTGCACAGCACCAGGTAAACCAGGGCGGCTTCTGTGTATAGGATCAGCGGTTCATAGGTGACCGACGCGATGCGCTGGGCCGCCTGAAAAATCTCGGGCACCGTGATGACGGCTGCCAGGGACGTGTCTTTGACCAATGCAATAAAGGAATTAGACAGCGGGGGCACGGCCACCCGGGCCGCCTGCGGCAGAATCGTGCGGCGCAGGGCCTGGGCGCGGGTCATGCTCAGGGAATAGGCGGCATCCCACTGGCCCTTCGGAATGGCTTCGATGGCCCCCCGGATGACTTCAGCGTTGTAGGCCCCCATATTCAGGGAAAATCCGATCAGGGCGGCAGTCAGCGGATCCAGGACGACACCGATGCTGGGTAGCCCGTAAAAAATCAGGAAAAGCTGGACCAGCAGGGGCGTGCCACGAATCAGCCAGATGTAAAAACGCACGACGGCCACCAAAGGCGGTGGGCCAAACAGCCGTGCAATGGCTGCCAGAAACGCCAGCACCAGTCCGGCCAGAAACGACAGAATAGCCAGTGGTACGGTAAATTTTATCCCTCCGACCAATAAAGGCCAAAGAGAGTTCGACATGAGTTCTAGCCAGTCTGGCACAGAGGGGTCCTTATGAATCTAGCAAAAATGCGGCCAAGCCCGGGGTTTGGCCGGGCTTGGCCGCATGGGATAAGCAAAGCTTAGCGTGCAGCCCACGGTTTGGGAGACAGGTCTTCGCCGAAATACTGTTCAGAGATGGACTTATAAGTGCCGTCCTTGCTGATTTTCTCGATGGCCTTGTCGATGGCGGCCTTTAGCGCGGGCTGGTCTTTGCGCATCAAGACCCCCGAGCTGCTGTATTCAGCGCTGTCGTTGGTGGCGACGAGCTTGACCTTGGCCTGTGGCTGTTGCTTCTTGAAGTCCAGGAATGACAATTGATCGTTGATGGTTGCATCGACCCGGCCAGAGGTCAACAGGGCAATGGCATCATTGAAGCCCTGTACGGGCACGACCTCGGCCCCATAGCCTTGGGCCAGCTTGCCGAAATTGCTGGTGATGCTGTTGGCCGAGCGCTTGCCCTTCAGGTCTTCAAAAGACTTGATGTCGGTGTTGTCGTCGCGAACGATCAGGGCGGCTGCTGATGCAATATAGGGCACGGAAAAGTCGTATTTGGCCTGGCGTTCGGGCGTGATGCCGACCTGGTTGATCACGACGTCATAGCGGTTGACGTTCAGTCCGGCGATCAGACCGTCCCATTTGCCTTCGACGAATTCGGCTTTGACACCCAGTTCTTTGGCCAGTGCGCGGGCAATGTCTACGTCAAAGCCCACCAGTTGGTTGTCCTTCTGGTCATGAAATGAAAAGGGCGCATAAGTGCCTTCGGTGCCAATACGCAGTACACCCGACTGCTGAATGGCAGCCAGGTCGCCATCGGTGGCGGCCTGGGAGGCGGGAGTGGCCAGCAGCAGCGGTAATGCTGCGGCCAGAATCAGGGCAGAGATTTTTTTCATGGAGACCTCGGGGTTAAGCAATTCCGTTATATAAACGGCTTGTTTTATAGGTTTTCATTCTAATAATCCCTGTCCGTCCCTGCAAAGCTTTTCAGTTTTTAAGTATATATTAATTGGTTATATGGTTTTGTTTTCTTATGCCTGTGTTCCCTAGGGACCCTCTATGTTCAGAGGGTCCCTAGATCCGTTCCCAGATCGTGACCTGAGACAGGGTGTGCTGGAATTTGCGGCGTGTCTCGCGGATGACAAAAGGCACGTCCACGGGGTCGGACGCCAGGCGGAAATGCGCGCCCAGGTGGTCTTGCAGTCCATCCAGCGTGGTGTAATTCTCGGCGTCTTTCTTGAAGCCGCCCACCCAGGCCTGGCGCGGTGTGTGTTCTTCGAGCCAGGTATAGGGCGAGGCAATCATCAGCAGGCCGCCACGTACCACCCGCTCGTGGATCTGGTCCAAAAACTGGGCCGGGTTATACAGGCGGTCGATCAGGTTGGCGGCCAGCACCAGGTCGTAGCCGGTGAATTGGGGTTTCAGGTTGCAGGCGTCGCCCTGATAGAACTCGACCCGATCTATCGTGTCCTGCAGGCCCAGGTCGGCCAGGCTGCGGGCTTTATAAGAGACCAGTTCGCCTTCGTCAGTCAGGGTGTAGCGCAGTTGCCCTGTCTGGATCAGCTGTACCCCTTGGTTGATGAACCGGGCAGAGAAATCTACCCCGGTCACGTGCTCGAAGGCCCGGGCCAGTTCGAAGCTGGCCCGCCCCGAGGCGCAACCCAGATCCAGGGCGCGGCGACGGGGGCGGCTACCCATGGCATCGATGGCCAGCTGGGCCAGGGTCTGGGGGAAGTTGGCGACGTCGAAGTAGCGTTCGCCATAGTGGAACTCAGCGTATTCGGACATCAGTTTGTCGGTTTCATAGTAGGCGGCAGGCGCCTCGGCCGGTACATGCGAGATCACGTAGCGGAAACCGGCATGCTGGAAAAAATGCCGCCTGAATGCATACCGCGAGGCGCGCACGGCTTCGTTGCCGCAGGCAATCCAGGACCCGCCCTTGATCAGATTATGGCGACCATCGAAAGTAGGTGTGGTGAAGTCATCATAAACCGGGTGGACGTCAAAACCATCAAAAGGATACGTGGGGGTTTCAGTCCATTGCCAGACATTGCCCACCACATCAAACCATGCGCCGTGAGCATAGCGATTCACAGGGCAGGAGGATGCCCCGTGGTCCAGGTGCAGATTGGCTTGGCAGGGCTGGTCGGTGGGGTCTTGCAGGCCGGCGGCGTCATACAGCCGGTACCACTCGTCCTCGGTGGGCAGGCGCACCGGCTGCCCGGTCTCGGCGGCTTTCCAGTTGCAGAAGGCCTTGGCCTCCAGGTAGTTGATTTCAACGGGCCAGGACCACGGCATCGGGATTTCCTGGGTCATCAGACGCAGCGCCCAGCCCTGGGTTTTTTTGACCCAGAAGGTGGGGTGTGCAGCTCGACTGAAATCCAGCCATTCGCGGCCTTCTTCAGTCCAGTCCCGGTGGTTGCGATAACCGCCGGCCTCGACAAAGGCCAAGTATTCCTGATTGCTGACCAGGTAGCGACTGGCCTGGAAAGCCTCGATATTGGCGGTGTGTCGTCCGTACTCATTGTCCCAGCCATATTGCGGGCTGGCATAGTCCTTGCCCACCTGCACGGTCCCTGCGGGAACCTGGATTGTTTCGTTGACGGGGGCTGTTGCCTCTGTATCGGTCTGGGGTTCCCAGCCAGCGGCGGGGCGCACGTATTTAAGCGCGTGTTGGCGGATCAGCACGGACGAGGTCTCGATGTGGATACGCTCGTGTTCGACGCCCATGATGATGGCCCACCAAGGATTTTGCCAGTCGATGGGGGATTGCAAAGGGGCGTGATCAATCAGGTCGCAGACCATTTTCCGGACACGGTCACGGTAGACCTGGACCTCGGCCACTGATGGCCAGGTATAGTTCTTCTCGTCCAGATCGTCCCAGCTCATTTCGTCTACGCCGACGGCAAACACAGATTCCAGGCGTTGGTCCAGGCGCTGGTCGATCAGTCGGGTGAGCAGCAGCTTATTGACGAAAAAGGTCGCGGTGTGACCAAAGTAAAAAATCAGCGGATGGCGCAGGGCGATGGGCTTGATGAAATAGGCCTCGTCGCTGGCCAGGCACTGGAACAGGGATTCGTAGCGATCGAAGGTTTCCAGGAAATATTGCCGCATCGTCGCTCGCAGGCGATCGGTGTCGGGATCGGCCAGATTTGGGGTGCGGGAGAACAGGGCGCCAGTAGTCGAGGCGTGCTGCTGCGCGAGTGTTGTGTTCAGGGCAGGCGATGTCATAGAAGATCCTTTTGGAGTGCCTGCGAAGCGGCAGGCAGAACTGCTTGCAAACAATGGTACAGCAGAGGCATACCGCATTTATTATTCTCGAGATTGATCATATACCCACTGGGCGACTCAGGCTGGAATGACCGGGCTGTCGATAAGGATGAAGCGGGTTCATTGCTGGAGCTTACTGGCAAAAAACCAAGGGTTTTCCATGGTTACCCAGTAAAAAATGAATCCATGTGAATTATTGAGCAGAGAATTTTCTTGAAAGCAGTCTTTCTTGCTTTACTCATGCAAGCATTCGAAATAATATCGAGAATAAATAAAATACCAAGATTAATGGAATCCCAGTCAAATCCGGGGCGGAGGCTTCATGGCGTCGTACAAAGTCCATGTCAAAGACAGCAACGAAACCTTTTCTTGTCCAGAAACCAGCAATGTGTTGCGCTCCATGGAGTGCTCAGGTCACCAAGGCATCCCCGTGGGTTGCCGTGGAGGCGGCTGTGGCGTTTGCAAGGTTCAGGTTACCTCTGGTGATTACCTGGTGCGTCGCATGAGTCGAGCCCGGGTGACTGAAATCGAGGAGTCTCAGGGCGTGGTCCTGGCTTGTCAGTTGTACCCCCGTTCCGACTTGCAACTGCAGGTGATAGGGCCTCCCGCAATGCCTTTTGGTATCTCAAAGAAAAAAATTCTCGATAAAATATAAAAATCCCGATATAATTATTTCACCCTGCATAGAACAGGGAGAACCACAAGCAAAAATAGTGGCGTTATCCAAACCCGCCAGATAGGCCGGCACGCCTCAGGAGACAAGTCTATGCCAACGACACCTGTGTCGATTGATGTGACCAGGATGTATGTCCGACTGGTTAAGCGAAGGACAGATGGTTTCATCGAATTCGAGTTCGCGATTGGCGAGCCCGATATCTATGTCGAAATGATTTTGCCAAGTGATGCCTATGCTGCATTTTGCGAGATCAATCGACCAGAAGAACTTCCTCCCCGAGACACTCTTGATGAATCCGGTCTGGGACTAAGCCTCAGCCAGGCTGTCAAACGCCTGAGTTGATCAATTCTTTTCACATCTTGGAGGCACATCAATGAGCATTGATCTGCGCACCGTAACTTTGCAGCCTTTGCGTCAAACCTACGGCCATATCGCTCGGCGATTTGGTGATAAGCCTGCTTCTCGCTATCAAGAAGGCACCTACGATCTTCAGGCCGATGCCAATTTTCATTATCGGCCTACGTGGGGTCCCCAATACGAAATTTTTGATGCCAGTCGCAGCGCCATCAAACTGGCCGATTGGTATGTCCTGAAGGACCCACGCCAATATTATTATGGTGCATACACCATCGCACGCGCTCGCAGCCAGGAAGTTGCCGAGGCCGGATTCAACTTTGTCGAAGACAATAATCTTGTCGCCGATATGGATCTGGCCTTGCTTGAAAAAGCACTGACTGTTTTGGTTCCGCTGCGTCATGTGGCCTGGGGCGCCAACATGAATAATGCTTCGATCGGGGCTTATGGCTACGGGGCGGCATTGGCGCAGGCTGCGGTCTTTCATGCCATGGATCACCTTGGCATTGCTCAATATCTCACGCGTATTGGCCTGGTGCTGGCAGACCCATCCACGCTGGATGCCGCCAAAGCCGCTTGGCAAGACAGCCCCGAATGGCAGGGCTTGCGCAAATATGTCGAAGACTCGTTTGTGATCCAGGACCCCGTCGAACTCCACATTGCCCAAAATCTGGTGCTGGATGGCCTCATGTATCCGTTGATCTTTGAGTCCTTCATCAAAGACAACCTCAATGTGCCCGGCGGCACTGCATTGGCAACCCTGACACGCTTTATGTCCGAATGGTTTATCGAAACCCGGAAATGGGTAGATGCCACCACCAAGGCAATCGTGGCCGAGTCCAGCGAAAACCAACAGATCGTGCAAGGCTGGCTGGATCGTCTGTTGCCACAGGCAGAAGCGGCACTACTCCCCATTGCCAAGATCACTCACGGCGACCAAGCGGCGGCTGCCGTTCAGTCGGCTCGCGCAACACTGGACTCGCGGCTCAAAAAGTCCGGTCTGTAGGAGACATCATGGCTACCGTATTCATTGCCCTGCAAACCACCGATGAAGCACGCTACATCATCGAGGCCATCATGGCCGATAACCCCCATGCTGTGTTGCACGAGCAACCAGCCATGGTAAAGATCGATGCGCAAAACCTGCTCACCATCAAACGCGAATCCATCGAAGAACGCATGGGTCGCGATTTTGATATGCAGGAGCTTAACGTCTACACCATCACCCTGGCAGGCAATATCGAAGAAACCGATGATGCCTTGACCCTGAGCTGGCACGCCTAAGGAAGAAAAATGGACACGCATAACCAAAAAGCCAAGCTGAATATCAAAGAAAAATATCAGCACATGACTCGGGGCCTGGACTGGAATCCGAGCTATCAAAAGTTCGAGGATATATTTCCGTACGCCCAGTACGAGGGTCTGAAGATTCACAACTGGGATAACTGGGAAGATCCTTTCCGCATGACGATGGATTCCTACTGGAAATATCAGGCTGAAAAAGAGCGCAAGCTTTATGCCATCATCGATGCCTTTACCCAGAATAACGGTCACCTCAAGGTCACGGATGCCCGCTACCTGAATACCGTCAAGCTGTTCCTGACGGGTGTGACGCCTCTGGAATACATGGCGCACCGCGGCTTTGCGCATGTGGGGCGACAGATTCCCGGCGGTGGTGCACGGGTTGCCTGCTTGATGCAGTCGGTCGACGAAGTCCGGCATGCGCAGACCCAGATCCACGCCATTTCAAACTACAACAAACACTACAACGGCTTTCATGAATTCCGCCACATGCATGATCGTGTGTGGTATCTGTCCGTGCCCAAGAGCTTCTTTGATGATGCTTTCAGCGCGGGGCCATTCGAGTTTCTGCTGTCCATCTCGTTTTCCTTTGAATACGTGCTGACCAATCTGCTGTTCGTGCCCTTTGTATCTGGCGCAGCCTACAACGGCGACATGAACACGATGGCCTATGGCTTCTCGGCTCAGTCCGACGAGGCGCGTCACATGACGCTGGGTCTCGAGGTCATCAAGTTCATTCTCGAACAAGACCCTGATAATCTGCCGATTATCCAACGTTGGGTTGATAAGTGGACATGGCGCGGTTATCGCGTGCTGACATTGGTGGCCATGATGATGGACTATATGCTGCCAAAGCGCACCATGAGCTGGAAAGAAGCCTGGGAAATCTACTTCGAAGAAAACGGCGGGGCGCTATTCAAGGATTTGGCCCGTTATGGCATCAAGGTGCCCAAGTGCGTGGATACCATTGCGCTTGAAAAAGACCATTTGTCGCACCAGGCCTGGAACACTCTGTATAACTATGGGGCCGCTGCTGCTTTCCATACCTGGACGCCGTCTGCCTCAGAGATGGACTGGCTGTCTTCCAAGTACCCGGACTCTTTCGATAAATTGTATCGGAATCGCCTGGAATTCCAATCCGAACAAGAAGCTCAGGGCAATCGTTTCTATAACAAGACCTTGCCCATGCTGTGCCAGGTTTGCCAGATTCCGATGATGTTCACTGAACCCGGCGACCCCACCAAGATCTGCTACCGAGAAACCGAATACAAGGGCGATAAATACCACTTTTGCTCGGATCATTGCATGCACATATTCCAGAACGAGCCTGAAAAATACAGCCAGGCCTGGCTGCCCGTGCATCAGATCTACCAGGGGAACTGCTTCCCCGAAGGCACTGACCCGACTGTAGAAGGTTTTGATCCGCTGGCTGCTGTGCTGCAGTACTACAAGATCGATCGGGACAATCTGGACTTCAACGGATCTGAAGATCAAAAGAACTTTGCCGCCTGGAATGGCCAGGCTACTCAAAACTAAGGAGATCACCATGGCCGTCAAAGCATTGGGTCCCTACGATTTTCCGCCCCGTGACCGTCTCGAGAACTTCCACGGCAACCAGCTTACTTATATAGGCTGGGAAGATCATTTGCTGTTTTGCGCCCCGTTTTGTTTTCCGTTTCCGCCTGATATGCCCTTCGGGGCCATTATCAGCGATGTCTTGCCCGGCGCCTTTGGTTATCACCCGGATTTTGCCAAGATCAATTGGGATCAGGTCCAGTGGTTCAAGTCTGGCCAGCCCTGGGTTCCACAGGTAGGCAAATCATTGGCCGAAAACGGTTTAGGCCATAAGGATGTCTTGCGGTTTCGAACCCCAGGCCTCAAGGGAATTAATAATTCCTGCATGTAAGACGCATATTAGGTTGTCAAAGGTAGGTGCAGCATGTCGTACGAACTCAGGATTGAACCGCTGGGTGCAGCAATCGAAGTCGAAGAGGATCAAACCATTCTTGATGCAGCCTTGCGTGCAGGGCTATGGCTTCCCCATGCCTGTTGCCATGGCCTGTGCGCTACCTGCAAGGTGCAGGTGGTGGATGGGGAAATCGATCATGGCGAGGCCTCAAGCTACGCCCTGATGGATTTCGAACGCGAAGAAGGCAAGGCGCTGGCTTGTTGTGCCCGCCTGGAAAGCGATACGGTGATCGAAGTCGAAATCGATGCGGATCCGGATGCTCGATCCATTCCGGTACGGGATTTCTCCGGAATAGTCACCCAGGTGGTGGCCTTGACCCCCACGGTCAAGGCCATCCATATTCAGCTTGACGAAGCCATCGATTTTCAGGCAGGGCAGTATATAAACCTGCAAATCGATGGTGGCCGACTGTCCCGGGCCTTTTCGTTGGCCCGCGCGCCGGCCGATGACCACCATATAGAACTCAATGTGCGGCTGGTTCCAGGGGGTGAGGGCACTACCTGGATCCACGAACACCTGCGCGAAGGCATGGCCGTGCAGATATCCGGCCCATATGGACGGTTCTTCGTGCGTAAATCCGAGGCCATGCCGTCGCTGTTCATTGCGGGAGGCTCAGGGCTGTCCAGTCCTAGATCAATGATTCTGGATATGCTCGCAGAAGATCCTGATGCAAAAATTGCATTGATCTATGGGCAACGCACCCGTGATGAACTCTATTACCACGAAGAGTTTCTCGAATTAGCGCAAAACCATGGTGGCTTGGCTTATGTCCCCGTGCTGTCTCACGAACCCGAGGACTCATCCTGGGATGGTCTTCGTGGCTTTGTGCACGATGCGGCACTGGCGCATTTTCAGCAAGATTTCCGCGGCTGGAAAGCCTATTTATGCGGCCCGCCGCTCATGATAGAAGCCTGCATAGGCGCACTCATGCAAGGCCGTCTCTTCGAACGCGATATCTACACCGAGAAATTCATTTCTGCTGCTGATGCGCAGCAACTACACAGCCCATTATTCAAGAGGCTCTAAAGGAGGCTATATCATGGCTATTACTGGCGTACTGCGCCCCGGACATGCACAAATCCGGGTACTTGATCTCGACGAGGGTGTGCATCACTACCGTGATGTTCTGGGCTTGGTTGAAACCGGTCGTGATGCCCAAGGGCGCGTCTATCTGAAGGCCTGGGATGAGCGCGATCACCATAGCGTGATTCTTCGCCAGGCCGATGAAGCAGGGATTGATTTCTTTGGCTTCAAAGTGCTGGATGCAGCCACGCTTGACCAGCTTGAGGCTGATCTCAATGCCTATGGCGTCGCGACGCACCGTATTCCTGCCAATGACCTCATGGAGACCGGCGAGCGGGTCCGTTTCGAAATCCCGTCAGGCCATCAAATAGAGCTGTATTGGCAGAAAAAGGATGTGGGCAACTGCCAGGCATACGTCAATCCAGAGCCCTGGACCAAAGAAAGCGAAACCGGCATTGGCCCCATTCGCCTGGATCATTGCCTGCTGTATGGCCCGGATATTGAAAAGGTCCAGGATATTTTTGTGAATGTGCTGGGCTTTTACCTGGTCGAGCACGTGGTGATGGAAGATGGCAAGACCGATCTGGCCATTTGGCTGTCATGCTCTATGAAGGCCCATGATATTGCCTTTGTGCGCCACCCAGAACCCGGCAAGCTCCACCACACCTCGTTTTTGCTGGACAGTTGGGAAAAGGTTTTGCGTGCAGCCGACATTATGTCCATGAACAAGGTCTCTATCGACATCGGCCCCACGCGTCACGGAATTACACGCGGCACGACCATCTATGCCTTTGATCCCAGCGGTAATCGTTTTGAAACATTCAGCGGGGGCTATCAAAGCTACCCTGATTGGAAGCCCATCAAATGGACCTGGGAAGAAGTTCGGTACCGGAATCTTCTATCACGATCGCAAGCTGAATGAGCGTTTCTTGTCAGTCGTGTCCTGATCCGATATCCAGATAATCGCTAGGGGCCTTCCGAGTCCTGATTCAGAAGGCCCCTAGTGGTTGCTTTATCGGGTTCAAGCTACCTTTTTGCCATTACCGTTAAAGAAATCGATAGGCATTTTCTTGATTCCATCCAGAGTACGCAAAATATGCTCGGACAGGGCGGATCGGGCGCGGGTAACATCGCGCGCAATCGCGGCTTCATACAGAATCACATGTTCCGAATGCACGTCTCGCACAATCGGTTGCTTGAGAATACTTAACCGACGATAGCGTTCGGATTGCTTATAAAGAATGCTTTGAAAATATTGTATCCAGCGAGATGGGCAGGCACTGATCAATGCATCATGAAAAGCTTTATTGCGCAGCTCCCATTCACAAGTGGAATCTGTGGCGCCAGCGGCGATTCTTTCTTCAACCCGGCTCAGGTGATGAAACGCTGCAATCAGTGTCGATTCCCAGTTTTCGTCGCCGTGCTTGATGGATTGTTCCAGTGCAGTGCATTCGATCAACAGTCGTGATCGTGTGATGTCTTCCAGATCATTCAAGGAGATGGGTGCCACCCGGAATCCACGTTGTCCCTGAGCGACGACAAGCGTATCGGTCACCAGCATCAACAAGGCCTCGCGTAAGGTGCCAGCGCCTACATCGTATTGATCTTTAAGGTGTTCTACACGTAGTTTTTCGCCGGGTGGGTGGATGCCGCTGATGATGTTGTTGTGCAGTTGACGATAGGCTCCTTCCACCAATGTCTTGGGTTCGGCCGCATCAAGCAGTGCATTGATCTTGGGCTCAGTCATAGGGGCTCCAGAATCTAAACGTTGACATAACAAATATTAAATTATATAGAATAACAATTTATTCAATAAATCTCGATATAGTTTGAAAATGTCGAGAAAAGTAATATAATTGATTTTAATCTTATCCCGGTTGAATTTTGGGCTGTCTATGTCTCTTTCCATCGAAACCCGCGTGATCACATGGCAGGCAGCGTTACAGGCTTGCCAGGCAGCCATCGCCAGCGCCGAAGCGCAGGGGCGTCATATCAATGTCGCAGTCACGGATAGGGCTGGCTTGCTGATGTGCTTTTTACGCATGCCGTCGGCCTTTCCTCAGTCAATTTCCATTGCCCAAGAAAAAGCACGCACCGCAGCTGGTTTTGGTTTTCCTACCGCTCAGTGGATGGATGGCATTGGCCACAGTGAAAGCATGAAGCTGGGCTTTGCCAATCAGCCGGGGCTGATCATTTTTGGCGGCGGACTGCCTATTTACGACCAGGGTGTTTTGGTGGGCGGCATCGGCGTCTCCGGGGCCTCCGAGGACGAAGATCAGCGCTGCGCGCAGGCCGGTCTTGATGCCATTGGGGCGGCCGTGTCGGCCAATGACCATAATTAATAGGACTTGAAAAGAACATGAAGGAAATCCGCAATTTCATCAACGGCGAATTTGTTGAAACGGCTCGGCACTTTACCAAGCGTTCACCGATGGATTACAGCCCCATTGCTCGCGTGCATGAGGCCGGCAAAGCAGAAATCGATCGTGCGGTTGAGGCTGCCCATGCTGCATTGCGGGGGCCCTGGGGGAATCTTTCACTCAGCGAACGGTCCGGCATGTTGTCGGCTTTGGTCGATGCAATCACCCTTCGGTTTGATGATTTCCTAGAGGCGGAATGCGCCGATACTGGCAAGCCCCGCAGCCTGGCAGCACATCTGGATATCCCTCGGGGGGCTGCTAATTTCAAAGTCTTTGCAGATCTTATCCGCAGTGTTCCGGCAGAATTTTTTGAAAGCGCCACGCCCGATGGCAGGGGGGCACTGAATTACTCCATCCGTCGCCCGGTGGGTGTGATTGGCGTCGTCTGTCCCTGGAATTTGCCGCTTCTGCTCATGACCTGGAAGGTCGGCCCTGCGTTGGCCTGTGGCAATACGGTGGTCGTCAAACCCTCCGAAGAAACGCCGCAAACCGCCACGTTGCTAGGCGAGGTCATGAATCAGGTGGGCATTCCCGCCGGGGTTTATAACGTCGTGCATGGATTTGGGCCTGATTCTGCAGGTGCCTTTCTCACCGAGCACCCCAAGGTCAATGCCATTACCTTTACGGGCGAGACACGCACAGGGACAGCCATCATGAAGGCGGCGGCTCAGGGCGCACGTCCTGTGTCTCTGGAATTAGGGGGCAAGAACCCGGCCATTGTTTTTGCAGATTGCGACCTCGATGCAGCCATCGAAGGCTGTTTGCGCTCGTCCTTTTCCAATAGCGGCCAGGTTTGTCTGGCGACAGAGCGCATCTATGTCGAACGCCCGTTATTTGAAAAGTTTGTGCAGCGCCTCAAAGAAGGGGCTGAAGCGCTCAAGATCGGTTGTCCCGATGACGAAGGCGTCGAGTTGGGGCCACTGGTCTCGCGTGAACACCAGGAAAAGGTGTTGTCCTACTACCGCAAGGCAGCAGGCATGGGGGCCACGGTTGTTACCGGCGGGGGGGTTCCTCCGATGCCAGAGCGTCTTGCGCAGGGCTGCTGGGTGCAGCCGACGATCTGGACCGGTCTGGATGACGATTCCATCATTGCTCGTGAAGAAATCTTTGGCCCTTGCGTGTTGGTCCAGCCCTTCGATGCGGAAGACGAAGTCATTCGCCGAGCCAATGACACCGAGTACGGCCTGGCCTGTTCCATCTGGACTCAGAACCTCTCCCGAGCCCATCGGGTGGCGGCCCAAATAGAGGCTGGCCTTGTCTGGGTCAATTCCTGGTTTCTGCGCGAATTGCGTGCGCCATTTGGTGGATCAAAACAATCAGGTATTGGGCGTGAAGGCGGTGTGCACTCACTCGAGTTCTACACCGAGCTGCGTAATATTTGTATCAAGCTATAGGTGCCTTTCCATGGATCAAACACTTATCGAACAGTTAGGCAGTTCTTTGCATCAGGCATTGGTGCAACGCAATCCTATTGCGCCCTTGACAGAAACATACCCTGATCTGTCCATCGAGCAAGCCTATCGTATCCAAGAACATATGCTCAGCCATCGCATCGATGCCGGGGCACGTGTCATTGGCAAGAAAATCGGTGTGACCAGCAAGGCGGTCATGAATATGTTGGGTGTATTCCAGCCTGATTTTGGCTATTTGCTCAGTGACATGGTGCATGCGGATGGGGCCACCGTGGCACTGGATACGTTGATTCAGCCTAAGGCTGAAGGTGAAATTGCTTTTTTTCTGAAAAAAGATCTGCAAGGCCCGGGGGTGACCGTCGCCGATGTCTATGCCGCCACCGAAGGCGTTATGGCCTGCTTCGAAATCGTCGACTCGCGCATTCGTGACTGGAAAATAAAAATCCAGGACACCGTGGCGGATAACGCCTCATGCGGCTTGTTGGTGCTGGGTGAAAAACTTGTCGATCCGCGTCAGCTTGATCTCACGACCTGCGGCATGGTGCTTGAACTCGATGGTGAAGTTTCCGTCACAGGCTCGGGGGCGGCAGCCCTGGGTTCTCCGGTTGCCGCGGTCGCCTGGCTAGCTAACCAAATGGGCGCCCTCGGAACGCCCCTCAAGGCCGGAGAAATTGTGCTCTCGGGTGCATTGGCGGCGATGGTCCCGATTTCTGGCCCTTGTAATTTGCGGGTTTCTATTGGTGGGCTGGGTAGTTGTTCGGTGCGGTTTGCCTGAGGCATTGAAGACGCAGGCTTGCTGGGCGAGCCTGCAAACGGGAGCGAAAATCATGGAAAAAATACGCTGTGCCCTGATTGGATCGGGGAATATCGGTACGGACCTACTGTATAAGCTGCAGCGCAGCGAAATACTTGAACCAGTCTGGATGGTGGGTATCGATCCAGAGTCCGAAGGGCTGGCGCGGGCGCGCGATATGGGGCTGAAGACCACAGCCGATGGGGTTGATGGGCTGGTGCCCCACATGAAGGCCGATAACATACGCATCGTGTTCGATGCGACATCGGCCTATGTGCACCAGGAAAATAGCAATAAGGTCACGGCGCAAGGCGCGTTGATGATTGACCTGACGCCGGCAGCCATCGGGCCTTACTGCGTCCCCCCTGTCAATTTGCAGACACATCTGGAACAGTGCGAGACCAACGTCAATATGGTTACCTGCGGCGGACAGGCCACTATCCCGATGGTGGCGGCGGTTTCGCAGGTTCAGCCGGTGGATTATGCCGAGATCGTCGCGACGGTGTCTTCCCGGTCTGCAGGGCCAGGCACGCGCAAGAATATCGACGAGTTCACACAAACCACGGCGGGCGCCGTCGAGAAGGTTGGCGGCGCCAAAAAAGGCAAGGCCATCATTATCCTGAATCCCGCTGATCCACCATTGATTATGCGTGACACGGTGCATTGCCTGACAGAAGGCGAACCCGATGAGGCAGCCATTACCGCTTCGGTGCAGGCCATGATCGCGCAGGTGCAGCGCTATGTGCCGGGCTACAAGCTGGTAAACGGGCCGGTATTCGATGGGCGGCGAGTGTCCATTTATCTCGAGGTTGAAGGCTTGGGCGACTATCTGCCGAAATACTCGGGCAACCTGGACATCATGACGGCATCGGCCACACGCACAGCCGAAATGTTTGCCGAGCGCATCCGCAAGGGTGAATTGAATTTCGACGCGGCGTAAGGACATGATCATGAACAGCACACAAAACAAGCCTTCAGTCAGGCTGCACGACATGACGCTGCGCGATGGCATGCATGCCATGCGCCACCAAATCACGTTGCAGCAAATGCGGGATGTCGCCTGCGGCTTGGATGCAGCCGGGGTTCCACTCATTGAAGTCACGCACGGCGATGGGCTGGGAGGCAGCTCGGTCAACTATGGTTTTTCGTTACATACCGACGAAGAATACCTGTCCACGGTGATTCCACTGATGAAACAGGCCAAGGTATCCGCATTGCTGCTGCCGGGTATAGGTACGGTCGAGCACCTGCGCATGGCCCATGACCTGGGGGTAAGCACCATCCGGGTGGCCACGCACTGCACCGAGGCTGATGTCTCCGAGCAGCACATTACGCTGGCACGTCAGTTGGATATGGACACTGTCGGCTTTTTGATGATGAGTCATATGAATAGCCCCGAGGGGCTCGTCAGCCAGGCTCGATTGATGGAAGGCTACGGTGCCAACTGCATTTATATGACCGATTCAGCGGGGCACATGCTGCCGCATCAGGTCACCGAGAAAATAGATGCACTGCGACAGGCGTTAAAGCCCGAAACCGAATTGGGTTTTCACGGACATCACAATTTGGCCATGGGGGTGGCAAACAGCCTGGCAGCCATGGACGCAGGGGCTAGCCGCATTGATGCAGCCTGCTCCGGCATGGGGGCAGGCTCAGGCAATACGCCCATGGAAGCCTTGGTGGCTGTGTGCAATTTGCTCTCTATTCCAACCGGCGTGGACCTGTTCAAGGTACAGGATGTGGCCGAGGATCTGGTGTATCCCATGATGACCGAGCCTGTGCGATTAAGCCGCGATGCGCTGACATTGGGCTATGCCGGGGTGTATGGGTCATTCCTGCTGTTTGCGCGTCGCGCCGAACAGCGTTACGGAGTGCCAGCCCGTGAAATTTTAGTTGAGATGGGCCGCCGAGGGATGGTGGGAGGACAGGAAGACATGATCGAAGATACGGCGCTTAGCCTGGCTCGTCAGCGGGGTGCAGCATGAAGCTGGATGCAGGCCAAATAGCGGCGCTGGCCGCACACCTGGAAGATTGCGAACTGCAAGCGCATGACACGCTGAAAATCACGCTCGATCATCCCGATATGGACTGGGAAGACGCCTACGCCATTCAGGATGAGATCCGGCGCCGCAAAGAAGCCCGAGGGCAAAAGACCGTTGGCTTGAAAGCAGGCCTGACATCCTTTGCCAAGATGCGCCAAATGGGGGTGGAAACCCCGGTTTTCGGGTTTTTGACTGATTATTTCAGCGTGCCGGATGGCGGCTCCATCGATACCAGCAAGTTGATTCACCCCAAGGTTGAGCCTGAAATTGCCTTTGTCACGAAGGCCCCACTCAAGGGGCCTGGCTGTCATATAGGGGATGTGCTGGCTGCCACCGATTTTGTCATTCCAGCCATCGAAATTATTGATAGCCGCTATCGGGACTTCAAGTTTGATCTCAAGAGCGTGGTGGCTGACAACTGTTCTTCTACGCGGTTTGTGGTCGGCGGTTGCATGGGTGATGCCCGGGCGCTCGACTTGCGAACATTGGGCATTGTGCTTGAAAAAAATGGCGAGCCCGTGGCCTTTGGGGCTGGGGCTGCCGTTTTGGGGCATCCGGCGACAGCGTTGGCCGAACTGGCCAATCATCTGGGGCGTCGAGGCCAGGAAATTCCAGCGGGCACCTTGGTTCTGTCGGGCGGCATCACTGAGGCCGTCTCTGTACAGGCTGGGGACTCCGTCTGTTTGCGAGTCCATGGCCTGGGCTCAGTTTCAGTTCACTTCGCCTAGGAGCCAAGCCATGCCGTTTGTACAGATATACATGCTCGAAGGCCGTACCGAAGAACAGAAAAAGGCCATGTTCGAAAAAATGACCCAGGTGCTGGTTGAAACGCTGGATGTGCCTCAGCAAAACGTCCGTATCTGGGTTCACGATATGCCCAAGGAAAACTGGTGCATTGCAGGAACCACGGCCAAGGACCTGGGGCGTTAGCCGCAGTTTCAGCCTTATCGTCAATATAAAAAACCTTTGGAGACAACAGCATGAAAGTAACAAAACTGGTGCTGGCACTAGCGATGACCGTGGGTCTGTGTGGTATGGCACAGGCCAAGGAAGGTGGCGATCAATACCCCAATGGCGGCGAAAGCTGGATGGCTGGCGCCGTGCCTCCGCCGGGTGATTATTTCATCAACTACTCGGGCTACTACACGGGCAAGCTGCGTGATGGTGATGGTAATCGGGTGTCTGGCGCCAAGGTCGATGCCTGGTTCAATGCGTTCCGTTACCTCAATGTTTCCAATTACCAGATTCTGGGCGGTAATTGGGGCTGGCATGTCATTGCGCCGCTAGTGCATCAGCGCATCGAGATGGGTGGAGCCTCGGGTACCGAGACCAACCTGGGTGACATCACCGTCAGTCCTTTTATCTTGTCCTGGCATAGTGGCAATTGGCACTGGGTCACGGCGCTGGATATTATGGCGCCCACCGGAAAATACTATTCAGGCGATCCGCTGCGCAGCATCGGGGCCGGTTACTGGAGCTTCGAGCCGGTCTTTGCTTTCACCTACCTCAACGAGGATGGCTGGGAAGCTTCCGCCAAGTTCATGTACAACATGAAGACCAGCAACAACCGCTTCCGTCCATTTGAAAATGGTCCGAAGATGACGTATTCCTCAGGCGATGAATTCCACGTCGACTGGCTGGTGGGCAAGCACTTTGGGCCTTGGGCTGCCGGGGTGTCGGGCTATTACCTGCAGCAGACAACGGCCGACAAGCTGGATGGTCAAGCGATTTCTTCCGCGATGGGCCCCTGGTCCGAAGGACGCAAGGGCCGTGTCTTTGCGTTTGGTCCCAGCGTGAACTACTCCGCCAAAAACGGGATGCAGTTCATTGCCCAGTGGCAGCATGAAACCATGGTCGAAAACCGCTTTGGCGGTGACAAGTTCTGGCTCAAGTTCGCGATGCCGTTATAGGCCCCATATTCCCCCTCCCCTTATTAAAGGAGACCCATCATGCCCGTGGGTATGCGCTGGATTTGTGGCTTGGGCGCGGTGCTGGCCCTGGCCCTGACGACCTTTACCTGGATGGCGATGGGGCAGGGGGAGGGGGGCTGGGCTCTGCTTGCCCTGCTTGGATTGCTGCTGTTGTGCTTGCTTAGTCTGGCTGGGGTGATCTTTGGGCCCAAGCTGGTCAGTCGTACGGCTCCCGTCAGCCGGGCGCTGACACAGCTGGATCGCCACGCCCTGGATGTCACGGTCAACAATGCCAGCATGATGTCGTCCTTTACGCGGGTTGTCTCGTTTTCGCGCCAGCAGGCGGAGGCCCTGGCGGGCATCCGCCAGCGCGTGGACACTCTGGGCAGTAGCGTGCATACCGTGGCTGAATCGGCCAGGGCGACCCATGATGATGTGGGTTCGATGCACTCGCTGGCCTTGGAAGGGGATGGTTTGTTGCGCGAAACCACTGACCGTATTGGCTCATTGGCACAGTCGGCAGAAGGCTTGGAGCAACGCTTCCGGGATGTCATGCATCACACCGGAGAAATCGAGTCCATCTTGCGGATGATCCAGGACGTTGCCATGCAGACTAACTTGCTGTCGCTGAATGCCGCAGTCGAAGCCGCACGGGCGGGTGAACAAGGCCGTGGCTTTGCCGTGGTTGCCAGCGAGGTGCGTGGCCTGGCCGCCAGAACCGGTGAGGCTACGGTACAGATTCGGGAAATGATTTCGGGGATTACAACCAGCGCCCAAGCCGCTGACGGTTTTCTGAAGACTGTCTTGAGCGATATACAGACTGGCGTGGAACGTACCCGGGAAACGGCCCGGGCATTGGCCGGCATCGGTGAACGTGCCCAGCGCACGTTGGCCACGGCGGGCGATTTGGTTTCAGCTGCCCAAATACAAAGCCGGCTGGGCGAGCAGATTGTGCGCGATGTAGAGACCTTGTCCACAGCGGCGCAGCAGTCTGTCGAGTGGGTAGGCAAGAGCAATGAGCAGTTGCGCGTTGTGCAGGGCCTGATCGGCCAACTTAAGCATGAAACATCGGGCCTGCTACCCACGCGCCGGGAAATCGATACCTTGCAAGACGGCATCGAGGAAATGCGGGCCTGCAATATTCTGATTATGAATGCGGGGGCCTACTCCGAACTGGGGATTGTCGTACAGAGAATTGCCGAGCTGGACGAGATCATTGATACCGCTTGGAAACGCTATCAACACGGCGTCGGCAGGCGGCTGGATGATCGACTGATGTCACAGTTTGATGAGGCCATGCAGTCTTATCGTTCTATACGCAACCAGGTTCTGGGGCTGGCACGCCGCGAACAGTTTGCAGACGTTCGGGCACAAGTGCCTGCAGAAGTGCGTCCGGCGTACGACCGGGTCAAGTCGGCTTTGGCATTGATCGATACCGAAGACCGTCAGATACAGTCTCAGCGGTGGTTTCGTCGAACACGCTCGGACGGTGTCATAAAAACAATTCAGGAGACGACATGAAAACTTTTACCTCGAACGCAAACGCTATTTTTTCAGGCTCGCGTCGTAGCACGCTAAAAAAATTGGGTGGTCTGGCTGCAGCGTCCATGCTGCCTTTCCCAGCAGCCAGGGCAGCCACCAGCCTGAAAATCGGTTACGTGAGCCCGCAGACAGGCCCGTTGGCGGTTTTTGCTGAACCGGACCCTTTCACCCTGGATCAGGTGCGTAAGATATTGGCCAGCGGCATCACCTTGGCGGGCAAAAAATATCCGGTTGAAATACTGTACAAGGATTCTCAGTCGAACTCGAATCGGGCTGCAGACGCCGCCTCGGAACTGATCCTCAATGATCAGGTCGATATTGTGATTGCGGCCAGCACGCCGGCGACCACCAACCCGGTGGCGGATCAGTGCGAGCTGAATGGGGTGCCTTGTCTCACCACGGACACTCCTTGGCAACCACACTTTTTCGGGCGCGGCGGCGCACCGGACCAGGGGTTTGATTGGACCTGGCATTATTTTTGGGGTCTGGAAGACATTATTGGCGTGTTCACGGGTTTATGGGAACAGATTCCGACTGGCAAAACAGTGGGCGCTCTATGGCCCAATGATTCCGATGGCAATGCCTGGGGTGATCCCAAAATGGGCTTCCCGCCTGTGTTGGCACAAAAAGGGTTTACCTTGGTGGATCGGGGCCGTTATCAGACACCATCCGACAATTTCTCGTCTTATCTCGGGGCCTTCAAGGAACAAAACGCGGATATTGTCACGGGGGTGATTCCGCCGCCGGATTTCGCTAATTTCTGGGCTCAGGCGGGCCAGCAAAACTATCGACCCAGCATTGTGACAGTCGCCAAGGCCTGCGAATTTCCGGCTGCCATTGAGTCCTTTGGCTCACGGGCGGATGGCTTGTCTGTCGAGGTCTGGTGGTCGCCCGCGCACCCCTTTTCATCCAGCCTCACAGGACAAAGCGCCGCCGAGCTCGCACAGGCGTTTACCCAGTATTCTGGCCGACCCTGGACCATGCCGCTGGGCTTTAAGCATTCGCTGTTCGAAGTTGTCGTTGATGTGTTCAAACGCGCGGCGGAACACAGCCCCGAGGCGATTCGTGATGCGATTCGCAGCACTAAGCTGGACACCGTGGTTGGCCATATCGACTTTTCTCCCGGCCCCGTCCCCAATGTATGCAAGACGCCCCTGGTAGGAGGGCAATGGAAGCGCCGCGAACAAGGGCTGGATCTGTTGATTGTCGAAAATAGCCAGGCACAGCAGATTGCCCTGCAAGGCAATCTCGCCCCTATTCGTTACTCATGAGCCTGGTGCTGGAGGCCCATGGCCTGGCCCGATCGTTTGGCAGCATGCAGGTGCTTGAGAGCATTTCCTTGGATCTGTCCCAAGGGGAAATTCTAGGCATTATCGGGCCCAATGGCGCGGGAAAGTCCACGCTGTTCAATCTGATCGCAGGCGACTTGAAGCCCGACGCAGGGACAGTGCGTCTTGCCGGTCAGGATATTTCCTTATTGTCCTCGGCCCGACGCTGCCTGCAGGGCATTGGGCGCACTTATCAGATTCCGCATCCGTTTTCGGGCATGACGGTCTATGAAAATGTATTGGTGGGCGCAAGCTTCGGGGCAGGGCGTAGCGAACGCGAGGCTCGTGAACCTGCCCGACAGGCCTTGCAGATCAGTGGTCTGCTGGCAAAAGCCAATCATGTCTCGGGCAGCTTGCCATTGCTGGATCGGAAAAGGCTCGAACTGGCTCGGGCGCTGGCGACCGGGCCAACAGTCTTGTTATTGGATGAAATTGCAGGGGGTCTCAGTGATCCAGAAGTAGCGCAACTGATCGAGACGATCAAGGCCATTCAGGGCCAGGGGGTCTCCATGATCTGGATTGAGCATATCGTGCATGCCTTGATGGCTGTGGCTGATCGATTGCTGGTCATTGATGCGGGCCGGGTGCTGACGCAAGGCCGGCCTGCCGATGTCATGGCGGAGCCTCAGGTGCGCGAGGTCTATATGGGAATAGGTTTGCAATGAAGCTGTTGCAGTCGCGCGATTTGACCGCGTTTTACGGGGATTTTCAGGCCCTGTATGGAGTCAGCCTGGAACTTGATGTGGGCGAGGCCCTGGCGGTGATCGGCGCCAACGGTGCGGGTAAGACGACTTTGCTCAAGGCCCTGTGCGGCATGCTGTCTGATCGGGCCCAGCGACATATCAGCTACCAGGGGCAGTCGATCGGCCATCTGCCGGCACATGACATTGTCTCCCTGGGGGTGGCAATGATTCCTGAGGGACGGCGTTTGTTTCCTAGCCTGACCGTCGAGGAAAACTTGCTCATGGGGGCCTATGTGCGTCGGCCTGGCCCCTGGGATCTTGCGGCTGTCTATGAACTCTTCCCCATTCTCAAGACCTTTGCGCGCCGGAAGTCCACATTGTTATCAGGCGGGCAACAGCAGATGGTGGCGATTGGTCGCGCGCTCATGTCCAATCCTTCCTTGCTGCTGTGCGATGAAGTATCCCTGGGGCTTGCCCCGGTGATCGTGCGGGATGTGTATCAGGCCTTTCCGCTGATTCGGGCCCAAGGGGTATCGCTTGTTTTAGTCGAGCAAGACATCCGTCAAGCCTTATCCAGTGCGGATCGCATGCTTTGTCTGTGCGAAGGCCGGGTCGTGCTCGAAGGCCGGGCGGATGCCTTCAGCGAAGAAGAAATCGCCCATGCTTATTTCGGGATCAAATCATGATGCACTGGATCAACATCATTATTCAGGGCGTGCTGACAGGGGGCCTATATGCCTTGATGGCCGTCGGCCTGTCCTTGTCCTTTGGGATTATGCGTCTTGTCAATATTGCGCATGGCGACCTGACGGTATTGGCGGCTTTTCTGGCCGTGTCCCTGGGGCTTTGGTTGGGTGCCGCGCCCGCTCTTATTTTATTGTTGCTGGTTCCGCTGATGGCCGCCGTAGGCTATGGGCTGCAGCGGGGCTTATTCAACCGGGTGCTGGGAAATGATCTTTTGCCTCCTTTATTGGTGACATTCGGTTTGTCCATTGTCATCCAGAGCGGTTTGCTTGAAATTTATTCGGCAGATGCCCGAGGCTTGGCCGCCGGGAACTTGGTGACGGATAGCTTGGCGCTGGGGGGCGGCTTGCATGTCGGGATATTGCCGTTGCTGATCATGGGGATGGCAATATTGGTGTTTGTCTTGCTGCAGCTGCTGTTTGCTCGCACACGCTTGGGCCGGGCCTTTCGGGCTGCCGCCGATGATCCTCAAATCGTGTCCTTGATGGGGGTGGACAATCGGCACGTGTATGCCCTGGCGATGGGCTTGGCCATGGCTGTGACTGCCATTGGCGGATTCTTCTTCGTGCTGGGGGCGAGTGTGGCGCCATCCGATGGCGGTGCGCGGCTGATATACGCCTTCGAGGCTGTGATTATCGGTGGCTTGGGGTCTTTATGGGGCACGCTGATCGGGGCCATCGTTTTAGGCGTGGCTCAATCTGTTGCCCTGCAGATCAACCCTGGCTGGGGCATTCTGGGGGGGCATCTGGCTTTTCTGTTGATACTCATGTTCCGGCCCTATGGCCTGTTTCCTGTCGTAAAGAACCATTGATTGGCCATGGCACATACCACCCAAGCTTCTGCATCGCGTTCTCCTGTCTTGTGCCGGAGCCTGTTCTGGCTGTTATTGCTGGGGGTTGGGCTGCTGGCGCTGGCCCCCTGGTGGGCCGGCCGAGCCAATTTGCGCCTGTTCAGCGAATTTTTCTATATGTTGGCCTTGGCCCAGATGTGGAACTTGCTGGCCGGCTATGGCGGGCTTTTGTCCATCGGCCAACAAGCCTATATCGGCATAGGCGGGTATGTTCTGGTGTTCTTTGGTCTTAAGCTCGGTATTGATCCCTTTCTGACAATTCCTTTGGCAGGTCTGGTCTGTGGGCTTCTGTCGCTGCCTTTTGGCGCCTTGATGTTTCGCCTGAAAGGGGCTTATTTTGCAGTCGGAACTTGGGTGTTGGCTGAGATCTGTCGCCTGGTTCTGGCCAATATCAGCGATTTTGGCGGGGGCTCAGGCCTGTCTGTCACGGCGACCTTACGCGGCATCCCAGCCTGGTGGCGCGAATCCATCACCCTGTGGTCGGCCTTGGCGCTCGGGGTGGGGGCGACCGCCTTTGTGTATTTCTTGCTACGCTCACGTCATGGGCTGGCCTTGACCGCAGTGCGGGACAATGTCCGGGCCGCCGCCAGTCTGGGGGTGTCCACAAGGCGGATTCAGTGGTTTGTGTATGTGTCGTGTGCCGTGGGTTGCGGCATGACCGGCGCCTTGATTTTCATCACCAAGCTGCGGATTTCACCGGATGCCGCCTTTTCGATTGATTGGATGGTCGCGATGATTTTTATTGTCGTGATCGGCGGCATCGGGACTATCGAAGGCCCACTTCTGGGTACGCTGCTTTATTTTATTTTGCGCGAACAGCTAAGTGACTATGGCAGCTGGTACCTGATTTTTGTCGGCATGCTGACTGTCGGCGTGATGCTCTGGAATCCTCGTGGCTTATGGGGTAGTCTACAGACTCGTTGGAATTTGGATGTTTTTCAGGTGCGCAGGCACCTGAAAAGACTATCATAGGTAAAAATTTCCGTCAGACGTGCGTGTAGCGTCACCCTGATCTGTTTCATGGGATCCTGATCGGCATGGGGAGACCGTCTCAGCAATTCCCGCGTCATGGCCGATCCGCCAGGGGCTGGGTTGGCGTGTTTATGTTGGGGCTGTGTTTGTTGGTCCTGCGCTTGCCCCTGGCTGAAGCGCAGCCGCTGCATGCCTTGTGTGACATGATTTCACTATCGGTCCAGCAGACTGAATCACCAGCCCTGCCCGATTTGTGCTTTGTTCGGGATGATGATCATGTCCTGACTCCCCAGGATGTGCTCAGTGGTCGTTGGCCCATGCAGAAACGCGCTGCGGATCAGTTGGCCTTTGCCCAGACACAGGCAGCCTATTGGGTCTATATTCCCGTCCATAACGCCGACGCTCAAGATCGGACCTGGTTTTTGCAGCTTAATTATCCCTTGCTGGATCAGGTGGATTTCTGGGTATTTGACCTGGGTGCCGATGACCTCCAGGCAGCTCCCAAGTTGCTGGATTTTGTGCGGATGGGCGATGCTGTACGCTTTGATGCCCGGCCAGTCAAACACCGCCTGTTTTTCCTGCCTTTGCATCTTGATCCAGGACAGTCGCTGGGGATTGTGCTGCAGGTACAAAGCAACGGCGCGCTGAATCTGCCTTTATCCCTGACGACGGCGCGTGCCGCCCTGGAAACCACCCAGACCCATAGCCTGGGCCAGGGCATGTTCATGGGGGCCATGCTGCTGCTGGCGGTGTTCAATCTTGTATTGTTCGTGCGTTTGCGCATCTGGCAGCCTTTTTTCAATGCGCTGTATGTCCTCTGTGCCGGCCTGTTCATTACCTCGATGTCAGGCCTCACGTTTCAGTATTTATGGCCGGATTTTCCCTGGCTGGCCAATCTTTCTATTCCACTCACAGAGGTCCTGGCGATCCTCAGCCTGTTGCTGTTCACCCGGCATTTTCTGGATGTGAACCGCCAGGCATGGCCGCGACAGGCGCAGGCGATTCGTGGCTTGTTCTACCTGGGGCTGGTTTTGTTGCTTGCCTGCTTTTGGCTGCCATACGCGTTGATCACAAAGATCAATACCGTGTTTGCCCTGTCCAGCATGGTGCTGATGTTTGGCATCAGCATCCGTCATGCCCTGCACGGAGAGCGCATGGCGCGCTTATACCTATTTTCCTGGCTGCTGTTTTTTGCAGGCTTTCTGTTGTATGGATTGGCGGCCTTTGGCCTGATTCCTGGGTTTTTAGCCCAGGAACGCTGGATGCAGATCGCCTTGGGCAGCCAGATTTTTTTACTGACCTATGCCGAGGTCATGCAGTTGCGCGAACTCATGGATCGTGCCTTGCAGATCGAGTCTGCAGCCCGCAGCTCATTGCAGCAGCAGGTTCAGTTGCGCACTGCCGACCTGGAGACCACCATGGGGGCTTTGGAGCAGGCCAACCAGCAGTTGCTGGCACTGAGCCAACGAGACGCCCTGACGGGATTGCTGAATCGTCGGGGCCTGGATGAATCCCTGGCTCAGCTTTTGCGCCAGAGCGAACGATCCGCCGATTTTCGGCTGGTGCTGGTGATTTTCGATCTGGATCATTTCAAGCGGGTCAACGACATTCATGGGCATGATGCCGGTGATGTGGCGTTGCAGTGGGTGGCGGAAGTTTTGCGTAATCTGTTGCGTCGCCAGGCAGACGTTCTAGGCCGCTTTGGCGGCGAGGAGTTCGTCGTCCTGATGCCGGGGACAGCGCTGGATGGCGCCATTGCGCTGGTTGATCGCTTGCTGGATCATATTCGTCGGCATCAGGTGACTTTGCCTGATGGCAGCCAGCTTCAGATTACCCTGAGCGCCGGGCTGGCGGCCTGGCAGGCTGGAGACACAGCGCAAGTCCTGTTCAGACGGGCCGACACTTATCTGTACCAGGCCAAGGCCCGGGGACGAGATTGCCAGGTGTCTGCGGCTTCGTCAGGCTAGGATCACCTGACCCACCTGACGACGCAAGGCCTCAAGACCGTCTGTGCCTTGCGCGGCCTGGTTGGTGTACAGCCGGTGTATGTGTTTGGCCGGGCAGTAGGTTTCGCGGCTGGCTGTGCCGATCTTGCTGTGGTCGGCCAAAATCCAGGTTTCATTGGCCTTTGCCGACATGGCGCGGGCGATGATTGCCTCGTCGTGCAGGAAACTGGCTGCGCCTTGTTGTGCATTGACCGCAACTGGCGACAGCAGGGCGATGTCGGCGTGGAAATCCTGAATTTTCAGAATGGTGGATGAACCAGAGGTGGAAAAGAGTTCAGCGTTCAGCGTGCCGGGCAGGATGAATACTTGATTATCGGGCACCGATCTGGCTTCGGTGAAGCATGCTGCGGCACTTAGGGAATTGGTAATCAAGGTCAGGCCGCTGAGTTGTGCCAGCTCGCGTGCCAGAATAGTGGTCGTGCTGCCCGCATCCATGAATAAGGTCAGGGGCGTGCGCAGTTGCTGGGCCACCACCCGGGCGATAGTTTTTTTCGCAGCCACATGGATGGTATTGCGTTTATCCAGTGGCGGCTCGTCGCTCAGGTGGCGTGCGCCGCCATGCACACGCTGCAGCAGGCCCAGGGCTTCCAGCTCCAGGAAGTCCCGCCTGACGGTCTCGCGTGAGACACCCAGTTCATGCATGGTGTCTTCTGTAGAGATATGTTCATGTCGTTGCAGCAGCGAACGGATTTTTTGATGGCGTGCTTCTGCCCACATATCAGTTGACTCCTGCGTTCAGGTTGGGACGGACATAATGTACCAGCGCACGCATCATCAGCATCGCCACTGACACCACCAGGATGATGATGGTGGAAAAGGCCGCTGCCTGGGATACAAAGCCAGATTCGTTCAGGTGCATGACCGAAACAGCCGCCATATTCAATTCCGGGGTAACCAAGAAGATGACGGCGGATAAAGTCACCATGGAGCGCATGAACAAGAAGAAGAAAACCGCCATGATCGTGGGCGCGATGATTGGAAAAATGGCATCCGCCATGATATGCCGGGCGCGGCCTCCCAGGCAGGCTGCGGCTTCTTCCAGGGCGGGCGGCACCATGCGCATGCCCGTCGCCATCGTCAGGAACCCTTGGGTGTGGTAATGGTAGAAATTACACAGGGCAATCAGGATGGCCGTGCCGTACATCCAGTGCAGGGGATAGGCTGGGTCATTGAAGGCAAAAATGTACGATAAGCCCATGACCAGACCGGGGACGCCGACGGGCAGCACCGCCAACAAGTAAACCGCCTTGGCCAGGCGGCCCTTCAGGCTGCGTACGCCATAGGCCAGTAGAAACAGCAGCACGATGCCGACCAGGGCCGCCACGATGGAGACATACAAGGTGGTCCAGATTGGCTGGTAGCCGGTGGAAATATTGATATCGAAGTTGGCCAGCGTCAGGGTCATGTTATAGGGCCATAGCTTGACGAAGCTGGCGAAGACCACCACGACAATAATGGCCCAGATCGCCAGGCAGGTGACGTGGGTGATCGATCCCAGGACGAGATCCCGCCAGCGTGACGGCTCGGGTTTCATGGGGATGCGGTTTTCCGAGCTTCCGCCAAACTGCTTCTGTGTGGCCACGCGTTCTATGTAGACCGAGACCAGGGCGGGCAACAGCAGGATGATGCCCACGACCGAACCCATGCCGAAGTTCTGCTGGCCGGATACCTGATTGAAAATTTCGGTGGCCAGCACGCGATAGTCGCCCGCAATCACCGCTGCGTTGCCAAAGTCTGTGATGGTGATCGTGAAGACCACGAATCCAGCACTAAGCAAGCCGAATTTACAGTTGGGCAGGGTGACATGGAAAAACTGCTGCAACGGCGTGGCACCCATGACAGTGGCTGCATCGTAGTAGCGTGCATCGGCGTTGCGCAGTGCGGCCTGAATAATCATGATGGCTTGTGGCAGTGCGTAGAACACGTCGGACAACAGCAGGCCCCAGTAGCCGTAGATGTTCTGCTCGATCCCGGTCCAACGGAACAGCAATCCATTGCGGCCCAACAAAAACAGCAGCCCAAGCCCCTGAACCAGCGACGGCGCCAACAGGGGCAGCAGCAAGCTGAGTCTGACCCAGGGTTTGCCAAAGATCGCGCAGCGTTCGATGGCGTAAGCCATGGGAAACCCCAGGACCAGGCAGATCAAGGTTGTGCTGACGCTGATGGCGAGGCTGTTGACCCCGGCCGTCACCAGCCCGGGTGTAGAGGTGATGGATGCATAGTTATCCAGCCCCATGGTGCCGTCATATTGGATGAAGCTTTGCCAAAAGATGGTCAACAGCGGGTAGCCGAAAAACAGAATCAGCGCCAGGGTTGGGATCCCGACGCAAACCCAGGTAAGCAGTTGTTCCGGTGATATCGGCAGTTGCCACTGGCTGCTGTTGCGGGACAGGGGGGCCGTCTGAGAAGCATTCATGGCGGTTTCCTAGGGGGTCACCCAGCAGCCTTGGCCGGGGCGGATCGCGGGGCGTACTTGTTGGCCTTCGTGGATGTCTGTGCATGCATGCTGTTCGACCACCAACTCGCGGCCTCCCCAGTACAAGGTCATGCGGCACAGATTGCCCAGGAAGGTGATGTTCTTGATGGTGGCCGGCCCGCTGGTATCTGGGATTAACTGGATGTGTTCAGGACGAATGCACAACAGCGCATCGGCGGCGGGGAGTTGCGTGGATTGCCGCGCTGTGGCATCCGGTGCATAAGTGCCGATCCAGTCGCGGGGCAGCAGGTTGCTCAGGCCAATGAAGTCGGCCACGAAGCGGGTTTTGGGCGCGTGATACAGCGTCTGGGGCGGTCCGACTTGCTCGATCTGGCCATTGTTCATGCAGACGACGGTATCGGCCAGCATCAGTGCTTCTTCCTGGTCATGTGTGACCATGATGGTGGGGATTTTCAAGCGGCGCTGCACATCGAGGATTTCACGCCGCATGTCGTTGCGCACGCGCGCATCCAGGGCGGATAGGGGCTCGTCCAGCAGGATCAAGCGGGGATTGACGGCCAGGGCGCGGGCCAGCGCTACCCGTTGCTGCTGACCGCCGGATAGCTGCCAGGGAAATCGGTCCGCCAAATCCGGGACACGGATCAGCTGTAATAGCTCGTCGACCCGTTGGCGGATCTGGGCAGAGGGTTCTTTGCGGATGCGCAGGCCATAAGCGATATTTTCACGGACCGTCATGTTGGGAAACAGGGAATACGACTGAAAGACAATCCCAAAATTGCGGCTGCGTGGGGGCATTTGACTGAGATCCTGCCCGTCGAAGGTCAGCGTGCCGCCGTCGGCCTGCAGCAGTCCGGCGATGATTCTCAGCAAGGTCGTTTTGCCGCAGCCGCTAGGCCCTAGCAGGCAGACAAAATCATGCGGGCCGACCGTCAGGTTGATGTCTTTGAGTGCTTGAAAGTCGTCGAATGATTTTTGTACATGGGAGATTTCCAGGCTCATAAGGCCCTCCGAGGCGGCCTGGCACTTGCCTGGCCTGGATGGATGGGGGAAGCGCTGAACCGACCGGCTTCTGGGTTGTCGCTGTGGGTCGGGTCAGGTTCAGCGCCTGGTGGGTGTTAGCGCGCAGTGACCTGCTGCCATTTCTTCAGGACTTCAGCACGTTCAGCGGCTGATTTCTCGAAGTCGATGGGATAGAGAATCTTGTCGACGTCGGTGGGCAGGCCCGCCCGGCGTAACTGTTCGGAGGGTTCAGCGCCGGGGATGGTCACGATTTCCTTGTATTTCTTGTATAGGCCGGCGGCTTCTGGCGATAGTGTCCAGTCCAGGAATCGCTTGGCGTCTTCAGGGTTCTTGGCGGTTTTGACAATCCCCGAGGCCTCAAGCTCGTAGCCGACCCACTTGGAAGGGATGACCATTTCCACAGGAAAGCCAGCTTCGATCGACTGCATGGCGGGAAAGGCAAATGAGATCCCGATTGCGTATTCGCCGGTGCGGGCCATTTTGCAGGGTTTAGAGCCAGAGCTGGTGTACTGGGCGATGTTTTTGTTCAAGTCGGTGATCAGTTCCCAGCCTTTCTCGTCGCCCAGGCCTTGCAGGATGGCGGCAATTTGCAGCCAGCCCGTGCCGGACGCCGCTGGATTCGGCATGACGATCTCGTCTTTGTAAATGGGTTTCGTCAGGTCTTCCCAGGAGGTGGGTACGGGCAGGTTTTTGGATTTCAGTCGCTCTGTGTTGGCACAGAACGCTGCCATGTAGCCCGTCGCGGCGAACCATGTGCCGTCTTTGCCACGGTAGATTGCCGGCAATTTTTTAGCTGCTTCCGGTTCGTACTGAATCAGCTCGCCATGGATGCGGGGATCCAGCATGTTGGTGACGGCAAATCCCCAGATGACTTCGGCGCGTGGATTCTTCATTTCTGCCAGCAGCCGTGCCGCCATATCGCCTGTGGAGAGGCGTAATACATGGAATTGCACATCCGGCATGGCGATCTTTGCGGCTGCCATGTAGTCCGTGACTTCGTCATCCTCCAGGGCGGTGTAGATGGTCAGGGGCTTGGCGTACGCAGTCTGCATTAAGCCGACGCAGAGCAGCGCCGTTGCAGCAGCCAGAGGGGTTTTGAGGAAGCGTTGCATGTATGTCTCCTGCTGTTGTGAAAGAGCCGGTCTGGGCCGGATCGGTGGGAAGTCGCCTGGAGGATACGTGCTTGTGACAGCCTCGCAAGCGGTCAATCAAATACACTGCATGTTGTTATTTTGTGGAAAGTTGCAAAAATAAGCAATACCTTGGAGAATACTTTTTACGCGCACGCCGCACCCTTTTTTCAGGAGACTGAAATGCATATGCCATCTGTGGAACCGGTTTGGACAGACGAAGTGCTTGATTTTGCACAGGGCCTTGCGAGTCAGGCGCGTACCATTGCCCTGCGCTGGTTTCGCCATCAGCCGGATATCGAGCTCAAGGCGGATGACAGCCCCGTGACGGTGGCGGATCGGGGGGTCGAAGCGTTTTTGCGGGACGAAATTGCCAGACGCTACCCAAACCACGGCCTGCTGGGCGAGGAATTCGGCATGCAGGCGGGCGATGCCGAGGTCTTGTGGTCGATCGATCCGATTGATGGCACCCGCAGCTTCATCACCGGCAATCCCTTGTGGGGCTGCTTGCTGGCGGTGCTGCACCAGCAGCAGCCTTTGATTGGCATTGTGGATATTCCCTACATGGCCGAGCGTTGGGTGGCGGTGCGTGGGCGCGGCTGCTGGCTCAATGGTGAGCGCTGCCGGACCAGCAAGACGACAGATCTGGCGCAGGCAGTGTTGCAATCCACGTCGCCGGACTTGTTTTCTGATGCGGATCTGCAAGCCTTCGAACACTTGAGCAAGGCGGTGCATTTGCGTCGTTTTGGAGGGGATTGCTATGCCTATGCCTTGTTGGTCAGTGGGTATGTGGATCTGGTGGTCGAGACACGCCTGATGCCTTATGACTATCTGCCCCTGATTCCCCTGATCCAGGAGGCCGGAGGGGTCATCACGGATTGGCAAGGGCAGCCCCTTGGGCTTGGGTCGGATGGCCGGGTCGTCGCAGCGGCCAATGCCGTATTGCACCGACAGGCATTGGCGCGGCTGACCGCCCAAGCTACAGGATGTTGACCCCGGGGCGCAGTCGGGTATAGGGCAATGCATGCAGGTCGGCGGTATTCGCGCCAGGTGATTGAACCACCAGGATGTGGTCGGCCAGGGCGCCGAAATCTGCGCGAAAATGGACTGAGCTTTTCAGCACTAGAATCCGGTAATCGCGTGGGTCGGCCCCCAGGTGATGGAACATGGCCTGGTCAGCTGCTTGTTGCTTGCGGCTGGATACCAGGATTTCTAGATCAGTTCCCTGTACGCGCACGCGTGTCATCGGGCCCAGGTCCATCCGGCAGCCCAAGTAAAACGGTCCGGTGCCGGTCAATTGGCCGCTGCCCAGCGCCAGCACCTCGTAGGGGCCGGGCAGCGGCGGGCCCCCGGGGCTGCTGCGGCCACCCAGTGTCATGTTCAGGATGGCGCCCACGCCGGCCTGGTGGGCAGCCTGCGCGAAATCGGCATCACACAGCAAGGCCACTGCGGCATTCGAAATACCATGAGCCAGCAGGGCCTGCGCGATTCCCGTTGTATCGCCTGCCCCGCCGCCGCCCGGATTGTCTTGCGTATCCGCCAGGATATAACGGGCTGCCGGGTGTGCGGCAGCGGCCTGCAGCGCTGCCTGCGGGGTATGCAGGTGTCCGCAGAAAGCAGACTGGTGCCGTCGGACCTGTGCCAGCAGCGCGTCTGCGCCTGCCTGGGCCAGTTCGGGGCTGATGGCGTAGGCCAGGACGGCAGGCCCGGATGCTGGCGTGTCGGAATTGGGGAAACCCGGGATGAACTGGACCTCGGGCCGATCAGGGGCTTCCAGGGCGCGTCCCTGGGCCATGATCTGCCCTGCGGGCTCGTCGCCCAGGGTGCTTTGCCAGGGCATCGAGACCAGGAAATCCAGCTTGTGCCATGCAGCGTGAAACACTTCGCCCGCCAGTATCCGTCGCAGCATTTGTGCGGCGCGGGCTCCTGTGGCGGCCATGTCTACATGCGGGTAGCTGTGATAAGCCACCATGGCCTGGGTCTGGTCGACCATGGCCTGGGTGATGATGGCATGAAAGTCCAGGGCCGCGACATAGGGCAGGTGGGGGCCGGTGATGGTGCGCAGTCGCTGCAGCAAGACGCCTTCGGCGTCGTCCAGGGTCTCGGTCACCATCGAACCGTGCAGGTCCAGAAACAGGGCATCCAGTGGGCCGGATAGTCGCAACAGGGTTTCCAGGCGTGCAACGATGTGCTCAAAGGCCGTGTCGGATACGGGGCCGGACGGGTTGGCCGAGCACCAGAGCAGTGGCACCAGCTCGTGTCCGTCCGGTTGCATGGCTGCAATAAAGCCGCTGACCGCAAGATTCATGTCCTGGGTAGCGGCCAGCAGCGCCTGGCCTTCGACCAGGCCTGGCCAGGCGTCCGCTTCGATGAAGCGTTCCAACACCGTGGGGCCGGGCGCGAAGGTATTGGTTTCGTGCAGAAACCCCAGGATGCCGATGCGTGCCATGGCTATAGCTTCCCCTGGATGGCGTCGCTCAGGATGGCGTCGTATTGCGCCGGCGTGAAGGCGATGGGGTTGGTGGCAGCGGATCCGTCCTGCACCGCCAGAGCGCCGACCTTGCCGACTGCGTCGCCGGGGATGCCGATTTCCGTCAGGCTGTGGGGGATGTGGATGGATTCCCTGAGGGCCAGAACCCAGTCCAGGGTAGCGCTGAAGCTGGGTTTTTCCAGCCCCAGATAGCGGGCCAACCTGGTCATGGTGTCGGAAATCACCGACTCGTTGGCCTTCAGGACATAGGGCATCAGGATAGCGTTCAACATCCCGTGGTGCGCATCGTATAGCGCCCCTAATGGATGAGCCAGGGCATGCATGGCACCCAGGCCCCTCTGGAATGCGGTGGCCCCCATGCTGGAGGCCACCAGCATGTGGTGCCGGGCTTCCAGGTCGGCACCATTGTCTACGGCGCGTTTCAGGTATGCATGCACCAATCGGCTGCCCTCCATGCCGATGCCGACGGCCATGGGGTGATGCATCGGAGAACAAAGGGCTTCCAGGTTATGCGACAGGGCATCCATGCCGGTGGCGGCGGTCAGCCGGGCGGGCAGGGCTGTAGTCAGCTCGGCATCCAGGATGACGACGGCAGGCAGCATGTGGGCATGAAAAATAATGCGTTTGACATGGGCTTCGTCGTCGGTGATAACCGACGCCCGGCCTACCTCAGAGCCCGTGCCTGCCGTGGTGGGGACCGCCACGACCGGGGCCATGCCGCTGGTCTTCACGCGGGTGTAGTTGTCGCCGATGTCCTCGAAGTCCCACAGTGGCCGGTCTTGTCCGACCATCAGGGCGATGGCTTTGGCGGCGTCCAGGGCCGAGCCGCCCCCGAAGGCGATCACGCCGTCGTGGCTACCCTGGTGAAAGGCAGCAACCCCGTCAACCACGTTCTGGCCGGTGGGGTTGCCCTTGATGTGGGCAAAAAGCCCGCAGTTCAGCCCTGCGTCCTGGCAGGCCTGGACCGCATCTGCAACGATTGACAGGCTGGCCAGCCCCGGGTCGGTGATCAGCAGGGGGCGGCGCATGCCCAGGTTTTTGCAGTGCTCGGGCAGTTCCCGGATGCGTCCGGGCCCGGCCTTGATGGCGGTTGGGTAGTTCCAGTTGACAGTCAGATTGGTCATGACGCAGGTCTCCTACAGGGCGCGGAAGTGGTAGGACTTCACGCGGGTCAACATGTGATATCCATAGATGGAAAGAGAAATTCCGTGGCCGGTATTCTTGACGCCGGTCCAGGCCAGCGCCGGGTCCAGGTAGTCGCAGCGATTCATGAAGACCGTGCCGGTCTGCAGTTGTTGTCCCAGATGTCGGGCAGCATCCATGTCCTGAGTAAAGATAGCGGCGGTCAGGCCGTAGCGGCAGTCGTTCATCAGGTCCAGGGCCTGCTGATCCGTCGAGACCGGCATGATGCTGACGACCGGGCCGAAGCATTCTTCGTTCATGACCGGCATGTCGTGGTTCACCTGGGTCAGGATGCTGGGGGCCAGGTAGGTGCTGCCGGGCCGCGCCATGCCAAAATGTTCCGGATTGATGCAGTTGCGTGCGCCCAGGCTGATGGATTGCTGGATCGCGCCGCGGATCTCCTCGGCAGCGCGCTGGCGCACCACCGGTCCCAGGTTGGTATGCGGGTCCAGCGGATCGCCCAGCCGGTATTGTTCCGTCAGGGCGACGGCCTGATCGACGAATGCCTGATAGCGCGACTGATCGACATAAATCCGCTGGATGCCGCAGCAGGACTGCCCAGAATTGAAAAAGGCGCCGTCCACCAGGGTCTCGACAGCTTGATTGAGATCGGCATCGGCGCGGACATAGGCCGGGTCGTTGCCGCCCAGTTCCAGTCCGCGGCCGATAAATCGGCCCACGGAGGCTTCTTCGACTGCGGCGCCGCCCCGGACGGAGCCCGTGAAGGCCACATAGTCGATGGCTGGCGACTGGATCAGCTTGCGAATGGCTTCGTGGGTTGCATGGATGTACTGGAATAGCCCGGCGGGCAGGCCCGCATCGGTAAAGGCCTGCACCAGTTGTTCCGCGCATAGCGGGGTCTGGTCCGAGTGCTTCAGGATGACCGAGTTGCCAGCGGCCAGGGCCGGGATAATGCTGTTGACTGCCGTCAATAATGGGTAGTTCCAGGGGGCGATGGTCAGGACCACCCCGACGGGCTCGCGTTCGATGGCACGTTGCAAGTTGTCCTTGGCGGGCAGCGCCAGCGGGGCCAGGGCCTCTTGCGCCACCGACAGCATGTAACGTCCGCGTTCAGCAAAGCCACGCAGCTCGCCGGGGGCCTGGCTGATGGGGCGGCCCATTTGTTCGGTAATTGAACGGGCAAAGGTCTCGCTGCGCTCCAGGACGGTATGGATGGCTTTTTCCAGCAGTGCGATCCGTGCTGATAGCGGCTGGCGCGCCCAGTCGGTCTGGGCATGGCGGGCGGCGTGGCTGATCCGGTCCAGGTCGGCATCGGTGGCGTGTGGTCGCCGTAGGAGTTCTTGCCCATCGATGGGGCTGATGGTGATGAGTTCGCTCATGGTGAACGGGTTTCCTGGTTGGTCAGATGATTTCGAAGTAGCGCTGGAGTTCCCAGTCGGTGACGTACTCGCGGAACTTGCGTTCTTCCCATTCCCGAGTGGCGACCATGTGATCGACGAAGGGGTCGCCGAATAAGGTGCGCGCCACCTGGGATTGGCGCAGGCGCTGGGCCGCATCCCAGAGCGTGCTTGGGAATTTGATCTCGTTGGGGAAGGTCTGGGTGTAGGCGTTCCCGGTGGTAAAAGTGGGCACCAGCTTTTGTTCGATGCCCATCAATCCAGAGCCCAGCGCTGCTGCCAGGGCGATATAGGGATTGGCATCGGCAGAACCAATCCGGACTTCGATCCGCTGCGCTTGTGGGCCGCCTGGGATGATGCGCAGCGCCGTCGTGCGGTTTTCTATGCCCAGGCTGGCTTCCAGCGGTGCCCAGTATCCGGGCACCAGGCGGGTATAGCTGTTGATGGTCTGGGCATACATGGCCATCAGTTCTGGCATATAGGCCTGTTGGCCTGCCGCAAACTGATGCTGCAGGAGGCTCATGTGGTGTTCTGCGTTGGCGTCGTGAAAGACATTGGCGCCGGTTTTTCGGTCGGTCAACGAGAGGTGAATATGACCGCTTTGGCCCGAATAATGATGAGACCATTTCGCCATGAAAGTTGCCATCAGGCCTTGTTGCTCGGCCAATGCCTTGGTGAAGGTCTTGAACAGCAGGCCTTTGTCGGCCGCATGCTCGATTCGGTCCACGGCCAGCGCGGCCTCCAGCACGCCGGGGCCGGTTTCTGTGTGCAGGCTTTCAATCGGGATGTCCATGTGCTCGCACAGGTCCATCAGTTCTTCGTAGAAATCAGCGTGTACCGTGCTGCGCAGCACCGAGTAGCCGAAGTTTCCAGGGGTCCAGTTTTTCAGGTTGCGGTATTGCTTTTCCCGGATGGAGTCCGGGGTCTCGTCGAACATGAAGAACTCATATTCCAGGGCTGCATGGGCGTCGAAACCGAGATCAGTTGCGCGGTCGATGATGCGATGCAGCAGCCGACGAGGACACACCTGGGCAGCCGCCCCATCCAGTTCGGCGATAAAAAACAACATGGCCTCGCCCTGGGCGTTGCGTTCCAGGGGCAGCCGTCGGCAGCTGCTGGGCACGATGCGAGCAGCCGCATCGGGGTAGGCGGTGTGCCAGCCGGTGAATGTGGTGTTGTCGTATAGATCGTCGTTGGAATCCCAGCCCATGACGACGTCGCAAAACGCAAAGCCGGATTTCAGCGCACTGATGAATTTATCCTTGCGCATGTACTTGCCACGGATCACGCCGTCAATGTCCGATAGCCCCAGCTTGATGTGCGAGAGGCTGCTTTGGGACACCAGGGCGATGGCGTCTTCAATAGTCTGGATGGTACGTTCTTGCATATTGCACCTTTGTGCCGCGTCGATGAAACGGGGGGTGCTGTTTTGCGTGCCCCCCGAGCCTGCCGATTAAATAATCACGAGAACCGATAGGGTGGCCCCGCCTTGTCCATGACGCCCGAATATTGCTTCAGGATGTCCACAACCTTGGCACTGCGTGGACTCTTGGCGGCGATTTCGTCCCAGAACTTATGCGCTTCGGTTTCCACGGCCTTCCATTCGGACTCGGGAATGGTGGTCAATTCCAGCTTGCCGCCCTGAGTGCGGTAGTGGGCTTCGCCCCACCAGTACCAGTGCTGGCGGTAATAGTGTGAACTGTCCATGGCCAGTTGGAACAGCACCTTCAGGTGATCGGGCACGGCGTTCCATTTTTCGGTGTTGGCGATGTACGACCCGGCCCAGGCTCCCGAGACATTATTCGTCAGGTAGTATTTGGTCACATCTGCCCAGCCTACGGTATAGACCTCGGTGATGCCGGACCAGCACACACCATCCAGTTCGCCGGTTTGCAAGGCGACCTGCACGTCTTCATAGGGCAGGGTGACGGGCACCACCCCCAGGCGCGACAAGAATCGTCCACCGGTCGGGAAGGTGTACAGGCGCAGGCCTTTCAGGTCGTTCAGCGACTTGATCGGTTTGGTGGAGGCGATGTTGCAGGGGTCCCATGCGCCGGTGCCCAGCCAGGTCACGTTTTCAACCTGACTGTAGGCTTCTTTCCAGATATCGTTCAGGCCGTACCAGTTCCACAGGGCAGGCACATCCAGGCTGTAGCGGGAAGCCAGCGGAAAGTACGCGGCAAAGATAGCCACGTCCACCGGGGCGGCCATGGAGTCGTCATCGCTTTGGGCAGCATCGATGGTGCCCTTTTGCACTGCCCGGAACAGTTCGCCCTGGGGCACCAACTGATCGGCGGTATACAGTTCGATTTCCATCTCGCCATTGGCGGCCTTGTTGAAGGCGTCGATGGAGGGTTTGATGACATGCTCGGCCAGGGCTGGTCCGGCATAGGTCTGTAGCCGCCACTTGATGGGCGCCTGGGCGCGTACGATGGCTGGTGCCGCAATGGCGCTGGCCCCCAGGGCCGCGCCGCCCGCGAGTTTCAGGAATTCACGTCGTTGAGTCATTGTCTCTGACCTCCGTTACTGGGTTGGGTGAGGCGCCGCGCCGCGTCACCTTATGTGCTGCTTCGCAGGCCGAGGGCCTAGCGAGCGCGGTTTGAATACATGTCGGGCAGCCACAGGGTGATCTCCGGGAAGATCATCAGGATGGCCAGGGTAATCATCATCAGAATGGCAAAAGGGACGATGGATTTATAAATGTCGATGATGGTGATTTCGGGGGGCGCCATGGCCCGCATCAGGAACAGGTTGTAGCCAAATGGCGGGATGATGTAGGCCAGCTGACACGTGACCGTGTACAGGATGCCGAACCAGATCGGGCTGAAGCCCAGCGCCTTGACCAGCGGGATATACAGGGGCGCCACGATCACCAGCATGGCGGTATCGTCCAGGAACATCCCCAGCACGATGAAGGACAGCATCATGATGATCAGGATGGTCCAGCGATCGAAACCCCACTCACTCAAGAATAGTTTTTCAATGGCCTTGATGGCGCCCAGTCCGTCGTATACCGCACCGAAACAGAGGGCCGCCAGAATGATCCACATGAACATGCAGCTGACGCTAAGGGTCTGGCGCAGGCAGGATTCCATGATCTTGTGGTTCAGGCGGCCTTTCAGGGCGGCAGCCAGCGTGGCCAGCCCCGCCCCCAGGGCAGAGGTTTCCACCAGGCTGGTCACGCCGGTCATGAAGCAGCCCATCATGATGGCGAAGATCAAAATCGGCAGGATGCCTTCACCCAGCAAGCGCCATTTTTCCGGTTCCGCTGCCTGGCGTTCTTCCAGCGACAGCGGAGGACCAAGCTCCGGGTTCAGGCGGCAGCGGATGTAGATGTAAAGCGTGAACAGAGCGGCCATCAACAGCCCGGGCAAAATGCCGGCGATCCATAGCTGCAGCACGGGCTGACGGGCGATCATGGCGTACAACACCAGCACGATGCTGGGTGGAATCAGGATGCCCAGGGAACTACCCGCCTGGATGACGCCGGTGACCATGACCTTGTCGTAGCCGCGCTTCATCATCTGGGGCAGGGCGACGCTGGCACCGATTGCCATGCCGGCAACGCTCAGGCCGTTCATGGCAGAAATCAACACCATCAGGCCAATGGTGCCGATGCCCAGGCCGCCGGGCATGCCCCCCATCCAGACGTGGAACATGCGGTATAGCTTGGCGGCCAGGCCGGATTCCGACAGCATGAAGCCCATGAAGATGAACAGAGGCAGGGTCAGCAGGGCGTACCAGTTCAGCACGGTGAAGGTGGCGTTGAACGGCATTTCTATATCATTGCCGCCCCACAAAAAATAGGCCGAGGTCGCACCGATGAAGCCGACGATGCCGTAGACGCGCTGCCCGGTGGTCATCAGCACCAGCAGCGATGAAAACATGGTGAGGGTGATCAGTTCGTGGCTCATTCGATGGACTTCCCAATCGCAGTGGCCAGATCACGAAAAAAAGTGGCCAAGGTTTGCAACAGCATCATGAAGATGCCGAAGGTCATGATGATCTTGATGGGGGCCATCGGAGGGGCCCAGGCGGTGTAGTTGCGTTGGTCGTTGACCAGGGCGTATTCCGAGCTGGAGATTCCGCCCAGCAGCAGGAACACCAGAAAAACCACCACCAACCAGATCGTGACCATATCGACGCAGGCCCGGGTGCGGGCGCTCCAGCGGGAATACAGCAGGTCCATGCGCACGTGCGCATGGATTTGCATGGAATAGCCGCCGCCCAGCAGGTAGTAGGCGGATAACAGGAATTGGGCGCTTTCCATCATCCAGTTGAAATAGATGTCGAATGCCATGCGCATGAAGGCCGAATATAAAAATCCGACCATCATGACCAGCACGAAGTACATGGAAAAACGCCCGATGACCCGGTTGATCCGGTCTACCCAGCGCACATAGAGCTTGATGACGTGTGGCACGCGCCTCCTCCTGAGACAGTCGGCTGCTTGGCCCCTGTCGTTTTCTGATGAGGTTTATGATTGCGTGCGCTGAGGGCTGTGCCTATCCAAAAACGGCATGCGATTGTCAAGAATCGGCATGGAATTATCAGAATTTGGCAAATCCTTGTCGGATTTTGGCAAAACCAGGGATATCCCTAGGGCTGGAAGTTGCGCAGGGTGGCGGACGGGGTCTCGCCGAATAATTGGCGATAGTCCTGCGAGAACTGGCCCAGGTGTTCGAAGCCCCAGGTGGTGGCCACCTGGGTGACACGGCCAGAGATATCCTGCGCATTATGCAGCTTGCGTCGTACCTGATTGAGCTTCAGGATGCGTAAGTAGGCCAGTGGAGAAAGCCCGACGACGGTCTGGAAGCTGTATTGCAGCGCACGTCTGCTGATGTGCAAATGGCGGCAGATTTCAGCGATGGACAGCCGCTGGTTGGCCTGGGATAGCACCAGATCGCGGGCTTGCTGGACGATTTGACGGCTGTGGCGGATGCGGGAATAATGCGCCCCGGTCGGGGGCTGTACGCCTTGGCTCAAGGCAGTGCAAAGCAATTCCAGGATGGATTCCTGCAAGTCGTCCGGAGAAATATCGGCGTGGTGTTCGCCGGTGGCAAACAAGGCCTGCTTCAGGGTATGCAGCATTTTCCTGTACAGGTCGGGGGCGATGTTCAGCGTGCCGCCTTCTTGCAGCAAATCTGTGATTTGGCTGTCTTCGGGGGGAATGTGTGCCCGCAGCAATTCCTGGTTGATGACGATACCGAAGATATCGTAGTCTTTCGGGGTGGATAGTTCGAATTGGCGGCCCCCTGGCCGAAACAGCAAGGTGTCGTCGGGAATCGGCTGGGCATCCAGTCGGGACAGCGCGCTGTGCGGGGTCGGCAGGCCAAACCAAAGCGAATCTGCCCAGGCCGCGCAGGATTGGTGCAGGGCCTGGTTGGCGGATTCCTGGAATAGTTGCAGGTTGGGCAGCCAGAGCTCTGTCAGCTGGCCCTCGAAGCATCCAGAAGAAAACTGGTCATAGCTTTGTTCCCATTGGCTGAGATTATGGGCGTGGTCATCGGCGTCGCGGGCGGTGCGTGTCCTGCGCCGGGCTCGGTGTGGTTGTGCTTCTGGGTTGTCGGCAAGACACATGACCATGGTGGAACCACCTTAAGAGCGGAGGTAATAGACCGGCCTACAGGCGATTTTCATTCCTTGAACCACATGTTTTGGCCATATACATATATCACTATATAAAGAATACCTGCGAAATTCATCAGATTTGACCCTGTTTACATCAGGGATGACCCTGACGGGAAGTCAGAAATACCGCACAATGGTTCTTTTACTTGCTTGAGAAGGATCAAGATGGCACGCATCGTTCTGTTCGAAAACATCCACGCCAGCGCCAAAGAAGTCTTTATCGCTGCGGGCTTCGACGAAGTCATTACCTATCCGGGCGCGCTGACGGGCGCAGCCCTGCACGAAGCGCTGCAAGGTGTGCAGGTGGTGGGTATTCGCTCTCGCACCCACCTGGATCAAAGCGTGCTGTCCAGTCTGCCCGATTTGCGTGCCATCGGCTGCTTTTGTATCGGAACCAATCAGGTCGACCTGGAAACTGCCGCGCTAGGCGGGGTGCCGGTCTTCAATGCGCCTTATTCGAACACCCGCTCGGTGGCCGAACTCGTCCTGGGCGAGGCCATCTTGTTGCTGCGCCGCATTCCCGAAAAAAATGCTCGCGTGCACGAAGGCTTCTGGGACAAAACCGCCGACGGCGCTTACGAGGCGCGTGGCAAGACCCTGGGCATTGTCGGCTATGGCAATATCGGTTCGCAGGTGGGCATCCTGGCTGAATCCTTTGGGATGCGGGTGCTTTATCACGATATCGAGGCAAAGCTTCCTTTGGGCAATGCCCATGCCACCACGTCGCTGCAAAGATTCCTGGGGCAGGCCGATGTGGTCACCCTGCATGTGCCCGGCGGCAAGGACACCACGAACCTGATCGATGCCGATGCGATTGCCGCCATGAAGCCCGGCAGCATTCTCATCAATGCTTCGCGAGGCACAGTGGTCGATATCCCGGCCCTGCAACGCGCCCTGAAATCCGGCCACTTGTCTGGCGCTGCCATCGATGTCTTCCCCACCGAACCCAAGAGCCGCGACGAGGCCCTGGATAGCCCGTTGCGTGGCCTGCAGAATGTGATTCTGACCCCGCATATCGGGGGCAGCACCCAGGAATCTCAGGAAAACATCGGCCGCGAAGTCGCCGAAAAACTAAAACGTTTCATCACCAGCGGCACCACCAAGGGCACGGTCAATTTCCCGGAAATTTCCTACCACGAGCCCGCCGGCACTGCCCGCATCATCCATATTCACCAGAACGTCCCAGGGGCCATGGGGGCGCTCAGTAATCTCATGGGTGAATTCGGCCTGAATATCGTCAGCCAGCAACTGCAAACCAGGGGCAAGATCGGCTACGCCATTACCGATGTCGATGGCGAAGTCACCGATCAGGTTGTCGAAGGCCTGCGCCGCCACCCCATCACCATCCGCTGCGACCGCGTGTGATCTGAAAAAAGAATGGGGTCAGACACCATTTCCCCTAAAAATGGTGTCTGACCCCATTTTCTCTGGCCCTGTTTTTTCCAACCCCGATCCCCATTTTTTCGCGCTTTCCCTTACTGTCAATATAGTCATTCGTTCGTCAGGCACTTATACTGGGCTGAATTCAGACTGATCCTCGTGACTCTAGAACGATAAAAATTGGCTCGATTCTGTTTTTTCAACAGGCTTGATCCAGATCATCACCCTTGTTCGTTGTGGGGTTTATCGTCTAGATTCCTTACGCCAGGAGTCCCAGATGAGCACTGCGCCTGATGCAGCCCCCCAAAACCGCCGCGGCCGTTTATTGACGGTCTGGACTCCGGAAGACAAGGCTTTTTGGGCGCACGAAGGCAGCGCCATCGCCAATGTCAATCTCTGGATTTCCATTCCTGCGCTGTTCCTGGCCTTTGCTGTCTGGCAAATGTGGAGCGTTGTAGCGGTCAACCTCCCTAATCTGGGCTTCAAGTACACAGAAAACCAATTGTTCTGGCTGGCGGCTTTGCCTGCGTTGTCCGGGGCGACGCTGCGGATTTTTTATTCCTTCATGGTGCCGGTGTTTGGTGGTCGTCGCTGGACCGCCCTGACCACCGCCAGCCTGCTGCTGCCCACCATAGGCGTGGGGCTGGCGGTGCAAAACCCATCCACACCGTATTCCACCATGCTGATGCTGGCCTTGCTGTGCGGTCTGGGTGGGGGTAATTTCTCTTCCTCCATGTCCAACATCAGCTTTTTCTTTCCCAAAGAGCGCAAGGGCTCGGCCCTGGGTTTGAATGCGGGGCTTGGGAATCTCGGGGTGTCTTCGGTGCAGTTTCTGGCGCCTCTGGTCATTACCATGGGCATCCTGGGGCCTTGGGCCGGTGATCCTCAGATTGCCAGCCTGTCGGGCGCCCACGGCGGCCCGACAGAGGTCTGGGCACAGAACGCGGCCTTTATCTGGGCACCGTTCATCATCATCGTGTCCATGCTGGCTTGGGTAGGCATGCACGATATTGCCGATGCCAGGGCCTCGTTTCGCGAGCAGGCCGTCATCTTCCAGCGCAAGCACAATTGGATCATGTGTTTTCTCTACCTGGGTACCTTTGGCTCGTTCATTGGCTTTTCGGCCGGGTTTCCCTTGTTGATCAAATACCTCTACCCGGATATTCGTCCTTTGCAATATGCCTGGCTGGGGCCGTTGGTGGGTGCCATGGCCCGGCCCTTTGGGGGCTGGCTGTCGGATCGCCTGGGTGGGGCCCGGGTGACTTTCTGGACATTTTTCTGGATGGTGCTGGGCGTGCTGGGCGTCATGGCGTCTTTGCCAGGACAGGGCTCCGCAGGCAGTTTCTTCGGTTTCTTGCTGGCCTTCCTGTTTTTGTTCTTCTTGACCGGCATCGGCAATGGCTCCACTTTTGCCATGATTCCTGTCATTTTCACTACCCTGGCCAAGCGCCGTCACGCTGCCTCTGGCAGCCTGCATCAGGCTGAATCCGAAGGCGCCAAAGAGTCCGCCGCAGTCTTGGGGTTCAGTGGCGCCATGGGGGCCTATGGCGGATTTTTCATCCCCAAGAGTTTTGGCACGTCTTTTGATCTGACGGGCGGCGCAGATGCGGCCCTGATGTTTTTTGTGGTGTTTTATGCGGTATCCATCGCTGTCACCTGGTGGTATTACTCGCGTGCCAAGGCCGAAATCCCATGCTGAAAATCCAGTCCATATTCTCCTGCCCTGGGGGCCTGCCAGCACGACGCGGCAGGCTTTTGGCCATGTTTCTCGCCAGCCAGTGTTTTTCTGATCTCTTTCAAACGGAGCAACCATCGTGAGCCATTTCATCGATAGACTGAAGTATTTTTCCCGTCCGAAAGAACTCTTTTCCAATGGTCACGGCGATGTGGTCCACGAGGATCGCACCTGGGAAGAGGGCTATCGCAACCGTTGGCAGCATGACAAGATCGTGCGTTCCACGCACGGGGTGAACTGTACGGGGTCCTGTTCCTGGAAAATCTACGTCAAGGGCGGCATTGTCACGTGGGAAACCCAGCAGACCGACTACCCCCGCACCCGTCCCGACATGCCTAATCACGAACCGCGCGGCTGTCCGCGCGGGGCGACGTTCTCCTGGTATCTGTACAGCGCCAACCGCGTCAAATATCCCATGCTGCGCGGACGCCTGGCCCGCCTGTGGCGCGAACAGCGCAAGACCATGGGTGCCGTGCAGGCCTGGACCGCTATCGTGTCTGACCCCGATAAGTCCAAGGCCTACAAGTCCGTGCGTGGTCTGGGTGGTTTTGTGCGTTCCACCTGGGACGAAGTCAATGAAATCATCGCTGCCGCCAATATCCACACCATCAAGCGCCACGGGCCGGACCGCATTGCGGGCTTTTCGCCGATCCCGGCCATGTCCATGGTGTCGTATGCCTCCGGCAGCCGCTATCTGTCTTTGCTGGGCGGTTCTTTGCTTAGTTTCTACGACTGGTACTGCGACTTGCCGCCATCCAGCCCGCAGACCTGGGGCGAACAAACCGACGTCAGCGAATCCGCCGACTGGTACAACTCCACGTTCATCATGCTGTGGGGCTCCAACGTCCCCCAGACCCGCACGCCGGATGCACACTTCATGGTCGAGGCCCGTTATCGCGGCGCCAAGGTCATCTCGGTCTTCCCCGATTACGCAGAAGGCGCAAAATTTGGCGACCTCTGGCTGCACCCCAAGCAGGGCACTGATGCAGCCCTGGCCCTGGCCATGGGTCACGTGGTCCTGAAAGAATTCCACCTGGCCGGAAAAAGCGCCTATTTTGACCGCTACTGCCGCCAGTACACCGACATGCCGTTCCTGGTGCGCCTGGTGCGCCAGGGCGACCGCTATGTGCCCGATCGCAAGTTGCGTGCTGCTGATTTCACCGATCGCCTGGGCCAGCAAAACAATCCCGAATGGAAAACGGTCGCTTGCGACCAGGATACGGGCGAATTTATCGTGCCTCAGGGTTCGATCGGTTTTCGCTGGGGCCAAAAAGAAGGCGAAGACGCCGGTAAATGGAACCTGGACCTCAAGGACGCCCGTGGCCATGATGTCAATCCGCGCCTCAGCCTGATCGATGCGCACGACGAAGTCGTGCCGGTGGCCTTTCCGTATTTTGGCGGCGTGCACCATGATTATTTCAAGGGCACGGACCACGATGAAGTCCTGCTGCGCAATCTGCCGGTCAAGCGCGTTCAGACGGCTGAAGGCGAGGTTCTGGTCGCCACGGTGTTCGATCTGTTCGTGGCCAACTACGGTATTGACCGTGGTCTGGGGGGCGAAAACGTAGCCTCGTCCTATGACGATGACGTGCCTTACACCCCCGCGTGGCAGGAACGCATCACCGGCGTACCCCGTGAGCAGGTCATTACCGTGGCGCGCCAGTTTGCCGATAACGCCGATAAGACCCAGGGCAAGTCCATGATCATCCTGGGGGCCGGCCTGAACCACTGGTACCACATGGACATGGCGTATCGCGGCATTATCAACCTGGTCTCCATGTGCGGGTGTGTCGGGCAGTCCGGGGGCGGCTGGTGTCACTATGTGGGCCAGGAAAAACTGCGTCCACAGACCGGCTGGACCATGCTGACCTTCGCCCTGGATTGGCTGCGCCCGCCGCGCCACATGAACGGCACCTCGTTTTTCTATGCACACTCGGATCAATGGCGCTACGAAAAACTCGAAGTCTCCGAACTTCTGTCACCGCTGGCCGATGCCTCTAAATACCAGGGCAGCCTGATCGACATGAACGTGCGCGCCGAGCGCATGGGCTGGCTGCCTACTGCCCCGCAGTTGCAGACCAACCCTCTGCAAATCGTGCGCGATGCCCAAGCCGCCGGGATGGACCCCAAGGATTACACAATCCAGGGGCTGCGCGACGGTAAGCTCAAGTTCTCCTGCGAGGACCCTGACAATCCGGATAATTTCCCGCGCAACCTCTTTATCTGGCGCTCCAATATTCTGGGTTCATCGGGCAAGGGCCACGAATATTTTCTTAAGCACCTGTTGGGTACCCAGCATGGCGTGCAGGGCAAGGACCTGGGCGAACTGGGTGCGGGCAAGCCGCTGGAAGTCAATTGGCACGATGATGCCCCCCAGGGCAAGCTGGATCTGCTGGTGACGCTGGACTTCCGTATGTCCACCACCTGTCTGTATTCCGATGTCGTTCTGCCTACCGCCACCTGGTACGAGAAAAACGATCTGAATACATCGGACATGCACCCGTTCATCCACCCGCTGTCCGCAGCCGTGGACCCGATCTGGGAATCGCGCAGCGACTGGGAAATCTACAAGCACCTGGCCGAGAAGTTTTCCGAGCTGGCGGTCGATGCCGATCTGCCCGACCACGACCTGGTGCTGCAGCCCATGCAGCACGATACCCCGGGAGAACTGACCGATCCCTATGATGTGCGCGAGTGGCACAAGGGTGAATGCGACCTGATTCCGGGCAAGACCATGCCCAATATGATGGTGGTCGATCGCGATTACAAAAACGTCTACCAGCGCTTCATTACCCTGGGGCCTCTGGCCGAAAAACTGGGCAATGGCGGCAAGGGCATTTCCTGGGACACCAAGGAAGAAGTCGAATTCCTGCGCCAGCTCAATCGGGTCGAGCGTGAACCGGGGGTGGGGCAGGGCCAGCCGCGCATCTTTACCGACATCGATGCCTGCGAGACTGTGCTGACTCTGGCGCCGGAAACCAATGGTCACGTGGCGCTGAAGGCCTGGGAAGCCCTGTCCAAGATCACCGGGCGGGATCACACGCACCTGGTGCGGTCCAGCGAACACGAAAAGATCCGTTTCCGCGATATTCAGGCCCAACCTCGCAAGATCCTCACCTCGCCCACCTGGTCAGGCATTGAATCCGACAAGGTCAGCTATAGCGCGGGCTATACCAACGTGCATGAATGTATCCCATGGCGCACCCTGACGGGCCGCCAGGAACTCTATCAGGACCACCCCTGGATGCGCGATTTTGGCGAGTCCCTGTGCGTCTATCGTCCCCCGGTGGATACCAAGACCATCAAGCCCATGCTGGACAAAAAGTTCAGCAATGGCGAACCCCATGTGGTGCTCAACTTCATTACGCCGCACCAGAAATGGGGCATCCACTCCACCTATTCCGATAACCTGATCATGCTGACGCTGTCCCGTGGCGGGCCAATCGTCTGGATGTCGGAAATCGATGCAGCCAAGGCGGGCATCGTGGATAACGACTGGATCGAGGCCTTTAACGTCAACGGGGCTCTGGTGGCCCGGGCTGTGGTCAGCCAGCGGGTGCCCGAGGGCATGACCATGATGTATCACGCCCAGGAAAAAATCGTCAATGTCCCGGGGTCCGAGATCACCGGCAAACGTGGCGGTATTCATAATTCTGTGACGCGCACAGTCGTTAAGCCCACCCACATGATTGGTGGTTATGCCCAACTGTCCTACGGTTTCAACTACTACGGCACCGTGGGATCGAACCGTGATGAATTCGTGGTAGTTCGCAAAATGAAAAATGTTGACTGGATGGACGAGACCCATGAAGTGTCCGCCCAGTCGCAGGCTTAAGGAGTCGCACCCATGAAAATCCGCGCACAAGTCGCCATGGTCCTCAATTTGGACAAATGCATTGGCTGCCACACCTGTTCCATTACTTGCAAGAACGTCTGGACGTCTCGCGAGGGCATGGAGTATGCCTGGTTCAACAACGTCGAAACCAAACCCGGCATCGGTTACCCCAAGGATTGGGAAAACCAGGACCGCTGGAACGGAGGCTGGCGTCGCAAGGTCAATGGCCGTATCGAGCCGCGTCAGGGGGGTAGGCTGAAACTGCTGTCCCGCATTTTCTCCAACCCCAACATGCCTCAGATCGACGATTACTACGAGCCTTTTACCTACGATTACGATTACCTGCAAAAGGCCCCCGAGCGCACGACGCCGCCCGTGGCCCGGCCCCGCTCGCTGATCACCGGCAAGCGCATGGAGAAAATCGAATGGGGTCCCAACTGGGAGGAAATCCTGGGCGGCGAGTTCGCCAAGCGCTCACAGGATTACAACTTCGAGGCTGTCCAGAAGGATATTTACGGGCAGTTTGAAAACACGTTCATGATGTACTTGCCGCGTCTGTGCGAGCACTGTCTGAATCCCACCTGTGTGGCCAGTTGTCCGTCGGGTTCCATCTATAAGCGCGCCGAGGACGGCATTGTCCTGATCGACCAGGATAAGTGCCGTGGTTGGCGCATGTGCATTTCCGGCTGCCCCTACAAGAAAATCTACTACAACTGGAAATCCGGCAAATCAGAAAAGTGTATTTTCTGTTATCCCCGGATCGAGGCAGGCATGCCCACGGTGTGCTCTGAAACCTGTGTCGGGCGGATTCGCTATCTGGGGGTTTTGCTGTACGACGCCGATGGCATCGAGGCCGCCGCCAGCGTGCCCAACGAAAAAGACCTCTATCAGGCTCAACTGGATCTGTTCCTGGACCCGTTCGACCCAGAGGTCCGTCGCCAGGCACTGGCCGATGGTATCCCCGAGAACTGGCTGGATGCCGCCTGCAATTCGCCGGTTTACAAAATGGCCGTCGAATGGAAGATCGCCTTTCCTCTGCATCCTGAATATCGCACCTTGCCCATGGTCTGGTATGTCCCGCCACTGTCGCCCATCCAGTCGGCGGCCAATAGCGGGCAGATCGGCGCCTTTGGCGAGATTCCGGATGTGAAGTCCCTGCGCATCCCCTTGCGCTATCTGGCCAATCTCCTGACCGCCGGCGACGAAGCCCCGGTGTCCAATGCCCTGGAGCGCATGTTGGCGATGCGGGCCTTTATGCGGGCGCGGTCGGTCGATCGCCAGGAACGCCACGATATTCTCGATCAAGTGGGGCTGACGCTGCATCAGGTCGAGGACATGCATCGTTATCTGGCCATTGCCAACTACGAGGATCGTTTTGTCATCCCCACGGCGCACCGCGAAAATGCTGAAAATGCATTTGAAATCCGAGGCGGCTGCGGCTTTACCTTTGGCAATGGTTGTTCGGAAGGCACCTCCGAGGGGTCCTTGTTTGGTAAGCCACGCAACAAGCGCAAGCCGACCGTGGTATTTCTCGATCCGGCCAAGACCGCCTAGGGGGACGCATGACAAAATCTCTCACCCCCCAGGACTCCCCGGTCTTTTCCGTCCTGTCCGTCCTGCTCAGTTACCCCGAGCAGGACTGGTTGGCAGCGCTGCCCGACCTGTCTGATAGCTTGCCGACCCAGGTGCGTCCAGGCATTCAACCCTTGTTCGATTATTTGCGGGGATTCGATGACCTGATCGATTTACAGGAAGAATACGTGGCGACCTTTGATCGGCGGGCCGCGCATTCCCTGCACTTGTTCGAGCACGTCCATGGCGAGTCTCGCGACCGGGGCCAGGCCATGGTCGATCTACAGCACGAATACCTCAAATACGGCCTGGAACCTTCCACCACCGAGCTGCCGGATTATGTTCCGCTGTTCCTCGAATTTCTGGGGCAGATCCCGCCTCCGGCGGCCCAGGAGCTGCTGGGGGATGCCATCCATGTGCTGGCGCGTCTGGGCGATAAGCTGACTGAGGCCGACAGTCCTTATGCCGGCATCTTCGCCCAGCTGCGCAGCATGACCGACGTGCAGCCCGAGGCCCTGCCCGATCCCCCCGAGGGCGAAATGGAGGAAACCATGGTTACCTTCGGTCCGCAGGCCGATGGCACCGAACCCCTGATGATGCGTCGTCCGGGCGATGGTGCGCAGCCCATTGTTATGCACCCGCCCCGTGTGCGAGCCAAACGCCCAAACGGTAGCCAGGCCTAAGGAGACCATCATGAAAGACGCACTCAATTTGTTTTTCTTCGGGGTGTACCCCTATGTCGCGCTGACTGTTTTCTTTTTGGGCAGCCTGATTCGCTTCGAGCGCGAGCAATATACCTGGAAGAGCGATTCCAGCCAGATGCTGCGCCAGGGTAGTTTGCGCTGGGGCAGCAATCTGTTCCATATCGGGATTATTTCGCTGTTTTTGACGCATCTGGTGGGCCTGCTGACGCCGGCGCCTTTGTATCATGCGCTGGGTGTGACCACTGAATTCAAGCAGTTGATGGCAATCATCGTGGGGGCAGTTCTGGGTATTATGTGCCTGATCGGTCTATTGCTGCTGATTCATCGCCGCTGGTCGGAATACCGCTTATTGCATAATTCCAAGGTCTCCGATTGGATCACGCTAATCTGGATTTTGCTCGTGCTGTGCATGGGGCTGGCAACCCTGTTCACCTCGGTTCAGCACCCCGATGGGGCCATCATGGAGCTATTGGCCGATTGGGCTCAGGCCATCGTGACTCTGCGTCCGGAGGCTGCTGTGGCCCATATGATTCCTGTGCCGCTGGTCTACCATATCCATATGGTGCTGGGCATGACCCTGTTCGTCATTTTCCCGTTTACCCGACTGGTGCACGTGTGGTCCGGCTTTGGCGCGGTTACTTTTCTGGTGCGCCCGTGGCAGTTGGTGCGTCCGCGCCGCTGATCCGCTTGTGAGGATCCGGTGCCTGCTCGACACAGGCACCGGCGCTTGCTTAGTCGTTGCATCTAGGAATTTTCATGATCACAGTGAATGACATCACCATTACCGAGGCCGATATTCTGGCCGAGGTGCCCAACCACGAACACGATACTAATCCGCGCTTGGCGGCGGGCCAAGAGCTGGTCCTGCGTGAACTCATTCGCCAACGAGGGGCAGATCTGGATATCCGCGCTGATACCGATGAAGCCCTGCTGGCGGCCGTGCTGGCTGAAGATGTTCGCACCCCTCAGGCTGACGAGGCCAGTTGCCGACGATATTACGAGCAACACGCCGAAGAGTTTCGCGAAGGTGACCTGATTGAGGTCTGGCATATTTTGTTTCAGGCCACGGCGGGACTGGATGTGCAGAAGCTGCGTTCCCATGCCAACCAGCACCTGGCCGAGCTGCATCGCCAGGGGATGGGGCAATTTGTCCATTTTGCGCGGCAGTTCTCCAACTGTCCCACGGGTGCGCAAGGTGGCTCACTGGGCGAACTCACGCGCGGTGAGATGGTGCCGGAATTTGAAAAAGCCGTGTTTGCCATGCCTGAATACACGCTATGGGGCGAACTCATCGAAACCCGTTTCGGTTTTCACATTGTGCGGACTGGCCGCAAGATCGAAGGCCATGTGCTGCCCTTCGAGTCCGTGCACGAACGGCTGGCGACCTGGCTGGAAGAGTCCAGCTATCGGCGGGCCGTGCATCAATATCTGCAGCAATTGGTCGGCGGTGCCCAGATCCAGGGCATCCCCATGCAGGGATCGGATTCTCCGCTGGTGCAATAGGGTTTTATTAGTCAGGTTGCCCGGCTTTTATTTTGCTGGGAGGCAGCACATCTGCCAGCGTGTGGGCGTCCAGATAGTCCATGAATGCTTTCAAGGCCCCGGCGATGACGGGTTTCAGGCCGCAGTGGCTGGCTAGAATGCATTGGTTGTCTGCCCCCATGCATTCGACCAGGGCCAGGTCGTTTTCCATGTCGCGGATCAGCGCACCCAAGGAAATATCAGCGGGGTCGTGGGCCAGTTCCATGCCGCCGTTTTTACCGCGCACTGTCCGGATCCAGCCGTGCTGGGCCAGACGGTGCGTGATTTTCATCAGATGCGGCTCGGAGATCCCATAAAAGCGGGCGACTTCGGCAATGGTGCATAAGCGATCGCGGTGATTGCTGAGATACATCAGCAGCCGCACCGCGTAGTCGCTCATGTTGGTCAGGCGCATGTCTGTGGCCCGCCTATTGAGCCTGTGCCGGCTGGCTGGCGGCAGGTTTTTTAGGGGTGGCGGCAGGGGTGGGTTGGTCTGCGCGTGGTCGGATCAACATCGGAACAAAGCGCCACAGATACAGACCCAGCGACAGAATCCAGGCCACGGCAGCCAGGTGCAGCAGATGCAGGCTGGCCGAAGAAGGCCACAGGGCGGCAAGCCGCAGGATGACGGCAGCGACCATCAGCCAGTGTCCGGCCAGCATGCTGCGGTCCAGCGCCAGGGGGTGGCCCAGGTGACCCAGGGCAGTGCGTGTCAGCATGCCGATGATCAGGATGCAGAAGCCCGCCAAGCCGATCAGGTGGACGTGGGTGGCAGTACGAATCAGGACACCATCGAGGATTGCCGGATCAAACAGGTTGCTGAACTGCCAGGCGGCCGCCAGCAGCCCGATGCCCAGGAACGCATAGCCCAGGTAAAGTATCCACAGCATGGGATTTCGGATGATTGCCAGGGGTTTCCAGTAAAACAGTTGGCCCAGACTGATCAGTCCGGTGATGGCCAGACTGGCCGCCATGATCAGCGGCAATAGATGCGGCCCGCTGCCGGGGGTCATGGGCGTGCCGGTGATTTGGACCAGTACGCCGGCGATAAGCGCCAGGGCGCTGAAGATCATTTGTGCCTGACCGGATTTCATCAGCATGGGGATTTTCAGGCCCTGCACCATGCGCATGGCAAAAAACGGCACCACGCGGCGGGCAATCAGCAGGGCCACGGTCGCCATGCCGATCAACCCCAGATCAAAGCGCTCCATCAGGATGATGTAATTGCCATCCAGAACGGCCAGCAGAAACAGCAGATCGGCAATGCCCAGGGCCAGAATCAGGATGGGCAAACCATAATTGCGACGGCTGCGGCCCTTGAGCATGACGCGTCCCAGCGCGATGGCCGAACCCAGGAAAAACAGCAGCTCGGCAGCCGTGGCGATCCAGAAGCCAGTGATGCCACCCACCAGAAACCCGATTCGGGCAATGCACCAGAGGATGCAGAGCAGCGCCAGTGGCTTGCCGTGCAGGGGGTTGAAGCCTGTCCAGGTGGCGCTGGCCGTCAACAGAAAGCCGATGGCGATGGTGATGATGAAGCCCCACAGCATTTCGTGAGCGTGCCAGGCCACCAGGGTCAGGGGTTCGCCCAGTAACTGCGGGGAAAAAATCCACAAGGCCATCGAGATGACGGCCCAGCTTGCGCCGGCAATATACAGGGGGCGAAAGCCCAGGGCCAGAAAGGCTGCCATCGAAGGCCCGGCGGGCGCTGCGGCAGCAGGCTCTTCAACGTTCAACAGACGAGACATTTTCGTCGAACTCCGTCACAGGTTGGGTGGGCTGGTGGCTGATTTGGTAGCCATACCAGAGGCTGCGCGCGATGCGCTGGGCAAAATCCTGGGCCTGGGCCGCGAAGGCAGGATTATCGAATTCGGCCAGTGTCTGGCGAAACAGATCCAGCCAGCGCACGAACATGGGAGCATCCAGGCCGGGCAGGGCCACATGGCGCGGCATGGGGGTGCCGCTGTACGTGCCTGCACGGCGCAAGAGCGAAGACCAGAAGCGCACCATGCGTTCCAGGTGTTCGTCCCAGTCATCGATATGGGCATCGAATATCGGGCCCAGCACATCGTCCTGGCGTACCCGTTGATAAAAGTGGTGGACGAGGGTGACAATCTCGTCTTCGGTGCAGACAAATGGCTCGTCCATGCAGGTCTCGCAGTCCGTCGATTTTAAAGGTTCCTATTATAGGAATCTTTATGGTTGAACGTAAAGCGAATTAACCTGACGGGCTGTACAGGTTTGCCCCAAGCTTCAGTTATGATCAGCGTCATCTCGTCGGGGCTGGCTCGGCGGGTTTACTGTTTCGATTCTACTTTCTATGCCCCAAACCGTTTTTTTGTCCTGTGTCGTGCCGTGCCTGAACGAACAGGCCAATCTAGGCATTTTATTGCCCGACTTGTTGGCTACATTGGGAACACAGGTGGATGCCCTGGAAATCATCGTTGTCGATGATGGCAGCACAGACGGCACGCCCGATCTGCTGCGGCATTGGTGCAGTCTGCATCCACAGATTCATTATGTGCGTTTGTCCCGGAATTTTGGCAAGGAAGCCGCCCTGACTGCTGGCCTGGAGGCCGCCCGGGGCAATGTGGTGGTGTGCCTGGATGCCGACCTGCAGCATCCGCCCCAAATGATACTGGCTATGCTGGCGCGCTGGCGCGAAGGCATCCAGATGGTCTATGCCGTGCGCGCCACGCGCCAGGACGAAAGTCCCTTCAAACGCATTGGCACCCGCCTGTTCTACTTGCTGATGCGTACGTCCGATGGGCTGAAGGTTCCCCTCAATGCCGGGGATTTTCGCCTGATGGACAGGATGGTGGTGGATGCTTTGTTGCGGCTGCCCGAACGTGATCGTTTCATGAAGGGCTTGTTTGCCTGGGTGGGCTTCGAGGCCGAGCCCATGCCCTATATTCCCCAGCAGCGGCGCCATGGCAGCACGACCTTCAGGCCGCTGAAGCTGCTGCGGTTCGCCGTGGATGGCCTGACGGCCTTCACCACCTGGCCACTACGGCTCCTGAGCCTGGTGGGGGCAGGGCTGTCGCTGGCCACCTTTGCCTATGGCCTGTATATCGTCGTCACGCATTTGATATTTGGCGATCCGGTGCGCGGCTGGGCGACCTTGATTACAGTGGTGCTGTTCTTTGCCGGTGTGAACCTCATGTCGCTGGGGGTGGTGGGCGAATATATCGCCCGTATTTTCACCGAGGTCAAGGCTCGACCCGTTTACCTGGTGCGCGAGCAGATCCGCCCGACGACGGGTGATCAGCCGCCGATGGGGGTGCCGGAGGATCAGCCATGAGGCTCTCAGGAGTGCGTCAAGCCGGCCGTTGGCTGGTGGATGCGGCTGAAGTGGTCTGGGCAGGTCTGCAGGCCCGCACTGCCTGGGGTTGGGTGGCGCTGTGGACATTTTTATGGCTGGCGGCCACCACCTGGACGTATGCCTTGTTGCTGCCGGATGAAGGCCGCTATGTGGGAGTGGCCTGGTCCATGCTGGCCAGCGGGGATTATCTGACGCCCATGCTGAATGGCTTGCCCTTTTTTCATAAGCCGCCGCTGTTTTACTGGCTGACCGCCGGATCGCTGGCGCTGTTTGGCGACAATGCCTGGGCGGGTCGCTTGGTTTCGGTGCTATCGGCGACAGTGATGGTTACCGTCTTCTATGTATTCCTGCGTCGTTACGCCCGGCATTCGGCTGCCCGTCGCACGGTATTGATTCTGGCGGTGCAGCCTTTCTTGTTTGGCGCGGCCCACTATGCAAATCTGGACATGTTGGTGGCGGCGCTCATCAGCCTGACCGTGATGGCGGGGGCGGATGCCGTGTTTCGTCGCGAACAGTCGCGAACAGACCGGGGAGCCTTGTTGTTGATGTACGGGCTGGCAGCGGCCGGGTTTCTTGCCAAAGGCCTGATTGGTGTGGTGTTGCCTGGCGGCGTGCTGTTGTTCTGGTTGCTGGGCAGGCGCCGCTATCGCGCCATCGGCAGACTGCTGTGGTGGCCGGGCATCCTGCTGTTCCTGGTGCTGACGCTGCCCTGGATGGTGGCGATGCAACTGCGCTATCCCGGGTTTTTTGATTACTACATCGTCTACCAGCATTTTCAGCGTTTTCTGGAAACAGGCTTCAATAATCCGCATCCCTTCTGGTTTTATGTGCCGGTGGTGTTGGGTCTGACCCTGCCTTGGTCGATCCAGCTGTGGCGCTGGCTGACTTTGCATGGGCCGCTGCAGGGGGATTTTGTCCCGCCTGCGCATAGCCTGGAACAGGTGGATCGTCGTGTATTGCGCGGTTTGATGCTGTCCTGGCTGGCGGTGGTGTTGGTGTTTTTTTCCATTCCCACGTCCAAGCTCATTGGCTATGTGATTGCGCTGTTGCCGCCTTTGGCCTGGTTCATCCAGGAGACCTTCGAACAACGCGAGGCCGAGACCGCCCCCGGGGTGACGCGCAGTCTGATGCGACATGCGCTGGTCGCGGTGGCGATTTGCCTGACGGCAGTGGTGGCCTTACTGGTTTTTCCTCGGCACAGCACCAAGCCGCTGGCGCAAGTCCTGGCCCGCTCGGTGGTGCCCGGGGAGCAACTGGTGATGTTCAATCTATATGCCTATGATGTGCCGCTGTATGCCAACTGGCGTCAGCCTGTCATTGCGGTGGCGGATTGGGATCAGGTCAAACAATCGCACATTGACGACTGGCGCCGCGAACTGGTCGACGCGGCTGATTTCGCGCCGGTCGCCGGGCAGCAACGTCTGTGGTCTGCCGCCCGCTTGCAGGCGGATCTATGTGGCGCCAGTCATCCTGGTACCTGGCTGCTGGCCTGGCTGGATGAGGTACACCGGCTGCCGGTGCTGGCTGGGCTGGTGCCTGTGGCGCAGGCTGGTCAGATGGGCTTGTGGCATATCCCACCCCTGACAGTGCTCAATGGCTGCGACGGAATGCCCAGTAGCGCCCCAGAATAAATGTCATGCCCGCAATGCCGATCAGGACCAGCGCCAGCAGGATGTCGTAGGGGATGGTGGTCATGGTCAACAAGGTGGCATAGGCGGCCTCGTTGATCGCGAACCCCAGCGCCGATACCAGAAAAAACCGACTGGCCGAGCGCCACAAGGAGGCGTGCTGGTGCCGGAAGGTCAGGCGGTAATGTCCTACGAACGATACCCAGAAAGCCACCAGCCAGCCTGCCACATTGGCCAGTAGCGGAGGCAGGCCCGCTTGAGCCACACAGGTCACGGCCACCGCCCAGTGTGTGGCGGCAGCGGCGCAGCCTACAATGACAAACCAGCCAATTTGGGTAATGAGTTTCCTGAACATGAGTCCTGACTGCGTGAATAACCGCCGCATTGTAGTGTGCGCCGATGACTACGGGATGAGCCCCTCGGTGAATGCCGGCATCCTGGCCTTGGCAGCCCAGGGACGCCTATCGGCCACAAGCATCTTGGTGGATGGCCCGGCGGCTGCCGTGGGCATGCCGGGGCTGCTGGAGACCGGCTTACAGTTGGGTCTGCATCTGAACCTCACCGAGTCCTTTGGACAGCCAGGCCTGTGCCTGCCGTTGCGACAACTGATTCTACAGGCCTATGCTCGTCGTCTGTCGTGTGATCAAGTGCAAAGGGATATCCAACGTCAACTGCAACGATTTCAAGACCTGACCGGTCGCGTGCCTGACTACATTGACGGGCACCAGCATATTCACCAGTTGCCGGGCATACGGACGCCGCTGCTGCAAGCCTTGGATGGGCTCGCCGGGCCGCGGCCCTGGATACGCCATACGGGGCGCCCACGCATGGCGGGACTGCCCTGGCGGCTGCGCTTCAAGGCATGGGTGATTGCCGGGCTAGGGGCGGCCGCCTTGCATCGGCAAGTACAGGCATCAGGGTTTTGTGATAATCCTGGGTTTCTGGGCGTGTATGATTTCACGGGTGGCGTCTCGGCGTATGCCGCTTGGATGGCGCGTTGGCTGGCAGCAGCCCAGGATGGCGACGTGCTGATGTGTCATCCGGCCTTGGGGCTTGATCCCCAGGATGCATTGTCGTCACAGCGCCAGGCCGAATATGCGGTGCTGGCCGGTGCGCAGATGACGCAATGGCTGGCCCAGTACCAGTTGACTATGATGGGGGCGCGTTCCCCCAAGGAGCCCTGATGAGCAACCTACCCATCCAAACCCTCAGTCCGGATTTTTCCGTGGCCCCCCAGTTGCAGGCCGACGATATGCAGGCGCTGGCGGATGCGGGCTTCAAGTCCGTCATTCTCAATCGCCCCGACGGTGAGGGCGGCCCTGATCAGCCCTTGTCAGCGGATGTATTGCAGGCTGCCCAGGCGGCTGGGCTGCAGGCGCGCTACCAGCCGGTCAATGGTGCCGCCATCACCATGGCTGATGTCGCTCAGTTCGCCCAGTTGTTGGCCGAACTGCCCAGCCCGGTATTGGCCTTTTGCCGATCCGGGGCGCGCTGCACAAAACTCTATCAGGCAGCACAGGATGCTGCGCCACATCAATCCCAGGGCTGATCCGACTGTCATTTATGCGACGCAGCAGGTATGCTGAAGTTTCCTGAAACGCTTTTTGGGTGTTCTGCATGTTCAAGAAAATCCTCATCCCCACCGACGGTTCAAAACTCTCGGCCCAGGCCGCCAACAAGGGCGTCTGTTTCGCCCGCACCATTGGGGCTGAAGTCGTGGCGCTGCATGTTTCGCAGCCCTTTGCCGCCACGGTCGGCTTTGATGGCATGGCGGCCGCCTATGCCATTACCGACGAAGATTACGACCGTACTGCGGCCGAACAGGCCCAGAAATACCTGCAACAAGTGCTGGATCGCGCCGCCACCGCAGGGGTCAAGGCCAGCGCAAAAGCCGTGTCCAACTTCAATGTGGCCGATGGCATCGTGCATGCCGCAAAAGAAGAAGGCTGCGATCTGATCTTTATTGGCAGCCATGGCCGCAGCGGTTTGTCCCGCCTGCTGCTGGGTAGCGTCACCGTCAAGGTCCTGGGCTTGGCAAAGGTCGCCACTCTGGTTTACCGCGTCAAAGAAAACGATTAAACCCTTACTTTCGGCCTGGTCGGCCCGATGGCTGGCCAGGGCTGCACCATGAGCCGCGTCATCTATCACCACCCCAAAGACCAGCCTGCGTCCGCGCCCGAGCTCGCTCCCGGCGAGGCCGTGCGTGACACGCACGGGCGGCCGTTGCGCGATTTGCGCATTTCCGTCACCGACCGCTGCAATTTTCGCTGCACCTATTGCATGCCGCGCGAAGTCTTCGGGGCGGACCATGTGTTCCTGCCGCATAGCGCCTTGCTCACCTTCGAGGAAATCACCCAGGTGGCCGCAGTGGCGCTGTCTCAGGGGGTGCGCAAGATCCGCCTGACAGGGGGCGAGCCCCTATTGCGCAAGCAAATCGAAGTCCTGGTGGCCATGCTGGCGGATTTACGCACGCCCGATGGTCAGGTGCCGGAAATCACCCTGACCACCAATGGCACGCTCTTGGCACGTAAGGCCGCATCCTTGGCCCAGGCTGGGCTGAGTCGGGTGACCGTCAGCCTGGATGCGCTGGATGATGCTCTTTTCGAGCGCATGAGCGATAGCGGGGTGCCGGTGGCGACTATTTTGGCGGGTATCCAGGCGGCAGCCGATGCCGGGCTGGCTCCAGTCAAAGTCAATATGGTGGTGCGCAAGGGCATGAACGATGCCCAGATCCTGCCCATGGCGCGCCATTTCCGCCATAGTGGTCATGTCCTGCGGTTCATCGAATACATGGATGTCGGCAACAGCAATGGCTGGCGCATGGACGAGGTCGTCACCGGGGCCGAGATCGTGCGCCTGATCGGCAGCGAATTTCCACTACAGCCCGCGCAGGCACACTATCGGGGCGAGGTCGCAAGTCGCTGGACCTATGCCGATGGTGCCGGTGAGATCGGCCTGATTACCAGCGTTTCTCAGCCGTTTTGTGGGGATTGCACGCGCTTGCGCCTGTCGCCGGAAGGTCGTCTGTTTACCTGTTTGTTCGCTGAACAAGGCCATGATTTGCGTACCCTGCTGCGCTCGGGGGCCAACGAACAAGCCTTGCGGGATCGTTTGGCGGGCATCTGGCAGATGCGCGGGGATCGTTATTCCGAATTACGCGGCCAGGCCCATCGCGACCATAAAATCGAGATGAGCTATATCGGTGGCTGATGCTCATGCCACCGAAGCCTTGGTGCTGGCCGGTGGCCAATCGCGGCGTATGCGCACTCACGCCTTGCCCGCCATTGATAAAGGCTTGATGTATAGACACGGTCAGCCGCAGATATATCACGTTTGCAATTATCTCAGGACCCAGGGGCTGGATCGTGTCTGGATCAGTTCCAACCGCCACGCTCAGGATTACGCGCTATATGGCCAGGTGGTGGCGGATGATCCTGAGTTTCAGGACTGCGGGCCGTTGGCAGGTGTGCTGGCGGGCCTGCGCAATATGCAAGGACAATGGTTGTTTGTCCTGCCGGTGGATGTGGTGCATTGGCCCGATCACATGCTGGCGAGCCTGATGGCTGCAGTCACGCCGTCCCAGCCCGCCTATGCGCGCACGCCGGATGGTCCTCATCCTTTGTGCCTGGTGTTGCATCGCAGTCTGCAAGATGCTTTGGCGGTTTATTTGCGTTCCGGGCAGTGCCGGGTTCAGGCTTGGCTGCGGGTCTGCAATGGGCAGGCGGTGGATTTTCCGGATGCCGACTGTCTGCGCAATCTGAATACGCCAGAGGACTGGATTCAGACCTAGGGCCCCTAGGCCAACCAGTCCGTCAGTGCATACCAATCGACCTCAGTGCCGGGCTGCAATGGCGTGCCAGCAGGAATCCGGGCCAAGCCATCGGCCCAGGCCAGGCTGCTGAGTGCGCCCGAGCTTTGCTGGGTGTGCGGGGTCAGTGTCGGCAAACCTGACGCGGGTTGTCGGGCCTGGATGCGGATGAAGTCATCGCGCTCGCCGCCCAGCGGGCGGTCGCTGGCCAGGATGCCGCGCCGCACGGTGGGCAGGACCTGCTTGCGGCCCTGCAGGCCGCGGATCAAGGGGCTGACCAGCAGAGCGAACACCACAAAGGCGGATACCGGATTGCCGGGCAGGCACACCAGCGTGCGTGCGTGCAAGGTAGCCAGGGCCACCGGCTTGCCGGGTTTCATGCGCACCCGCCAGAGATCCAGGCTGCCGCCCAGGGCCTCGATGGCGGGTTTGACCAAGTCTTTTTCGCCCACCGAGGCGCCGCCGACACTGAGTACCAGGTCGCACTCGTTGGCGAGTTCTGATAGCGCTTGCTGGATGGCGTGATCATTGTCACGGGCATGGCGTAGCTGAACCGGGGCCGTGTGCAGGCCTTGGCATAGGCTGGCCAGCATGGGGGCATTGGAGTTGTAGATTGCTGCGGGCGGCAAGGGCTGACCAGGGGGGACCAGTTCGTCGCCCGTGGTCAGGATGCCGATTTTCAGCCGGGGGAATACAGCCACCTGGTCGATGCCCTGGGCGGCCAGCACAGCGATTTCGCCGGGGGTCAGGATAGTGCCTGCCGCCAGGATGCGGTCACCTTGGCGCATGTCTTCGCCCTGGCGGCGGATATGGCGGCCGACTTGGGCTGTAGCCGTGAAGGTCACGCCGGTTTCATCTTCGTGGCAGTCTTCCTGCATGACGATGGTATCGGCCCCAGCGGGCAGCACGCTGCCGGTAAATAGGCGAATGGCGTGACCGGGCAACAAGGCCTGGGGAGTCTGGCCGGCAAAACAGCGCTGTTGCACAGCCAGGGTAATGGGAATTTGGTGCGTGTCTGCGGCACGCAGGGCATAGCCGTCCATGGCGCTGTTGTCTGCGGGCGGCAGGTTCAGCGTGGCTTGGATATCGGTTGCCAGCACGCGCCCAAGCAGCGCGGCCAAGGGCAGGGTTTCCTGCCCCACCGGGGGCTGGGCACGCTCGGCCAACTGTGCCTGGGCACGATCAAAATCCATCAACATCAGGCATGTCTCCGATACGCGCTGGCAAAATTACAAGGTGGCTGACGACTGTTCAGTTGAGGCTGCAGGATTTTTTCCCAGGCGAGGTGGCAGGCTCCTGTTGAGCCCGGCAGGCAAAACACCAGGGTGTGATTGGCCGTTCCGCCCAGCGCGTCGGATTGCAGGGCCGAAGAACCGATATCCAGCCATGACAGGTGGCGAAAGAGTTCACCAAACCCAGGGATAGCCTGATCCAACAAGGGGCTGACGGCGGCAATCGTGGATTTTTCGTGGGTAAAGCCTGTGCCGCCATTGCAGATGATCACTTCAATGGCCGGGTCGGCAATCCAGTCGCTCAGGACTTTACGAATCTGGTAGCGGTCGTCGACGCACAGCCCCCGGGTGTGCAGGATATGTCCGGCATCTTGCAGGGCGGTACTGAGGTAATCGCCGCTGCTGTCGTCAGCAGTTGTGCGGCGGCTGGAAATCGTCAGTACGGCACAGTGCAGGCTGACGGCGGGAAGAGAGGGGTCGGCTTTCATGGATGGTCGGGGAGAGATTCCCATTGGGCGGTTTTTTGAGCATCGGCGTCTTGCTGCTGGACCCAGAACGCCTGGCCATCGGCCAGGGTTTCGCGTTTCCAGAAAGGTGCCCGGGTTTTCAATGTGTCGATGATGTATTCACAGGCGCGAAAGGCGTCGCCACGGTGGACGCTGGAGACGCCAACAAAAACAATGGGCTCGCCTAGTGCGAGTTCGCCGACCCGGTGCACCACCAGCGTATCCAGAATATCCCAGCGCTGCTTTGCGTGATCGCAAAGTAATTGGATTTCGCGTTCGCACATGCCGGGGTAGTGTTCCAGGGTCAGGCTGTGGGATTGCGTATCGGGGCTGTAATCGCGCACGGTACCAAGAAAATGGACAAATGCGCCTGCCTGGCCCGCGCTGCGTACTTGCAGCTGATTGATCAGTGCAGCCGTGTCAAAGCATTCGGTCTGGATTAGAACCATGGTTGGTCTCGGGGAAAATCGTGCCGTGCGTCGGCCATCAGCCGCCGGTGACGGGTTCGAAGACGGCGACTTCATCGCCGGGGGAAATCAGGGCATCGCGCCCGGCGTGCTCCTGGTTAATGGCGATTTTCAGGCGATTTGCGGCACCCAGGGCTGGGCAACGGGTCGCCAGGGCGTCCAGCCAGGCCCCGGCCTGCACCGGTGCGTTCAATGGCAGAATTTCCTGGCGGGTGCCCAGGTGTTCGGCCACCTGGGCAAAATACAGGACCTTAATCGTGGCGCCATTCACCGCTTTTACCTCCGGATTTATAGACCAGTCGCACCTGATCGATGACGATGCCTTTGTCGGCAGCCTTGCACATATCGTAGACCGTCAGCGCGGCGACGGTGCAGGCGGTCATGGCCTCCATTTCGACGCCCGTTTGATGGTTGGTGCGGCAGGTGCTGCGAATGGTCAGGGTATGGCTGGCATCGTCGGCCACGAAGTCCACCCCCACAAAACTGAGGGGCAGGCTGTGACACAGGGGAATGAGTTCGGCACAGCGCTTTGCCGCCAGAATACCGGCCACGCGGGCGGTGTTCAGGACTTCGCCCTTGGCGTTATCCTGGGCTGAGAGCAGGCGCCATGCGTGTGGGCTGAGACGTACCTGGCCTTGGGCAATGGCGCAGCGCGCCGTGGCAGCCTTATCGCCGACATCCACCATACGTACTTGACCGTTTTCGTCCAGGTGCGTCAGGGTGGGAGAGACTTCGTTTTCTTTCATCGTTCTATCATATCGGATATTTCGTTCAGATTGCCGCCGAGTCGGTCGTGCGGTATCCACCGGATTTGTTCATGGCCAAGACCATCGGCGCTTTCTTTTCCCTTTATCTCGCTACCCTGATTCTGTTGCTCAGTTCGGGGCTGTTCAATACCTATCTGGGGCTGCGGCTGACGGCGGAATCCGTTTCCGAGGTCTGGGTCGGTGCCATGATTGCATCGTACTACCTGGGCCTGGTGCTGGGGGCCAGGTTCGGGCACCGCCTGATCATCCAGGTGGGGCATATCCGTGCTTATGCGGCCTGCGGGGCGATCACCACCATCAGCATCCTGCTCATGGTCATGGTGCATGATCTCTGGTTCTGGCTGGTGTTGCGCCTGATCGCTGGTCTGTCCATGGTGTGCTTGTTCGTGTCCATCGAGAGCTGGCTGAACGAGCAGACCGAAAATGCCTCCCGGGGCACGGTATTTGCGTTTTACATGGTGGCCACAGGATTGGGGACGGTCTTTGGGCAACTCACCTTGGGGTTGTTCCCGGACCTGGATTATCAGCCGCTGGTGTTTGCCGCGATCTGCTGTGTCCTCAGTTTGCTGCCCATCACCTTGACGCGGCGCATGCACCCGGCTTTGCAAGTACCTGCCCCCCTGGCCGTGCGTTATTACCTGGCTCGTGTCCCCCTGTCTCTGACCGTCTTGTTCATCGCCGGCCTGCTGAATGGCGCTTTTTATGGCCTGGCACCGGTGTATGGTCTGCAACAAGGCATGGACAATCATCAGGTGGGGGTTTTTCTGGCGGCTTCGTTGGCGGCTGGCCTGCTCTGCCAGTGGCCAATAGGCTGGTTGGCCGATCGCGTCAGCCGGGTCACCCTGATTCGGGTGGGTGCCTTGGTGCTGGTGGTGCTGGGGGTGCCGTTGTGGGGCTGGTTGCAGTTTTCCTATCCAGCCCTGGTGGGGTTTTCGATTGTGCTGGGGGTGGTGCAGTTCACGCTCTATCCCATGGGCACATCGTTTGCCAACGATAACGTCGATCCAGAACGGCGGGTGGGGCTTAGCGCCCTGCTGTATATGGTCTATGGGGTAGGAGCCTGTCTGGGCCCGCTGCTGGTGGGTCTGCTGATGCGTGTCTGGGGTGGCGATATGTATTTCGTTTTTGTCTCGGCATGTGCGGCGGTGCTGGTGATCTTTATCCGGGAACAGCGTGTTCGCGGCGATCACGTCAGTGTGGATGCGCCGACACAGTTTGTGCCCATGGCCGATACCTTGCAAAATGCCCACGTCATGGCCGTGCTGGACCCCCGGGTCGATATAGAACGCGATATTTCGCATGATCCGATCCCTGAGGCGGAAATTCCTTTGCCCGAAGGCCCAGCAGCGGATCAGGCTGACTCAGCGGGGAAAAAGCAGGACGATGGCAATCAGGGCCAGGGCGATACCGCCCAGGTTGGTTCGGCTAAGCCGCTCTCTGAATAATCCGGCCCCCACCAGCGCTCCCACTGAAATCACCCCGATGTTCATGGCGGCAAACACCAGGGTGGGGTTTTCCGGATAGGTCTGATGGGCGCGGATATAGAAATAAATATTGCTGAAATTCAAGCCTCCCAGCAAGGCGCCGGATGCCAGGCTGCGGATATCCCAGGTGGTCCGACGTAGCACCAGCCACAGCCCCATCAGCGTCCCGGCCAACATAAAGCTCAGTAGCAGCGTACTGGTGAAGCCAGACCCGGTGCGGGCCATTTGCTTGAACAAAATATCGATGATGCCGTAGCCCGCCCAGACCCCCAGCAGGGATAGCCAGAACAGCCGTCCGGTGTAGCTGGCTGGTGCTGTGCTGTCGGCGGGAACCCTGGGGCGGCGCAGCAGGCAGGCCAAGGCGGCCAGGGCCAGCATGATGCCGATGATCTTCTGTCCGGACGGGGACTCGTTGAAAATCAGAAATGCGGCGGCGATCGGCACAATCAGCGAGAGGCGCTGGGCAGTGTCGCTGAGGACAATGCCGGCCTGACGCACGGCCGTCGCCATGATCAAAAATACCGAAGGCAGCAACACCCCCAGCAGGATCAAGATGGTCCAGCCTGTCGGCGTTTGCTGGCCCAGGGTCTCCAGGGGGGGGCGCAGCAGCCACAGGCACAGGGCGCAGGCCATCACGTAATTCATGAAGATAGCCTGCTCGATCTGCAGTCGATAGTGCCGGGCGAGCTTCAGGAAAACGGACACCAGAACGCTGAAGCTGATGCTGAGAATTAATGTATGCATGGTGGGCTCAGGCCTTGTGCAGATCAGAGGACATGGGCATGCTCACCAGGCCAAGGCGCTGGAACAGGCTGGCATCGGCCTCGGCCCTGGGGTTGGCGGTGGTCAATAGCTGTTCACCGTGAAAGATTGAATTGGCGCCGGCCATGAAACACAGCGCCTGGGTGCTGTCGTGCATGGATTCGCGGCCTGCCGACAGGCGCACGACGGTTTTGGGCATCACGATCCGGGTCACTGCAATGGTGCGCACGAATTCCAAGGGGTCCAGGTCCGGCGCGTCGGCCAGCGGGGTGCCGGGCACCTTGACCAGTTGGTTGATGGGGACGGACTCTGGATAGGGCAGCAAGCTGGCCAGCGTCGCAATCAGGTCGGCACGGACTTCGCGGGACTCACCCAGGCCGACGATGCCGCCACAGCAGACTTTCAGGCCCGCGTCACGCACGCGCTGCAGGGTCTCCAGACGGTCGTCATAGGTGCGGGACTGAATGATTTCGCCATAGTAATCCCGTGAGGTATCCAGGTTGTGATTGTAATAATCCAGTCCTGCCGCCTTCAGGCGTTCGGCTTGACCGGGCTTCAACATGCCCAGCGTGACGCAGGTCTCCATGCCCAGGGCCTTGACAGCCTGTACGTGTGCGATCACGCCATCCAGTTGCTTTTCGGTGGGCGAGCGCCAGGCAGCCCCCATGCAAAACCGTTGGGCGCCGGCTGCCTGGGCTGTGCGGGCGGCCGCCAGCACCTGGGGCAAGGGCATCAGAGGGGCTGATTCCACGTCGGTGGCATGGCGCGAAGACTGAGGACAGTAAGCGCAGTCTTCCGGACAGGCCCCGGTCTTGATGGATAGCAGGCTGGATTGCTGCACAGCGTTGGCGGGGTGGTGTTGGCGATGCACGGTTTGGGCGCGTAGCAGCAGATCGTTCAGGGGCAGGGCAAACAAGTCCAGAATTGCCTGGGCGGGCCAGGCGGATTCCAGTGTTTCGTGTCGCAGACAGTCAGGCATGGAAAGCAGCCAAAGAGATGAAAACAGCGGCGATGGTAGGCCGCGCAGGACGTGAATGCAATTGCCCGAGCTTTGTTAAAAATCATTAAGTTTTCTCTATTTCTTTCTAATGTCATTAAAGTGTGTATCTGAAGCGTGTGTTAGGCATTGAATTTCCTGGAGGGGACATGCCAAATTTCTATGTTAATAATTGTAATTTCTGCGAATTTATCTATTTTTTGGCACCACGCGAAAAGGTGCAAGTTGTTTGATAAATAAAAAAAATACATTTTAATTATGTAATTTATGTATTATTAGCTGAATAATATGTTACTTAGCAATACGACTTGGTGACATAATTTATTTTCGTGCCTTGTACGGCCTCTGCATGACAAATCACGTCCCACATGAGTACCAATGACTTCGCATCTCACGCCTGTTTCTGGAAACTCAATCGATCATATTGATCTGCACCTGCAGGAAACGCCTGTCGAGCGTCGGCGCTTACAGGCCGGAGGGGTGTATTGCATTGGTTTGCCGCACATCTCAGCTTTGTCTGTCCCGTGGCGCTGACCCGGGCGACGCGCCTGCGTGATGACGATGATTGGCGCGTGCGTAGCGTGCGCAGCGAAACCGCTGAACTGTATGAGCGCCGCAATCCTACCCTGACTGTGCAGGAAGACACGGCTTTCCGCCGTGATGGTGCGCCTGGCGTGTCACGCTTGTGGTCAGGCACCAGCATTGCGCGTTTGGATATCCCGCTAGGCCGGGGACGGGCATTTATTCAAGCCGATCATGTGCGCCTGGATGCCGGTACTTTTGATACGGATGACACGGGCAGCCACACGGAATGGTTTGGTACCTGCAATATGCAGGGTGCGGATGCAGGCGGGGTCACCCGATCCTTGCCGGGCTGCTCAGGTGGCCTGAGCCAGACCGCCATAGGGACCGGCGTAGCCCTGGGCTATGTCGATGATCGGTGGGCCGTCGATCTGGGGCATAGCCCCTTTGGATTTGAAGTCAGTAATTGGTTGGGGGGTATCAGCTATCGGGGGGATCTGGGCCAGTTGGGCTGGCGCCTGAGCTTGTCGCGCCGCCCCATGAGCAACTCTCTGTTGTCTTATGCGGGAACTGTCGATCCGCGTACAGGGCAGGCCTGGGGCGGGGTGGTGGCCACAGGGCCCAGCCTGGGCTTAAGCTGGGATCAGGGCGGGCGCGACGGCGTGTGGGCTGACATCAGCCATCAGCGCCTGACTGGAAAAAATGTCGCCGACAATACACGCACGCGGCTAATGGGCGGGTATTACCGTCGTCTGATCAATCGGGTGGATACCGAGTTCACCCTGGGATTGAATGCCATGTACTGGACCTATCAGAAGGATCTCAGCGAATACACCCTGGGGCAGGGTGGCTACTACAGCCCGCAACGGTATTTTTCCTTGTCGCTGCCGGTGCGCTACGCCCACCGCACTGCGGATTGGTCTTACACCATCGGCGGCTCTGTCTCCCGATCTTGGTCCAGAACGGCGGATGGGACGTATTACCCGCTGCCGGGCCTGCTGGGCAGTCCACTGAATACGCTGGCAGGCCAAGGCGTTTCGGCGGCCAGCGTGATGGCGGCCAGTCAGACCACGGGTTCTGGTGGCGGGGGCTTTGGCTATCAGTTGCAGGCGTCTGCGGAACGTCGGCTAAATAACCATTGGGTGTTGGGTGCGGCGCTGGACCTACAGAAAAGCCAGGATTATTCTCCCAGTAGGGCATTGATTTATTTGCGTTATACCTTTCAGCCCTGGCAGGGCAACCTACCCTTGCCGGTGTCGCCGATCACCGCCTATTCCGAGTACAAGTAGCTTGGGATCGGCGTTGCTTACAATTTGTTTCCACGTATTTTGGTCAAAAGCCCCAATCGACTTGCACACGTCTAAAAAATTGTGCATAATCTCGCTTCTTCGTTGATGAAGACCTTGTTTGGGGGTATAGCTCAGCTGGGAGAGCGCTTGCATGGCATGCAAGAGGTCAGCGGTTCGATCCCGCTTACCTCCACCAAACTCTTCAACGATGAATGAAGTATCGATGTACTGTCCCCTTCGTCTAGAGGCCTAGGACACCACCCTTTCACGGTGGGTACAGGGGTTCGAATCCCCTAGGGGACGCCAGTTAATGGCATCGCTTGGAGCGGTAGTTCAGTTGGTTAGAATACCGGCCTGTCACGCCGGGGGTCGCGGGTTCGAGTCCCGTCCGCTCCGCCAACTATTCAAAAACCTGATAGCTTAACAGCTATCAGGTTTTTTTCGTCTTCACCGTGGAAGCCGACACTATCCTAAAAATCAGGTGATTCCATTTCCAAGTCAACAACACCTGTCAAAACGACGGTCCAGCTCCATCCACGCAACCGCCATCAAGGCCGTTACGACTTTGACTCTCTCATCGAAGGCACGCCCGAACTGGCCGCTTTCGTCTTCTTGAATCCGCATGGCAACGAAAGCATCAATTTCGCCGACCCTGCTGCAGTCAAGACCCTCAATCGTGCCTTATTAAAGTCCTTTTACGGCATCGAGCATTGGGATATCCCTGCAGATTATCTATGTCCGCCTATCCCGGGTCGTGCCGATTACGTGCACTATCTGGCCGATTTGCTGGCCAACAGCAATACAGGAATCATTCCCCGTGGAGCGTCAGTACGCGTCCTCGATATCGGCGTGGGTGCGAATATCATCTATCCCTTAATTGGTCATGCCGAATATGGGTGGTGGTTTTTGGGATCGGACATCGACACGAATGCGCTGGCATCTGCGCAAACCATGATTCACGCTAATCGTGGCTTATCCGTCGCAATCAAACTACGCCAGCAAAAATCGCACAAGCATATTTTTCAGGGCTTACTGAGTGCAAACGACTATTTCGACCTGACGCTGTGCAACCCTCCCTTCCATATGTCACGAGAAGATGCATTAAGCGGCACGCGACGTAAATGGCGTGGCCTGGGCAAGGCCATACCCAAACAAACACCTTCTGTGTTGAATTTTGGCGGGCAAAGTACTGAACTGTGGTGCGAGGGCGGCGAAGCGCGCTTTATACGCAGCATGATAGAAGAGAGCATAGCCGTTCGCAGTCAAGTGCTTTGGTTCAGTACGCTGGTGTCCAAGGCGTCTAACTTGCCCAGTGTGTTGTATGCCCTAAGAAAGGCTGACGCGTTCGATGTGCGCGTCGTGGAAATGACACAGGGGCAAAAGAGAAGTCGCTTCGTTGCCTGGACGTTTCTAAACGCTGCAGCACAAGCGGCTTGGCGCAATGAGCGCTGGGGCTAGACTCGTACCAACGGCAGCGTCCCATACGCTAAAATGCTCGATTACCCATTTTTTCGCCCCCGGGATATAAACCCGCACCGGCGCTTATTACATGCAAGACATCCCTGCGCGCCGTCCTGGCGTCATTCCCGCCTCTCGTGAATCTGCCGAACATCTGAAAGACCAGGCCTGGCGCCAGGCCCAGGATGAAACCCTGGCCGGTCTGCTGCAGCCCATGGAACCCGGCCAGCATAAAAAACTGTTCATCCGCACCTTTGGCTGTCAGATGAACGAATACGATTCCCAGAAGATGGTGGATATTCTGCGCGCCACTAAAGGCGTCGAGCTCACCGACACGCCGGACGACGCCGATATCATTTTGTTCAATACCTGTTCGGTGCGCGAAAAGGCCCAAGAGAAAGTTTTTTCCGACTTGGGTCGTGTGCAGCACCTGAAGCAGGCCAATCCCAATCTGGTGATCGGCGTGGGCGGCTGTGTCGCCAGCCAGGAAGGCGAGGCCATCGTGCGGCGCGCGCCCTATGTGGATGTGGTCTTTGGGCCGCAAACCCTGCACCGCTTGCCGGAACTGATCGATCGCCGCCGTGCCTCCGGCCGGTCCCAGGTGGATATTTCCTTTCCGATGATCGAGAAGTTCGACGCCTTGCCCCCGGCGCGGATCGAAGGCCCCAGCGCCTATGTATCCATCATGGAAGGCTGCAGCAAATACTGCAGCTTCTGTGTGGTGCCCTATACCCGGGGGGCAGAAGTCTCGCGTCCCTTTGATGACGTCTTGACCGAAATTGCCGATCTGGCCGACCAAGGGGTACGCGAGGTCACTTTGCTGGGGCAGAACGTCAACGCCTATCGTGGCCTCATGGGTGATGCAGGTGAAATCGCTGATTTCGCCATGCTGCTGGATTATGTGCATGATATTCCCGGCATCGAGCGCATCCGCTACACCACCTCGCACCCCAAGGAAATGACCGCCCGCCTGATCGAGGCGCATGGCCGCCTGCCAAAGCTCGTGCCTTTCCTGCATCTGCCGGTGCAGGCGGGCAGCGATCGCGTGCTGGCCGCCATGAAGCGTGGCTATACCGCCCTGGAGTACAAATCCATTATCCGTCGCTTGAAGGCCGTCCGTCCGGACATGACCTTGTCGTCGGATTTCATTATTGGCTTTCCCGGCGAGACCGAAGATGATTTCCAGAAAACGATGGATCTGGTGCGCTTCGTCGGCTTTGATCAGTCGTTTTCCTTTGTTTATTCCAAACGCCCAGGGACGCCGGCAGCCGATCTGGATGACCCCGTTTCGCAGGCTGACAAGCTGGACCGCCTGCATCGTCTGCAGACGCTCATCAATGAACAGGCCGCCGCCTACAGCCAGGCCATGGTGGGCAGTATTCAGCGCTTGCTGGTCGAAGGGCCGTCCAAAAGAGATCCGGCCGACATGAAAGGCCGCACCGAAAACAACCGCATCGTCAATTTTGCCGGTCAGCCGCGCCTGATCGGCCAGATGGTGGATGTGCGGATTACCCAGGCTTTGGCCAATACCTTGCGCGGTGAAATCGTTACCAGCGAAACCGATGGAATCACTGCATGAGCACCCGTCGTACTCCCGCCACGGGCAATCGCCCGTTGACGTTCCAGATCAGTGGCAGCAATACCCAGCTGGCCAATCTTTGCGGTCCGTTGGACGAAAATCTGCGGCGGATCGAACAAGCCCATGATGTCATCATCAGCCGGCGCGGCAATCATTTCAGCATCCGGGGCGCCCGCGCCGCCGAGACCAGCCAGGCCTTGCGCTGGTTTCACGAGCGTGCCGCTCATAAGCCTTTGGCCCTGGACACCCTGCAGCTAGGCCTGGTCGAGCTGGGTAGCCGCGGCGTGGTGGCGCCTGCGGGGGCGGATGATATTGCCAGCCACCTGCCGGAACTGCCCCCGGTCGATGACGAAGAAGGCATCAGCCTGCGTACCCGCAAGTCCGATTTGCGCCCGCGCACCCCGCGTCAGCGCGATTACTTGAAATCCATTCTTAACCATGATGTGACCTTTGGCGTGGGGCCTGCCGGGACCGGCAAGACCTGGTTGGCGGTGGCCTGCGCCATCGATGCGCTGGAACGTGAATCCGTGGCGCGTCTGGTGCTGACCCGCCCGGCCGTCGAGGCTGGCGAGCGTTTGGGTTTTTTGCCGGGTGATCTGGTTCAGAAAGTCGATCCTTATCTTCGACCCTTGTACGATGCGCTGTACGATTTGTTGGGCTTTGAAAAAACCCAGCGGTTCTTCGAAAAACAGACGATTGAGATTGCGCCCCTGGCCTATATGCGCGGACGTACGCTGAATCATGCTTTCATCATCCTGGATGAGGCCCAGAACACCACGCCGGAACAAATGAAAATGTTTCTGACGCGCATCGGTTTTGGCAGCAAGGCCGTGATCAATGGCGATCCGTCTCAGGTGGACTTGCCGAAAAACCAGCAAAGTGGTCTTTTGCATGCGCTGGATGTTCTGGATGGTGTGCCGGGCATCGCCCAGACCCGGTTTACCAGCCGCGATGTGGTGCGTCATCCTTTGGTGGCAAAAATTGTGGATGCCTATGAAAAAGCCGGTGACCATGTATCCTGATTTTTCCCTCAGCATTCAGTACGCCACGGATGCGCCCGAACTACCGCGCTGGCGCTTGCGCCGCTGGGTAGGCCGCGCCCTGGCTGTCGCGCTGGCCGCGCCCGATCCGCGTGCCGGGCAGCCTGTGGCCCTGACCTTGCGGCTGGTGGATGCCGACGAAGGCCGCAGCCTGAATGCCGCCTGGCGGCAGCGCGATTACGCCACCAATGTACTGACTTTTGAATATGGGGCAGATCCTTCCGGCTTGATCAGTGGCGATATTGTCTTGTGCGTGCCGGTACTGCACCAAGAAGCCGCTGAACAAGGCAAGCCTCTACAGCAACACGCCGCTCATCTGGTGACTCACGGGGTACTGCATGCCCTGGGCTATGACCATATTGATCCTGACGAGGCCGAGCAGATGGAGTCGTTGGAGACCGCGATCCTGGCTGGCCAAGGGTATCCCGATCCTTATCTTTCTATATCCGATTAAATCTGCACGCGCGGCACGGAGATTCCGATATCTCTGATGTGCTTGGGTTTTCGGTTATGCTAGAGCATTCCTTACTCGTCCTTCGGACAATGCCAGACCCTCACTCCCCAGACCCCGACCCTCGACCTAAGCCGTCGATCTCTTTATTTTCCCGTCTCAAGGCTTTGTTGCGGCCTGCGCCGCCCGCCGATCGCGAAGGTATTCGTGCCGTGCTGGAGGCTGCCCATGATCATTCCATTCTGGATGGCGAATCCTATGCGATGATCTCCGGGGCACTGGAAGTCGCAGACAAGACCGTCGCTGACATCATGGTGTCTCGATCCCGCATGGACCTGCTGGATGTCACTCAGCCGCTGGCCGAACTCATGCCGATCATCACGGACACAGGGCATTCGCGCTTTCCTGTCTACGAAGGCGACCGCGACAATATCATCGGTGTATTGCTGGCCAAAGACCTGCTGTTGGCGCTATCGGATCATGCCCTGGATATCCGGGCGCTGGTTCGGCCCGCTGTCTTTATTCCCGAATCCAAGCGCCTGAACGAGCTGCTGCACGAATTCCGCGTCAGCCGTAACCACCTGGCCATCGTCATCGACGAGCATGGTGGCATCTGTGGCTTGGTCACCATGGAAGACGTGCTGGAACAAATCGTCGGCGAGATCGAAGATGAATTCGACGACGAAGATGAAAAAACCATCTTTCGCACCGGCGACAATAGCTGGCGGGCCATGGGAACCACCGAGATCGAGGACTTCAACGAGGCCTTCGATGTGAATCTGCCGGATGAAGAATGCGATACCTTGAACGGTTGGCTGGCCGCCGAACTTGGCCATATTCCGCGCCGGGGTGAACGCTACGAAGCCCAAGGGCTGGTCTTTACCGTGGTGGGTGCCGACGGGAAGCGTGCGCGTTGGCTGCATCTCCAGCGCCTGACTCCTCCTGAAGATACCGCCGATACGCCTACACCATGATCACTGTGTTGCTTGCCGGGGCCTTGCAGGCCCTTTGTTTTGCCCCAGGTCCGCTGCCCGGCTGGAGTCTGCCGTTTGTGCAGATCGCCAGTCTGGCCGTATTGGCCACCTATACCTGGAAGGCGCACAGCGTGCGCCGGGCTGCCTGGTATGGCTGGCTGTTTGGCCTGATGCAGTTTTCAATTGGGGTGTACTGGCTGACCATCAGCATGCACCAGTACGGGGGCCTCTCTCTGCCTCTGGCCGTGGCGGCCTTGCTGTTGTTTGCAGCGGCCATGGCTTTGTATGCGGCTGGGGCGTGCGCCCTGAGCGCCTGGCTATGCGCGGGTTGCGCCCAGCCCGAGCAAGGCGCTCCGCGCCAAATCCTGAACGCCCTGACCTGGGCCAGCGCCTGGACTTTATTCGAATGGCTGCGTGGGACGCTGTTCACGGGGTTTCCGTGGTTGAACGCGGGCTATGCCCATGCCGAAGGCATGTTTGCCGCCTGGGCGCCCTTGGTGGGTGTGTATGGCTTGGCCTGGTTGTCCGCCTTTGCAGCGGGCGCCATCGCCCTGATGCTGCGGGCCAAGGACACGGCCTATGATCGCAGCGCCGCCAGCACCATTGCCTTGGCCTTGGCCAGCGGGCTGCTGGGCATTGCCCTGGCGCATATCGAGTGGGGACGGCCCCATGGTGAACCGATGCTGGTGCGCCTGGTACAGCCCGCCACGCCCCAGGAAATGAAATTCCGGCCTGAGGCATTCATGGCGACTCAGCAGCATCTGCTGCAGCTGGCCGGGCTACCCGCCAAGGTGCCTGCCGATCAACCAGCCTTGATCATCCTGCCCGAAACGGTCATGCCTTATATGCAGGACCGCATCCCGCCCGCCGTCTGGCAACCTTGGCTGGATCTGGCCAGCCGCACCCAGGCCGGGATTCTGCTGGGCCTGCCGCTGCACACCCAGGCCGACGGCCGCGACCGCTATACCAACAGCGCCACCTTGATCCAGCCACAGGACACAGAGGCACCGCTGGTATCAGAGCGCTGGCACTATGACAAACACCATCTGGTGCCTTTTGGGGAATTCATTCCGCCAGGCTTTCACTGGTTTGTTCAGGCCATGAATATTCCACTGGGGGATTTTGACCGAGGGTCGCTGGGGCAGGCGCCTGTGGCCGTGCAGGGTCAGAATTTTGCGGTCAATATCTGTTATGAAGACGCCTTTGGCGAGGAGATCGCCACGGCCATCCATGCACAGCGGGAATCCGACGCCAATATTCTGGTGAACATCAGCAATCTGGCCTGGTTCGGCAATACCTGGGCATTGCGCCAGCACTTGTGGATCTCGCGCATCCGGGCACTGGAGACTGCCCGGCCGATGATTCGAGCCACCAATACTGGCATTACAGCGGCTATCGACCCTCATGGCGAGGTGCGCGGCATGCTGGACCCGGCCAGGCCAGGGGTGCTGGACGTGGAGGTTCAGGGGACGACAGGTACTACACCTTATGTGCGCTGGGGCAATGGCCCGATTTTGGGGTGGTTGGCATTGGGTTTGTTGCTGGCGTTCAGGTCGCGCAAACGCTGCTCGAAGGCTGCCTGACAGAGCGGCTGATCCAGCCAGTAGCCCTGGCCCGCATCGCAGCCCATGGCTTGCAGCCGAATATATTGGTCCTGGCTGACGATGCCCTCGGCCACGATGCGCATGCCCAATCGGTGGGCTAGCTGAACGACAGACTCACACACCACCAGCGCCGTATTGCTAGTGCAAATTTCCTTGGTGACCTGGGGTTCGAGCTTGAGAATTTCAAAGTGCAGCTGCTGTGATGCCAGCAAGGCGGGCAGCCCGACGGAGACGGCGCCGATGCTGAAACGCATGCCGGATTGATGCAGGGTCCGCAGGCGGTCCTGGGCGAGAGGCGACAGGTCCAGCAACATGCGTTCGCTGAATTCCAGGGACAGGCTGTCGGCAGGAATTCCCATCGAATCCAGCAGCTCCAGCACCATGTCCAGCCCGGATTGTGCCAGTCCAAACTGCCCTGGTGAAATATTGATGGTCAGTCGCAGGTCTGGTGCCAGGGTTTCGCGCCAGAACCCCAGTTGGGTGATCGCCTGTTGGAATACCCACTCGCCCAGCGGCTTGATCAATTGACGTTCTTCGGCAAAAGGGATGAATTCCATCGGGGAAATCACCCCAAATATCGGGTGGCGCCAGCGCAGCAGGACTTCGGCCTTGAGGATCTGGCCGGTCTCAAAGGAATATACCGGCTGATAAAGCAGAAAAAACTGCCCGGCCTGCAAGGCCTGCGGTAGCGCCGTCAGCAGGTCGTGCTGCATATTGACCCGATCGCGCATGGACTGGTCAAAGAAATAGTACGTATTGCGTCCAGCAGCCTTGGCTTCATACATGGCCATGTCCACGTGGCGCATCAGAGTCTCGGCGTTGGTGGCGTCCTGGGGATACAAGGCAACCCCCAGGCTGGCTGAAATCCGTACGCGATTGCCCGCCAGCAGATAAGGCTCGGTGATCGAGTCCAGAATCAGCTGACACAAAGTATCCAACTGCGATTTGCTTGGGTTATCGGTGACGGCGATGACGAACTCATCCCCGCCCAGCCGCGCGACAAAATGCTGGTCCGTATTGGTGCAGTCTCGCAGCCGTTGGGCAACCTCGATGAGTAGCTGGTCGCCTATCCCATGTCCGAGAGAGTCGTTGACTTCCTTGAAGAGATCCAGATCCAAAAACAGCAATGCCAATGGCTGTTCGTTCTGATTGGATTCTGTCACCAATACGTTCAGTCTTTCATTGAAATACTGTCGGTTGGGCAGGCCGGTCAGGGGGTCGTGGTGGGCCTGGTGCCAGATCGTGGCTTCGATATGTTTTTTCTGGGTGATGTCACTGAGCATCACGACCCGGCAGTTCACCGAGCCGTCGTGATTCCAGGCCGTATCCAGTACGACTCGCTGGGCGTATTCCTCGCCGGATTTTCGCTGCAGCCAGTATTCTCCTTCCCAGCGGCCCTTGGTGTTGATGGCATGCCACATAGGGTCGTAAAAGTCACGGTTATGGCGTCCTGGGCGCAACAAGAGCAGTTGTTCGCCGGCCACTTCGTCGGGCCAATAGCCAGTCATCCGGGAATAGGCTGGGTTCACGTCGATGATGACCCCGGTGGCATCGGTGATGACGATGGCCTCACTGCTGTTTTCATAGGCAATCGCCGCCAGTTGGGCGGAGGACTCCGCCTGTTTGCTTTCGGTGATGTCTTGCACCAGCCCGATCACAGCCGTGTCCTGGCCTGACCCCACCCAAGTGATATAGACCTCGATGTCGAACAGGCTGCCGTCCTTGCGGCGCCCGTGGCGCTCAAAACGCAGTGTCGTGGATCGGTCACCGCCTGATTTCAGGGCTTCGTCGACCAGATAGCGTTCGCGCGGTGCAATCACCGACAGCAGCGTCATGTGCCGGATCATTTCATCCGGGTCATAGCCAAAGATATCCGCCATTTTTTGGCTGACGAAGCTGAAGCGATCATGCGCCAGCAGAAAGATCCCCACAATGGCGTTGGCGGCCAGTCCTTGGAAAATGATCTCTGCGCGTTCCAGGCCCACCTGTTTCTCGTGCATTTGGGTCAGCAGGTCATGGACCTGTTGGATGCCCAGATTGTAGTTTTGGGCGATCTGGACAAGCTCGGGCGCGCCTGCCGGGACAATACGGGTGGTGTAATTGCCCCGGGTCAGATCCTGCACGGCGCGGCGTAGATCGGTCAGGGGCAGCACCAGGCCGCGACGCACGAGCACGAACACCAGCAGCAGCATCGCTGAAGCGACCAGTAAAAGGCTTGCAATCCAGGCCAGGGCCTGGCTTTTCTCTTTGCGTAGCAGCGGCACCAGTACGTCGGATGCCGTGTTCAAGCTGGTCAGAAAAGCGTTGGCATCATCGGCAATCCATTGACGCTGGATGCCAAAGGTATTTTCCCGGGAATCGTCCCGTGTGCTTTCGGTCTGCGAATAGGAGGCCAGTATGACGGCGCGTAGCCGACTTTTCAGGACCATCCAATCGCGCTGGATTTTGGGCAATAGCTGGCGCGCCTGGGGTTGCCGCAAAGCGGAGATTTCGCGGTCGTTGACAACGCCTCCGCGCTCCAGCGCCAACAAGGCCTGATCCAGATCCTGGGTTTCCTGGGTGATCTGGCTGGTTTGCAGCAAGCCGCCATCGGATAGCTGCATGGCGCGTACCGCCACTTTTTGGCTGAGCGTGCGCATGGCGTCCAGTGTCATGGTCTGGTCCAGGACCCTGTCGTAGCGCGACAGCGCCGTCACCATGACAGCCGTATTGCCCAGGACGAACACCAGCATCACGACGTAAAACGCGATAGACAGTGCCCTAAGCCCGGGGAACCTGAAGATGGTCAAGCCTGATTTTTTGGACAATGGTGAACGCATGCAATTGGGTGGAGTCTTTTGACAGACAACGGCACGACAGCAAAGAATGCATTGACAGTCCTGTCGCTATTGCTCATGTTAGCGGATAAACAGTCCTGCTGAATTGAACAAAAGCCTGACTCCCAGGGGGGATATCAGGCTTTTGATGGAGGGGGGAATATGAGGCTTGCTTAAATGCGTAGCGCCCCCCACGTCGTGGCCTGCAGGCCACTCCGATAATTCCTGCACAAAAGAGTCCGCAGGGGAGGGATAGGGGATTGCTTAGATGCGTGGCGCCCCCCACGTCGTGGCCTACAGGCCACTCCGATAATTCCTGCACAAAAGAGTCCGCAGGGGAGGGATAGGGGATTGCTTAGATGCGTGGCGCCCCCCACGTCGTGGCCTGCAGGCCACTCCGATAATTCCTGCACAAAAGAGTCCGCAGGGGACTCTTTTGTGTCTGGAATTATCCCAATTCCACTTCGGGGCCTTCTTTTTTGATGGGCTTGATCAAGTCTTCGCGTTGGATGCCCATCCACATGGCCAGTGCCGCCGCCACGAAGACTGAGGAGTAAATCCCGAACCAGATGCCGATGGTGAGCGCCAGGGAAAAATTATGCAGGGTGGGGCCGCCAAAGAAGAACATGGACAGCACCATCATCTGGGTGGAGCCGTGGGTGATGATGGTGCGCGAAATGTTCTGTGTAATGGAAGTATTGATGATTTCGCGTACCGAGGCCTTGCGCTGTTTGCGGAAGTTTTCCCGGATACGGTCCATCACCACCACGGACTCATTGACCGAGTACCCCAGCACGGCCAATACCCCGGCCAGCACCGCCAAGGAGAATTCCCACTGGAAGAAGGCAAAGAATCCCAGGATGATCACCACGTCGTGAAGGTTGGCAATGGCGCATGAGGCCGCCAGCTTCCATTCGAAACGCACCGCCAGATACGCCATGATTCCGGCCACGACAAACAGTAATGCCATGAGGCCGTTATGCAGCAGCTCCTCGCCCACCTGGGGGCCGACGAATTCCACCCGGCGCAGTTGGACATCCGGGTGCTGAACCTGCAGGGCCTGCAGCACGGTGCGGCTTTGGGCCGAGGCGTCTTCACCCTGGCGTATTGGCAGGCGGATCATGACGTCCTGCGAGGTGCCGAAGTTCTGGACTTGGAAGTCTGAATAGCCCAGCGTTTCGATGGCGCTGCGGATTTCGCCCACGGGCGCCGTCTGGCTGTAATGGACTTCCATCACGGTGCCGCCAGTGAACTCGATCGACAGGTGAAAGCCGCGGGTGGCAATGAAGAACACGGCGGCGATGAAGGTAAGCAGGCTGATGAGGTTCAGGATCAGCGCATGCCGCATGAACGGAATGGTGCGATGGATGCGAAAAAATTCCATGATGAATCCTGATTAGTCCTGATTGGGTTTCCAGATCTGGCCGATAGAGACGGTTTTGAGTTTGCGCTTGCGACCGTAATACAGATTGGCCAGGGCGCGCACTCCCACCACCGACGAGAACATCGAGGTCAGAATGCCAATGCAGTGCACCACGGCAAAGCCGCGCACCGGCCCGGTGCCGAAGGTCAGCAGGGCAATCCCCACGATCAGGCTGGTCAGGTTGGAGTCGAAAATCGTGGCCCAGGCGCGATCAAACCCCAGGTGGATGGCCTGCTGCGGCGGTAGTCCTGCTCGCAGTTCTTCACGGATGCGCTCATTGATCAGCACGTTGGCGTCGATGGCCATGCCCAGGGTCAGGGCGATGGCGGCAATACCCGGTAAAGTCAGGGTGGCTTGCAGCATGGACAGCACGGCCAGCAGCAGCAGCACATTAAAGGACAGGCCCAGCGTGGAGAACAGGCCAAACAGATGATAGTAGGCAATGATGAAGATCGCGATGGCGACGAAGCCATACAAAGTCGAATCAAAGCCTTGTTTGATGTTGGCGGCACCCAGGCTGGGGCCGATGGTGCGTTCTTCGATGATGTGCATGGGCGCGGCCAGCGACCCCGCACGCAGCAGCAGGGACACATCGGCGGCCTCTTGGGCCGTCATGCTGCCGGAAATCTGTACCTGTCCGCCGGGAATTTCAGAGCGGATGACCGGAGCGGTGACGACCTCGCCCTTGCCGTTTTCAAACAGCACGATGGCCATGCGCTTGCCGATGTTGTCACGGGTGACGTCCCGGAAAATTCGGGCGCCCTTGGAGTCTAGCGTCAGGTTGACGGTGGCTTCCTGGGTTTGTTGGTCACGGCCGGGTTGGGCGTCCTGCAGGTTTTCGCCGGTCAGGATGACTTGCCGGCGCAGCAGCAGTGGCCGACCGTCGCGGTCGGTATAGCGCACCAGGCCGAAGGGCACGCGGCCTGATTGCAGCGCAGCTACGGCGGCGGGTGAATCATCCACCATGTGGATTTCCAGCGTCGCGGTGCGGCCCAGGATGTCCTTGGCCTTGGCCACGTCCTGCACACCAGGTAGCTGGACGACGATGCGGTCCCCCCCCTGTTGCTGGATCACGGGTTCCGCCACGCCCAGTTCGTTGATCCGGTTGTGCAGGGTCTGGATATTTTGTTTCAGGGCGTTGTTCTGTACCTGCGTGATGGCGGTTGCGTTCAGCTTGCCATCCAGCAGCCAGCTGTTGCCGGACTGGGCGGTGGTGAAATCCATCTCGGGCATGGAGCGGCGCAGGGCGTCGATTGCCTCGTCGCGGGCGTCTTGGGTGGCAAAGCTTGCCCGGACGGATTGCTGGTTGCGCTCGACGTCCTCGAATTTCAGCTTATTGTCCCGCAGCGTGGTGCGGACCTCGCTCGCCATGGAGTCATAACGACTGGTCAGCGCGCCTTCCAGGTCCACCTGCAGCAGGAAGTGCACCCCCCCCCCGCAGATCCAGCCCCAAATACATGGGGTGGGCGCCTAATGCCGACAGCCAGGCGGGCGAGGCCGACATCAGGTTCAGGGCGACGGTGTATTCCGGTGCCTTGGGGTCGGTATTCAAGGCCTGTTCCAGCGTGTCTTTGGCCTTGAGCTGGGTGTCGGTGGAATCAAAGCGCAGGCGTACCGTGCCCACTGGGCCATTCATTTCGAACGAGCTGGCGGTGGGGTGGATATCAGCCTGTTGCAGGATCTGATTGGCCTTGTCCAGCGTATTTTGGTCGATCTTGATCGATGTCTTCGCCCCCGCGATCTGGACGGCAGGTGACTCGCCATAGAGATTGGGCAGCGTGTACAGCACGCCGATCAGGGCGGCCGCCAGCACGATGAGGTACTTCCAGAGGGGGTAGCGATTCATGGTCTGTCGAGAGGGAGAGCGGAAAAGACCGGGCGCCGATTGGATACTGCCGGATCAAACGGACAGAGCACCGAAGCAGCGCCGGATGGGACGGATCAGAGCGCTTTGATCGTGCCCTTGGGCAGCACGGAGGTCACGGCGCTGCGTTGCACGATGGATTCGATGGCTTTGTCGCCAGACTGACCGATCTCGACAGTAATGTAGCTGTCGCTGACTTTGCTGATCTTGCCCAGCAAACCGCCGGACATGATGATTTCGTCGCCCTTGGCCAGCGCCGAGACCATTTTCTTGTGTTCTTTCTGGCGTTTCATCTGAGGGCGGATCATCAGGAAATACAGGATGACGAACATCAAGATGATGGGCAGCATGCCCATCAGGCCGCCAGTGGCGTCAGTGCCTGCAGCCTGGGCTGGTAGCAGGGTCAGGGTGTCGACTAGGGACATGAAATCTCCTGGGGGATCGGTGTTAAGTAAGAAGGATATATAAAATTAACTCTTGATTGTAGCGGCATCCGGCCTAGCCTGCGCAAGCGGGCCTATTCAATGCCGCGTGCACGATCCTGCAGGAAAGTCTCGCGCCAGGCATCAAAGCGGTCTTCTTCGATGGCGCTACGCATTTGAGCCATCAAATCCAGGTAGAAATGCAGATTATGCAAGGTATTCAGTCGCGCCCCCGTGATTTCCCCCACCCGCTGCAGGTGGTGCAGGTAGGATCGGGAAAACTGCTGACAAGTGTGGCAATGGCAACTGGGGTCCAGCGGGCGCGTGTCGTCGCGATAGCGGGCGTTGCGGATCTTGATGTCACCGTAGCGCGTAAATAGCCAGCCATTGCGGGCGTTGCGGGTAGGCATGACGCAGTCGAACATGTCCACCCCCCGGCGCACGCCTTCGACCAGGTCTTCGGGGGTGCCCACGCCCATCAGGTAGCGTGGGGCGTGCGTTGGCATGCGCGGGGCCACATGGGCCAGGACGCGCATCATGTCTTCCTTGGGCTCGCCCACCGACAAGCCGCCGATGGCATAGCCTTCGAAGCCGATTTCGGTCAGGCCGGCCAGGGACTCGTCGCGCAGGTCTTCATACATGCCGCCCTGGATGATGCCGAACAGCGCATTGGGATTGTGCAGTTCATTGAAGGTCTGGCGCGAACGCTTGGCCCAACGCAGCGACATCCGCATGGATGCAGCGGCTTCTTCATGAGTGGCCGGGCGGTCGTCGATGCGGTAGGGCGTGCATTCGTCCAGCACCATCACGATGTCGGAATTCAGGCTGCGCTGAATGCGCATGGATTCCTCTGGCGACAGGAATTTGCGTGAGCCATCGATCGGCGAGGCAAAGCGCACGCCTTCTTCGGTGATTTTACGCATGCTGTCCAGGCTGAATACCTGAAACCCGCCCGAATCTGTGAGGATGGGCTTATCCCATTGCATGAAGCCATGCAGCCCGCCGTGGCGGTCCAGAATGTCTGTGCCGGGGCGCAGCCACAGGTGGAAGGTATTGCCCAGCACGATCTGGGCACCGATCTCGGTGAGTTCGTGCGGCAGCATGGCCTTGACGCTGCCATAAGTGCCTACCGGCATGAAAATGGGGGTCTGGACCACGCCGTGGTTCAGGGTCATGCGACCGCGCCGTGCGGCGCCGTCCGTGTGGAGCAGGTCGAATTGCAATCCGGTCATGGGGTCTGGGTGGCCTCGATGAACATGGCGTCGCCATAGCTGAAGAAACGATAGCGTGATTGTACGGCGTGGGCGTAGGCCCGCCGGATGGGTTCTATGCCCGCCAGGGCCGACACCAGCATCAGCAGGGTGGACTGGGGCAGATGAAAATTGGTGATCAGCGCGTCAACGTAGGCAAACTGATAGCCTGGGGTAATAAACAGGCGCGTGTCTCCCTGGGCATCCTGCAAGCCATCGCTTTCGCGTGCCGCTGCCTCCAACGACCGTACGCTGGTCGTGCCCACGGCAATCACACGTCCGCCGCCTGCGCGTGTTTCGCGGATTTTCTGCAAAGTGTCGGCGGGGACTTCATAGCGCTCGGCATGCATGACGTGGTCGCGGATATGGCTGACGCGCACGGGCTGGAAGGTTCCTGCACCGACATGCAGGGTGACGAATGCCTGGTTCACCCCCATGGCTTGCAAATGATCCAGCATGGCTTGGTCGAAATGCAGCCCGGCGGTGGGGGCGGCCACTGCCCCCGGTTTTTCGGCATAGACCGTCTGGTAGCGCGACTCGTCTTCGTGATCGGCTGCGTGGCTGATATAGGGCGGTAGCGGCACGCTGCCGTGCAGGGCCAGCAATTCCAGCACCGGGCCCGGAAAGGCCAGCTCGAATAATTCGTCCTGACGCCCGAGTACGGTGACCTCGAAGGGCGTGTCGCCCAATCGCAATCGCGTGCCTGGACGCGGGGATTTGCTGGCGCGCACGTGGGCCAGGGCGCGGTCCGCGTCCGTGATGCGCTCGACGAGGACTTCGACCTGGCCGCCGCTGGCTTTATGGCCACGCAGGCGGGCCTTGATGACGCGGGTATTGTTGAAGACCAGCAGATCGCCTGCCCGCAGCAGGCTGGGCAGGTCGGTGAATTGGCGGTCGTGCAAATCACCCGAGCCATCCAGGTGCAGCAGGCGGCTGGCATCACGTCGTTCGGCAGGGTGCTGGGCAATCAGCTCGGGGGGCAGGGGGTAGTCGAAATCGGCTAAATCTAGATCAGCAATCACAGGGGTACAGTGGCGCGGTAAGAAGAGAGGCATGTATTTTAGCGCCTGCCATATTTTGGATTATGCTGATGGCTTTTGTCGCCGACAGGGATGAATCGCACCGTGCCACAGAATCATGCGCCAATCAATCAGCGGGCAAAATCCCCCTTGTGTTTGCGGCCTTTATCTCGGGTGCTGGCCGCCGGTGCACTGTCTGCGCTGATGCTGGCCACGGCAGCCGCTCAAGCCCTGCCTCCCGAACTGCAAAAGGCCTGGAAGGCCACCAAGCTGCCGGACTCCGCCTTGTCCCTGGAAATACGCGAGGCCGGTGGCCCCGTGGTCGCCAGCATCAATGCCAGCCAGCCACGCAATCCAGCCTCGGTGATGAAGACCGTCACGACTTGGACGGCGCTGTCGGCCCTGGGGCCGGATTATGTCTGGCGGACCCGCTTCCTGGCCGGCCCGGGGATGAAAATTGATGCCCAGGGATCTTTGCAGGGGCCTTTGTATATTCAGGCCTCGGGCGATCCGCTGTTCACCATCGAGGATCTCTGGAACGGCCTGCGCGAATTGCGTTTGCGCGGGGTCAAGAATCTGTCCGAAGTCATTGTTGATCGCAGCCTGTTTGGCCGGGTAGAGATCGACCCCGGTGATTTCGACGATTCGCCGGATCGACCTTATAACGCCAGCCCGGATGCCATGATGGTGGGTTTTGGGGCGACTCGCGTGTTGTTTCAGGCGGATGTCGCACATCGTCAGTGGGTGCCGGTGATTGATCCACCAACCCGCAATGTGCGCATCGAAGGCCGTTTGGAATGGCTGGATGGGGGCTGCAAGCCCGCCCGTAATTTTTCTGCCAGCACACAGATACAGGGAGCAGTGGCCACGATACGCATCAGCGGGCAGGCCTATGGTGCCTGTGGGGACTTCAGCCTATTTCGTTTGGCAAGCACGCAGGCGGACCACTTTGAAGCCCTGTTTCGCCTGCTCTGGCGCGAGTTGGGCGGCACCCTGGCGCGCGGCTTCGCCGAAGGCAAGGCCCCGGCCAAGGCCGAGGTGCTGGCGTCCCTGGATTCTGAATCCCTGGCCGACGTCATTCGTCTGATCAATAAGCGCAGCAATAATGTCATGGCGCGCATGCTGTTGCTGACCTTGGGGGCCGAACTCAACGGCCCCGGGGCTACCCCAGCGTCGGGCGGCCAGGCTGTCCAGCAGATTCTGAAGAACCAGCAGGTCGACATCACAGGCTGGGTGCTGGACAATGGTTCCGGACTCTCGCGCCAGGGACGGATCACGGCCCATGGTCTGGCGCAGATGCTGGATGTGGCTTGGCGTTCGCCCATGATGCCGGAATTTATCTCCTCCCTGGCCATCTCCGGGACGGACGGCACCATGCGGCGGCGTTTGCGGGCGGACGACACACGCGGCCAGGCGCACATGAAAACCGGCACTTTGCGGGATTCCAGGGCCCTGGCAGGCTATGTGCGTGGGGCCAGCGGGAAACGCTACATCCTGGTCAGCATGGTCAACCACCCTCAGGCGGGGGCGGTGCGGGCGTTTGATGATGCGGTTGTGCGCTGGCTGGCCAGCCGTTGATTCACCAGCAAGGCAGGGCGGGGGTTACACTGCAATTCAATCTTATTCTGCCCCCTGATGACCATGCCTATCCACGAAATTCGCCACCCCCTGATTCGCCATAAGCTCGGGCTGATGCGCCGGGCCGATCTCAGCACCAAGAACTTCCGCGAGATGGCCCAGGAAATCGGTGCCTTGCTGACCTACGAGGCCACCAAGGACCTGCCTTTGGAACCTGCCCAGATTACGGGCTGGGCCGGTGATCTGGCAGTCGAAAAGCTGGCCGGCAAGAAAGTCACCGTAGTGCCTATCCTGCGCGCGGGCATCGGCATGCTGGATGGCGTACTCAGCCTTATCCCCGGGGCCAAGGTCAGCGCGGTCGGCATTGCGCGCAACGAAGAAACGCTGCAGGCCCAGCCTTATCTCGAAAAACTGGTCGGGCAGCTGGATCAACGGCTGGCTTTGATCGTCGATCCCATGCTGGCCACCGGCGGGTCGATGGTGGCGGCCATCGACATGCTGAAACAAGCCGGCTGCCGTAATGTGCGCGCCCTGGTTCTGGTGGCTGCCCCAGAGGGCATTGCCGCTGTTGAAAAAGCCCATCCGGATGTACATATTTACACGGCCTCCATCGACAGCCACCTGAACGAGGACGGCTATATCATCCCTGGCTTGGGCGATGCGGGGGATCGTATCTTCGGTACGCGGCAAAAACCGGATTAAAACGAATCGGTACACAGGTAGCAATTTCTGACTTTCCATCCGATCTGATCGGTTAGGATAAGCTTGTCTGTACACAAACCAGGAGTTCTTATGGCCACCCGCAAGCCCATTGTCACGCAGTCCGTCGGTGACGCCTTGATTGAAGACTTGAAAACCAGCCTGGATCAGGCTGAACGCTTATTGCGCGAAGCCGCCGACGCTACCGGCGACAAGGCCGCCGATTTGCGTGCGCGTGCCTTGCAAGTCCTGGAAAGTGGCCGCACTACGCTTTCCGAAACCCAGGCCACGCTGGTCGAGCAAGGCCGAAAGGTTGCCCATGACACCGACGAATACGTCCAGGCAAACCCCTGGAAGGCCGTTGGCATGGCAGGGGTGGCCGGCTTGTTGCTGGGTGCCTTGCTGTCGCGCCGCTGATCGCGCCGATGGCTTTCAGACGCGCCCTTCAGGACCTGACCAGCCAGACGCTGGCGTTGGTCGTTACCAGGCTTGAACTCGCCAGCCTGGAGGCCCTGCAGGTGCGCGACCGCCTGCTGTGTCGGCTGGCCGTGCTGCTGTTATCGGCCATCTTTATCCTGCTGGCCTTGTTGGTGGCGACCTTGGCCTTTGCCTTGTGGGCCTGGCCCACAGAACAGCGCTATGTTGCCCTGGCCTGCATGGCGGGCCTGTATGCCGTGCTGGGGCTGGGATTGATCGGCTGGCTGGTGCGCCAGTCGCGTCGGGATGCGCCCCCCTTTTCAGTCACTTTGGATGTGTTGCGCCAGGACGCCCAGGTGCTGCATCCTGAGGCTGGTGCTGCCGAGCATGACGCTGCGCTGAGAGCAGCCGCTGAGCCATCTGTTGCCGAGACGGAGGCCCCATGAGTTCACCCGTTCCATCGACTAGCCGCCAGCGCGATCTGCAGATCGAGGTTTTGCGTTTGCGGGCGGACTATCAGCGCCTGGCCTGGAAACGCAGCGCCTGCCAATTGCTTAGCCAAATGCAGCCGGCTGCCTTGATTGGCCAGACGCGGGACCAACTGGGGTCCGCAGGCCTGGGCTGGATAGGCACTGGCCTGGGTTTATTGCGTCGCTATCCGATGGTGCTGTCGCTATTGGGATCGGTGATCGGCACCCCGAAACGCCGTCGCCTGGCCCTGAAAGCCGCCCTGATCGCCGGCTTGGTATGGCTGGGCAAACGCAAACCACCCTCGGATCTTGCTTGATGGCTTGGCGTATGCCTGCTTCAGAGAATCAGGAAATCCCCAGTTGATCCCACATCGCGTCTACGCGTTGCTTGACCTCGGCTGACATCTCGATGGTGCGACCCCATTCGCGCTGGGTTTCGCCCGGCCATTTGTTGGTGGCATCCAGCCCCATCTTGCCGCCCAGGCCAGAGACCGGCGAGGCAAAATCCAGATAGTCGATGGGCGTGTTTTCTACCAATAAAGTATCGCGTACCGGGTCCATGCGGGTGGTGATGGCCCAGATGACCTCAGGCCAGTCGCGAGGATTGATGTCCTCGTCGACCACCACAATGAACTTGGTGTACATGAATTGCCGCAGTACGCTCCAGAGGCCGAACAGAATGCGTTTGGCGTGGCCCGGATATTGCTTGCGGATGGACACCACCGCCAGGCGGTAGCTGCAGCCCTCGGGGGGCAGATAAAAATCCGTGATCTCCGGGAACTGGCGTTTCAGCAAAGGCACGAAGACCTCGTTCAGGGCGACGCCCAGGATGGCAGGCTCGTCGGGGGGTTTGCCGGTGTAGGTGCTGTGGTAAACAGGCTGGCGACGGTGCGTGATGCGCTCGACGGTGAATACTGGAAACCAGTCCTGTTCGTTGTAGTAGCCGGTATGGTCGCCATAGGGGCCTTCCAAGGCCATTTCGTAGCCGGTATCTGGTGGCATCGGGGCACCGTCTGGTACCACAGGGGCCAGTGCGCGCGGGTCGGAGGCCGGCAGCAAGTGGCCTTCCAGCACGATTTCAGCCTGGGCCGGGACTTGCAGGTCGCTGCCCAGCGCGGCGGCTAGTTCAGTGCGTGATCCGCGCAGCAGACCGGCGAATTGATATTCGGACAGGCTGTCGGGAATCGGGGTGACGGCCGCCAGCAAGGTCGCGGGATCGGTGCCGAGGGCAACTGCAATCGGAAACGGCTTGCCGGGGTGGGCCAGGCAGTGATCGCGGAAATCCAGCGCGCCCCCTCGATGCGATAACCAGCGCATGATGAGTTTATTGCGCCCGATCAGTTGCTGGCGGTAGATGCCCAGGTTCTGGCGGCGGGCGTTCGGACCACGAGTGATGACCAGCCCCCACGTCAGCAAGGGTGCGACATCGCCGGGCCAGCAGCTTTGTAGTGGCAGGCTGTGCAGATCGACATCGGCGGCCTCGATGACGATGTCTTGGCAAGCTCCAGCGCGGACTTGGCGGGGATTCATGTCCCACAGGGCGGATTTCAGCATGGCGACTTTGGATAGGGCATCGCGCATGCCGTGCGGCGGGCTGGGCTCGCGCAGCGAGGCCAGTAATTCGCCCGTGTCGCGCAGGGCCGAGACATCCTGGGCGCCCATGCCCCAGGCCACCCGTTGCGGGGTGCCAAACAGGTTGGTCAGCACCGGCATGGCACTGGGCTGGCCTTGGTGGCTGGGGTTTTCAAATAATAGGGCAGGCCCCCCAGCCCGCAGGACGCGGTCGCTGATTTCAGTCATTTCCAGCGTGGTGGACACGGGGTGCGTGATGCGTTTGAGCTGCCCCTGGCGCTCGAGTTGGGCGATGAAATCCCGGAGATCGCGATATTTCACAGATAGAGCCAATCAGGTTACAGTGTGGTCGTGCCCAAGATTACCATTCTCCCCGCCTTGACGGCTGCCGGATCTGCTTATGCATGCAGGGTATTTCCATGACCGCCTGCAGCATGGCATGCGTGCCGTGCTGCATTCTCTGGGTGAATTCATCCACGTCAGCGCGATTTATCTGGGCTTGGCGGTCCTGACGACCTTGGTACTCAGCCTTGTGTTGCCTTCCATGCGCCAACAGTCTCAGCAACTGCATCAGGTTGTGCTGGCCATGTTTCAGGCGGATGGCTCAAGCTACGGCGGCAATGATGCCGAATACGCGTGGGCGCCGCCGGACAGCCAACGGCCGGTGTCTGAAGACGAAGCCGCTGAAGCCTCCGAGGCCGTGGAGACCGAGCCAGCGCAGGCCGGTGCGGGAGAGACCTCTGCTTCGGTCGCCCAGCCCGAATTCATGCAGGCACTGGCTGCCAGCATGCGTGATCAGGCCATTCCGGGCGTCACGGCAGCCCAGGCCCAGGGTCTGCGCAGCTATCTGGCCCGTAAGTACCGGATTGCCGCCAGCGTGGCGGGGGCCTTGGTACGAACGGCATTTTTGGTGGGCAAGGAACTCAAGGTCGAACCTCAGCTGATCCTGGCCGTCATGGCGATTGAGTCCCGCTATAACCCGTTTGTCGAGAGCGCGGTAGGCGCGCAGGGCCTGATGCAGGTGATGGCCCGGGTGCATCGCGACAAGCTGCTGGATCATGGCGGCCCGGCTGCGATCTTCAACCCAGTCGTCAATATCCGCATCGGCACGCAAATTCTGTCGGACTGTATCCGGCGGCGTGGCTCGATCGAGGGGGGCCTGGCTTGCTATGTGGGGGCCTCCGGCCCCGGCGATGGCGGCTATGGGGCCAAGGTCCTGGCCGAACGCCGCCGCATTGCCCTGGCTTCGGGCATTCCCCTGGGCAAATAGGCCTGGACGGCTATCGGATCTGGCCCAGAAAGGTTTCCATACGGGTGATGGCCTCGCGCAGGCGGTCCAGCCCCGTGGCATACGAAAACCGCACCGTGTGCTGCGCATGAGCCTGTCCAAAATCCAGCCCCGGCACTGAAGCAACCCCGGCTTCGTGCAGCAGCCGTCGGCAAAATTCGGCGCTGTCCAATCCAAATTCGCGAATATCCGAAAAAATATAAAACGCCCCGTCCGGCGCCGCCGGAACAGTCAGGCCCAGCCGCGCGAATTCCGGCAGCAGGTAGTCTCGTCGTTCCTTGAAGGATAGGCGGCGGCGTTCGTAAATCTGCATGACCTCGGGCTCAAAGCAGCTCAGGGCGGCATGTTGGGACAGGGCCGGTGCGCAGATGGCCAGGCTGGCGGCCAGGCGTTCGATGGCAGGCATCATGGCTGCCGGCGCCATCAGCCAACCCAGGCGCCAGCCCGTCATATGAAAGTATTTCGAGAAGCTATTGATGACGATAATGTCATCGTCCAGGGTCAGGGCGCTGGCAGGCGGCTGGTCGTAGTGCAGCCCCAGATAGATCTCGTCCATGATGACAAAGCCGCCTCGGGCGCGCACGGCGGCAATCAGGGCGCGCAATGCTTCGCGCGGCATGGACGTGCCGGTGGGGTTGCTCGGGGATGCGATCAGCACGCCTCGGGTATCGGGCCCCCAATGAGCATCGATGTCCGAAGCGTCCAACTGGAAGCGGTTTTCGGCCGTCGTCGGAATCAGGCGGGTGCGCCCGCCCGCCGCCGTGATGAAGTTCTGGTTGGCCGGGTAAGATGGATCAGGCATCAGCACTTCGTCGCCTGGGTTGATCAGGGCCAGGGTAGCCAGCATCAGGGCGCCCGAGGCACCCGAGGTGACCAAGATCCGGGATGGGTCTACCGTGGCGCCGAAATGGCCCTGGTAGTAATGCGCAATGGCCTCGCGCAGCGCCGGGATGCCTGCCGGGGCGGTGTAGCCGCTCAGGCCGGCGTCCGCTGCGCGGTTCAGTGTTTCCAGCACTCGGGCCGGCGCCGTGAAATCCGGTTCGCCGATGCCCAGGCTGACGATGTCGTGGCCTTGTGCGGCCAGCGCCTGTGCCTGTTTCAGGACTTCTACAGCGTAAAATGGAACCGTGCGTTCGGTTCTGTCGGCCAATCGGACCATGACGATTCTCTACCACATTGTTCAAGAATAAGGATTGTAGCCTTGGCACCAGATAATTCCGGCATGCCGTTGCCGTCACGCCGCGCCTTCCTGTCAGGTCGTCGCGCCGAACGCTCTCCCTGGGATGCTTTCCTGACCCGTCTGCGACGTGGATCGGATGGTCAGGTCTTTGATTTCTCCACCTCGGCGGGCAGTGCCCGCCTGGTGCCGGCCAATATGCAGGACGTTTACCGGGCGCGCAGCCTTTGCCTGGAGCACGGCATCACCATGGCCCTGGACGGCGTGCCGACAGCGGCTTCCCTGACGGATGCGCCGGTGCTGTGGATCGAACCCGGCACCGCCTTGTCGCGCCACGAGCGCCTGGGGCCGGATGACTCGCGCTGGTTTGTTCAGCCCGGCTGCCTGATCGGGGATCTTGAGGCTGCCGGTTTGCCGCAGTTTCGCGACCAGCCCCCGCACCTCACGGTGGCTGCCTGGCTGGCTGACCGGCGGGCCTGCGACTGGGATCGTGGGCACACCGCCGATAGCGGCCTGGTGCATGCCATGGTGCTGCTGTCTGACGGCACCCAGGCCAATTTTGGGGCCTTTGGGGTGGATAATCAGAAGCCGCTGGATAATCTGCGGGTTCAGGCCATGATTCCGCGCTTGTTCGAATTGCATGCGCAATCCGGGGCAGTTGCCGCTGCCTCGACCTGGGAGTCGCGTTATCGCTTGGATGCACTGGGCCCGGCAGAGGGCCAGACCATCAATCTGGCGCACTTGCTGCTGGGCCATGGGGGCGAACTCGGCTGGGTCGAATGGCTGGTGTTCGACGAACGCCAGGGACAAGCCGCAGATCGCCCTTACCAGTCGCGTTGGGGTAACCGGCCAGGGCCCGATGCCGCTGGACAGGCGCTGGACGAAACAATCCGCAGTCTGTTTGATCCCGATGGCCTGTTTCCTGCGCTTGGCCAGATGTTTCATAGCCCCTATGGGTCCGGCGCATGAACCGCATACGCGGCAACTCATACCCCTGACGGTTTCTAGCAGCTAGAATGGCTGGCGTAACTCCCTCATTACTCATCAAGGTATCACCATGGAAGAATCCCTGCGCAAGGCAGCGCTCGAGTATCACGAGCATGGGCGTCCCGGAAAAATCTCTGTCACACCCACTAAACAGCTATCCAATCAGCGGGATCTGGCGCTGGCATATTCGCCAGGGGTGGCTGCGGCCTGCGAAGAAATCGTCGCCGATGCCCACAACGCATTTCGCTACACCGCTCGGGGCAATCTGGTCGGGGTGATCACCAACGGCACAGCCGTGCTGGGCCTGGGCAATATCGGCCCGCTGGCTTCCAAGCCCGTGATGGAGGGCAAGGCCGTTCTATTCAAGAAATTCTCCGGCCTGGATGTCTTCGACATCGAGATCAACGAACAGGACCCGGACAAGCTCGTCGATATCATCGCCGGGCTTGAGCCCACCTTTGGCGGGATCAACCTCGAAGACATCAAGGCTCCGGAATGCTTCGAGGTCGAGCGCAAACTGCGCGAGCGCATGAAAATTCCCGTGTTTCACGATGACCAGCATGGCACGGCGATTTGCGTCACGGCGGCCTTCATCAACGGCCTGGAAGTCATCGGCAAGGACATCGCCCAGGTCAAGGTCGTGGTCTCTGGCGCGGGGGCTGCGGCCCTGGGCTGCCTGGACCTGATGATGGACATGGGCTTGCCGCTGGAAAACATCTGGGTATCCGACATCGAGGGCGTGGTTTATCAGGGCCGCACGGCCTTGATGGACGAAAAAAAAATCCCGCTTCGCCAAGGCCACCGATGCCCGTACGCTGGACGACATCATCGGTGATGCCGATGTGTTTCTCGGTTTGTCCGCCGGGGGGGTGCTGAAACCCGCCATGGTCAAGAAAATGGCCGCTCGGCCCCTGATCCTGGCCTTGGCCAACCCCAACCCGGAAATCCTGCCCGCCGATGCCCTGGCGGTGCGCGATGATGCGGTCATCGCCACGGGGCGTTCCGATTTCCCCAATCAGGTCAATAATGTCCTGTGCTTTCCCTATATTTTCCGAGGCGCGCTGGACGTCGGGGCCACCACGATTACCCGGGGCATGGAAAAAGCCGCCGTGATGGCGATCTGCAAGCTCGCCCGCGAAGAACAAAACGACGTCGTGGCGGCGGCCTATGGCCTGTATGACGTGTCATTCGGCTCCAGTTATTTCATCCCCAAGCCCTTTGATCCCCGCCTGATCGTGCGGATTTCTCCGGCAGTCGCCCAGGCGGCCATGGACGATGGCGTGGCCACTCGGCCCATCGCCGACATCGAAGGCTATGCCGAGCAACTGGAACAGTTCGTCTACCACTCAGGGGCCTTCATGAAGCCCTTGTTTTCGGCGGCGCGCGCCATGATCCGCGAGGGAGGCAGGGCGCGCATTGTGTTTGCCGAAGGCGAGGACGAACGCGTCTTGCGGGCCGTCCAGATCATCGTCGACGAGCGTGTCGCCAAGCCCATACTCATTGGTCGCCCGGCCGTGCTGGCTGCCCGGATCGAGAAATACGGGCTGCGCATCCGTCTGGGCGAGGACGTCGATGTGACCAACCCTGAACACGACGAACGTTTCCACCATTACTGGACGACCTACTGGGATCTGATGTGCCGCCGGGGCATCACCAAGGAAATGGCACGCGTCGAGATGCGTCGCCGCCTGACCTTGATTGGTGCCATGATGGTGCGCATGGGTGATGCCGACGGCATGATTTGCGGGACGGTGGGCTCGTATGCCAATCATTTGCGCTTCATCGACGAGGTCCTGGGTCTGCAGCCTGGGGCCAAGACCTATGCCGCCATGAACATTCTGCTGCTGGAAGAACGCACCATTGCGTTGGCGGACACGCATGTCAACGACATGCCGGATGCCGCCCAGATTGCCGAGATCACCCTGATGGCCGCCGAGGAACTGCGCCGCCTGAACATCGAACCCAAGGTCGCCTTGTTGTCGCGCTCCAACTTCGGCACCGGCAGCTCGTCTTCCGGCGAGAAAATGCGGGCGGCCCTGAATATCGTGCGCGAACGCGATCCAGGGCTGGAAGTCGATGGGGAAATGCACGGCGATTGCGCCCTGGACCCTGAACTGCGTCAGCGCATTCTGCCGTCCACCACCCTGCAGGGCGAGGCCAATCTTCTGATCTGCCCCAGCGTCGATGCCGGCAATATCGCCTATAACCTGCTGAAGACTGCAGCGGGCGGCAATGTGGCCGTGGGGCCGTTCCTGCTGGGAGCCAATGCGCCGGTGCACATTCTCACGTCCAGCTCCACCGTGCGCCGGATCGTCAATATGGCCGCTTTGACGGTGGTCGATGCCAATAAGCCACGACGCCACTGATCGGCCCCGTATCGGGCTGATCATGACGGGAGGCGGCGCTCGCGCCGCCTACCAGGCCGGGGTGTTGTCCGGGGTCATGCAGGTGCTGGACCCCGACGGCAGCCCGGCTTTTCGTAATCCATTCGATATTATTTGCGGCACATCGGCAGGGGCCATCAACGCGGCTGCCCTGGCCTGTCGCGCCCATCAGCCGCATCGGGCCGTCAATCACCTGTGTGCCCTGTGGCAGGCCCTGCATGCTTCGGATGTTTATTATGCCGATGCCCCGCGTCTGATACGTACCGGCCTGCAGTGGCTCGGCATGTTGACCCTGGGATGGCTGCGGCCCCAGTGGTCGCGCCATGCGCCGCACTCCTTGTTGGATAACCAACCTTTATCGCGCCTGTTGGGGCGCACGCTGAATTTTTCGCGCTTGCAGACCAATCTGTCCCGTGGACATCTGCAGGCGCTGGCGATCACGGCCACGGCCTACACCACGGGCGAACACCTGACGTTCTATCAGGCCAGGGGCGCCATCAAGCCCTGGACCCGTACTTTGCGCCGGGCCGTGTCCTGTCCCATCGGGGTGGATCATCTGCTGGCCTCCAGCGCGATTCCTTTTGTGTTCCCGGCGCGGGCGATCTTGTTGGGCGACCGCACCCTATGGTGCGGCGATGGCTCGATGCGCCAATTGGCGCCCATCAGTCCAGCCATTCATCTGGGGGCTCAGCGCGTCTTTGTCATCGGGACCAACTACCAGGATGAAACCCTGCCCGGCATCCGCGAGCTCAGCCCGGACTACCCCAGTCTGGCCCAGGTGGCGGGGCATACGCTGTCGAATATTTTCCTTGATGGGGTCTCGGTCGACATCGAACGCATGACGCGCATCAATGAGCTGCTTGCACGAATCCCTGCAAATGGATTAAAAAGCGAGACATTGCGCCCCATTCAAACCTTGATGATCGCACCCAGCCGGTCCTTGGACGACATCGCCCTGGACCATCTGCATGAACTGCCCCGCGCCGTGCAGACTTTGTTCCGGGTGTTGGGGGTTTCACCCCGGAAACACAAGGCCGGGGGTGGGGCGCTGGCATCCTATCTCTTGTTCGAAGCAGGCTATACCAAAGACCTGATCGCGTTAGGCAGGGCAGACAGCATGAATCGTGCTGATGAAATCATCGCTTTTTTCAAGGAGTGGTCCGCATGAGTCTGGTCCAGTCAAACAAATTATTTGCCCTGGGCGCAGTAGACGCTCAGACAATCTCCGAAGCCGATGCTCTGGCGGCTGCCACCGAGGCCGGACTGACGGCTTTCGTCGTGGATTGTGACCGCGCCCGCAGCCGCTCTGCGGTGTTGCGCGCGGTGGTCAAGGCCATCGACTACCCAGAGTTTTTTGGCAGCAATCTGGACGCGCTGTACGATTGCTTGTGCGATACCGTCAACGACCAGAAAACCGGCTTGTTTCTGTGGTTCCGGCACCTGCATTCCGGTGATCCTGCTCTGGCCGATGATGCCCAGGCCATTCGCAGCGTGTGTGATGATGTCGTCGAATACGGTCAGAACAACGAGCGCGTGTTTTCTTATGCCATTCAGCACGCGGGTGCGCATCCCGATCCAGAACCAGGTGTCGACCCCACGCCGTATTCAGGCCGCGAAGAAGGCTGATTTCATCCGCCTGGCTTACCAGTCCAGCAGGGCGGTAGCCGCTGCGGCCATGGCCAGGCCTGCGGTTTCTGTACGCAGCACGCGGGTGCCAAACCGCACCGGCTGCAGGCCGTGGCGTTGGGCCAGGTCCAGTTCGGTGTTCGACCACCCGCCCTCGGGGCCCACCATCAGCGTTAACTGCTGTGTAACCGGCTGCAATGCCTGCGCAAACGGTTGGGCACCGTCGGGGTGGGCAAACAAGACGGGGCCGTTCAGCGTCGGCAGGCAACTGGCCAGCGGGGCTGGCTCACGCACTTGCAGCAGGCGATTGCGCCCACACTGCTCGCTGGCGGACTGCACGATAGCGCGCCAGTGGGCCAGGCGTTTTTCCAGGCGTGGGCCGTACAGGCGCAGCACGCTGCGTTCGGCGGCGACGGGCACCACCGTCTGCACGCCCAGCTCAACTGCCTTTTCGATGATCCAATCCATTTTGTCGCCCGAGGCGATGCCTTGCACCAGCGTCAGCTGGCCTTGCAGCTCGCATTCGATGGCCATCTGCGGCCCCAGTTGGGCCCAGGCCCGTCGGCCTTCAGCCTGCAGCACGGCAGGGTATTGCCCGCCTTGGCCGTCAAACAAGGTGATGGCCGTCCCGGCAGGCAGGCGCAGCACCCGCAAAGCATGATGGGCCAGCGCGTCAGGCAGGTCGATACTGGTGTTGGCCTGCAAGGCCACAGGACAGAAAAATCGAGGCATAGGGGCGGGGATTTTGGCAATGACCACGAAGGGTGTACGCCGGGACTATAAACCGTGGCGGGGGCAGTGGTAAAATTCAGGGCTTTGTCATCCTAGATTATGGCAAGACCCACAGCACAGGCTGCATGGCTTGCCCCAAGACCCTATGAGCGCTTTGCCTGCCCCCGACTCTTCCATGGCCAATGCTATCCGCGTGCTGGCAATGGACGCCATTCAACAAGCCAACTCCGGACACCCAGGCGCACCGATGGGCATGGCCGATATTGCCCATGTGTTGTGGACGCGCCATCTGCGCCATAATCCGTCTGATCCTGCCTGGATGGATCGTGACCGCTTTGTGCTGTCCAATGGTCATGGCTCGATGCTGCTGTATGCCTTGCTGCACCTCAGCGGTTATGACCTTCCCATGGAAGAACTGCGCAATTTCCGCCAGTTGCATTCGCGCACCCCAGGTCACCCCGAAGTCGGCATCACGCCGGGGGTCGAAACCACCACCGGGCCGCTGGGCCAGGGGCTGGCCAATGCGGTGGGCATGGCCCTGGCGCAGGCGCTGCTGGCGCAGGAATTTAATCGCCCCGGCCATGCCATCGTCGATCACGATACCTATGCGTTTGTCGGTGACGGCTGCCTGATGGAGGGCATCTCCCACGAGGCCTGCTCGCTGGCCGGCACGCTGGGCCTGTCTCGCCTCATCGTCTTTTACGACGATAACGGCATCTCGATCGATGGCCAGGTCCAGGATTGGTTTGCCGACGATACCCCGGCACGTTTTGAGGCCTATGGCTGGAATGTGCTGCGCGGCGTGGACGGGCACGACATGAATGCCCTGGATGCCGCCATCACCCAGGCCCGGGCACACGCTGCCGCAGGCCGTGGCCCCACCCTGATCTGCTGCCGTACTGTCATAGGCCAGGGCGCGCCGACCAAGGCTGGCTCCGAAAAAATCCATGGCTCGCCCCTGGGGGCGGAAGAAATCGCCGCCGCTCGCAAAGCCATGGGCTGGGCTCATGCGCCGTTCGAGATTCCCCAGTCGGTATACGACTACTGGAGCGGCCGCGAACGCGGCGCTCACTTGCAGTCCGACTGGCAGGTGCGTTTCGATCACTATGCCGAGGCCTACCCAGAACTCGCCGCCCAGCTTTGCCGCCGCATGGCAGGCGAACTGCCCATCGACTTTGCCCAGCGCGCCCAGGCATACGTGTTGTCCACCCAGGACAAGGCCGAATCCATCGCTTCGCGCAAGGCCTCGCAACAGGCCATCGCTGCCTTTGCCGAGATCCTGCCAGAGCTGCTGGGCGGTTCGGCTGACCTGACCGGGTCCAATTTCACCGATTGGCCTGGTGTCATGCCGGTGCGCCGCACTGCCGATGGCCTGCAGGGCGGTCGTCACATCAATTACGGCGTGCGCGAATTCGGCATGGCCGCCATCATGAACGGCATGGCCCTGCATGGCGGCTACCTGCCTTTTGGCGGCACATTCCTCACGTTCTCCGATTATTCGCGCAATGCCTTGCGCATGGCCGCGCTGATGAAGCAGCGGGTCGTGCATGTCTTCACTCACGATTCCATCGGCCTGGGCGAAGACGGTCCCACCCACCAGTCCATCGAGCACGCCGGCAGCCTGCGTCTGATTCCCAATCTGCATGTCTGGCGGCCTTGCGATACCACCGAGACCGCCGTGGCCTGGCAGGCCGCGCTGGCGCGGCCTGCCAGCATCGGCATGGCCGTGCATGGGGGGGGGCCATCGGCCTTGTTGCTGTCGCGCCAGAATCTCCCGTTTGTCGCGCGCGATCCGGCCACTACTCAGGCGATTGCTCGCGGCGGCTATGTGCTGCGTGATATGGTCGGTGCTTGCGCCGTCATTATCGCGACGGGCTCCGAAATCGAAATCGCCTTGCAGGCCCAGGATCAGTTGGCGGCGCGTGGCGTGGCCACTCGCGTGGTGTCCATGCCTTGTACCCAGGTCTTTGATGCCCAGGATGCCGACTGGCGCAACAGCGTGTTGCCTGCGGTGCTGCCCCGTGTGGCAGTCGAGGCAGGCGGCACCGCCACCTGGTACAAATATGTCGGCACCACCGGGGCGGTGGTGGGTATCGATACTTACGGCGAATCGGCGCCTGCCGGTGTGTTGTTCAAGCATTTCAACCTGACGGCCGACCACGTGGCGGCCACGATCGAACAGCTTTTGTAAAGGAGATCTTTCATGACTATTCGTGTTGCCATCAATGGGTACGGCCGTATCGGCCGCAACATCCTGCGCGCTCACTACGAGGACGGCAAAAAGCACGATATCCAGATCGTGGCCATCAACGACCTGGGCGATCCGGAAACCAATGCCCACCTGACCCGCTATGACACGGCGCATGGCCGCTTTCCCGGCACGGTCGAAGTCGACGGTGACAGCATGGTGGTCAATGGCGACCGCATCCGTGTGCTGGCCGAACGGAATCCCGCCAATTTGCCCTGGGGCGAACTCCAGGTCGATGTGGTGCTTGAATGCACCGGCCTGTTCACTTCCAAGGAAAAGGCCTCGGCCCACTTGGCTGGCGGCGCTAAAAAAGTCATTATTTCCGCTCCTGGCGGCAAGGACGTGGATGCCACCATCGTCTACGGTGTCAACCATCAGGTCCTGAAGTCCACCGATACGGTGATCTCGAACGCTTCGTGCACCACGAACTGCCTGGCGCCGCTGGTGCATCCTCTGCATCAACAGATCGGCATCGTCAACGGCCTGATGACCACGATACACGCCTACACCAACGATCAGGTGCTGACCGACGTCTATCACTCTGATCTGCGGCGTGCGCGTTCGGCCACGCACAGCATGATTCCCACCAAAACCGGCGCGGCTTCAGCGGTGGGCCTGGTGTTGCCCGAGCTCAACGGCAAGCTCGATGGCTATGCCATCCGCGTGCCCACCATCAACGTGTCCATTGTCGACCTGTCTTTTGTGGCGGCGCGCGCCACCACCGTGGACGAAGTCAACGGCATTCTGAAGGCTGCCGCCGAAGGCCCCCTGAAGGGCATTCTGGCCTACACCACCGAACCGCTCGTTTCCATCGATTTCAACCACGATCCGGCTTCCAGCACCGTGGATGCCGCCCTGACCAAAGTCTCTGGTTCACTGGTCAAGGTATCTTCCTGGTATGACAACGAATGGGGCTTCTCCAATCGCATGCTGGATACGACCGTGGCCCTGATGTCGGCTAAATAGTTCGCACCATCCATGATTGCATGCTGGTGGCTGCCAGTTGCACAAGGGCAGGGTAACCTGCCCTTTTTTCGATTAACCGATGTGCTGGCCGGATGCGCACAACATGTTGCGCGATGGCTGGCTGTCATGCCCCCCCAAGGACTCTCATGACGATACAAACACTCTCCGATCTGGCGCAGGCTGGCGCCCTGGCCGGCAAGCGGGTCTTCATCCGCGCCGATCTCAATGTTCCGTTGGCTCATGGGAAAATTACGGAAGACACTCGGGTCCGGGCTTCTGTGCCAGCCATCCAGCTGGCCTTGAAGGCGGGTGCCGCCGTGATGATCACCTCGCACCTGGGACGGCCCAAAGAAGGCGTGGTCAATCCTGAGGACAGCTTGCAGCCGGTTGCGGATCGTCTCAGCGAGCTGCTGCAACAGCCCGTGCGCCTGGTGGCCGATTGGGTCGATGGCGTGCAGGTTCAGCCCGGTCAGGTGGTCTTGCTGGAAAACTGCCGCTGCAATCCCGGCGAAAAGAAAAACGACCCCGATCTGGCCCGCCGCATGGCGGCACTGTGCGATGTCTATGTCAATGACGCCTTCGGCACAGCACACCGCGCCGAAGCCACCACCGAAGGCATGGCGCGCTTTGCCCCCGTGGCCTGCGCCGGCCCCCTGCTGGCTGCCGAACTCGATGCCCTGGGCCGTGCCCTGCAGGCCCCACGCCGCCCCCTGGTGGCCATTGTGGGGGGCTCGAAGGTCTCTACCAAGCTATCCATCTTGCAGGCCTTGGCCGATAAGGTCGATCAATTGATCGTCGGCGGCGGGATTGCCAACACTTTTATGCTGGCCGCTGGTCTGCCCATCGGAAAATCCCTGGCCGAGGCCGAGCAGGTGGATCAGGCCAAGGCCGTGATCGATGCCATGCGCGCACGCGGCGTGCAGGTGCCTATTCCGGTGGATGTCGTCGTGGCGACCCGCTTTGCCGCCGATGCGCCGACGACGATCAAGGCTGCCGGCGACGTGGCGGCAGACGACCTGATCCTGGATATCGGTCCACAGACGGCGGCCTTGTTGGCCGAGCAATTACGCCAGGCGGGTACGATAGTCTGGAATGGCCCGGTGGGCGTGTTCGAATTCGACGCCTTTGCCGAGGGGACTCGGGTGATCGCCCAGGCGATTGCTGATTCCTCTGGGTTTTCCATTGCCGGGGGGGGCGATACGTTGGCCGCCATCGCCAAATACGACATCGCCGACCGCGTGGGCTACATTTCCACCGGGGGCGGGGCCTTTCTGGAATTCCTCGAAGGCAAGACTCTGCCTGCGGTGGCAGCCCTGCAGGCACGAGGTGCCTAAGGTCTGTTAGAATTCATGCGGCGGGCCCCTTCGCATGGTTCGGCGGTCAACCTGGTCAGGTCGGGAACGAAGCAGCCACAGCCGTGCAGAACCAGTGCCGAAGTCAGGCTCGCCTTTCATTTCAGTCTTTTCCGGGTGGCGGCCGTCCCATGAGCTATCTCGTTCTGGCGCGCAAGTGGCGCCCCCGTTCCTTTGACACCCTGATTGGTCAGGACCACGTGGTCCGGGCGCTCTCGAATGCCTTGTCATCCGGTCGGCTGCATCATGCCTGGCTGTTTACCGGCACGCGGGGGGTAGGCAAGACCACCCTGTCACGCATCCTGGCAAAGTCCCTTAACTGTGCCGATGGCGTTACCGCCACGCCTTGTGGGCACTGTCAGGCCTGCACAGAAATCGATGCAGGCCGTTTTGTTGATTATCTCGAACTGGACGCCGCCTCCAATCGCGGGGTGGACGAGATGACCCAGCTGCTGGAACAGGCGGTGTATGCCCCGTCCTCGGGTCGCTACAAGGTCTACATGATCGACGAAGTCCACATGCTGACCGGGCATGCGTTCAACGCCATGCTCAAGACCCTGGAAGAGCCCCCCGAGCACGTCAAGTTCATCCTGGCGACCACCGATCCACAGAAGATTCCCGTGACGGTGCTGTCGCGCTGTCTGCAGTTCAATCTCAAGCAAATGACCGTCCCGGCCATCACCGGACACCTGCAATACATTCTGGAACAAGAATCGATTCCGGCGGATGGCACCGCCCTGCGCCTGATTGCCCAGGCGGCGGCAGGCTCGATGCGCGACGCCTTGTCACTGACCGATCAGGCGATTTCCTATGCCGCCGGCAACCTGACGGCTGCCGCTGTCAGCGACATGCTGGGCACGCTGGATCAGGATCACCTGGTGGCTTTGTCGCGCGCGCTGGCCGTGGCTGATGCCCGGGCAGTGATGGCCGTGGCCGATGAACTCTCCGCCCGTGGGCTGTCGTTTCAGGCGGCGCTGGCCGATCTGGCGATCCTGCTGTCGCGCGTCGCCATTGCCCAGCGTCTGGGGCATGCGCAGGCGGATGATCCGTTGGCCGATGACATCACGGCCTTGGCCGGGATGCTGTCGCCCAATGATTTGCAGCTGTTTTATGCCGTCGCGGTTCACAGCCGCCACGAACTCTCCCTGGCGCCTGACGAATATGCAGGTTTTGTCATGGCTTGCCTGCGCATGCTGGCTTTGCTGCCGCCAGACCGCCTGCCGCCCGTGCATCTGAATCCACCGGTGGCGGGGGCTGTTGCCCCGGCCATCTCAGACCAGGCTCAAGCTCAAGCTCAAGTTCCGGCTCAGACTCAGGTCCCGGCTCCGGCTCAGGCTCAGGCTCAGGCTCAGGCTCCGGCTCCGGCTCCGGCTCCGGCTCCGACTCCGACTCCGACTCCGACTCCGACTCCGACTCCGACTCCGACTCCGGCGACTCAGCCGCCGATGGCGGCTTTGTCCCCAGAGCCTCCCGCCTGGGAAGACATACCGCAACCTGTCCCCCAGACGCAGTCTGCCGATGCTGGTGCTTTGCCTGTTCAGCCTGAATACGCGGTCGCCGTTGATCAGACAGTTTTGCCGGATGGCGCACAGACATCGGCGCCCACAGCAATCCCTGTCCCCGCGCCCGTCTCCGCCCCTGCGCCCGTCTCCGCTTCTGTCCCCGCCGCACCCGTCTCCGCCCCTGCGCCCGTCTCCGCTTCTGTCCCCGCCGCACCCGTCTCCGCGCCAGAGGATCTGCCAAGCAATGCCGATTGGACGGCCCAAGTCCCTGACAGTGCGGATGTTTCGTCCGACGACTGGACTGCCCAGGTCTCTGATATACCGGATGATTTTGATTCGGCTGTCGCCCCCGGTGATTTGTTGCCGGACGACGAACTACCAGCAGGACTGGCGGGTTTGTCTGCCGCTGGCAGCGCCGATCCGGCACCATCCATTCCTGATCCACTCAGCCTTGCGCCTGCCGACTGGCCTGCGGTTGCTCAGGCCCTGTCGGTTACTGGGGCTGCCCGGGCGCTGGCCCTGAACAGTGAATGGCTCTCAGGTGACGATCATCAGATTCGCCTGCGGGTGGCCATTCATACCCTGACCGAGGGTGGGGCGCTGGATCGCCTGCGGACCGGACTGACAGAATACTTTGGCCGCGTCATGCGCTTGGAGGTGCAATACGGAAATACCGGCAGTGACACGGCGTATGCCGTCGATCAGGCTGCCCAGGCCCAGCGCCAGGAGGCCGCCGAACAGGCCGCCGACCAAGACCCGATCGTCCAGGCGCTGATCACGCAGTTTGGGGCGCGTCTGGTGCCCGGGTCGGTGCGGCCGTCTGCGGTATAGTGCCTGTTTCCATTCTTACCCCTTACCCAATCAGGACTCCACAATGATGAAAGGTCAGATTGCCGGCTTGATGCGTCAGGCGCAGCAAATGCAGGAAAACATGAAAAAAGCCCAGGACGCCCTGGCCGATATCCTGGTCGAAGGTGCGGCTGGCGGCGGCTTGGTCAAGGTCTCCATGAGCTGCAAATTCGACGTCAAGCGTGTCACGATTGATCCGTCCCTGTTCGATGACGACCGCGACATGATCGAAGACCTGGTCGCCGCCGCTTTCAATGACGCTCAGCGCAAGGCAGAATCCACTGCCCAGGACAAAATGTCCGAGGTCACCGCTGGGATGTCCTTGCCTGCCGGGATGAAGCTGCCCTTCTGATATGGCCACCAGCCTGCCCGAACCAGAGCCTCTACGAGCCCTGATCGATGCCTTGCGCAGCCTGCCTGGTGTAGGCGTGCGTACAGCGCGGCGCATGGCATATCACTTGCTGCAAAATGATCCTGATGGGGCCGTGCGCCTGGGGAAAGCCCTGCATGCTGCTGTGGATGGCCTGTGTCATTGCAGCCGCTGTAATTCGTTCTCTCAGACGCCCATATGCGCCATCTGTCAGGACCCTGACCGCGATGGCGGCCAGATATGCGTGGTCGAAACGCCTGCCGATCAGAACATGATCGAGTCCAGCCACGGCTATCGTGGCCTGTACTATGTGTTGATGGGCCGTTTGGCGCCCCTGGAAGGGGTGGGTCCCGATCAGGTGCGTTTTGCCCAACTGCTGCAGCGTGTGGCCGACGAGCAAGTCCGCGAGGTCATTCTGGCCACGAACTTCACCGCTGAAGGTGAAACCACCGCCTATTATCTGGCCGAGATGCTGCGTGACCGCGGCCTGGCGGTTACCCGCCTGGCCCGTGGTGTACCCAGTGGCAGCGAACTTGAATATGTTGATGCAGGCACCATTGCCTGGGCCTTGATGGAGCGCCGTTAGCCGCTTCGTCGGGTAGTGCCGTGGTTGCAACACGGCCTAGGCGCAGATGCTGTACGCGCCCGGGCGGGATGCTCAGCCTGCCGCCGCCTTGATCTTGCGCAGCAGGATCGGCATCAGCAGCACCAGCACCGCCAGCACCAGAAACGTCAGCGACAGAGGGTTCGTGACGAATACAGAGGGATCCCCGTTATTGATGGCCAATGCGCGGCGTAGCTGGGTTTCCGCCATGGGCCCCAGGATCAAGCCGATCAACAGGGGTGCGATCGGAAAATCGTAGACGCGCATCACATAGCCTGTGACCCCGATCACGAACATGATCAACAGGTCCATCCAGGACGTGGATAAGCCCCAGACCCCCACCATGGTGAAGACCAGGATGCCTGCGTACAGATAGGGACGGGGGATCAGCAGCAAGCGCACCCAGATGCCCACCAGGGGCAGATTCAGCACCAGCAGCATGACGTTGCCGATGTACAGCGAGGCGATAATGGCCCAGACCAGATCATGGCTGTTGGTAAAGAGAAACGGCCCAGGCTGCAGGCCATAGCTTTGGAAGGCAGCCAGCAGCACGGCGGCGGTGGCCGAGGTTGGCAGGCCCAGGGTCAGCAGAGGCACCAGGGTGCCGGCTGCCGCCGCGTTGTTGGCGGCTTCGGGGCCGGCGACCCCCTCGATGGCACCGTGGCCGAATTCCTCGGGTTTCTTGCATAATTTGCGTTCTGCCATGTAGGACAGAAACGTCGGGACCTCGGTGCCGCCGGTCGGCAGCGCCCCAATGGGAAAGCCGAGCAGCGTGCCGCGCAGCCAGGGCCTCCAGGATCGCTGCCAGTCCTCCTTGGTCATCCAGGTTCTGCCCGACAGGGGGTTGATTTGCGGCGGCATGCTGCGGTAGCGGCTGGCAACAAACATGACCTCGCCCACGGCAAACAGTGACACCAGCACGACGGTCAGTTCAATGCCATCCAGCAGCGCGAATGCGCCGAAGGTCAGGCGTGCCTGGCCAGTCTGGGCATCGATGCCGACGACACCCAGGGCCAGCCCGAGCAGCAGCGCGATCATGCCGCGCACGCGCGATGCACCCAGCACCACGGATACCGACATCAGCGACAGCAGCATCAGAGCGAAGTAATCGGCGGCGGTAAAGACAAAGGCTAATTCAGCCACCAAAGGGGCGAAAAAAGTGATGCCCAGCGTGGCCAGAGTACCCGCGACAAAAGACCCGATGGCGGCGGTGGCCAGTGCCGCCGCGCCCCGGCCGGATTTGGCCATTTTGTTGCCTTCGAGCGCGGTCATCATGGAGCCGCTTTCGCCTGGGGTATTGAGCAGGATGGAGGTGGTGGAGCCGCCATACATGGCGCCATACAGGACGCCGGCAAAGATGATGAAGGCAGCCGTCGGGGCAATTTGCACCGTGACCGGCAGCAGCAGGGCGATGGTCAGGGCCGGGCCGATGCCGGGCAGCACCCCCATGGCGGTGCCCAGCATCGAGCCCAGCAATGCCCAGAACAGATTGATGGGTTCCAGCGCGACGCTGAAGCCCGACATCAATGAGGAAAATGAATCCATGAGTCAAGCGCCCAGAAAAGGGAATGCAGCGCCGAGACTGACACCCAGCGAGGAAAATCCGTACCAGCAAATCAGGCCCAGCACCAGGCCGATGGCCGCATCCAGCAGGATGAGGCGCGAGCCAAAGGCACGTGTGACCAGGGCGAAGCTGATCATGGCCGTCAGGGGGAAGCCTAGCGGCTGCATGGTCAGCAAGGGGGCGGCGGCGCCGCTGGCGGCCCAGAGCAGCGCCGGCCAGGAGGCCTTGGCGCCGGCCTCGGCGTCTTCGGAGTCCTGAGGGGAGAAGGTTTCCCCGCGGGCGATCTGAATCAGCAGGATGATGCCGAGCAGGACCAGCAAACCCCCGATTACAGTAACGAAGAAACCGGGGCCCAGCGCGGCGTAGCCGCCCAGTTGAGGCAGACTGCGTCCCTCGAAAAACCACAGTAGGCCGATGGCGACGATGACCAGCCCCAGCCACCAGGGACGCGAAGTCTTGGGCGACATAAGGCTTACTTGATCAGGCCGACGGATTCGAGGACTTTCTGCTGACGGACTTTTTCCTGGTCAAGGAAAGCTGCGAAGTCATCGCCGGCCAGATAGGCGTCGGTCCAGTTGTGATCGGCCAGCGTTTTTTTCCATTCGGGCGTGGCGTGCATCTTGGCAAAACGGTCCAGCCAGACCTGCCGACCCTTGTCGGACATATTTGGCGCACCCACGATGCCGCGCCAGTTGCCGATGACCACATCCACGCCCTGTTCCTTCAGGGTGGGGACGTCGAGATTGGGCAGGCGGTTTTCCGAGGTGACGGCCAGCAGGCGCAGACGGCCTTGTTCAGCGTAAGGGCCGAGTTCGGACAGGCCGGAGATCGCGACTTTGAGTTGACCGCCCGCCAGGGCTGTGATCATTTCGGCGCCGCCATCATAGGCCACGTAATTCAGTTTTTTCGGGTCCAGGGGGATGGTCTGGGCCAGCAGTGCCGCTGTGACGTGGTCAACGCCGCCGATGGACCCGCCGCCGATTGGCGTGGCGCCCGGATTGGCTGCCAGCGCCTTGGTGACGTCCTCGATGGTCTTGAAGGGAGAGTCGACAGGGACCGCCACGGCACCCGCGTCATCGGTCAGGCGCACCAGCGGGGTGACATCGTCGAGCGAGACTGGGGATTTGTTCAGGATGATGGCGCCGACGATGATGGAACCCAGGGACATGATGCCGTTGTCGTTGCCCTTGGCGGTCCGCACGAATTCGGCCAGGCCAATGGTGCCGCCTGCGCCGCCCTTGTTGGTGACTTGGGCGCCATCGGTAAAGATGCCGGTGTCTTGCATGACCTGCAGCGGCACGCGAGCCGCAGCGTCGTAGCCGCCGCCTGCGCCGCCCGGCGCCATGACGATGGCAGGATCGGCCATGGCCATGGACAGTGGCAGTGCCGTCATGGCGATGGCCGTGCAGAATTTGCGTATGAAAGTCATCCGTGTCTCCCGGAATATTGCGTGGACAAGAAAGCCCAGACATTGGGCGGCTTGTGGCGCGGTTCTTGCCTAGCATACCGGCTTGTGCGCCAAAACTGCATTGGGGAAGTTCCTCAATTTTGGCGCGTTGCCGGTGCCTTTCGGGTAACGGGGATGCGGTGTGGCGATATCAGCTTAACAAGGTATCCAGTTTGACGGCATCTGCCGTGAAGATGCGGATGCCTTCTGCCAGTTTTTCGCTGGCCATGGCATCCTGGTTCAGCTGCGTCCGGAAGGCGACTTCGTTGCTGGCCAGCCATTCGGGGGCATTGGCCTTTGCGTCTTCGACGGACAGGCAGGCGGGCAGGGGGTCGGTGGATGCGGCCAGCTCGGCCAGCAGGGCCGGGCTGATCGTCAGCAGGTCGCAGCCCGCCAGTGCGCGGATCTGGCCGATATTGCGAAAGCTGGCGCCCATCACCTGAGTAGGCAGGTCGTAGGCCTTGAAATATCGATAGATGCGGGTAACCGACTGCACCCCGGGGTCGTTGCTCCCGGCTTGGGCGGCCTCGTCCCATCCGGCCCCGGCGGATTTTTTATGCCAATCGTAGATGCGCCCGACAAATGGTGAAATCAGGGTGACCTTGGCCTGCGCGCAGGCAATGGCCTGGGTCAGGGAAAACAGCAGGGTCAGGTTGCACTGAATGCCTTCGGCCTGCAGCACCCGGGCTGCCTGGATACCCTCCCAGGTGGCGGCGAGTTTGATCAGGATGCGCTCGCGGTCGATGCCGGCGGATTCGTACAAGCCGATGATCTGGCGGGCGCGTTCGATGCTGGCCTGGGTATCGAAGGACAGGCGGGCATCGACCTCGGTGGAGACCCTGCCCGGCACGATGGCCAGGATGGCACGGCCAAAAGCCACCAACAGCCGGTCTACTTGCTCGGTCAGCGGAGCGCTGGGGTAATCGCGCAAGACCCGATCCAGCAGTGGACGGTAGGCATCTTGTTGAACGGCCTTGAGAATCAAGGACGGATTTGTGGTGGCGTCGGTAGGTTGGTACGCCTGCATGGTTTCAAAATCGCCGGTGTCGGCCACAACGGTGGTCAGTGCGCGCAGGGCATCGAGTTGGTGGGTCATGAAGACAGAAACCTTAGGGGAGACAGTGGAGAAGACTCACTGTAGATCATTTTTGTGGTGGGAACAGGGTGGACTTTTTACCTGGGCATGAGGAAAAACCCTGATCCGGTTGTATAATGGGAAGGTTTATATATCGACTTTACAACCGGGGTACCATTTTGCTGTCGTCAATCTTTCCAGAGGGGCCCGCAGGGCATGTTCCCGCAATTCTTGCCTTGGCTGATGGTACTGTATTCCAAGGCGTTTCCATCGGCGCCGACGGTTTCACCGTCGCCGAGATCGTCTTCAATACATCCATGACGGGTTACCAGGAAATCCTGACCGACCCCAGCTATAACGGCCAGATCGTCACCCTGACCTATCCCCATATCGGCAATACCGGCGTCAATGGCGAAGATGTCGAATCCAATCAAGTCCATGCCGCAGGACTGGTGGTGCGTGATTGCCCAGCCCGGATGTCTAATTTCCGCGCAACGCAGACCTTGCCCGACTACCTGAAATCCCAGGGTATCGTGGCCATTTCCGACATCGACACCCGCAAGCTCACGCGTATTTTGCGCGAACGCGGCACCCAGGGTGCCTGCATTCTGGTCGGCGATGATGTGGCGCGTGCGGTGGAACTCGCCCGCGGATTTTCCGGCATGGAAGGCCAGGATCTGGCGCTCAAGGTCACGACTGCGCAGGCGGGCGCCTGGGTGCAGGGCACTTGGCAGTTGGGCCATGGTTTTCGCCGCCAGGACCGCGCTGACTACCACGTCGTGGCCTACGACTACGGCATCAAGACCAATATTTTGCGCCTGCTGGCGGATCGCGGTTGCCGCATCACGCTGGTGCCCGCCACGACTCCAGTGGACGAAATCCTGGCCCAGAATCCCGACGGCATATTCCTGTCCAATGGCCCAGGTGACCCCGCCGCCTGCCAGTATGCCGTGGATACCTGCAGGGCTGTGCTGGATCGTGGGATACCCTTGTTTGGCATTTGCCTGGGCCAACAGGTGCTGGGCCTGACCTTGGGCGGTCGCACCCTCAAGATGAAAACCGGCCACCATGGCGCAAACCACCCGGTCCAGGATCTGGATTCCGGACGGGTCTTCATCACCAGCCAGAATCACGGCTTCACGGTGGATGGCGACAGCCTGCCGGCCAATGCCCGCGTGACGCATGTGTCGCTGTTCGATGGTTCCTTGCAGGGCTTCGAACTCACCGACAAGCCAGTATTTTGCTTCCAGGGCCATCCCGAGGCCAGCCCCGGCCCGCACGACATTCTGGTGCTGTTCGACAAGTTCATCGACCTGATGGCCCAGCACAAAGTCCAGTCCTAATAATAGATACCCTTATCTCATGCCAAAGCGTACAGACATTAAAAGCATTCTCATTATCGGGGCTGGCCCCATCATCATTGGTCAGGCCTGTGAATTCGATTATTCCGGTGCCCAGGCCTGCAAGGCCTTGAAAGCCGATGGTTTTCGCACCATTCTGGTCAACAGCAACCCCGCCACCATCATGACCGACCCGGAAACGGCGGACGTGACCTATATCGAACCCATTACCTGGCAGGCGCTGGAAAAAATCATCGAGATCGAAAAGCCCGATGCCGTGCTGCCCACGATGGGCGGCCAGACCGCCCTGAACTGCGCGCTGGATCTGGACCGCGAAGGCGTGCTGGCCAAACATGGGGTCGAACTCATCGGCGCCAATGCGGCTGCCATCGAAAAGGCCGAGGACCGATTGAAATTCAAGGACGCCATGACCGCGATTGGTCTGGAATCCGCGAAATCCGGCGTTGCTCATAGCATGGAAGAAGCCTGGGCCGTCCAGAAACAGATTGCCGCTGAAACCGGCACCTCGGGCTTTCCAGCGGTGATTCGGCCCAGCTTCACTTTGGGTGGTACGGGCGGGGGCATTGCCTACAACGCCGAGGAATTCGAAACCATCTGCCGCCGTGGTCTGGAGGCCTCGCCGACGCGCGAACTCCTGATCGAGGAATCGTTGCTGGGCTGGAAAGAATTCGAGATGGAGGTCGTGCGCGACAGCGCCGATAACTGCATCATCGTGTGCGCCATCGAGAACCTGGACCCCATGGGCGTGCATACGGGTGATTCCATTACCGTGGCGCCGGCGCAGACGCTGACCGACAAGGAATACCAGATCATGCGCAACGCCTCCATCGCGGTGCTGCGCGAGATCGGCGTGGATACAGGCGGCTCGAACGTGCAGTTCGCCGTCAATCCGGCCAATGGCCGCATGATCGTCATCGAGATGAATCCGCGCGTGTCGCGCTCCTCGGCGCTGGCCTCCAAGGCCACGGGGTTCCCCATCGCCAAGGTCGCTGCCCGTCTGGCCGTGGGCTATACGCTGGACGAATTGCGCAACGAGATCACCGGTGGCGCCACGCCGGCATCCTTCGAACCGGCCCTGGATTATGTGGTCGTCAAGGTTCCGCGCTTTGCGTTTGAAAAATTCCCGCAGGCGGATTCGCGCCTGACCACGCAGATGAAGGCGGTGGGCGAAGTCATGGCCATTGGCCGCACCTTCCAGGAAGCCTTTCAAAAAGCCCTGCGCGGCCTGGAAGTCGGGGTGGATGGCCTGAACCAAAAAACCACCGACCGCGAACGCCTGCAGATCGAACTCGGCGAGCCCGGTCCTGAACGCATCTGGTATGTGGGCGATGCTTTTGCCCAGGGCTTCAGTCTGGACGAAGTCCACCAGATCACCAAGATCGATCCCTGGTTTCTGGCTCAAATCAAGGAAATCGTCGATATCGAACTGGCCCTTGAACAGCGTACCCTGACCGAGCTGGACGACGAGACCATGCGCCGCCTGAAGCGTCGGGGTTTTTCTGATCGTCGCCTGGCTTTCCTGCTGGATGCCACCGAATCCGAGGTGCGTAAATTACGCCATCAGATGAACGTGCGCCCGGTCTATAAGCGTGTCGATACCTGCGCGGCGGAATTCGCCACCACCACGGCCTATATGTATTCCACCTACGAGGATGAAGACGAGGCCGCGCCCACCAATCGCAAGAAAATCATCGTGCTGGGTGGCGGACCAAACCGTATCGGCCAGGGCATCGAATTCGACTACTGCTGCGTGCATGCCGCGCTGGCGCTGCGCGAAGACGGATACGAGACCATCATGGTCAACTGCAACCCGGAAACCGTCTCCACCGACTACGACACCTCGGATCGCCTGTATTTCGAACCGCTGACCCTAGAAGACGTGCTGGAAATCGTCCACAAGGAAAACCCAGAAGGCGTGATCGTGCAATACGGCGGCCAGACCCCGCTGAAGCTGGCCCGTGCCCTGGAAGCCAATGGCGTGCCCATCATCGGCACCAGCCCAGACTCCATCGACGTGGCCGAGGACCGCGAACGCTTCCAGAAGCTACTCACTAAGCTTGGCCTGCGCCAGCCTGCAAACCGCACTGCCCGCACCGAAGGCGAGGCCCTGGCCCTGGCCGGTGAAATCGGCTATCCCCTGGTGGTGCGCCCCAGCTATGTGCTGGGTGGCCGGGCCATGGAAATCGTGCACGAACCGCAGGATCTTGAACGCTACATGCGCGAGGCCGTCAAGGTCAGCAATGACTCTCCGGTGCTGTTGGATCATTTCCTGAATAACGCCACCGAGGTCGATGTGGACTGCCTGGCCGATGGCGAACAGGTCGTGGTCGGCGGCGTCATGGAACACATCGAACAAGCAGGCGTGCACTCGGGCGATTCGGCCTGCAGCCTGCCGCCGTATTCGCTGTCCCCCGAAATAGTGGACGAAATCAAGCGCCAGACAGCCTTGATGGCGCGCGCGCTGAATGTCAAAGGCTTGATGAATGTGCAGTTCGCCATCCAGGATGGCGATGTCTATGTGCTGGAAGTCAATCCGCGCGCTTCGCGTACAGTGCCCTACGTGTCCAAGGCCACGGGTCGCCAGTTGGCCAAAATCGCTGCCCGCATCATGTCGGGTCGCACGCTGGCCCAGCAGGGCGTGGCATCCATTCCCTCGCCGGTGCATTATTGCGTCAAGGAAGCCGTCTTCCCCTTCGTCAAGTTCCCGGGGGTGGATACGATACTGGGGCCGGAAATGAAATCCACCGGCGAAGTCATGGGCGTGGGCGAGACCTTTGGCGAGGCCTTTGTGAAATCCCAGATTGCCGCTGGCGCCTGGCTGCCGGAATCCGGCAAGGTCTTCATCAGTGTGCGCGCCCAGGATAAACCCCGTGCCGTCGAAGTCGCGCGCGGCTTGGCCGCCATGGGCTTTCAGTTGATCGCTACCCGTGGCACTGCGGCGGTCATCGAGGCGGCAGGCCTGACAGTCGAGGTCGTCAACAAGGTCACCGAAGGCCGTCCCAATATCGTGGATATGGTGAAAAACGGCGAGATCGCCATGGTGATCAACACGGTCGAGGAACGCCGCAACGCCATTGCGGATTCGCGCATCATCCGCACCCAGGCGCTGGCCAACCGGGTCACCTTCTTCACCACCATCGCCGGTGCCCGGGCGGCGGTCGAAGGTCTGCAATACCTGCGTCACGGTGATGGTCTGAAGGTCTACGCGCTGCAAGACATGCACGCAGCCATCGCAGGCTGATCCATGGACGCCCGTGATCAACAGCGGGTGTTCATCACGGGGGCCAGCAGCGGCATCGGCCAGGCGCTGGCGCGGCAGTATGCCGCCCGTGGCGCCGTCTTGGGGCTGGTCGGGCGTCGTCAGGACGCCTTGCAGGCTGTTTGCGCGTCGCTGCCGGGTCAAGGCCACCGGGCCTATGTCCTGGATGTCAGGGATCGGCCTGCCTTGCAGGCCGCCGCCCAAGACTTTCTGTCAGTCGGTCCGGTCGATTGCGTGATTGCCAGTGCTGGCATCAGTGCTGGTACTTTGACCGACGCGCCCGAAGACTACGAGGTTTTCAAAGCCATTCTGGACACCAATGTGCTGGCCATGATGGCGACTTTTCAGCCCTTTATGGATTCGATGCGGGTGCGCCGTCGAGGCGTGCTGGTGGGCATCGGCAGCGTGGCGGGAGTGCGGGGTTTGCCGGGGGCAGGGGCCTATAGCGCGTCCAAGGCGGCTGTGCGGGCGTATTGCGAAAGCCTGCGAGTAGAACTGCGTGGTTCGGGCGTGCAGGTCGTCACGCTGGCACCGGGTTTCATCGCCACCCCCATGACGGCGCATAATCCCTATCGCATGCCGTTTCTGATGCCGGTGGATCGATTTGCGGAGCAAGCCGTGCGCGCCATCGAGGCGGGCGACCGCTATCGTGTCATTCCCTGGCCGATGGCCTGGGTAGGCCGCTTGCTGCGCCTGGTGCCGGATGCGCTGTACGACGCCGCAGCGGCAGGTCGCAAGCGTAAGCCCAGATTATGAGAAGAAAATAATGGGGTCAGACACCAAGAAATAATGGGGTCAGACACCATTTAACGACATAAATGGTGTCTGACCCCATTATTTCCCGTGGTCAACTGACGGAATTTCGCCGTAAACTTGCGCAACTTCCATTTTGGCGGTCGTCAGACTGCAAAACCATGACAACAAGCTATTTCCCTCGTTGGCGCCGCGTCTCCGGTACGGCTGATGGTGCCGTCGTGCAGCCCGATGAAACCATGCCCTTGCCACAGACCGTGGCCATGGGGGCGCAGCATGTGGTGGCCATGTTCGGTTCCACGATTCTGGCCCCGCTGATTATGGGGTTCGACCCCAATATGGCCATCCTCATGTCGGGGGTGGGGACCCTGGTGTTCTTCCTGTTTGTAGGCGGGCGGGTGCCCAGCTACCTGGGGTCCAGCTTTGCCTTTATCGGCGGGGTGGTGGCAGTGACCGGTTATGCCGGCAGTGGCCCCAATCCCAATATCGGGGTGGCCCTGGGGGCGATTGTCATTTGTGGCCTGATTTATGCAGGGATTGGGCTGTTGACTATGTTCATCAATGCCCGCCAGGGCGGGGCGGCCGACTGGATCGACCGCTGGATGCCGCCCGTGGTGACCGGGGCGGTGGTGGCCGTCATCGGCCTGAATCTGGCGCCGATAGCAGCCAAGGGCGCCATGGGCGGTTCATTGTTTGATTCAGCCATGGCGCTGGCCACCATTCTGTGCGTGGGCGGCGTGGCGGTCTATACGCGGGGTCTGGTCCAGCGTCTGTTGATCCTGGTGGGCTTGTTTCTGGCCTGCGTCCTGTATGCCGTGTTGACCAACGGCATGGGGTTTGGGACACCTATTGATTTTTCCGCCATTATCGCAGCCCCCTGGCTGGGCCTGCCCCAGCTGACCGCGCCAGTATTTGAGGCGCATGCCATCAGCGTCATTGCGCCTGTCGCCATTATTCTGGTGGCCGAAAACCTCGGCCACATCAAGGCCGTCAGCGCCATGACCGGGCAGAATCTGGACAAATACCTGGGTCGCGCTTTTCTGGGGGATGGCGTTGCCACCATGATTTCCGGCTCTGTGGGGGGCACAGGCGTCACGACCTACGCGGAAAACATCGGCGTCATGACGGTCACCAAAATCTATTCCACTTTGGTATTTGTGGTGGCGGCATTGGTGGCTTTGCTGCTGGGTTTCTCGCCGAAATTCGGGGCCGTCATTCAGGCTATTCCTGGGCCGGTGCTGGGCGGCATGGCCGTTGTGGTCTTTGGCTTGATTACGATTGCCGGTGCTCGGATCTGGGTCGTCAATCAAGTGGATTTCAGCGACAATCGGAACCTGATTGTGGCCGCCGTCACCTTGATTCTGGGGGCCGGTAATTTCTCGCTGGAGCTGGGCAGCTTCAAGCTCGATGGTATTGGTACCGCAACTTTTGGGGCCATCATCCTGTACGCCCTGTTGCGTGGCCGGAAAACTGCTACATGAACCCTGGATAAGTGCCCTGGGGCTTGCATTTTCTAAGCGGATTGTCCACAATACCAATCAGCACCCCGGTTTTGGCCGGGGTTTTTCACGAGCGCTTCAGCAGGCCACACCAGGGCAGATGCAGGACATTTGTTCTGTCACCCAATGCCAGCAGGCATTCAGGTCGCGACGCTCGGTAGCTTCCCTTCTGGTCTACCTTATCCAGGCATCCGGGATACAACGCCGGGTTTCCCCGATCTTGTATTTTTTTAATGTTGTCAGGCGTCCCGCGCATGGGACGTCTTTTTACTTTGAGTCAGAAAATTATGGCTGCGATTCCTTTGACAGCTCGTGGGGCCGAGCGTTTAAAAGCCGAACTTCAACGTCTGAAGACCGTCGAACGCCCTGAAGTCATTAGTGCCATCGCCGAGGCGCGTGCCCAGGGCGACTTGTCCGAGAACGCTGAATATGATGCGGCTCGCGAACGTCAGGGCTTTGTCGAGGGCCGCATCCAGGAACTGGAAGGCACGCTGTCCAACGCCCAGATCATCGACCCTGCAGATTTGGATCTCGAGGGCCAGGCCGTGTTCGGTGCGACCGTCGAAATCGAGGATCTGGCATCCGGCGAACGCCTGACCTACCAGATCGTGGGCGACCTGGAAGCCGATATCCGCGCCAATATGATCTCGGTTTCCAGCCCGGTGGCGCGTGCCCTGATTGGCAAGAGCCAGGGCGACGTCGTCGAAGTGCGCGCCCCGGCCGGGGTGCGTGAATACGAAGTCTGTTCCGTCAGCTATCAATAATCAGCCAGGGGCCTGGCGGCCCCTGAAGCCTGATCAATCAGCGTGACCCGCGTCGGGCGCCAGCCCGTAATGACAGGGCACTGTTGTTGCCGCGACGCGGGATGCCGTGTGCGGCAGCGGCGGTACGGCCAGTATCGGATGGTCGGGCGCGGCGAGCGCCAGGGCGGCCATCAGCCGGGTCGCGGCGCTCATCGGTTTGTCTGCGGCGTCGGGCATTCAGGCTTTCGTGATCTGACGCATCGCCTGTTTGTTTGGGCTTGTGTCCGGTGCTGGCGGAAGCCGGGTTTGCCGCTTGTTTTTTCGGCACATAGGGATCGGATTTTTTCCGCAAGGCCCTGGTGGCATTCAATGCATCAGCTGCCGCCTGTTGCGCAAGCACATCGGGACGGTAGATAATTAGGGTTTTGCCCAAATGATGCACAGGCGCGCACGACAGTGCGTCGCAAATAGTTTCCAGCATGGCATCGCGATCAGGGCGTTCTGCACCTGATGCACGAATTTTTATCAGTTCGTGGGCCGTCAGGCTGCGGTCGATTTCACCCAGCACGGCGTCGGTCAGGCCTTTGTCACCGATCATGACGACGGGATGCAGAGGGTGGGCGGCAGCACGCAGGTCGCGGCGCTGCTGGGGAGTTAGTTCAAGTTTCGGCATACTGGAATTGTACGGGAATGGCCAAGAAAAAATTCTCCAAAGCCTGGGTACAGCGTCACATTCAGGACCCTTACGTCAAAATGGCGCAACAAAAGGGCTATCGTGCGCGGGCCGCCTTCAAACTTACCGAGATTCTCGACACCGAAAAGCTCCTGCGTGGCGGGGATATCGTCGTCGATCTGGGGGCTACGCCGGGCAGTTGGTCGCAGATCGTGCGCGAAAGGCTCCTGGGGCCTGGCGGCGTGATCAATGGCCGTGTCATTGCCCTGGATGTCCTGCCCATGGAACCCATTGCCGGTGTCGAGTTCATTCAGGGTGATTTTCGCGAGGATGACATCCTGCAACAACTGCATGAGCAATTGCAAGGGCAGCCCGTAGACCTTGTAATTTCCGACATGGCCCCCAATCTATCCGGTGTGGCCTCTGCTGACTCGGCCCGCATAGCGCATCTTTGCGAGCTGGCCATGGAATTCTCCCGCAGCCACCTGAAGCCTGATGGCGTACTGGTGGTCAAGGCGTTCCACGGCAGCGGGTTTTCCCAGATTGTGCAGGCCTTCAAGCAGCACTTCGTGCGGGTGGTGGAACGCAAGCCCAAGGCCTCGCGTCGCGAATCCTCCGAAACCTTTCTGGTGGCGCGCGGGTTGAAGGCTGTGCAGGACCAAGCCGACTGAACGCCATGGTTTGTCCGTGGTGCGTGCCTGGATTCAGGTAGAATGAAATATTGACGAAATTGTCAGCTTGTTGTAATCGCGCACCAGGTAGCGCGGCAGGCCGACAGCAGTAAAACCCCAGGAGATTTGTTTTGAACAACTCGTTTTCCAAGATTGCGGTCTGGCTGGTGATCGCGCTCGTGCTCTTTACGGTGTTCAAGCAGTTCGACGGACGCCCGGTAGCCGGTAACGACGCCGTCACTTATACGCAATTCATGAATGATGCACGTGCCGGCCGCATCAATAAGGTCGATATTCAGGGCGACACGATTTATGTCACCCCTGAATCCGGTCGTGCTTACAGCCTGACCTCGCCGGGCGATCTCTGGATGGTGCCCGAACTCGTCAAGGACGGTGTTCAGGTCTCCGGCAAGGCCCGCGAGGAACCCTCTTTCCTGGCCAGCCTGTTTATTTCCTGGTTCCCCATGCTGTTGCTGATCGGGGTTTGGATTTTCTTCATGCGCCAGATGCAGGGCGGCGGCAAGGGCGGGGCATTCAGCTTTGGTAAATCCCGTGCCCGCATGATGGATGAAAACAACAATAACATCACGTTTGCGGATGTTGCCGGCTGCGACGAGGCCAAAGAAGACGTCCAGGAACTGGTCGACTTCCTGCGCGACCCCACTAAATTTCAGCGCCTGGGCGGTCGTATTCCGCGTGGCGTCCTGATGGTCGGGCCTCCGGGGACGGGTAAAACCCTGTTGGCCAAGGCCATCGCAGGCGAAGCCAAGGTTCCTTTCTTCAGTATTTCAGGTTCCGACTTTGTTGAAATGTTCGTCGGGGTGGGTGCTGCCCGCGTACGTGACATGTTCGAAAACGCCAAGAAACAATCCCCTTGCATCATCTTCATTGACGAAATCGATGCGGTAGGCCGCCAGCGCGGCGCCGGCCTGGGTGGCGGCAACGACGAACGCGAACAGACCCTGAACCAATTGTTGGTCGAAATGGATGGCTTCGAGACCGGCCAGGGCGTGCTGGTGATCGCCGCCACCAACCGTCCCGACGTGCTGGACCCGGCGCTGCTGCGTCCGGGCCGCTTCGACCGTCAGGTGGTCGTGTCCTTGCCCGATATTCGGGGCCGCGAACAAATCCTCAAGGTCCACATGCGCAAGGTTCCCATTGCCCAGGACGTCGATGCCAGCGTCTTGGCGCGTGGCACGCCCGGGTTTTCGGGTGCGGATCTGGCTAACCTCATCAACGAGGCCGCCTTGTTCGCCGCCCGCCGCAATGGGCGCACGGTCGACATGAACGACCTCGAAAAGGCAAAAGACAAAATCATCATGGGGGCCGAGCGCCGTTCCATGATCATGCCCGAAGAAGAACGCCGCAACACGGCATACCATGAATCCGGTCATGCTCTGGTGGCGCGTATGCTGCCCAAGACCGACCCGGTTCATAAGGTCACCATCATCCCGCGTGGGCGGGCTCTGGGGGTCACCATGCAGTTGCCGGAAACCGATCGCTACAGCATGGATAAAGACCGCCTGCTGAACACGATTGCGGTGCTGTTTGGTGGCCGTATCGCCGAAGAAGTCTTTATGCATCAGATGACGACGGGCGCCTCGAATGACTTCGAGCGTGCCACGGCCATCGCCCGCGACATCGTGACACGCTATGGCATGACGGATTCCCTGGGGCCTGTGGTGTATGCCGAAAATGAAGGCGAGGTCTTTCTGGGCCGCAGCGTGACTAAAACCACGCATGTCTCCGAAGCCACCATGCAAAAGGTCGATGCCGAGATCCGTAGCATCATCGACGAGCAATACAGCATTGCACGCAACCTGATCGAATCCAATCAGGACAAAATGCACGCCATGGCCAATGCCTTGCTCGAATGGGAAACCATTGATGCCGAGCAGATCAACGACATCATGGAAGGCCGCCCACCGCGTCCGCCCAAGACCTCGTCATCCAGCAACGACACGCCGCATACCCCGCCATCGGCAGGCCCATCGGCCGCAAATCCCGATCAAGGGCCTGCGGCTACGACACCTGTCTGATCTGTTCCTTTCCAAATTTTATGTTTGCCACTTTGCAATGCGGGCGTTTTCAGCTATCCCTGAAACGCCCGTTGGTCATGGGGGTCGTCAACGTCACCCCCGATTCATTTTTTGATGGCAATGTTCATTTCCGAGTGAACCAGGCCATCGAGCATGGCTTGCGTCTGGTGCAGGATGGTGCCGATATTCTGGATATCGGCGGAGAATCCACCCGGCCTGGGGCCCAGGTAGTGGCCGCCGACGAAGAATTGCGCCGGCTCCTGCCGGTCATCCAGGGCTTGCTGGATGCCGGTGTGCCTTTGTCTGTGGATACCTGCAAACCCGAAGTCATGCGCCAGGTGCTGCACGCGGGTGCCGACATGATCAATGACATCCGGGGCTTTTCCTCAGATGAAGCCATCCAGGCTGTACAGGATGCGGATTGTGCCCTGTGCCTGATGCATATGCAGGGTGAACCCCGCACCATGCAGCAGACTCCTTGCTATGACGACGTGGTGGCCGAGGTCCAGGCCTATCTGGCCGCAGGTGCCCAGCGCCTGCGCGACGCGGGTATTGCGGCCAATCGCATCGCACTGGACCCTGGCTTTGGCTTTGGCAAGACAGTGGCCCACAATTACACCTTGTTGAACCAGCTGCCGCAGGTGATGGGGGATGCATATCCCTGTATGGTGGGGCTCTCGCGCAAGTCCATGATCGGCGCACTCACTGGCAGGCCTGCCAGCCAGCGCCTGGGGGGCAGCGTCGCCGCTGCGTTGGCGGCAGCAGTCCGGGGGGCGCATATCTTGCGGGTGCATGATGTGGCTGATACCGTGGATGCCCTGACTATCTGGTCGGCAATCAATGATCCAACCCTCACAGAAGGAGCCCGTGCATGAGCGCGCGCAAATATTTTGGGACCGATGGGGTCCGCGGTGTCGTGGGCGGCGAGCTGATCAATGCCGAGTTTGCCCTGCGCCTGGGCTATGCGGCTGGCCGGGTGCTGTCTCAGGGGGCAGTCAGCGGTAGCGGTCGGCCCACGGTGGTGATAGGCAAGGACACGCGGATTTCTGGCTATATGCTGGAAGCCGCCCTGGAGGCCGGCTTGTCGGCTGCGGGGGTGGATGTGTTGCTGGCCGGGCCGATTCCGACGCCTGCCGTGGCCTATCTGACCCGGGCCTGGCGACTGGCTGCCGGGATTGTCATCAGCGCCTCGCACAATCCCCACTACGATAACGGCATTAAATTCTTTTCTTCCGGTGGCACTAAATTACCTGATGCCACCGAGGCTGCGATTGAAACCATGCTAGAGCAGCCCATGGGTTGCGCGGATTCCCCGGCCTGGGCCGTGCCCGGCGTATCAGCGATGCCGCTGGCCGCTACATCGAGTTCTGCAAAAGCACCTTTCCCAACGAACTCGATCTGCAGGGCTTGAAAATCGTGGTGGATGCCGCGCACGGGGCGGCTTATCACATTGCTCCGCATGTGTTTCGCGAACTAGGCGCCGAGGTCAGTGTCATCGGCTGCGAGCCTGATGGCTTCAACATCAACGAAGGGGTCGGAGCCACACACCCAGAGGCCTTGATTGCCGCAGTGGCCGAGCAGGGTGCTGATCTGGGCATTGCCCTGGATGGCGATGCCGACCGTCTGCAGATGGTGGATGCCGCCGGTCGCCTGTATAACGGCGACGAACTGCTGTATGCCATCGTCCGTGATCGTGCCAAGCTGCACCCCATCAATGGCGTGGTGGGTACCCTGATGACCAACTTCGGTCTGGAACGCCGTCTGAAAGAACTGCATATTCCCTTTGTGCGTGCTCAGGTGGGTGATCGCTACGTGCTGGAACGTCTGCGGCATCATGGCTGGCTGTATGGGGGCGAGAGCTCAGGACATTTGCTGTGTCTGGATTGCCACACCACCGGGGATGGCATTGTGGCGGCATTGCAGGTGCTGGCTGCCATGCGCCATGCCAATCTGCCCCTGGCGGCACTGGTGGCAGATCTGAAAATGTATGCCCAGAAAATGGTCAATGTGCCTCTGGCCGCTGGTCTGGACTGGCAGGCCCATGCCGGTTTGCAGGCGGCTGCTCAGGCAGTGCAGGCCACCCTGGGCGAGCGCGGCAGGGTCTTGATTCGCGCCTCAGGCACCGAGCCCAAGTTGCGTCTCATGGTCGAGGCTGACGATGCCGCTTTGGCTGACGAATGCGTGCGTCAGTTGGTGGCAGTCAAGCTGACTTAAAGCGCTGGTACGCAGGGCTAGGTAGTGCCTTCTGTGATTTCCAGCGTGAATCCAGCCTTGCGCCAGACGTCGATTTCACCTTTCAGCATAAAACTGCTAAGTGGGTGATCCGATAGCCAGCCGTCGGGCACGGACAGGGTGATTGCCTGGCCCTGGGCCTGCAAATGGATGGGCAGGGCGTCGCGGGCTTCGCGGCGGCGCAGCAGCAGCACAGCCAGGCGCAGGCAGCACAGCGCCAGCCATTGCTCGCGGGTGGGTGCATAAGGGCGCAATTTGGCCAGCTTTCCTTGTTGGCCCAGCGCTAAAAAGGCCAATAATTGCTGGTCATCGTGCGAAAAGCCCGGCATGTCCGCATTTTCCAATACATAGGCACTGTGCTTGTGATAATGATTGCGGGCAATGGCCAGGCCGATTTCATGCAGCATGGCGGTCCAGCTTAAGGCTTTGCGTAGTTCCGCCCCCTGTGGGTGGGCGGTATCCAGGTTCAATTGGTCAAAAAAGACCAGGGCCAATTGGCGCACATGTTCTGCCTGCTGGGCGTCGGCCTGGTAGCGCAACCCCATCTGGCGCACGGTTTCGTCACGCTGATCATGGTGCGAATCCCGGCCCAGTAAATCATGCAGCACCCCCACCCGCAAGGCCCCGTCGCCTGCGCCCATGTGGCTGATGCCCAGCTCCAGGAAGGCCGCGATCATGATGGCCAGCCCTCCCGCCAGCACGGGTGCGCGCTCGGCCTTCAGTCCTGCCCAGTCCTGCAGGTGGACTTGGCCGACTTTGATCAGGGCGGCAGACAACTGTTGCATGCCATCCAGGGTAATGTCGCGCTGGCTAAAGCCGTTTTCGACCAGAACGGCCAACAGACCCTTTGCCGTGCCGGACGACCCATAGGCCTGCTGCCAGCCAACGTGGCGATAGCGTCGGCTGATGGGCTCGATGGTGCTGCGGGCGGCGACGATGGCGCGCTGCATGCGAGCCTTGGTAATCTGTCCACGCGAGAAAAACTGTTTGCTCCAGGTCGTGCAGCCTAGCTGCAAAGAAGCCAGTTGTAGAGGAGTCTGACCCCGACCGATGATGAATTCAGTAGAGCCGCCACCGATGTCGATGACCAATCGCCGGTCTTCTGATGGTGGCAGATCCTGGATCACACCCAGGTAGATCAGGCGGGCTTCTTCCTGCCCCGAGATGATTTCGATGGGAAAGCCCAGGGCGTGTTCGGCGTGCGGAATGATTTCGGCAGCATTGCGTGCCACCCGGAATGTATTGGTGGCCACCGCCCGCACATTGGCGGGATCGAAGCCGCGCAATCGCTCGCCAAAGCGCTGCAGGGCTTCGATAGCCTGAGCCACTGTATCGGGCCGGATGCGCTGATGCTCATCCAGGCCATTGGCCAGGGCGATGAGTTCGCGCATACGGTCTTCAGTATAGACCTGGACGGTGTCGCCCTCGCGCACGACCCGTCCGATGGACAGGCGAAACGTGTTGGACCCGAGGTCAATGGAGGCCAGACGATCGTCCATGGGCTTACCTGAAAATGTCACACTGTGCGATTATAGAGGCCGAATCCCGATTTCTACCGGAGCTCCCATGCAGGGTATGGCAGTTACGCCTCTTTTACTCAACCGAGAACTTTCCGTGCTCAAGTTCAACGAGCGCGTCCTGGCCATGGCCGAGCGTCTGGATGTGCCGGCGCTGGAGCGTCTACGCTATCTGTGCATTGTTGGCTCGAATCTGGATGAATTCTTCGAGATTCGCATGGCCAGCCTTAAAGAGCAGCAGCGTCAGACGCCGGATCTTGCCGGGGATGATGGCCTGCTGCCTGCCGAAGCCTTTGACCGCGTCCAGCGTGCAGCCCATGCCTTGGTCGACCGCCAGAACCGCCTATTGACGGGCGAAGTCATGCCGAAACTCATGGAATGCGGGGTAGGGCTGATTTATTCGACCGGCTGGACCGATCTGCAGCGTGAATGGGCCTATGGAATTTTTCAACGCGACGTGATGCCGCTGTTGACCCCTATCGGCCTGGACCCGGCCCATCCATTCCCCCGGGTCTACAACAAGAGTCTGAATTTCATTGTGTCGCTGACGGGCGAGGACGCCTTTGGCCGCGAGGGCAATATCGCCATTGTCCAGGCCCCGCGGGCCTTGCCGCGCATGCTGAAGGTGCCGCCGGAAATCGCCGGCATCCCGGATGGCTTCATGTTGCTGACGACGGTCATCAATGCTTTTGTGGGGGATTTGTTTCCCGGCATGGATGTGCTGGGCTGCTATCAGTGGCGGGTCACGCGCAACAGCGATCTTTTCGTGGACGAAGAGGAAATCACGAATTTACGCCAGGCTTTGCAGGGCGAACTCTCCCAGCGCAATTTTGGTGCCTCGGTGCGTTTGGAAATCGCGCATGCCATGCCGCCGGATCTCGAGCTTTTCCTGCAGCGCGAGTTCAATTTGGCCACCGCTGATACATACCGGGTCAATGGGCCGGTGAATCTGGGCCGCCTGATGCAGTTGTGCAACCGAGCCAATCGACCTGACTTGGAATACCCCGTCTATCGGCCGCGCACGCCTGCACCATTCGATGGTGATATGCAGCGGCCCGAAGCCCTGTTTGCGGCTTTGTCTGTGCGGGATCACTTGCTGCACCATCCGTATCAGTCCTTTCAGCCGGTCCTGATGTTTTTGCGGGCCGCTGCCCTGGACCCGCAGGTGGTGGCAATCAAACAAACCATCTACCGCACCGGCGAAGATTCCGAACTGATGGGCGTGCTGCTGTCGGCGGCCCGCGCAGGCAAGGAAGTGACCGTGGTGGTGGAACTCATGGCGCGTTTCGACGAGCAGACCAATATCAATTGGGCGGCACGCCTGGAGGAGGTAGGCGCCCACGTCAGCTATGGGGTGGTCGGGCACAAGACCCATGCCAAAATGGCATTGGTGCTGCGCCGCGAAGATGGTCGCATCCGGCGCTATGGACACCTGGGCACGGGCAATTATCATCAGCGCACCGCAAAGCTCTACACGGATTTTGGCCTCCTGACGGCCAACCAGACCATCTGTGAGGACATGGATCAGGTGTTTTCCCTGCTCACGGGCCTGGGCGCGCGCCGCGAGTTGAAGCTGCTGTTGCAATCGCCCTTTACCCTGCACGAAACCGTCCTGAATCTCATCCGCAGTGAAGCCGAGTTCGCCCGAGCAGGCAAACGCGCCCGCATCCGTGCAAAGATGAACTCCCTGCTGGAGCCCTCTGTGATCCAGGCCCTCTACGAAGCGAGCCAGGCAGGGGTGCGGATCGACTTGATCGTGCGTGGCGCCTGCGCCTTGCAGGCCGGGGTGCCGGGCCTGTCCGAACGCATCCGGGTGCGTTCAGTCATCGGTCGGTTTCTGGAGCACTCCCGCGTGTTTTATTTTTACCAGGACGGCGCCGAACCCCTGTACTTGTCGTCGGCTGACTGGATGGACCGTAATTTCCTGCGCCGGGTCGAGCTGGCCTTCCCGGTGCTGGACAAGACCCTGCGCCGCCGCGTCATCGACGAGGCCTTCACCTTCGCCTGGCGGGATAACCAACTTGCCTGGGCCGTCCAGCCCGATGGCCGCTACCTGCGCGTACGCAACCGCCGCGCCCCCGTCAACCTACACCAACACCTCATGGCTAGGTTAGGGTGAGCGGCCTGCAGGCCGCGAGGTGGGGGCCTGCAACCCTGTCACGAATCTGTCATATCCGCCCTTTATCATCCCACCCTGAGAGTCTTCTAATCCTCTCATCTCCGATATCCATACAGGGATTATTCATATGTTCAAACGGATGCTGGTTCAATGTGCAACAGGCCTGACGCTGATGGCGACGGCTAGTGCGGCTGCCCTGGCGGTAGATCTGACTGGGGCGGGGGCTTCCTTTCCGTACCCGATCTATGCCAAATGGGCGTCTAAGTACCAGACGGTCTCGGGCCATCGAGTCAATTATCAATCCATCGGCTCTGGCGGTGGGCAGCAGCAGATCATTGCCAAAACAGTCGATTTCGGTGCGTCGGACGACCCCATGAAGCCCGAAGCGCTGGAAGAAAATGGCCTGCTGCAATTCCCGGCTGTGGTCGGTGGCACCGTGCCGGTGATCAACGTACCTGGTATTGAAGCCGGGCAGATGAAGCTGACCGGGCCTGTGCTGGCCGACATTTTTCTGGGCAAGATCAAAAAATGGGATGATCCGGCTCTGGCGCAGCTCAATCCGGATTTGAAGCTGCCATCCAAGGGCATTATTGTGGTGCACCGCTCGGATGGTTCGGGAACGACCTTTGGCTGGACCAACTACCTGTCTCAGGTATCCCCCGCCTGGAAGGATACTGTTGGACAGGGCAAGGCGGTCAAATGGCCCACGGGCCAGGGTGGCAAAGGCAACGAAGGGGTGGCCGCCTATGTGCGTCAGCTGACTAACTCCATCGGTTACGTCGAATATGCCTATGCGCACCAGAACGGTTTGGCCTGGACCCAGCTGCAGAATCGTGACGGCCAATTCGTGCAACCCGCGCAAAAGTCCTTTGCGGCTGCGGCTTCTCATGCCGACTGGGCTTCTGCGCCCGGCATGGGCTTGGTGCTGAACAACGAACCTGGCGCAGATTCCTGGCCTGTGACGGCAGCCACCTTCATTCTGCTGCACAAGCAACAGGAAAACGCGGCACAAGCGCGCGAGATCCTGGCATTCTTTGACTGGGCTTGGCGCGAGGGGGCCGATATGGCCAGTGAATTGGATTATGTTCCCTTGCCGACAGCCGTGACTGACCAGATCCGTCAATTGTGGACCCAGGAAATCCGGACCAAGGACGGCGCCTCCGTCTGGCCCTGATGCCCTCAAGCCGCTGGGCGTAAAACCGGCGGCTTGACCCATTTGTGGGAAAATACTGCTTTTTGAATCCTGATCGGCCTGCGCATCTGCAAGCCGGTCACCACCTGGCCTTCTCATGATCAATCAACATCGCACCCTGCTGGTGGATGCGGGCTTTCGACACCTGACACGGGCTTTCGCGTTCCTGGTCTTTGTTTTGCTGGCCGGTATTTTGGTGTCCCTGATCTACGGCAGCCGCGACACGCTGATCCGGGATGGCCTGGCTTTTTTGTGGACCAATGACTGGGACCCGGTCAAACAGCACTATGGTGCCCTGGTGCCCATTCTGGGGACAGTCATCAGCGCCTTGCTGGCCCTGTTGATTGCCGTGCCGGTGTCGTTTGGCATTGCTATGTTTCTGACCGAGCTTGCCCCCGCCTGGGTGCGCCGCCCCTTAGGAATTGCCATTGAAATGCTGGCAGCCATTCCTTCTATTATCTATGGCATGTGGGGTTTGTTTGTCTTTGTCCCGCTGTTTCAGCGCTATGTGCAGCCTGTGGTGGTGGACCTATTCGAGGGGGTGCCCGTCCTGGGCAGTTTGTTTGCCGGGCCTCCCATGGGGATCGGCCTGTTCACCGCCGGTCTGATTCTCTCCATCATGGTGATTCCCTTCATCACCGCCGTCATGCGGGATGTCTTCGAGCAGGTTCCTCCGATGCTCAAGGAATCCGCCTACGGCCTGGGCAGCACCACCTGGGAAGTCGTCTGGAAGGTCGTGCTGCCCTATACCCGTCATGGGGTGATCGGTGGCATCATGCTGGGCCTGGGGCGGGCCTTGGGCGAGACCATGGCAGTCACCTTTGTTATCGGCAATGCCTTTAACCTCCCCAACTCTATATTCTCGCCTTCCAATTCCATCGCCTCGGCCTTGGCCAACGAATTCAACGAGGCCGGTGGCCTGCAGAAATCCGCCCTGCTGGAACTAGGCCTGATTCTGTTTTTGATCACGACGGTGGTGTTGGCCATTTCCAAGTTCATGCTGTTGCAACTATCGCGCAAAGAAGGCGCTTGAGCTGACCATGTCTGTTTCTGATTCTCCCATCATGCTCGGCAACCCGATCTATCGCCGTCGGCGGCGCTTCAATCGTCTGATGCTGGGCCTGTCCAGCTTGGCGCTGGGCATCGGCCTGTTCTGGCTGGCCTGGATCATCGCAACTTTGCTGATCAAGGGCGGCGGGGCATTGTCCATGACCCTGCTGACCGAGAGCACCCCCCCGCCAGGCGAGGCCGGTGGCCTGCTTAATGCCATTGTCGGCAGCGTGCTGATGTCGGGGGTGGGGACGTTGATCGGTACCCCCATTGGGGTGCTGGCCGGCACCTACCTGGCCGAATATGGCCGCCGTGGGTGGCTGGCGCCAGCCACCCGCTTCCTGAATGATGTGCTGTTGTCGGCGCCATCCATCGTGATTGGCTTGTTCATTTATGCGGTATATGTGGCCCAGGTAGGACATTATTCAGGCTGGGCGGGGGCCTTTGCCCTGGCCATCCTGGTGATTCCAGTGGTGGTGCGGGCCACGGATAATATGCTGTCTCTGGTACCCAACAGCCTGCGCGAGGCTGCCGCCGCGCTGGGCTGCCCCCAGTGGCGCGTGGTGGTGTTCATCTGTTATCGGGCGGCGCGCTCCGGGATTTTGACGGGCATTTTGCTGGCGGTGGCGCGCATCGCGGGCGAGACCGCACCGCTGCTGTTTACTGCGCTGAATAATCAGTTCATGTCCTGGAACATGAACGCGCCGATCGCTAACCTGCCTGTGGTGATTTTCCAATATGCCGCCAGCCCTTTCGAGGACTGGAATCGTCTGGCCTGGGCCGGGGCAGCCCTGATCACACTGCTGGTGCTGGGCATCAATATCGCTGCCCGCAGCCTGTTTCGTAAATAATTCGATTACCTGACCATGACCCTGTCCTCGACCCCTATCACCGAACGCACCAAGCTGGCAGTGCGCGACCTTAATTTTTATTATGGCAAATATCATGCTTTGCGTGACATCAATATGCAGATTGCCGAGCACAAGGTCACGGCTTTTATCGGCCCATCGGGCTGCGGTAAATCCACGCTGTTGCGCACTTTCAACCGCATGTTCGAACTGTATCCTGGGCAGCGGGCCGAAGGCGCCATCGAACTTGATGGCGAGGATTTGCTGAATTCCCGTTTGGATATCTCTTTGATCCGCGCCAAGGTCGGCATGGTGTTTCAAAAACCCACGCCGTTCCCCATGAGCATCTATGACAATATCGCCTTCGGTGTGCGCCTGTTCGAGCGCCTCAGCAAGGGCGAGATGGACGAGCGCGTGGAATGGGCCTTGACCAAGGCTGCCCTGTGGACAGAGGTCAAGGACAAATTGGGCCAAAGCGGCAATGGCCTGTCTGGTGGCCAGCAACAACGTCTGTGTATTGCTCGCGGGGTTGCCATCAAGCCCGAGGTCTTGTTGCTGGACGAACCCTGTTCCGCCCTGGACCCGATCTCTACCGCCAAGATCGAAGAATTGATTGCCGAATTGAAGGCAGACTACACCGTGGTCATCGTCACCCACAATATGCAACAGGCAGCCCGCTGTTCGGACTATACAGCCTACATGTACCTGGGTGAACTCATGGAATTCGGGCCCACGGACCAGATCTTCGTCAAGCCCACCCGCAAGGAAACCGAAGACTACATAACAGGTAGATTTGGATGAGATCGGACACAGGACAGTCCCAATGGACTGTCCTGTGCCGATCGAATCGGAGCGCCTTGCAAGGCGCGAGGTGGAGAGCTGTTTCGGCTTGAGGAAGTCCTGTGCCGATCGAATCGGAGCGCCTTGCAAGGCGCGAGGTGGAGAGCTGTTTCGGCTTGAGGAAGTCCTGTGCCGATCGAATCGGAGCGCCTTGCCATTCATCCTTCATTCATCCCCATCTTGCTATTCTGCCTGCATCATTACTCAGGAGGATAGCCTCATGAACCGCCGTCAATTACTCGCCGCCACCCTGGTTCTGGGCGCTTGGGCTACAGGTGCCCAAGCTCATAGCCACGACCGTGAAAAAGCCGAACTTTTGCAATCCATGGGTGAAGTCATGCCCTTGCAAGATGTACTGGCCCTGGTCGCCAAGGATTATCCTGGCCAGGTTTTGAAAGTCGAATTCGAGGACGAAAAGGGTAAGTGGATCTACGAATTCAAGGTCTTGCAGGATCAGGGCAGATTGGTCAAACTAGAGGTTGATGCCCGCGACGGCAAAGTCCTGTCGGTGCGTCAGCGATCCATCCACGACAAACACGATAAAGACAAGCACTCATGAGACTGCTGGTAGCCGAGGACGAGCCTTTATTGGCTTCACAGCTCAAGAGCGCCCTGGAGTCCGCCGGCTACGTCGTGGATGTTGTTCATGACGGTCTGGAGGCCCAGCATCAGGGGATGGTAGAGCCCTACGATCTGGTGGTGCTGGACTTGGGCCTGCCCGGACGGGATGGCCTGACTGTGTTGCGGTCCTGGCGGGAATCCGGCCAGACCACCCCGGTCCTGATCCTGACCGCCCGCGATAACTGGCATGACAAGGTGGCGGGGATCGATGCCGGGGCCGATGATTACCTGACGAAGCCTTTCCACCTCGAAGAACTCCAGGCCCGGGTGCGGGCCTTGCTGCGCCGGGCCGGGGGGTTTGCCTCTAGCGATATCCGCTGTGGCCCCTTATTGCTGGATACCCGCCAATCCCGGATCACGGTGGATGATATGCCGCTGGATCTGACCAGCCACGAATACCGTGTGTTGGCGTACCTGATGATGCATCAGGGCGAGGTCGTCTCGCGCAGCCAACTGGTCGAGCACATTTATGCCCAGGATTTCGATCGGGATTCCAACACCATCGAAGTCTTTGTGGCGCGGCTGCGACGCAAGATCCCGGCTGGCTTGATCCAGACCGTGCGCGGTCTGGGCTATCGTCTGGACGATACTGCCGTCGCGTCATGATCCGTTTGCGCGACCGCTATCACTCATTGCGTCTGCGCTTGTTGGCAGGAATGCTGGCCTGGGTGCTGCTCAGTGTGGCGGTGGCGGGCTGGGGCATCCAGAAGATGTTTCACCAGCATATCCTGGCGCAACTGCAGTCAGAACTGAACATCCACCTGGACCAGTTGACCTCCGTTTTGCAGGTGGATGCGGCAGGCCAGGTGTCCTTGTCGTCGTTTCCCAGTGATCCGCGATTCAGTCATCCCTTCTCCGGTTTGTACTGGCAGATTTTCCGGCCGACGGATGACGGCCAGCCTGCCAAGCTCCTGGCGCGTTCGCGCTCCTTATGGGATACGCACTTGCCGGAGGCCTATGCGGCGCTACTGCCGGGCGAGGATCTGGAGACCCAGGCTCCAGGGCCTGAGGGCAGCCATTTGTGGCTGCGGGTGCGCAAGATCGAACCCGCCGAGGGGCCTTACAACGAATTGATCCTGTCGGTTGCCGTTGACCGGGATTTGTGGGCCGAGCCCATCAGTCGTTTCAACCGCATGCTGGGGGTGTCCCTGGGGGTGCTGGTGTTGGGAATGCTGATTGCCGCCTGGCTGCAGGTGTCTTATGGTCTGCGCCCCCTGGTGCGTCTGCGCCGCAGCCTGGCGGATCTGCGCGAAGGCCGCGCCCAGGGGATCGAGGGAGCTTTCCCCACCGAGATTCAACCGCTGGTGGATGATTTCAACCAAGTCCTGCAGCGCAATGCCCAGGGGCTGGAGCGCGCGCGCCAGCAGGCGGGCAATCTGGCTCACGCGTTGAAGACGCCCTTGGCAGTCATGTCCAATGCGGCAGAGGCTCAGGACCCAGCTTTGCCACGCCTGGTGACGGAACAGATTGCCACGGCACGGCGTCAGGTAGATTATCACCTGGCCCATGCGCGGGCGGCGGCAGCGGTGCGCATGACGGGGTTGCGTAGCCCTGTACTGCCGCTTTTGCAGGGGCTGGTCAGGGTGATGCAGCGAGTGCATGCCGAGCAAAACCTGCGCTATGACCTCAGTGCGGTCGAGTCCGATCTTGTTTTTCGGGGAGAATCCCAGGATTTCGAAGAAATGCTTGGCAACGTGTTGGACAATGCCGGGAAATGGGCCAGGCAGCAGGTCCGCGTGCTGGCCAGCAGCCGGGATGGCGAACTGGAAATCCGGGTGGAGGATGATGGTCCGGGCCTGAGCCCTGAGCGTGCCGAGGCAGTATTCCAGCGCGGCACGCGTGCAGACGAACGCACGCCTGGTTCGGGGCTTGGGCTGGGGATTGTGCGTGATCTGGCGGATCTATATGGCGGCTGGGCCCGTATCGAGCCCAGCCCCCTGGGTGGCGCCTGTGTCGTGATCAACCTGCCGGGTGCCAGCGCAAGCCCGCAGCCGGATTAGCGGATCAGTTATAGCGGCCGTTGCGTCCGCCCAGGCTGTAGCCACCAGCACCCAACAGGGCCACGGCGATAGCGCCGAACAGGAACATGCCCTGCAGTTCCAGCGCCCAGGCGCCGCTCTTGCCGAGAGTAAAGAGTTCGTTCATGTGCACCAGGCCGATGACGAACAGCATATTGATGGCGACCACCAGAGCACCAATACGGGCCCAGATGCCGATGATCAGGAGAACAGGGGCCAGAATTTCGCCAATATAGACGCCATAGGCGATAAAGCCCGGCAGTCCGTGGGATTGCAGCATGCCGCTGATCCAGTCGACACCGCCGAGCTTGCTCAGACCATGCAGCAGAATCAGGATGCCTAATGAGAGGCGCAAGACGAGCTTGCCCAGGTCGTCTGTGGAAGTCGATGACATTGATGAGTCCTTGGCTATTGGAGAGAGTGGTGCCGTGCAGCAGCCAGACAAATGGCCCTATATGCAGCATGGATGCTTGGGAATTGTACGCGATTACTATTGAAAATCTACGTTTTGTCTCTGTCGGCAGGTCTTTTTTACGCCGGGTTTTGGGCACAAAAAAAGACTTGTCGGCTGCGCCGTGCAAGTCCTTGATTTGATCTGGTCGGGGCGACATGATTCGAACATGCGACCCTCTGCTCCCAAAGCAGATGCGCTACCAGGCTGCGCTACGCCCCGACTGATCCAGAACACGGGATTCTACCACGAGCGAAGGGCTTATGCTGTGTGGCCATGACGTAGCTCAGGCAGGGAGTGCGCCTGGTGGCGGTAGGCCCAGGTGGGCCACAGCGCATGTGCCAGGGCAATCCGGCCCAGGGCGGGGTCGGCAGGCAGTGGCGTATAGGTATCGGGGGCCTGATAGGCAAAGAACAAGGGGGGGTGTTGGGGTTCCAGCACAGTCAGGGTGTCGCCGCTGAGGTAACCATAATGGTCTTCGTACTGCATCATGGCCCGCCCGCCCGTGCCCGTTTGGGTCAGGTCATGGCCGATCATGGGATGGGTATCGCTGATGCCCGCCAGCGATAACAGTGTCGTGGGCAGGTCGATCTGGCTGATGATGCGGTCGTCGCGGCGGCTGGGAACGCCCGCCCCCAGGATCAGGGCCGGGATATGAAAATGCCGCAGCGGGATGCGTTGGGCGCCGCCCACCCGGGCATCGTGGTCGGCCACCACCAGAAATACGGTGTCTTTCCAATAGTCACTGGCCTGCGCGCGCTCGAAGAATTGCCCGATGGCCCAGTCGGCATAGCGCACGGTGTTTTGCACGGTTGCAGGGTCGCCATCCACGGCGATGCGCCCGGCAGGGTATTCCCAGGGTGTGTGGTTGCTGACAGAAAAAGCCAGGTGCAGGGTCGGCTGGCCTGCGCCATCCGACAGCAGGGTATGGAGCTTGTTGAACATGTCTTCGTCGCTGGCCCCCCAGGTGCCGACGAATGCCGGAGACTGAAAGGTGGGCAGGTCGTGCAGCTCGTCGAAACCATTGCCCAGAAAAAAGCTCTTCATGTTGTCGAAGTGCGCCTCGCCGCCATAGATGAAGCGTGATCGATAGCCATGTCGGCGCAAGAGCTGAGCCAGCGTGAAGAATCGGCTCTGGGCATTGGTCAGGCGCAGTGCCGCATCGGACAGTGTCGGAGGGAAGCCTGCTGTGACGGCTTCCAGGCCGCGCACGGATCGGGTGCCGGTGGCGTAGGCGCGGGTGAAGTTCCAGCCCGTGGCCGCCAGCGCATCCAGGCAAGGGGTCAGCCCTGCGCCACCCAGGTTGCCGACGTATTGGGCGCCCAGGCTTTCCTGGACGATCAGCACGATATTGAGTGGTCGGGCGGGAGATTGACTGGCTGGCTGATGGTGCAAGGTGGGGAGTTCTGGTGGCCCGGCAGGGATGCCTGCCTGTTCACAGATGATGGCCTGGAGTTCGGCGTCGGGCAGATCGCCATAGACATCGGCCGCCGAGCGTTCATTTTTAATGGCGTACAAGGCGAACAGCACGTTGTATAGGGAATTGAGCGGCAGGGTATTGAGCAGGCTGTCGCCGCACCACGCGGCCGAGGCCGGATTGATGGGCCGGTGGCCCAGGGTGCCGCGCACGGCCAGCAGGATTGCCGCTGCAATCAGCAGCGTCAGGCCCACGCGCCAGGGCCAGGCGGGCAGGGGATCTGGTTGTGCGTGGGCGAACAAGCTGTGTCCCAGCCAAGCAGCCAGCAGCAAGACCAGGGCAGCGGCAGCCAATACCGGCTTGTAGCCCTTCCACAGCATGCCGAAGACTTCCTTGGGGTATTTCAGGTAATCCAGATACAGGCGGTTTGGGCGGCTGTCGTATTCCTGGATGAATTGCGGGGTGGATATTTCCAGCAAGACGAACAGCAGCCAGACCCCTTGCAACCATAGGCCCGTGATCCAGATGGCCAGGGGCTGGTCGGCCAGCCAGGGCGCCAGCAGGGCGGGGATGCCTGCCCACATGGCCACCTGGTTCAGGTCGATGCGCAGTCCCCAGCGCACGATGGCCCAGGGGCCGCCTGCGGCCTGTACCCGCGCCCATTGCCAGGCAGTCAGCAACAGCCGACTCAGCATCAGCATCAGCAATAGCGACAGGGTGAATAGGCCGATCTGGGTAAACATGGGGTTTCCTTGGTTTTCCTGATCAGGGGACCAGGGCGATGCCGATGCGAAACTGCGGGCTGGACTTTTCACGGTAGCCCAGCAGGGTTTCGCCATAGCCTTGGAAGTACTGGGCGTATAAATGGCCGTTCATGTGCAAAGCCGTCCGCTGCAGGGGCCAGGTCGCCTCGATCTGAGTGGCGTGGCCGCTGCTGCCCTGGCGGTACAGGCCGGATAGGGTCATGCCGTTATCCTGAGCCCAGCGCAGCTTCCAGTCCACGTAACCCAAGTAGGCAGGATAGTCCATGTCTGAGTCCGTCCCTACATATGCCTTGAAGCGCGGCATGAAGCTCAGGCGGCTGCCGCCATCCAGTCGGTAGCCGATTTCCGGTTGCAGGTATGCGTTATTCAATGATCGGGATTCCTGACCATCCTTGCCGTTGGACTTGTGTTCGACCCCGGTATTCAGACCCAGCGCCCAGCGCTGATCGGTAGTTTCCCACAGGGCTTCCCGGGCCCAGAACAGGCTGGGATTATAGGTGGTGTCCACGAAGGGGATGGAATCCGAGTGCAAGTCCCAGAGTGAAGTCTGCGTGTAGCCAATGTACCAGTGGTCCATGAAGCCGGGGTTGGCCGGATCAGTTGGGCTGAAGGGGCGGTATTTGAAGCTGAGTTGGAATCGGGCGTTGGCCCCGCCGCGACTGCCCAGCGCAAAATAGATGGGCTCGTAGGGGGATAGGGCATTGCGAAAAGTCTCGAAGGGAGACAGCCCGACGTTGGTCTGTGGCGCAGGCGGCATCTGATCGGTCGTGTCCACAGGCTGTGCAGGCAATGCGTTTTCAATCGGCAAGGAGGGGGTGACACCACTCACTTGCAGCGCGAGCAAGGTATTATCCGCCCCCTGGATAGTCAGGCGCAGCAGGCCCTGGGCATGGTCTGGCACGGACCCGGCCCAGACCATGCGGGTAAAGGCGTTGACCGGCAGATTGGCCGTGTTGGCCGACGTGCGCAACTGAAAACTGGCAGGCGTGGTGCGGCCTTGGAGGTCGGTCCATTGCCCATGCAGTTCGTGGGTTATCGGGGCGCTCAAGAGGCTGCCGGTGTCATTGATCAGCAGACCTTCAAGGTCGATGGCGGTACCTGGGGCCGCCTGGGTGCTGCCCAAGCGCAGCACCAGTTCTGCATGCGTGGCCATGGCAGTGGTCGACAGTATGAATGCCAGCAGAAAAACATGAAATGAACGGCAGCGCAGGGCAGGCATAGGACAGGGCAGGCGAGGTAGGCAGTGCCCAAAACTGTAGCATTTACGATAGAACCTCGACGCGGTTGCGCCCGGATTTTTTTGCTTTGTAAAGCATTTCGTCAGCCGCCTTGAGGACTGTGACTATCTCATTTGAGCTATCCGGCCAATTAGCGACACCCAGCGATATGGTTATTTTTCCAGCGGCATCAAAAGCCGAGGATTCCACCAGCGCGCGCAATCGCTCTGCGACTTGAGCTGCAATTTGTGCATTTGTGCTGGGTAACAGCATTAGAAATTCTTCACCGCCAATGCGGCAAATCACATCATCTGCGCGGGAGACATCGCGCATGTGCTGTGCTAGTTTTTGCAGGACAATATCACCCACATCATGACCGAAAGTATCGTTAACGTGCTTGAAAAAATCTATATCAATCGCGAGAACAGAGAATGATGTCTTTGTGGCTTTCCACGAGGAAAGTGCCAAGTCCATACTTCTGCGATTGCCCAGACCAGTTAATGGGTCTGTGTGCACGTCATCTTTCAGCTTGTTTATGTTTTTGTGCAATATTCCGATGCCAGTCAGCATGACTCTTTTTAGCTCGGAAGACTCAAAATACCAGGATTTGACGTCTTGGATGTTTTTTTCAGTTTCAGGCTTGTCCATGGCGTCGGCGCTGTCAGCAAGCTTTCGCAGAGGATTTGAAATCAGCTTGGCGCACCACCAGATCATCAGCAGAGAAAGCAATGCGATCGGCAAAGTCTTGCTGATCACTTCGAGCATCAGTGAATCAAGCGCAGCAAGTGTTGCGGATTTTGGTCGTTGAGCGACAATGCCCCAACCCGTTGTGGTGACAAGCGCATAGCCCGCGAGCATCTCCGTCCCCTGGCTGTTTTTCGTTTGTGCTTTTCCTGATTTTTGCTTGGAAAAATTATCAATCACTGAGTTGTCGTCTGCGATTATTCCAACGCGATCAATGTCAGGGTGATAAATGATGCGTTTATTTTGATCGGCAACATATATATAAGAACCATCGTTATAGTAGTGTTTTCCAAGAAGGCGGTTAAGAACGCTTGCTTGCTTGAGATATATGGTTCCACCGACGGCTCCGGCATATTCGCCGGAATCCAGAATGATTGGGTGAGAGATGAAAATCAATAGATTTCCAGCTGTTGAGACGTAAGGTTGGCTGATTGATGGTTTCTTGTTTTTGATGGCCTCGATTGCCCCTGGGGTTTCTAGCGTCAGGCCTTTTATTTGCAAGGTATCCGGAGACGTGGCAAGCACTTCGGCATATCGATTGATCACCATCACAGAGTTGAAGCTGTCTGTTTGAAGCCTCAGTCTTTTGGTTTCCGATTCAAGAATTGTTTTGTTTTGAAAGTTGGCTGCAATGACTGCCGCGCTGAATTTCAATTGCTGTTGTACGCCGGAAATGAAATCTTCGGTGCTGGCTGCCAATTTGGTTGCGTAAGCGTGATTGCTTTCAAGCGTATTTTCAATCAACTGCTGGCGCTGAACTTGGTAGCTGGCATAAAAAGTATTTGCAAGAGAGATTAACGCGCTTGCAATAGTAAGTGCGAGTATAAGCCGCCGCAAATCTATTCTGGTGATGGATTGGTAAGTCATTTTAAATATTCAAAAACCAAGAGTTATCGGCGTGGAAGTGCTGTTTATGCACGCAATTTTATGCGCTCGTCAGGCAGCGTTGTGGTAGGTAGGTTACAAAGCTGTTATATGTGTTTTTGGTAAAAACCGACTATCCTATGAGATGCCCCCGCGTATCACTGGGTGCAGGTCCATTTGGACGATATCATAGACAATAATCTGATTATGAAAAAGACACTGACTGTACTGATCTTAAGCACACTATCCGCCCTCGCCATGGCTTCCGGGAGCCACAGTGGCGGCCACCAGGTGAAAGCTGGCACCATGATGCAAGAACATGATATGTCTGGCATGGAAGTCGGTAGCCCTGCGGTAGGGCAACCGGGCGATGGGGCTCAGGTCACCCGGACGGTAGACATCGTCATGGATGACACCATGCGTTTTACGCCAGACGACATCCATGTCAAGGCCGGCGATACGGTCCGGTTCTTGATTAAGAACGTCGGCAAACTCCCCCATGAATTGGTGATCGGTTCGGTCGCTGAAATGCGCGATCATGCAGCCATGATGCGCAAGATGCCCGATGTACAACATGCCGAGCCCAATATGATTTCACTGAATCCCGACCAAGCCGGCGAGCTGGTCTGGCAGTTCACGCATGCTGGTACCGTTGACTTTGCCTGCTTGATTGCTGGACACATGGAGGCAGGCATGGTTGGCAAGGTCATGGTCGGGTAGCAACTGATGCCAGGCAAACAAGCATGAGGAAGTCAACGGCACTGATTGGCGCGCTTGGTATGTCGGGGCTTGCCTTGGGCTTATTGGTTGATGGGTCTTCAAGCAGCCCGCAGTCGGCCTATATTGATCCTTCAGATCAGGCCCTGGTGACAGCCGGACGGCAAATCTATGCCAATCATTGCGCGGCTTGTCATGGGGCAAAGCTGGAAGGCCAGCCATCCTGGCGGATGCGCCGCGCAGATGGACGCCTGCCGGCACCACCCCATGATGAAACAGGACATACGTGGCATCATCCAGATACGGTCTTGATGGATATCATCAAAAATGGCCTGGTGCCTGGCAAGACAGCGCCCCCTGGATACATAAGCGATATGCCGGCCTATGGCGGACAGCTGGGCGATCATGAGATCGCAGCGGTCCTGGCCTACATCAAGAGTTCCTGGCCGCCTCAGGTACGGGCTGACCAGAAACAAATCACGCTGCAGCCGCCACAGTAAGCGCTTATCGTTTTGCGGTGGCCCGCCCTGCAGGCCAAGAGATGCTTAACAGCACAATCAACGCACCAACAATGCTGCGAGTACGCCTAAGGCAAGCACAATGAGCATGCCGCCCGATACGCGCTCCAACCAGGGCAGTGCATGGGCAAAACGCCGTAATACGGCCTTATTGCCAATCATGATCGCCACCAGTACATCCCACAGCAGCACGATGCTGAACATCCAGACGCCATAGATGGTTTTCCAGCCCGCGCTGGCATATGGGCCTGTCAGCATCGCAGCCAGGCTGGCATAGAACAATGCATTTTTTGGATTGAGAATACCTGAAAGAAAGCCTATTCCAGCGGCACGCCACCACATGATGGCTTGTTGCGCGAGCAGGCCATTGCGCCCTTGTGATACAGGCATTTCCTCCAAGGTGTTAGTGCCCGCAAAGCGGATGAACAGGACGCCGAGATAGATCAAATAAGTGCAACCTGCAAGCTGCAGGGCCACAAATAGTACGCTATCTGGCTGTAATACAGCCGTACCGGCAAATGCGGTAACGATGAAAATGCCATTGGCCACGGCGATACCCAGACAGGCACCACTGGCAGTGCGCCAATTCGTAGACAGAGAGGTTCGGGCAATCAGGAAAAAATCGGGGCCAGGCGATAACAGCGCCAGAAAATGTGCTGCGGCGACAATCATAAACTGCTGCATTCAGAGTACGCATCCAAGTGGTTTTCCCCAAGTGTGCCGACTTAGAGGCGCTCTGTATTGAAGAAAATTGCAGTTGGCTTATGTTCGAAAGCCGCCTGGCGTGATGCCTGCATGTGCCTTGAAGACGCGCTGAAAATGTGCTTGATCTGCAAAACCCAGGCGATATGCCACCTCTGCGAGGCCTTCGCCAGTTCGTATCCACTCACGCGCAAGATTGATACGTTGGTTCAATTGCCAGGCATGGGGCGTCATGCCGGTGGCTGCCCGGAAAGCTCGGATCAATTGGTAGCGGCTCATTCCTGCCAATTGCGCCAGATCGCTCAAGTCCATGTTAATGGCAGGTTTCTCCTGCAATAAATCCAGGATGGGGTCAATCTGTCTGCCCAGGTTTGGGGATATGACGCGAGTACTGATGCGTTGACCCCGTCCCTCATCCCACTCGCCAATGAACTCGATCAGCGCTGCTTCTTTATCGCGTGGGTCGATCTGAGAGAACAACAGCGTGTTGAGACGACAGAAACGCACATAGATCGCTGGTTCGGCCACGATGCGGATGGGTTCGTTCTCCCGGTTTTTCATGTTTTCTGGTGCGCATTCCGCGCGAACAGCCTGGAGCCAGTCCGCGTCCAGATGCAGCATTTGGTAGCTCCAGGCAGTACCGAGCTCCGGATTGCAGGCGTGGACGCAGAAAGCAGGGACGAACACAAGCGTTCCTGCCTGCAGGGTCAAGGGCCCTTCGGCTGCGCCGGTAAAGCAGCTGACGCCCTGATCGACCGCACCGATTGAAAAGGTCGGGTGGCTGTGGGGCTTATAGCAGGCCCGGCTATGACAGGCGCGTCGGCTCTCGGCATAAGGCATCGCCGGATCGCGCCAGAACTGTGTAATAAGGTTCATGGATGACTTGTGGCCCGCCCTACTGGATTCGAACCAGTGACCTACGGCTTAGAAGGCCGTTGCTCTATCCAACTGAGCTAAGGGCGGTATGGCTGTGGCCAGCCTCCGAACCCTGGATTCTACCGTGCAAACGCGGGGCCGGTGTTGACCCTGAATTTGATGGGCGATTGTGTTCAGTGTGCGGATCATGAGTTTGTGTGCGCGGCGTATCATGATGGCTTTGTCTCTTTTGGATTTGACCCCATGATTACCCTGCCGCCCGATGTGTCCGATCCGTCCACCTGGCATGAACAGACCTTGGTGCTGCATGGTGATGCCGCCTGCCATCACGATGCTGCGGTGGTGCCGCCCATCCATTACAGTGCCACATTCCGGGCCGAGTCCGCCGAGCAGTTTTCGGCCATGGCGACCTCGGTGCGCCCAGCTAATTTTTATACGCGTCATGGCAATCCGGTGAATAAGCACGTCGAGGCAATTCTGGCTGGACTGGAGGGCACGGAAACCGCCTTGTTGACCGGGTCTGGCATGGGGGCGATCTGCACCACCATCTTGGCCTTGTTGCAGGCAGGCGACCATGTGGTTGCTCAACAGCGCCACTACATGAGCACGTCCAAGCTCTTTACCGAAGTCCTGCCCCGCTATGGGGTGCGGGTCAGTTTTTTTGACCAGACGGATCTGGATAGCCTGCGAGCGGCTTTGCAGCCCGACACCAAGCTGATCATGGTGGAAACCCCCGTCAACCCCAGCCTGTCCATCACGGATCTGGCTGCGGTGGCCGAAATCGCCCGGGCGCGCGGCATACTGACGGTGGTGGACAATACCTTTGCCTCGCCGCTGAATCAGCGCCCCCATGCGCTGGGCATTGATATTGTGGTGCACAGCGCCACCAAGTACCTGGGCGGCCACAGTGACATCATGGCTGGGGCGATTTGCTGCAGCCAGGCCTTGGCCGAACAAATCTGGAAAATGCACGTCACGCTGGGGGCGGTGCTGTCGCCCATGGACGCCTGGCTTTTATTGCGCGGGCTGCGGACTTTGTCTTTGCGCATGGAGCGCATCAATGCCAATGCCCTGGCGGTGGCGCAGTGGCTGGAAGCCCGGCCAGAAATCGAACAAGTCCTGTATCCGGGCCTGCCCAGCCATGCCCAGCATGCCCTGGCAGCCCGCCAGATGAAGGGCTTCGGCGCCATCGTGGCCTATTCGATTCGGGGCGGATATGCGGCAACCCAGCGCTTTGTGTCGGCGTTGCGGCTGGCCACCCAGGCGGTCAGCCTGGGCGGGGTCGAAACCCTGGCCGTCCATACGGCGTCGATGTGGGCCAGCTCTATGACCGAGGCCGAAATGACCGCCGCCGGTATCCAGCCTAATTTTGTCCGTATGTCGGTGGGCGTGGAGCACATCGACGACCTGATCGCCGATCTGGATCAGGCGCTGGCGGCATCAAAGAGTGTGTAAAGCTTAAGCCAGCCCGGCTTTATCCAGCCCGAATTGCTGGTCAGACGAGCCTGGGACCGGCTGAAAAGCCACCCCCAGGCGGTTCCAGCCATTGATCCCCACGATCAGGAACGACAGGTCCGCCAGTTCTTGTTCGGACAGTTGCTGGCGCACGCGCTGGAACAGCTCGTTCGGGATGCCGTGGGGTGGCAACTGGGTCAGGGCCTCGGTCCACTCCAGGATGGCTTTTTCCTTGGCATCGAACAAAGGAGATTCGCGCCAGACAGCCACGTGGTGCAGGCGTAGTTCGCGCTCACCGGCCAGCTTGGCTTCCTTGACGTGCATATCGACACAAAAAGTGCAGCCATTGAGCTGGGATGCCCGCAGGGTGACCAGATAGCCGATTTTGGCCAAGAAAGGGTTTTCGTGCAGGGTTTGGCTGAATGCCGAGAACTTTTTGGCAGCTTCGGGTGAGGCTTGATAATAATTAAGACGTTGCGTCATGGTGTGTCCATAGAGGTTGCTTCAACATACCTGTTTATTCTGCACCACTTTGGTCCTGTTTGCAGGAAACACTTACATGCTGAGGGGGATTTTGCGTGCCTGACAATGCAGGCCCGGCATTGGCTTGAAGGCCGCTAAATATCAGAGATACGGGCTGGCCAGCCAGATAAGACGGTTGCGCAATTGCTTCCAGAAAGGAATCGCCTGCAGGGATTCGGGTGTGACCAAATCCGCATTGGCAATTTCCTGATCGATGCGCCCGGCGATCTGGCGGGCCAGGGTCGGGTCGTAGATCTCAAGATCCAGTTCGAAGTTCAGGCGCAGGCTGCGGGGGTCCAGGTTGGACGAACCTACATAGGACCAGCCATCGTCGATGGTCAACAATTTTGAGTGGTCGAAATTGCCCCGGCTGGCCCAAACCCGGCAGCCTGCCGAAATCACCTGCGCTAACTGAGCATCCATGGCATAGCTGACCAGGCGCAGATTATTGCTGCCCGGAATCACGATATCCACCTGGATGCCGCGTCGTGCGGCAGTGTTCAAAGCCCCCATCAGGGTCTGGTCGGGCAAAAAATAGGGCGACTGGATGCGCACATGGCGCTGGGCCACCGCCAGGGCCCCCAGCAAGACATTGTGAGTGGCGGCGATGAATCGGTCCGGGCTGGAGCGTATGCAGCGCGCTGGTACTTGCGGGTGCGGTGCATCGGGGATCTGGCGGCACCAGTCCTCGATGGGCAGGCGTTCTCGGGTGGTGAATTCCCAGTCGTTGGCAAAGACGGCGAAAAGCTGGGTGGCCACGGGGCCTTCGATGCGAAAGTGGGTGTCGTGCGCGGCGTGAGAACCCATCAACGAGACCAGGAAGCTCTCGCGAATATTCATGCCGCCCATAAAGCCCAAATGGCCGTCGATGAAAAGAATTTTGCGGTGACTGCGCAGGTTTGCGTAGGGCATGCGCAGGCCCAGCACATGCGACATGAAGAGTTCGGTGCGAATGCCGTCGCGCTGCAGCAGGCCCACGATGGGGGGATGCGAGTATTTGGACCCCACGGCGTCGATCAGGACGCGGATCGTGACGCCGCGTTCGTGGGCGCGGCGCAAGGCCTGTGCAAACTGCAGGCCGATACGGTCGTGGTCGAAGATGTAGCTTTGCAGCGCAATGCAGTATTGGGCATTGTCGATGGCCTGCAGCATGGCCGGGTAGGCCTCGTCGCCGCTGTCCAGCAAGGTGATGTGGTTGCCGTCGTGCAGCGGAAACCGGCTGACCCGGTCGCACAGCAGGCGCAGCGAATCAAATTGGGGCCCAGAGATGGATGAGACTCTGGAAACGGGGTCGCGGGTGTGGTTGACGTAGTCTTTGATCAGGCGGCTGCGCTGGGTGGATAGCTGGTCGTGGCGGATGCGGTTGATGCCGGCTACCAGATACAGGAACGGTCCCAGAAAAGGCGACATGATCACGACCCCGACCCAGGCGATGGCGGCGCGCACGTCATTTTTGTTCATGGCGACGTGGATGGCGGCCACGATGCTCAGGGTGAACGAACATAGGGCCACCAGGTGGGGCCAGTAGTCGGACAGAAACTGCGAGATGGCTAACATGGGCGCGCTTCTAGGTGGATGAGCTGGGACGCTGTTGCAGGGTATCCAGCCAATCGGGGTTTGGGCTGGCCGTGCCGGCCAACTGCTGATTGCGGGAATTGGCGCGCCAGATGCCGCCGCCGATGCCGGGCAGGGGTAAGGTGCGATACCAGAACCAACGACCGTCGGCGTCCTGGGCTGCCCAGTCCCAGCCATCGGGGGCGGTGGACCAGTCGGGTGTCGAACCAGGGGAACGGAGATGATCGGGATTGGGATTCATGGAGTCTCGCAGGTGATGAATAGCGAAACTGGGCCTGTCACCCATCAAGATTGTTCGGACAGCGATCAGTGGGCAGCGACCAGATTCTGACGAATCTTGTCATAACCCAGGTTGAAAAGAAAGCCGTAGGGTAGGTAAAACAGTACAAAGCCGATATCCAGCAGCAGTGCCTGCCAGACCGAGATGTCCAGCCACCAGGCCACGAAGGGGATGGCAATGACCACCAGGCCGGCCTCGAAGCAGCAGGCGTGGCCCACTCGTATCCAGTAGCTGCGGTCGAAGCCCCAGCGTGCCTGCAATCGATCGAACAGCCAGTTATAAAGCATGTTCCAGACCACCGCGATGGTGGCGATGACGGCAGTAAGAATGCCCATGCTGAGAATGGATCGACCTGTAATCCAGGCGGCTAGCGGGGCGGAAATGCCAATGGCCAGAACCTCGAAGGTCAGTGCGTGGAGGATGCGTTCTGACAGTGAGCGATGATGGATCTGCATGGAAGAATGATGCGGATGGAGGTGGTGTCGTCACCACGTTCATGCATCGCAGGCGGGTCGTCCCTGCCTGGCCGGGGAAGCCGGGGAAATTTTGGGGTGACCGATGGGGCTCGAACCCACGACAACCGGAATCACAATCCGGGACTCTACCAACTGAGCTACGGCCACCGCCGAAAGAAAAGGAATTCTAGCATGACTAATTTGCTTTTGCAGGATGTCGTATTTGCCTCTTGATTCTGCCTCGGTTTTCAGTCATGTTATGGGATGATGGATTTCATCTAAAGGAAAAAACATGGCCCAGATTTTTGTCGTCCATCCCGATAACCCGCAGTCGCGCCTGTTGGAGCAGGCAGGCGATCTCCTCACCCAAGGAGGCTTGGTGGCAGTGCCCACCGATTCCAGTTATGCCGTCGTCGCCCGTCTGGACGACAAGGCCGCCGCCGAGAGCCTGCGCCGTCTGCGCGGTTTGGACGAACGCCATCACCTGACCCTGTTATGCCGTGACCTGGCTGAAATCAGCCACTTCGCCAAGGTCGAAAATACCCACTACCGCCTGCTGAAGATGGCCACGCCGGGGCCCTGGACTTTCATCCTGGAAGCCACCAAGGAAGTGCCGCGCCGGGTATCGCACCCCTCGCGCAAGACCATTGGCATCCGGGTGCCGGATCATCGGGTGGCCCGGGCGCTGATCGACGCAGCGGGTTCGCCGCTGCTGTCCACCACCCTGATCCCCCAGGGTGAGACTCACGCCCTGAACGACGCTCAGGACATACTTGCACGCTATCAGCATGATCTGGCTGCCATTGTCGATGGCGGTCCCTGCCCGATGGACTCCACCACGGTGATTGACCTGACTGGTGATGAACCTCAGGTGGTGCGTGTCGGACGCGGCGATCCGTCCACGCTGGGTATTTGATCAACTCAGCGGTTATGCTTACGGGGATTGTCGGCATGGGCCGACTCCCTGTGGCGTTTTTTCATGGATCAACTCATCCAGACCATCTCGGTCTATGCCATCCCTGTGCTGTTTGCCATTACGCTGCACGAGGCTGCGCACGGGTATGTGGCACGCTATTTCGGCGACCCTACCGCCTATCAGGCGGGCCGCATCAGCCTTAATCCCTTGCGCCACATTGATCCCATGGGCACTATCGTGGTGCCGCTGGTACTGCTGTTTGTCACACGTTTCATGGGGGGAGGGCTGCTGTTTGGCTGGGCCAAGCCGGTGCCAGTCAACTGGAGCCGCCTGCGTCGCCCTAAACAAGACATGCTTTGGGTCGCCTTGGCCGGGCCGGCATCCAATCTGCTGCAGGCGATTTTCTGGGTGCTGTTTCTGCGCGTGATGCTATCGGCCGGCATGATTGAGCAGCCAGGCAGCTTCTGGGCCCTGATGGCCCAGGCCGGGGTCGAGATCAATCTCATCCTCATGGCGCTCAATCTCTTGCCTTTGCCGCCGCTGGATGGCGGGCGTATTGTCTTTAGTCTGCTGCCCCCGCGCATGGCCTGGCAATATGGGCGCATTGAGCCCTATGGCCTGGCAATTCTCATTGTGCTGATGGTCATGGGGTGGCTGTGGCCTTTGATGACGCCTTTGCTGCAATTCGGCCAATGGGTGGTGCGTGGGTTTCTTTAGGCAGATTCAGCCGGTTTCTGGCGCCCGAATCCGGTAAACTTGCTTTTTTATCTTGCCTGGGTCTGTGCCCGGGTGCATTACGGAGACAATTTTTATCATGGCCGGTGTGGATTCATCCTTTCCCTCGTTTCAGGGCAGTATGGTGGCCTTGGTAACGCCCATGCACCCTGATGGGCAGCTAGACCTTGAAGCCTTTCGTAAACTCATAGACTGGCATATCGATCAGGGCACAGATGCCCTGGTGGTGGTGGGCACTTCTGGTGAATCCCCCACGGTGACTGTCCAGGAACAGGCAGAACTCATCGAGCTTGCCGTGCGTCATGCGGATGGGCGCGTGCCCGTGATTGCCGGGACCGGGGGAAACTCCACCGCCGAGGCAATCGAGTTGCAGCGCCACGCTTATGCGGCGGGGGCATCCGCCGGCCTGACCGTGGTGCCTTACTACAATAAGCCCACCCAGGAAGGCCTATACCAACACTTCCGGGCGATTGCCGAGTCCGTCGAACTCCCCAGCATTCTGTATAACGTGCCGGGCCGCACCGTGGCGGATCTGTCCAATGACACGATTTTGCGTCTGGCCCAGGTGCCGGGCATTATCGGGGTCAAAGACGCCACCGGCAATATTGGCCGGGGCGCCCAACTGATCGCTGCTGCCCCTGCGGGCTTTCATGTCATCAGTGGTGATGACCCCACTGCCGCTGCCCTGATTCTTCTGGGCGGACGGGGCAATATTTCCGTCACGGCCAATGTCGCTCCGCGTCTGATGCACGAACTCTGCGCGGCAGCCCTGCGGGGGGATATCCCGGAAACCCGTCGTCTGAACAATAGGCTGGCGGTTCTGGGCCAGGTGCTTTTCCTGGAAGCCAATCCCATCCCGGTCAAATGGGCCGTGGCCGAAATGGGCCTGATCCAAATGGGCTATCGTCTGCCCCTGACACCGTTGTCTGACTCCTTCCGCACAGTTGTGCGCCAAGCCCTCGTTGATGCAGGTTGCCTCTGACATGACCATGAAACGCGCTTCGCTCTCCCTGACCAGTCTGGCCCTGGTTTCCTTGCTGGCTGGTTGTTCCACTTTGGGACAGCTGACAGGGCAGTCCGAGTCCATCGAATACAAAAGCACCGTTACCGGGGACCCCCTGGTGATTCCGCCCGACCTGACTCAGGCCAACAGCAATACACACTACAAGGCCCCCGAGGGTGTTGCCACCCTCAGTGCCTATTCGGCCAGCCAACGCAACCAAAGCGTCAATCCCGCTGAACGCGTGCTGCCTCAAAGCGATGATATCCAGGTAAAGCGCGATGGCGAACTGCGCTGGTTGGTGGTCAATCAGCCTGCCGAGGTCCTGTATCCCAAGCTCATCGAATTCTGGGGCGAACAGGGCTTTACCATCCAGTCCCAAAACCCCAAAGCCGGGCTGATCGAGACCGATTGGGCCGAGAACCGCGCCAAGATCCCCGAGGGTTGGCTGCGCAACGCCTTGGGCAGCATATTGGACCAAGTGTTCGACAGCGGCGAGCGCGATCGCTTCACCATGCGCCTGGAGCGTGCCAGCGGCAAGACCGAGATCTACCTCAGTCACCAGCATATGGTCGAAACACCGACAGGCGATGGCACTGCGTTCAAATGGGTATTCGGTAAGGAAGACCCAGGTCTCAATGCCGCCATGCTGGCCCGCCTGATGGTTTATCTAGGGGCCGATCAACAAAAAACCGCGCAGGATATTCAGGATGCCACCCAGGATCGGGGGCCAGGCACCACCGCCCAGTTGGCCGATGGTCAGGCGGCTTTGTTGGTCAACGAGCCCTTTGATCGTGCCTGGCGGCGTGTCGGGGTGGCCATTGATTCGGCGCGCTTTACCGTCGAGGACCGCAATCGCGACCAGGGGGATTACTACATCCGCTACCTGGATACCGATACGGGCGAACAGATCGAACAACAAACCGTCTTCGGACGTCTGTTCGGTACGCGCAATGCCGCCGAGCCCCTTAAGTTCCGGGTGCATCTGGCTCAGCAAGGCGGTGCTACCCAGGTGACCGTGCTGGATCAGGACGGCCAGACGCTCACGGACGGAACCGCTCGACGTATCCTGACCGTGCTGGAGCAAAACCTCAACACGACTCGTTAAGCGCATCCGTTTGCGATCAACAAGAATCCCCGCTTCAAGGCGGGGATTCTTGTTTTTACAGCAATGGTGATGGCGAGTCTTCAGGCTTGCAGGGAATAGGGCTGGTTGTCGAGCTGTTGTTGTGGTGGTTGAAGGTCCAGGGTCTTTAGTCCCAGGGTCTGGCCGAACCAGTGCAGTTGGGCGCCTAGGCGGCTGACCTCACCGACAATGATTAAGGCAGGCGATGCAATGGCCTGCGCTTGCGCCTGGGTCGCCAAGGTCTGCAGCGTTGCGTGCAAGACGCGTTGATTGGATCGAGATCCGTTTTCTACGATTGCGCACGGCGTGGTTGCGGTCAGCCCGTCGTTGAGTAGTTGCTGGCATAAGCTGGGTAGGCGACCGATGCCCATGTAATAAACACGCGTGTGACCATCACCAGTTGTTGTGACTTCTTCGATGGTATCCAGAGAAGAATCAGGTGCTACCGGATGATTTCTCGTGACGGGGGATAGCACGATGCTTTTGGTTGTGCTGGCTCGCCGATGCGCCGTGGCCAAAGTCAAGGACTGCGCATGGTCGCGGTGTGTCAGCGGAATCCCGGCATAAGCCCCGCAGGCCAGGGCGGCCGTGATGCCGGGGACCACCTCGTAAGCAATGCCGTGTCTTTGCAGATATTGCAGCTCTTCGCCGCCTCGGCCAAAGACCAGCGGGTCACCGCCCTTCAGGCGTACGACGCAGCGCCCCTGGCGGGCATGGTGCACCATCAATGCGTGTATGCGTGCCTGGGTATCTTCGTGAGGGCCGCCGATGGCCTTGCCGACATCAAGCACCTGGGCATCACGTCGCGCCAGTGCCAGGACTTCCGGGCTGACCAGACGGTCGCTCAGGATGACATCGGCTTCGTTCAGGGCGCGCAGGCCGCGCAGCGTCAGCAGGCCGGGATCACCGGGACCGGCGCCCACCAACAGGACCTTGCCGACGGGGGCCTGGGTGTCTTGGGCCAGTGCCTGGTCCAGCGCGGCCTCGGCTTCCTGGTGCTGACCGCGCCGCAAGGCGCCCAGCACCGGGCCGTCCATCAGCCAGTCATAAAATGCCCGTCTGGCCCGTAGCTGTGGCCGTGCCTGGCGGATGGCCTGGCGCTTATGCCGGGCCAGGCTGGCCAATGGCCCCAGCGCGGGTTCCAACAGGGTTTCGATGCGTTCGCGCAGACGGCGGGCGATGACGGGGGCGCTGCCACCCGATGAAATCGCGATGGTCAGGGGCGCGCGGTCCACAATAGCCGGGACTTGGGCGCTGGACAGCGCCGCATCGTCCACCACATTGCAAAACAGCCGCCTGGCCTGGGCTGCCTGGGCGATGCGTTGATTCAGGGCACGGTCATTGGTGGCCGCGATGACCAGCCAGGCTTCGTCCAGCCAGGCGGGGTCAAAAGGAGCCAGCCGCAGTTCGATTTGCCCGGCCAGTGCACGCGCCTGGACTTGGGGGTGGGCCGCATGGGCGCCTACCACGACCTGGGCACCGGCCGACAGCAGCAGGCTGATCTTGCGGTCGGCCACGACCCCGGCGCCCACCACCAGAACGGTGCGCCCGTGCAAGTCTGCGAAGAGGGGAAAATGTTGCATACGTTTTCAGCTTAGAAAGTCCTTAAACAACGCCGGTGCGCACCAGGAAGTCGCCAAAGGCTTCACCGGTCTGACGCTGGCCGGCATAGTTGCCGAACAAAGCATCCAGGCTGTCCAGAATTTCTGCTTCGGCGATGTTTTCCTTGTAGGGACGATTCATGCGTTCGCCCACGAAATCGGCCCCCAGACGCAGGTCATAGCGTCCCAGGGCGCGGCCAACCAGGGCAATTTCGCCCAGGTAGGGGCGTGAGCAGCCATTGGGGCAACCGGATAGGCGCAGCAAAATATCCGCATCACGCAGGCCGTGTTGATCCAGCAGGGCTTCCAGCTTAGGCAGCAGCACAGGCGCATAGCGTTCGCTTTCCGCCATGGCCAGGCCGCAGGTGGGCAGTGCCACGCAGGCGATATGGTGGCGGCGGATGCCGCTTTGTTCTTTGTAGCCGTCCAGTCCGTACTGCTGCACCAGGGCGTCAATCGCGGCGCGGTCGGCCTCGTCTACGTTGGCAATGACCACATTCTGGTTGCAGGTCAGACGGAATTCGCCCTTCAGAATCTTGGCGATTTCGCGCATGCCGGTCTGCAGGGTAAGCCCGTCGTGGTCCCATAGCCGCCCCGAAGCGATGTAAAGACCCAAGTGCCAGCGCCCGTCTTCGCCGCGCGACCAGCCATAGCGGTCGCCGTTACGTTCGAAGCGATAGGGGCGGGCATCTTGCAGTGTGCAGCCGCTGCGCTGCTGGATTTGTTCGCGAAACCAGTCCACCCCCAGGCGGTCCACCGTGTATTTCAGGCGGGCATGCTGGCGTTCCCGGCGGTCGCCATGGTCGCGCTGCAGGGTGACCACGGCCTCAGCCACGGCAATCAGGTCGTCGGGCGTGACAAAACCCACCATGGACCCCAGCCGCGGATAGGTACTGGGATCGCCCGCCGTGGCGCCCATGCCGCCGCCCACCGCCACGTTAAAGCCCTGCAGCTGACCGTTTTCGATAATCGCGACCAATCCCAGGTCATTGGCGAATACATCGCAGTCATTGGTGGGCGGGATGGCGATGCCGATCTTGAATTTACGCGGCAGATAGGCTGAATTGTTGCCGTAGATCGGTTCTTCGTCCGCCGCCTCGCCCACGCGTTCGCCTCCCAGCCAGATTTCGGCATAGGCGCTGGTTTGCGGTAAGAAATGGTTTGACAGGCGCAGCACCCAGTCCTGGGTCAGGGCATGTTGGCTGGACAGATGTGGATTGACCGAGCTGATCACCTGGCGGTTGACATCGCCGCAGGCGGCGATGGTCGTGGCGCGGGCCTGGTGTATGCCTTGCATGAAAGGGCGCAGATCGCGTTTCAGGATACCGTGCCACTGAAAGGTCTGGCGGGTGGTGATACGCAAGCCCCGGGTGGCGTATTGCTCCGCCAGGCCATCCAGCGCCAGCCATTGTTCGGGCGGAATCACGCCGCCGGGCAACCGGGCCCGCACCATGAAGGTGTAGGCTGGCTCCAGTTTTTGCTTGCGCCGTTCGTCGCGGATATCGCGGTCATCCTGCATGTAGCTGCCGTGAAATTTCAGCAGCTTGGTGTCGGACTCCGGGATGGCCCCGGTGATTGGATTATCCAGCTCGGGGGCAATCGTGCCGCGCAAGAAGTGGCTGGCGGTCTTGATGTCTTCCAAAGGAGACAAGGGAGAAATGCTCATAATCAGTCTGCTGCAGTATTGGTGTTGGGAACGAGGAGTCAGTAAACATCCCGGGCATAGCGGCCCTGGGCGGTCAATTCATCCAGCCATAGTCGAGCACCTTCGTCACTCAGACCGCCCTGGTCGCAGGCAATGTCCAGCAAGGCAGCTTGCACGTCGCGAGCCATGTGGTTGGCATCGCCGCAGACATAGACGTGGGCGCCCGCCTGAATCCATTCATAGACTTCTGCGCCGCGCTCCAGCAGGCGGTGTTGCACGTAGACCTTTTCTGTCTGGTCGCGTGAGAACGCCAGGTCGATGCGGCTCAGGTCGCCGTCCTTCAGGGCCTGCTGCCATTCTGTCTGGTAGAGGAAATCGCTGGTGAAATGCGGGTTGCCGAAGAACAGCCAGTTGCGGCCACTGGCCCCGGCCTCGCTGCGGGCCTGCACAAAGGCACGGAATGGCGCGACGCCGGTGCCAGCGCCAATCATGATGATGTCGCGGCTGCTATCAGCGGGTAGCCGGAAACGCGTGTTTTCCTCGATGAAGATCGGTACGGTATCGCCTTCGCTGCGCTCGGCCAGATAATGCGAGGCCACCCCCCAGCGGGATTCGCCCGCTTGTTCAAAGGCCACATGGGCCAGTGTCAGGTGGACCTCGTCCTCGGCCACGCTGGCGCAAGAGGCAATCGAATACAGCCGGGGCGTCAGGGGACGCAGGGCGCCGACCAGGTCTGTGCCGTTCCAGCCGACCGGCCATTGCCGCAGCGCGTCGATCAGTTGATGGCGGCCTAGATAAGTGGCCAGGGCATCGCGAGACTCGGGTTGCAGCAGCGTGTTGAGGTCTTCTTGGCCAGCGCGCGCGGCCAGGGCGGTCAGAAAGGGCCGGGTCAGGACGGTCAGTTCGCGGTAGCGGCCCAGCCATTCGCCCAGCGGACGCTGTGTCCCTTGGTGATCCACGGTGTCGGCTGCATTCAGGCCGGTGGCTTCCAGGATGAGGGCAACCAGGGTGTCGTCTTGCACAGGCCAGACCCCCAGCGCATCACCTGGTTCGTAGGCCAACCGACTGCCTTCCAGGGACAGTTCCAGGTGGCGGATGTCCTTGTCGCTCTCTCGGCTGGTAATGGCCTGGTTTTGCAGCACCTCTGCCTGGAACGGATGATCCCGGGTGTATTTTTCAAGTTGTGGGTGCAAGGGCGTGACGGTGGCCTGGGGTACGGCTCCGGCAGACTTCAGGGTCTCGGCGGCCTGCTTCAATGCCTGAATCTGCCAGGGGGCGGCCACCGTATCGATATCCAGGTCTGCCGCGCCGGCGTCTTGCAGGCGCTGGGCGCCCAGCTCGGCCAGGCGGACGTCGATTTTGTGTGAAATGCCGCAAAACGAGGGATAGCTGGAGTCCCCCAGGCCTAATACTGCGTACTTCAGCCGGGCCAGCTTCGGGGCGCGCTTGCTGAGCAGGAATTCGACCCAGGCAATGGAGTCATCGGGGGGATCGCCATCCCCCTGGGTACTCATCACGATATACAGCAGCTCTTCGTCTTTGAGTTCCTTGGGCTTGTATTGATCGGCACGCACCAGCCGTACGGCCAGGCCCTGGGCCTGCACCTGGTCATGCAGTCGGGTGGCGATGCGCTTGGCGTTGCCAGTCTGGCTGCCGTACAAAATCGTCAGCCGCTGGGCGGCGGCAGTAGTGGGGGCGGCAGCCACGGCCAGCGGGGGCGCGGCTTCACGAGCAGGCTGGCGTGCCTGGGCCACCCCGGCAAAATATCCAGATAGCCAGTGCAGGCTGGGGGATTCCAGCGCATCGGCCAGTTCGGCAATCAGGGATTGATGTGTGTCGGGCAAATAGTTCGGCGCGAGCATGACGAGGCCTGGTCAAAACGAAAGAAGCGTCCATTCTGGGACGCTTCTGCCTGACTGTGAACGACAGGATGCTTATGTTTTTATGCCGATATAAGCAAATAGCCTACAGGAAGTCCCGCCGTAGCTGATAAATCAGTTCCAGGGCCTCGCGCGGGCTCAGCGAATCCGGGTTGAGTGCTTTCAATGCCGTGCGCAGCGGGGCCTCGCTATCGTTTTCTTCTTCCTCGACCTGCTCGATAAAGAGCGATAGCTGAGAATCGGGGCGGTTGCGGGCTTCCAGTTCCGCCAGTTGTTTGCGGGCGTGGCGGATCACCACCGGCGGGATACCGGCGCGTTGGGCCACATGCAGGCCGTAGCTTTGGCTGGCCGGGCCAGGGCGTACCTCGTGCAGAAACACCACGCCATCGGGTGCGTCGGCAGCGGCCAGATGCACATTGGCCACGCCGTGGGCCTGTTCGGGCAGACGGGTGATTTCAAAGTAGTGCGTAGCAAACAGCGTCAGGGCGCGATTATGGATCAGCAGCCGGTGGGCGATGGCCCAGGCCAGCGCCAGCCCGTCGTAGGTCGATGTACCCCGGCCGATCTCATCCATCAGCACCAGGCTTTGGGGCGATGCCGAGGCCAGGATCACACCGGCCTCCATCATCTCCATCATGAAGGTTGAGCGTCCCCCGGCCAGGTCGTCGGCTGCCCCGATGCGCGTAAAAATGCGGTCGATGGGTCCGATCTGCGCCTGAACGGCCGGTACGTAGCTGCCCATCCGGGCCAAGAGGGCAATCAGGGCGATCTGTCGCATATAGGTCGACTTGCCCCCCATATTCGGCCCCGTGATCAGCAGCATGCGACGTTCTTCGTGCATTTTGCAATCATTGGGGGTGAAGGTCTCGATGCTGTGCTCGACCACGGGATGGCGCCCGTTCTGGATGTCCAGGCAAATGTCGTCGCAGAGCTGGGGCGCCACCCAACCGTGCTGGCGGGCATGGTGCGCCAGCGATGCCAGGGCATCCAGGCAGGCCAGGGCCGCAGCGCTGGCGGCCAGGGCGGGGGCATGCGGGGCTGCTTGTTCCAAAAGCTGGTCGAACAGCCATTTTTCCCGGGCCAGACTGCGCTCGCGGGCGGATAGCACCTTGTCTTCCCAGGTTTTCAGTTCGGGCGTGATGTAGCGTTCGACATTTTTCAAGGTCTGTCGGCGACGGTAGTCGTCGGGGACTTGATCGGCCTGCCCACGCGAGACTTCGATGAAAAACCCATGCACCCGGTTGTATTCCACCCGCAGATTGGCGATGCCGGTGCGTGCGCGTTCGCGGGCTTCCATCTCCATTAAAAAGGCGCCGTTATCGCCCGCCAGCTGTCGCAAGCTGTCGAGTTCAGCGTCGTAGGCCTGGGCGATCACACCGCCGTCGCGCACCATCAAGGCGGGCTCGGCAGCCAGGGACTGCGTCAGCAGGTCGGCTAAAACCGGGGGGATGGCAATGGTAGCCAGGCTGTCGGCCAGCAGCCCATTGATCTGGGGTTTTTCCTGCGCGCTCTCGGCTGAAGTCAGAAAGTTTGCTTGCGTTGCAGCTACTAGGGTGGGCAAGGCCTTCAAGGCATCGCGCAGGCTGGCTAGTTCTCGGGGGCGGATGGTGCCTAGAGCCAATCGGGTCGACATGCGTTCCAGATCGGGCAGGGTTTTCAGGCTGTCGCGCAGGCCCTGCAGCGCCTGAGGGCTGGCCTGCAACAACTGGCCGATGGCATCCTGGCGGGCCTGTGCCAGCGGGTTGGCACGCAATGGTGCCTGCAGCCAGCGGCGCAATTGGCGGCTACCCATCGGTGTGCAGGCATGATCCAAGGTGCTGAACAGGGTGGGGCCTTCGCCGTGGTTCAGGGTGGTGGTGATTTCCAGATTACGCCGGGTTGCCGGGTCCAGGATCACATAGTCGCCGCTGGCGTCCACCGCCAGGCTGTGGACGTGCTTGAGCGACTGAGATTGAGTAGTCCCGACATAACGCAACAGCGCCCCCGCCGCCTGGACCGCCAGCGGCAGATGATCCAGCCCAAAGGCCCCCGTGTCGTCCACCCCGAAATGGCGCAGCAGCACATCGCGTGCGCCATCTGCCTCAAAGTGCCAGTCCGGCACCCGGCTGATGGCAGCGTCCAGCCCCAGATCGATCAGGGTTTGGGCGTCAGTCTGGTCCGGGCAGACAAGTTCGGCGGGGGCAATCCGCCCCAGCTCGGTATCCAGCAGATCCGGCGTGCATTCGCCCGCCTTGAATTCGCCATTGGCCAGATTCATCCAGGCCAGCCCGATGCGTTCGCGCCCGTGGCTGCGGCTGCTGGTCCAGGCCGCAATGGTGCGGTCTTCACGGGCGGGCAGCAAAGCGTCGTCGGTCAGTGTGCCGGGGGTGACTACCCGCACAATCTGACGTTCGACCGGGCCTTTGCTGGTGGCCGGGTCACCGATCTGTTCACAGATGGCGATGGATTCGCCCAGGGCCACCAGCCGCGCCAGATAGCCCTCCATGGCGTGGTGCGGCACGCCCGCCATGGGGATCGGTACGCCATTGGAGGTCCCGCGCTTGGTTAAGGTCAGGTTCAGCAGCCGCGCCCCGCGCTCGGCGTCGTCGTAGAACATCTCGTAAAAATCACCCATGCGATAGAACAGCAGGTGTGAGCCCGCCTGCGCTTTAAGCTGCAGATATTGTTTCATCATGGGGGTGTGCGAAGAAATATCAGTTTTATTCATATAAATCAATTAGTTAGTGTTTCTTCGCGGTTTTTTTGGGACAAATTTGGGACAATTTTACGCATGTTTTGCATGCTCTCCCAGATGCGTTCCAGCTCGCTGGGGGACTCTGAGTCTATCCAGCGGGCATACACTTGCACGAGCATGGAGTAATCGTTATGGCCCATCTGATTGGCGATGAAGGCCAGGTTGCCGCGAGCCGTCAGGTTCCAGCATGCGTAGGTGTGTCGCGTCTGATAGGGCCGACGCGGGCGGATTTCCGCGCGTCGGGTCAGGTTACCCCATTTGGTATTCCAGGCGCTGGGCACAAAGAACTCGTTGACTTCTTTTTTGCGTGCCTGTGTCTTGGGTGATAGGAGAACGCGCACACGGTCAGTGCGTGATTCATGGCGGTTAAGCCAGACTTGCAGATCAGCGGGTTTGCGATGTTTGGCGTCCTCGATAAGCACTTGCAGCGCTTCTTGGGCAGGGGGGAATAGCAAGACAGTGCGTTCCTTGTTCGTCTTGGGAATCTTGAAAGTCATGGATTGGGTTATGGATCGGCGTACCGTGATTTTGCTCAGGTCGACGGCCACGTCCTCCAAAGCTAATGCCAGCAGTTCACCGGGGCGTAGCCCGGTATAGACCGCCAGCGTGACTGCCGCCCGGTCAATCGGGTGTATGCAGCCTCTATCAATGAGCAACTGATACTCCTCGAAGCTCAACGGATCGGGGTCTTTGTGGCTTTTGGTGAAGCGGGTGCAATGCTTGGCCAGATCCTTGCAGTATCCGTTGTCTTCGCACCAGTACAGGAAGCCGGAGAAGGTTGCGAGGTAGTGGTTGACGGTAGAGACCGCGCGGGTGGCGATCAGATCGACTCGCAATTGCTGGATATCAGCGGGCTTGAGCGCATCGGTTTGGCGGTTGCGGCCGATCGTCATCAGGCAGACGTTTAGCGCGTTCTCGTAGCGTGTCTGCGTTTCCGGGGTGATGTCCACCGCCTTGAGCGGTTTGTAGCGGTCGCACAAGTCGCCAAGGCGCTTGCTGGTCTGGACAGTGCTCTCTGCCGGGCGCGTATGCGGAAACATCTCTGCTTCGTTGTAGGTGCCGGTGCGCAATGCATACAGGGCTGCGCTGCGCAGACGTGCGGCGTGCTTGAGATTCGCTTTGGTGGGATCGAGGCCGAGAGTGTGCCGATGGCGCACGCCCTGGTGCATGAAGTCCACGCGGATCGATTTGCCGTGTATCCAGATGCCGGGGAAGCCGGTCTTCGCTACTGCTTCGACTGCCATCACGATGCTCCTGCTGCTTATGCTTACTCCGCCTTCGGTTTTTCGTTCAAGGGCCATTGGCGGGTCTTGAGCATGAAAAGCTCGAAAAGACCGGAAGGCATGGAACGATCGCCCGCCTCCCAACGCTGCCATGCGCGCAGCGATACTCGCACAATTTGCGCTGCTTCCGTTTGAGTGAGGCCAGCCACGATGCGGGCATCACGAATGATGGCGACCGGCGGGCTTTGCTGCTTCGTCGATTCAGACATAGACAAGAATGGTGGAAACCTGCGCGTATGCAGCCATTCTTTCAATTTTATACGGCCATTGGTCGTATTGCAAGACCGCCATCCTGTATAAGTGGCCATGCCTTGTGAGCGTTATTCAGAAGGATCTGGCGTGAGCTGTGCTTTCCACCCAGCGCTCGAACTCGGCAATGTTTAAAAAGATGCGGCCATCCGGCGCTTTGCGCCAAATGCGACCCTCCAGCCAAATTCCCCCTTTGACCTTGTGACGCACCGCGTTCTCGCTATAGCCGGTAATTTCGGCAAACCGCTTGACGAGTACCCATCGGCTTGGATTGCTCATGGCGTCCCGTCCCCCTGTGTGCCGGGGGCATCATACTGGTGACCGAAATGACATAGCAGCATTTTTGCCGGAACCCGCCGTCAAGGAAACTTGCGTGGGCGTAGATAGGCGTAGGTGAGCCTGAGGATAGTGTCGGTAAAAAGGCGGTATCGCTGATAAGCCGATTGAGTTTGGCATCCCGGCGTGCCGCCGTCGGGTTCGCGGGCTGCGCCCCACGCTTCGTGCCGAATCCCGGCCATCCGGCTTTGACCGCTGATGTCTCCGGCCCTTGCGGGCCTGCGCGCTGCGCTTGCCAAAATCAGGGTTTGTGACGGGTGGGGTGGGGCGGTCTTGCTGTTCCCTTCACCGTATCACGGGGGGGGGGGCATAAAGGGGGGGGGGGGCCGGCCCGCTTGCGGCCCGGCGGCCGTCTGCGACCCCTGACTGCTTGCGCTGCGCCGTGCTGAACACGGTTCTGGGCAATTCCGCCCGAGTAACCGGAGCACGATCATGTCGCAACAATTTTTTCCCACTTTCGATTCTGCCTTGCTGGTACGTGACGCGCAGGGGCGCTATCTGCCGGCGACAACCGACCAGATTCTTCAAGCGGCACGCCACGCGGTTGAGCAAAAACTGTCCCGAGGCACTGAATTTACGTCGCCAACGGTCGTCAAGGAGTATCTGACGGCGAAACTTTCGGGCTTCGATGTCGAGGTGTTCGCGGTTCTGTTCCTGGATTCGCAGCATCGCTTGATCGAATATGTGGAGATGTTCCAGGGGACGCTCAGTCAGGCGTCGGTCTATCCGCGTGAAGTCGCCAAGGCGGCATTGAATCGTCACGCGGCCGCTGTGATCGTGGCGCATAATCACCCGAGCGGCAATCCCGAGCCGAGCGCGGCGGACAGGGCGCTGACCGCGCATCTCAAGAAGGCGTTGGCGCTACTCGATGTCAACACGCTGGATCATGTCGTGGTGGCTGGGCAGGAAACGGTGTCGTTTGCCGAACGCGGCTTGTTGTAGGGATAGGGGTTTCGGCCCCTTTTTTGCGGCGCCTGGGTGCGTGGCACGAAACCTTGGGCCTAGTGGGCTACGGCCCTGTAACCAATCGCGTGACGCCTGAATCAAGCTGCGCTGGGAAGCGGCTTCTGCATGAAAGAATTATCAGGTGCTGCTAGTTGCAATATTTTCACGAGCCACATCCAAATTCAGGCAATAGTACTTGCTAGAACATCTGCTCATTGGTGAATGGTACCGGCCTGCCGGCTGGGCGTCTCGGTCGAACTCATGTCTCCATTGCAGCGACCTGTAGTAGTTGGAATCCAAGTAGAGCTGGTATGGGCCGTGTTTCTCAGATTTGATGGCCTGGTGGGCTGCCTGATCAACACTGAGGAGTTGCGCAAAAGGCAGGCCGAGGCTATTGAGAGAAATATGATTGCCTTTTGCTGAGCGGTGAATCACCTTCCCATCACTGTATTCGTTGAAGCCTTGTGTGATGCAGGCGTAGCAGCCCAAGCCGATATGTTCTTCGAAAGCGCCAAATATAACTTCCACAATATCTATTAGCTTTTCAGGGGCATAGGTATATGAAGTTTTATTATCGAATGCGCCGACAGTCCAGTCGAGTTTTACAAGCACACTGTCAGCAAAGCTGAACATGGCTATACCCGGGTTGCTTTCCGCAATGCTATCTAGAGCATTTCTTAAAGACAAGAGTTTGGATTCTTTGAGACTACCAGCATTAAGCGCTTTCTTCACTCCGATAGCATCCACCAGGGCGAAGGCGCTATAAGGTCTCCTGTGTAGATCTTCAATCCAATCGTTCGAAACAAATATTCTCGGTTTTTCATCAATATCCCGGCAGCCTACACAACATAAAAATTCGCTTCTGGGGAGTCTGAGAACTACTTCATGAAACCGATCGAGTACGTTCGGGTACCAAGAAATTTCCAGATGATCTTCTGAAATTGAATTAACTGCTGCGTATGAGATATAGCCGACAGGATCAGGATTCTTTCTCAAGTACACATCTTCTATGTATTGCTCGTAAGCAGGGAACCATTTCTCTTGCATCAGAAAAATGTCCTGGTTTAACGGAACATTCTCAAATTTGTAGTGGTTGATTTCTTGTCGAGAGAACATGGTGAATGCCTAACAGCAGTTGTTCGCATCGAATGTATCAGAATAAAGCGAGCAGGTGATGGGGTTTCCTGCGCTCAGGACATAACGTCATTATTTCATAGCGTCTCTGCTGCCGCAGACCGCGCAGCTCCAGGTTCGCTAACTGCTCATCCCTAACGGGACTGGCTAACGCCAGCCTTGCACATCCCTGACGCCTACGGCCCGCTCCCCGCTTCGGGCCTGCGCGCTGGCGCTTGCCTGCGGGCAGCACCACAGGATGGCCGTTACCTGTCCAGCCATCTTTCCTGACTTCATCACCTTATCCGCGACTGTAGCCCGTGGCCGCGGGCCGTCAAGGCGCGCCAGGCCGTGTCCTCGGCTGCACCTGCGGGCCGCACCAACCTGACGCTTTCTTCCTTGACGGCCCACGTTCGTGGGCTCCTGACCGTCGCGGGCGACGAACTCAGGAAAGACGGTGGCAACGAGGCCAACCGGGTTCTTCGTGCCGACCGCACATCAAAAAGCTCAAAAGCGTTGGGCTTCCGAATCTTGGAATCCGGTGTGCGGTGAACAGCAAACCCATTTTTTATTTGTCAGGAGAAATAACCATGCTTGCATCCCGTTTTGCTTCCCGCTCCCCTGTACTGCGCAGCGATTACCCGCTATCCGATGACCAAATCCGGGCCGTGGTTCCGTCCATCTATGCCGAGGCACCCCACGATAGCCGTTCAGAACGCTACCGCTACATCCCCACGGCGGCGGTACTGGCGGAACTACGGAAGGAAGGTTTTCAACCCTTCATGGTGACGCAAACCCGCGTGCGTAACGAAGACCGGCGCGAACACACCAAACACATGATTCGCTTGCGTCATGCCAATCAGGTTAATGACAGCATCGCCAACGAAATCATTCTGTTGAACTCGCACGATGGCACGAGCAGTTATCAGATGCTGGCTGGCGCGTTCCGTTTTGTTTGCGCCAATGGCCTTGTATGCGGCGACACCGTGGCCGATGTGCGCATTCCACATAAGGGCGACGTGACCGGGCACGTCATCGAAGGCGCTTATGAGGTATTGAGCGGTTTTGAACAGGCGCAAGAATCCCGCGAAGCCATGCAGGCCATTACGCTGGACGAAGGCGAAGCCGAAATCTTTGCCCGCGCCGCGCTGGCCTTGAAGTACGACGACCCCGACAAGCCCACACCCATCACCGAAAGCCAAGTTCTCATGCCGCGCCGGTATGACGACCGCCGCCCAGATTTGTGGATGGCGTTTAACCGCGTACAGGAAAACCTCACTAAAGGCGGTTTGCGTGGCCGCAGCGTCAACGGTCGCCGCCAAAGCACCCGCGCCGTGCAGGGCATTGATGCCGACATTCGCCTGAACCGTTCCCTGTGGCTGTTGGCCGAGGGCATGCGCCAGTTGAAAGCCTGATTCCCCTCACGTGGCAGGGGCAGGCAGCCACCCTTGCCGCGTCTTTCATGGCTGCATTTTCACAAACCAAAAGGAATTTTCATCATGAACGCTATCAACCAAACCGAAACCCAAGCTATCGAAACCACCACGCAGGAAATCGTAGCCCCGGCGCAAGACCTGATTTTGGTGCCGCTGTCGCAGCTTCGCGCCTCCAAGCGCAACGTACGCAAGACCAAGACCGCAGGCCAGTCTATCGACGCGCTGGCCGCCAGCATCGCCCGCGTGGGGCTACTGCAAAACCTCACTGTGATTCTGGCCAAAAATGATGAACATTACGAAGTCGTGGCCGGTGGGCGTAGGCTGGCTGCGTTAAAACTGCTGGCCAAGACGCGCCGCATACCGAAGGAATGGGAGGTGCCGTGCTTGCTGGTGCCTTACGCCAACGCCCGCACTATCAGCCTGACCGAGAACGTGCAACGCGAAGCCATGCACCCGGCAGACCAGTTCGAAGCATTCGCCGCGCTGGTGGCCGAGGGCCGACCCATTGAAGACATTGCGGCAGATTTCGGCGTTACCCCACTGGTGGTGCAGCGCCGTTTGAAGCTGGCGAACGTCTCGCCGCGCCTGCTGGCGGATTACCGCGCTGATACCGTGAACCTTGACCAGTTGATGGCGCTTGCCATCACTGACGACCATACGGCACAGAAAGCCGCGTTTTATGAAGCACCCGAATGGCAGCGCCAGCCCCCACGCCTTGCGTGATCGGCTCACCGAGCGGGAAATTGACGCAGGTCATGCGCTGGTGCGTTTCGTAGGGTTGGATGCCTACGAAGCCGCAGGCGGTGGCGTTCGCCGTGATTTATTTGCGCAAGACGATACCGGCGCCTATGTGACCGATGCCGCGCTGCTGGAAACCTTGGTGCGCGAAAAACTAGACGGCCACGCCGCAACAGTGAAGGCCGAGGGGTGGGCATGGGTGGATGCCGCACCCACCGCCACCTATGCCGATCTGCAAGTCTTTCAGCGTGCTCCGCGAGAACGACGCAACCCCACCAAGCGGGAAAGCGACCGGATGGAAAAGCTGGAAGCCAAGATGCAGGCCATTGGTGAAGAACTCGATATGGCGCTGGAAGATGACGACGAGGAAAAGGCCGACGCCTTGCAGGAGGAAGGCGACCGCGTGGGCCAACAGTTACAGGTGCTGGAAGATCGTTTGCTGGACTACGGCCCGAACGTTAAAGCCGCCGCCGGGGCTATTGTCACCCTTGATCGGCAAGGTCAGATTGTCGTGCATCGCGGCCTGATGCGCGAAGCCGAAGCCCGCGCATTGCGCACTTTGGAGCGGCTGCGCCAGGGTTTCAGCGACGAGGACGGCCCGAACGGCGACAGTGAGGATGACGACCAGCCCAAGATCGCTTCTATGTCCGACCGGTTGGCGCAACGCTTGAGCGCCCACCGCACCGCCGCGCTGCAAATCGAACTGACTCGGAATCCGCAAGCAACACTGGCGGCTGTGGTGCATGGCATGGTGCAAACCGTATTGCAACGTGACCGCTATCAACGCGACAGCATGCCGTTAGGCGTAAACCTGACCGTACAAGATCGGCTGGAAGGCATTGCCCCCGATTGGACAGAATCGCCCGCCGCCGTGGCGCTGGGCGAATTGCAACAGGATAGCCGGTGACACTTTGCCCGGGGATGACAGTACGGAATTGTTTGCCACGTTGCTGGAAATGCCGCAGGATGAATTGCTGGCGCTGTTGGCGGTATGCGCGGCGGCGACCGTGGATATGGTCACGCCTCGCGCTACAACTACAGCAACCCGGCGCGGGACTGGCGCAAGCCGTGGGGCTTGACATGGCGACATGGTGGCAGCCCACCTTTGAGGGCTACTTTAAGCATATTTCCAAGGCCATGATTCTGGACGCTGTAGGCGAGTTCGCGCCTGACCACGTTTCCCGGTTGGAAAAGCTGAAGAAGGCCGAGATTGCCAGCGAAGCCGAACGGTTGGTGGACGGTACAGGTTGGATGCCCGCCGTCTTCCGGGCGCAAGCATCGCAGGATACCACCACCGAAATTGAAGCCGAAACCGAAAAAGCGGCTGATGCTGTAGCCGCATAATCCTGACGATAAGCAAGCGCCCCGGTTCAGGCCGGGGCGCTTCGCCGTCCAATCAGCATCGGCCCCAAAGCCCCGACGCTTTGGGGCCGATAGTCAAAATCCGGGCGCTACATAGCCGCGCCCGGAGACAACCCAAAAGCAAATCAGCCGGATGCAGCCCCCAAGGCTGGCCCGGACTCAAAGGCGTGAAGCACAAAATTGCCGCCGCAGCATCCCGGCTGGATGCTGCGGCGGCGGTCTTGCGCGAGTATTTCCCCGCGCAGCTTGCGGGGCTGGACGTGCTTTCCAGCGGGGTCACGCTGACCGATCAGCCCAGAGATCAGGCAACACCGTCATGATGGATAAAACACGCCCCATTTAGTCGCAGGGCGCAGGAAACAAGGCGTGCCATGAAAACTTCACGGATTATGCACAGGCTTGCTCACAGAATCTGTGGATAAAACTGTGCGTGTCGACGCAAGCGCCGCCGGGCTTTCGGGCTACGCCCCATGCCGACCTTGTCGTCACGGCCATTCGGCGTCAATCCCTCACGCCTTCGCGCCTGTCGCGCTGCGCACTTCGTTTGCGGGTTGCACTGCGGGCAACCATTCAGGCACAGCCGCGTTTCACGCAGAAGTTTTCAATGAAAAACCCAGTGGCACTGTGGGGCGGTCTTGCTGTTCCCTTCACCGTATCACGGGCTGCTCGCCGTCAAGGGCTGCACGTGCTGGCACGCTTGCGGCCTGGCGGCCGTCTGCGACCCCTGACCGCTTGTGCTGCGCCGTGTTGGACACGGTTCCGGGCAATTCCGCCCGAGTAACCGGAGCACGATCATGTCTGAACAATCCTTTTCCTCTTTTGATTCCGCTTTGCTGGTGCGTGACGCGCAGGGGCGCTATCTGCCAGCGACCACAGACCAGATTCTTAAAGCGGCCCGCCAGGCGGTAGATCAGAAAATGGTGCGCGGAACGGCCTTTACATCACCAACCGTCGTCAAGGAATATCTGACGGCGAAACTGGCTGGCTTCGACGTGGAAGTATTCGCTGTCCTGTTCCTTGATTCCCGGCATTGTCTGATCGAATACGTGGAAATGTTCCAGGGCACGCTGAATCAAACATCGGTCTATCCGCGCGAAGTCGCTAAGGCGGCGCTGCATCATCACGCGGCCGCAGTCATCCTGGCGCACAATCATCCCAGCGGGAATCCTGAGCCAAGCGAGGCGGACAAGGCGTTGACTACCCATTTGAAGAAGGCGCTTGCGCTCTTGGATGTTCGTACATTGGATCATGTCATCGTGGCCGGTCAGGAGACGGCATCACTTGCCGAGATGGGTATGTTGTAAATCCTGGGGGCTTCTGCCCCTTTTGCGCGTCGCCCGGATACGGCGCATGCGCTTTGCTTGCAATAAACAGCGCCCCGCCAAACGGCGGCGCGGGTAACACTACGCCAGGGCTTGCTGCCGCAGGTTGCACGTAAGCGTGCCGTCCACGATGCTGGCAGCACCTTGTCTGAGACATCACGAGGGGCGGCTCACTGATAACTCGCCCGGCCTGCTTATGGAACTGCCACACCACGCTTTCAATTCAGCGCCGCAGTGCGCGGCGGGGGTGTTCTCGCCTCGCAACGGAAGACTGAACCTTGCCCGCATCAGTGCACATGCCGGTGAAGGAGTCATGCGGGGCACCGATTCCACCATGTCTCCTTTGCAGGACGGTCGGCCTGTACGTCCTTGTCTTGTCGTGAATCCTGGCGGGGGGGCGGCTGCGCCTTCGGGCTGATTGGCCGCAACCATCCAGCACGAACAATTTCCCCGCCGCCGGGGGGCGGCTTCCTCGCGAGACAAATTGTTTGTGCTTCCCGGCCCTTCACGCTGTTACGGCCGCTGGCGCGGTGCGGCCAGCCCACCCCCGCCGACCGGATCACAACAAGGACGCACTGGCGCGACCTTGATACCCTGAAAGGAGAATTACCATGGCTACTATCGGCACCTTCACCGTAGACAAAGACGGCTACACCGGCACACTGCGCACTCTGACGCTCAACGTCAAGGTCAAGCTGGTTCCCAACGACAAGGGAGAGAATGGCAAAGCCCCCGACTACCGCCTGCAGGCAGCGGGCAACGACATCGGCGCGGCGTGGCAAAAAACCAGTTAGGCCGGGCGCGAATACCTATCCGTGACCCTGGATGACCCCTCGTTCCCCGCCACGGTCTACGCTCGCCTGATCGAAAACGAGGACGGCACGCACGACCTGCTGTGGTCGCGCAGCAAGCCGTAAGCGGCTTAACCCTCACGGCCCCCGCCTTTTGGCGGAGCGCTTTCGCGTCTGGTGCGCCCAACGGCGAGTTGCGGCGCACGGATCGTAGACCCTACAGTGAAACCTTACCTTCGGTAAGCTGATTTTCTGTCGCGGTCATCAGCACTGCCGTGCTGCATTCCAGCGCGCCGGCGATCTTGAAGATGACTGACAGTGTGGGCGCGTGCTCGCCGCGCTCGATCTTGCCCAGGTGGGAGCGCTCAATGACGGCCATGTTCGCCAGGGTTTCCTGGGCGATGCCGCGTTCCGTGCGCAGCGCGCGCACCGCCATGCCGAAGGCTTGCGCCAATTCGGCATCGAAGGTGGTGGCACCCAAGGGGCGGCCGCGCTGGATGGGACGCTTGCTCATAGACACAAGCGTCGTTCCACGGCACAATTAAAACCACGTTATCTTTAACTCATTCATTCAAGTTTCTTCTTTTTCCTGTGTAATGAAGGAAATCCGTATTTCTGGATTTCCGTAAAACCGGAGAATCGCAATCGTGCTTTTCTTGCTTCGCACCGACGCGGCATTACGTATCTACGTTTGCCCGGATTCCATACAAACCGCTTTCGCGCTTTCGCACAAAGACGCGAATGCAGATCAGCGGCTTTACGCTTTGGCAGCGCAGCTGTGAATCCTTCTCTCATCACCGATGAGGAACGCGCACAACTGCTCGCCAATGGGCAGGCCCGCGCGGCTGGGCAGACCATCGACCCGCTACCGGTGGTGCGGCTTTTCACCCCGGATGCGCACCTGACCTGGCTGCTTACCGAACTCGACGCGGACGATGGCGATACGGCCTATGGCCTGATCGACCTGGGGCTGGGCATGCCCGATCTGGGCACGGTACGGCTGTCTGATCTGATGCCCATCGTCGGGCCGCGCAAACAGCCCGTGATGCGTGACCGCTATTTCCGGGCGGCGCGCCCGCTATCGGAATACGTCCGTCTCGCACAGGAAAACGGCTCAATCACCGATTAACTGGTGGGAGATGGCCGATTGCGAGGCAAGCGCGCCACATCCAAACAAGGCGTATTGAGACTATTTCCATCATATTCAAGACCCATTCGGTCTGAATCAGGCGTCTTGCAGAATAGCGCAGCGGCCCAGACTTAAATAGTCATGATCTTTTTCGCCAAATGCGGCAGGGTGATGGATGCTGCATGCTGAGATTGCAGCGGAGCCATCGTCGCATTCGAATGAACCGCGCAATAGTTAAGCCCAATCGGACTGGAAATTTTTAGTTTAATTTTATTTGATTGGTAGCTAAGTCTTAACGCATTGAAACTGCGCTGTGTAAGATTTCCATGACGGTAGGCCCGCTGAAATTCGGGGGTTTGCGTTATGGCGGATTCGACCATTCACCATTGGTATCCGAGCGCTGCGTATCTGTACGTGCTGTATCTGGATGGCCCGGCGTTGGCCTGGGAGTATCTGCGACGGCATCCTGATTACCAGCAAGATTGGCAGAATTTGCAGACTCAGCCAGATGCGGGGAAACAGGCCGCTCACCACTGGGGCTTGCGCTTGCTGGAAGATCCGGCCCTGGATGCGCGCGACGCGCATCCGGTCTGGTTTCCCGATCATGAGGGAGTTCAGCTTTACCCGGATGCCGACCCCTTGCCCGATGCTGCTCTCTTTGGACTTTGGTGCTTTCCAGGCAGTAAACGGATTGTTCACGATGGCAAGCGCCTGGTGCTCTGGCTGCGCTGGCCGGGCTGCCGCCTGCAACTGGCCATCGCGCCCGGCCTGGGCGATGGCATGGCCTACGTCTATGCCATCCGCGCGAGCGCTACGTCACGTACCCACTATCCACCGGCTCTGGCCGATGACGCCGTGCCCATTGCGGTCGTTCGTCCGCGCCCGACCTTGTCGGCCTTGCAGGAGCTGCACACTCTGCAGGCGCTGGATGCGACCCTGGCGGGCGCATCCTTGCGCGATGTGGCCCAGGGGCTGTTTCCCGAGCAGGTCACAGAAGGCGATTGGCACGCCGACGGCGCGTTGCGCGCCCGCGTGCGTCGCCTGGTTCGCCGGGGGGAGGCGCTGATGCGCGGCGGCTACCGCCGCCTGGCACATCTTCCCATGCTTGAACAGGGACGATCTGCACCCCATGCAAAACGTCCCTGAGCAGCTTGCCCGGCTTTGTTGAGACTGTCTCCATCCGGCAGCGCTGGTGCTGCCGACGATACCGAACGATGGAGGTTCATGTCATGCGACCCGCTCCCTTACGGCCTGCCGCCGTACCCTCAGCCACAACCACGCCCGCACAGCCACAGCGCTACTTGACCAACGACGAAGCCGCCCAATACTTGCGCCTGTCGCCGCGCACGCTGGAAAAGCAGCGCGTGATCGGCGGCGGGCCGAAATTTCGCAAGTTCGGCCGGCGCGTCATGTATGCAGTGGCCGATCTGGATTCCTGGGCCGATGCGCGCAGCTACGAGGCCACCTCCGACCCCGAGTATGCGCAGCGTCATGCGGATGACTACCGTGACGGCCGCTGACCTGTATCGCGCTGGTGGCCGTCGCCATGTCTCGCCTCTTGCTGTCGTCGCGGCAACCGCCCGCGCTCCAGCAGACGCCGCAGGAACAGCTCGACCTGTTCCGTGCGTTGCCGGGCGACATGGCGCCGCGCGATGCCCAGGATTTGATGGCCTATCCGTTCTTCTCGCTGGCGAAGTCGCGGCGCGTCGCGCCCATCGACTTTCGCAGCGGGAACGTGACCATTCGCGTGGAGGGCACGCAGGAACACGGCATTGCCACCATCTGGGATGCGGACATCCTCATCTGGGCCGCCAGTCAGATCGTGCAGGCCCGCGATGCGGGTATCCCGCCTTCCCGCAGGATGCAGGCCACGCCTTACGAGATTCTGCGCTTTATCGGGCGCGGCAAGTCGTTACGCGACTACCAGCGCCTGAAAGCCGCGCTCGACCGGCTGCAATCCACAACGGTGGCGACATCCATCCGCGAAACCACCGGGCGGCGCTTGCATCGGTTTTCGTGGATCAACGAATGGAAGGAGCTGGCCGATGCCGGCGGCAAGCCGCTGGGCATCGAACTGGTTCTGCCGGACTGGTTCTATGCGGGCGTGCTCGATGCGGCGCTCGTCTTGACCATCGACCCGGCGTATTTTCGCCTGACTGGCGGCATCGAGCGCTGGCTGTACCGCCTGGTGCGCAAGCATGGAGGCAAACAGGAAACCGGCTGGCAATTCGATTTCCGCTACCTGCATCAGAAGTCCGGCAGCACCGCCAAACCCTACGCCTTCGCCTGCGATCTGCGCGCCCTGGTGGCGAAGCAATCGCTGCCCGGCTATGTCCTGGGTATCGAGCTGGTGGCGCACGAAGGGCGCGAACTGCTGACCTTCCGGCCGGTGCCGCCCACGGCACGGGGATAAGTCTGTGGAAAGGCTGTGGATATCCTGTGAATAGTGTCGTGCTATCAGACGTGCGAGGTATCGTGCTATCAGGCGTGGGACTATCGTGCTATCAGGCGTGTCAAACGGCCGCAAACCCGCGCCGCTATTGGGTTTGCGCAGCCCTTAACTTATCTAACTTAACTACTCTAACGATTAGTAGAGGGGCGTCGTCTCGGAAAGCAGCGATCCAGTGGCCCGGAATCGCAGGTCATTTCCACCACCAAAAAAACGGTTTTGCAGGGCAAACCAAGCGGCGGTTTTCAGTTTGGAGGGCCAAGCCATGATCGTCGCCTTGCTCAATCAAAAAGGCGGGGTGGGCAAGACCACGCTTGCCACGCACATTGCCGGTGAACTGGCTTTACGCGGTCAGCAGGTCATCCTGTTGGATGCCGACCCGCAAGGCTCATCCCTGGACTGGACGCAGCGCCGAAGCCAGCAAGGGCTACCCAGGTTGTTTAGCACCGTGGGCTTGGCCCGCGAAACCTTGCATCAAGAGGCGCCAGAACTCGCCAGGCGCGTCGATCACATCATCGTCGACGGGCCGCCCAGGATCGCCGCCTTGGCGCGCTCCGCGCTGCTAGCAGCCGAATATGTGCTGATTCCGGTGCAGCCCAGCCCTTATGACGTGTGGGCCAGCGCTGAGATGGGTGGCGCTCATTCATGAGGCACAGGTATTCCGGCCTGTGCTGCAGGCAGCATTTGTCATCAACCGGCGCGTGAGCACCACCGTCATTGGGCGCGAAGCCCGGCAGTCGCTGGCCGAACAGACCCTTCCGGCGCTACGCGCCGAGGTTCGGCAACGGATCGTCTTTGCCGATAGCGTGGCCGCCGGTCGCCTTGCCCGGGAGTCGGCACCCGAGAGCGCCGCCGCACGGGAAATCACCGCGCTAGTGGACGAACTGCTGGGGTGGTCGACATGACCGCCAAGCCGCCACCCAATGTCAAACCCAGGGCCGCGACCAGCCCCACATCCACCGGCAAGCGCGTCGGCATCGGTGCGCGCCCGCCCGCGAATCCGCACGCCGAGGCGTGGATACTGCAGGGCGACGCCACGGCGCTGAACAAGGGTGACCTCTATACCGCCCGCCTGACCCTGGACATTACCCCCGCGCTACGCGCGCGTATCAAGGTGTCGGCCTTCACGCAAGGCGTGACGGTGGCCGATCTGCTGCGCGGCATTCTGGAGCGGGAGTTTCCATTGAAGGACACGCCATGACCGTATCCCCATCACCTACCGCGCCCGGCCTTGCGGCCAGCGTTCCGCTGACTCGCGTGTCGCTTGCCTACATCGAAACCCGTTTGAAACTCTACCTGCGCTTTGGCGAGCCGGCGCGCATTGTGACGCTCGACCATTGGCGGCGCTGTGCGATCTTCCTGCCCGGCGCGATGTTCTGCCGCATGCTCTGGGAAGCCAATGACTACGGCACGATCCGCTGGCAGCTCATGGTGATGCAGGCTTGCACACCGTTCGATGCTCTGCAGCGCCTCCCCGGCGTGCAGCCTGGGGCGCGGCTGCTTTTGAAGGCCGAGGGCGAGCAGGCCGTGCAGGCGGTGCTGCAACGTATCGACGCCATCGAGGCGCTGAGCATCGCGCCCGCTGCCTCCTCGCCCGCGTACTGGCGCACGCTGGGCAACCGGCTCGCGGCGCGCTTGCCGTTGCCCGAATACAGCATGGAACGGCATGCGGCGTGGCTGGCCGGGAGGGTACTGCGATGAACAGGATTCCATCGTCTGCCCATGCGGCGGGCAACACGGCCCGTCTTCGCTCGCGCTTGCGCGCACGCCTTGCGCTGGCTGCTCTGTGCACCATCGGCCTGGCTGCGCTGGCCTGGGCGTCCTTTGTGCAGCCGCTACCGCGCCTGGTCTACAACCCGTCTGATAGCGTTTCCGTCGGCTGGTATCGCATCCAACCGTTCCATCGTCGGCCTCACTCCCTGCCGGTAGGAAGCATCATTCTTACCCGATTGCCTGCTGATGCGGTGGCGCTCGCCGCCCAGCGCGGCTACCTACCGGCCCACATTCCACTGCTCAAACGTGTGGGCGCGGTCGCGCCACAACACGTTTGCATCGTGCAGGGCCAGGTACGCATTGACGGCGTGCCGGTGGCCGCCGTTCCCTCTGCTGATCGGCTGGGTCGGCCATTGCCATCCTGGCAGCCGTGCCGACCGCTGGCCGAGGGTGAATTGTTCCTGCTGAGTGTCAGCAATCCGGCATCGTTCGATAGCCGCTACTTTGGCCCGGTGAGCGCCGCTGCCGTAATCGGCATCGCGCGCCCAATCTGGCCGGAGGCTCGCCCATGATGTGTACCGATTCCTTGCTCGTCGCCGTGCATGGCATCGTGCTATCAGGCGTGTCTTCATCGTGGTTGTCGGCGTGTCGCGGCGCGTGCAGTGTGGGTGTCGATGCTGTGTCTTCAACACTGCGCTTCGCGTCGCCTTCGGCGCACCCGTCCAACGTGCAGGTGTCTTGCCTTGAACGCGCCTGGCCTGCGGCCCCATCGCTGCGTTCATCGGTGGGCGGGCTGCGCGTGCCGCAGCGCCACCGAGCCGCCGACGCCGGGAGCGAAAGCGACAGGCAAAGGCGGAAGGCAAGACAAAAGGACGCGGCACCTGCCCGCGTCGAAAGCCCGTCTGCACATGGGGGTGGTGCGGCACGGCGCGGCTTTGCCGCTGTGCCGCTTGGGGCGCGTGGCCCGCGCCGATACTGGCATGTCCGCGTGCTTTGCACGCCCGGACACGCTATACCTTTCTAAAGGAACGGCCATGAATGATCGCCATGATGATGACTTTCGCATGCGCCCCAGCGCCCCGAAGGATCGGGTTCAGGGCTTTGTGTCCAAGGTGCTCAAGCAGGTCGGCAAAGCGGGTGGCAAGTCGGCGGTGCGTCGGCCCGCGCTGACCAAAAGCCAAGGCCAGCGAGCGGGTCAACGTCCCGGCTCACGCCTGGGGCGCGGCCACACGGCGGCGCGTTTCGCGGGGGCGACGCTTACGCCATTCTCGCGGCGCGTCACCATCAAGACCTTGTTGGTCAATCAGCGCCAGGCCAGCCCGCAATCCTTGTCCCGACACCTGCGTTACGTCGAGCGAGATGGTACGGGCCGCGACGGTGAACCGGGGCGGGCTTATGGGCCGCAGGTGGATGAAGCCGACCTTGACGCTTTCAAGGAACGCTGCGCCGATGACCGTCACCATTTCCGTTTCATCGTCTCGCCCGAGGATGGGGCCGAGCTGGATGACCTGCGCACCTATACCCGGCACCTGATGGGCCGCATGGAAGCCGACCTGGGGACACGGCTGGATTGGGTGGCGGTCGATCATTGGAATACCGACAACCCGCATACGCACGTCATCGTGCGTGGGCGCGACGATGCCGGACAAGACCTCATCATCGCGGGCGACTACATCGCTCAGGGCTTCCGTCATCGTGCTTCTGAGCTGGCAACCGAATGGCTGGGACCGCGCACTGAACTGGAGATCCAACAGACCATGCAGCGCGAGGTGAATCAGGAACGCTGGACGGGCCTGGATCGCACCTTGCAGCGTGAGGTTGGCGATGATGGCCGGGTGCATATCGAACGCTTCAACGAACCCCGGCTGCAACGCCAGCGCTTGCTGCTGATCGGCCGCCTGCAACGCTTGCAGCGTATGAGGCTGGCTGAGGAATTGCAATCTGGCGCTTGGGCCATCCATCCCGATGCGGAAAAGACCTTGCATGCGCTGGGCGAACGCGGCGACATCATCCGCACCCTACAACGGGCCATGAGCGGCCAGTCCCGAGAAATGGCCGTGTTCGAGCCGGGCGAGGATGGTCGCACCATTCTCGGGCGCGTCGCCGCCAAGGGGCTGGCCGACGAACTGCGCGATAGGGGCTATCTGGTCATCGATGGCGTGGATGGCAAGGCCCACTATGTCACGCTCAATGCCCGCGACGAACCGGCGAACTATCCCACCGGCTCAGTGGTGGAAGTGAAAGGGTCCGCAGAAGAACGGGCCGCCGACCGCAATATCGTGGGGCTGGCGAGCGATGGCCTGTACCGCACAGGCCATCACCTGGAGATTGAGCAAGGCCGGGCCAAACCGGGGCGCGATCCGCAGGAAGTTGTCGCTTCCCATGTCCGTCGTCTGGAAGCCTTGCGCCGCGCCGGCATCGTGGAGCGCGTGGCCGAAGGGCTTTGGAAAGTGCCAAACGACTTACCCGAACGTGGTCGCCGGTACGACGTGCAGCGCCTGGGCGGCGTATCGGTGG